>NZ_JADPKR010000013.1 GCF_023074055.1 Bradyrhizobium sp. 141
CAAACCATCAGGCCCGCATAAAAGGCTGATACAGCCGTTCGCTCGCATCCACGCTGGCGCCAATACATCGGATTGCTGCAGCCTTTTTCAACGGAATCGACCCTAAGCCGACGATTGCTTAAGCCAGCGTAATGGGGCGGTCGGTGGTAGACCGGACGCCGAGCCACGCTTGCCTCGACCGCCCGCGTTCGAGCAATTTGAGCCACGGCCTTCCAGACGATTTGCCTGACTGCGCGGAACCTCTACGATGTGCTCCCGAGCCCTGGGGACCGACATGAAGCGGCGCGAGTTCATCACGGCACTTGGTGCCGCCGCAGCATGGCCACTCACTGCAACCGGTCAAACTCCGGCCAGATCAGCTCATGTTGTACTGCTGTCGCCGGTTGATCCGTCGGAGCTGGTCGGCCTTCGGAGGAATTTGCAGGACCTGGGTTATATCGAAGGTCGCAATATTCGGTTGGATATTCGAAGCGCCGCAGGACAAGTTGATCTTCTTCCAGATCTTGCCAAGGCAGTTGCGCGGGAAGGCGGCATCGACGCCATCCTCGCGCAGAGCTTTCCCGCGGCGATAGCGGCATACAGAGCGACGCAGACTATCCCCATTGTTGCCATTGTCGGGGTTGACCCTGTCGCATCGGGTCTGGCGGAAAGTCTCGCTCGTCCCGGCCATAACGTCACGGGAATTGCGATTTTCGCAGAGGAAACGAACGTAAAGCTCGTCGAATTGCTGCGCGAAGTTGCGCCGCGCGCGGTCCGTCTGGCCGCTATCGCAGCCATTACCGGCGGTGGCAATCTGAGCCTCGGTGCGGTTCAGGAAACCGGCCGCAAGCTGGACTTTGATGTCGAGATCATCAAGATTGCCGATACGGCCGATCTTGCAAACGCACTGCGCCCGGACGTCCTCAGCAGGTTCGACGCCTTGATGATTCCGCCGGATGTCGTGCTCTCGCGTCACAAGGCCGAGATTGTCAAGTTGATCGGCTCGAGCAACAAGCCTGCAATCTTTCCTTCGTCCGATTGGGCCGAAAGCGGCGGCCTGTTGGCTTTCGGGCCTGATCTTGCCGAAGCTGGTCGGCAATTGATCTTGCAGCTTGATCGCGTCTTGAAAGGCGCAAAGCCAGGTGATCTGCCGTTCGAACGTCCCACAAAATTCGCACTCAACATCAATCTCCATACCGCTCGCGCTATGGGAATCGAGCTGCCCCCGACGTTGCTCGCCCGTGCCGACAAGGTGATCGAGTGATCGCGCTCGTTGCCCGCCGGTTCAGCTTGCGCGGTGTAGCGGCATGTCGAGAAGCGGAGAGCTCGTTGGAAGCGAATTTCGCTCGAAGCTCAACGCAGCCCGTCGCAAGACATTGAACGTTTGGAACCCTGATGCGTTAGCACGTCAGATGACGGCCGGATGCACCGTCCGGCATGACGATGCGGCCACGGAGTTCGGTTCTTGCTCAAGCTTTACAGGTGGCCGTCCGACGACTGGCAGAGTATCGGTGCGGAAATGCCCTCGGAGATCATCTGGGCCGATCTCCTGAACGCGACTGACGAGGAGAAGCAGTTCGTAGAACGACTGCTCGGCATCCGCATCCCCTCGGAAGAATCCCTCAGCGAGATCGAAGCGTCTAGCCGCCTCATCCTCGACCACGGCACGCTCTATCTCAGCTCGCCGGCGGTCCGGCTCGACGAGGACAACGAGGCGGAGATCACGCCGGTGGGATTCGTCATCGACCCGCATGTGCTGGTCACGGTGCGCTTTGCAGAGCTGCCGATCTTCGACGATATCGGCAAGCGGATCGGCTCCGACGACAGCCTGGAGAACGGCATGTGCGTGTTCACCAGCGTGCTCGAAGCCATGATCGACCGTGGCGCCGATGTCCTGGAGCATCTCGGCGCGAAGGTCGACAGGCTCTCCCGCGGCGTCTTCAGGGGTGGCCTCGTCCGCACGCAACGGCCGGTCCGCTCCAGCCGCAGGATGCGCGAGGCGCTGGAGAACATCGGCGAGCTGGCCGATCGCCTCGCCAAGGCGCGCGACGTCTTACTCGGCGTTGGCCGCGTTGCGTCGTTCGCGGGCGATGTCGGCAGTGAATGGATCACGGCTGCGTCGAAGAAGCGCCTGGAGGCCGTGTCGAAGGACGTGGTTTCGCTCAGCGATTACGAGACGCGACTGTCCGACAAGATCCAGCTGCTGCTCGACGCGGTGCTCGGGTTCATCAACATCCAGCAGAACGAGCTGTTCAAGATTTTGACGATCGTGTCCGTCGTGGGCGTGCCGCCGACCATCCTGGTCGGCATCTGGGGCATGAACTTCAAGCACATGCCCGAGCTCGACTGGAGCTTCGGCTATCCGCTGGCCTGGCTCGCGATCATCGCCAGCGGTGTGCTGCCGCTGATCTGGTTCAAGCGGCGCGGCTGGTTCGATTGACAGGCGGCGCACCGTTCGGAAACGATGCGCCGCTGTTCGGTCATGCTGCCTCGGCGTCGACGTTGCCGATCCAGTCGCGGGCCAACGTCACGTCGGCTTGCGACAATTGGTGGCCCGCCGGTAGGATCCTGTGGCTCACATTCGCGCCAGCCTGCGACAGCAGTGCCGCGAGCCGTGCCGAATTGCCGGCCGGCACGATTGGATCGTCTTGTCCGGACAACAGCAGGACCGGCTTGCCCGCAAGATCGACTGTTGGCGGATCCGACAGCGGCACCATGGCGCGCAGCAGGATCGCGCCTGCAAGCACATCCGGCTTCAGCAGCAACAACGCGGCGGCGATGTTGGCGCCGTTGGAGAAGCCGACCGCAACCGGTGCGGTGATGCCGTATTGCTCTCGCGCATCCGCGATGAAGTCGCCGAGTTCGTGCGCGCGCCGGCGCACGTCCTCCTCGTCGAACACGCCTTCGGCGAGACGCCGGAAGAAGCGCGGCATGCCGTGCTCGAGCACGCGGCCGCGCGGCGAGAGCAGGGCGGAGCCTGATGAGATCAGTTTGCCGAGCCCTAGCAGGTCGGTCTCGTCACCGCCGGTGCCGTGCAGCAGCAGGAGCGGAGGGGAGCCTGCGCGGGTCGCGGGCTCGAAGCGATGGATGAAAGCACTCTCGGTCATGACGCGGTCTCTTCCAAATTCGGCAGAACGCCCTCGATCTGCTTGCGGTGTTGCTCGAGGAAAACAGGCAGCTTGAGGTCACGTCCCAGGGTCGCGACGGGCTCGTCTACGGCGAAGCCGGGGATGTCGGTCGCGATCTCGAACAGCACGCCGCCGGGTTCGCGGAAATAGATCGAGCGGAAGTAGTTGCGGTCCCGCTGCTCGGTCGGATGCAGGCCGTGATTGCTCACGAGCTTTTGCGCCATCCGGCCCTGCTCGGCATCGTCAGCCGCGCGGAAGGCGATGTGATGCACCGAGCCGCCGCCCTGATGGCCACGCAGGAAGCCCTTGGCCTCGTAGATGTCGACCACGCTACCCTCGACGTCGCCAGGTGTCTTGAAGCGGATCACCGAGCCTTCGCGTCCGGTCTCCTTGAAGCCGAACACGTCGGTGAGGACGGCAGCCGTCTTCGCCGCGCTGTCGAGCAGCAAGGTCACGCCGTGGAAGCCGCGGATCGCATGCTCGGCCGGCACCTCGCCATTGCTCCAGCCGGGCTCGCTCTCGGCACCTGATATGCCGACCAGCGCGAGCGCCATGCCGTCAGGATCGGTGAACGGCAGCACGGATTCGCCGAAGCGCTTCTCCAGCGCCTCGTAGGCAATGCCCTTTTCGGTGAAGCGCTGGGTCCAGTAACCGAGCGAGCGCTGCGGCACGCGGAAAGCGGTCTGGTGGGTCTCGCCGACGCCGCGACGCCCGGCCGAAACGCCCGCCCACGGGAAAAAGGTCAGGATGGTGCCGGGGCGGCCGGTCTCATCGCCGTAGTAGAAGTGATAGGTGCCGGGATCGTCGAAATTGACCGTCTTCTTGACGAAGCGCAGGCCGAGATCCCTCGTGTAGAAGCCGAAATTGCGGATGGGGTCGCCGGCGATCGCGGTCACGTGGTGCAGTCCAGACATTGTCGTCCTCCAAAGCTCGGGGAGCGTCTTGCTCTGGTGGGAAATATTGTTCCGCTTTGGATTGGAGACAATCCATGCAAATATGACCGCTATGTCTACGATTTGGAAACAATCGCCAGGGCGGGCCCTTGGATAAGCTCGGCAGTCTGCGGGCCTTCGTGAAGGTGGTCGAAAGCGGCAGCTTTGCCGAGGCAGGTCGGCAGTTGCGGCTGTCGCGCTCGGCGATCAGCAAATACATCGCCGACCTCGAGGAGAGTCTCGGCGTCCAGCTGCTGAACCGGACTACGCGGCATGCCAGCCCGACCGAGAACGGCCAGCGCTATTTCGAACGCGCGCTCGTCATCCTCTCGGAAGTCGAGGCGGCCGACCAGGCGGTGACGCAGGCCCAGTCGGCGCCGCGGGGGCTGCTCCGCGTCAACGCGCCGATGTCGTTCGGCACCATGCGGCTCGGGCCCGTGCTGGCCGATTTCATGGCGCGCTATGGCGAGCTTCAGCTCCAGATCGTGCTCAGCGACGATCTGCTCGATCCGGTCCAAGACGGCTTCGACGTGACCTTGCGGATCGCGGAATTGGAATCGTCGAGCTTGATCGCGCGAAAAATCATGCCGATACCGCGCATGATCTGCGCTTCGCCGGATTACCTCGCGCGTCACGGCACGCCTAGGCATCCGCAGGATCTGCGCGAGCACGCCTCGCTCACCTACGGCTTCCTGCTCACCGGCAACCAATGGAAGCTGACCGGCATTGATGGCGATCACTGGATCCAGCCGGCCTGGTCGCTCTGCGTCAACAATGCCGAAGTGCTGCGCGACGTCGCGATCAAGGGCAGGGGGCTGGCGCTGCTGCCCCAGTTCATTGCTGCCGATGCGTTGAAGAAGGGCCGGTTGCGAACGGTGCTGGGCGACTATTCTGCGCCGCCGCTCGCGCTCTACGCGGTCTATCCGCCGACGCGGCATTTGTCGGTGAAAGTGCGGCTGTTCATCGATTTCCTCGTCGAGCGTTTTGGTCGCGAGGAGGAGGCGGGCACGCCCATCTGATCAAGATGACCAAGACTTGCTTAGTAGGCGACCCACCGAGAGTCCAGTGCAGGTGGCTGGACACTATTATACCGTAACGGAACCTGAACTTTCTTCCCATCGCTTGGGACTCATACTTGCGTCCCGACTTCGCGCCTTAGGCTACAGCGAGCTTCAGTCGCTACCGGGGCGTTGCCGAGGGCTGCCTTTCGTGCCGCCGCGAAGAGCCGGGGCATGATGTGCAGCTCGCCGGCACTTCTCGACTTGATTTCAACAAGCGCAGGAGGAACCTATGCGGAAGTCTCTCACCTTTTTCCTTTCTGGCGTGGCATTGGCCGTCGCGGCGTCAACCGCTGTAGCCGGTGAGCGCGTGCTTGAGTTCAAGCTGGTCACGAAGCCGATCGACCTCAAGGTAATAGAGGCCGCAAACGTCGAAGGGCAGACGGTTGTGTCTGGCAAATTCTTTGGGGTCGCCGTCTTCAACGATGGTCGTATCGGAGTGAAAGAGTTCGTCAATACTTCGGACTTGCTCAAAGGGTCGGGCCCCTTCTTCGGCTATAGCACTTACACGTTCGAGGAAGGTTCGATTACGGCGCGCTACACCGGTTCGGCGAAAGACGGCAAATCGACGGGCGAATACACGATCCTGTCGGGCACAGGGGCCTATGCGAACGCCACGGGTACGGGGACAATCGAAAGCGCGCCGAACCCATTCAAGGGCGTCAACATGCTGAACATAAAGCTCGTCGTCAAAACTTCCGGCTCATGACAGCGCAATGTTCACAGGTCCCGCACGAAGGAAGTTGATCCCTTGTGTGGCGTGTTGGCCCGGCCGGCGGCACATTGCCGGCCGGGTTAGTGCTTGAGTGACGCTGAATAGGCTACCAGCGCGATCATGTCGTCGATGCTGAGATTCTCGACAACCAGTTTCATGAGTTCGCTATTGGCGCCCTTCCGCGCGCCCGATTTGAAGTCATAGAGCTGCCGAAACATGTAGGTGGGCGAACGGGACGCAATCCCCGGCGCGATGGCAGTCCCGTTGAGGTCAGCACCATGACAGACCACACACTGGACGCGCGGCTGGGTTTGCAATGGCTAGTTGGGGAGTCTATCGCACATCCTCCTAGTTTTCGATCTCGAGCCGAACCGCAACATCCTCACCAATGCGCGCAAGCCGACGCGCGCGTGTCCCTGCAATCGCAGATGAAAAATCGTGGACCAGCTCCTTCACATCGGGCGCCAAATTGGACGTGTTCACGACTTTGATCACATAGGGAGGTTTGAGGGCGTTCATCCCATCTCCAAAAATCGAGTCCAGAAATGCGCCCACAATGTCGCCATGCCATTCCGGCGCTCCTATTGCAGTCTTGAGCGCTTGCCGAAAATCCTGAGCGGTTTTCCAACTGCTGGCATCGAGTTCTATTTCGTGCATGGTCACTCCGAACGCTGCTCGACGGGCCTGAGCAGTTCGTCCAGCGCGCTTATCGAGGCCTTCTGAAGCGCGGCGAGCTTGCGGGCGGCGCTCTCGCATTCGGGCGCGGACAGCGTGGGCGCGGCCTCTTCGATCTCTCGGCAGCGCTCGAACAGGTGCGCGAGGCCGAGCGCGCTCGCCGCGCTGCCGAGCTGATGGGCGGATCGTGTGAGCTGCGCGTGATCGCCAATCTCTGCCGCCTTGCTGATGTCCGCGATCAACTTGTCGCTGGTCTCCTCCAGCAGGTGACGAAGTTTTGCGATTTGCGCCGCGCCCAGCAGCTCCTTCTGGTCATCGAGAAAGTGCAGGTCGATCAATGCACCTGCGGTAAGTTGTGCCGCTGCCGGGTCTTGGGAATCCTCCTCGATCGCCTCGCGCAGCGCGTTGATCAGGATCGGTTTGCTCACGACCTTGGCGATGCCGGCGCCGGCGAGCCGCTCGCGCGCGATGGACGACACGTCCGCCGTCACGGCGATGATGCGCGGCATCTTCGGCAGACCGAGCTTGCCGATCCGCGAGGCCGCCTCCACGCCGTCCATGTCGGGCATGTGCAGATCCATCAGGATGACGTCGAACGCCTGGTCGCGGGCAAGTGCGACGGCAGACGCGCCGTTCCTGGCGATGGTGGGGAGATGGCCGAGCCTCTTCAGGATCGCCTCGCCGACTTCGCAATTGACGGGATCGTCGTCGACCAAGAGCACGCGGAGCTGCCGCGACGGGATCGGAAGCTCGCCCTGCGCGACGCCGCTCGCGGCGAGGCCGAGCGGCACTTGAAGCGTGAACGTGCTGCCCGCGCCCGGCGTGCTCGCAACCGTCAGCTCCCCGCGCATCAGGCGGGCGAGGCGCCGCGCGATCGCGAGGCCGAGGCCGGTGCCGCCGAAGCGTCGCGCGATGCTGTCGTCGGCCTGCACGAAATCCTCGAAGATCCGCTCGTGCATGTCGGGAGCGATGCCGATGCCGGTGTCGCGAACGGTGATGCGCAGCAATATACGATCGTCGTGTCGCTCGGCGGCCGCGTTCACGGTGATCCCGCCTGACGGCGTGAATTTGATGGCATTGCCGATCAGATTGAGCAGGATGCGATTGAGCCTGACCGGATCGCCATGCACCGAGGTATGGACCGACGCATCGCAGGCGAGGTCGAAGGTCAGTCCCTTGCCGAAGGCCTGGGGACGCATCAGTTCGGCGGCCGCGTCGATGAGCTGGTCGAGGCGGAAATTGCGCGGCTCCAGAGTCTCGGTGCTGGCCTCCAGGCGGGCATATTCCAGGACGGCATCGACCAGTGCGATCAGCGTTTCGCCCGACGCCGCAGCGGTCGCGAGGTGGCGCCGCTGCGCTTCACTGATGCTGCCGTCGTCGAGCAATTGCAGCACGCCCATCACGCCGTTCAGCGGTGTGCGCAGCTCGTGGCTGACGACGGCGAGGAAGCGCGATTTCGTCTCATTGGCCGCCACCGCCGCGCTCCGCGCGCGCTCGGCGGCATCGTGCTCGGCAAGGGCGTGATCGCGCGCTTTCTCCAGCTCGGAGGTGCGCTCGACCACCTTGCGCTCGAGCGTGGCGTAGGAGTCGCGCAGGTGCGCGGCCATGCGGTTGAACTGGTCGCCGAGGGCTTCCAGCTCGTCGCCGGACTTGATCGCGAGCCGCAAGCCGAGATCCCCGCTCCCGATCCGCCGCGCGCCCTGCGTCAGGAGCTGGATCGGCCCCGCCATGCGCCGGCTGAGAAAGAGAGACACCAGCACCGCACCGGCCAGCAGGACGACGAGGAGAAAGGTCGAACGGCCGATCGATGCGTAAATCGGCGCATAGGCTTCGGTGAGCGGCAGCTCGACGAACACCAGCCAGCCGAGCGAAGGGACCGTCGCATAGGTCGAGAGCACGCGTTGACCGGTCAGATCCTCCTTGACCAATCCGCCTGAAGCCGGCCCCACGCCATCGAGCGCGGCGCGGACGTCCGCATGGCCGGAGAGGTCGCTACGCTGAAGTGCCCGCCACAAATCGGGATGCGCGATCAAGACCCCCATGCGATCGACCACATAGGCCTTGCCGGTATTGCCGACCCTGATCCCGGTGACGAGGTCCCAGATGAAGCGCAGATTGACCTCGGCGACGATCACATCGGGATTGCGGCCGGTGCCGCGCGTGGCAAGCGTCATGTACGGCTCGGTATCGCCGAAGAAATAGACCGGCCCGTAATAGGCCCGGCTTTCATTCGCGCCGCGAAAGGCGGGCGAGGCGGAGAGGTCGGCCTTGCTGCCGACCCTGTCGGCGACACGGCGCGACACGCGCACCTGCTCAAGCCCTCGCGAGTCCAGCTCGGCGATTTCCGCGATCGCCGGCGAGAGGCGCAGGAGACGGATCGCGTTCAGGCGCTCGTCCTCGTTGGTCGACAGCTCCGGCGGCAGACGCGAGAGCCATCTGATCTGGTTTTCGATCTGGCCGACGAAATGGCCGATCTGAATCGCCGCGGACGCTGCCTGCTCGCGCTGGGTTGCCGCCAGAAGCTGCTTCTGCTCGCGATAGGAGAACCAGACGTCGAAGCCGGTGTTGATGGCGAGCGCGGCAAAGGCGAGGGCGACGATCGAGTAGAGATATTTGCGGAACAGCCGGCCGGGAGGCGTCCGCAAAGCTCCCTGGTCGACCGTCTCGTTCACTCGCGGATCTCGTCGGCACGCGCGAGCAGGGTGAATGGCAGGGTCAATCCCAGCGTGCGGGCGACGGTGCGGTTGATCAGCAGCTCGTATTTCCGCGGCGATTGCACCGGAAGATCACCCGCCTTGGTGCCGCGCAGGATGAGATCGACGTAGTCGGCCGAGCGCACCTCCAGCGTCGGCCCGTAGCTCATCAACCCGCCCGCATCCATGAAATAATGGAACGGGTAGATCGTGGGCACGCGATATTTGTCGGCTGCCGCGACGACCGCCTTGCGGTTGACCACGAGGAAGCTATCGACCAGTGCGACCATCGCCGCCTTGGGCGGTTCGGAAATGCGCCTGATGGCCTCGTCGATCTCCGCAGGCGCGTCGACGGGGGCGGGGATCGCGGACACGCCGCATGCCGCGGCCTCCTGCTCGATCGATTCGAGGAAGAAACGCCCGCCGCGCGGCGTGGTCGCGGGGTTGAACAGGATGCCGACACGCGCGACGTCAGGCACGGCCTCGCGGATCAGCTGAAGCCATTTGCCGCCCATCTCGGCGGTGCTGTTGGTGAAACCGGTGACGTTGCCGCCGGGATGGGCGAGGCTTGCGACGAAACCGTTGCCGACGGGATCGTTGGCCGTGGCGAAAACGATCGGGATGGTCTTGGTGGCTGCGAGGACGGCTGCGGTTTCGATCGTCGATCCCGTCAGGATCACGTCCGGCTTGAGGTCGAGCAGTTCCTGAATCGCCGCCTTCAGCCTGTCCGGTGCGCCGAAGGTCGAGCGAAGCTCGAGGCGGAAGTTGACACCTTCGACCCAGCCGCGCTGCCTCAAGCCGACGACGAGACCGCCAAGGCGGGAGGTCGCGCTGTCGATCATGCTCCGTCTGGTCAGCTCGTCGTCAAGGGGCAATGCCGTCAGTGAGGCCACGATGCGCATGCGATCCGACGTTGCGCCGAGCGTGATCCATCCTGCGGTGGTTGCGCCCACAAGGCGAATGAAGCCGCGGCGATCGACCGCGAAAGCGGAACGCCGTTCGGTCATGGAATTCTTTGCATGATGGCTTGCCCCAGTTCGGATGCTTAGCGCGAACGGCCGGTGTCCACAATTGATGAAAAAATGCGCTTATGAATGCTCATTCGCAGCGTTTGGCAGCCCGATACCGTATTCCTACGCTGCCAGAGAGTCGCTGTTTCGAGTCTTGTCTCCTCCGTGGCGCCTTGTAACGCCTTGTGGCGTTGCAGCATTTCCGTCTCGGTTGCGACGACGGCTCGGGGAAGCCGATTTCGCAGCTGCCGATTTTTGAAGCGTTGTTTCAAGTTGTTTCGAAGGTTTTCGATGCGCAAAATCTATCTCATTCCGGCCGTCGTCGGCCTGTTCACTTCCGTTGCAGCCGGGCCGCTCGCGGCCCAGGGCGCCGTGCCGAAGCAGAAGGCTGCACCGGCACCCAGAGCCGCTGCCACCGGTGCTCCCGCTGCAGCCGGCACGCCCGTCGCCGCCGGGGCACCGTCGGCCGAGGCACCGGGAGCGGAGGACAAGTCGAAAGCGATTGACGGCTTCCGCTCCGCCAAGTTTGGCATGAACGAGGCCGATGTGCGCGCGGCGATGACGAAGGATTTCAACGTCAAGCCCGACACCATCAAGGCGCAGGACAACGCGTCCGAGCTGACGCACAGCATCCTGCTGTCCGTTCCGGACCTGCTGCCGAGCGGCGGGGCCGCCGAGCTCTCCTACGTGTTCGGCTACAAGTCGAAGTCGCTGATCCAGATCGGCGCCGTCTGGTCGAAGGGGACCGATACGGCGATGACGCCGGAGAAGCTGTTCTCCAACGCCAACATCCTGCGCGCCCATTTCATGGGGGAAGGCTTCAAGCCCGATTCCATCGCGGTCAACATGCCCGTCGCCGGCGGCATCGTGATGTTCCGCGGCAGCGACGCCAAGGACCGCTCGGTGATCCTGCTGCTCCAGGGCACGTTCGAAAACAAGGAGAACAACCAGCGTGTGCTGACGCCGACCAGCCTGCTGCTGTTCTACGTGGCCGACGCCAAGAGCCCCGACATCTTCAAGCTGCCCCCCGGCCAGTTCTGACGAGAATCTGATATGCACGGGCCGGCTGCGAGGCGAGACAAGAACGAACCGGGCTTGCGCGGACTTGCGCGGTTCCGTTCGATGTCGCTGCTCTGCGCGATGCAGATGGTCTTCCTGCCGGTGTTCAGCGTCCGTCTTCAGGCGCAGACAGCGAACGTCATCGTTCCCGATGGCCGCACCGGGACCTCCTTGCAGACCTCCGGCAGCGTCACCAACGTCACGACGTCGACGGTCTCGGGCAACAACGCCTTCAACTCGTTCTCCCAGTTTAGCGTCGGGCAGGGCAACACCGTCAACCTGCAACTGCCGACCGGGACGCGAAATCTCGTCAACATCGTTCGCGACGCGCCGGTCTACGTCAACGGCACGCTGAACTCCTACATGAACGGCGCGATCGGCGGTAACGTCTATTTCGCCGACCCCAAGGGTTTCGTGGTCGGCCGCAGCGGCGTGGTCAATGTCGGCAGCCTCAACGTCTCGACGCCGACGCGCGAATTCACCGACAGCCTGATCGGTCCGGGAGGGGCGATCAACGGCACGGCGGTCGGCAATCTCATGGCGGGCTCATTTCCGGTCTCGCCTGACGGCAACATCCGCATCTATGGCCGCATCAACGCCCAGGATGGCGTGCGGTTGACCGGGCAGAACGTCTTCGTCGGCGGCGCCAGCCAGCGCGACATCGCCAATCTCGACCACGCCGCGAAATTCGCAGCCTCGGTCAATTCGAAGGGCCTGCGCAGCGCCAGCGCGATCACCGTCAGCAACGGCTCGATCCATATCGGTGCCGTCAACAACGCCAGGGTCAACGGGCGCCTCACCGCGCGCAGCAAAACCTCGGCGCCGAGCAATATCACCGTTCAGGCCGGCAACAACATCGAGGTCGGCAAGAACGCCAGGCTGAATATCGCGAGCAGGACCGGCGATGCCGGTGAGATCCGCCTGAAGGCGACCCAGAATCTGACTGTGGCGGGCGGGGCCAAGTTCAACGCCAGCGCGAAGACCGGCAATGCCGGTCTCGTCGATTTCAGCGCGAACGGCGTCATCGACATCGGCCAAGGCATCAAGGTCAACCTCAGCGCGGACAGCGGCAAGGCCGGCACGCTGCTGATCGACCCGACCGACCTGGTCGTCGGTGACGCGGCCCAAGGCGACACCGGGGTGACGCTGTCGAACAGCTCTGTCGCGGCTGCGCTCGCCGGTCTCAGCGCCGGTGCCAACTACCTCATCCAGGCTGATCATTCCATCACGCTCGCCGCGCATGCGGTGATCGATGCCCGTCGTCTCGATGGCTCCGGCCATTCGACCGGCAACGCCAACAACGTCATCATCGATGCCCCGAACATCGATATCAAGAATGGCGCGCAGATCCTGGCCCAGGCGGTCAATTTCGGCGGGTCCAACTACACCGACGGCAACGTGACGCTCACGGCAACAGCGAGCGACATCAAGCTGTCCGGCCAGGCCACCGCCGCCACCGCGATCACTGTCGACGGCAAGATCACCGGCGGTACGATCTCGATCACCGCGACGTCGACGGCCGTGTCGAGTTTCCTGAACGGATCGCTGGCCGGCGATTTCGCGCTCGTCGGCTCAACGCTCGCCGCCTCGCTGCTCGGGCTGAATGGCGGCTATGTCGCGGCCAGCGCCACGGCGACCATCAACATCAACAGCCATGCCGACATCAACGGCCGCGGCGATGTCACCATTTCCGCCCATGCATCGGAAACCGCCTCGGATCCGGCCATCGCGTCCACCTTGCTCGGCAGCCTCACGCCGGTCGCCGCCGGCGTCGTCGTCGGCAAGATCGACGGCACCGCCACGACCAACGTAGCCTCGGGCGCGACGATCAATGCCGGCCGCAACCTCGAGATCAAGGCGCTCAATGATGCGACCATCGCCGTCTCTGCCCTCGCGGCATCGACGAGCGCGCAGATCGTCCCGACGGTGGCCTATTCCAAGGGATCGGTGACGACGATCGCCAACGTCGAGAGCGGCGCGCATCTTGCGGCGGGCACGGTGAACACGAGCGGCAGCACCTTGAAGGTACGCGCGATCAACAACAATTCGTTCTCGACTAGCGCAACCTCGGTCGCGGCCCCCGGCCTCGGGGCGAGCGGCGGCGTCGGCGGTGCGTTCGCGATCAGCGACATCACGACGTCGGTGACCGCGACGCTCGGCGCATCGCTGGGTACCGATACCGCCAGCCGGATGAACGGCTCCGTTCTGGTCGAGGCCACCTCCGACACCACGAGCAATTCCACGATGGCGTCGTCCATCGCCGGCCTGCCGGCGCTGATCGCGGCGATCGAGACAGGACTGCGCAGCGTCACGGCGCCGACGTCGATCATCCAGGACCACATGTCGTCGCTGGTGCCATTGAACTTCAATTTCAAGGCCGCCGGTGCGCTCTCGCTGGCCAACAGCACCCAGAGTGCGACCGCTGCGATCGCGCAGAATCCGAGCGGCGGCGCGCCGAGCATCTATGCCAGCGGCAACGTCGCCGTGGCCAGCAACGTCATCGATCGCGGCGTTCGCAGCAATGCGACCGCCAGCGCAATCACCAAGGACGTGGTGTCCGGCGAGAGCACGGCCATCAGCGCGGCCGTCGCCTGGGGCAATTTCACCCACAGTTCGAACGCCTATGTCGGCAGCGGCACCCTGATCAACGCGGCGAACATCGCCGTCGATGCCACCACGGAATTGCCCATCACCAACACCTGGCTGAAATGGGATGGGCTCGGCGCGGTTCTGAGCCACCTCAACGGCAGTCTCGGCGTCGGTGGCAACATCCTGACCAGCTACGCCAATGCCACGGCGGACGCCGGCGACACGATCGGCATCGCCGGCTCGCTGAACCATTTCGTCGTGAACAACAACACGACGGCGTGGGTCGCTGGCAGCGCGAACCTGACGGCAACCTGCGCGGCGGCGGCCTGCGGCAGTGGCACCGGCTGGTCGGTCGGAATGGACAATGGCGACCTCCACACCTACAACACGAGCATTCAGGTCGCGGCGACCACGACGACCGCGTCGATCGACGCCGCCGGCAATGTCGGCACGCTCGGCTTCCTGACCGGCAACACGTCGGGCGGCTCTTCGGTCGGCGGCGCGCTCAATCTCGTCCAGTTCAACACCAACACCATCGCCGGCATTTCCGACGGCGCGACGGTACGGGCGGCGGACGACATCGCCGTCAACGCGATCACCTCCGATCAGTTCGTCGCTGTCGCGCCGACAAACGGCAAAGCCGCCGGCGCGCTGGCGCTGAACGGCATTACCTCGCTCGGGTTCCTGAACAACACGACGCATGCGTCAATCTCCAGCCAAGCCACCGTCTATGCCCCGACCGTCAATATCCTGGCACAGCAGGATCTGTCGGTCGTGACACTGGCCGGCGCGATGAGCCGGAACACCAGCGGCGGTTCGGCGGTCGGGTTGGCGGTCGCCTATCTCGGTGCAAACACCGACACCTCCGCCTATATCGGGGACAATCATTCCGACATCCGGCCGGGGCCGTTCAGCGCCGACGATCCGTTTGCCGGCAATGGCGGCGGCAGCGGAGCCGTCAACGTCGACAATCTCACGCTCAGCGCGACCACTTCCGGGCGCATCACGGCAGCCGCCGTCGCAGCATCGATCTCCGAGCCGCAGGCGTCCAGTTTCTCCGACAAGGCGGGCGCTGCCGGCGCAGGCGCGACCGGAGGGGCCGCGGGCGTGGCGACGGCCGCGAGCAAGATCGGCTCGTCCTCGGGATCGAGCACCGACGGCTTCAGCATCGATCTCGCCGGCAGCTCGTCGATCAGCGACGTCGCGCTCGGCACCAGCGCCTATATCAGGAACACGACGGTCAACAAGTTCACCACGACCGGGACCGTGGTGACCAACACGATCGTCCAGGCGCTGAACGACACCATGCTCAACAATGGGTCCGGCTCCGCGGCGCTCAATCTGGCCGGAGCATCCGCCCAGGGGGCCGCGATCGGCGGCGCGATCGCCGCGGCGATGTCGAACAATGCGACGCTCGCCTATATCTACGGCACCACTGTGAACAACCAGAGTTCGGTGACGGTGCAGGCGCTCAATGGCGGCTCGGAGACCGTCGTCGCGCTCGGCGTGGTGGGATCGAAATCCAATGCGGCGTCGCTGTCGGCCTCCGTCGGCATCATCACGGACAGCGCCAATGCCTATATCGAGAGCTCGACGATCACGGGCCAGTCGACCGGCGTCAATCGCGCGCTCGAAGTCGACGCCTACCAGACGACGAACATCGCGATCGGTGGCGGCTCGCTCTACATATCGGGTGGCCAGGCCGGCGTCGGCATCGGACTGACCTATGCCTCAATCGCCGATCCCACCGGCGGCAACGCGACCGATGCGCATATCCGCAGCACGTCGATCTCCAACTACGACACCCTGCTGGTGATGGCCGACAGCGCCAGCGTGATCGCGGCCGGTGCGGCCTCGGGCGGGGCGGGATCCAACGGACTTGCCGGCGCGATCGTCGTCAGCGAGATCACGCCCACTACGACCGCCTATATCAACAGCGGCGCGACGGTGAGCATCAACGTCGGACGCGTGACGGTGCTGGCGGACAGCGGCGCCGTGTCGGCGCTGGATACGGCGCTCGGCAACCTCGTCAAGAAGTCGAACAACAATCTTCTCGCCTCGGATACCTGCACCGTCGCCGGCGGCACGGGCGGGCAGAACTGCATCGATTTCAGCGCGGCCGCGCTCAACGACGGTGCGGGTAACGGGCCGGGCGCCAGCATCGTCTCCGTTGCGGGCCTCATCCAGGCCGGCAAGAACAATGTCGGCGCCTCGATCGTCTACAACACCATCGCGACCACGCATTCGGCCTATATCGCCAACGTCCTGATGACGGCCGGCAGCAACGGCAATGTCAGTGTGAGTGCGGTCGACTCCTCGAAGATCCAGGCGGTCACGATCGGCTTTGGCCTTGCGACCGGACAGTTCGCGGGCGTCGGCGGCACGACGATCAGCAGCATCTCCAATACTGTCTCGGCGGCCATTGGCAACAGCCTGTCAAGCACGACGCAATCGAGCGTCACGGCCAAAAACGTGTCCGTCACCGCGACCGACAATTCCAGCATCACCGGAACGGCCGCCGTCGCGGGCGCCTCGACGCAAGGCAGCGCCGCGGGCCTGGCGCTGGTTTACAGCAGCATCGCCAACAATGTCAGCGCCGGCGTCACCGGGTCCAAGCTGACGGCCTCGGGCAACGTTGCGATCGGTGCGAACTCGAACGCCAGCATCTCGACGATCGCGGTCGGTATCGCGATGTCCTCGCAGGTCGGGCTGGCCGGCTCGGTCGCCACCAATCTGATGGGGACCAACGTCACCGCCAGCATCACCGCCGCCGGCACCAACGGCACCAACGGCGCCGATGTCACCGCCACCAACAACGTCGGCGTGATTGCAGGCAACAACGACAAGGCGGCCGTGTTTGCCGGTGCGCTGTCGATCAGCAAGGGGGCAGCCGGCGGCGCGGGTTCGCTGGTGACCAACCAGATCACCGGAACCACCGCAGCCTATATCACCGGTGCCAACACCAAGGTCGACGCGCTCGGGACCAGCACCACCGATACGCTGTCGGTCAACAACGGCACGCTCGTCCACGCGTTCGATCTCGGCACCGCCCATGCGCCGACCGACACCACGCCCGATCTCTCCGAGAACCAGGACATTGTGCGCGGCCTTGCCGTGGTCGCGAGTTCCCACCAGGCCGTCGTGACCAACGTCGCCTCGCTTGCCGCGAGTTCCAGCATCGCGATCATGATCAACCCCATCACCAATGTGATGAGCGGGGCGACGCGAGCCTATATCGACAGCGCGGCCATCGACACGCGCCTGACCTCCTCGACGCTCAAGCCGCAGATCGAGGTCGCCGCGTCGAGCTTCTCCTATTCCGGCGCGTTCGGCGCCGGCATCGCCTACGGCAGCAGCGGCGGTGGTGGCGCGACGATCATCGCGACGACGATGTCGCGCGAGACCTTCGCCTATATCACCAATGCCACGGTCGGCGGCGTGCAGTCGTCGAGCGAGACGGTCGGCGCCGTCACCGTGAAGGCCAATGCGGAGCAGGATGCATCTTCGATCGCGATCGGCTTCAACACCGGCTCGGTCGGGCTCAACGTCTTCCAGGCGACCACGGAAGCCTATGTCGACGGCGGCGCGCTGACGGCTTCGTCACTGACGGTGAACGCCAACAACAACACCGGCATCTTCTCCGCGAACGGCTCCGGTGCCTATGGCAGCCAGGCCGCGATCGGCGCGGCGTTCCTGGTCCAGGTCTCCTCGAACCGGACCCTGGCCTATGTCGGCGACGAGTTCCACTATCAGGGCAACGGCGCTGCGCACACGACCGCGCTCAATTTGAGCGGCGCGCTCGACGTCGAGGCCAAGACCAAGAACCGCTTCGAGGCCTACGCGATCGGCGGTGCGCTTTCGACCGGCACGGCGGCGATCGCCGGCATGGCCAACATCGAGATCGCCAACAACACCACCATCGCCGGCGTCTACGACACCACGCTGCAGGGGGTGACGGGCGGTGCGGCCGGCGCGGTGACCATCAACGCCAACGAGGACGTTGCGATCAAGGAGATCGCCGGCGCGCTCGCGGTCGGCGCCAGCGGGGCGGGCGTTGGCGTGGGTGCAGCGGCCAACATCATTGTGTTCAAGAGCCAGACCGTCGCGGAAAGCCGCAACAGCAATCTGAATTCGTCCGGCGCGATCAATGTGGGCGCGCTCAGCACCAAGGAAGTGCTGTCCTACGCGGTCACCGCCGGCATCGGCGGCAGCGTCGGCATCGGTGCGACCGTCGGCGTCATCATCAGCGGCACCAACACCGCCGATCCGGATACGCAGGGGCAGCAGACCGGCCAACTCAACCAGAACGGCAACGGCACCATTGCCTCCGTGAATGCCGGCACCAACAATACGCATGGCAGCGACGCGGTCGCGAGCGGCACCGCCGGCAATCCGAACAGTGCCAGTGTGACGTCGACCTACAACGTCAGTAGCGTGCTGACCGGCGGCAATGACGGCGTCACCGCGCAGATTGCAGGCGGCAACGTCACGGGCACGCAGGTCAATGTCGGCGCCACCAGCGCCAATGCGGCCAAGATGTACCTGCTCGGCGCCGGCTTCGCGAAGAACGTCGGTATCGGCGCCGGCATCGGCTACACCAGCGTCAACAGCAGCGTGCTGGCCAATCTGAGCGCGATCGTATCCGCGCCGTCCGTGACCGTTGCAGCGGTCGTGAAGGACGCCGACACCGGGCCTTATGCCGGCAAGACCATCGACACCGAGGCGATCGCGGGCGGCGCGGCGCTTTACTTCGGCGCGCAGGCTGCGGTTGCGGTCGGCAATGTCGCCAATACCGTGACAGCGCAGCTCGGAGGCCAGATCACCGGCACGGGCGGCACCGGCGTCGCCGTCATGGCGCAGGATTCCTCGACCCAAGTGGTCTTCACAGGCGGCGTCACCGCCGGTGCCGCAGCGGTCGGCGCTTCGGTCGCGACGGCCGGACGGTCGAGCTCGGTCGCGGCGAAGGTTCTGGACGATGCCACGATCAATGCCTCGACGCTGGCGGTGGGCGCGGCTGGAGCCGGCACGTTGTCGACGACCGCAACGGCGCTGGGCGGCGGCATCCTCGCCGGCGTCGGCGCGGATGCGGAGGCGCACGAGAATTCGAGCGTGACCGCCGAGATCGGCGCGGGTTCCTCGATCACCACGTCCGCGAACGGTGTCGGCACGCTGGTGACGGCATCGATCACGCCCAATCTGTCGAGCGAGGCGATCGGCGTCTCGGTGGGTGGTGCTGCGGTCGGCGTCGCCATCGCCCAGTCGACGGTCGGAGCTACTGTTAGGGCCGATGTCGGCGACAACGCCATCTTCTCGGGCGGCGCGCTCGCCGTGACCGCGATGGCGCTCGTCCCGATCATCGGTACGCAGACCAACACTGACGGAAGCACGACGACGATCTATGGCACGACGACCTACGCCAAGGCGCTTGCCGGCGGCGGCGGTTCGCTGATCGGCGCGCAGGGCAGTTACGCCAAAGCCTCCCAGAACGCGACCGTCAGCGCGTATGGCGGAACCGGGATCGAGCTTCCGAACGCCGATGTGCTCATCGCGGCTCAGAACGACAGCGCTCAATACGCCGAGGCGACCGGCCTTTCGAGTGGTTTCCTGGCCCTGGGCGCGACCGTCGCTCAGACCTCCTCGAACGCGCACACCTATGCCTATCTGGGCGCGCCTGCGGACATGGATAGCCTCAATCACGCCAACTACACGGGCATCCTCGAGATCACCGCCACGGGCAAGGATACCAACGTCGCCAACGCGACGGTCGGTGCGGGCGGCACCTACGCCGGCGCCGCGGCGGTCGCCACGACCAGCTCGACCGCAGTCACCAATGCGCGGTTCGACGGCGCTACGACCGACGACACGCTCTATTTCGGCGGCCTCAGCGTCAGGGCCACGCACACCACCAATTATGCCTCCAACGGCGATGCCTACCAGGCGTCCACGGCCGGCGTCTCCGCCGGCAAGGCGCAGAATGACGTCACCTCGACCACCACCGCCGAGATCGGAACGCATCTGATCATCAATACGGATGGCGGCGATATCGCTGTCATTTCCAACGACATCGTCAACCAGGCCGGCGGCGGTGCGCGTTCCGGGTCCGGCGGCTCGTTCTCGGGTGCCGCTGCGCTGAGCGACTCGCATGTCACCCAGACCGTCACCACCAATATCGGCGCCGGAACGATCCTGAGCCTCAACGGTGACCCGCGCACGTCGACGGGCGTGATCGACATCGAGGCCTACAACACGCTGAACACCAGGGACACGGCGAGCCTGGCCACCGCCAGCTTCTTTGCCGGCGGCGGCGCCGAATCCAACATGACGGCGAACGCCACGCTTGCGGTCAACATCCATGCCCGCGAGCTGTTCAGCGTCGGCAAGATCTTCATCGGCACGGCTGCGAAGATGGCGGCGTCCAACAACGCCAATGCCAGCCTCTACGGCGCGATCGCCGGCGTTGGCGCCAGCACCAATACCTGGGTGCACGCCGACCAGGACGTCACCGTCGACAGCGGCACGACGATCCAGGCCTGGCGCGACATCAATATTTTCGCCGGCATGTCGGGCGACACCATCACCTTCAGCAGCATCCAGGCGACTGCGACGACGGTCGTCTACAACAATACCGCCATTCCGATCTCGACCCTCTACCGCGGCACGGCCAATGCCGGGGGCGACAGCACCCTGACGCTCTCCGACGGCTCGCGTGTGCTCGGCGTCCGCGACATCTACCTGGGCGCAACCCAGGGGCAGGTCACGGCGTCCGGCAATGGCAGCAATTACAATCCGTATCTGGACATCTTCAGCGCGAAGAACAGCGACAACCACAGCCACACCAGCGGAACCGGCGATGTCGCGCTCAACGGCCTGGTGGTGGCGGGCATCAACAACGACGTGACGATCACGATCGATCTCGGTGCAAGCTCGCCGACCCTGAGCACGACGAGTCCGTATTCGTCGCTATCATCCACGCTCGAATACGTCGCCGACGTCGATCATTTCAGCCCGGTGAAGAGCTGGAACCACCAGACGGTGCAGTACACCATCGTCGGCGGCTTCAATCCCTACCAGAACGTCGTCAACCAGCTCGTCACGCTGACTGGCCTCACCGAGACGCAGATCCGGTCCGCGCTCGCGATCCGGACGCCGACGCCGACGATGGCCCCGTCCGGCGCCGATCCGACCGGCGACTTCCAGCGTCAGATCAACGCCTTGATCCAGCAGGCGCCGTACACCTCCGACGCCCCCGGCAACGCGTTCGCGTTCGGAGACATGCTGGTGTCCGCCGGCAACGTCTCGATCCTGGCTCAGAAGCTGAGCGGAAACAGCCTCGCCGGTCACTCGGCGCCGGCGGTCATCGCGCGCGGCTCGCCGATGATCAAGGTCGAGAACCGCGGTCTCGACTTCATGGACTTCGCGAACCTCACGGTCACCAATGTGACCGGCGGCAACATCACCTACCGCCAGATCGACCATGTCGATCCGGATTCGCATTCCAACGTGACCTTCACCGCCACGCCGAGCGCGACGCCGATCATCGACATCTCGGCGACCTACAACCGCGTCGATCCCAACAGCGGGCTCGGCGTCGACGGCAGCGGCAACCAGCTGACCCGCAAGCCCGACATCTATTTCGACGGCATCGTCACCAATGAAGGTGGCCTGCTCAAGATCACCAACAATCTGGGCAGCATCGTCGCGTCGCAGTCGCTCAATGCCGCCACCATCCAGATGGTGGCGCCCAACGGTTCGTTCGTGTTCCTCGGCGGTATCGGCAGCTTCTACAATTCGAACCACGATGTCACCGCGCAATGGGCCGGTGTGCAGTACAAGCCGGCCGACAACGACACGCTGACGGCGGTGATGGCGGCGGCGACCTATCTCGGCGCCTATGGCGACTACGCGACCAGCCCGCATATCGGCGCAGGCGGCAATCACCCGTATTTCTATTACTGCTGCGTCGACGGAAATACCGGCGTTCAACAAACGGCCGCCAACAGCACCGTCTTCACCGCGCGCATGCTGATGACCTATTACGACGGCCTGTCGCTCTATTCGGCAATCTTCCTGCCGATGGGCAACGGCACGCCCAACGGAGGCGGCGGCAGCGTGGGCAGCACCGCCACGCTCGCGGCGATGGAAGGGCCGACGGTCCAACCGATCGTCACCGCGCCGTGGGAACGGAACACCTATGCCGGCCAGGGCGTCTTCAGCAACACGACCTACGATTACACCACGACCTCGACGGATGCCCAGGGCAACACCGTCACCACCAACCACACGGCCAGGTTCTACTCGCCGTTCAATTGCGATGGGTGCGGGGCCTATTTCCAGGTCGTCAACATCCAGAACGATGTGATCACCCCGAGGACCGCGAACACCAACGCGATCACGAATTGGGCCTCGACCACGCCCTCGGGATACCAGAACCCCGCGAACGCGCCCTTCATCCTCGGGCAGGCGATCATCATCTCGGCGGGTGTCATCAACGTCAACGGGCTGATCCAGAGCGGCACGAGCAGCAATTACTCGGTCGACATCGGCAGCGGCGCGTTGTCCGCCATCAACAGCCTCAAGGGTAACAGCGCGGCCTTCGCCCAGGCCCAGGCCAACGCGCGGAACGGCAGCTATTACGACATCACGGCAGCTGCCGCGCCGCTGGTCGCCAGCGATATCAAGATCGGTGTGCGGTACAACGCGCTGACCGACCAGATCCTCGTGAACGGCGTGGTGCAGGGCTCGGGCGGCTACGTCTATCTGAACGGCAAGATCATCTCGACATCGACCGACGGCACCTCCCAGGGCACGATCGCGGTCAAGGGCGGTGCGGGCACGATCACGGTCAACAACTCCACCGGGCTCCAGCTCGTCACCAATACCATCAACACCGGCGTCAGCGCGCCCAGCGTGATTCAGATCGTCGATCAGCTTCAGCAGCAGACGACTTGGTACGTCTACAATCCGTCCGCGTCGGGTGGACAGCAGGTGTCGACGTACAGGACAGCCGGCGTCAATGCGAGCGCGTACACCGGCGCGATGTTGACCGGCATGAGCGGAACGGCTGGCATCCAGTACGCCGTGAAGCCCAACATGTACTACCAGTGGGTCGACACGGCGACGCTCGATCGTCCGGTGACCAGCACGCAGTTCGACTATGGCTGGCACTACACGCCGAATGCGGCGACCGGAGAGAACTGGACCCGCACCATCAGCCTGGTCGAGAACGTGATGCAGGCCACGGGCGGGGGCGGCAATACCGGCCAATTGCAGACCGCCAATTTCCAGGAGGTGGTCACGGCGACCGGCAGTTATCACGGCGGTGGCTACAACACGAGTTCTGGCAATTGCTGCGGTGCGGACGCCCATTTCGACTGGTTTCAGCAGATCTACGATCACCTGACCCTGACGCTGACCAACACGGTCAAGGCGTCGAACCCGATCAACATCCAGTTCAGCGGCGGCGGCGCGAGCACGGTCAATGTCAGCTCGAACTCCGGCATCGTCATCAACGGGCCGATCAACAACCTCTCGGGTTCGACGACGCTGATCGCCACCGGTGCCAATTCGGCCATTACGTCCGGGGCGAACGCGAACAACCCGATGATCTCGGGCAAGAACGTGACGCTGCAGGCCGATGGGGGCATCGGTTCGCTCGGCGCGAGCGGCACGCCGGTCCAGGTGCAGGTCTACGGCGGCAATCTGACCGCCACGTCGATCGATCGCGACATCGCAATCGCGGCCGTCGGCTCGCTCTCGATCAACCAGGTCGCCGTCGCTTCGGGTGTCTCCGGGCGCGCGCCGCAGGGCAGCGTCTTCATCTCGGCGACCGGCGACATCAACTCGGCGGCCGCTTACAACGTCGCCACCCCCGTCGTGATCGGCAAGAATATCGAGATCAACTCCACCGCGGGCGCAATCGGCGCGACGAGCGCCGTCGTCAACGGCGCGTCCACCCTGACCAACATCAATCCGCTGGTGATCCAGGCGACGGGGACGGTCCAAGCCGACGGCACCGTCGACGGCGGTGTTCTCGACAGCGCTTCGGCGACCGGCACCTATATCGTCCAGTCCAAGGGCGATTTGCGCCTCGGCACGATCCAGTCGACCGGCGGCCCGGTCTTCCTGGAGGCCGCCGGCTCCGACGGCAACCAGGCCAGCATTTTGAACGGCCGAGCGGCGGTTGGTCTCACCCAGGCGCAGAGCCAGCATCTCCAGAACGTCTGGACCAGCCTCGATCTGCTCAGCGGCAACGCCGCCACCAACGCGGTCAACAGCTACCAGTCCATGGTGACGTCGGCCTATAACGACTACTTCCAGCTCAAGAACATCGCGTTCCCGAACGGCAGCACCTACAATCCAACCTCGGTGGGACTGACGGTGCTGCGGGCGCAGGTGGCTGCCAAGCTCGGCATCGATCCCGCCAACGTCACGACGACGCAGATGAAGGCCGAGGCGACGACGCGGTTCCTGCGGGATCAGTTCCTGCTCGGCAAGATCAGCACCGACGAGCTCAAGAGCTCGCTGACGAATTTGCTTGGCACCGCGCCCGCAGATCCGCTGGCGACCCTGTTCGGCAGCTCGCTGTCGACGACCCTGTTCACCAAGCTGTTCGACGGCGTCTCGACCGCCAATCAGCGCTTGCCAAGCAACACGGCGCTGCAGACGGCGCTCGATGCCTACAACGCGAACTACACCTATACGCTCGCATCGACCGAGCGGGTGTACGGCATCATCACCGCGGGCTCACAGTGGACGCAGAGCCAGCTCGCCTACACGGTCTCGTCGTCGGCCGTCGGCGCGGCACCGCCGCCAATCGACGACAACGTCGTGGCCAATGTCAGCGCTAACCAGATCATGTTCTACGCGCCGCGTGGCTCGGTCGGCAATTCGGCGGCGCCCCAGACCTTCACCTTCACCAGCGTCGATTCCTCGTCGCTGACGCCGGAGCAGAGGGGCTTGCTCGCGACGGCCGGTCCCGGTCAGCTCACCGTCGGCGCGGTCACGGATCCGACGACCCATGTCACGACCTATACGGTCAGCCTGTCGCAGCAGAATCTCGTCGTGGTCGACAACCCGATCGCGATCTCGGCCAAGGCGCTGACGAATATCTATCTCGGCAGCAAGAACAGCCTCGCACTCGGCGGCGTCACCGCGAATTACGGTCCGATCACGGCCGCACGGGCTAACGGCATCGAGGTCACCGGTCGGGGCGACGTCAAGCTCGACGCCGTGACCAGCATCTCCGCCAATGTGGGCGGGGCCGTGATATCGGGTGATATCGGCAACCTGACCCTGATCGCCGAGCACGGCAATATCGGTGCCCCCGGGACCGCCGGAAGCAATCCCGCGACCAATCCGAATGCGATCCAGATCGCGTTCGCCGACCCCGGCAACGACCAGCTCGACCAGGTCTCGTCGGCGCAGGGCATCTATGTGAAGCAGACCACCGGCGATCTCATCCTCGGCAACATCTCCGCCGGCAATGCGATCCAGCTGGCTGCGACCGGCAGCATCTACGCCGAAGCCGGCTTTACGGATCGCAGCGCGATCCACATCCTTGGCACTGACCTCGACCTGCGCGCCAGCGGCAGCATCGGCTTCAACGGATCGACATTCCAGCCGCTGCAGGTGAACATCTCCGGTGCTGTGACCGGCTCGGCAGTCGGCGACCTCAGCCTCCTCGCGGTCACCGGCGATCTCGTGGTCGGCACGAGCGGCACCTACGGGACGCTGACGGCGGGCGGCGCGCTGACGCTGAACGTTGCGCGCGGCGCGCTCACCATCAACACCAGCATCACCAGCGGCGGCCTGATGCAGCTGCTCGCCAATCGCGGCATGACCTTTGCGGCCGGCACCAGCGCGGCGCCGGTGGTTGCAACCAGCAGCTCGGACGGCGTGACGCTGGTAGCTGCGACGCTGTCGATGGGCGCCTATTCGGCCGTCAACGCGGCCGGACTGATCTCGGTGACCACCACGGGCGACGCGACGATCGGCCAGCTGAATTCGCCGCTGTCCTACGCGGCCGCCTCGAACGCGCCCTCGATCATCGTCACCGCCGGCGGTGTTGCCTCGCTCGGAGCGATCATCGACAATGGCGACGGCCAGACCAAATTCCTCGCCTCCGGCGCAGGCGCCGAAGTGTTACTGAGCGCATCGAACGGCATCGGTAACGCGACGGGCCGGTTCACCTTCAGCGCCGCGCGGCTGTCGGCAAGCGCGAGCGCCGGCGACATCTACGTCAAGGCTCTCACCGACACGGAAGTGAGCCTGCTGTCGGCCGTGAAGGGCAGCGTCGACATCATCGGTACGGGCGGGCTGACGCTCGACCAGGTGGTCGCAGGCACGGCGACCGGCGCGAGCGGCAGGTTCAAAGCCGTCGCGAACAACGGCAGCATCGTCATCGGCACCGCCGACAGCAGCGGCTCGCAGACGGTCCACGCGACCCAGAACGTGACGTTCAATTCGCTCGCCGCCACCGGAAATGCCGGCGACGTCGGCAGCATCAACGTCACCGCCGACACCGGCTTCATCCTGGCGCAGACGGTGATGTCGGGCGGCGCGACCACGCTCGGCTCGGTCTCGGCCCATGGTTCGGCGACGCTGCTGGCCGCCACGACCATCACCGGCAACACGCTGGCTGCGACGACTGGTTCGGGCCTGCTGACCGCCGGCGGTCCGGTCAACTGGAACACGCTCAATGTCGGGACGTCGCTCGGTGCGATCGCGGGGCAGGGCAGCATCACGCTGCAGACCGCGCAGAGCGGCGGCACGCAGACCATCCACGCCCGCGACAACGTCACCTTCAACGCGCTGACGGCGACGGGCATCAACGGCGGTGCCGGCAGCATCATCGTCAGCGCGGACAACGGTTTCATCCTGGCGCAAACGGTGATGGCTGGCGGCGTGGCGACACTGGGCTCGGTCTCAGCCAACGGCTCGGCAAGGCTGATCGCGGCGGGGACGAATACCGGTCATAACCTCACGGCCTCGACCGGCAACGCGGTCTTGAGCGGCACTGTCGTCCATTGGGACAATCTCAATGTCGGCACCTCGCTCGGCATCACCGCGACGGCAGGGGCGATCAATCTCGGAACGGCCGTCAGCGGCGGCACGCAGACCCTGCATGGGGTGAACGACATCGTCTTCAGCCAGCTCACCACGACGGGTATCCCGGGCGACGCCGGCGACATCGATCTGCGCTCCGATACGGGTTCGATCCGCGGCGGGTCGATCTCCGCCAATGGCGATACGCGCTTCGCCTCGGCTGGCTCGGTCTCGCTCGACCGTATCCGGGGTAACATCGTCAAGCTGACTTCGCCGGGTGACCTCTCGATCAACTGGGTCAGCGTCGTGCGGGAACTCGATCTCGCGGCCGATACGATCAACGTCAAGGGCGAGCAGATCCGGTCCAACCCGGCGATCCCGCTGATCCTGAACATCACCGGCTATAACGGCGGCGTCGCGAAGTCCGCCAACATCTCGATCGATCCGGACAGCATCATCGTCAATCAGTTCAGGGTGGTGGACGCGACCTTCTGGACGGACGCACCGGCCGTTTCGATCCTGAACGGCTATGTGCCGGGTCAGCTGATGCTCACCACGGCCAACGCGCAGGTGCTGCTCAACAACCGCTCGCCGGCGCCGTCCAATTGGCCGTCGCTCCAGCTCTACCAGCCGGGCGGCGTGTTCACGATGAGCCAGGTCGGTAACGCCAATGTCAGCAACGCCTATGTGGTGTTCTACACCGGCAACATCTCGGCGACCGTGACCAATTACGGCCCGACCCATACCTGCTGCTACGACTTCACCGGCGCCAGCATGGTGCGCAACATCGCGGTCGACAGCCAGGGTCAAGAGAACATCGAGACCTGGCTCGCGAAGAAGGACGGCGGCACGTTCTACCTGCTCGGTCTCTCCGGCCAGGCGCGGCTCGACGCGCTGCTGACGCCGCGGCCGGTCGAGGCCGTCGGCTCCGGTCCCGCCGTCAACATCGAGGGCCTCAGCGACATGCGCAAGCTGCGCCAGAAGGGACAGCGTGCGGGACGTCCGGGCTGGAAGGACGCTGCGGTCGAGACGGCGAAGCCGGCGATTGGCCGTCTCGCAGAGGCATGGTAATTGGATTCGGGATGCGGATTCGGGGGGCAGCATTGGCGGTCGGGCTGGCAGCGTCCTGCATCGTTGCCGCACGCGCCCAGTCGATCAATCCCGGCGTGATTCAGAACGACGTCGACCGGCAGCGGCGGCAGCTCGAACAGCAGAGCGCGCCGCCCAAGCTCACAGGGCCGGCGGTGATCGGCGGCGAGCGGGAGAAGTCCCAGCTCCTGAAGCCGGGCGGGCCGAAATTCCGCCTGCGCAAGGTCACGTTCGACGAGTCCAAGTTCATCACGCCGGCCGAGCTGGATGAGATCGCGAAGAAATATGTCGGCAAGGACGTCGACATCGCCTCACTGTTGCAACTCGTTGCTGACATCAACGCGGTCTATGCCGCGCGCGGTATCGTCACGGGCATCGCGACGCTGCCCGAGCAGGACGCCAAGGGCGGCGTCGTCCGCGTCAAGCTGACCGAAGGCCGGCTGCAGAAGACGACGGTCGAGGGCAACAAGCAGACCCGCACCGACTACATCCTCGATCGCGTGAAGGAGCCTGAAGGCGAGGTCCTCGACGTTCCCAAGCTCAACCGCGACGTGATCTGGTTCAACCGCACCAACGACGTGCAGATCAAGGCGCTGCTGCAGCCCGGCACGAGCTTCGGCCTCACCGACCTGCAATTCGCGGTGATCGAGCCGCCGATCGACACCTTGCAGCTCTTCACCGACAACCAGGGCGCCGAGAATACCGGGCGTTGGGAGGGCGGGGCCTTTTACAAGCGCCACGGCTTGTTCGGCGTCGACGACCGCCTGACCTTCTATGGCGTCCGCTCCGACGGCAATCTCAACGGCAATGTCGCCTACAGCATCCCGGTCAATCCCTGGGGCGGCCGCGCCGGCGTCAGCTACACCGAAGGCAAGATCAAGATCATCCAGGGGCCCTTCGTCGCGCTCGACGTCACCGGTCGCTCGAGCCAGGCCGCGGTCAATTTCAGCCAGCCGGTCTGGGTGACGCAGGACTGGCTGGTGCTGCTCAACGCCGCCTTGACCGAGGGCAAGACGGTCAGCCGCTTCGCCACGGTCGCCGTCACCGACGATCACTACGACAGGACCACGGCGGGCGTGTCGGTGACCAAGTCCGGCAACACCTATTCGATCACGGTGTCGCCGGCGGTGAATTACATCGCCTGGCAGGACCACGTGCTCGGCAACAACCGCGCGTTCAACACCTATACCGGCTCGCTGATCGCGACCAGCGCCGCGGGGCCCCAGAACTTCAGCGCCAATGTGCTGGCGAGCTGGCAGTACACGCAGGAGAAGCTGCTGCCGGGCGATCAGATCTTCTCGATCGGCGGTCCCACCACCGTACGCGGTTATCCCTCCAATGCGGCCTCCGGCGACAGCGGCTATTATTTCAACGCCGAGCTGCACTACAACTGGTCGCAATGGCTCAGGGGGTTCGACACTTACGTCTTCACCGACTGGGGTGCGGTGTATTCGACCTTCCCCGGCGTCACCGAAATGGCGTCCGTCGGCGTCGGCTTCTCCTGGACCTACGCGTCATTCATGACGTTCGAGGCAAATTACGCGACACCGCTAAAGATGGCGGTGTCGACCCAGAACCATTACGAAGCTTATGGCCGCGTCATCTTCCGGCCGTTGTTGATGTTCCAGAAGCCGGAAAGCCCGGCGCCCGTGGCGGCGGTGGCCGGCAGGAGCAAGTCGTAGCGGAAAGTATCTTCTCCGTCATGGCCGGGCTTGTCCCGGCCATCCAAGTTCTTTGGCGTCAAAACGAAGACGTGGATGCCCGGGACAAGCCCGGGCATGACGAGCTTGGGTGCGTCGATCACTGAGGAAAGGCGCTCTGGCTAACGCCGCAGCGTGAACTCCTCCGCGCCGCGCCGATGCTCCCATTTCGCTTGCTCCAGCTCGGGCTGATCGCATTCGATTTCCGGGTAGCCGATGCAGAGATAGGCGATGAACTTCCAGCTATCAGGCACGTCGAGAATGGCGTGGATACGATCCGGACTGAGAATCGACACCCAGCCGATGCCGATGCTGTCAGCGCGCGCGGTGAGCCACATCGCGGTGATCGCGGAGACCACGGAATATTCCGTGGTCTCCGGCATGGTGGCGCGGCCGAGGCCGTGGCCGATGTCGCTGGCCTTGTCGGCGAACACCGCGAGGTGACCGGGGGCCTGCTCGAGGCCCGACAGTTTCAGCGTGGCGTAGCGCGCCGCGCGTTCGCCGGCATAAGAACCCAAAGCGTCGGCGTTGCATGCCCTGAAATCGTCGGTCACGGCGCGGCGGCGTGCGGCATCGTCCACGATGACGAAGCGCCAGGGCTGGCTCAGGCCGACCGAGGGCGACAGGCACGCGGTCTCGATCAGGCGGTCGATGGCGCCGTCCGGCAGCGGGTCAGCTCGGAAGCGGCGCACGTCGCGCCGCCACACGAACAGCTCGCGCAAATGCTGGCGGAAGGCGTCATCGAACTCGACCATGAAGCTAGCGCCCCATCTGGAAGGCGGCCGCAACCAGCAGGATCAGGATCTCACCCGACTGCTCGAACGCGCCGAGGATGTCGCCGGTCTGTCCGCCGATCTGACGGATGGCGAGCCGCGCCAGCATCAGGCCCGCGAGCGACAGCAGAATCAGGCCGACCAGCGCCTTGCCCGGCCCTAACGCGAGGGCAAGCGCGAGCGTTCCAAGCGCGAAAGCGATGGCGACGCTGCGGCCAGGTGGCGCTCCCGCGCTCGCCGAAAGCCCGTCCGGCCGTGCGGGTGGGACCAGTGACATGAAGGCCGGCACGCCCGCGCGGGCAGCAACATGCGCGGCGCATAGCGCCAGCGTGACGGCGAAAGGATTGGCGATCGTCGCCAGCGCGCTCCAGCGCAGGCCGAAGGACAGGATCAGCGCGCAGACGCCATAGGTGCCGATCCGGCTGTCGCGCATGATCTCGAGCTTGCGCTCGCGCGTTCGCCCGCCGCCGAGCCCGTCGGCGGTGTCGGCAAGGCCATCTTCATGCAGCGCGCCGGTAATGAGGGCGGTCGTCGCCAAAGCGAGCAGGGCAGCAAGGCTCGGTGTAAGTCCGAACCGGATGGCGATCTTGTAGACCAACGCGCCGGCAAGGCCGACCAGCAGTCCCGCGACGGGCAGGGCCCAGGTCGCGCGCGCGATCGCGCCGTCAGCCGCAAGCTTCGACGATGACACAGGGAGGATCGTCACGAACGATGCCGCCATCCTGAGATCGGCAATGATGTCTTTGAGAAGCTCGGTACGCGGCATCATTTCAACTTCATCGGCAGGCCGGCAACGACGAACTCAACCTCATCGGCAACATCAGCGATCATTTGGTTCATGATTCCGGCGGCGTCGCGAAAGCTGCGGGCCAGCGCATTGTCGGGCACGATGCCGAGGCCGACTTCGTTGGTGACGAAGACGACTGAGCTTTTCAGACGGGGCAGGGTGCCTGCGAGTTCGCCCACCTCACGTTCCCAATCACGCTGTTCATGCATCAGGTTGGAGAGCCACAGCGTCAGGCAATCCACCAGCCTTGCGCCGCCGCCGTCGGTTGCGACCAGCACCCTGACGAGATCGAGCGGCACTTCGCGCTCGATCCAGTCGGTTCCGCGCCGCGCGCGATGCTTGGCGATACGCGCCTCCATCTCAGTGTCGAGCGCCTCGGCCGTCGCGACATAGATGGGCTGCCCGGCAAAGGCGCGCGTGCGCATTTCCGCACGCTTGCTCTTGCCCGATCGCGCTCCGCCCGTAATCAAGATGACGGCCATGAAAGTCTCCTGTGGGCCTGACTAATCACCAAACGCGGCCAAAGACAAAGCCGAAATCAGGCGGCGGGGGGCTTGCGCTCGCGTCTCGCTTTGCGCAACAGGAGCGGGACAGGAGGCAGGTGTGGGCTTTGCGGGCGCGATGGTGGTGGCGATGGCGGTTGATGCCCTGGTGGGCTGGCCGTCATGGCTGTTCGCGCGGATCGGGCATCCCGTGACCTGGCTGGGGCGGCTGATCGGCGCCGTGGATCGCAGCTGGAATCGCGCGGCCGATCCTCCGGCGCTGCGCCGCGCTGCTGGCACCGCCGGAGCACTCCTGGTGATTGCGCTCTCCGTTGTGATCGGTTGGGCGCTTCAATTCTTGCTTCCCTCGGGTTGGATCCAGATCGTGATTGTGGGTGTCCTGGCCTGGCCGCTGGTCGCGTCGCGCTCGCTGCATGATCATGTGGCTGCGGTCGCAAGTCCATTGCTGGTTGGCGATATCGCCGCCGCGCGCGAGGCAGTCTCGCGTATCGTTGGCCGCGATCCCGCGGCGCTCGATGAAGCCGGCATCGCGCGCGCGGCGATCGAGAGCCTTGCGGAGAATGCTTCCGACGGAATCGTGGCGCCGGTGTTCTGGGGCGCGCTGTTCGGATTGCCAGGCATTTTAGGTTACAAGGCGATCAACACGTTGGACTCCATGATCGGCCATCGCAGCGAACGGCATGAAGCCTTCGGCTGGGCCGCGGCGCGCATCGACGATGTTGCCAATTTCATACCAGCGCGGCTGACCGGATTCCTGTTCGTGCTGCTGGCGCCGCGGCGGTCCGAGGCGCTGTCGTGCATGACGCGCGATGCGCGCCGTCATCGTTCGCCCAATGCCGGCTGGCCCGAAGCGGCCATGGCGGGCGCACTCGGTGTGCGGCTCAGCGGCCCCCGCATCTATCACGGCAGCGTCACCGACGAGCCCTGGCTGAACGGGGGCGCGCGCGATCCACGCGCCGCGGATATCGGCGAGGCACTGACGGTCTATCGCCGGGCCATGCTGCTGCTCGCAGGCCTCCTTGCGATCCTGGCCTTCGCGTGAAAGAACGGGGCATGCGCGAGCACGGTGGAAATCTCGATCAGGCCCAGCAGCGTTTCGGCGGACGCGCGGAGGACTGGATTGACCTGTCGACGGGGATCAACCGGCTGCCTTATCCCGTGGGCGAGGTGAGTGCGCGCGCGTGGAGCGCGTTGCCGTCGCGCGCAGAGATCCAGGCGCTACATCAGGCGGCGCAGCACGCTTATCGCACGCAAGCACCGATCCTGGCGATGGGCGGTGCCCAGGCCGCCATTCAATTGCTGCCGCAACTCGCGGCCCCCCGCCGCGCGCGCACTCTCGCTCCGACCTACAATGAATATGCCGGGGTGTTGTCGACCGCCGGCTGGGATGTGCAGGAGGTCTGCGAGCTCGACGCGCTGGCTGGCGCGGACCTCGCCATCGTCGTCAATCCCAACAATCCCGACGGCCGTTGCCATTCGCCAAAGGATTTGCTCGCGCTGCTGCCGCGCGTCGGCCGTCTCGTGATCGACGAAAGCTTTGCCGATGCCGTCCCGCAGCTATCGCTTGCGCCTGAAGGAGATCGGCCGGGACTACTGATCTTGCGCTCCTTCGGAAAGTTTTATGGGCTTGCCGGCCTGCGGCTCGGTTTTGCACTTGGCAATTCGTCCGACATAGGCAAGCTCGCGGCATTGTCGGGTCCATGGCCCGTATCAGGGGCGGCAATTGCGATTGGGTGCCGCGCCTTGCGCGACGATGCCTGGGCGAAAGCCACGTCAGTGCGGCTCGCGGGCGATTGTGTGCGCCTCGACGCCATGGCGCAGTCGCAAGGCTGGATGCTGCTTGGGGGGACGCCGCTGTTTCGTCTCTACGAGACACCGGACGCGCTCGCCGCGCAGGAGAGATTGGCACAAAGCCAGATCTGGTCGCGTGTCTTCGCACAAAGGCCGACATGGCTACGCCTCGGGCTTCCCGGCCGCGAATCCGAATGGAAGCGGATCGGCGAAGTCCTAGCGCGCTAGCGCGAGCAGGCCTTCGACGTCGAGATGCTTCTCGATGTGATCGGCGAGGGCATCGAGCGTGCTTTCGACCCTGGCGTGATAGGGCTCGCCGCCTGCGGGAATGCCGAGCCTTGCGAGATACGCCTTGCGAAAATCATCAGACGTGAACAGGCCGTGCAAATAGCTGCCCTGCACGCGGCCATCCCTCGAGATCGCGCCTTCCGGCTCGCCGTTCAGTTTCGCGAACGGCCGCGCGCGATCGGGCCCGTCGGTGCGGCCGATGTGGATCTCGTAGGCCTCGATGGGCTGGTCCGTCGCGGCGTGCACGGCGGAGACGCGTGTCAGCGTCTTCTGCGGGCTCATGACAGTTGCGACATCCAGAAGTCCGAGACCGGGCGTCTCGCCCGCGGGGCCTTCTATTCCTTCCGGGTCCGCAACGCTGCGCCCGAGCATCTGATAGCCGCCGCAGAGGCCGAGCACATGGCCGCCCCTGCGGTGATGCGCGAGCAGATCAATGTCCCAGCCCTGCGCGCGCAGAAAGGCGAGGTCGCCACGGGTCGATTTCGAGCCGGGGATGATGACGAGGCTGATGTCACCGGGAATGGCTTCCCCCGGACGCACCATCACGAGATCGACGCCGGGCTCGAGCTTGAGCGGATCGAGATCGTCGAAATTGGCGATTCGCGACAGCGCCAGACAAGCGATCTTGCATTGGCCCGGCTTGCGCGCGTCGCTGAGGCCGAGCGCGTCCTCAGCAGGCAGCTCGCCGGCACGCGGAAACCAGGGCAGCACGCCGAAGCCGCGCCAGGCGGTCTTTTCTTCGATCAGTCTGTAGCCGTCGTCGAACAACGTGGGATCGCCGCGGAACTTGTTGATGACAAAGCCCTGGATCATCGCGGCATCGTCGGGGTCGATCACCGTCTTGATGCCGACGAGCTGGGCGATGACGCCGCCGCGGTCGATGTCTCCGACCAGCACGACCGGCACGTCGGCCTTGCGCGCAAAGCCCATATTGGCGATGTCGGCCTTGCGCAAATTCACCTCGGCCGGGCTGCCGGCGCCCTCGACCAGCACGAGATCGGCGCGCGCCTTCAGCCGCTCGAAGCTCTCCAGCACGGCGCCCATGAGTGACGGCTTCATCGCGGCGTAGTCGCGGGCGCGCGCGGTCGCAATGCGTTTGCCGTGCACGATGATCTGCGCACCGACATCGGTCTCGGGCTTCAGCAGCACCGGGTTCATGTCGGTGTGCGGCTCGACGCCGGCGGCAAACGCCTGCAGCGCCTGCGCGCGGCCGATCTCGCCGCCATCGATGGTGACGGCCGCGTTGTTCGACATGTTCTGCGGCTTGAACGGAAGCACGCGCAGGCCGCGCCGCGTAAAGACGCGCGCGAGGCCGGCGACGATGAGCGATTTGCCCACGTCCGAGCCCGCCCCCTGGATCATCAATGCGCGCGCCATCGAATTCAGAACTCGACGCCGGCCTGCGCCTTGATGCCCGAGCGGAATGGGTGCTTGACCAGCGTCATCTCGGTGACCAGATCGGCGATCTCGATCAGCTCGTCCTTGGCGTTGCGCCCGGTGAGGACGACGTGCGTTAGCGCAGGCTTTTGCGTCGTCAGGAATTCGACGATTTCGGCGATGTCGAGATAGTCATAGCGGAGCGCGATGTTGATCTCGTCGAGCACGACCATGCGCAAGCTCTCGTCGAGGATGAGCTCCTTGGCCTTCTCCCAGCCGGCGCGTGCGGCCGCGATGTCGCGGGCGCGGTCCTGCGTTTCCCAGGTGAAGCCTTCGCCCATCGCGTGGAACTGGCAGAGATCGCCGAAATGGCCAGTGAGCAGGCGGCGCTCGCCGGTGTCCCAGGCGCCCTTGATGAACTGCACGACCGCGCAGGGGAAGCCATGGGCGACGCAGCGGACGATCATGCCGAAGGCCGAGGACGATTTGCCTTTGCCGGCGCCGGTGTGGACGATGATGAGGCCCTTTTCGCCGCTCTTGGTCGCCATGATCTTGTCGCGGGCGGCCTTCTTCTTCGCCATTTTCTGGGCGTGGCGGGCGTCGGTTTCCTCGGCTGTTTGGGTATCCGGTTCAGGCGTCATCGGTCCCGGTCCTTCGGCTTGACAAGAGGCGGCCACCGGCAAATGGTGGCCCGGCGTTGGTTCCTGTCCTATGACAGGCGAAGAGGGAATGCGATAGGGTCCGAATCGGCAAGATTTGGGTCCAAACTGCAGCCGCCCCCGCGACCGTGACCGGAGAGATGCCCGAAGCCACTGATTCCCCCGGGAATCGGGAAGGCGGGGATCGAAGGGCAAGTCCCTGCTCCGCAAGCCGGGAGACCTGCCAGCGCGGACGAGTTTTGGACCGGCGGACGGGGTGTTCCGCGACGGGGAAACGGGCCTTCTGAAGAATGGTCCGTGTGCCTCATCGCCTCCCGCTGTTTATTGTGGAAGAGGCGATGACCGTCACACTTCACGTCTGCATCACCTGCCGTGCCGGCGAGACGCCTGGCGAGGGCGAGACGACGCCCGGAAAGCGCCTGCATGGCGCGATCCTCGAGGCCGGCGTGCCCGACGGCATCAATGTGGTTCCCGTCGAATGCCTGTCGGCCTGCAGCCAGGGCTGTTCCGTGGCGCTCAGCGCGCCCGGCCGCTGGTCCTATGTCTATGGCCGCCTCTCGGATGCCAATGCGCAGGACGTGGTCGCGGGTGCGGCGGCCTATGCGGCGGCGCCCGACGGGCTCGTGCCCTGGCGCAGCCGTCCCGAAATCTTCCGCAAGCAATCGCTTGCCCGCATTCCCCCTGTTGCCGTCGTGCCGGAGGCCGCCGAATGAACTCGCTCGCAAAAATTCCGGTGACGGTGGTCACAGGTTTTCTCGGCTCCGGCAAGACCACGCTGATCCAGCATCTGCTCACCAATGCAAACGGCAAGAAGCTCGCGGTGCTCGTCAACGAGTTCGGCAGCGAGGGCGTCGACGGCGAAATCCTGAAGTCCTGCGCCGATGCCAACTGCCCGGAGGAGAACATCGTCGAACTCGCCAATGGCTGCATCTGCTGCACCGTCGCCGACGATTTCATTCCAACCATGGAAAAACTGCTGGCGCGTCCGGTGCGACCGGATCACATCCTGATCGAGACCTCGGGCCTGGCGCTGCCGAAACCGCTGCTGAAAGCGTTCGACTGGCCGGAGATCCGCTCGCGCATCACGGTCGACGGTGTGATCGCGCTCGCGGATGCCGAGGCCGTCGCGGCCGGCCGCTTCGCGCCGGATCCGGCTGCGGTGGAAGCGCAACGCGCGGCGGACGAAAATTTGGATCACGAGACACCGCTGTCGGAAGTGTTCGAGGACCAGATCGCCTGCGCCGACATCGTGCTGCTGACCAAGGCCGATCTCGCGGGCGCCGCCGGCATTGAAGCCGCCAAGGCCGCGATCACGGCCGAGATGCCGCGGCGCGTGCCGATGCTCCCTGTCACCGACGGCGCGATCGATGCACGCCTCATCCTCGGTCTCGGCGCCGCCGCCGAGAACGATCTCGCCGCGCGCCCCTCGCATCATGACGGCGAGGAGGAGCATGAGCACGATGATTTCGCCTCCGTCGTGATCGATCTGCCTGAAGTGGCTGACATCGATGCGCTGGTCGCCTCGGTCCAGCGCCTGGCGCGCGAGCAGAACGTGCTGCGCGCCAAGGGCTATATCGCGGTCGCGGGCAAGCCGATGCGCCTGCTGTTGCAGGCAGTCGGCGAGCGCGTGCGCCACCAGTTCGACAAGCCCTGGGGCGCAGGTGTCAGGCAGTCAAAGCTCGTCGTGATCGGCGAGCACGGCGATATCGACGAGGCCGCCATCAAAGCGGGACTTGGTATCTGATGCACGTCGTCTTCCGCGAGAGCCGTGGTTTGGAGGAGACCGCGACGCCAAGAGACATCGGCCAGGACCCGGCCGATCTCGTGGTGCTCTCGTATTCGGATTCCGATCTCGCCGCGTTCGCCGCCGGCTGGCGGCGCGGCCAGGGCAGCCTGCCGACGCTGCGGCTTGCCAATCTCGCGGAGCTCCGTCACCCCCTCTCGGTCGACACCTATATCGAGCGCACGCTGTCGCAGGCGCGTGGCATCCTCGTGCGCCTGATCGGCGGGGAGTCCTATTGGGCGTATGGGCTGGCTGCCTTGCATCAATTGGCGAAGGATCGCGGTATCGTTCTTGCCGTGCTGCCGGCCGATGGTCGTGACGACACGCGGCTCGACGCGTATTCGACTCTGCCGGTCTCGACGCTGCGCCGGCTCAAGGTGCTCTGCGACACCGGCGGCCCGGTCGCCGCGCACGCTACGATTGCGCAGCTCGCGTTGGCCTCAGGTCTCTACGCCGGGCCGGTCGTCGGCGAGATGACCGTGCCCGAGATGGGATTTTACGACCCCGCGCGCGGCGTCATTCCTGCGCCGGTGAGCGGCGAAGGAAAGCCGCGCGCGCTGGTGGCGTTCTATCGCTCCTATCTCACCGCCGCGGACACCGGCCCGGTCGATGCCCTGATCGCCGCGCTGCGCGAGAAGGGATTTGACGCGTACGGCGTGTTCGTCACCTCGTTAAAGGCTCCGGGCGTCGCCGACTGGCTGCGCGCGTATCTCGCGCAAAATCCTCCGGCGGCGATCGTCAACGCGACGGCGTTCTCGGCCCTCAGCGACGACGGCACGACGGCGTTCGATGTTGCATCGTGTCCGGTGTTCCAGGTCGCGCTCTCGACGGCGCGGCGCGAGGATTGGGCGGAGTCGCTGCGAGGCCTCTCGCCCGGCGATCTTGCGATGCATGTCGTGCTGCCCGAGGTCGACGGTCGGCTGTTCACGGGCGTGGTGAGCTTCAAGTCGGCTGGGAAGCGCGATCCCGATCTGCAATTCTCGCATCTGGCACATCGGCCGGATGAGGAGCGTGTGACGGCGGTCGCCGCACGCGTCGCGGCCTGGCGGCGTCTTGCGCAGAAGCCTGCCGGCGAGAAGCGCCTGGCGATCGTGCTCTCGAACTATCCGGGACGCCCGCACCAGATCGCGCACGCTGTCGGTCTCGATGCGCTGGCTTCGGTCGAGGCACTATTGTCCGATCTCGCGGAGGCCGGCTTCGATGTCGCGCCGGTCCATGCGCTCGGTGAAGCGCTGCTGAAGCAGAGTTTGACTTGGCGCGTTGCCGATTATCGCGCGGCGCTTTCGCGCCTGCCGCAAGTCTTGCAGGATGATCTCGCGCAAGCCTGGGGCGTGCCGGAGGATGATCCGAGCTGTCGCGATGGCGCGTTCCATTTCGCCGCGATCCAATGCGGTCGGTCCGTTATTGCGGTCCAGCCCGAGCGTGGCGATGCGGCCATGCGCGATGCCGATTATCACGATCTCGCCCGCACGCCGCGCCATGCCTATGTCGCGTTCTATCTCTGGCTCGGAGGGCAGGGAGTTGATGCCGTCGTGCACATGGGCGCGCATGGCACGCTGGAATGGCTTCCCGGAAAATCCGTGGCGCTGTCATCGCGCTGCTGGCCAGAAGCCCTGATCGGCGATCTCCCAATCATCTATCCCTTCATCGTCAACGATCCCGGCGAGGCCGCGCAGGCCAAGCGGCGCATTGGCGCCGTGACGATTGGTCATTTGCCGCCACCGCTGGAAAACTCCGCGGTGCCGGATGGCCTGCGCCGGCTCGAACGTCTCCTCGACGAATACTCGACCGCCGACGGTCTCGATCCCGCGCGTCGACAGCGGCTGATCGCTGCGATCCGTGACGAGGCCCGTACGGCGGGCCTCGAAGACGATCTCGGCCTCGATGCTTCGGCCGCGCCGGCCGAAGCGATCCCGCGGATCGACCGCTTCGTCTGCGATCTCAAGGAAAGCCAGTTCGGCGACGGCCTGCACGTTTTCGGCCGCGGCGCCTGCGGCGATGCGGAGCGCGACGCGCTGCGTGCCGCGCTTGCCGGCCAGCGCGTCGCGCCGGGGCCATCGGGCTCGCCCTATCGCGGGCGTCAGGACGTGCTGCCGACCGGTCGCAATCTCTTTGCCGTCGATCCGCGCGCGGTGCCGACGCCGTCGGCGCATGCGCAAGGCATCAGGCTCGCGGAAGAGCTGCTGCGCCGTCATTTGCAGGATCACGGCGACTGGCCGAAAGGCCTCGTCGTAGATCTCTGGGGCTCGGCGACGATGCGCACCGCGGGCGAGGAATTCGCCATGGCGCTGCATCTGGCCGGCCTCGCGCCGCGCTGGGATCACGCCTCCGGCCGCGTCACCGGCTACGACATCATCGCGCCGGCCGAGCTCGGCCGGCCCCGCATCGACGTCACGCTGCGCGTCTCGGGCCTGTTCCGCGACGTCTTCGCGGGTCTCGCGCAATTGTTCGAGGCGGCCGCCGAGGCGCTCGCAGCGCGCGAGGAGGAGGGCGACGAAAATCCATATCGTCATCGCACATCCCGCGTGTTCGCGCCGCGTCCCGGACAATGCGGCGTCGGCCTCTCGGCGATTCCGGATGCCTTCACGCCAGAGACGCGCGATGCGGCCGGCGAAGCCTGGCTGACGGCCTCGTCCTGGGCGTTCTCCGCCGATGGAGAGATCAAGCCAGATCGTGCCGGCATCGAGCAGCGGCTCGCATCCGCGGATGCCTTCGTTCACCTCCAGGATCTGCCGGAAACCGATCTGCTGCTCGCCGCCGACTATGCCGCGCATGAAGCCGGCGTTGCGGCCGCCGCAGTGCATCTCGGCGCGAGGAGGCCGGCGCTCTACCACCTCGATACGACGCGTCCCGAGCAGCCGCACGCGCGCACGCTGACCGAGGAAATCTCGCGCGTCGTTCGCGCGCGCGCCGCCAATCCGGCCTGGATCGCCGGCATGATGCGTCATGGTTTTCGCGGGGCTGCCGAGATCACCGCGACGCTGGAGCACATGGCCGCGTTCGCGCATCTCGCCGGCGCCGTGCCACCGCATCTGTTCGATCTCTATTACGATGCGACGCTCGGCAATGATGACGTTCGCGCCTTCATGGCCGGCGAAAATCCTTCCGCGCTCGCCGCGATGGAAAGCTGTTTTGCGCGCCTGCATGATGCGGCGCTCTGGCAAACGCGTCGCAATTCGATCGCGGCTGCCTTGCGGGAGGCATCATGAGCGCGTCTGCGGTCAAGGGCTGGTGTCCCGGCGCGCTGCGGCCGATGCAATCGGGCGACGGGCTCGTGGTCCGCGTGCGTCCGTTCGGTGGGCGCCTTGAACCAGCACAAATCACCGGGCTTGCTGAGCTCGCCGGGCAACACGGCAATGGTCTCATCGATATGACGAGCCGTGCCAATCTGCAGATCCGGGGCGTCAGCGAGCAAAGCCATCGGCCTCTGCTCGACGGCCTCTCGCAACTGGCACTGCTCGATCCCGACGCCGATATCGAAGCCCGGCGCAATATTCTGGTGATGCCGTTCTGGAGCGGCGGCGACCAAACACAGTCGCTCGCCGCCGAGCTGGAGGAGGCGCTCGCCGATAGCGCCCTCGCGCTTCCCACCAAGTTCGGCTTTGCCATCGATGATGGAAGATCGCGGGTGCTCGCCGGCGATTCCGCCGACATACGTATCGAGCGCGATCGGTCGGGCCGTCTCCTGGTGCGGGCCGATGGTGCAAGGCTCGGCCGCTCGGTCGCACGCGGCGAGGCCGTCAGCACGGCGCTCGCGCTCGCAAGCTGGTTCCTGGTCTCCGGCGGCGCGAGGGCTGGGCGAGGGCGCATGGCGGCCCACATCGCCTCCGGCGCGGCATTGCCTCAATCGTTGCGCGGGGAGACCGAGCCTGCGCCCGTGATGGCGGCGTCGCGTCCCGGGCACTATCCGCAAGGCGCGATGGTCGGCGTCGCGTTCGGGCAGATGCTGAACACGACACTGCATCAACTTGCCGGTTGCGGACATGCACTGCGCATGACGCCATGGCGGATGGTGCTGAGCGAGGGCAAGCGCGAGATGCCGAACGCGGCGGGCCTCATTACCGAGCCCTTCGACCCCGCGCTGCGCGTCATCGCCTGCAGCGGCGCGCCGCGCTGCCGCGAAGCCCATGCCGACACGCGCGCACTGGCCGCGGCGCTGGCGCCGCGCATCGCCGCCGATGCGCGTCTCCACGTTTCCGGTTGTGGCAAGGGTTGCGCGCATTCCGGCACGGCCGCAGTCACGCTGGTCGCGACACGCGCCGGCTTCGATCTCGTGCGCGGCGGCTCGACGCGTGATGAGCCGGTCCTGCGTGGGCTCAACGGCGCCGATATCGTCAGCGATCCCTCCATCCTGGTGGGAGGGCACTGATGCCGCACACTTATGAAACCGACGGCGCGGCGATCTATCGTCAGTCCTTCGCGACCATCCGCGCCGAGGCGGACCTTGCGCGCTTTTCGCCTGATGAAGAGCAGGTCGTGGTGCGGATGATCCATGCCGCCGGCATGGTTGGCCTGGAGGCGCATATCCGCTTCACGCCTGATATGGCGACCGTCGCGCGCGCGGCCTTGCAGAAGGGCGCGCCGGTCCTGTGCGACGCGCGCATGGTCTCGGAAGGGATTACGCGCGCAAGGCTTCCCGCGGCGAACGCGGTGATCTGCACGCTCGGCGATACCGCGGTTCCCGCACTGGCGCAATCAATGCGCAACACGCGCTCGGCTGCTGCGCTCGAGCTGTGGCGGCCGCATCTCGACGGTGCGATCGTTGCGATCGGCAATGCGCCGACCGCGCTGTTTCATCTGCTCAACATGCTGGAAGACCGCGATTGTCCGCGGCCGGCGGCGATCATCGGCTGCCCCGTCGGCTTCGTCGGCGCAGCCGAATCCAAGGCTGCGCTGATGGCCGATCCGCCGGTCCCCGCACTCACGGTCGAAGGCCGCCTCGGCGGCTCCGCGATCACGGTCGCCGCCGTGAATGCCCTAGCGAGCCGGAGCGAATAGCGATGGGACGCATCATCTGCTGCGGTCTCGGCCCCGGCAACCCTGATATGATGAGCGTGCGCGCCGACCGCACCGTGCGCGGCGCGAAGCATGTCGCCTATTTCCGCAAGATGGGCCGTCCGGGCCAGGCGCGGCGTATCGTCGAAGGGATGTTGGCGACGGATGTCGCCGAATATCCGATGGAATATCCGGTTACGACCGAGATCGCCTTCGACAGCGCCGAATATGTGCAGCTGCTCGCGGGCTTCTACGACGAATGGGCCGAGCGCCTGGCGCGGCTTGCGCGGGCGGTCGATGTCGTCGTGCTCTGCGAGGGCGATCCCTACTTCTACGGCTCGTTCATGCATCTGCACACGCGCCTGCAAGGCCGGGTCGAGATCGACGTGATCGCCGGCATTCCCGGCATGGTCGGCTGCTGGAATGGCGTCGGACAGCCGATCGCGCTCGGCGACGACGTGACGACGGTGTTGATGGGAACGCTTGGCGAAGACGAGCTCGAGCGGCGCATGCGCGATTCCGATGCGCTCGTCGTCATGAAGACCGGCCGCAATCTCGCAAAGGTGCGCCGGGCGCTCAGCTCCGCCGGACGGCTGGACGATGCCTGGCTGGTCGAGCGCGGCACCATGCCGGGCGAGCGCGTGGTGCGGCTCGCCGAGATCGATGGCGCGGACTGTCCCTATTTCGCGATCGTGCTGGTGCACGGCAAGGGCCGGCATCTGGACGCCGCCGAATGACGGGCACCTTGACCATCGCGGGCCTCGGGCCGGGCAGCGATGCGCTGGTGACGCCCGAGGTGACAGCCGCGCTGGCGTCCGCGACCGACGTTCTGGGTTATGCCCCCTATGTCGCGCGCGTGCCGGCGCGGCCGGGACTGAAGCTGCATCCCTCCGACAATCGCGAGGAGCTGCAGCGCGCCAGCGAGGCTTTGCGGCTTGCGTCCGAAGGCGGGCAGGTCGTCGTCGTGTCCTCCGGCGATCCCGGGGTGTTCGCGATGGCCTCCGCCGTATTCGAGGCACTCGAACAGGCACCGCAATGGCGGGAGCTGCCGATCCGCGTGCTGCCCGGCATCACCGCGATGCTGGCGGCGGCCGCCCGCGCCGGTGCGCCGCTCGGCCATGATTTCTGCGCGATCAATCTCTCGGACAATCTCAAGCCCTGGTCGGTGATCGAGACGCGCTTGAGGCTTGCCGCAGAAGCCGATTTCTCGATTGCGATGTACAATCCGCGCTCGGCCAGCCGGCCCGAAGGATTTGGCCGCGCGCTCGCGGTGCTGAAGGACGCAGGTTGCGGCGAGCGCCTGGTGATCTTCGCGCGCGCTGTCAGCGCGGCCGACGAGAAGATCAAGACGGTCACGCTGAAGGAAGCGACACCAGAGATGGCCGACATGCGCACGCTGGTGATCGTCGGCAATTCGCAGACGCGTCGCGTCGGCCGCTGGGTCTATGCGCCGAGGCGGGTCGAATGACCGAGCCACTGCATCACATCAGTGAGGCTCTCAACCCGCCTGCGCCGGGGCAGCTCCGGCCGCAAGATCATGATCACGGGCAGGCCGAGCATGCGGGCCGCGTCGATCTTGGCGCGCGCACCGTCGCCGCCGGAATTGCGGGCGACGATCCACGCGATGCCGCGCGTACGCATCATCTCCAGCTCTCCGTCGAGGGTGAACGGCCCGCGCGATACGATCACGTCCGCCGCAAAGGGCAGGGGCGCTTCGGGCGGATCGACGAAGCGCAGCGTGTAGGTGTGCTGCGGCTTCATCGCGAACGGCGCGATGTGCTGGCGGCCGATGGCGAGGAACACGTTTGCCTGCGCCTCGGGCAGCACGGCAGCCGCGGCGGTGACGTCGGCGGCGTCGATCCAGTTGTCGCCGGGCACCTTGGTCCAGGGCGCGCGCTCCAGTGCAATCAACGGTGTGCCCGTCTCCGCGCAGGCCGCGACCGCATTGCGGCTCATCTCCGCTGCGAACGGATGCGTCGCGTCGATCACATGCGTGATGCCTTCACGACGAATGGTGTCGGCCAGCCCGCTCACACCGCCGAACCCGCCGATGCGGGTGGGCAGCGGCTGTTCCGCGGGCGCGCGGGTGCGGCCGCCATAGGAATAGACGGCAACAATGCCTGCGCGCGCGACCGCCTCCGCGAGCAGGCTCGCATCGGCCGTTCCGCCCAGAATGAGCGCGCGTGTCATGGTTGATCCCTGGCTGACCATCATCGGTATCGGCGAAGATGGCCTTGCCGGGCTATCCGAGGCAAGCCGAAAGGCGCTCAATGATGCCGAAACCGTCTTCGGCGGTGAACGACACCTCGCGCTGGCCGGCGTGAGCAGCCGCGGCCGTGCGTGGCCGGTGCCGTTCGACGCGGATATCGTGCTGAGTTGCCGCGACCGGCCGACGGCCGTGCTCGCCTCCGGCGATCCGTTCTGGCACGGCGCAGGCGCGAGCCTTGCTGAAAAGCTCGGTAGCGACGAGTGGATCGCGCATCCGTCGCCCTCGACCTTCTCCCTCGCAGCCGCGCGCTTGGGTTGGCGTCTGGAGGCCACGACGTGCATCGGCCTCCATGCCGTGCCGTTCGAGCGTCTGGTGCCGCATCTCGTGCGAGATGCGCACATTATCTGCCTGATGCGCGACGCAGCGGCGGTCGGCGCTCTCGCGAAATGGCTGACCGCGCGCGGATGGGGCCCGTCACCGATGTGGACGCTCGAGGCGCTTGGCGGGCCACGGGAATACACAGACCAGCATCGCGTCGACCTCTTTGCCGAGGAGGTCACCGAAAATCTGGTCGCGGTGGCTTTGTGGGCGAGGGGAACGCAGGGCATCCCCCGCAGCTCAGGGCTACCGGACGATCTGTTCGTCCACGACGGCCAGATCACCAAGCGGCCGGTGCGCGCGCTCGCGCTCTCGGCGCTGGCGCCGCGTCCCGGCGAACGGCTGTGGGATATCGGCGCCGGCTCGGGCTCGATCTCGGTCGAGTGGGCGCTGTGTGGCGGGACGGCGATCGCCATCGAGGTGCGCGAGGATCGCGTTGCAAACATCCGCAGCAATGCGGCGGCGTTCGGACTGGCGCACCGGATCACTGTCGTCACGGGGAGGGCCCCGGAAGCTCTTGCCGGGTTAGAAGCGCCAGATGCCGTCTTCATTGGCGGCGGTCTCGATAGCGTGATGTTCGATGCCATCTGGTCGCGCCTCGCGCCTGGAACGCGGTTCGTTGCACATTCAGTCACGCTGGAGACGGAAGTGCTGCTCGGCGAGCTGCATCAGCGCCACGGTGGCGAGCTGATGCGGGTCGAGCTCGCCCATGCCGCGCCGCTCGGCCGCTATCGCTCCTGGGAGGCGGCACGTCCCGTGGTGCAATGGAGTGCGGTCCGATGAAGGTCGCGGGGCTCGGATTCAAGAGGGACGTCACGCTGGCCTCGTTGCGCGAAGCGCTGCTGGCAGCCGGCGGTGCCGAAGGCCTTGCTGCGCTTGCGACCGTCGGCGACAAGGCCAACGCGGAGGCGTTGAAGCAGCTCGCACGCGAATGCAGCGTCCCCATCAAAGCGTTTCCGGCCGACGTGTTGGCGGGCATCGACACGCCGACGCAGTCGAAGCTTGTCGCCGAAAAATTCGGGACGGGTTCGATCGCCGAAGCCGCCGCGCTTGCTGCCGCCGGGCCTCGCGCGCGGCTGATTGCGACACGCGTGGTCTCGCAGGATCGCACCGCGACCGCGGCGATCGCCGAAGGAGACGGCGCATGACGGTGCATTTCATCGGCGCAGGACCGGGCGCGCCTGACTTGCTGACCCTGCGCGGCCGCGACCTGATCGCGGCCTGTCCGGTCTGTCTCTATGCCGGCTCACTGGTGCCGGAAGGCGTGCTGGCGCATTGCCCGCCCGGCGCGCGCATCGTCAACACCGCATCCCTGTCGCTCGAGGAGATCGTCGCGGAGATCGCCGCCGCTCATGCGGCGGGCAAGGACGTGGCTCGCCTGCATTCCGGCGATCTCTCGATCTGGTCGGCGATGGGCGAGCAGCTCCGCCGCCTGCGGGCGCTTGGCATTCCCTGTTCGGTCACGCCGGGCGTGCCGTCCTTCTCCGCCGCCGCGGCCGCGTTGGAAACCGAGCTCACGCTGCCTGGCCTTGCCCAGACAGTCGTGCTGACGCGCACGCCGGGCGGCCGCGCCAGCGCGATGCCTGAAGGCGAGAAGCTGGCCGCATTCGCCGCGACCGGCGCGGTGCTCGCGATTCATCTGTCGATCCATCTGCTCGACACCGTCGTCGCTGAGCTCACGCCGCATTATGGCGCGGACTGCCCGGTCGCGATCGTCTGGCGCGCGAGCTGGCCGGACCAGCGCATTGTCCGTGCCACGCTCGGCACACTCGATGCCGCTGTCGGCACGGAAATGGAGCGCACCGCGCTGATCCTGGTCGGCAAAACGCTTGGCGCTGCGGATTTCGACGAGAGTCGCCTCTATGCTGCCGACTACGACCGTCGCTATCGGCCGGTTGGGGCCGAGCCGCGCTTTCCGGAGGCGACCTGATGGCAGCCGGCCTCGTCATCTCCGCACCGGCCTCCGGCGTCGGCAAGACCACGCTGACGCTGGCGCTCGCGCGCGCCTTTCGCCATCGCGGATTGAACGTGCAGTGCCTCAAGAGCGGGCCCGACTATATCGATCCTGCCTTTCACGCTGCGGCCACGGGACGGGCCTCCGTCAACGTCGATAGCTGGGCGATGGATCGCGAGACAATCGCGCATCTCGTCCGCCGCGGTGCGGATGCCGATGTCGTGCTCGCCGAGGGCTCGATGGGCCTGTTCGACGGCGTCGCCGCGCGCGGTGTCTCCGGCACCGGTGCCACCGCCGACATCGCGGAGATGCTGGGCTGGCCGGTGGTGCTGGTGATCGACCCATCCGGCCAGGCGCAAACGGCGGCGGCGATCGCCGCGGGTCTTCGCGACTATCGTGCCGGCGTCAGACTTGCGGGCGTCGTGCTCAACCGCGTCGCCAGTCCGCGCCATGAAGACCTCGTGCGGCGCGCGCTCAATGACGCCGGCATTGCGGTGTTCGGCGCGCTGCCGCGTCATGCCGAGATCAGCCTGCCGAAGCGGCATCTTGGCCTGGTGCAGGCCGAAGAGCAGGCGGAAATCGGGAAGCTGATCGACGAGGCCGCGCGCTTCGTCGCCGAGCATGTCGATCTCGACGCGGTGCTGCGCTTCGCTGCCAACTGGTCGCCGCAGCCGGCGGCGAGTGGTTTCAACGTGACGCCGCCCGGCCAGCGCATCGCCCTAGCCCGTGATGCCGCGTTCTCCTTCGTCTATCCGCACATGCTGGAAGCCTGGCGCGCGGCGGGCGCCGACATATTGCCGTTCTCGCCGCTGGCCGATGAAGCGCCTGACGCGAGCGCCGACGTGTGCTGGCTGCCGGGCGGCTATCCCGAGCTTCATGCCGGCAAGATCGCAGCCAATGCGCGCTTTCGCAGCGGCTTGCGCGCCTTCGCCGAAATGCGGCCGGTGCACGGCGAATGCGGGGGCTATATGGTGCTGGGAACCGCTTTGACCGACGCGGACGGTATCCGCCATGAGATGACAGGCCTTCTTGGGCTTGAGACGAGCTTTGCCAAGCGCCGCATGCATCTGGGCTACCGCCTCGCCGAACTCGCCGCGCCGATACCGGGCCATCAGGCCGGCGCACGCCTGCGCGGCCACGAATTCCACTATTCGACGATCGTCGCGCAGCCTGATAAGCCGCTGGCGGTCGTGCACGATGCAACCGGCGCCGTGATCGCCGAGACCGGCTCGCAGCGCGGACGTGCCACCGGCACGTTCTTCCATCTGATCGCGGAGGACCGGTGAGCGGTTTTGTCTCCTTCATCTCCGCCGGCCCCGGCGATCCCGAACTGCTCACGCTCAAGGGCGCCGCGCGGCTGCGCGAGGCCGACGTCGTGCTCTATGACGATCTTGCGTCCGGCGCGATCCTCGATCTCGCCCGGCCCGGCGCCAATCTCGTCGCGGTCGGGAAGCGGGCCGGGCGACCCTCGACCAAGCAGCACCATGTCAACCGTCTCCTGGTCGACTATGCCGCAACGGGGTCGCGCGTCGTGCGGCTGAAGTCGGGCGATGCGGGTATTTTTGGCCGGCTCGAGGAGGAGCTGGAGACGTTGCGCGAAGCCGGCATCGGCTATGAGATCATCCCCGGCGTCACCTCGGCCTGTGTGGCCGCCGCGCAAGCCGGCATTCCCCTGACCCGGCGCCATACCTCGCGCCGGGTGCAGTTCGTGACCGGGGCCGATGTCACCGGCGAGCTGCCGCCGAATCTGAACTGGGCTGCACTGGCCGACCCCGAAGCGACGACCGTGGTCTATATGGGCCGGCGTACCTTTCCGGCGCTTGCCGTAAAATTGATCGCGCACGGTCTCGCCGCTGATACGCCGGCGCTGTTTGCCGAGTCCCTCGGCCGCCCCGACGAGCGGCTGGTCCGCACCACCATCGCCGAGCTTGCCGAGCAGCTTGCCCGCGGCGGCGCCGCCTCGACGGCTGCGGTGATCCTGTTCGGCGCGCTGGCGGGGGATTATCCGTCGTGACGGCCCCGGCCGCCCTTCTCCCCTTGACGCAGGCTCGCCGAAAGGGGCACACAGGAGAGGCATGGTGCTCGACGCGGCGCAAAGCGCCGGAGCATAATCGGGAATGGGGATGGGCGGACCAAGTTGCGGCGCCCGAAACCCCAGCCGCCCCCGCGACTGTAAGCGGTGAGGGACTTCGATCCGCCACTGGGCCGCAAGGTTCGGGAAGGCCGGAGATCCCAGCGAACCGCGAGCCAGGAGACCGGCCCTGCACGTTTTGAGGCCAAGGCCGTCGGGTGTGACGGCAGGAAGGAACTGAGCCATGCATATCGAACCCGGATTGGTGTCGGACGCCAAGCTCGTATTGAGTTACGCAACCGGCATCGCCGCAGGCGGCGTTGCCTTGAAGCTCGCGGCCGAGACCATGCGTGAGCAGGGCATCCTCTCGTTCGCCGTGCGGACGCTGGCCACGACCGCGCTCGTCTTCATCTTCTTCGAGATCCTTCCGCACTTCCCTGTCGGGGTGTCGGAGGTACACTTCATCCTGGGCTCGACGCTCTTTCTGCTGTTCGGTGCGGCGCCTGCCGCCTTCGGTCTCGCATTCGGGCTGCTGTTCCAGGGCATCTTCTTTGAGCCGCCGGACCTGCCGCAATATGGCATGAACGTCACCACGCTGCTGGTGCCGCTGTTCGCGATCCAGGCAATCGCCACGCGGATCATCCCGCGCAACACCGCCTATGTTGATTTGAAGTATCGTCAGGCGCTGGCGCTCTCGACGACCTATCAGGCCGGCGTGATCGCCTGGGTGGCGTTCTGGGCGCTCTATGGCTCCGGTTTTGCCATGACCAACCTCGCCAGCATCGCGACGTTCGCGGCTTCTTACGCGCTGGTCATCGTGATCGAGCCGCTCGCCGATCTCGCCGTGCTGGCGCTGGCGAAGTCGCTGCGTGGCGTCACCGCGCCCGGCCTCGTCACCCCGCGCCTGCACAACGCGGCTTGAGAGATCAGCGAAGGGCGGTACGCCGCCCTTCGCGCTCGCGATGCTCACGCTCTCCCTGATAGGCATCGGCTGCGGCGATCCCGACCAGCTCACGCGCGCCGCGATTCAGGCGATCAACGCGGCCGATCTCGTCCTGATCCCGCGCAAGGGGACGGCGAAGTCCGATCTTGCCGATCTCAGGCGGACGATCTGCGCGGACGTGCTCACCAGCGACAAGACTGATATCGCCGAGTTCGATCTTCCTGTGCGCGATGCCGGTGAAGCGGATTACCGCAAGGGCGTGGACGATTGGCACGACGCGGTCGCGGCGACCTGGTCGCAGACGATCGCGAAACATCTTTCAGGCGAGGGCAAGGTCGCGCTGCTGATCTGGGGCGATCCCTCGCTCTACGATTCCTCGCTGCGCATTGCGCGTCGGCTCAATCCCCTGCCTGACATCGAGGTCGTGCCCGGCATCACCTCGATCCAGACGCTGTGCGCGGCACATGCACTGCCGCTCAACGACATCGGCGAGCCATTTCTGGTCACGACGGGGCGGCGCTTGCGCGAAGGCGGCTGGCCGCAAGGTGTCGACACTGTCGTTGTGATGCTCGACGGCGGCACGGCGTTCCAGTCGCTCGATCCGGCCGGGCTACATATCTATTGGGGCGCCTATCTCGGCATGCCCGATCAGATCATCATGTCCGGCGCGTTGGCCGAGATCGGCCCGCGCATCGTCGCGGCGCGGCAGGACGCGCGCGCGCGGCACGGCTGGATCATGGACAGCTACATTCTCAAGCGCACGCGCTAAGCGAGGCAGCATGCTTCCCGAATGGGTCTATCAACAGTGCCCCGAGATCTCCGCGATCCATCGCGAGGCGGCAATCGCGCGGCAGGCGCAGCTGACGAAGCCGACCGGTGCGCTCGGCCGGCTCGAGCAGCTTGCGATCGAGCTTGCAGGTTTGCAGGCGACGGAGCAGCCCCGTGCCGCGCGCGTGCCGATCATCATCTTCGCCGGCGACCACGGCATCGTCGCGCAGGGCGTCTCGGCCTATCCGCAAGAAGTGACCATCGCGATGATGGCGAATTTCGCCTCCGGCGGCGCCGCGATCTCTGTGCTGGCGCGCGAGCTTGGCTCGAGCTTGGAAGTCGTCGACGCCGGTACGCTGGCGCAGGAGGAGATGGCCGGCATCCTCACCGACAAGCCGCGCCGCGGCACCCGCGATTTCAGCGTGGAGGCCGCGCTCCAGCCTGCGGAGCTGGCGTTTGCCTTCGAGGCCGGCCAGCACGCGATTGCGCGTGCGGCGACCAACCAGCCCGATCTGTTGATCTTCGGCGAGATGGGGATCGGCAACACCACGACATCGGCGGCGATTGCCGCGAGCTTGCTCGGCGTCAGCGCCGAGGAGATCGCGGGCAACGGCACCGGGGTTGATGCGGCCGGCCGGGCGCACAAGGCGCGCGTGATCGATGCCGCGATTGCGCGTCATGGCGTTGCGGGTGCGTCGCCTGAAAAAATCCTCTGCGCCGTCGGCGGCCTCGAGATCGCGGCGATCGCAGGCGCGATCATTGCGGCCGCGCAGCGCCGCATCCCCGTGCTGATCGACGGCTTCATCGTGTCGGTGGCAGCGCTCGCCGCAGCACGGCTGAACCCGTCGTGCCAGCCGTTCTTGCTAGCCTCGCATCAATCGGCGGAGCAGGGGCATCGTCTGGTGCTGCGCGCATTGAACGTGCAGCCGCTGATCAGCCTCGATCTCAGGCTCGGCGAGGGATCGGGTGCCGCCATCGCGCTGCCGCTGGTGCGCCTCGCCTGCGCGCTTCACAACGGCATGGCAACATTCGCGCAGGCCAACGTGCCGGATCGTCCTAGCTGATCCGCTGATTGACCGAAACGACGCGCCAGCCGCTCGCGAGGCGATCGATCCGGGTCAGGGACAGCGGATCGATCACGAAGCGCAAGGCTGCTTGTGGCGTGAGATCCAGCGCGATGCAGAGCGCGGCGCGGATGGTGCCGGAATGCACGACGAGCGTGGCCGATCCGGCCCCGATCCGCGACAGACCCAGCCGGACGCGCGCGACCTGATCCGCAAAGCTCTCGCCGCCCGGCGGCCGTCCGCCAGCCGGATCATTCCAGAACTGCGCATAAACATCGCCGCCCGTTGCGGCGAGCTCGTCGTGCCGATGGCCGGTCCAGTCGCCGAAATCCTGCTCGCGGAATTCATCGATCAACTCGGGTTCGAGCCCCAGGGCGCGCGCCGTCTCGACCGTGCGCCGCGACGGGCTGGCATAGCTGGCGGCATTCCCAGGCAGACGCCGCCGCAGCGCCTCCAGTTGCGCGCGATCGCCGAGATCGGCCGGCGCGTCGGCGGCGTGGATGATCCCTTTGATGCCGTCGACCGGCGCATGCCGGATCAGCCAGAGGAAGGTCTCGCCTTCCATGCTCATCTCCAAGGAAGTTGGTCGTTGTGGCCATAACGCCGCAACTGGCACATTGACTCTGTCTTGATGGTAATCCTAGATGCTCGCGACGGTTTCCCCGAGAGGGGATGAAAAGGGAATGCGGTGCGGGGAGGTTGTCCCCAATGCCGTGGCTGCCCCCGCAACTGTAAGCGGCGAATCTTGCGTCATGAGCCACTGGGTATCTCGGTCCCGGGAAGGCGATGCAGGGTACTGACCCGCGAGCCAGGAGACCTGCCGTCAGCCGTGGTCACACGCGAAGATGTCGGTCGGGGAGTACAGACATTCGGCTTCATCGGACGGCTGCAAGGCCAAAAGGTGAGACCTCGTTCGCTGTGACGTGCCACTGACGTCATACCGAGGTCCGAAAACCGTGTCTTCCATCCGTATTGCACGACCGCGAAAATTCCTGCTCGCCTCCGCCGCACTCACATCCTTTGCCGCTCTTGATCTGCCCGCGGCCCTTGCGCAGCAGGCCCGCGAACCCCTGCCGCCCGTCGAGGTGTCGCCCGCCCAATCCCGCAAGCAGGCCAGGCCGGCGGGTCGGGACGCGCAGAATGCACGCCGCGCCGCCGCGCGCAGGCCGGCGACCGCATCCGCAGCGCCGAAGCCGATCGTGCCGGCTGCGACGGCGCAGACGCCGCTCAACACTAATGTGATCGCCGAAAGCGCCTCGCGCCTCGGGCTGACCGTGCGCGAAATTCCCGCAACCGTCGAGGTGATCTCGGCCGAAACCATCCGCGAGCAGGGCTATCGAACCGTCTCGGACGTAGCCCAGGGCGCGGTCGGTGTCACCTCCGGCGATAATCCGGCCGAGCCCTCGGCCTTCTCGATGCGCGGCTTCACCAACAGCCAGATCAACACGCTCTACAACGGCATCAAGATCGGTCCGCAGAACATGACCTCGCGGATCACCGACACGGCCAATCTGGAGGCCGTGGAATTCGTCAAGGGTCCGGCCTCGCTGATGTCAGGCGAGGGTGCCGCCGGTGGCGCGATCAACCTCGTCACCAAGCAGCCGCACACCGGACCGATCCGGAACGAGGCGGACTTTTCCTGGGACTCGCTGAACTCGTTCCGCGCCCATTATGGCTCCGGCGGCAACACCAACGTCCAGGGGCTCGACTATCGCTTCGACATCAGCCGTTCCTCGCTCAACGGCTTTGCCGACGACACCAACACCAAGACGCTGGACGTCTCCGGCCAGCTCAACTACCGCATCTCCGACAGCCTCAAGATCTGGGGCGCGATCGAGTATCGCGAGGACCGCTCGAAAGCCTATTGGGGCGCGCCGCTGGTGCCAATCGCCTACAGCGGCTCGCACGCGACGACCGGGATTGTCTCCGGCAATTACGTCTCGAACTACAACGGAACCAATCTCGGTGCTGTCACCATTGATGACCGTACCTTCAACACCAATTACAACGTCCTCGACAATCGCAACGTGGCGCAGGAGGTCTGGCTGCGCGGCGGCTTCGAGCTGAAGCTCGCGCCTGACCTGACGCTGAAGAGCCAGGCCTATGGCTACGGTGCAGAACGGACCTGGTTCAACAACGAGATCGAGGCGTTCAATTCCACCACGAACCTGGTCGATCGCGAGCGCTTCTATGTCGCGCACAGCCAGCGCCTGGTCGGCAACATCACCGACCTGATCTGGGATACTGATATCGCAGGCTTCGACAACCGGCTGGTCACGACTCTGTCGTCGAGCTATCTCGATTTCGTCAGGCCCGGCGCGGCAAACTTCCCTGGCGATTCCGTTTCGCTCGTCGATCCCAACCGCGGCTTTTACGGCTTGCTCACGACGCAGCAGCAGACCGCGCGCATCGACAACGAGGCACTGTCGTTCGAGGACCGGCTGAAGCTGACGCGCAGCTTCGCACTGGTCGGCGGCCTGCGCGTCGAGCATATCGGGCTCGACCGCAACTCGACCGACAAAAACGGGCTGGAGAAGGCGGGCTTCCCGTTCACAAAGGATTGGGCGCCGGTGACGGGCCGCATCGGTTACACTTGGGAGGCCGTGCCCGGCCTGACCTTCTTCAGCCAGTACGCCACCGGCGCCGACATCGCCGCCAACAACATCTTCCTGCTGGGCCCGACCCAGCCGCTCGACTTGACCACCGCGCGCACCTACGAGACCGGCGTCAAGCACCTGTTCTGGGACAACAGGGCGGAGTGGTCGTTCTCGGCCTACGACATCCTGCGCAAGAACGTCTACGCCGCGGCCGGCGGCATGCAGCTCAACATCGCCGGGCGGCAGGAGTCGAAGGGCGTGGAACTTGCGGCTGCGGTGCGTCCGATCGATCCGCTGCGGCTGTGGGGCAACATCGCCTATGTCGATGCGCGCTATGCCGATTACAATTTCGGCGGCGGCTCGTTCTCCGGCAATACGCCGCCGAACGTGCCGCGCATCGTCGCCAATGCCGGCGCGTCCTGGCGCTTCTTCACGCCGTGGCCGGTCGAGCTCGGCATCACCGGCCGCCATGTCGGCGACCGCTACAACACCGACGCCAACACGGTGACGATGAAGGCCTATACCGTTGCCGACGTCTATGCCTTCGTCGACATCCCCAAGACGGTGTTCGGCGCGGTCGACCAGGCCCGCCTGACCTTCCGCGTCCGCAACATCACCGACAAGCGCTACGCGATCTGGGGTGATCCGTTCTATCCCGACCAGATCCTCCTGGGCGCGCCGCGCACCTATGAGCTCTCGGCTGCGTTCAAATGGTAGGGTGCTGAACGCATGATGAGCGCGATCATCCTGCTGCACCGCTGGCTCGGGATCGCGTTCTGCCTGCTGTTCGCGATGTGGTTCGCGACCGGCATCGCGATGCACTTCGTTCCGTTCCCGTCGCTGACGGAAGCGGAGCGTTTTGCCGGCCTTGCGCCGGTGGATCGCCCAGCGGAGAGGATCACGGTTGCGGACGCGGTCGCTGCCAGTGGGGTCGCGGACGCCACGCGCGTTCGGCTGATCCAGCGGAGTGACGGGCCGGTCTACGTCGTGTCGGGGCCATCGCGTCTGCGCGCGGTCCGGGCCTCCGACGGACAGGACGCACGAGTAACGTCTTCCGACATCGCGCGCGTCATCGCGCAGGATCACGCCCGCAGCCGCGGGCTCGACGCGGCGCGCACAACGCTCCTCGCGCAGGCGGATTACGATCAGTGGAGCGTGCCGAACGGCTTTGATCGCCACCGGCCCTTGTTTCGCGTTGCTCTCGCCGATCCTGCCGGGACGGAGGTCTATGTCTCGTCGCTCACCGGTGAGATCGTGCTGGATACGACGCGAAGCGAGCGGGGCTGGAATCTCGTCGGCAGCGTGTTGCACTGGATCTATCCGACGGTCCTGAGAAGCAATTGGGCGCTGTGGGATCGCGTGGTCTGGACACTGTCACTGCTGGCCTTGATTGCAGCGATGCTCGGCGCTCTGCTCGGGATCCTGCAGATCAAGGTGCGCGGACGCCGGATGTCCTCACCTTACCGCGGGTGGCACGCATTGCATCACATCCTCGGCCTTGCGGCGACAGTGTTCGTGCTGACCTGGATATTCAGCGGCTGGCTCTCCATGGATCACGGCCGCCTGTTCTCGCGCGGGCAACTGACCTCGGCGGAAGCAGACGCGATGAACGCCGCGCCGGATTGGGCGGCTGCCTCGTCGCTCGACCAGCAGCCGATATCGTCGTCGGCCCGGGAGATTGAATGGTTCGCCTTCGACGGCAATGTCTATCGACGCGACCGGATCGCGCTGGATTCGCAGGCGCTGGCTAGAACAGAAGAGGCCTCCGATGCGGGACAGGCCGGATTTCTGAGCGCGCGCGAGGTTCGGGGCTTGACGACCCGTCTTGCCGCAGATTACGTCGGTCCGGCCATTCTGGCCAGCAATGATGACTATCCCGCGCGATCCGCCATCCAGGGTGCGCCGGTCTACCGCTCGCGCTGCGGCGAGCTCTGGTTCGACATCGACGGCGCCGATGGCAACGTGCTGCAACGGCTGGACCCTTCGCGTCGTGCCTATCGCTGGGTGTACAGCGCGCTGCACACACTCGATTTCCCGATCCTCATGGCGCGTCCGCGTCTGCGTGATGCCCTGATCGTCGGACTCTGTGCGCTAGGGTTCGCGTTCTCCATGACCGGTGTCGTCATCGGCTGGCGGCGCTTGCGGCTCTCCCTGACAGCCTGACCCCAGGCGAACCAGCCACGGTCGCAACGTGCGGCGGGTCTTTGAGGCTTGGCCGGTCCAAATGGCGGTGAGATCCTGCTAGCGAAGGTCCGGTTAGTGGCATACCATTTGCAGGCCAATGGGCTCTGGTTTCACCTGCCCTTGGCCAACGATGGCCGGCATCACGGCATTACTGGGAGGACTTCATGGATCGCAGGACCGTATTGAAGGGACTGGCGGGCGCGGGCGGTCTGGCATTGACCGGCGTCTCGGCCCCGGCCATCGCGCAAGGCGCATCAGCCCGCACCCTGCGCTTCGTGCCGCAGGCCAATCTTGCCAATTTCGATCCGATCTGGGGCACGCAATATGTCGTGCGCAATGCCGCCGCGCTGGTCTGGGACACGCTTTACGGCATCGACGCGCAGCTGCAGCCGCAGCGGCAAATGGTCGAGTCCGAGGAGACCTCCGACGACGGCAAGATCTGGACGTTCAAACTGCGCCCGGGCCTCAAGTTCCATGACGGCGAGCCGGTGCTGGCCAAGGACGTCGTTGCCAGCCTGTCGCGCTGGGCTGCACGCGATCCGATGGGCCTGATGATCATTGCGATCCAGCAGGAATTGACCGCTGTTGACGACCGCACCTTCAAATGGGTCTTGAAGCAGCCCTTCCCGAAAATGCTCTATGCGCTGGCCAAGAACAACGCGCCGTGCTCCTTCATCATGCCCGAGCGTATCGCCAAGACCGATCCGTTCAAGCAGATCACCGAATATGTCGGCTCGGGTCCGATGAAGTTCGCCAAGAGCGAATGGGTCCCCGGCGCCAAGTCGGTGTTCGAGAAGTTCACCGATTACGTGCCGCGGCAGGAGAAGGCGTCGTGGCTGGCGGGCGGCAAGCAGATCATGGTCGATCGTGTCGAATGGATCGTGATGCCGGATCCGGCCACTGCCGCCGCCGCATTGCAGAACGGCGAGGTCGACTGGTGGGAGAACCCGATCGCCGATCTCGTGCCCGTGCTGAAGAAGAACAAGAACATCAGCGTCGATATCGGCGATCCCCTCGGCAATATCGGCTCGTTCCGCATGAACCATCTGTTCGCGCCGTTCAACGATGTGCGGGCGCGGCGCGCGGTGCTGATGGCGCTCAGCCAGGAAGACTATATGCGCGCCATCGTCGGCGACGACGACGCATTGTGGAAGTCGTTGCCCGGCTTCTTCACGCCGGACACACCTGTTTACAACGAGATGGGCGGCGAGATCCTGAAGGGCAAGCGCGACTTCGACGCGGCCAAGAAGCTGCTGGCCGAGAGCGGCTATTCCGGTCAGCCGGTGACGTGCCTCGTCGCGCAGGATCAGCCGATCACGAAGGCGCAAGGCGACGTCACCGCGGACCTCCTGAAGAAGCTCGGCATGAATGTCGACTTCGTCGCCACCGATTGGGGCACGGTCGGCTCCCGTCGCGCCGCAAAGACACCGCCGGGCCAGGGCGGCTGGAACATGTTCCACAGCTGGCATGCCGGCGCCGATTGCATCACGCCCGCCGCCTACACGGCCATCCGCGCCAACGGCGACAAGGCCTGGTTCGGCTGGCCCAACAGCCCGAACACCGAGAAGGAAATCACATCCTGGTTCGACGCCAAGAGTGTCGAGGAAGAGAAGGCAGCGATCGGGCGGGTCAACAAGGCGGCGATCGACGACGTCGTCTACGCGCCGACCGGCTTCTTCCTGACCTACACGGCCTGGCGCAAGAACGTTTCGGGCATCACCAAGGGGCCGCTGCCGTTCTTCTGGGGCGTGTCGAAATCTGCATGATGCTGCGCTGAGGCCAGATGCTCTCTTACATCCTCCGTCGCATCGTCGCGACCTTGCCGGTGATGGCGATCGTCGCGCTGTTCGTGTTCAGCCTGCTCTACATCGCGCCGGGTGATCCCGCCGTGGTGATCGCGGGTGACCAGGCAAGCCCGGAGGATGTGGAGCGCATCCGCCAGAGCCTCGGCCTTGATCGGCCCTTCCTGATCCAGTTCGGCAGCTGGGTCTGGCGCATCCTGCACGGCGATCTCGGCACCTCGATCTTCACCAACCTGCCGGTGTCGGCGATGATCGGACAGCGGCTTGGGCCGACGCTGTCGCTGATGATCGTCACGTTGCTGCTGACGATCGTGGTCGCGGTGCCGCTCGGCGTGGTGGCGGCGTGGAAAGCCGGCAGCCTGATCGACCGAATCATCATGGGCTTTGCCGTGTTCGGCTTCTCGCTGCCCGTCTTCGTGGTCGGCTACATGCTCGCCTACATCTTCGCGCTCGAATTGGAATGGCTCCCGGTGCAGGGCTATACGCCGCTCACGCAAGGCTTCTGGCCGTGGCTGGAGAACCTGATCCTGCCGTCAATCGCGCTAGGTTGCGTCTATATCGCGCTGGTCGCGCGCATCACCCGCGCCGCCATGCTCGAAGTGCTGCAGCAGGACTATATCCGCACGGCCAAGGCCAAGGGCCTCGGGCAGGGCGGCATCCTGTTCATTCACGCGCTGAAGAACGCGGCGGTTCCGATCGTGACCGTGATCGGCATCGGCATCGCGCTCCTGATCGGCGGCGCGGTGGTCACCGAAAGCGTGTTCGCGATCCCCGGCCTCGGCCGGCTCACGATCGATGCGATCCTGCGCCGCGACTATCCCGTGATCCAGGGCATCGTGCTGCTGTTCAGCTTCGTCTACGTCCTCGTCAATCTGATGATCGACGTCATCTACACGCTCGTTGACCCGAGGATCCGCTATTGACCGATACGACCGTCAATCCGCAATCGCTCCCGGCCGGCCTCGTCCTGGCGCCGCAACTGCCCGAGATCTTGCGGCCGGTCACGATCCGGCGCGGCTTCATCGGGCTTTTGCGCGGCCATCCCACCGTTGCGATCGGTGGCGCGCTGCTGCTGGCGCTGGTTCTGATCGCGATCTTCGCGCCCTATCTCGGGACGGTGGATCCGACTGCGCTTGCGCCCGCAAAACGCACCCGCGCGCCGTCGGCTGCTTTCTGGTTCGGCACCGACGTGCTCGGCCGCGACATCTATTCGCGTGTGCTGTTTGGCGCGCGGGTCTCGCTCACGGTCGGTCTGTCGGTGGCGATCTTCGCATCCGCGGCGGGTCTCGCCATCGGCATGGTCTCCGGCTTCATCCGCTGGGCCGACGGCATTTTGATGCGCTTCATGGACGGCTTGATGTCGATCCCGCCGATCCTGCTGGCGATCGCGCTGATGGCGCTGACGCGCGGCAGCGTCGGCAACGTCATCCTCGCCATCACCGTTGCCGAAATTCCGCGCGTCTCGCGCCTCGTCCGCAGCGTGGTGCTGTCGCTGCGCGAGCAACCCTATGTCGATGCGGCGGTGGCTTGCGGCACGCGCACGCCGATGATCATTCTGCGCCATATCCTGCCCAACACGGTGGCGCCGATGCTGGTGCAGGCGACCTATATCTGCGCCAGCGCCATGATCACGGAGGCGATCCTGTCCTTCATCGGCGCCGGCACGCCGCCGACCATTCCGTCCTGGGGCAACATCATGGCCGAGGGCCGCGCGCTGTGGCAGGTCAAGCCCTACATCGTGTTCTTTCCGGCGGCCTTCCTCTCCGTCACGGTTCTCGCCGTGAACCTGCTCGGTGACGGCCTTCGCGATGCGCTCGACCCGCGCATGGCCAAGAGCCTCTGATGGATCGGGGTTGATCGCGATGGCTTTGCTCGAAGTCGAAAGCCTCCAGACCCATTTCCGCACCCCTGGCGGTATCAACCGCGCGGTCGACGGCGTGTCCTTCCATGTCAACGAAGGCGAGACGCTCGCCATCGTCGGCGAGTCCGGCTGCGGCAAGTCGGTGACCTCGATGTCGCTGATGCGGCTGATCCCGGAGCCGCCGGGCAGGATCGCGGGCACCATCCGCTTTGCGGGAAGGGACCTGCTGCAACTCTCCGATCGCGAGATGCGCGCCATCCGCGGCAACGACATCTCGATGATCTTCCAGGAACCGATGACAAGCCTCAATCCGGTCCTCACCGTGGGTCGCCAGATCCGCGAGACCTTGGTGATCCATCAGAGCCTCGACAAGGCCGCCGCCGAAGCGCACGCGATCGAGATGCTGACGCTGGTCGGCATTCCCGAGCCGAAGCGCCGCGTGCGGGAATATCCGCATCAGCTCTCCGGCGGCATGCGCCAGCGCGTCATGATCGCCATCGCGCTCGCCTGCAATCCGAAGCTCCTGATCGCGGACGAGCCGACCACCGCGCTCGACGTGACGATCCAGGCGCAGATCCTGAAGCTGATGCTGGACCTGAAGCGCCGGGTCGGCGCGGCGATCATTCTCATCACTCACGATCTCGGCGTCGTCGCCGAGATCGCCGAGCGCGTCATGGTGATGTACGCCGGCCGCAAGGTCGAGGAGGCGCCGGTGGCCGAGCTGTTCCGCTCGCCACGGCATCCCTATACGCAGGGCTTGCTGGGCGCGGTGCCGCGGCTCGGTTCGTCGCTATCAGGCGCGGCAAGACGGCTTGCCGAGATTCCCGGGCAGGTGCCCGATCTCAGGAAGCCGATCACCGGCTGCGTCTTTGCCGGCCGCTGTGCGCTCGCGACCGATCTGTGCCGGCAATACGCGCCGGGGCTCGAAGAGAAAGGGCCTCGTCACATCGCCGCCTGCCACTATGCGGCCAAGGGAGCCGTCGCGGCATGAGTCCTCCGCTGCTCCAGGTCAACGACCTCAAGAAGCATTTTCCGGTCAAGACCGGCCTGTTCGGCCGCAAGTCCGAATTCGTCTATGCGGTCGACGGTGTCTCCTTCGAGATCGCGCGCGGCGAGACGCTGTCGCTGGTCGGCGAGTCCGGTTGCGGCAAGTCGACGGTCGGCCGCGCCATTCTGCGGCTGTTCGACATCACCGCGGGGCAGGTCATCCTCGACGGCCAGCGCATCGACGACGCGCATCCGAGCACGATGCGGCAGATGCGCCGCCGCGTGCAGGTGGTGTTCCAGGATCCGTTCTCCAGCCTCAATCCGCGCATGCGCGTGCGCGACATCCTCGCCGAGCCGATCCGCAATTTCGGCCTCGCCAAATCAGCGGAAGATCTCGAGGTGCGGGTCACGTCGCTGATGGACACCGTCCGCCTGCCGCGCGAGGCATTGAACCGCCGGCCGCACGAATTCTCCGGCGGCCAGCGCCAGCGCATCGGCATTGCGCGGGCGCTTGCGGCCGAGCCCGAGCTGATCGTCTGCGACGAGGCGGTCTCGGCGCTGGACGTTTCGGTCAAGGCGCAGATCGTCAATTTGCTGCAGGATCTCCAGCGCGAGTTCGGCCTCGCGCTGCTGTTCATCAGCCACGATCTCGCGATCGTCGAGCACATGACTCACCGCGTCGCCGTGATGTATCTCGGCAAGATCGTCGAGGTCGCCCCGCGCCGCGAGATCTTTGCCGCACCAAGGCATCCCTACACCAGGGCGCTGCTCTCCGCGGTGCCGCTGCCTGAGCCCGGCGCCCAGCGCAATCCCATCATCCTCAAGGGCGACGTGCCGAGCCCGATCAATCCGCCGCGCGGCTGCCGCTTCCACACCCGCTGCCCGCTGGTGTTCGACCGCTGCCGGATCGAGGAGCCGGTGCTTCGCGCAGCTGGACCCGAACAGTTGGTGGCCTGTCATCTCGAAGAGGCTGCGCCCGCGACGTCAGGATAGCAGCTGCGCCAGCGCCCTGCGTTGGCGGCAGGCCTGGGGGCGGAGGGGCGACGATTTCGGGATAATGGCATTATGTCCCTGTTTTGCCCGACGTGTCAAAGCGCGACTGCCCTGGCATTGGCTTCGTCAACGAGGCCATCCCGATCGCGCCTGGCGCGACGGAAATTCGTAAGCAGAAACAACCCCATTCTACTGTGCATGGGGTTGTTTTCGCATTTTTGATGTGGTGGGCCTCAACCCTGCCGGCGCAGGAAGCCGGTGATCGTGACCTTTTCCCAGATGCCGGCCGCGGCAAAGGGATCGGCGCGATTGAAGGCCTCGACCTCGCCACGGCCGGGCGCCTCGATCAGGAAGAGGCTGCCGATCATCGTTTGACCATCGTCGGAGACAAGCGGCCCCGACATCACGATCTTGACGCCGAAGGGCGAGGTGTCGCTCAGGAAAGCTTTGTGCGCGTCGTAATTGGCAAGCCGGATCGGCAGCGCGCCGGCGCGGTCGACGGCGTGAATGGCGAACAGCATGGTGTCTCCGTTTCTTGACTCGGTTGTTGGGACGGCCGCCGCGACGGCCGTCCGGATTTGTGATCGGTCAGCTTACTTCGCACTGAGCTTGCTGGCGTCCTCGAAGGTCGGGCAGGTCCGCTGCTCCAGCGGCACGTCGAACGGCTGGTAATTGTCCTTGGTGATGACGGTCGGCTTCAGCACGATCTCGGCGATAACAGGCTGATTGCGCAAGGAGCGGATCGCCATCATGGTGCCGAGGCAGCCTTGCGCAAAACCGTTGTAGTCGCCGCTCGCGAGCAGCTTGCCGGATTTGATCGCGTCGATCGCTTCCTTGGTGCCGTTGATGCCGATCACCTGCGCCTTGCGGTTGGCGCCGTCGAGCGCCTCGATCGCGCCCACCGCCATGGCGTCGTTGGCAGCTAACACGCCGTCGATCTGCGAATTCGACTGCATCAAATTCTCCATCACCTGGAGCGCCTGGAGCCGCTGGTAGTTGCCGGGCTGCGAGGCCAAGAGCTTGGCGCCGGGAGCCTCCTTTAGCGCGTCGTTGAAGCCGCGGACGCGGTCGACATTGGTCAGCGAGCCCTTGACGCCCTCGATGATGACGATGTTGCCCTTGCCGCCCAGCGTCTTGAGCAGGAAGCGCGCGGTCTCGAGGCCAAGGCTGTAATCATCGGCGCCGACGAAGGAGAGGAACTTGCCGCCCGCCGAGCGGTCGGTGATGTTGACGACGGGGATCTTGGCTTCGTTGATCTTCTCGACACCAGGCACCATCGCCTTGTAGTCGACCGGCGTGAAGACGATCGCGCTCGGCTTCTTCACCACGACGTCCTCGATTTGGCTGAGCTGCTCGGGGATCGAGTCCGGCTTGGTCGGGATATACTGAAGCGTCTTCGCGTTCAGCGTCTTCGCCATGTTGTCGGCGCCGACCCGCACCGTCTGGAAGAACGGGTTGGTCTGGTTCTTGGTGAAGACGGCGATGGTCTCGCCGTCCGCATGTGCCCCAGTGGTGAACGCGGCCGCCATCAGCAGCGGCAGCGCCAGATAGCCCAGTTTCCGTTTCATGTTGCCTCCATCCCTCATTTTGCTTGTTGGAACTCTAAGTGCTCATTGCGCGCGGCGGCGCGTCTTCATGTCGAGCCAGACCGCGAGAATGACGATGATGCCGGTGACGAGCGGCTGCCAGTTGGCGCTGACCGAGAGCAGGTTCATGCCGTTCAGCACCAGCGTCAGGATCAGCGCGCCGATGAACGTGCCGAACACGGTGCCGACGCCGCCGAACAGCGAGGTGCCGCCGATCAGCACGGCCGCGATCGCCGGCAACGTCAGGCTCTCGCCGATATCGGCCTCCGCCGAATTGAGCCGCGACAGGAAGATGATCGAGGCAAGCCCCGCCATGGTGCCTGAGACCGCATAGACCAGCAGCAGGCGGCGCGCGACGGGAATGCCGGAGAGGCGGGCCGCGACCGGATTGGCGCCGATCGCATAGATCTCCTGGCCCCAGATCGTTCGCTGCGCGAACAGCGTCCCGATGCCGAGGAACACCAGCAGCAGATAGACCGGGATGGGCAGGCCGAACAGATAGCCGCTGCCGATCTGGCGAAAGCCCGCCGGGAAGCCGTGCAGGGTCTCGCCCGCCATGTACCAATAGGTGAGGCCGTTCAGCACCCAGAGCATGCCATAGGTGGCGATGAAGGAGGGGATGCGCAGCGCGGTGACCATGATGCCGTTGAGCAGGCCAACGATGCCGCCGCAGGCGAGCCCGGTGAGGATGCCGAGCGCCGGCGAGCCCGTCTTGTGGATCACGGTCCCGGCGATGCAGGCGGACAGCGCGACATTGGCGCCGACAGAGAGATCGAGGCCGGCGGTCAGCACCACCAGCGTCAGGCCGGAGGCGATGAAGAAGGTCAGGCTCGCCTGGCGGAGCACGTTGAGGATGTTGCCGAGGCTCAGGAAGGAATCGCTGAGCACGGCGAGCACCGCGCAGATCAGAAACGCCGCCAGCAGGCGATAGAACACCTGGATCGCATCCTGCGACAGGAAGGAGCGGGGCGGGGCGATGGCGTCCTTGGCGATGTCGGTCATGCGCGGCTCCTGAGGCCGTCGAGGAACAGGGCGACGATGACGAGCACGCCGACGCTCGCGACCTGCACCGAGGACGGCAGCGAGATCAGGTTCAGCCCGTTGCGCAGCACGCCGACTGAGAGGACGCCGAGCAGCGTGCCGAGCAGCCAGCCATTGCCGCGCTCGAACGAGGTGCCGCCGACGGCGACCGCCGCGATCGCGTCGAACTCGAGGCCGAGGCCGGCGGTGGGGTGGCCGGAATTCATCCGCGCGGTCATTAACAGGCCGGCGATGCCGGCCATGGCGCCGCCGATCGCATAGACCGCGATCAGCAGCTTGTTCGGCGAGAGCCCGGCATAACGCAGGGCCTCGCGGTTGCCGCCGAGGGCGAAGATGTAGGTGCCGAAGCGGGTGTGATAGAGCAGGCCGTGGAAGGCTGCATAAGTCACCAGCGCCATCACGATCGGCACGGGGATGCCGAGAAGCGTCGCTGAATAGATGTCGCGCACGCTGTGGGGAATGCCGACCACGCTCTGGCCGTCGCTGACGATAAGCGACAGGCCCTGCGCCATGCCGAGCGTGCCCAGCGTCGCAACGAAGGGCGGAATGCCCAGGATAGCGACCAGCCAGCCATTGGCGACGCCGAAGGCCGTGCCGACCAGCAGGCCTGCGCCGAGGCCCAGCAACATCGATTTGGTCGCGAGCGACACAATGGCGACGCAGAGCGAGGTCAGCGTCAGCACCGCCCCCATCGAGAGGTCCAGCCCCTCGGTCATGATGATCAGCGTCATCGGCAGTGCGAGCATGGTCAGGATGGTCGACTGCACCAGCACGTTGGAGAGGTTGGCGACCGACAGGAAGCCGGGTGCGATTGCGCTGAACAGCGCGACCAGGAGCACCAGCACAATTGCAACGCCGGGAATGCGTTGCAGCGGATTGGGCTGTGAAACGACCGCGGCCTCACGCATGATGCATCCCCAGTCGCACGATATTCTCCTCGGTCAGTTCGTTGCGCGTCAGGTGCCCGGCAATGCGCCCCTCGCGCATCACATAGGCGCGGTCGCAGACGTGGCAGATCTCGATCTGCTCGGACGAGATCATCAAGGCGGCCGCGCCCTCCGCGACGAGGCGGTCGATCAGGGCAAAGATCTCCGACTTGGCGCCGATGTCGATGCCGCGGGTCGGCTCGTCGAAAATGAACAGCTTTGAGCCGGCCGCAAGCCATTTGCCGATCACGACCTTCTGCTGGTTGCCGCCCGAGAGCAGACCGACGGTCTGGCGTGCGCTCGGTGTCGCAATGCGCAGTTGCCGGATCAGGCCGTCGGCGGTGCGTTGCGCGGCGCGCTGGTCGAACAGGCCACTCGGGAACAGCTTTCGCAGCGCCGACACCACGAGGTTGTCGCTCACCGACCGCAGCAGCGCGAGGCCCTCGCTCTTGCGGCTTTCCGGGATCAGCGCGATGCCGCGGCGGGCGGCAAGATCGGGCTCACCGGAGATGGTCTTGCCGTCGAACATGATCTCGCCCGATGTCACGGGATCGGCGCCGAAGATGGCGCGGGCGACCTCGCTGCGGCCCGAGCCGACGAGACCGCACAGGCCGACGATCTCGCCCCGCCGTACCTCGATGTTGATGTCGGAGATGCCGGTCGAGGACGTCAGGCCTTTGACCTCGAGCAGCAGCTCGCCGGGCTTGTCGGCAAAGTTGCGCGGATAGGTCATGTCGACGTTGCGGCCGACCATCATGCGCACGAGCTGGTCCGGCGTGACGTCGGCCGGTCTGACGCCGTCGATGCGGCGACCGTCGCGCAGCACGGTGATGCGGTCGCCGAGCGCGAACACTTCGGCCATGCGGTGAGAGATGTAGACGATGGACACGCCATCGGCTTTCAGCCGCGCGATCAGTTCGAACAGCAGCTCGGTCTCGCGGTCGGACAACGCGGCGGTCGGCTCGTCCATGACAAGGATGCGCGCGTTCTGGCTGATCGCCTTCGCGATCTCGACCATCTGCTGCTGCGCGACGCCGAGCTTGTCGACAATGGTGGAAGGATCGATGTCGAAGCCGATGGTGCCGAGCACGCGCTTGGCATCGGCCAGGATCTTGCGGCGGTCGATGGTGCCGGGGATGCGTCCCCCAGGCTCGCGGCCAAGAAAGATGTTCTGGGCGATGTCGAGATAGGGGACCAGCGAGAATTCCTGGAAGATCACGGCAATGCCGAGCTTCTGCGCATCGGCAGTCGAGGAGATCGCGACCTTGTCACCCTTGTAGTAGAACTCGCCGGTATCGGCGCTGTAGGCGCCGCACAGCACCTTCATCAGGCTCGACTTGCCGGCGCCGTTCTCGCCCAGCAGCATATGGACCTCGCCGGGATAGACGGCAAAGGACACGTCGTCCAGCGCCTTGACGCCGGGAAATTCCTTGCTGATGCCGCGCAGCTCCAGCAGCGGCGTCGGCGAGGTGACTTCGATTGGGAGCGCGTCGCTCATGCCATGTCGCTCATGTCTTGGCTCCGCTCGCAAAGATCTTTCCGGGGTTCATCAGACCATTCGGATCGAGCGCGGTCTTGATGGACCGCATCACATCGACGGCCTCGCCGAGTTCGTCGGTGAGATAATCGATCTTGCCGAGACCAATGCCGTGCTCGCCGGTGCAGGTGCCGTCCATGGCGATGGCGCGGGCGACCATGCGGGCCTGCAGCGCCTTGGCGCCTTCGGCCTCCTCGGGCTTTGCCGGGTCGATCAGGATAAGCATGTGGAAATTGCCGTCGCCGACATGGCCGACGATAGGAGCGACACAGCCGTGCTCGTCCGCATCGCGGCGCGTTTCGGTCAGGCACTCCGCCAGCCGCGAGATCGGCACGCAGACATCGGTGATCACGGCGCGTGCACCGGGCCGCAGGCCGAGGCCGGCATAGAGCGTGTTGTCGCGGGCGTGCCAGAGCCGGCTGCGGTCCTCCGGTGCCTTGGCCCAGGCAAAGCCGTGACCGCCATGGTCGGCGGCGATCGCCTGCGCGGCCTCGGCCTGCTCGGCGACGGATGTTTCGGAGCCATGAAATTCGAAGAACAGGGTAGGGGCCTCGCGATAGCCGAGCTTGGCATAGGCATTGATGCCGTGCATCATGACGTCGTCGAGCAGCTCGATGCGTGCAACGGGGATCGCGGACTGGATCACGGAGATCGCGGTATCGACGGCGTCGTGCAGCGTGTCGAAGCTACAGACTGCGGCCGAGATCGCCTGCGGCACCGGATGCACCTTCAGCGTGATCTCGGTGATGACGCCCAGCGTGCCCTCCGCGCCGACGAACATGCGCGTTAAATCATAACCGGCCGCAGACTTGCGCGCGCGCCTGGCAGTGCGGATGATGCGGCCGTCGGCCAGCACCACCTCGAGCGCCATGACGTTGTCCTTCATGGTGCCGTAGCGCACCGCCATGGTGCCGGAAGCGCGGGTGGAGGTCATGCCGCCGATCGAGGCATCCGCGCCGGGGTCGATCGGGAAGAACAGGCCTGTATTACGCAGCTCAGCATTGAGCTGCTTGCGCGAGATGCCGGGCTGCACCACCACATCCATGTCGCTGTCGTGCAGCGTCAGCACCTTGTTCATGCGCGCGAAGTCGAAGCAGACACCACCCGCGACAGACGCCGCATTGCCTTCGAGCGAGGTGCCGGCGCCGAACGGGACGATCGGCATGCCCGCGCCGGCGCACAGCTTGACGATCTCGGCGACCTCCTGCGTGGTTTCAGGAAAGACGACGATGTCGGGTGGCAAGTTGCGATAATGCGACTCGCTCTGCCCATGCTGATCGAGCACGCCGCGCGCAACGCTCGCCCGCGGACCGATCATGCCTGTGAGGCGATCGGCCAATGCTGCCGTGCTGACCCGCGGTCCCATCCTCAGCTCCCGTCTGCTCCCTGTTGCCGGACTCTTGTTGGCCCGTCGCCGCATAAGTCTAAGCGGCTCTTGCGTTGCTCGCGACCTGCTTCAAGCCGAAATCGTAATTGAGGTGGAAATAGTCGCGCTCCACCATGCGACCATCCGGCGCACGGCCGGCGGGCTGACGGACGAACTCCCGGATCAGGCTGTCCTTGACGCCGAAGACCACGTCGCTGTCGAGATACTGGTCGCCGGCGACGAACACATGGGTCACGAGCTGCTCGAAGCCGGGCGCCGAGATCATGAAATGCACATGCGCCGGGCGCCAGGGATGGCGGCCCTGCGCCTCCAGCATCTGGCCGACCGGGCCGTCATGCGGGACGGGGTAGGCGGCCGGCTTGATCGACCAGAAATGGAAACGGCCGTTGGCATCGGTGTGGAAGCGCGCGCGCATCGCGAGATCGCCGATGTCGTCGAGCTGCTGCACGTCGTAATAGCCGTCATCGTCGGAATGCCAGACGTCCACGACGGCGCCTGCGAGCGGCTTGCCGTCGACGGTCGAGACCGAGCCGGTGACCAGCATCGGATCGCCCTCCATCGGGCCGGAGATATCGGCACCGCTGTCCTTCTCTGGCGCGGCCTGGACGAAGAACGGCCCGAGCACGGTGGTCTCGGTTGCGCCCTCCGGCACCGGATGGTTAATCGCATCGACCAGCATGGAGACGCCGAGCGTATCCGACAGCAGGATGAACTCCTGGCGCTTGTCGTCGCACATGTGCCCGGTCCGGGTCAGGAAATCGATGCCGTATTCCCATTCCTTCTGGGTCGGCCGCACCTCGCGGACAAAGGCGTGCAAGTGGCGCACCAGCGCCTCGCTCACCTGCTTGATCCGCGGATCGGTCGCGCCCGCGATCCGCTCCAGCACCGCATCGGTGATCGTGGTCTCGTTGAAATTGCGCATGGTGTCTCCGCCGATCAGAGTTTGGGCTCGCCGAGCCCGGACAGCCGTTCGAGATGTTTGACCGTCGCGATGAAGTCGGTGTCGCCGTCGCCTTGTGCGACCAGCGAGCCATAGGTCTCGCGCACCTGGGCCGCGAGCTGAAGCGGCACGCCGACGGCGTGACCGGCACCGAGAATGAGGTCGAGATCCTTGGCCATCTGCTTGCAAGAGAAGGTGGACTCGAAATCGCGGTTGCGCAGCGGCGCGGTTTTGTACTTCACCATCGGCGAGGCGACCGCGCTGTCGTCCAGCACCTTCAAGATGTCCGGCCAGGCGATGCCGCCCTTGCGCGCCAGCGCCAGGCTCTCGGCCATCATCGCGGCCGACACGGCGATCATCAGATTGACCGAGAGTTTGGCGTAACGCGCCTCCTCGGCCGGCCCGAGATAGGTCTGCGCGCGGGTGAAGGCGGCGAACAGCGGCTTTGCGCTTTCGAAAGCGTCTTTCGGGCCCGAGACGAAGCAGGTCAGCGCACCCGTATGAACGATGCTGGCGTTACCGGAGACCGGCGCACGCAAATAGGCGATGCCGCGACTCTGGGCGGCGACCGCGACTTCGTTGGAAGCGTCAACGCTCACGGTGCTGGTCTCGACCAAGATGGCTCCGGGCGCCATCGCGGCGACGAGGCCGGTCGGGCCGAGCAAGGCGCCGCGCAAGGCCGTGTCATCGGGCAGGGACGTGACGACCGCGGCCTTGCCGCTCACGGCCTCGGCCGGCGATGCGGCAATCGAAATGCCCTGTGCGCGGGCTTCGTCGAGCCGCGCTGCGCTCTGATCGAATGCGGTGACCGTGTAGCCAGCCTTGGCAACGAGCACCGACATCGGCAAGCCCATCTTGCCGATCCCGATGAAAGCGACATTTTTCGAAGCATCTGTCATTGTGTTGTCCGTTGGCGCCTTCAGGCGGCGCGTCCCTGTCGTTCGATGTCCTGCACCAGCCGCCGGCCGGATTGCGCCAGCAGCTGTTTCTTCGTTTCCAGGCCGTCAATCAGCAACTGGCCATTCCGCTTCTTCCAGGCGCCACCTATCATGACGGCCTCGACATTGGCGAGGCTCGTCTGCATCACGACGGTTGCGACGGGATCGTGCACCGGGACAAGGTTCAGATCGGAGGCGTTGATGATGACGAGGTCGGCAAGCTTGCCCGGTGTCAACGACCCAATCTGGTGCTCGCGACCGAGCATGCGGGCGCCTTCCGTCGTGATCCAGCGCAGGGCCTCGCGGACGGGGACCGTGGTCGTTGCCGGGATGGTCCCACTGGTCTTGCGCGACTCTGCATTGTCGAGCGAGCGCTGCATCGACAGCGCGACGCGAGCGGCGGAGAAGAGATCGCCGGCCAGTATGGATTCGAGGTCAATGCCGATCGTCGGGCGAACGCCACGCTTGAGCAGCCGACCAGTAATCGGAAAGCCATGGCCCTGGATCATCTCGTTCTCGGGCGTCACCGAGAAGGACACGCCGAGATCGACCATCCGATCCAGGAGATCATCAGGCAGATCGTTGCCATGGACGATGTTGATGCCGGCGCCGACGAGCCCGGCCTCGATCAGCATCTTCCAGCCACCGGGTGTCTTGGCCGGACCGCCACCCTGATGCATGGAGGCGATCAGCTTGAGTTCGCGGGCCAGACTGAAATCGTGCATGGCGACATCGAGCGTCGAATAATGCGGGCCGAGAATGGCGAGCCCCAGCGTGACGAGGCCGTCGCGATTGGCAAGGGGACCTGCGAGCAGGCGCTCGACCTCGCGGCGCGGATGCGGCACTTCCGAGAAATGCGGCTCGCCCGGCTTCGGCTCGGGCTTCGGCGAGCCGTGGAAGAAGGCGGCCCGGATGCCGCTCTCGATCAGGCCGCGCACGGCAGCGTCGGTATGATCGGGGGTCGGATTGTTGTGGCACCAGTCGACCAGCGTGGTGGTGCCGCAACTGATCTGGTTCAGCGCGCCGACGAGGGTGGCGATATGGATGTCCTCGGGCCGAAATACGGTGGCTAGGCCGGCATGCATGCGGCGGAAATATTCGAGCAGCGTCCAGTTCGCGGCATAGCCGCGCAAGCCCGTCTGCCAGGTGTGCATGTGCGCATTGATCAGGCCCGGGATGACGATGCGGCCCTTGCCGTCGATGATCTCGGTTTCATCCGCGCCGCTGCCGAGGTCGATCGACGGACGGATGCTGGCGATACGGTTGCCCTCGACCAGCACGTCGCAGGTCGCGAGATCGCCAATCGCGTCATCCATGCTGATGATCGTCGCGGATTTGATCAGCGTGCGCCGCATCGTATCAAGCCGCCGCTTTGGTCGCGGCCGGCGGCTCGCCGACCCAGGCGCGCGCGATCAGGTCGCGGATGGCATTGCGCTCGAGAGGGCGCGGATTCCAGTACGCGTTGGTGACGGCGAGATCGGCCGCCTTGTCGATGCCGCTTTCGGGCATGCCGACGTCGCGCAGCGCAAGTTTCGCGCCCAAGCGCTTCGCAAGTTCGAAAAGTCCCTGTGATGCATCTGCCGAGCCGATTGCGCGCGAGATCCGTGCCATCGCATCCGGCACCGCCGGTGCGTTGTAGGCCAGCGCATGCGGCAGCACGATGGTGTGGGTCTCGGCGTGCGGCAGATCAAAAGTGCCGCCGAGCGTGTGGCAGAGCTTGTGATGCAGCGCCATGCCGACGGTGCCGAGGCAGACGCCGCACAGCCAGGCCCCATAGAGCGCCTCGGTGCGGGCCTCGCGGTCGTCGGACTTGGCGGCGATCGCGGGCAGGGCGCGCGCGAGCGCACGGATGCCTTCTTCCGCCATCAGCGAGGTCACCGGATTGGTGTCGCGCGCGTAAAGTGCTTCGACGGCGTGGGCGATTGCGTTGATGCCGGATGTTGCGGCTAAGCTCACCGGCAGCGTCAGGGTCAGATCGACATCGTAGATCACGGTCTCGGGCAGGATCGCCGCATCGCGCACCGTGGTCTTCAGGCCGTTCTCGGTCTGGCCGACGATCGGCGTCATTTCCGAGCCGGCATAGGTGGTGGGAATGCAGAGCTGATTGACGCCGGTGCGCAAGGCCAAAGCCTTGCCGAGGCCCGTGGTCGAGCCGCCGCCGAGCGAGACGACGCAATCGGCCTCGCACGCCTTCATCGCTGCGAGCGCCCGCTCCGTGACGTCGACTGGCGTATGCATGGTGGCGCCGGAAAACAGTCCGGCATAGAGCGGACCGAGCGCCGCCCCCAGACTCTTGCCTTGCGCATCTTGTTGCGGCGTCGTCAGCACCAGCGCGCGCTTGCCGCCGAGCCGCTCCACCTCGGCCTTAGCCGACGCAAGCGTTCCGCTGCCGAACACGACGCGGCAGGGCAGGTTCTCAAAGGTGAACGAACCGATCATGCGCCGGTCTCTTTGATGGGATAATCGACCTGGAAGCGCCCGATCCGCAAGTCACCCAGCGCCTCGCGTACGCGCAGATGTTCCGGATGGTTGGCATAGGCGGCGAGCGCTGCCTGGTCGGTGAATTCGGAGAACAGGACCACGTCGCAGGCGTAATCGACCGCGCTGACGTCCATGCCGACTTCGATATGGGTGAGGCCGTCGATCCGGCCCTTGAGGCCCTCGAACAGGGTCTTGACCTTGACCCGAGCGGCGGAGCGCTCCTCGGGGGTCTCCCCGCGCAGCCGCCACATCACGATGTGCCTGATCGGGCCCGACATTTCCTGATTTCCTCGCCTGCCATTCTCTTTTCTTGGGCTCATTTTGCCTTGCAGAAAGCGGAAATAAAGGTCAAAATTTGTAAGTCTCTTTTCCTATTTTAGCAAAAATGGATCGGCTGCTCCAACTCGAGGTTTTCTCCAAAACCGCTGAACTCGGCAGTCTTTCCAAAGCTGCCGAAATCCTGCGGATGTCGAACGCGGCCGCGAGCCGTCATCTCAGCGCGCTGGAGGAGCGGCTTGCCGTCCGGCTGATCGAGCGCAACACGCGCCGGCAATGGCTGACCGAAGCCGGGCAGGAACTGCTGCAGCGTTGCAGCACACTCTTGAACGAGCTCGCCGAAGCCGAGGACGCCGTCTCCGACCGCGCGCTGTCGCCGAAGGGCATGCTGCGCGTGACGTCTTCGCTGTCCTTCGCAATGATCTACCTCGCGCCGATGCTGCCTGCCTTCCGCGCGCTCTATCCAGATCTCAGCGTGCAGATCATCAGCGCCAATCGCTATCTGGACTTCATCGAAGCCGGTATCGACGTCGCGATCCGCACGCGGGAGCACGAGCCGGATTCCAACATCATCGTCCGCCGCATCGGCCAGATGCATCGTGTGCTCGCGGCAGCTCCCGCCTACTTGGAGAGGCACGGTCGGCCGGAGCATCCCGCCGATCTCGCCCGCCACAACATGCTGATCTACAATCTCGCCAACGATCCCTATTCGTTGCGGCTGAGCCAGGGCAGCACGATGCAGACGGTCCGGATCGCGCCGACGCTCGACAGCAATGACGGCCAGATCATCTGTGGTGCAGCCCGCGCAGGGCTCGGCATCCTGATCCAGCCGCTTTATATCGTTCAAGCCGATATCGCCGCTGGCCGGCTGGTGCCGGTCCTGATGGGCTGGGAGCTGCCGCTGCTCACCATGAACATCGCCTATCAAAACCGCGTCAGGCTGCCCGCCAAGATCAGGGTCTTCTCCGACTTCCTGGTCGGCTATATTCGCGAGCATTCGCGGCCGGGGATCTGGATCGACGCGGCGAAATGAGCGGGAGCATCCATGTATCTCGGCATCGATCTCGGTACCTCCGCGGTCAAGACCGTTCTCGTCGACGATGCCCAGCGCGTGATTGCAAGCGAGAGCCGGTCGCTTGCGACCGTCTCGCCGCAAGCTGGCTATTCCGAGCAGGATCCCGCGCAGTGGATCGATGTGACCTTCGCCACGCTGGATGCTCTGAAGGCAACGCATCCCGGCGAGTTGGCGGCCGTCGAAGGCATTGGACTGTCCGGCCAGATGCATGGCGCCACGCTGCTCGATGCGAGCTTGCGACCCTTGCGGCCCTGCATCCTCTGGAACGACGGACGCGCGGCCCTTGAGTGTCGTATCCTGGAGCTACGCTGGCCCGCGTTGCGTGCGACGACGGGCAACAAGGCGATGCCGGGCTTCACCGCGCCGAAGCTGCTCTGGATCGCGGCGCATGAGCCTGACATCTTTGCGGCGACGAAACTCGTGCTGCTTCCTAAGGCATACCTGCGCCTGGTGCTGTCAGGCGAGGCCATCGAGGACGTCTCGGATGCATCGGGATCGCTGTGGCTCGACGCCGCGCGCCGGGACTGGTCGGACGCCGCACTGGCCGCGACCGGCCTGTCGCGCGATCACATGCCCCGTCTCGTCGAGGGATGCGCGCCCGCAACGACATTGCGCGGCGAGCTCGCGCGGCGCTGGGGCATGGCCGGGCAGCCGATCATTGCGGGCGGCGCGGGGGACAATCCGGCAGGGGCGGTCGGCATCGGTGCGATCCGGCCGGGAACCGCGTTCGTGTCGCTGGGAACTTCGGGTGCCTTGCTGGCACCGACCAGCACAATTGCCGCCAACCCGGACCGCGCGGTGCATACATTCTGCCACGCCATTCCCGGCATGTGGATTCAGGCTGGCGCGATCCTCTCGGCCGCCTCCTGCCTCGCCTGGGTCGCTCGCTTGCTCGGCGTCACCGAGGCCGAGCTGCTGGCGCCGCTCGGATCGCGCCCGCAGGCGCCGTCGCCGGTGAGCTTCCTGCCTTATCTCGCAGGTGAGCGGACGCCGCATGACGATCCCGTCGTGCGCGGCATGCTTGATGGTTTGAGCCATGGCACCGATCGCGCAGCGATCGTGCAGGCGGTGCTCGAAGGCGTTGCTTTCGCGCTTGCCGATTGCCGCGACGCGCTCGCGAGTGCCGGCATTGCGATCGCGGAAGCCGATGTCATTGGCGGCGGATCGCGATCCCCGTTCTGGCTCTCGGTGCTGGCAAACGTGCTGAATGTTCCAGTCCATTGCTTCGCCGGAGGTGAGGCCGGCGCGGCGTTCGGTGCGGCAAGATTGGGGCGGCTTGCTGTCACCGGTGAGGCAATCGATGTCGTATGCACACGGCCGCAGCGCATCGAGACGTTCGAACCTGACGCCGAGCTGACGGATGCTTATGCCAAGCGGCTTCCCGCGTGGCGCGAACTGTATCGGCCGCGCCACTAGCATCGCCTCGATGTTGCATTCTCGTGTGTTCGGTATTGCTCTGGCCTTCGGCCTTTTGTTTAATGCGTGAACCGCGCTGACAAAAAGATCGAGACGCGGGTGGGAAACGCATTGTGCGCCGGGAGGCACGATGAACGATCCGATCCTCGAGATGCGCGGGGTCTCAAAATCCTTCTTTGGCATCAAGGCGCTGCGTGCCGTCGATCTCACCGTCTATGCCGGCGAAGTGCATGCCTTGATGGGGGAGAACGGCGCCGGCAAGTCGACGCTGATGAAGATCCTGTCCGGCGCCTACAGGCCTGATCCCGGCGGCGAGATCCGTATCGAAGGAAGCTCGGTGCGGATCGAAGGCCCGCTCGGCGGCCGCAACGCAGGCATCTCCATCATCTATCAGGAACTGTCGCTCGCCCCCAATCTCAGCGTCGCCGAGAATATTTATCTCGGACGCGAGATCTCGCGCTCGGGAATGCTGGCGCGCGGTGCCATGCGCGAGGGCGTCGGCCCCATCCTGAAACGGCTGGGCGCAGACTTCCTGCCATCGACGCTGGTGGCGCATCTGTCGATGGGCCAGCGGCAACTGGTCGAGATCGCACGTGCGCTGCATGCGAGGTCAAAGATCCTGATCATGGACGAGCCGACCACGGCGCTGTCGGCCGGCGAGAGCGCGCGGCTGTTCGCGCTGATCCGCCAGCTTCGCACCGAAGGGCTTGCCATCATCTACATCTCGCATCGCATGGACGAGGTTTACGCGCTCGGCGACCGCGTCACCGTGCTGCGCGACGGCCGGCTGGTCGGCTCGCTCGACAAGCCGGAGATCCGTGCCGATACCATCGTTCGGCTGATGGTCGGGCGCGACGTCTCATCGTTCTACAAGAAGGACCACGATCCCAAGGCGGGGCGGGGACATCCCGTGCTCGCAGCGATCGACATGGCCGATGGTCAGCGCGTCAGGGGGTGCTCGCTCACCGTGCATGCGGGCGAGGTGGTTGGTCTCGCCGGTCTGATCGGCGCCGGCCGCACCGAGCTTGCGCATCTCATCATCGGCGCGTCGCCCAAAACCTCCGGCCGGCTCGAGCTGGAGGGACGGCCGGTCGAGATCCGCAGCCCCGGTGAGGCGCTCGAGGCCGGGATCGCCTATCTGACCGAGGACCGCAAGGCGCTCGGCCTGTTCCTGGACATGTCATGTCTTGATAACATCAACCTCGCGGTGCTCGCGCGCGATGCGAAGCTCTGCTGGTTCCTGGATCGCGACAAGGCGCGCGAGCGCGCCGACAGGGCCTTCGCTGGCCTCAGCATCCGCGCCGCCAATGTCAGCGTCCCCGCAGGCGGCCTGTCCGGCGGCAATCAGCAGAAGCTGCTGCTGTCGCGACTTCTCGCGATTGCACCAAGGGTGCTGATCCTCGACGAGCCGACGCGTGGCGTCGATGTCGGCGCCAAGTCGGAGATCTATTCGATCATCGACAATCTGGCCAAGGCCGGCACCGCGATCCTCGTCATCTCGTCCGATCTGCCCGAAATCATCGGCATCTGCGACCGGGTTGTCGTCATGCGTGCCGGGCGCATCGCCGGCGAGGTGACGCGCGGCCCCAATTCGCCACTGACACAAGAAGACATCATGGCGCTTGCCACGGGGATGGAGCATCTCGATGCCTGACAATGGTGCCTCGCAGGCCCAGCCCGCCCCAACCAGGACGACCAACGGCGCTGCCGCCGAGACAAAGCGCCAGCGGGTGAGGATGCTGATCAGCGCGCTCGGCATGCTGCCGGTGCTGCTGATTCTCTGCGTCGGCTTCCATTTCCTGTCCGAGGGACGTTTCTTCACCGGACAAAATCTCGGCATCGTGTTGCAGCAGGCCGCAGTGAACACCGTGCTCGCCGCGGGCATGACCTTCGTCATCCTCACTGGCGGCATCGACCTCTCGGTCGGCTCGATCCTGGCGGCCTCCGCGATGGCCGGACTGACGATCTCCAAGCTGCCGGAGCTCGGAATGCTGTGGCTGCCGGCCGCGCTGCTCACCGGCCTTGGCTTCGGTATCGTCAACGGCGCGCTGATTGCGCTGCTCCGCCTGCCGCCTTTCATCGTCACGCTCGGCTCTCTCACTGCCGTGCGCGGCCTGGCACGGCTGCTCGGGGCCGACACCACCGTTTTCAATCCCTCCATTCCCTACGCCTTCATCGGCAACGGCTCGCTGACGCTCATCCCCGGCGTCGCGTCGATCCCGTGGCTCTCGGTGATCGCCTTGCTCGTCATTCTGGTCTCCTGGCTGGTGCTGCGCCGGACCGTGCTCGGCGTGCACATCTATGCGGTGGGCGGCAATGAAAGCGCGGCGCGGCTTGCCGGCATCAAGGTCTGGGCCGTCCTGATCTTTGTCTATGGCATCTCCGGGCTTTTCGCCGGGCTCGGCGGCGCCATGCAGGCAGCGCGGCTCTATGCGGCCAACGGCCTGCAGCTCGGCCAGTCCTACGAGCTCGACGCGATCACCGCCGTGATCCTCGGCGGCACCTCGTTCGTCGGCGGCATCGGCTCGATCTGGGGCACGCTGGTCGGTGCGCTGATCATCGCCGTGCTGTCGAACGGCCTGATCCTCGTCGGTGTCTCCGACATCTGGCAATACGTGATCAAGGGCCTGGTGATCATCGGCGCCGTGGCGCTTGATCGCTACCGGTTGCAAGGCTCCGCCAGAACCTAAAGGACCTTGCGCGCGTCTGAGCGCGCATGGCGTGATACGGGATTCCGCTGCGGCAACTGGTCTGCCGTGCCGGGGACGAAGACAGACCAGGGAGGAAGCCCATGTTGAAGACGATCATGCTCGCCGGCGCCGCGACGGCGCTAGCCCTAAGCACCGCGCCATCCTTCGCCAAGGAGCTCAAGTCGATCGGCGTGTCGCTGGGGTCGATGGGCAACCCGTTCTTCGTCGCGCTGTCGAAGGGCGCCGAGTTCGAGGCGAAGAAGACCAATCCCAATGTGAAGATCACGACGGTCGGCTTTGAATACGATCTCGGCAAGCAGGTGACCCAGATCGACAATTTCATCGCCGCCGGCGTCGACCTGATCCTGCTGAACCCCGGCGATCCCAAGGCGATCGGGCCGGCGATCAAGAAGGCGCAAGCGGCAGGCATCGTCGTCGTTGCGGTCGACACCGCGGCCGAAGGCGCCGATGCCACGGTGACCACGAACAACGTCCAGGCCGGCGAGATCTCCTGCCAATACATCGTCGACAAACTGGGCGGCAAGGGCGACGTCATCATCGAGAACGGGCCGCAAGTCTCCGCCGTGATCGATCGTGTTGTCGGCTGCAAGAACGTCTTCTCGAAGAATCCCGGCATCAAGGTTTTGTCCAACGACCAGGACGGCAAAGGCTCACGCGAAGGCGGCCTCACCATTGCGCAGGGCTATCTGACCCGCTTTCCCAAGATCGACGCCATCTTCGCCATCAACGATCCGCAGGCGATCGGCACCGACCTTGCGGCGCGCCAGCAGAACCGCAGCGGCATCGTCATCACGGCGGTCGACGGCGCGCCCGATATCGAAGCCGCGCTGAAAGATCCGCAGTCGCCGCAGATCCATGCTTCGGCTTCGCAGGACCCGTTCTTCATGGCGCGGCGGGCCGTGCAGGTCGGTGTCGGCATTCTCAATGGCCAGAAGCCCGCCTCGACCGTCGAGCTGCTGCCGTCCAAGCTCGTGACCAGGGACAACGTCGCGGAGTACAAGGGCTGGACCTCGGATCGCTCCCAGTAAGCGCCCCTCGCCGGGGGTCGCTCGAGCCACGGATATCGGGCGGCGTTTTGATCCACGCCGCCCGTCGCCAACACGCGCTGATCAGCTGTCCGAGCGCGCCAGGCCGCCTGTTGTGTTAGCTTCGCGCAACCTCGATCGGTCGAATCGGAAGCAGATCTCGTGAAAGCCAAGACACCCGGCACCGCATCCGGCACCGCGTGGCGGCATGCCAATATCGGTCGCCTGCTCAACAACGCCGTGCGGCGCTTCGAGGGCCGCGTGCTCGAATTGATGAGCGAGCGGGGACACGACGAGACGCGCATTGCGCATGTCAGCCTGACCCGCAATCTCGACGTCGAGGGGACGAGGCTCACAGAGCTTGCCCGCCGTGCCTCGATGAGCAAGCAGGCGATGGGCGAGCTGGTCGATCAATGCGCGGAGCTCGGTCTCGTCGATCGCATCGCGGACCCGACCGACCGTCGCGCGCGCATCGTCATGTTTACGCCGGCCGGTCACAGATGGCTCGATGCGTTCCGCGATGCGGTCGACATCGCCGAGCATGAGATGCGTACCGAGCTCGGCAAGGCCACGATGGAGGCGATCCTGAAGGGGCTGGCGGTCTACGGCGCGAAGTTCGTCACGCTCGACGATGTCGATTAGTCAGTTTACTTGACGATATCGTCATGCTTCCTTACCATGCAAGATATTGCTCGTAGGGAGAAGCGTCTTGGAAACAGGTCTGACAGCCTCGGTGCTCATCGTGGGCGGGGGGCCCTGCGGGCTGATGCTGGCCAACGAGCTCGGCCGGCGCGGCGTGTCCGCCATCCTGGTCGACGAAAAGCCGGGCACCGCGTTCAATCCGCAAGCCAATGCGACGCAGGCGCGCTCGATGGAGCACTATCGGCGGCTGGGTTTTGCCGATGAGATCAGGCGCGAAGGGCTGCCCGCCGATTATCCGACCGACGTTGCGTACTTCACGCGCTACACGGCTTACGAGCTGGCGCGTTTTCGATTGCCGTCATCGTCACGCGCGGGCGAGCTGATCCGGGGCATGTCGGGCTCCTGGAGCGCGGCGGAGCTGCCGCATCGGGTCTCGCAGAAATATGTCGAGGCGGTGCTGCGCCGCCATGCCGAACGGCTTGCCGGCATCAAGCTCAACTATGGTCACCGGCTGATCAGCTACGCCGAAAGCGATGACGGCATCGTGGGCGAAGTCGAATGCCTCGATGATGGCAGCCGTTTTCGGGTTCGCGCCGACTTCCTGGTCGGCGCCGATGGGCCGCGTTCGATGGTGCGCCAATCGCTCGGGATCGCTTACGGAGGCGAGACGGGAACGCAGCGCGATTTCATGGGCGGCCGCATGCTGGCTGTCTATCTCCGTTCGACGGACTTCTATGCGAGCATCCCGCATGCCAGGGCCTGGATGTACAATTGCTTCAACGGCGACCGCCGCGCTTTCATGGCCTCGGTGAACGGCCGCGACGAATTCGCATTTCACACGCAGCTTCGTCCGGGCGAAGACGAAAGTGCGATCACGACCAACGAGGCCAAGACCGCGTTCCAGCGCGCCTGCGGCGCGCCGATCGACTGCGAGGTGCTGTCCTTCCTGACCTGGACCGCCGGTCACGCGCTGGTCGCGGACGGCATGCAACGGGGCAGGGTCTTTCTCGGCGGTGACGCGGCGCATCTGTTCACGCCGACCGGCGGGCTCGGCTACAACACCGCGATCGAGGATGCGGTCAATCTCGGCTGGAAGCTCGCAAGCGTCGTCAAGGGTCTGAGCCCGGCAACGCTGCTCGACAGCTACGAGATCGAGCGACGTCCGGTGGCGCTCCGCAACACCAACTATGCCCGGCGCTTTGCCGATTCCCTTGGTCTTTTCTCGCCGACGCCTGACATCGAGGACGCCACGGACGAGGGCCGCGAGGCGCGGCGGATTGCGGGCGCCTATCTCGAGCAGCACGCCCGCGCCGAGTTCAACATCCCCGGTGTGACCTTCGGTGGGCGCTACGACGGCTCGCCGATCATCGTCTCCGATGGCAGCCAGCCGCCGCCCGATGCTGCGAACGTCTACATTCCCAGTGCCTGTCCCGGCGGCCGCGCACCGCATGCGTGGCTGGACGACGGCGTGTCCTTGTATGACCTGTTCGGGTTCGAATGGACGCTGCTCCAGTTCGGCGAGGCCGCGTCGGCCCACGCCGGAATCGCTGACGCCGTCCGCGCGCTCGGGATGGATTTGAAGATCGTCACGCTGCCGGCAGCCTTGCGCGATCTCTACGATGCCGATCTCGCTTTGATACGTCCCGACCAGATCGTGGCCTGGCGCGGTGCTGCGTCGCAGGTGGGAACGATCGGGCACGTCCTTGCCCGCGCGCTCGGACGCGATGCGAGCGACGCCGCGGCTCTACTTTGCACCACGCCGGCGGCTTCAACTGGCCGTGGATGAACTGGTGCGCGGAGACTGAATCGCCGATGGAAGTCTGCTCGCGAAGGCGCGGGTCTTGGGTTGGACACGCGATCCGTCGATCACCTCGAGCCGGCCGCAGCGGTTCAGGGTGTGGAGCTTCCTGCCGGGCCATACCGGTCCGGGCCTCAGGGAATGGTGCACGATCTGCTTGAAGGCGGTCGGCGACAGTTCGACCACTTCCGCCAGCGCGAGCGCCGCGCCGTATCCGTCGGTGCAGTTCTGGACCGGGCGCCACAATTTGTCATTGAGCGTGACGAAATTCCCGGCCGGCCGCGTGCTTGCGCGGTCGATCAGGACCGGATTGCTGGCATGGGGCAACCAGGGACCCAAAAGGTGATCGGCATAATAGATCGCCAGCGAATCCGAATAGCCGCCCGTTCCGTCGCGCCAGGCTCCGAACAGATAATGCAGGCCGTTGTGCCGCGTGATCGTGACGTCGGCCAGCTCGAGGCCGGAAAGGAGCGTCGCGTGTCGCTCCCATTTGTCCGGGAACCGGACGCATTTGTAGAGGGCGACGTCCCCGTGAGTCGAACTCTCCGGGATCATCCACAACTCGCCGCCGTCCTCGATCAGAAACGGATAGGAGAGGTGCCAGGGCTCCTCCAGCACCGGCACGACCTCGCCAACCGGTCCACTATCACTGAACTCGATCGCCGAGATGATGCCTTTTCCGACACGGTGATCGAGATCCTCGAAGAAGACGAATGTTCGTCCCTGCCACGTGATGGGGAAAGGATCGGCGTAGAAGTGGTTTCCGGGATCTCCCAGAACGTTCCAGCTCGGACCCGATAGATCTCCGGTCTGCCAGACGCCCGCGCCGTCGTTGAAGCGCCATCCGATATGCCAATGCGGGGCATAGCAGCAGAGGCGATAGATCTCCTTGGCGATCGAGACGGCAAGGCCGCGCGTGACGTAGGCCAGGGGGCCGCGGTGCGAGCCATTTCCGGCGCGGCGCGCCAGCTGCGGCACGATGCGCGGCCGTCCCGACAGGATCGCCGCCACCATGGTCAGGGTTCGCGCCATGACGGTTTCGAGTGCGCCGCTGAGGCCTGCGGCAATTTCTCCGGATGGGTGGCCGCGGTCGAGGACTGAACCGTCGACCTCGTTGACGATGTCGATCACCGGCAGGTCGCCGGCGAGGATGGCGGCGAGCGCAGCGTTTTCGCCTGCAACTCCATTGAACAGCGGACGGAGATACAGCGGTGCGGAGCTGCTCGGATCGCGCGCGCCGCCGGTGAAATCGACGATCACGTCGGCGGTCTGGTTGCGAATCTGCGTCTGTTCCGGAACGATGTTCAGCCCGTTGGCGCCGCTGTGCTTGCCCTTGTGCAACACCAGGCGTTCGAGCTCGAACAGGGCGTCGAGACCTGCGGGCCGTGGCTCGGCCGTCGTCGCCCACGCGATTTGAACCGGAACGTTGCGACCGTCGATCGACAGCATGTCGCGGCCCATCCAGCGCCGCGCGTACTCTCGTTCACAGCGAAACTCGATGATCATGTCGAGCCCATCTATTCCAACGTATCAGGTCAAGTGACCTGGCCGAGAATTCGGACGTATTCCTCCACCATGGCATCTACCGAATAGCGCAACCTGAGGCCTTTGGCATTTTGTCGCAGTTCATCGCTCAAATGCTGGTCCGTCAGCAGCCTGGAGACGGCTGCCGCGAGCTTCGTATGATCGGAGGCGTCGACGAAGAGTGCAGTCGGTTTTCCTTCGTAAGACAACACTTCGCGCAGGACGGGAAGATCCGTAACGACGGAGGGAACACCGGCGTTTGCAGCCTCGACCGCGGCCAGACCGAAGGTTTCCGCCTGCGTCGGGAATACAAACACGTCCAGGCAGGCGAGAAAATCCGCCATTCGGCTGGGGGGGATTTCCCCGAGCAAATGCAGCCGGTCCGATACCTTCAATTCATTCGCCAGCAGCCTCAGCCGGGCCTCGTCCGCTCCCTGGCCGGCGAGCGCAAGGTGCCAGGATGGTTGATCCGGCAGCAGACGTATCGCCATGTCGAGCCGCTTGTGCGGATGCAGCCGCGCTGCGCAGCCGAGCAATACACGATCCGGCGGCAGATTGAATTTCTGTCGTGCAGTCTCCTTCGACAGGGTGAGGGCCTTGTCGTCGAAGCCGTGCGGCACATGCACCATGCGTGACCGATAGGCCGCGGGGTAGCGCGAATATTCGCGTTGCATGTCCTGCGAATTGAGCGTGATACGGTCGAAGAAGCCGACACTGCCCATGACGATGTCAGCGGTGCGGACCGGCCAGCTCATCGACAGCGCGGATGAAACCTGGTTGGCGATGACGGGTGCGCGGCTGACGAGGCGCGTCACGCCGCCGCCGATGACGTTGCCGAAATGCTGGAATGTCAGGACGGCGTCAGGCCTGATGGTGCTGATATGACGGCCGAGCGTCCACAGCATTCGCAGCAGCGCCGCGGGATTTCCGGGCCGGCTCGGCGCGCAATAGAGCGTATCGGGCGGCTCATCGAACGATTCCGATTTACGGAAGAAGAACAGATTGGTGACCCGGTAGCCGCGAGCGGTCAGCCCGGCGCCGAGCAGCCTGGAGATCTCCTGCGCACCGGCGTTCTCGGCCTGGGTTTGCGCGAGAAGCACGCGCAGCTTTGGTCCGCCGCCGTCTGGCTGCGCGGGTGCTGTCGCGGTCGTCTCGCCCAATTCCTTGTTCGGCTGATAGTGGAGCACGGATCCCGACCCGCTAAAGAAACGAAATCTTCACCTTCTTAACTCCGTACCTAACATGCGCCCATGGCGTGGACACCGACTAGCAACAAACGGAGTTAATGCGAGGCTCGACTGTCGGCGCCGTTCGCGCGGTCATTTCGCAGGTTCCGGCATGGTACGCGGGAAGCACGTTAACCAATCGGTCTTGCGCACCGCCGACGCGTGAACGATGACCCGCTGAGCGACGGCGCGATTGACGCCTAGTCACGGGAGTCGGCGCCACCGACTGCATAATTGCCGCGTTTCATGGCGGTGAAGCGCAAGAGCACCAGGATTGAAGGATCCACCCCTGTCCGTCGGCGGCAGAGGACGTTCAGGGCAATAGTCGCGAGCGCGAGCGACACTGTGGCCGAAACCGCCGCGCCAAGCACGCCGAGCCAGGGAATGAGGATGAGAAATCCCGCGAACCGCAGCGCGACGTTGGCGGCAACGACGGGAACATAGATCCGTTCATGGCCGGTCAGCTGCAGGATCGCAGCAGACGGGCCGCCCGCGGCCTGGATGGCCGTTCCGATCGCAAGCACGATCAAGACCGAATGCTGCTCGGTGAAATGGGGCCCGAACAGGTTGAGGAGATAGGGGCCGCCGATCCAGATCGTGGCGAGCCCGGCGGCCACGCAAAGCGCGGTCACTTCCGCCATCAGCCGCAAGGTTCGTTCGAACTCCCGATGGTTCTTGCTGAAATACAGCGAGGGAAGCCGGCGCGCGCCGAAAGTGTACAACGCCGCGGACACCATGGCGAAGATGTTGGCGAGACGCGAGGCGGCAAAGTAGATACCGGCCGTCGCCGGATCCAACATCCAGTAGACCAGGATGACGTCGAAATACTGGTTCGCGACTTCAAGGATGGATGCGAGCCAGAAGTGAAGGGCGCTCGACCGCCAGCGGGACGTTTCGGAGCGAGCCGCCGTGCCGCGCAGATTTGGCAGCACGCGCGCGATCGAAATGATCTGCGCAACCAGGCCGACCGACATGGCGATGGTCATCACCGCGATCAGCTCGGCGGGATCGAGTTGCCGATGGCCGAGCAGCATGGCGAGCAGAAACACAACGACGATGACCCGCCAGAAGAACTCGCGATTTCCTTCGCCCATGAGAATGCTGACCAGCGAGCGAGCCACCTGGCTGCCAAGCATCACTCCGGCGTTCACGGCCGTATAGGCCGACACCGCAAGGATGAGCAGCCACCAGTCGCCTCTCATGTTCGCCACGATGGCGATCCCGGCGATCACAATCAGCATTGCGATCGAGGCAATCTTGAAGCTTGAGAGGAGGACACCTTTGGTGAGATCCGGCCTGTCGCCGACCTGATACTCGTTCAGGAATCGCACCAGCAACGATTCCTGGCCGACCAGTCCCACGACAGCGGCGATCTGGGCAACCGAAAGCCAGGTCGCAAAGATGCCGAAGCCATCGGGCGACATCGTTCGTGCCGCCAGCGAGAACAACGCAAACGCAAGCGCGCCGCTACCAACCTTGAGGAGGATGGTCCCGACGACACCGCGCGTGACGTCACGCCGCAGGAACTGGAGGATGGATCCGATCATGGAAGTTTAAGGAGCTGCTCTCTCCTGAAGAGACATGTTCCGATATCGGCGACAACCTAGCATGCCCAAAAACCGCGAGTGTTAATGGGCAGGATGCAGAATCTTGTCGGCGGCGACGACATCGCGGTTACTCCGGTTGCTTCACTGTGGAACATCGTCGTCCTCATTGTCTCAAATCGAGCAAGGCCCAGCCCGGACCAGAGGCGAGATCAGCCGTTTGAATGCGGGTTGGCTCGCCGGGATCGGCCGCCGAGCTGCCCGAAACCGAAATGTACGGAGAATCCCGAGCAAGAGGCGTGCCGGTTATCGTCAGGGATGCCGGCTCTCCGCTCCGTTAACCTCGATATCGAGAAATGATCGCGTTCGGCCCTGCGATGCGACATCAGGCCAGGGAATTGCACGTGCGACTTTGGTTGACCGTGGGAGCCTGGATCATGACGGCGGACAGAACTGTGACCGAGCCGATCGCCACAGCTGGCACTTCGAGAACCGTTGCGGACATCGCGATCGTCGGCGGCGGTCTTGCCGGATCGCTCGCGGCGGCCGTGCTGGCGCGGGCAGGGCATCGCATCGCCCTGATCGACAAGCGGGCGGTCCATCCGGACGAGTTCCGGGTCGAAAAGATCGGCGGCCATCAGTTGGAGATGCTCCGCAAGCTGGACTTCCTCGATGCGCTCGATAAGGCCGCTTGTCGATATGATCAGGTGCTCAATATCCGGGAAGGCAAGGTGGTCGATGTCAGCGTCGGCCAGGCTTATGGATTTCCCTATGCCGACCTCGTCGCCATGGCGCGCAGCCAGCTACCCGATCCATCCAGCCTGATCGTCGATGAGGTCACCGCCATCAGCTGCAGCGACGACGTCCAGCATCTCGAGCTGGCCTCCGGGCGGCGCGTGACCGCGCGCCTTGTCGTTCTAGCCACGGGCATGGCGGGAGCTCTCGGCTACAAACTCGGGATCAGGCGGCGCGTGCTGGCCGAGCGCCATTCGGTTTCGTTCGGTTTCACGATTGCGCGTCAGGACGGTCACCCGTTCGATTTCGAGGCGCTGACCTGCTATGGCGAGCGCACGGCGGACGGCATCGATTATCTCAGCCTGTTTCCCGTTCGCGCCGGCATGCGGGCCAATCTCTTCATGTTCCGCGACCCGACCGATCCGATCATGCGCGAGCTGCGCCGCGAACCGGAAGCGACACTCTTGCGTCTGCTGCCGGGATTGCGGCCCTATCTCGGCGATTTCCGCGTCACCGACCGGGTCCAGAACTGGGTGATGGATCTGACCGTCGTCGAGGGACATCTCCAACCGGGCGTCGTGCTCATCGGCGATGCGTTCCAGACCAATTGCCCCGCCGCCGGCACGGGCGTCGCGCGCCTGCTGGTGGACGTCGATCGTCTTTGCACCGAATATGCGCCGCGATGGCTCATGACATCAGGCATGGGCCAGGAGAAGATCTCGCAGTTCTATTCCGATCGCGACAAGATCGCGGCGGACCAGCAGTCCCTGAAGATGGCGCGCTTCCGTCAGGCCCTGACGTCTCGTAACGATATCGGCTGGGATGTCCGGCGGCGGCTGCACTTCCTGCGGCGCAGCCTGGCACACCGTGTCGATCAAATGCATCCGGGCTGGCTTGGACGTGTTCGCGGCGCGCTGCGCGCCTGAGCTCTGCGTTCCTTCGCCTGCCGCCCGTCAGCGCGTGGGCGTCGGGGTGCGGGCGGGCAGCAGCCGCAGATCCGATAGCCGCTTGGCCGCCAGTTTGAGCCAGGGAGCCTGCTTCAGCGCGAACAGGGCGAGGGCGCCTGCGGTGCTGCCGGCTTTCGTGACCGCCCACATTGGCGAAGGCTGTCCGCCGAACAATTTCTTGTATGGCTCGTCACCAATGGTGAAATCGAGCATCTGATCCCCGCGCTCGATACAATCCCGCGCCACCTGCTCGAACATCAGCGCGCCGAGGGACTGGCTCTTGTACCCGGCGATGTCGAAGGCGCTCATGATGATGAGGAAGCTCTCCCGATGGCACAGTCCGAGCACCGCGGCGATCACTTCGCCGTCCATCGTCATGGCATAGAGGCGCACAAAGGCGCCGAGACCACGAAGGGCCACGTCGGAATAGAAGCCGAAATACTCGGAGCGCTGCAGCAGATCTCCGTCGCCTTGGGCCTGAAAGCGCGGACCGCGAAACTTCTTCATCACCTCCATGGCCTCAATCACGGAGGCGCTGTCGTTGCAGCATGAGAAGCTCAGCGCGCCTTTCTTCTGAAGCTGACGATATTTCTTTGCGAGCTCCTTCTGATAGGAGCGATCGATCGCACTGGCCCGCCATTGCTCGAACGGCGCGACCAGAACCGTCGCGTAGGCGTTGGTGTCCATCGCTACGCGGCGCGACGCAGCCAGCAGGTTTTCGATCGGAAGCCGCCCGTCGGGCAGCTTGGTCATTCGGAGCAGATCGAAAGGACGAACGAGGCGCCGAATTTCCGCGCACGCAGCCGCGTCGTCGAGCAGTTGCGAAAACACGTCCGGGCTGCAGACCGGCGCCAGATAGTCGGAGACGCGCAGGTCGGCGAACTCGACGGTTCGGATCGGACCGCGCCGGATCCGGAGCAGGGGCAGCACCATCGCAAGCACTTCCGTCGCGCGGTGGCGGACCACGACGACCAGAGGTGCCGCACCCGCTTCCGGCGCCAGCCTGGTGTAGAGGCAGTGCAGCCAGATCGGGTGCTGGAACGCGGTGGCGGCCGAGCGATCAAACAGCTCGGCATATTCCGGAGACAGAAAGTCGAACGCCTGCTCGATGACGATGTCGAAGGTGTTGCTAAGCTTGTTCATGCGCAATCAGGGAAACCGGACAATTCGCGAAAATCCATCGAGCCGTCACTGCGCTTTATAGCAGGGTCGTTACGGCTAGACACCGGCGGCGTGCGATTTGCATTAATGCGCTGAACCGCGTTCGTATCGTTACCAAATTCTTAATTCCGCAGTCGCTCGTCCCGCACGTTTTCCGGGCGCCACATTCGTGTATGATGACCAGCTCAGTCCCGAATATGCAGAAGATGTCCCTGCTCTCACGGCGAGAACTGCTCGATATGGCGGCGGGGATCTCGGCGCTGGCCGCCTGGCCCGGTGGCGTCGCCGCTGATGAATACCCCTCCCGCCCCATCAGGCTGGTCATTCCCTACACGGCCGGCGCCGCTGGTGATCAGATCGGCCGTCCCTGGGCCGACAGGATCGGCTCGCTGCTGGGGCCGATCTATGTCGAGAATATCGGCGGCGCTGGCGGTGCGATCGGCACCGCCGCGGTGGCGCAGAGCGCAGCCGACGGCTATTCGCTCCTGCTCGGCAATGGCAGCACCCAGGTGATGATTCCGCTGTCCTCCGCGCAGCCGGCCTACGACACGGTACGCGATTTCCGCGCCATCTATCGCCTGATCACCAGCACGCTGGCATTCGCGGTTCATCCTTCCCTGCCGGTCAAGGACCTGCGAGAGCTGGCAGCTTTTGCGCGGGTCAATCCGGGCAAGCTTTCGTACGGCACGCCGGGCGTTGGGACCGGCAATCATCTCGTCGGCGAGATGTTCAGACAGCAATCGGGCCTAGCAGGGGATTTCGTCCACGTCCCCTATCGGGGCATGGGGCCCGCGACCAACGACCTTGTCAGCGGCCAGATCTCCTCGGTCATTGCCGTGGTCTCGAGCCAGATCCTGCAATTGCACCACGCGGGCAAGCTGCGGCTGATCGCCGTGACGAGCGATCGGCGGTTGAGCGGCGCGCCGGAAATTCCGACGGTCATCGAATCCGGCATGCCAGGCCTCAGCTATGCCGGCTGGTTTGGCTTGTTCGCTCCAAGGGCGACCCCGGATGTGATCGTGGAGCGGATCGCTACTGCGACCCGTACGGCGATGGCCGATCCACAGTTGCAGGAAAACTATCGTTCGCAAGGTCTGGAGCCGGACGCCGATTCAGGTCCTGACAAGTTTCAGCGCCTGGTCGAGGACGAGCTGGCCCGCCTGGCACCCATCGTCAAGTCGATCGGGATCAAGCGCGATTGAGATCACGCCGGACTTGCTTGCCGGCGTCATCATGACGGCTTTAAAGCGCTCGTTCGATATGAGCCCGAATCGCGTGTCGCTCGGTATCGATCCAGCCATGCTGGCGGGCCTTGGCCACCATCTCCGCATAGCGCTGATCCCAGCTTGCATCATCCGGGCGGCCCGTCAGGGTGGGGACCAGATCGATGGAGACGAGCGCATCACGATCGTCGAGAAGCGTGATTCCTTTCCAGGCTTCCGTCGCGAGCCGGGTGTCGGCATGCAGCACCAGCTTGAACTTGCCGAACTCGGACGGCTCGGTCAGACGGACAATGCCGCCGTCGAAGCATTCGATGATCACAGCGTTGCTCCTGTTCTGGCATATCGGGGATGATGCCGGCTACGCCTGCGGCAAGGCGCGCAGCTCGCCTTGAAAATTCACGAGGGGATCGCCGTTTCCGCCGTGCGTCGCCACGATCCTGCCGATGAAGAGACCGTGCGTGCCGACCAATTGGTGATGATGCAGCACGCACTCCAAACCGCCGAGCGCCGGTTCGAGCAGCGGCACATCGAGGACGCCTTGCTGCCATGGGGCCGTTGCGAAGCGGTCGATGCCCTTGGCGCCGCCGGCGAAGCGCAGCGCCAAATCCTCCTGACCTCTGCTAAGCAGACTGACTCCGAAGCGGCCGTTGGCGAGAACTGCGGCGTGCGTTTCGGAGCTCGAGTTGACGCCGACGAGCAGGCAGGGCGGATCCATGCACAGCGAGGTGACGGAGCTGACCGTCAGCCCGCGCCGCGTGCTCTCCGTTCCCGTCGCCACGATTGCCACGCCGCTCGCGAGGTTGCGCATCGCCAAGCGGAATTCGGCGGCTTCGACAGAGCGGAAATCGGTCATTTGAGCGATTTGGCATCCCATGGCGTACCTCCGAGCTTGCGCTGGTGCTGGGCTATGCCGAGACCGTCTCGCTCGCGGTCCTGCCGCGCCCGGTGCGGCTGGATTTCAGCTCCTTCCGGATCGCGGGGATGATCCTGCTGCCCCACAATTCGATCTGGCGCAGCATCGTGCGCTGATCGAAATCGCCAAGCTGGGTCTGGAGCGCGATGTGGGTCGGCCTCAGGATGTCGATCTCTTCCAGCATGCGGTCGATCACCTGGTTGACGCTGCCGACCGGCAGGTTGCTCCGCATCGTCTCCAGGCTCATGTCGTTGGGGCCGGCTTCTTCCTTGATCAGATAGCCGTCATCGCTCTGGGCGCGCCGGAATTTCAGGCTTTCGGAAAGGCGCCGCTGGAAGCGCGCATTGTCGAGGTAGGAGGTGATCTCGCTGTCATTGTCGCTGGCATAGGCGCAGCGCAGGAAGCCGAAATGCGTGTCGTCGATGGAGCGGCCTTCCTTGGCCGCGATCCCTTCGAGGCGTTCGCGCAGAGCCTTGATCGCATCAAGGCCATTCAGCAGCGCGGTGACGAACAGATTGTGGTTGTCGCGAACGGCGCGGCCGAGCGTTTCGGCATGGCCGGAGGTGACCCAGATCGGCGGCATCGGCGTCTGCACCGTGCGCACGGCGATCGCGGTCGGCGGCATCTTCAGGTGCTCGCCCGAATAGGAGAAGATACGCTCCCGCATGCCGGCCTGGAGCACGTCGTAGAATTCGGCGAACAGCGCATGCGAATGGTCGAGGTCGACGCCGAAGCGGTCGAACTCGAATTTCTGGTAGCCCGAGCCGATGCCGAGATCGAGGCGACCGTTAGAGACCGTGTCGGCAAAACCGATCTCGCCGAGCAGCCGCGCCGGATTGTACAGCGGCAGCACGCAGACGGCTGAGCCGAGGCGGATGCGCTTGGTCAGGCCGGCGCAGTGGGCGATCATCATCAACGGCGAGGGACAAAGGCTGTAATTGTTGAAATGGTGCTCGGCATACCAGGCCGTATCGAAGCCGGCCTGCTCGGCCGTGACCGTCTGCTCGACGGCGTTGTTGATGACCTGCTGCGAGCTCTGATGATAGCCGCGCTGCTGCGCCAGAATGAATACGCCGAATTCCATCGGTTGCTTCCTTCCCATTGAGTCGGTCGCTCTTGCGACGCGTTCTCATGAAGTTATGGCCTTGAGCTTTTTCGAACAATTGACGTAATCTGAGCATGTCCTTTGCAGAATCTGAAAAGATCGATGAACCGCCTTCAGGCCATGGAATTGTTCGTCAGCGCTGTCCGTGAGGGCAGCTTTTCGGCCGCCGGGCGCCGCGTCGGGCTGTCGCCGGCGTCGGTGCGCTATATCGGCGAACTCGAGGCCCAGCTCGGCGTGCAGCTTTTGAACCGCAGCACGCGCCATCTCGGGTTGACCGACGCGGGCAAGATCTTCTTCCAGCGCACCGAGCAGGTGCTGCACGGCATCGAGGACGCCGAAGCCGCGGCGCTCTCGCTCCAGACCGCGCCGCGCGGAACGCTGCGGGTGCATTCGCGGACGCTGTTCGGCATCAAGGTGCTCTCGCCGCTGATCCCTGGATTCCAGAAGCTCTATCCGGAGCTGAAGGTGGAGTTGCGCCTGTCCGAGCGGCACGCCCTGCTTCGGGAGGACGAATTCGACGTCGATTTCCAGATCCAGGCGCCGAAGGATCCCGGCCTCATGCAGCGAAGGCTCCTGAGGAGCGAGCGGATCCTCGTGGCTTCGCCGGACTACGTTGCGCGCATGCCGAAACTGCGCGAGCCGGAGGACATTACCCGCCACAAATGCCTGACCTACTGGATGGGTCCCGACGACGTGGTCTGGAAGTTCATGCGCAGGAACAGGCTGCGAGAGATCGTCGTGCCTTCGTCCTTCAGCAGCAACAACGGCGTGGTGCTGTGCGATCTCGCCGTCACCGGGCACGGCATCGCGCTGCTCGACGACTACACCGTGGCGGAGGAGTTGAAGAGCAGGCGCCTCATACGTCTGCTGCCGGGCTTCCGGGTGACGAATTCCAGCTTCGACGAAGGGATCTATGCGGCGTTTCTCCAGAGCGCTTATCTGCCGGAGAAGATCAGGGTCTTCGTGGACTACATGGCGGAGAACGTGCCGAAGCAGATCAAGAGATCGGCGCAGTAGCGAAGAGACCCGTCAGCCGGGGCCAAACCTGTGCGCCGGCAGTCCGCGAACGCCGAGGCCTTCGATCGCGAACAGGCCGCCGGCATCGGGATGATCGTCCCTGAGAGCGTGGCTGCGCGAGATCGATGTCATGAAGAGTATATCGAGACCGGGCCCTCCGAACGTCACACTGGTCGGATGACCGATCGGCATGTCGATGATGCGCGCGATCGTCCCATCAGGTGCAAACCGCGCGATCTTGCCGATGCGTACGAGGACGGACCAAACATATCCTTCCGAATCGATCGTCGCGCCGTCGCAACCGGATTGCTGCGCCTCCGTGTCGACGAAGACGCGCTTGTTCTCGAGGGGGCCGTCGCGCTTGTAATCATAGGCCCAGATGATCCGCCTCGCGCTGTCCGCGAGATAAAACGTCCGGCCGTCAGGGCTGAAGCACGGTCCGTTGCTCACGGCGAGGTCCGTCTCCAGCAGTTCCAGCGCGCCCGTAGGGTCCAGACGATAGAGCCCGCCGAGTGCCGTTTCATTCGGGGCGCGGTCGCCGTGCATCGTGCCAGCGAGGAAGCATCCGTAGGGATCGGCCTTGCCGTCGTTCAGCCGCACCTTCGGGTGGTCCAGCCCGATCGACGGGCCTTCCGTCAGTGCGCGCAGGCCGAAATCGTAGTGCGCAAATCGGTTGCGCAGGGCGACAATCGCGCCGCCATCGTCTCGCAAGGCGATCGAACCGATCGGCGCGGGGACGCTGAACTGCTCGATGGCACCCGTGACGGGATCAAGCCCGCGGATCAATCCGGCCAGCGCGTCGATCCAATAGAGGCGCTGCCCGCGCTCGTCCCACACCGGGCTCTCGCCGAGCTGGTCCTTTGTCGCGCCGACGCGCGTGATCCGGGCCGCGCTCATGGCTGCTCGCAAGGCAATCGCCGGGCTTGACCGATCGGTCGGTGAAAAACTAGTTTCATTCTAAAGGCTCTCTGTTGCCGCCAGGCTGACGAATGGATTGCGGACCTCATGACTGAACTGTCGACGATGAAGGATGGCGTTGCGAACCAGGCCGAGGCCTCGGACCGCGTGCTTCAGATCCTCGCCGAGGCCGGACGGCTGTTCGCCAGCAAGGGATTCGAGGGAACCTCGATGCGCGACATCGCGCTCGCCTGCGGCATCTCCAAGTCGCTGCTCTATCATCATTTCTCCAACAAGGACGAGATCTACGCGCGCGTCGCGGTCGGCTCGACGCTCGAACTCTATCTGTTCGTGCGCGATCGCATTCCCGACGGGCCGCCGTCGCAGAAGATCCGCGCCTTCATGGTCGCCACGGCGGAATATTTCCGCCGCTACCGCTGGGCCTGGATCGCCTCCACGACCGCCTTCTGGAACGATCCCGACCGTCAAAGGCACAAGGAACGGTTGACGCGCCGCGACCGTTTCGAGAATTTTCTGCGTGGCCTGATCCAGGAGGCCATCGATGCCGGCGAGATCCGCAAGGTCGACGTTCCCATGACCGGTCGGCTGATCCTGTCCTCGCTCAACTGGATGCATCGCTGGTACAATCCCAACAAATCCGCAACGCCCGAGCAGATCGCGGAGATATTCTTCGACATGATCTTCAACGGCCTGCGTAGCGGCGACCTTGTCGAGCTTCCCGGCGCGGAGCCGCCCAAGGCCGGCCGGCGCAAGTCGCGCTGACCGGCGGGCGGCAGCCGCGCCTCATTCCAGAACGATGTTTTGAGCCTTGATCACCGGCCCCCAGAGCGCGGCGTCCTTGGTCAATTGGGCATCGAGCCGCTCCGGTCCGCCGGTATCGGCCATCAGGCCGTCGGTCTCCAGCTGCTTTGCGATCTCGGGCTTCTGCATCGCGGCGTTGGCCGCTGCGTTCAGCCGCGCGATGACGTCGCGCGGCGTGCCCGCAGGCGCGTGCAGCGCGGTCCAGAACGAAGCCGTCAGCTCCGGATAGCCGGATTCGGCCAGCGTCGGGATGTCGGGGAAACTCGCCATGCGCTTGTCCGAGGAGACCGCGAGAATGCGAAGCTGGCCGCCGCGCGCGTGCTCGATGACGGCGGCGGGCGTCGCAAAGTTGAGATCGCATTCTCCCGACAGCGTTTCCATGATCGAGGCCGGATTGTTGCGATAGGCGACCTCGGTGACGGCAAATCCCATCGACTTGCCCATCATGATGCCGAACAGATGCGTGACGCTGCCCGGGCCGAGCGTGGCGTAGAACAGCGGCTTGTCGCGGCCCTTGGCGTAGGTGACGAAGCTCCTCACGTCGGCGGCGGGCGTCTTCGCATTCATGGTCAGCGACAGCGGTCCGTTGCAGAGCATGGCGACGGAGGCGAAGTCCTCCAGCTTGTAGGGCAGGGCCTTGCTCAACAGGACGTTCAGCGAGATCGGGCCGGTGCCGCCCGCAAGCAGGACCGACCCGTCCTTCGGCGCGCGCGCCACGTATTGCGATCCGACGATGCCGTTGGCGCCGGGCTTGTTGTCGACCAGGACCGGCTGGTCCAGGGTTTCCGCCATCGCCTTCGCGATCGAGCGCATCAGGCTGTCGATCGAGCCGCCCGGCGCATAGGGCACGATGATGAAGACTGTCTGCGATGAGCGTGCGCTCACGATGGCAGGCGCGCCAAGCGGGGCGGCGAGGGCGCCGGCGATCAGGGTTGTCGCCTGGCGTCGGCTGATCCTGAGCATGCGAGTTCCTCCTCTCACTATCGTTCTTTGGTTTCCGTGAAATCTATCGGCTGACCGATCGGTCGGTCAATAGGGAGTTGGCTGTATATTGCAAGCTACCGCTGATGATGTTATCAGCACAGAAAGCTGACCGATCGGTCAGGAGCAATAAAGACGAACAGAAATCCAGGAGGAAGCCAATGTCAGCAGATATCGTCACTCTCGAAGTATCGGATCACATCGCGCTGGTGACGCTGAACCGTCCTCCCGTGAACGCGCTCGACCGTGCCATGCGCGACCGCATCGTGGCCGTGTTCGACGAGATTTCCGAGCGGAGCGACGTCAGGGTCGCGATCCTCACCGGCGCCGGAAAGGTGTTTTGCAGCGGCGCGGATCTGAAGGATCGTCCAGATCCGACCAAGATCGGCGCGTTTCACAGTCACAACCGGATCACGCGCGAGACCGGCAATTGCATCCGCGAGTGCTCGAAGCCGGTCATTGCCGCGATCAACGGGGTTGCGCTGGGCGCGGGGGTCGGCCTGATGGCCTCGTGCGATATCTTCTACGCCTGCGAGGACGCCGTGTTCGGCATGCCCGAGATCAATGTCGGGCTCGCCGGTGGTGCGGCCATGCTGAATACGTTGTTCGGCCGCTCCCTGATGCGCCGCATGTTCTTCACCGGCTATCGCGTGCCGGCCGCCGAGCTCTACCGCCTCGGCATCATCGAGGCCTGCACGACCAAGGAAAATCTGATTCCCGAAGCGATGAAGATCGCCGCGGAAATCGCCTCGAAGAGCCCGATCGCGATGGAATACGCCAAGAACGCGGCGAACATGGTCGAGCTGATGCCGCCGCGCGATGCCTACCGCTTCGAGCAGAACATCACCATGGCATTGTCCAAGACCGAGGACGCCAAGGAGGCGCGGATGGCGTTCCTGGAGAAGCGCGCGCCGGTGTTCAAGGGGCGCTGAGATGCGGCCGGGAGAAGGTCTCGACGCGCTGATGTCGCCGCGGTCGATCGCGATCATCGGCGCCTCGCAGGAGGCGACCAAGATCGGCGGTCGGCCGGTCGATCTCCTGCGCCGTCACGGCTATGCCGGGCATATCTATCCGGTCAATCCGAAGGCCGCGATGGTGCAGGGGCTGAAGGCGTACGCTTCCGTCGCTGATGTGCCGGAGGCGCCGGATCTCGCCATCATCGCCGTCGATGCCGAGCGTGCGGGCGAGGCGGTGGAGCAGTGCGCCGCCCGCGGCGTCCGCAGCGTCGTCGTGTTCTCGTCGGGCTTTGCCGAGCTCGGCGAGCAGGGGCGTGCCATGCAGGAGCGGCTGCGCGTGGCTGCCCGCAACGGCGGCATGCGCCTGCTCGGACCGAACTGCCTCGGCGCGGTCAGCATCGCCGAGAAGAGCATCGCGACGTTCTCGATCGTGCTCGAGCACAGCATGCCGGCGTCCGGCTCACTCGGCATCGTGTCGCAGAGCGGCAATCTCGGCAGCTACACCATGCGCCTCGCCAGCGAGCGCGGCATCGGCGTCAGCCGCTTCATCACGACGGGCAACGAGTGCGACGTCGATATTGCCGACGGGATCGCCTGGATGGCGCGTGATCCCGCCACAAAAGTCATCCTATGCTGCCTCGAAGCGTGCCGCGACGCGGGCCGGCTAATCTCAGCGCTCGAAGAGGCGCGCGATGCCGGCAAGCCCGTCATCGCCATGAAGATCGGGACGTCGGCGGCAGGCCAGGCCGCCGCAGCCTCGCACACCGGAGCAATGGCGGGATCGGACGCCGTCTTCGACGCGCTGTTTACCCGTTGCGGCGCTGTGCGCGTGCGCAGCATCGACGAGCTCATCGATCTCGGTCACGCGGCATCGATCCTGCTGCCGGACCGGTTGCCGAAGGGGACCGGCGTCGCGGTCCTCACGGCGTCGGGCGGCTTCGGCGTGTTGATCGCGGATGCGGCGCAGGCCGTCGGATTGTCGCTGCCGGAGCTCGGGCAGGGGACGCAGCGAAAGATTTTGGAGCTGGTGCCGTTCGCATCGGCCCGCAATCCCGTCGATGCCACCGCGCAGATGTCGAGCCGGCCCGACCTCCTGGAGAAGATCATGTCCGCCGTGGTTGCGGACGAGAGCGCCGACACCGTGATTCTGCCGCTGCCGTTCTCGCTGCACCTGCCGCGCCTGCGCTCGATCTATATGGACACGCTGCGCAACGTCCGCGCGCAATTCCCCCACCGTCCGATCATCCTGTGCGTCGACGGTCCGGAGGACGCGCTGAGCGAGCTGCACGCGCTGGGCTTTCCGACAGTGGAACGCTTCGACGGCTGTTGCGCGACCGTCGAAGCGCTGGTGCGGTTGCGGGCAGCGTCGACGCGTCCGCAGGATAGGCCTGCGACGGTTGAGCGAGCGCAGCCGCTGGCAGCCGAGGCCTTCCGCCACGAGCTTGGTGCCAAGCGCGCGCTTGCCGACGCTGGCGTCCCGGTCCTGGCCGAATGTCTCGTGCAGGATGCCGATGCAGCGGCGCGCGCGGCCACCGAGATCGGCTTTCCCGTGGTGCTGAAGATCGCATCCCCCGATCTGCCGCATAAGACGGAGGCCGGCGGCGTGGTCGTGGGCGTCGGCTCGGACACCGAAGTTCGGCGCGCCTATGCCCAGATGCGCGATCGCGTCGCCACCAGGGCGCCGCACGCGGCCATCGACGGCGTGATCGTAGCGCCGATGGCCAAGGGCGTCGCCGAGCTGATCCTCGGTAGCCGCATCGATCCGGTGTTTGGGCCGGTGGTGATGGTTGGCCTCGGCGGCATCTTCGCGGAAATCCTCCAGGATTCCGCCGTGCAGATGGCGCCTGTCAGCGAGGCGCAGGCCATGGCGATGCTGAGATCGCTCAAGGCGTTCGCCGTGCTCGACGGCGCGCGCGGCCGGCCGCGTGCCGATCTCGAAGCCGCAGCCCGGGTCGTTGCCGCGCTGTCGCGCTTTGCCGCTGCGCATGCCGACACGGTCGCGGAGATCGACGTCAATCCGCTGCTGCTGCGAAGGGAGGGCGAGGGGGCCGTGGCGCTCGACGCGCTGCTGATCCCGCACGGCAAGACTTCCACCCAAGGGCATCACTGAATTCAAATAAGAGGCCGCACAAGCGGCCCAGAGGAAACGCGCAAAGCAAAAGCAGGAGGAAACGGTGAAGAGATCGACAATCACTGCACTCGGCATGATCGCCTTGTTGCTGACGAATGCGCCGCTGTCCGCGCAGGGTATCTCCAGCGACGTCGTCAAGATCGGCATCATGAACGACCAGAACGGTCCCTATGCCGACAATTGCGGCCTCGGCTCGGTCGCGGCCGCCAAGCTCGCGGTCGGCGATTTCGGCGGCACAGTCGGCGGCAAGAAGATCGAGCTCGTGATCGCCGACGACCAGAACAAGCCCGATATCGGCGTCGCCATCGCATTGCGCTGGGTCGACAATGAGGGCGTCGACGCCATCGTCGGCTGCTCGGCCTCCTCGATCGCGCTCGCCGTGCAGGACATCATGAAGAACCGCAAGAAGCCGTACATGCTGGCCGGCACGGCCGGCTCGTTCTTCACCAACGACAAATGCTCGCCGATGACCACGCAGTGGATGGTCGACACCTACGCCCAGCCGAAGGCCACGGTGAAGGCCCTGCTCGCCCAGGGGATCGACAGCTGGTTCTTCCTGACGGTCGACTACGCCTTCGGCAAGGCCTGGCAGGCGGATGCGACGAAGTTCATCGAGGCGGGCGGCGGCAAGGTGGTCGGCTCCGTGCTGCATCCGCTCAACTCGTCGGATCTCTCCTCGTTCCTGCTGACGGCGCAGGCCAGCGGCGCCAAGGCGATTGCGCTCGCCAATTCGGGCGCGGATTTCGCCAACGCGATCAAGCAGGCGCAGGAGTTCGGGCTGACCAAGAAGCAATTGCTCGTTCCTCTCGGCCTCATGATCAGCCAGACGCATGGAATTGGCCTCAAGGATCTCCAGAACGTGCGGCTGACGACGCCGTTCTACTGGGACACGACGCCGGAGAGCCGGGCCTTTGCCAAACGCTATGCCGAGGCGACGGGCGGTCAGCTTCTCAACGAGGGCAAGGCGGCCACCTACAGCGCCCTGACGCATTATCTGAATGCGGTCGCTGCCACGGGCTCCGACGATGGCGACGCCGTGATGCGGCAGATGAAGAACACGCCGATCAACGATTTCGAGATGAAGAATGTCAGCATCAGGGCCGATGGCCAGGTCATGCGCCCGCTCTATGTCGCGCGGATCAAGGCGCCGGCCGAATCCAAATACGCCTACGACTATTACGACATCACCGGCACCATCGCGCCCGAGGATGCGTGGCGGCCGGCATCGGAAAGCGCCTGCGATCTTCTCAAGTCGCAGTAGGGAACGGGGAGCCGGGCCAGCCATGCTGGCCCGCACGGCGAAGACGGGAAACGGGCGATGAGTGTACTTGAAGCGGTATCGACGCAGGCCGGCGCGGGTGAGAGCCTGACCGGTGAAGCCTATCGCGATGCGATGCGCCGCTGGCTGCATACCAATCTGCCTGCCGGCTTCCGCAGTGACAGCGCCGCATTCGCGCCGCCGACGCTGCAACAGTCCGTGGCCTGGGAGGCAGCGATGTATCGCGCCGGGCTGACGGGGATCACCTGGCCGCAAGCCTATGGCGGGCACGGCCGCTCCTTGCGAGAACATCTCATCGCCAATCAGGAGATCGGCCGGCTTGCTATGCCGGAGAGCGTCAACTCGATCGGCAAGGAGCTCGCCGGCCCCATTATCCTTGCGGTCGGCACCGAGGAGCAGAAGCGGCGTTTCCTGCCCGCAATTCTCGAGATGCGCAACATCTGGTGCCAGGGATTTTCCGAGCCCGAAGCCGGATCCGATCTCGCGGGGCTCCGCACGCGTGCGACGCGAAACGGTGAGGGTTGGCGGATCAACGGCCAGAAGATCTGGACCAGCGGCGCCTATCGGTCGCAGCGCTGCCTGGTGCTCGCCCGCACCGGACCGCTGGAGGACCGCCATCGCGGCCTTGCCATGTTCGCGGTGCCGCTCGATGCCAAGGGTGTGCGCGTGCGCACGATCAAATCGATCGACGGCCGTGAAAGCTTTTGCGAGGTCTTCTTCGACGACGTCGAGGTCGCGCAAGCGGATGCGATCGGCGCGCCCGACGAGGGCTGGGCCGCGGCCATCCGTGTGCTGGAAATCGAGCGCGCGACCAACCGCATGTATCGCGCCTGGCGGTTCGAGAACGAGCTGCGCCATCTGATCTCGGCCTGCAAGGCCGATCCGGTGCTGTCGCAGATGGTCGACGACCGTCACTCCGCGGTCAGGCTCGGCGAGGTCGCGGTCGAGATCGAGGTGCTGAAGGCCCATGTCGAGACGGCCGTCGAAGCGCTCGTCAATGGCGACAAGATCGGTGCGCGCGGCAGCCTCGCGAAGCTCTATTGGAGCGAGTCCCATCAGCGCTTTGCCGCGCTTGCCCTCGAGCTGCTCCAGCAGGCATCCCTGCCGCAGCTCGCGGCGATCAAGGTGGCGCGCCGCCGCTTCGAGGCGATCTATCTCCAGGCGCGCGCCGAGACGATCTACGCCGGCACGACCGAGATCCAGCTCGGCATCATCGCCGATCGGATCCTCCAGCTCTCGCGAGGCAAATGATGACCATGGCCGAAGGACTACAGTCCGACGAGTTCGCGGCAACCGCGGCACGCGCAGTGACGGCATGTGCGAATTTGGACGTACGCGAACAGGCGCAAAAGCTCGCCGGTGACGGTCTGCTCGGCGTCATCGCGAATGAGGAGGTTGGGGGACTTGCCCTGCCGCTGGGCTTCGCGGTGCCGGTGATCGCGGCCGCTCATGCGGGATTGCTCGGATTTCCGCTGCTGGAGACTGTTCTCGTCGGCCGCCTGCTCCAGTCTTCGCTGACGCGTCTGGCCGCCGCGATCGTTTCCGGCGAAACGCTGGCAACGATTGCCTGGCAGGGCGAAGCGGCCGCCGAGCGAGATGGCGGAGCGCTGGTGCTGAGCGGCACTGTGGCGCGCGCGCCATGCGCCGCGAAGGTCGACTACGTCGTGGTGCGGATGGACGCGGGTGCGGCGGCATTGATCCCGACCGATGCTGAAGGTGTCGTGGTGGAGGAAGCGGCGGGGCTCGACCTGACGGTGCCGGAGCATGTGGTGCGGCTGGAGAAAGTCGAAATTCCGGTGGGCTCGATGTTGCCGGCGAGCACATGGGATATGCTCAGCTCGGACGCCAACGTGCTCCGCGCCGCCGCGATCCTGGGATCTGCCGAAGCATGCCTGGCGCTCGCGCAGGAGCACGCCTCGACACGTCGCCAGTTCGGCCATGCGCTGTCCTACAACCAGGCCATCCGTCACGCGTTGGCGCGGCAGAAACTCGGGCTCGAGAGCATTCGCCATGCGATCACGCGGAGCCTGACCGGCGATGGCGGTCCGCTGCAGCGCGATGCCGCGTTCCTGGCAGCAGCGAGCTATGGCAGCTCGATCAGCGAAGGAGCGTTGCAGATCCATGGCGGCATGGGTTTTACGTGGGACGTCCCAGTGCATCGCCATCTGCGCCGTATCCGCACGCTCCAGGCGCAGGGTGATGCCAGCGGCCTGATCAGCGCGTTCGGCCGCCGCTACGTATCGGAAGTTGCTCCGTTCGCAGAGACGGGAGCGTGAGGAGATAGCTATGACCGAGACCAAGGATCGAACTCTCGCAGGCCGCGTTGCGCTCGTCACGGGTGCCGGAAACGGCATCGGCCGCGCGACGGCGCTCAAGCTCGCCGCGCGTGGGGCCATCGTCGGCGTCAATGATCTGAAGCCGGAATTCGTGGGCGGCACGGTCGATGCGATCAAGGCATCGGGCGGCGAAGCGCTTGCCGTCACGCAAGACGTGTCCACTCGCGACGGCATGCGGCAGGCGGTGCTTGGATTGGCCGAGCAACAGGGTCGCTTCGACATCCTCGTCAACAACGCGGCCTGGGTCCGCTATCAGTCGGTCGCCGACATCGCGCCGGAGACGGTCGAGCGCATGCTCAACATCGGCTTCAAGGCGGTGATGTGGGGTATCCAGGCCGCCGCGGAGGTCATGGATGCCGAGCGTGGCGGCGCGATCGTCAACGTCGCCTCGGTGGCCGGGCTGCTTTCGGCCAAGAACAGCATCGTCTACAGCGGCATCAAGGCCGGCGTCATGGGCATCACGCGCGCGGCCGCGGCCGAGCTCGGCGCGCGCAACATCCGCGTCAATGCGGTGGCGCCCTCGGCGATTCCGACCGAAGGAACGATGCGCAACCGCAACGCCGAGCTCGATGCACGCCGGATCGCGCGGACGCCGCTGGGGCGGCTCGGCACGGTCGACGATATCGCCAAGGCGATCTGCTTCCTCGCCGGTGACGAGAGCAGCTTCATCTCGGCGCAGGTGCTCACCGTCGACGGCGGCATCACCCTGACCAACATTGCCTGACGGTGCACGCGCGATGTCCCATCTGACGCCGGAGCAACAGACGCTGAAAGAGGCCTACATCAAGGCGCGCGGCTACTGGCGGCCCTGGACGGAAGGCCTGCTGCGCCTCGATCCCGAGTTTCTTCAGACCTATGGCAGATATGCGGGCTATGCCGCAGAGCAGGGACCGTTGTCTCGCAAAATGTGCGAGCTGATCTACGTCGCCCTGGATGGCTCGGCGACGCATCTGTTCCGCTCCGGGCTCGCCCTGCACCTCCGGCTTGCGCTTCAGGAAGGGGCGTCGGCACGGGAGATCATCGACGTGTTTCGGCTCGCGACGGCGCAGGGGCTGGACGGCTGCAATGTCGGCATCGGCATCCTCGCCGAGGAATTGGCAGAGGCCGGTCTGGTGGTTGACCAGTCCGCGCTTTCGGACGAGCAGAGCGCGCTGCGAAATGCCTATGTGACGCAATTCGGGGATTGGCCCGACTTCTGCGAGCAGTGGCTGCGCCGCGATCCCGGCTATTTCGCAGCCTTGCTGGATCTCCTCGCAGGCGGACAGGCCGGGGAGGGTCTCAATCGGCGGTCGCAGTGTCTGATCTCGATTGCGCTGAACGCCTGCTTCACGGCGCTCAACCCGCAGGGGCTGCGGGTGCAGATCAAGCGGGCCCTGCGGCTCGGCATCGCCCAGCGCGAGATCCTTCAGGTTCTTCAGATGACCGCCCATCTCGGCGTCCACGCCTGCGCCATCGGCGTGCCCGTTCTGATGGAGGCGCTCGAGGAGCGCGCCGCAAAGGCCGGGGCTGCCGCGGAGAGCATGGGACCAGGCGAGGGAGGACGGCAATGAAGGGATTGGCGATCCGCAATCAGAGGGCGTTCGCGTCAGGCGTCCTGTTCCTCGCCTTCGCGGTCTTCTTCTTCGTGGCGGCGCTCAACTATCCGGCGGGCACGGTCGCGCGAATGGGACCGGGCTATTTCCCCCGCCTGCTCGCGATCGTGCTCGCCGTCATCGGTCTTGTCGTGACCCTCGGCGCCATGAAGTCGAGTGCGGAGCCGCAGGCGTTGCGCAGATGGGATTTCAAGGGGCTCGCCTGGGTCACCGGATCCGTGGTCCTGTTCGGCGCCCTGCTGTTTCCGCTCGGCCTCGTCGGCGCGCTGTTCGTCCTGATCATGGTGTCGAGCAGGGCCAGTCACGAGTTCACCTGGATCGGCGCACTGACGAATGCAGCCGTGCTCATCGCGCTGTGCCTGGCCGTCTTCGTCTACGGTCTCGGGCTGCAGCTGCCCGTCTGGCCGTCTCTTCTCAACTGAACGAGCCGATCGATGGATCTCTTTCACAATCTGGCGATTGGCTTTGCGACGGCGGCCCAACCGGCCAACCTGCTCTACGCCTTCTTCGGCTGTCTGCTTGGGACCTTGATCGGTGTGCTTCCCGGCCTCGGCCCGCTCGCAACCATCGCGATGCTGCTGCCGATCACCTATGCTCTGCCGCCGGATGCTGCGCTGATCATGCTCGCCGGGATCTACTACGGCGCGCAATATGGCGGCTCGACCACGGCCATCGTCGTCAATCTGCCGGGCGAGTCCTCGTCCGTCGTGACCACGATCGACGGTTATCAGATGGCGAAGCAGGGCCGGGCCGGTGTCGCGCTCTCAACCGCTGCCATCGGCTCGTTCTTCGCCGGTTGCGTGGCGACGCTCGCGCTGGCCGCCCTTGCAGGCCCGCTGACGGCGACGGCCCTGCTGTTCGGCCCGAAGGAATTCTTCGCGCTGATGATCCTGGGCTTGATCCTGGCCTCGGTGCTGTCGAGCGGTCCGTTCATCGAGGGCATCGGCATGGTCGTGCTCGGCATGCTGCTGAGCCTCGTCGGCACCGATTTGAACAGCGGCAGCCAGCGTTTTGCGTTCGGCGTTCCCCAGCTGTTCGACGGCCTCGATTTCGTGCCGCTGGCGATGGGTATTTTCGGCTTCGCCGAGATCGTGAAGAATCTCGAGCAGGACGACAAGTTGTCGCTGGTCACGCAGAAGATCACCAATCTGTTTCCGACCCGCGACGATTTCCGCCGCATGCTGCCCGCCATGTTGCGCGGCACGGCGCTGGGCACACTGCTGGGAGTCTTGCCCGGCGGCGGCGCGGTGCTGTCGTCCTTTGCGTCCTATACGCTCGAGAAGAAGCTGTCGCGGCATCCCGAACAGTTCGGCAAGGGCGCCATCGAAGGCGTTGCCGGTCCGGAATCGGCGAACAACGCCGGCGCCCAAACCTCGTTCATTCCGCTGCTGACATTAGGGGTTCCTTCCAACGTCGTGATGGCGCTGATGGTCGGTGCCATGAACATTCACAACATCCACCCGGGTCCCGAGGTGATGACCAAGAACCCGACTCTGTTCTGGGGCCTGATCGTCTCGATGTGGGTCGGCAATCTGATGCTGCTGATCCTCAATCTTCCGCTCGTCGGGCTGTGGGTGAAGCTGCTCACCATTCCCTACCGCTATCTGTTCCCCGCGATCATGGTGTTCTGCTCCATTGGCGTCTATTCCATCAACAGCGGGACGTTCGAGGTGTACGAAGCCGCCTTGTTCTGCGTGTTCGGCTACGTTCTGATCAAGCTGCAATTGCCAGCGGCGCCGCTGCTGCTCGGCCTGGTTCTGGGACCGGCCATCGAGGAGAACTTCCGCCGCGCCATGGTGCTGTCGCGCGGCGACGTCACCGCGCTGCTGACTTCGCCGCTGTCGGCGAGCCTGCTCGCCGCAGCCGCCATCGCGGTCCTCCTGATCATGCTGCCCACGATCCGCGCGCGGCGCGAGGAGGCGCTCCAGGAATGAGATGCATGAGACGCATCGGAAGGTGCCACCCATGATTCGTGAACCTGCCGCCTTCGAGGCCTTGCTGGAGCGGGTTCGCCGGTTTGTCCGCGACATCGCCATTCCCGCCGAGACGCGTGTCGAAAGCTGCGATGAAATCCCCGAGGACATCGTCGCCACCATGCGGGCCGATGGATTCTTCGGCTGGAGCATTCCCGAAGCCTATGGCGGGGCCGGGCTCACCACGGAGGAGCTCGTTCTGGCGGCGTTCGAGCTGTCGCAATGTTCGGTCGCCTTTCGCGCCCGCGTCGGCACCAACACCGGCATCGGCTCGGAGGGAATCGTTGCCGACGGCACGGAGGAGCAGAAGCAGACCTATCTGCCGCGCCTTGCCAGCGGCGAGTGGACCGGCTGCCTGGCCGTGACCGAGCCCGATGCCGGCTCGGAGGCCTCGAACGTGCGGACCACCGCCCGCCGCGACGGCGATTGCTATATTCTCGACGGCGAGAAATGCTTCATCACCAACGCGCCCCTGGCCGACGTCTTCACCGTCACGGCGCGCACCGATCCGCATTCGAAGGGAGCGGCGGGCGTCTCGGCCTTCATCGTCGAGCGCGGCAGCGTGGGCCTTGCCACCGGCGCGCCCTATCGCAAGATGGGGCAGGCGGGCTCGCCGGTCAGCGCGGTCTATTTCAACCAGTGCCGGGTGCCTGCGGCCAATCTGATCGGCGGCCGCGAAGGCGCAGGCTTCAAGACCATCATGAAGGTGTTGAACAAGCAGCGCGTACATCTGGCCGCGCTGTCGACGGGACCCGCGATCCGGATGCGCGACATGGCCATCCGCCATACCAGCAGCCGCGTTCAGTTCGGCGAGCCGGTTGCTAACCACCAGCTGGTGCAGGCGATGATCGCCGACTGCCGCACCGAGATCTTCGCGGCGCAATCGATGATCCTCGAAACAGCGCGCAAGCGCGACCGCGGCGAAGACGTCGCGCTCGAAGCGTCGATGTGCAAATATTTCGCAACGGAAATGTGCGGTCGCGTGGCCGACCGCTGCGTGCAGATGTTCGGCGGCGCCGGCTACATCGCCGATCACTCCTCGATCGAGCGCTGGTACAGAGACGTGCGGCTGTTCCGCCTCTATGAGGGCACCAGCCAGATTCACCAGCTCAACATCGCCCGTCTCGCGACGAGAGATACGTAACCTCGCTCGCTCGGCATTTTGCAAGTGACGTGCTGTCGCAGATTCAACCGCGCCTCGTCATTTCTGCGCGATCGCAAAGCATCCTTGGAATCATTCCAGATACGTTTTCCACTGCGGTCATCGATGATCGAGACATTCTAAATCGCAGCGCACGCATTTTCGTTGCCGTCATCATAGCGCCTTTCTAGAGAGTGCCATCGATGAGGGGCTTTCTGGAAATGCGACGTATGGGTGGAATTGAGACGGTAGCGCGCTTTGGTGCGGCGCTGCTGGGTGGAGTGGCGTTGCTCGCGTGGTTTGAATCGCCGGCTCGATCCCAAACGTCACAAGGCGGCAGTTCCATTCCACCTGTGACCGTCGATGCTCCGGCGCAACAGTCGGCCCGCCGTGCGCCGACCAAGCGAAACGATGTCCGAGCCCGATCGAATTCGCGTCGCGCCCCGGCGCGTGGCGCCCCGCAAGTCGAAACCGCGGCCGTGCGACCGCAATCGGGTGTCGCTCCCGCCTATGCGGGCGGTGAGGTCGCTCGAGGCGCGCGGCTGGGGCTGCTCGGAAATACCGACACCATGAAGTCACCGTTCAACGTGACGAGCTACACGGACAAGTTCATTCGGGATCGGCAGGCGGCAACGGGTGCGGATGCCCTAATTCTCGATCCGTCCGTGCGAAGTTCACACCCGACGGGCGGTATCGTGGACTCTTTCACCATTCGTGGATTCCCGATCAACGAAGGCAACAACGGTGAATTCGCCTTCGAGGGTCTTTACGGAATCGCGCCGACATATCGCATCTTTACGGACTACGTCGAGCGCATCGAGGTGCTCAAGGGTCCCTCGGCCGCGCTCTCCGGCATGGCGCCCAACGGCGGCGTCGGTGGCGTCATCAATGTCGTGCCCAAGCGTGCGGAAGAGGATTTGACCCGCCTGACCGCAAGCTACGGCTCGGTTGCACGCTTCGGCGGTCACTGGGACGTGGCGAGGCGCTACGGCGACGGCAAGCAATGGGGCGTACGGGCCAGCGGAAGCCTCCGCGACGGCGACACGCCGATCGATCGCCAATCCGAAACGACAGGTGTCGGATCGCTGGCGCTCGACTATCAGGGCGAGCGATTCAGGTCCTGGCTCTATCTCATCGCGCAAACCGATCGGTTCGATGCTCCGTCACGTCCGTTTCTCATGGCTCCCGGCCTGCAGGTGCCGAAGGCACCGGACGGCCGGTTGAACGTGACGCAGCCCTGGGAATGGTCGCACATCACCGACAAATCGGCGTTGCTGCGGACCGAATACGATCTCAGCGACCAGGTTACGCTGTTTGCGGACGTCGGTGGCTCCAAGACCAATGTCGAGCGATTCTTCGGTCTTCCGACCATCGTCAACGCGAACGGCAACACGACCTCTACGCCTCAGTTCTTCGGGCTGAGCATTGACCGAACCACATATGATGGCGGCCTCCGCGCCCGCTTCGATACCGGCTTCGTCCACCATGCCCTTGCCTTCCAGGCCTCGGTCTACCATGACGCGCTGTACCGGCGGCTGACCAATGGCAGCCTGGTCACCTCGAACATCTACAATCCGACCGTCGCGCCAACTCAGTTTGCCAACGAGATCAGCGACCGCCCCCGACTCTCGGACAGTCAGCTCACGGGGCTTTCGATTGCCGACACCATGTCCGTGCTCGATGAGCGCATCCTGTTGACCTTGGGTGTCCGGCGCCAGGGCATCGAGGCGAACAACTATGCCTCCAACGTCGGCACGCTGACGTCGTCCTATGACAAGAGCGCCGTCACGCCGGTGGTCGGCCTCGTCGTCCGTCCCCTCGACAATGTCTCCTTGTACGCGAACTATGTCGAAGGCCTCGCCCGGGGCGACGTGGCTCCTCAGACCGCGTCCAATTTCGGCGAAGTGCTGCAGCCCTACGTCGCCAAGCAGTACGAAGCCGGCATCAAGGTGGACTTCGGCCGCATCGCAACCACCTTCAGTGCCTTCGAAATATCGAAGGCGAGTGGCGAGCTGTCCGCCGGGCGGTTCGCGGCGACCGCCGAGCAACGGGTCCGCGGGCTCGAGTTCAACGTCTCCGGCGAACTCACGCCGGATGTTCGTCTCCTCGGAGGCATCTCACTGCTGGATGGCACCCTGACGAAGACCGCGGTTGCGGCCAATCTGGGCAACACGCCCATCGGCGTTCCGAACATTCAGGCCAATATCGGGGCGGAGTGGGACCTGCCGTGGATGAGAGATCTCACCTTGAATGGCGCCGTCATCTACACCGGCAGGCAGTTCGTCGACAGCGCGAACAAGCAGCCGATCCCGGACTGGACGCGGCTCGATCTCGGCGCCCGTTACACCACGGCGATCAACGGCAAGAAGACGGTTTTCCGCGCAAACATCCAGAATGTGACCGGCGAGAGCTACTGGTCCAGCGTGGCTTCGTTCGGAACGTTCTTCCTGGGAGCCCCACGCACCTATCTGCTGTCGATGACCGTGGATATGTAATTGCTGCAGCCTGCAGCAGGCATGTCCCTGACCGTCGTGTGCAGACCGGTCAGGTTGGTCGTCAAAGCGGATAGTTGCTTGCCAATAGAAGCAAAGCAGCCCGCTCCGGCGCTATGAGCGCCGGACGAAAAATCTTCCATTAAATCAATGAGGTGAATTCCGTTTCGGTGTGCTTTTCGGCCGTAAGGTCGAAAGCGGCGCGGCTCTTGCTCTTGCCAGTATGAGGGTTCTTGATAAACATCATACTGCGGGATGGAGTGGATGGAGCAGGCGGTGAGGCGGACTTTACGAGCGATCGAATCCGGAACGCTGGTGCTGTTCGGGGGGCTTATTGCCGCCAACATTGCCTCATGGGCCTGGGCCTTCGCGCTGTTCGGCGACCGGCCGACGGTGCTGGCGACTGCGCTGCTGGCCTGGGTGTTCGGTCTGCGCCACGCCGTCGATGCCGACCACATCGCCGCCATCGACAACGTCGTGCGCAAATTGATGCAGACGGGCGGCGCGCCGCACAGCGTCGGCCTCTATTTTGCGCTCGGCCATTCCACCGTCGTCATCGTCGCGACCATATTGCTCGCGCTCGGCGTGGTGAGCCTTGGCGGCGACAGCCTGCTCAAGGAGATCGGCGGCCTCATCGGCACGTCGGTGTCGGCCCTGTTCCTGCTCGTGATCGCGGCCATCAACCTCGTCATCTTCGTCGCCCTGTGGCGGACGTTTCGCGCTGCACGGGAGCAGGGCGTTCACGACGCCGAAGGCCTCGAGAGGCTGCTCGCCAATCGCGGCGTCTTCGCGCGACTGCTCGGACCGTTGTTCCGCCTGGTCACAAAACCATGGCACATGTTTCCGCTCGGCTTCCTGTTTGGACTGGGCTTCGACACCGCGACCGAGATCGGCCTGCTCAGCATCTCCGCAACCGAAGCCGCGCGTGGCGCATCGGTTGCAGATATCCTGGTTTTCCCCGCGCTGTTCGCCTCCGGCATGGCGCTGGTCGACACCGCCGACTCCGCGCTGATGGTCAGTGCCTATCGATGGGCGTTCGTCGATCCCCTGCGAAAGCTCTGGTACAACCTCACGATCACCGGCGCCTCCGTGGCAGTCGCGCTGTTGATCGGCGGCATCGAGGCGCTCGGGTTGGCCGCCGACCGGCTCGGCCTGTCCGGGGGCGTGTGGACGCTGATCGACGGTCTCAACGAGTCGCTCGCCAATGTCGGCTTCGCCGTGATCGCGCTGTTCGCAATCGCCTGGCTCGTCTCGGTCGTGCTCTATCGCCGCGTCTTCGCGGACGGACGGCGCCGGGCCGAGACGAAAGCTTTGGAATACGCCGATGCGACCGAAGCGGCGTGAGCCCTGTCGTGGCGGCGGCGCGCTGACGGCACTGTCGGCCCTGGTGCTGCTCGCAAATGACGGCCGCGCCTTCGCGCAGAGCAGTGACACCTTACGCGAGCTGCCGCCGATCCAGGTCGGCGGCGAGACTGCGGCGCGCAAGAAGCCGGTCGCATCGCGCCGCTCAACCAAGCCGCTCCCGGCCGCGCACCGCATCCCAGCGTATCCAGCCGCAACGCAGGCACCGGATGTGCGCAGCGTCGCCTCGGGTGCGAAGGGCCAGCCCGGCATGGCGAGCGAGATCACGATCTCCGGCGAAGAGCTCAATGCACGCCCGTTCACGCGGCCGGGCGAAGCGCTCGAAGCCGTGCCCGGTCTCATCGTGACGCAGCATTCCGGCGAGGGCAAAGCCAACCAATATTTCTTGCGCGGCTATAATCTCGACCATGGCACCGACCTTGCCATCACCGTCGACGGCGTCCCGGTCAACATGCGCACCCACGCGCACGGCCAGGGATATGCCGATCTCAACTGGCTGATCCCGGAAACCATCGCCGCAGTGGATGTGCGCAAGGGCCCGTACTTCGCCGAGGAGGGCGATTTCGCCTCGGCCGGAAGCATCCATATCGGCCTGATCGACCGCACCAGGGGAATAGCGCAAGCGAGCGCCGGCAGCTTCGGCTACCGCCGCCTGCTCGGCATGGATTCCGCGAAGGTTGGTGACGGCGCACTGCTCGTGGCCGGCGAGATCGGCACCTACAACGGCCCGTGGGACAATCCTGACAATGTGCGAAAGCTCAACGGCCTCGTGCGCTATAGCCAGGGCACCGCGACCGACGGCGTGTCCGTTACCGGCATGGCCTATGCGAACAGATGGAATTCGACCGACCAGGTGCCGCAGCGCGCGATCACCGGCGGCCTGCTTGACCGGTTCGGTTCGGAAGACCCGAGCGACGGCGGCAATACCAACCGCTTTGCGCTTTCTGGCCGCATCGCGCAGAGCGACGATCTCGGCTCGTGGAAAGCCAACGCCTATGTCGTGAAAAGCCAGCTCGACCTCTTCAACAATTTCACCTACTTCCTCAGCGATCCCGTGCTCGGCGACCAATTCCACCAGCACGACGATCGCCTGATGGCCGGCGCCAACATCTCGCGCACGCTGAACGGTTCGTTGGCCGGCCTGCCGGTGCAAACCACCTTCGGCCTGCAGTCGCGCTATGATGCGATCGATCTCGCGCTCACCAACACGTTCCGGCGCGACTTTCTTTCCAACATTCGCAGCGACAAGGCCGGCGAGGGCAGCGTCGGCGTCTATGCCGAAAACACCGTGCGTTGGACGGACTGGCTCAGGACGACGGTGGGATGGCGCGGCGATTATTATGCCGCCGACGTCACGTCGCGGTTCAACGCCAACAATTCCGGCCGCGCGGATGCCGCGCTCGGTAGCCCGAAATTCAGGATGGTGCTTGGTCCGTTCAACCAGACCGAGCTCTTCCTCGGCGCCGGCTACGGCATGCACTCCAACGATGCGCGCGGAGCGACCACGACGGAAGACCCCGTCGATCCCGCCACCAGACTCACGCCGTCGCCACTCCTGGTCCGCACCAGGGGCGCCGAAGTCGGTGTTCGCAGCAGGATCGTTCCCGGCCTCGACACCTCGCTCAGCGTCTTCATGCTGGATCAGGATTCCGAGATCCTGTTCGCCGGCGACGCCGGCGACACGTCGGCGACCCGCGCCAGCCGCCGCTACGGCTTTGAATGGACCAACCATTACCGGCCCAGGTCCTGGATCGACATTGACGCCGATCTCGCAATGACCCATGCGCGCTTCCGCGGCTATGACAGCGAGCAGGCGGAGGTCTATGCCTCGCTCGCCGGCTATCCGGAGGCGCAAGTAGGCAATGCGCCCGGCAACTACATTCCGAACGCGCCGGCGATGGTGACGTCAGTCGGCGTCACGCTGGGCGAGAAGACCGGCTGGTTCGGAACCTTGCGCTGGCGCTATCTGGCGTCGAGCCCACTGACGGAGGATAACGCGTTCCGCTCCTCTGCGATCAGCATCTTCAACGGCCGCGTTGGCTACCGCATCGACAATGGCTGGCGCCTTCAGCTCGACGTGCTCAACCTCTTCAACACAAGGGCGAACCAGATCACCTATGCCTATGGGTCGCTGCTCAAGACCGACACGCTCTACAACCTCTGCACATCGGGTACCGCGCCCACGGCAGTCTGCCAGAACGGCGTGATGGACTACGTGCTGCATCCCGTGGAGCCGCTGACGTTCCGGCTCACGATCGCCGGGGCGTTCTAGGTTTGCCGAGCTGGTGCGCTATCGCGCCGCGAAAATCCTGTTCCGGATATCGGACAACGGTCCGGGAATCGACAAAGGAACACATCGGCCACATCTGACGAAATGTCTCGCCGGCCGCGACAGGAATGGTCGCGCGCGGTTGCCTCCTAGGTTTGCAGGAGGCGGAGTTGCTTCGCAGGTGGTAGTTGGGAAGGCCGGCACGCGTTGGCGGCCGGCCGCCCATCGCATCGCTCATCCCGGGAGCGGGTGACTGACCGGCTTGTCATGAATGATCCAAATCGTCCCGTCACGGACGACCTGCCAAGCAACAGTCATCCTCCGAATGGAGGATGACCGAAGTTCCGCGCCAAATGAGTATGAACGGCCGATATGGCTTGAGAGGAGCAGACGATGATAGGGTTGGAAGGCTCCGGAGCATGCGGTGACCACGTTCGGGATACCCCATGAAGCATGTGCCAAACCAGCGATCGGGTCCGACACTGTCCTTGCCAGTCAATCTCAGTGATCAGCGAGAGCTCAGCGATCTGATCGGCGTCGTCTACGACGCCGCGATCGACCCTTCTCGGTGGGAGGATGCGATCGCCAGGATCGCCCGGTTCGTCGGTGGCACCGCCGGCGGGCTTTTCTGCAAGGATGTCGGCGTTCAGCACGCCGCCATTCCCCATAGCTTCGGATTTCAGAGGCCGCTACCGGTGGAGCTGTTCGGCGAAATCTATCCGGCCGCAGCGGCGCATTTTCAGGGAGACATCGAAGAGCCGATTGCGACCGCAGATCTGATCCCGCTCGACGAGCTCACCCAGACCGGGATCTATCGCCAGTGGGCCGAACCTCAAGGCTTGATCGACTTTCTCAGCGCCGTCGTCGAGAGAACGACGGTCAGCGCGGCGATATTCGGCGTCTTTCGTCATCGGGAAAATGGCATTGCCGACGAGCACGCGCGGCGGCAAATGAAGCTGATCGCCCCGCATATCCGACGTGCGGTATTGATCGGCAGGATGTTCGAGTTCAGGGCGGCAGAGGTCGCAACGTTTGTCGATACGCTGGACGGGCTCGATGCGGGCATGTTTCTCGTCGATGGGGGCGGCCGTCTCATTCACGCAAATGCCGCCGGCACCGCGATTCTCGCCACATCTGCCGTCCTGAATTCCGTCGGCGGCCGGCTCGTCGCGCGTGACGCGCAGGTCGACCGGGCCTTGCGGGACGTCTTTGCGAGCGCCGGGCAGGGTGACGCCGCGCTTGGCACGAGGGGGATCGCCATGCCGCTGACCGGCAGCGACGGCGAACGCTATGTCGCCCATGTGCTGCCTCTGACGTCAGGTGCGCGCCGCCGCGCCGGCGTGGTCCGTACCGCCGTTGCCGCCTTGTTCGTCCGAAAGGCGTCGCTTGCGCTGCCATTCGCATCGCAGATGATCGGCAACGCGTTCAAACTGACGCCGACCGAGCTTCGCGTTCTGCTTGCGATCGTCGAGGTAGGCGGCGTTCCGGAGATAGCCACTGCGTTCGGTGTTGCCGACACGACGATCAGGACGCATGTCAGCAGCCTGTTCGAAAAGACCGGTGCGGGGCGGCAGGCCGATCTCGTCAAGCTCGTGGCGGAGTATGCAACGCCGCTGGCGGGTTGAAGGCCTCCTCGGCCGAATTCTCCTCCGTTCCTGGGACGACACGCTCAGAGCATCCGCTCAGAATTGCGGGCGTCCGGTCGGCGCTGCTGACGGTCAGGCCGGCAATCCTGCATGTCAAACAGCGAAAGCACCAGCAATGAGCAGCGACGTCGTCATGGGCAAGGCTGCTGCCGGCAAGCCCAAGCAGCGGACAGGGATCGCTGGTCGAGGCGTGATCTGCGCGTTTGCTGCGATGGGGCTCCTGTCGACCAATATCTTTCTTCCTTCCCTGCCGGCGATAGCGGTCGATCTTGGCGTGTCGAGCGCGGCCGTTACATCGAGCATAACGGTCTTTCTGATGGTCTTTGCCGCAGGGCAGCTCATCGTCGGTCCGTTATCGGACAGGCTCGGGCGGAAGGGCCCGATCGTTGCCGGGCTCTGCATCTTCGTGCTCGGGACGGCATGGTGTGCGCTCGCGGGAGATTTCCTGAACTTGTTGGTTGGCCGATCGGTTCAGGCGGCCGGAGTCTGCGCTGTTGCAGTCTTGTCGCGTGCGATCGCCCGGGACCTGTTCGACGGCCAGCAGCTGACCAGGGTGATGGCATCGATCACGATCGCCACCGCGGCGGCACCGGGCTTTTCGCCTTTGCTCGGCGGCGCGATCGATCTTGTTCTCGGCTGGCGCTTCGAGTTTGTGTTTGTAGCGGCCGTCGCCGTCGGCGCAGGGGCGGTGTATGTGACGTTCGTTGGCGAAACGCTGGAGGTGGTCGGCGGCTCGCATCATCCGCTCGAGATCATCCGTTGTTATCTCGGCATGGTCCGGGACGCACGCTTCAACGCGCCCGCGAGGACCGCCGGCCTTCTCATGGCCGGTCTGTACGCCGTCTTGTCGAGCGCGCCGCGGGTTCTTCTCGAGGGGTTCGGCCTGTCGCCCATCGCTCTCGGCTGGTTGTTTGCGGGCGTCGTCTTCATCGTGTTCGGTGCCGGCTCGCTGGCGCCAAGACTGTCGGCCCGGTTTGGCCGCCAAGGTGCGACGTCGGCCGGTCTTGCTCTGGCCGCCGCCGGGGCGGTCGTGCTGCTTGGCGCGATGCTGATCGGAGAGATCGCGCTGGGTTCATTTCTCATGATCGTTCCGGTTTTCCTGTTCGGGGTCGGGGTTGCGAGCCCGCTTTCGAGCGCGGCCGCCCTGTCGCCATTCGGCGACAGGGCGGGCCTGGCGGCTGCGTTGTTCGGCTGCTCGCAAATGGCAGGCGCAGCCTGTGGCGCCTCGCTCGCGGCTACTCTCTCCAGCGATCCGGTCCGGGGACTTACGGTCGTTCTTGCGGCGACGTCTGTTGTCGCGCTGGTGCTGCACGTCTCCCGAGGGCGTCGCGGCGGGTGATCCGCGGCGATGCGTAAAGTGCCGGACGCAATTCCCTTTGCGCAGAGGATCTCGGGATCCTGATGCTGCGTGTGCCGTCAGGAGCGGACAAGGCCGCCCTGGTGACGACGATGGCGGACGGAATGGCGGTAGGGGCGAGGGGTAAGGCTCTCACCCGTAGCCCGGATGGAGCGAAAGCGTAATCCGGGGCCGCTCGCCCGGCATCCCGCACCGTCCCGGATTGCGCTGCGCTCCATCCGGGCTACGGCACCTCGCTGTGTCGCCCCGCTGTCAATCCACCCGCGCAAAAATATTCCACTTTACCGAAATTCGGAAATGACGTATGTGTCGTCCATCCCGGCTCATCCAAGAGGGGCGATCTTGTGTCGTCACTGTCGCGAGCCGGGTTTGCGGTGGACGCGGCAGCGTCGGCACGAGAGGTGCGGGCAGGGCGGGTAGTCCCTGTGAGCCCGAGGCTTCGTGCAGACGAGCGGCGCTGCTAGGTTCGTCTCGCCTGTAAGTTTCCGGCTCCGTCGACAGGGCTGGGAAAACTGCGGCGAAATGGCGGGCCGTGCGTACGGCAAAACCGTGTGGTCCTGGCCGTCGTTGCTACGGTCAAGCTTTCCGCGAAGGTGCGAGCGAGCCCAACCGGGCAGACTGCATCATCCAATTCGCGGGGCGAGGGAGGCCAGAAGGAAAGTTCGGCTCCCGGGAGAGCACGGCATAAGCCGTCCGACCATCGCGCAGGGAAGGCCGAGTGTTCGGCGACACCTGTATGCTGCTGTGCGGTTCTTCCTGCGTGTGCATTTCGCGCAGCGGACCGCGGGTGCCAGTCGGCACCCGGCCTTCCCTGCGCCCTCTTGGCTTTGAGGGTGGAGCGACCAAGCAAAGCTCGGGCCATTCAAGCCGCGAGGCCGAAGGGTCATGTCTGTGAGTCAAGCTGCGTGTCACAAGCTCGATATCGTAGAGTGGGCAAAGGCGCTCTTGCGCCGTGCCCACGATCTCTCTCGGTCGCGAAAGATACGTGGGCACGCTTCCGCCTTCGCTCTTCGAGCTACGGCGGACAAGTCGCTTTGCCCACCCTACGGCACTCTTGCTCCGTCATTGCGAGGAGCTCGCGACAAAATTGCGTAGCAATTTTGCGCTGATGCGACGAAGCAATCCAGAATCCCTCAACGGAATAGATTCTGGATTGCTTCGCTGCGCTCGCAATGACGATGCGGAGGAAGCGCGACCGGCATGGGCCGCCCGGGGCGTTAGCCCACACTCTTTCGGTGATTCAGGTATCGGAGAGCCAGCTTGACGAAATTGTGCACCACCATCGACGTCTCGTCCTCTCTGAAGACCAGAAACACGTCGGCCGTGGGCGGTGAGGGCCTGATCGGACGGAATACGATGTCGGCTATTGTGAAGCGCGCAATCGACTGCGGCACGAGCGCCACGCCGAAACCGGCGGCAATCAAGCTCGGGATCGACTGGGCGTCGACGACCTGTTGGGACACTTTTGGCAGGAAGCCGGCGTCGACACAGCACGTCTGCACGTACCGTGCGAACTCGGAGCTATTGGGATCGAGGACGACGTGATCCTCGGATGCCAGGTCACCGAGGGCGATGCGTCTGCGGCGCACCAGCCGATGGGTGCGGGGCATTGCGAGAACGACCTCTTCGCGCCATGCAAGCTTGCTGGTCAGGTCGCGCTCGGCGGGAATGCCGCGAATGAGACAGATATTGGTCGTGCGGGCGAGAAGCGCCGCGATCTGCAGCGCCGGCGCCTGCTCATGCACCGTCATCTTGACCCGTGGAGCGACCTCCCGGTAGGCCGCGAGCAGCTCTGCGAGACGACCGCGCAGAATGGAGCCGGTCGCTCCAACATCCAGCGTTCCGATCAGGCCGGCCCCAATCGAGCGAACCTCGTCTTCCGTGACCTTGACCTGTTGCAGGATCGCGCGTCCCCGCACCAGCATGGCTTCACCGGCCTGGGTCAACTCGACCCTGCGGCTGGTCCTGTAGAGGAGTTGGGTCCCAAGCTCTGCCTCGAGGGCCTGGATATGTTGACTGAGTGGCGGCTGCGAGAGGTTCAGCCGCCGGGCGGCAAGCGTGAAGCTGCGCTCCTCGGCCACCGCAATGAAGTACCGGAGCTGGCGGAGATCCATAGCGAAAACCTATCAATCGTGTCGCTCTATATATTGGACTTGATGTCGCACCTGGTCAACGAATGACCGATGGAGCCTTCCAGCGTCCTGCCGCGACGAAAGGCTCCGTACGCGGCGACCTCGCCGCCAACGATAAGAATGGCGAAAGGCTCCGGCCGACCAAGCCAGATGGAAGCCCAGCGAGCGAGGAAAGCCATGTCCAAGTTCTTGATGCCCAGCATCTTCAAGTCACTCTTCTTCCAGGTCGTCGTTGCGCTCGCCGCCGGCATTGCTCTCGGCGTGACCTATCCGGACATCGCGTTGCAGATGAAGCCGCTGGGTGACGGCTTCATCAAGCTCATCAAGATGCTGGTGCCCGTGATCGTGTTCTGTGTCGTCGTGCACGGAATTTCAGCGGCCGGCGACCTTACAAAGGTTGGAAGGGTCGGCATTCGTTCGCTGCTCTATTTCGAGATCGTCACCACCATCGCTTTGGTGTTCGGCATTGCGCTCGCCTATTATTTCCAGCCAGGCGCCGGAATGAACATCGACCCGAGGACGCTGGATGCCAAGGCGCTCAGCGGGTTCAGCCAGACGGCGGCTCAGGTCTCCGGCGGCGGCGTCTCCGAATTCCTGATGAAGCTCATTCCGACGACGCTCGTCGGAGCTTTCAGCTCCGGCGATGTTCTGCAGGTCCTGATCGTCTCGATCATGTTCGGTTGTGCCGTGTCACTGTGCGGCGAGCGCGCCAGGCCGGTCGTCGATTTCGTCGAGCGCGTGAACGAGATCATCTTCAAGATGATGAACTTCGTCGTCCGGCTCGCGCCGATCGGCGTCTTCGGTGCGATCGCCTTCACGGTCGGGAAATACGGCATCGGCTCGCTCAAGCAGCTCGGGGGCCTCGTTGCCCTGTTCTATCTCGCAGTGGTTCTGTTTGTGGTCGTCGTGCTCGGCGCGATCATGCGGCTCTCCGGCTTCAGCCTGTTCAAGTTGCTGGCCTATCTGCGCGAAGAGCTGTTGATCGTTCTCGGGACGGCCGCGGGCGATAGCGTGCTTCCGCAGACCATGCGAAAGCTCGAGCTGCTCGGGATCAAGCGATCGACCGTCGGTCTGGTGATCCCGACCGGGTACTCGTTCAATCTGGATGCGTTCTCCATCTACTTGACCTTGGCGGCCGTCTTCATTGCACAGGCGACGAATACGCCGCTTGCCACGGGCGATCTCCTGGCTATCCTCGGTGTCGCGTTGCTTACCTCCAAAGGTGCTCATGGCGTCCCGGGCTCGGCCATCGTCGTCCTCGCCGCGACACTGGCCGCCATTCCGGCCATCCCGGCGATCGGACTGGTGCTCATCTTGTCGGTGGACTGGTTCATCGGCATCGCCCGCGCACTCGGCAACTATGTTGGTAACTGCGTTGCGACGGTCGTCGTTGCCTCCTGGGAGGGAGACCTCGATCACGCCAAGGCGCACCGTATTCTGAACGGCGAGGTCGATTCTTCGGGAGAGGATCTGCGGGCCGACCCAGTCGGTGCGGAGGCTCCCGTCGCGAGTCTGCAGACCCTTTGAACTTGGAGGCATTTCAGCTTGGCGATGGTGACACTCTCGATCGAACCTTTGACGAAGCGGGCGTTCGCCCCGTTCGGAGACGTCGTCGAAACGGAGGGGATGACGCCCCTGTCGATCAACCAGGGATATGCCGAGCGCTATAATGGACTCGCCAATATCGATGTCGCCGCGGAAGGTGGACAGATCAACATCAGCTGGTTTGTCGCCTCAAAACGGCCTGCGCCGATTGCCATCCGCCTGATGGAGCGTCATCCGCTTGGAAGCCAGATGTTCATGCCCTTGACCGGAGCGAGCTGGCTGGTCGTCGTTTGCGCGGACCCGCTGGTGGTCTCGAGCTATCGGGCGTTCGTTGCGAATGGCCGCCAGGGGGTAAACTATGCCCGGAACTGCTGGCACCATCCGCTGCTGGTTCTCGAGGATGCAAGCTCGTTCCTCGTTGTGGACCGGACGGGGGACGGCGATAATCTCGAAGAATATTGGCTGAGCGAGGAGATGCAGCTCGATCTCGGGCCGATCGCATCGCACCGGTAACTTTCACGAGGCTTGATGATGTCGTCGCAAACTTATCACGTACCGAAGGGTGGCCTTCCGCCGCAGACCGACCTTCTGAGCGGCCGGGCGGTCTTTACCAACGCATACGCCGTCATCCCCAACGGCGTGCAACGCGATATCGTCGTCAGCCATTTGCCGCACTGGGACAACACGCGCGTCTGGGTCCTGGCGCGACCGCTGTCCGGCTTCGCCGAGACGTTCTCCCATTATCTCATGGAGATCGCGCCGGCCGGCGGAAGTGAGATGCCCGAGCCGGAGAAGGATGCCCAAGGCGGGTTGTTCGTCGTGGGCGGCAAGCTGATTCTCAATTTGGCGGATGGAGAATTTGAGCTGAGGCCCGGCAGCTTCGCCTATGTGCCACCCGGCTGCGCCTGGAGCATTCGCAACCGCGGCGAGGGCCCTGCGCAGGTTCACTGGATCCGCAAACTGTATCAGCGCGTTCCGGGGTTGGCCGCGCCCGAGGCGATCGTGACCAACGAAGACGCGGTCGAACCCGTGGCGATGCCGGGCACGGAGGGGAGATGGGCAACCACACGTTTCATCGATCCGGCCGATATGCGCCATGACATGCACATCAATGTCGTGACGTTCGAGCCGGGCGCGACAATTCCCTTTGCGGAGACGCACGTCATGGAGCACGGGTTGTACGTCCTCGAGGGAAAGGCGGTTTACCGCCTCAATCGGGACTGGGTGGAGGTCGAGGCCGGAGACTACATGTGGCTACGCGCCTTCTGCCCGCAGGCGTGCTACGCAGGAGGCCCCGGCCGATTCCGCTACCTTCTGTACAAGGACGTCAACCGGCACATGAATTTGCGGCAGGGACCTCCGCTGATTTAGCCTGGAGCGCCGTGAGAGGCTATTCCGTCTGCTCGACCGCGGCCGGCATCTTCGCGACCGACATCAGCGATCGGGCAACCTGATTCAGCAGCTGATCTGAGTTTTCCTCTTCGGCGAGCGACTTCGACAACAGGCTGACGACGGCGCTGTGGCGAAGCTGCTGGGCGAGATTGCGCGCCGTCGTGTAGGCGGCAATCTCGTAGTGCTCGACCCGTTGCGCTGCTCCAATCAAGGCGAGGTCGGCGGCCGCGTCCTCCTTGTCCTCGCCTTCCGCCATGATCTCCTGACCTTCCTCGACGAGGCCCATCATCCCTTTGCAGGGCTTGGCCCGTGCGGACTTGCCGAGCATCTCGAAGCACTCGTTGATGCGCTCGACCTGGGCCTCGGTCTCTGCCAGATGCTGTTCGAACAGCTCGCGCAATTGATCGAAGCGGGCTGCTTCCGCCATTTTGGGCAGCGCCTTGGTCAGCTGCTTTTCCGCATGCAGGATGTCGCGGAGCTCATCGATCAGCAGATCGCCGAGACCGGCCTCGTCCACCGGCGGCGAACTCTCCGTGACGATGGCGGTGGCGGGGCCGGGCTCGCCGGCCTGGATCGCAGGCGAGTCCGTGAAGACCCAGTCGCCACCCTCGTTCCAGGGTCCCCGTGTATCGATCTCGCCGTGATCTCCGCTGCCCGTCGAATCGTTGAAGAACTGATCGACCAGGCCTGGAGTCGGCGCGATACGGCCGATGCTGAGCGACGGCTTGCCCATGCTCTCGAGCGCCAGCGCGAATGCCTTCATGTGCGTGATCTCGCGGGTCATCAGGAATTGCAGCGCGTCCTTGGTGCCGGCGTCGTCGCAGAAGTTGATGAGCCGCTCATAGACGATCTTCGCCCGCGCCTCCGCCGCGATATTGCTGCGCAGGTCGACGTCGAGCTCGCCGGTAATCTTCAGATAGTCAGCGGTCCAGGCATTGCCCTGGGAGTTGAAGAGGTTGACCCCGCCGCCGCCAGCGATCGCGATCAGGGGATCGGCCTCGGCGGCCTGACGATCGAACTTCGACGGCTTGAGGTGCATCCGCGCGAGCGTGCCGACGACTTCCAGATGGCTGAGCTCTTCGGTGCCAATGTCCATCAAGAGGTCCTTGCGGTCGGGATCCTCGCAGTTCAAGCCCTGTATCGAGTACTGCATTGCAGCTGCGAGTTCGCCATTGGCGCCTCCGAATTGCTCCAGCAGCATGTTGCCAAAACGGGGGTCCGGCTCATCGACGCGAACGGTGAACATCAACTTTTTGACGTGGTGATACATGGGAGCTCTCGGTGTTCGGAGGACAACAGAAGATGTGTCTCCAATTGGCGGCGCTACTGTTTGTTCCTATTGCCGAGATCCGCGTCGAACGTACGCAGTGCACTGCAGGTGCGCCTTGAAAGTGGTCACGCGACCGCGACATCTGCAGCTGCCGGTCTCGGGAGTGGCGGCCGCGCATCCTCTCCGGACCGGATGCTCAAATAGGCCGGATTGAAGCCGGCGAGCCGGACCAGGCCTCGCCAGTCGGTGATTGCGATGGTCTTGCCCCGCCACTGCAGCAGGTTGCAGCGGCGCAGCTCCTGGATCGTGCGATTGGCGTGAACCGGGGAGATGCTGCAAGCGGCTGCGAGGTCGGACTGGGTGAAGGGCGAGGACAATCGGAAATCCCTGGCGAGCCCTACGGTTTGCAGGCGCACGGTGATCTCGCAGAGCAGATGCGCCACGCGCGTCAGCGCGTCCCGACTGCCGAGATTGATGGTCCAGTTTCGCTGGATGGCGTGATCGGTCAGCAGCATCAGCAGCAGGGCGCGCGACATCACTGGCGAGCGCGCCGCCAATTCGTGAAAGAAGCGGTGTGGCACGAGAGCGACGATGGCGGGGCCGAGCGCGACCAGATTGCCGTCAATGCGGGGACGGTAGAGCGTGTGCGGGTCTGCGATGTCACCGGGAACGCAGATCGAGGTAATCTGGCCGTCCGGGCTTTCCGGATTCTGCCAGGAGAGATATCCCTGCAGCAGCAGGCAGCATCGGGTTGCCTCGTCGCCGTGCCGCAAGACGGCCTGATGGGCGCCGAAATGGGCAATGCTGCTCGGCATGTCGGCGAGGAGGTCGAGATCGTCGGCCGTTATTTCGGCTAGGCTCGTCAGTCGATCGGCGAGCCTGGAGAAAGCAAATCCTGCCTGCATCTGATGTCCGATGGCCCGCCCGCCTCCTACCTTGGCCGATCAGAAGGGGAGTGAGCATTAACCTGTGATAGGTTGACGGATGTATCGTCAATGCACCGCGGGAACGTGACGCGGCGACTTGCAATATTCAGGGCTCCTGCCGGGCGAGGAGAGGCGCGTTTGGCGCGAAATTCCGTCGCTCAATTGACTTTGTCGCCGAGCATGTTGTGGAAGGCGGTGGTGACGGCGGCAATGCCGTTCGCGCCGTGCATCAGCGCGATTTCACCCTGCTGCTCGTGACGAATGGCATGGGCCATGATGCGCAGGCGCGGATCTCCCTGGCTGTGCCACATCTGGTCTGCCATCCTGACCGCGCCCCTATGATGCTTGCTCATCATCTCCACGAACACCCTATCGAACTGATCGCGCGGCGCAGTCTTGACCTCTCGCATCTCGGCGGCGGTCAAAAAGCCGGGCATGGCGGCACGTTCCTCCGTGCTGCAATCGGGCATGTCGGTGTCGAACCAGCTCAGCCACCAGTTCTCGAAAATCCGATTCTCGCCGGACTGGCTCGCGATCATCAGCATCGCGAGCTTCTGCAGATGCGGGGCCTGCGCGCGCCCGACGGCAATCCGCGCCAGCTCGATGCCTTGCGCATGGTGTGCCGTCATGTGGCGGATATAGGTCTGGTCCGCATCCCTGACCCGGCCGATCCACGGCGGCTCGTAGCCATGGCCGCCGAACAATGCGCTTGCTCCAAGTACCGCGACCACGCCGAGTGCGCCTGTGGTCCAAGCATTGGTGAAGCGGACGTCGTGTTCCGGCGCATGGCCACGCCTCCAGCGCAGCCGGGCGAACAGGGGATACATCACGGCCGAGGTGCCGTGGACCAGCAATCCGATCCAGTAGGGCTGTTGCAGCGTGAACAGCGGCTGCCAGAACGGAAACAGCGGTACCAGCACGAACCATTCCAAGCTTGAAGAGAACACGGCCCAGGGCAGTGCGAGCAGCAGGATCATCTGCGGGCGCAGGTCGGCGGTCCAGCGTCCGAGCACGCCGAAGAACAACAGCGCCCAGGAGAAGTCTGCCCATTGGTGGAAGGCGATCCCGATGAGTATCGCGTGCCACGACGGCTCCGCGCTGATGGCCCAATCCCGTGCGGGGATGGCGGCGACCGTCATCCAGTCGACCGTCGCATCGCGGCCGATCCGGGCGGCGAACAGCTGGCTGACGATGGTCGAGAAGGTGCTGCTGATCAGGCCGAGCTCGGCCGCCGCGATCCAGCGCGATCGTCGCCGTCCGCCGGCGACGTACGAGGCGCCTTCGTCAGTACGCCGCGCTGCAGGGGAACGCGCCGGTGGCGACCCGGCGCTCACGTGAGTTGCTTGAGTTTCTTCAGTGGATTGAGCTCGCTCAGCTTGTCCTGCTTGTCCTGTTTGCCGCGGCCGCGCTGCGCTTGCGCCTTGCCGTCATCATGGAGATCCTGGTCGCCGATGATCTCGCCGATGGCTTGCCTGGTCTTGCCGACGATCTGCCGCTGAAGATCCTTCGTCTTGCCCATGACCTGTCTCCGCGCTCATGCCGCGACCCCGGCGCCTGAAGGGGGTGGGCGCCGGGGCTTGCGGTTTCGTCCAGTCGGTCTCCGGCAGCAGGGGGACACCGGAAGCGTTGGTGAGACTCTCTGGCGCGCGGATAGTTCCTGCGGCCGTCACCTCGCCTCGAGCGCAATGATCACGCCTTCATTGCCCCGCAGCAGGATCGAGGCCTCCGGCAGTGTTTCCGATGGCCGGTCGGGATGCGTCGACATCAGCAGGCTGCCGCGGCCGAGCCAGTGCCATTTCCGCGGCTCGGCGGCGATATTGAGGGCGACCAGAATTTCGGCCCGGCCATCGGTCCGCCTGTAGGCGAGAACATCGTTCTGGGATCGCAGCGGCTCATAACCACCCTGACGCAAGCACGCATGTTCGTGCCGCAGCCCGATCAATGCGCGGAACAGTGCGAGCAGCGACCCCTCGCTGCGCTGTTGCTCGGCCACGTTGGGCGTGCCGCCGGGCTCGAGCGGCAGCCATGGGTCACCGTCGGTAAATCCTCCGCCGGCGCTGCCGTCCCACCGCATCGGCGCGCGTTCGGGATCGCGGCAAAGACCGTGTCCCGGCACCAGTCTCTCGAAGGGATCGCGGACGCGGTCGGAGGGAATGGGAACGCGTTTACGGCCGATCTCGTCGCCCATGAAAAAGAACGGCGTTCCTCGCAGCGTCATCAGCAGCATCGCCAGCACGCGCATTTGCGGCTCGCCGATCTTGCTCGCGATGCGCTGCTTGTCATGGCCGCCGATCACCCAGACTGGCCAGGCTTGTTCAGGGATGGCGTTGAAATACGCGTCGATCGTCGCCTGCAGCGACAGGACGTCCCACCGCGAATCGAGCAGGGCGAAATTGAGCGGCAGATGCAGGCGCGGCCGGTCGCTGCCGTAGAAGTGCCCGATGCGGTCGGTCTTGCCCTGCACCTCGCCGCACAACATTCGTCCCGAATAGCTGTCGATCACCTCCCGGATGAACTCGATGCAATCCATCGTCTCCGGCCGGTCGTCGGTGAAGACAGGCGTCTGGCGCTGTGGCGGCGGTTTGCTCTTGGCTTGCGGGTTTGGCGGATTGTCGCGCAACAGCTCGTCCTTGATCAAAACCGCGCTGGCGTCGACGCGGAAGCCATCGACGCCGCGGTCGAGCCAGAATCGCATGACACCTGCAATCGCGGCCCGAACCTGCGGATTGCGCCAGTTGAGATCAGGCTGCTCGACCAGGAAGGAATGATAGTAATATTGCCGCCGCGCCTCGCACCATTCCCAGCCACTGCCGCCGAAGCGGCTCAGCCAATTGTTGGGCGGGCCGCCATTCTCGGCAGGATCAGCCCAGATGTACCAATCGGCCTTGGCGCTGTTGCGCGAGCTCGAGCTCTCGACGAACCATGCGTGATCGTTCGCGGTGTGATTGGGAACGAGATCGAGGATCAGACGGATATCCGCGGCATGCAGGGCCGCGAGGAGGCGGTCGAACTCGTCGAGGCTGCCGAAGGCAGGATCGATCGAGCAATAGTCGGAGATGTCGTAGCCGAGGTCACGGAAGGGACTCTTGTAGATCGGCGTCAGCCACACTGCCCCGACGCCGAGCCATTTCAGGTAGTCAATGCGAGACATCAGGCCGGCGAGGTCGCCCTTGCCGTCTCCGTTCGAGTCCTGGAAGGAGATCAGTGCGATCTCGTAGATGACGGCGGATTGCCACCACGCAGCTTCGTCACTGAACTCGCTCATTACCTTGGTTGACCTCGCTATGCCTTGGCGTGTGCTGCGATCTGCTTTGCCGCGGTCCGGGCGCTCTCGATGCCCTTGGGAAAGCCGCTGCGGTTGGGATAAAGCTTGCGCCGTGCATCGCGCGGCGGGCGTCGTGGCTTGGTGTCCTGCGCGGCGCGGTAGTCGAGCATGGCGATGCCGCCGACCATCAACAGCGCCAGCGCGATATTGCCCTTCTTGGGATTGTCCGACGTCAGTCCCGAGAGCAGCGCAGCGGCGTCGAGGCCGTCGCCGCCCACGCGAGCCCACAGGCCGGCGTTCTTCTCGACCGACAGTGACATGATCCCGGCCAGGATCTCGCGGACGCCGAAGGCGCGGACCATGGTCTCATGGCCTTCCATGCCCAGCGTTTGCGTGACGCGCCGGGGCGCGAGCAACTCGACAACGCCGAGGCCGATGCTGAACCAGCCGAGCGCGCGGGCGAGTTGATCCACCGGCCGCTTCAGGCTCGGGCCGCCCTCGACGATCGTCGGGTCGCCCTTGGTGCGCACGATGTTGGAGAAATGAAACATGGCTTGCTCCTTCAGGGCCTCAGTACGACCTTGACGCAGGAGTCCCGCTTGTCGCGAAACACCTGGTACATCTCCGGTCCCTGTTCGAGCGGGACGGTGTGGGTGATGACGAAGGACGGATCGATCTCGCCCTCTTCGATGCGGCGGAGCAGGTCGTCAGTCCAGCGGTTGACGTGCGTCTGGCCGGTTCGCATCGTCAGGCCCTTGTTCATGAAGGCGCCCATGGGCAGCATGTCGGAGAGGCCGCTATAGACGCCGGCGACGGAGATCACGCCGCCCGGACGGCAGACATAAATCATCTCGCGCAGCACATGCGGTCTGTCGCTCTCCGCCATCACCATCTGCTTGGCGCGGTCGAGCAGCGTATCGGGCAGGGACGCCATCACGTGCGATTCCATGCCGACGCAATCGATGCATTTTTCGGGGCCTTTGCCGTCGGTCAGCTCCTTGAGCCGCTCGAGGACGCTCTCGCTCTCGAAGTTGATCGTGGTGGCGCCGCCGGCCTCCGCCATGCTGAGCCGCTCGGGCAGGCAATCGATCGCGATCACCTGGTTGGCGCCGAGCAGGATCGCGCTGCGGATTGCCATCTGCCCCACGGGACCGCAGCCCCAGATCGCGACTGTGTCGGTCGGCTCGATGTCGCATTGCACGGCAGCCTGCCAGCCGGTCGGGAAGATGTCGCTGAGGAACAGGAGCTGTTCGTCGGGGATGCCGGCGGGCACCTTGATGTGGGTGGCGTCAGCAAAGGGCACGCGGAGATATTCGGCCTGTCCGCCGGGATAGCCGCCGGTCAGATGGGTGTAGCCGAACAGGCCGGCGGTGGTGTGCCCGAAGGCCTTGTCTGCGAGATGCCGCTTGCGGTTTGTCGTTTCGCAGACGGAGAAATTGCCGCGCTTGCACTGGTCGCATTCGCCGCAAATGATCGTGAAGGGCACGACGATGCGGTCGCCCTTCTTCAGCTTGCCATCGACGCCGGAGCCGACCTCGACCACTTCGCCCATGGTCTCGTGGCCCATGATGTCACCTGGCATCATACCCGGGATGAAATTGTGAAACAGGTGCAGGTCGGATCCGCAGATGGCGCAGCTCGTCACCTTGATGATGGCGTCGCGCGGATCCTGGATCTCCGGATCGGTGACGGTGTCGCACCTGATATCCTCCTTGCCGTGCCAAACCAGCGCCTTCATACGTCCGTCCTCCGGGCTGAACCAGTTGGCATTCAAGTCCAGGAATGAACGATGGTTGCTATCGTCGCGCGCAAATCTTCGCACCGCACCGGCGCGTGGAAATTTGGAACGAGAGTGCAGGGCAGCGATTGGACGTGATCGACAGTCAAGCGAGGACACGCTCATGCCCGCCAATCAACTCGCCGTCGTCACCGGCGCCTCCACCGGTATCGGCCTGGAACTCGCAAGGTGCTGCGCCCAGGCAGGTTTCAATCTCGTCATCGCGGCTGACGAGCCCGCGATCGAGAGAGTGGCCGTGGATCTCCGCAGGCTCGGCGGCAGCGTGGAGCCGGTCGAGGCTGATCTTGCCACGACCGAAGGCGTCGACAGGCTCTGCGCCGCGGTCGGCGACCGACCGATCGACGCGCTGCTTGCCAATGCCGGCGTCGGGCTGGGCAAGGCCTTCCTCGATCAGGATTTTGCAAGGGTGAGGCACCTCGTCGACACCAACATCACGGGCACGCTCTATCTGATCCATCGTGTCGGCAACGAGATGCTCCGGCGCAATTCCGGGCGTATCCTGATCACGGGCTCGATCGCCGGCTTCACGCCAGGCAGCTTTCAGGCGGCCTACAATGCCTCGAAGGCGTTCCTCGATTCATTCTCGTTCGCGCTGCGCGAGGAACTGCGCGACAGCGGCGTCACCGTCACCTGCCTGATGCCCGGCGCCACCGACACCGAGTTCTTTCGCCGTGCCGAGATGATGGACACCAAGGTCGGCACCGAGAAGAAGGACGGTGCCTACGATGTCGCCAAGGCAGGCTTCGATGCGATGCTGCGCGGGGACTCCGATATCGTCACCGGGCTGAAGAACAAGATCCAGACCACGGTCGCCAACGTCACGCCAAACGAGATGCTGGCAAAGCAGCATCGCAAGATGGCCGAACCAGGCACGGCAAAATCGTAGCGCTGGCCGTAGGCGCGATGGGCCTCATCCCGCGAGAAACCCTCCGTCCACCGCGACGACCGTTCCGGTCGCGTATCGCGAAGCCGGCATGCAAAGGAAAGCAACCGCACCGGCGATATCTTCCGGCCGCCCCCACCGCTTGAACGCGGTGCGGTCGGCAATGCGCTGATAGTGGGCGCGATCGGTGCGGCCCGCGGCATTGATCGCCGTCTCGATGTAGCCGGGCGCAACGGCATTGACGCGGATATCGTCCTCGGCCCACTTCAGAGCCAGCGCCTTGGTCAGCATCACGACGCCGCCCTTGCTGGCGCAATAGGCGGGAATCCGTGGCAGCGCCAGCGTCGCATTCATCGAAGCGATGTTGACGATCGAGCCCCTCGTCTGCGCGAGCAGCGGATGGAATGCCATGCAGGTGCGAAACGTGCCGGTGAGATTGACGTCGAGCACCTTCATGAAGGTCTCGATTTCGAACTCCTTGTCGCGCGCGAGAATCCCGGCGCAATTGACGAGGGCGTCGACGCGCTTGTGCTGGCGGGCGAAGGACGTGACGGCGGGGTCGTCGGTGACATCAAGCGTCGAGAGCGTGAGCCCGGCGCGTGGCTTCAGCACGGTGCGGGCCAGATCGGCGTCGTTCGCGCCCGTTGCGGTGACCGTCGCGCCGAGATCGCAAAATTGATTGCTGATTGCGGCGCCAATGTCCCCAGCGCCGCCGATCACGACGGCATGAAAGCCGGGTGCAAGGGAAAAATTCGAGTTCATTGGACGCGTCTCATCTCAGGGATTTCGGAGGCGGAGCCGTCGATTCGCGGACCACCAGCGAGAAATCGATCTCGCGATGCATGATGGTCTGCTCGCCGGCAAGGCTCCGCACCAGATATTCGCCAGCGCGCTGCCAGGTTTCGCCGGTCGGAACGTGGATCGTGGTGAGGCTCGGGCGCAAATGGCGACTCCAGTCGAGGTCGTCGAAGCCGACCACCGACAGATCGCGCGGCACGGAGAACCCGTCGCGCTCCGCCTCGAGCAACACGCCGTAGGCAATGACGTCGTTGCCGCACACCACGGCTGTTGGGCGGTCCTTGAGGTTGAGGAGATAGCGGGCCGCCTCGCGCGCATCGTCCAGCGTATAGGGCACCTCGACGTGCCATTGCGGAGGAAGCTCGAGGCCGTTCTCCGTCAGCGCGCGGCGAAAGCCGGCGACGCGGGCGCTGGCCCGGTCGTTGTTGCGCTGGAGCGCCGAGACGATTCCGATGCGGCGATGACCGAGCTCGATGACGTGGGCGGCGGCGCGGTGGGCTGCGGCTTCGTTGTCTGTTCCGACGCAAGGGTAGGGCCTGTCGGGCTGGTAGATGCCGACATTGATGAAGGGCACTTTGTTGTCGGCAAGCAGCTTGCGCAATCCGTCGTGGTGGCAATCGCCGCGCAGCACGAGGCCGTCGACGCCGCGGCTGATCAGATTGCGCGCCTGCTGCAATTCGACATCGAGGTCATATCCGCTCGTGGTGAGGAACAGCATGTATCCGACTGACGATAGATATTGCTGCAGCGAGGCGATGCCGCGCGCGAACATCGTGTTGTCGATGGTGGGTACAATCGCGCCGAGCGTGCGCGAGCGGCGGGACGACAGGATGCGCGCCGGCGCGTGCGGAATGTAACCGAGTGCGTCGATGGCTTGCTCGATCCGCGCGCGCAGGGAAGGGCTCACCGCGTCCGGATTGTTGAGGGCGCGTGAGACCGAGGCGGTTGAAACGCCAGCGCGAGCCGCGACGGCGCGGATGCCCTGTTTGACGGATTTGGCGTCGGTCAAGCTCATGGATGTAACGTTACATATTGCGGATCGCGCCGCGTGATCGTGATAATGGCTCCAGTCTGCGGCAGATTGCACGATCTGTCCATCGCTTGACACGGCTGGGCTGAGGTCTATTTTGTAACCGTTTTCAGATTGTGCTCGAAGATGTTCAAAATGGTCCGCCGGCTTAAGGCGGCCAGCCGGGAGGAGAGTTCGATGAAGGCCAGGATGCTCGCGACCCACGTCGCGTTGCCGGTTCTCGCGATCGCTGCCGCCAGCGCGCAGGCGCATGCGGCCGATTTCGAGTGGATGAAGTTCAAGGGCAAGACCGTCACCTTTCTCGCCAACAACAATCCGGTCGCGCAGGCGCTGCTGACCTACAAGGCGGATTTCGAGAAGCTGACCGGCATGACCCTGAAGGTCGACGGCTATCAGGAACAGCAGATGCGCCAGCGTCTGGTCACCGTCATGAACGCGAACAGCGACGAGGTCGACGTCTTCATGACGCTGCCCTCGCGCGAGGGCGAGCAGTTCGCCGCCGCCGGCTGGTACGGCGATCTCACGACGATGGCCAAGACCGACGTCGCCAAGGACTACGACCCGGCGGGGCTGAGCCAGGCGCTGCTGAAGGCCGCGACCTTCGGCGGCAAACTGACCAGCATGCCGATGAACATCGAAGGTCCGATCTTCTATTACCGCACCGACATCTTCAAGAAGTGCGGCATCGAGGTGCCGAAGACCATCAAGGAGGTCGAAGCTGCGGCGGGCAAAATCAAGACCTGCGACAGCGCGGTGACGCCGTTCGTCTCGCGTGGCCTCAAGCCCGCGATCGCCTACACCTTCAGCAACATGCTGCACAATATCGGCGGGACGTATATCGCGAGCGGCAAGTCGAACCTCTGCTCGGCGAAGGGTAAGGAAGCGCTCGACACCTATAGCCGGTTGCTGCGCGACTTCGGACCGCCCGGCGTCGTCAACTACAGCTTCCAGCAGATTTCGGCGCTCTATCGCAGCGGCCGCGCGGCGATGGCGTTCGAATCGTCCAATGAGCTGCGCACGGTGATGGAAGGCGGCGCCCGGCTGAAGGACACCGGCCTGCTGCCGTTCCCGGCGGGCGAGGCCGGTCAGGTGCCGACCACGATCGGCTGGGGTATGGCGGTATCCTCGCGCAGCAAGCAGCCGGATGCAGCCTGGTATTTCGTGCAGTGGGCGACCAGCCCCGAGGTGCAAAAGAAGATGGCGCTGCAAGGCATTGCCCCGCCGCGTCCGTCTGTCGCCAAGGACCCTGAATATCGCAAGTGGATCGACGAGGAGCCGGTCCGCAAGGAATGGCAGGCCGCGCTCGATGTGCTCGCCACCAAGGGCTCGTCCGAGGTCGGCTATCCTATCGTTGCGAACCCGGAATCGCGCGAGTTCATCGGCCAGGCGGTGCAGGATCTGATCCTGAAGCAGAAGCCGATCGAGCAGGCTTGCGCAGATGCCGACAAGGCGCTCGATGCGCTGATCGCACAGAAGTAACGGTTCAGCGCCGGCTGGCTGCTGCCTGCCGGCACCTCCTCACTCCCAAGGAAACGCACGCATGTCTGATGCGGCTGCGACACTCGCGCAGGACCGGCAGAAGCTGGAAATGTCGGCGCTCTCCGCGCCGGCCGTGATCTTCACGGTCGCGATGATCGCGTTTCCCGTCGTCTACACGGTCTGGCTCGGCTTCCAGAACTTCTCCTCGACCGGCAAGCAGTCCTTCGCCGGCCTCGCCAACTATTCCAAGCTGGTCTCCGACTACGAGTTCTGGCACGGGCTATGGGTCACGATCGCGCTCTATGTGCTGTCGCTGGTGCTGCAGCTCGTCTTCGGCGTCTGGCTCGCGCTGGTGCTGTTTCACGCCAAGCGCCTGCCGGGCATCGTGCGCTCGCTGTTCATCTCGCCCTTCATGATGCCGCCGGTGGTGGCGGGCATGATGTGGCTGGTGATTCTTGATCCGTCGCTGGGTGCGGCCAACTACGTCCTGCAAACGTTCGGCCTGCCGCCGTCGGATTGGCTGGCCTCGCCGACATGGGTCATTCCGACGGTTGCTCTGATAGACAGCTGGCAGTGGACGCCCTACGTCGCCTTGATCGTGCTGGGCGGCCTGCAATCCCTCCCGCCGAGCGTCTATGAAGCCGCGCAGATCGACGGCGCATCGCCGTTCAAGACCTTCCAGCGCATCACGCTGCCGCTGCTGCTGCCGACCATCGTCACCGCGGCGATCCTGCGCAGCGTCGATCTCCTACGCTTCTTCGACATCATCTACATCACCACCCAGGGCGGCCCCGGCAACGCCTCGAATACGCTCAACATCTATGGCTTCCGGGTCGGCTTCGAATTCTTCAACATCGGCTATGCCAGCGCGTTGATGCTGACGCTGACCGCGATCGTGTTCGGCGCCGTGCTCGCCTTCAACCGTCTCCGCGGCGCGGTGGCCTGGTGACGCCATGACCGATGCCGCCAACACCGACCGCTGGATCCGCTGGCTCAATCTGGTGCAGCTCGTGCTTGCCGGGATCATCATCATGGCCCCGACGGTCTGGATGGTGCTGTCCTCGTTCAAGCCGTCCTTCGAGGTCACCGCCTATCCGCCGGCGCTGATCTTCACGCCGACATTGGAAAACTATGTCGAGCTGACGAGAACCACGCCATTCCTGAGCTATGCGCTCAACAGCCTCATCGTCACCGTCGGCTCGACCGCGCTCGGGCTGCTATTTGGGATCCCCGCCGCCTTTGCCGTCTCCTGGACGCGGATTTCCTGGCCGGCGATCCTGACGCTGGCGGCGCGCATGGCGCCCGGCACGCTGTTCCTGCTGCCATGGTACGTCATGTTCCGGCAGGTCGGCATGATCGGCTCCTATACCGCGCTGATCCTCAGCCACGCCGTGATCACGTTGCCGATCGTGATCTGGGTCCTGCTGCCTTCCTTCGACGGCATTCCTCGCAGCGTGTTTGAAGCGGCGCAGGTGGACGGATGCAGCGTCACGCGCATCCTCTGGCGCATCGCGCTGCCGCTGGTGGCATCCGGCGTCGCAGTGTCGGCGATCCTCGCCTTCGTGTTCTCGTGGAATTACTTCCTGTTTGCGCTGGTGCTCTCCAATGGCGACACCAAGACGCTGATCGCGGCGGCCTTCAACTTCATCGGCGAAGGTTCGACCCAATGGGGCGCTCTGATGGCTGCGGCGACGCTGATCGCTTTGCCGCCGCTGGTGCTGGCGGCCTTGGTTCAGCGCTGGCTCGTCTCCGGACTGACGCTCGGCGCGGTGAAAGGCTAGGTCTCTGATGAATGTATCACCCCGTTCCAATTCGATCATGCAGGCCGCGGTCTTCCACGGCAATGATCGCATCACCATCGAGCGCGTGGCGATGCCCGAAATCGGCACAGGCGAGGTGCTGGTGCGCGTCTCCCGCACCGCGCTGTGCGGTTCGGACTTCAAGCTCTGGCACAAGGGCGCCGAGTTCACCGCGGGGCACGAGATCTTCGGCGTGGTCGAGCAGCCCGGTCATCGCCTGCATGGCCGTCGCTGCGCCGTTTATATCCCCTTGCACTGCGACCGCTGCGCCGCCTGCAAGCGCGGCGACACCCAGATGTGCCTGGAAGTCTCCAGCCTGATCGGCTGGAACAGGCCGGGTGGGTATGCCGAATATGTGCCGGTGCCGGAAAACTGCCTGCTGCCGGTGCCGGATGATATCGAGGACAGTCTTGCACCGTTGCTGCTCGACACCATCGGCACGTCGGGACACGCCGTGCGTTTCGTCAGCCGCGTCGTGCCGCCGATCGAGGCGGGGCCAGTTCTCGTGATGGGAGCAGGGCCTGTCGGCCTCGGCGTCGTTCTGGCGCTCCGCGCACTCGGCTACGATGACGTTCATGTCGCCGATCCCAATGCCGCGCGTCTCAAGATCGCGCAATCCTTTGGTGCGAAGGCGCACGCCGTCGGCGATACCTCGAAGCGCTTTGCCCTCATCATGGAATGCTCTGGCGCGCATGCCGCGCGCAACCTCGGCATCGAGCTGGTCCTGCCGCGCGGTGCGCTGGTGCTGGTCGGCGAGAACGCCGCGCCCTGGACCATCGAGGAAGGCAAGGTGTTCCGCCGCAAGGATTTCTACATGATCCGAACCTTTTACTTCCCGGTTTCCGATTTCGAGCCGAATGTCGAGCTGCTGCGCAAGTACAAGGACGAATACCGCGTCCTCGTCGACGGCGAATTCGGCCTGTCGGCTCTGCCCGAGAATTTCGCTCGCTTCGCCAAGGGCGAGCTGATCAAGCCTGTGCTGGCGCTGGACTGAGCGATCATGGCCTCGATCTCGATCCGCAACCTCGTCAAGCGCTACGGCAATTTCACCGTGATCCCCGATCTCAATCTGGAGATCGCGGACCATGAATTCGTCGTGTTCGTCGGCCCGTCCGGCTGCGGCAAATCCACCTTGCTGCGCATCATCGCCGGCCTCGAGCCGATTTCGTCGGGAGAGCTCTATATCGGCGACAAGCGCGTCAACGGCGTGCAGGCCGCCCACCGCGACATCGCGATGGTGTTCCAGAACTACGCGCTCTATCCGCACATGAAGGTCTACGACAACATGTCCTTTGCGCTGGAGCTGCGTGGGGTGTCGAAGGCCGAGATCGACGCCCGCGTGAAGCGCGCCGCGGCGCTCTTGCACATCGAACCATATCTCGACCGCAAGCCGAAGGAGCTCTCCGGCGGCCAGCGCCAGCGCGTCGCCATGGGCCGCGCCATCGTGCGCAATCCCAAGGCGTTCCTGTTCGATGAGCCGCTGTCCAACCTCGACGCAAAGCTGCGCGGGCAGGTGCGGGCCGAGATCAAGGCACTGTCGCAGGAACTGAAGACCACCATGGTCTTCGTCACCCACGACCAGATCGAGGCCATGACCATGGCCGACCGGATCGTGGTGCTTCAGAGCGGCACGATCCAGCAATACGACACGCCCGAGACAGTTTACGAACGACCGGCCAATCAGTTCGTTGCCGGCTTCATCGGCTCGCCCGCCATGAACTTCTTTCCGGTCGCGTGGCGGCAGGAGCGCGCGATCCTCTCGCAAGGCGGGATGGTGGTGCCGCTGGAAGGCGAGAGCGCAGGCCGTCTAAGGCTGGCGGGCGATGCCGTGCTCGGAATTCGCCCGGAGCATTTCGCCGTGACCACTGAGGCCGCCGACGGCATAGCCGTCAACGTCAAGCTGGTCGAGCCGCTTGGATCGGATACGCTGATCCATTTCGATCTCGCCGGCGTCTCCGCGATCGCGCGGGTCGATCCGTCGCTGCGGCCGAAGGTCGGCGATCGCATCAGCCTGCGGCCGCAGCCGGGCAAGACGCATCTGTTCGATGCCTCCAACGGGCAGGTTTTGCGGTGAGCGGGTCGGCGGACATCGGTGATTTGTCGGCACTGGCGGACGTCGCGTCGCGGCAAAGGCCGGTGCATGTGATCTGCCTTGGCCTGTCCGCGCTCGACCAGGTCTGGCGCGTCGATCGTCTGTTCGCGGGACAAAGCGAGAAGATCAAGGCGACCGGATACCGCACGTTTGGCGGCGGTATGTCTGCCAACGCTTCGGTCGCGATAGCAAAGCTCGGTGCGTCCGTCGCGTTCTGGGGGCGGGCAGGGAATGACGCCGCAGGACAAGAGATGAGATCGGCCTTCATGGCCGAAGGCGTCGATGTCGAGAGCTTTCGGCTGTTTCCCGAGGGCCGCTCGTCGGTCTCCGGGATCATCGTCGACAGTTCCGGTGAACGCCAGATCGTCAACTTCCGCGGACTCTATCCGGAAGCCGCGGATTGGCTGCCGCTCGAAGCCGTCGCCCGTGCATCCTCGGTGCTGGCCGATCCGCGCTGGGTCGAGGGCGCCGCGACACTATTCGGCGAGGCTCGCGCGCGCGGCATTCCGACGGTGCTCGACGGCGACATGGCCGATCCCGAGGTGTTCGAGCGGCTGCTGCCGTTGACTGACCATGCGATCTTCTCCGAACCTGCGCTCACCGCCTTTGCCGGATCGGCCAAGGATGAATCTCTCGCAGCGCTCGCGCGTTTCGGCTGTCGCGTCATTGCCGTCACGCGCGGCGAGGGGGGCGTGAGCTGGTACGAGAACGGCGAGCTGCACCGGCAGGCGGCCTATGCCGTCGAGGTCGTCGACACCACAGGCGCCGGCGACGTCTTCCACGGCGCCTATGCGCTTGCGATCGGCGTCGGATCCGATGTGCGCGCAGCCATGGCGTTTTCGGCGGCGACAGCCGCCATGAAATGCCGCCACGCCGGTGGCCGCAACGGAATCCCCGATATCAACGAGTGTCTTGCATTCATGAGGACGACGCCATGAGAACGATTGGAAAGAACCGCGGCCTGGCACGGCTTGCTGACGCGGAGGGCCACTTTCGCATGGTCGCGCTGGACCAGCGGCCGCCTTTGTTCGATGCCATCGCGAAAGCAAAAGGCATCACCCGGGAGCAGGTCGAATATTCCGACGTCACGGCGGCGAAGCGCCTTCTTGTCGAGAATCTTGCGCCGCATTGCAGCTCGATGCTGTTCGACCCGAATTTCGCGGTGCCCGCGGCGATCGATCTGTTGCCGCCGCGCTGCGGCTTGATCATGACGCTGGAGGAGCATCGCGTCGAGGAAACCACGGGCGGCCGCAAGTCGCGCGCGATCACCAATTGGAGCGTGGAGAAGATCCGCGCGATGGGCGGCGACGCCGTCAAGGTGCTGGCCTGGTACCGGCCGGACGCCGATGCCGCGGTCAACGAGCACCAGAAGCGCTTCGTCCGCGAGGTCGGCGAGGATTGCGCCCGCCACGACATTCCCTACGTCCTTGAACTGCTGGTCTATCCGTTCCTCGGCAGCGCCAACCACACCGCGGACTATGTGGAATCGCCGGGCAAGCTGCCAGGCCTCGTCATCGACAGCGTGCGCGAGTTTGCCAAGCCGGAATATTGCGTCGATCTGCTCAAGCTGGAGAGTCCGCTTGCGGCGGGCGGCCTGCCGGCCCGCGACGGCAGCGCGGAGGCGAAGGCCGCGCAGAAGGAGTTCGATGCGATCGGCGACATCTGCCGCGAACGGAGTATCCCCTGGGTGCTGCTGTCGGGCGGCGCCGCCCCTGAAAAATTCGAACGCGTTCTCGACTACTCCTATGCCGCCGGCGCAAGCGGCTTCCTCGCCGGCCGCACCATCTGGCTCGACGCCGTTCTGAAGAACTTTCCGGACCGTGCGGCGGTGTCGGCGAGCCTGCGCAAGGATGGTCTCGGCGTGCTGGAACGGCTCAACAAGCTCACCACGGCCAAAGGCACGCCGTGGAAGGCGCGTTTTCCGGTGTTCGCTGACATCAAGCAGGAAGGTGACTTCGCGCGCGCCTATTGAGATAGTGGCTCCGCGTGGTTCATCCCGATCGCAGGGTCCGCAACATGACTGACGGCTTCACCATCCGTTCGATCGAGGCGTTCTGCTATCGCTATCCGCTGGCGACGCCGGTGGTGACGTCGTTCGGCAAGATGCTCAACCGTCCCGCCGTCATCGTTCACGCCATCGACGAAGACGGCGTCGAGGGATGGGGTGAAGCCTGGTCCAACTTTCCAGCGCCAGGCGCGGAGCATCGTGCCCGGCTCGTCAACGAGGTGCTGGCGCCCGGTCTTGTCGGGCGCAAATTCGACGGCCCCGTCCAGGCCTTCGAGGCGCTGACGGAGGGTACCGAGGTGCTGGCGCTTCAATGCGGCGAACCCGGTCCGTTCGCGCAGGCGATTTCGGGCATCGACCTCGCGCTGTGGGACCTCTCCGCGCGTCGCCAGCGCTTGCCGCTGTGGCAGCTCCTCGGCGGCCAGTCGAACAATGTCAAGGTCTATGCCAGCGGCATCAATCCCGGTGATGCCGCGCAGACGGCGGAAGCTGCGCTCAGGCGCGGCCATCGCGCCTTGAAGCTGAAGGTCGGATTCGGCGCCGAAACCGATCTGGCCAATTTGGCCGCGCTGCGCGGGATCGTCGGCGCCGGCATGCTTGCGAGCGATGCCAACCAGGGCTGGTCAATCGCGCAGGCCACGGAGATGCTGCCGCGGCTTGCCGAATTCGATCTGCGCTGGCTGGAGGAACCGATCCGCGCCGATCGCCCGCGCGAGGAGTGGCGCAGGCTGCACGCCCTGGCGAAGATGCCGATTGCCGCCGGCGAAAACATTGCGAGCATCGATGCTTTCAAGGAGGTTCTGGCCGAAGACGTGCTCGGCGTGGTTCAACCCGATATCGCGAAATGGGGCGGCCTCAGCGTCTGTGCCGGGCTGGCGCGCGACATCCTGAAGGCGGGCAAGACGTTTTGCCCGCACTATCTCGGCGGAGGCATTGGCTTGCTTGCGTCCGCGCATCTCCTTGCTGGTGTCGGAGGGGATGGTTGGTTGGAAGTCGATGCCAACGACAACCCGTTGCGCGATCTGCTTTGCGGCCCGATCCTCAATGTGAGGGACGGCACGGTCGAACTGGACCACGAACCGGGGCTCGGCGCCGCGCCTGATCTCTCCAGTATCGAGCGCTATCGCAGCATCTAGCATTGTGGGACACCTGTCAGCGTCCGAAGATGCTGACGGTCGAAGCTGAGTTCTTAAACGGTCTTCCTAGACCCAACGATCTTGACCAAAGCGGCGCATGACTGCGTCTTGAAGGCGCCATGCGTTCCGTGTGGTTCGGCTTCGCAGATCGCTGCTCAGTGCGATCGTCGCCCAGGCGCGGGCAGGGCGGTAGGAGCCGTGCGTTCGAAGCGGACGGTCCGGATTGAGCTGGTTCTTACCCAATTGCGGGAGAAGAGGAGATCACGATGCGCCTGACGGTGTCTGCATTCGTTCTGACAGCCTGTCTCGTGTCACAGGGCGTGGCCGAAGAGACGGTCAACGTTCTTCCGCCAATCGTGGTCGGAAGCAGCGCGCCGAAAAGCGCCGCCGATGGCCGCGTACCGGCTTCATCCGGCGGCAGCCGTGCGCCGGCTTCGCCCGACAGATGCGTGGAGGTGGAAATCGGATCCAGCCGATCGATGGACTGCCTCAACCAGAGACTCAGGAAGGAGGTCGATCGAGTCAATCCGAGCATCAACCTGCCGCCAATAGATGCCAGGTCGCCGGACTCCAAGGTCGGGGTGGTCAACATCCCCGGTATACAGCAGCAATATGGCCGGAACTTCGGTGTGTCTGTCGCTCCGTACCGACCGGCGCCGCCGGTTTTCTCCTCGCCTATCGGGCGTCGATGAATGATCCACTGCAAGCCGGTGTGCTGACCAGGCTGCCGTCTCGCAAGTGTCCGGCATCGGCTGATCAGGTCTCCACGGCCTCGCGCATTGTTTGATCCAGATCAAGATCGCCTCGACAAGGCGCCGGCTACGTTTGTCGCTGGTCTAGTCCTGGACGCCGCCTTGAAGACACTTCGCCAGCTTCTCACCGGAGAGGACGTGATCCAGCTCGTGATCCGGCTCGGATTGCTAGCTCTGCTGATCGTTTGGACGTTCTATCTGATCCGTCCCTTCGTCACGATTCTGGTCTGGGCTCTCGTGCTCGCGGTCGCGTTCAATCCCGTCTTTGTTTTGCTCGCAAGGATCCTGGGCGGCCGGGCGAAGCTCGCTGCGGCCATTCTCACGGCCATCAATCTCGCGATCGTCATCGGGCCCGCGGCCTGGCTCGGTCTCGGCGCGGTCGAGGGGATCAGGGATTTCGCCGGCGAACTGGCGGCGGGCGATCTGGCCATTCCGTCGCCGCCCGCGACGATCAAGACTTGGCCGCTGATTGGAACGCAGCTCTACGATTTCTGGGATCAGGCCTCGACCAATCTCCGGTCGGTTCTGCAACGGATTGTGCCGTATCTGAAACCCTTCGCGGGTACGCTGCTTGGCGTCGCGGGCGATGCCGGCGTGGGCACAATCAAGTTCCTGCTCTCGGTCGCGGTCGCCGGCGTTCTCTTTCCCTATGGGCCGCAGCTCGTGACGGCGGGCAGGGAGTTTCTGTCGCGGATCGTGCCCGAGCAAAGCGAGCACTTCCTGGACCTCGCGGGTGCAACCATCCGTGCGGTATCCCAGGGCGTGATCGGCATCGCGGTCATCCAGGCACTGCTGGCCGGCATCGGGTTCAAGCTGGCCGGCATCCCGATCGCCGGGCTGCTTGCCTTCCTCGTGCTGCTGCTCTCCGTGGTGCAGATCGGCGCAGCCGTCATCATGCTGCCCGTGATCATCTGGATCTGGACCGACAAAGACCTCACCACGGCGTTGCTGCTGACGATTTTCCTCGGAATCGTCAGCATTCTCGACAACATATTGAAACCTCTCGTGATGGGGCGCGGCCTGACGACGCCGACCCTCGTGATCCTCATCGGCGTGATCGGGGGCACGCTGGGGCACGGAATCGTCGGGCTCTTCATCGGGCCGATCATCCTGTCGGTGGCTTGGGAGCTCACGGTGGCCTGGATCAGGACCGACCGCGCCGTTCCGCGGCCGCAAGCATCGTCGACCGTTGACCTAAATCAACATCGGCCAACCCTGAGCGCCTTGGATGAAACCGCGCGACGATGAGGTCGGAACATGTCGATGGAAAAACCTACAATGCCAAGTGGCCCCTTGTCGGGCCTTGTCGCCTCGGCCGTCGAATACATGGTCGATGCCGGCCAGCGGAGCGTCCTGTTCCTCGACATCATGCGCCGGCGCGGCGACCAGTACCGGGAGCATGTCGCGCAGACCGCGCCGCATGTCCTGCAATATGCCGCCGAATTGATCATCGACGGCCGCAGGCTGGGCGAGCCGGTCAATTACGCGCTGGTCCGTATCATTCCGCCCAAGGGCGTCGAGATTGATCTCGAGCGGCGGCCGTTCGTGGTTGTCGATCCGCGCGCCGGCCACGGGCCGGGGATCGGCGGCTTCAAGGCCGACAGCGAGATCGGCGTTGCGATGAAGGCTGGGCATCCCTGCTACTTCGTCGGCTTCCTGCCGGAACCCATGCCGGGACAAACCATCGAGCGCGTCGCACGGGCCGAAGCGTTGTTCATCGAGAAGGTCATCAGCCTCCATCCCAAGGCTGACGGCAAGCCGTGCGTGATCGGAAACTGCCAGGCCGGCTGGGCCGTCATGATCCTGGCGTCGCTGCGGCCGGAATTGTTCGGGCCGCTCATCATTGCCGGCGCGCCGCTGGCCTATTGGGCCGGCGTGCACGGCAAATATCCGATGCGGTATTCCGGCGGTCTGCTGGGCGGTAGCTGGCTGACGGCGATGACTTCCGATCTCGGCGCCGGGAAGTTCGACGGCGCCTGGCTGGTGCAGAATTTCGAGAACCAGAATCCCTCGAATACGCTCTGGACCAAGCAATACAACGTCTATTCCAAGGTCGACACCGAGGCTGACCGCTATCTCGAATTCGAACGCTGGTGGGGTGGGCACGTCAACCTCAACGCCGAGGAGATCCAGTTCATCGTCGACGAGCTTTTCATCGGCAACAATCTCGCCGCTGGCAAAATCGTGATGTCCGACGGCCAGAAGGTCGATTTGCGCAACATCCGATCGCCGATTCTCGTGTTCTGCTCCGAAGGCGACAATGTCACCCCGCCGCAGCAGGCGCTGGACTGGATCCGCGATTGTTATGCCGATGTCGACGAGATCCGGGCCTATGGACAGACCATCGTTTACACCGTTCACAAGAGCATCGGTCATCTCGGCATCTTTGTCTCTGGCGGCGTTGCCAAGAAGGAGCACGCCGAGTTCTCCAGTAATATCGACCTGATCGACGTGCTGCCGCCGGGGCTCTACGAAGCGACGTTCGAAGCCAAGGGCGCGGAGACCACGAGTTCCGACCTCGTCGTCGGCCAGTGGGTGATGCGCTGCGAGGCGCGATCGCTCGACGACATCCGCGCCATGGGCGGCAACTCCCCCGAGGACGAGCGGCGCTTCGCCGCCGCCAAGCGTGTCTCGGAGCTCAACCTCGCCGCCTACCAGAAGTTCGTGCAGCCCTGGATCAAGAACATGGTGACGCCCCAGATGGCTGAGATGATGCGCAATTTGCATCCGCTTCGGCTGCAATATGAGGCCGCGAGCAGCAAAAACCCATGGATGACGGCGGTGAAGTCGGCCGCCGAGGAGATCGAGGACAATCGCAAGCCGGCTTCCGCGGATAATCCCTTCGTCGCCTTCCAGGAGCAGATGTCCAAGCAGATTGTGCATGCACTGGATAGCTGGCGCGATGCACAGGAAGCGCTGAGCGAAACGATCTTCCTCAACGTCTACGGCTCTCCAGCCTTGCAGGCGGCCGTCGGAATCGATCCGAAGTCCGAACCATCCCGGCGGCGCGAGATGACGCCCGAGCATCGCGCGATGCTGGAGAGACGGATTGCGCAGCTGAAATCGACGATCGGCGAAGGCGGCCTGCGCGAGGCAGCCATCCGCAGCCTGCTCTATATCGGCTCAGCGCGCGGAATGGTCGATGAGCGCAGCATTGAGGCCTTGCGCCAGATCCGCCGGGACTACAGTGGGCCGCGAATGACGTTGCCTGAGTTCAAGATGCTGGTTCGAGAACAGTTCTTCATGCTGCTGATCGACCGGGAAGGCGCCGTTGAAGCCATCCGGAAGCTGTTGCCCGAGGATATGGGCCAGCGGCGTGCCGCCTTCGCGGCGATCAGCGAGGTGCTCTCCGCGAGCGGCGACATCACGGGCGAGCGCGCAAGAAGGTTGCGGCGTGTCGCCGCCTTGTTTGACGTCGATGCCGGGGAGGGCGTGTCGAACGTCGCCCCTTTCGATCCAAAGGCGAAGGCGTCGTAAGGCTGTCTGAAAGGACCGGGAGCCAGATCATGTCAGCCGAAACGAGGCAAACACAGTCTCCCAGCAAGTACGATCGACTAATCGTCGCAGCAAAGGCCGTTCCGCCGCTTCCGACAATCGTGGTGCATCCCTGCGACGAAACCTCGCTGCGCGGCGCTGTCGACAGCGCGCAAGCCGGCATCATCCGCCCGATCCTGGTCGGGCCTGAAAACAGGATCAGGGATATCGCGGGAAAGCACGGCCTCGACATCGCCGGCTTCGAGATGGTCAACACCGCTCACAGCGACGAAGCGGCCGCCAGAAGCGTCGAGCTCATTCACGCGGCCAAGGGCGAGATGCTGATGAAGGGCAGCCTGCATACCGACGAGCTGATGCGGGCCGTGACCGCGAAAGTGGGCGGCCTGCGCACCGACCGCCGCATCAGCCATGTATTCGTGATGGACGTGCCGGCCTATGCCGAAACCCTGTTTGTGACGGATGCGGCCATCAACATCTTTCCCGATCTCGATGCCAAGCGAGACATCATCCAGAACGCGATCGATCTCTACATTCAGGCCGGCTTCGGCACATCGCCGCGGGTGGCGATCCTCTCGGCGGTCGAGACCGTGACCTCCAAGATTCCATCGACGCTTGAAGCCGCGGCGCTCTGCAAGATGGCTGATCGCGGCCAGATCACCGGCGGCGTGCTCGACGGACCGCTGGCCTTCGACAACGCGATCGACATCGAGGCCGCGCGTATCAAGGGCATCAGATCGGAAGTGGCCGGCCGGGCGCAGATCCTTGTCGTGCCGGACCTCGAAGCCGGGAACATGCTGGCGAAGAATCTGGCCTATTTCGCCAAGGCCGATGGTGCGGGCCTCGTGCTCGGCGCCCGCGTTCCGATCGTCCTGACCTCGCGCGCGGACGCGCCGCGTGGGCGCATGGCATCGTGTGCGGTGGCCTCGCTCTATGCCAACGCCAGGCGCCAACGTGCGCCAACAGTCGCCGCGTGATCGCCATGGATACGATCCTCGTCGTCAATGCCGGCTCCTCCAGCGTCAAGTTCCAGGTCTATTCTGTCGAAGGAGAGGGCAAGCTCCGGCGCCAGATCAAGGGCCAGATCGATGGCATCGGCAGCCGTCCGCGGCTGCGGGCGGGTGACGCGAATGGCAATCCGATCGCCGATCGCGCTTACCCGATCGAGGCGGTGCCTGACGTTCCCGCCGCAATGGGCACCGCCGGCGAATGGTTGCGGGACGAACTTCGCATCCATCCGATCGCTGTCGGGCATCGCGTCGTGCATGGCGGTCCGGAATACGATCGGCCCGTGTTGATCGACCACGGCGTGGTTGCCCGTCTCGAACGCTTCGTGATGCTGGCGCCACTGCATCAACCGCACAATCTGGCACCCATTCGTTCGATTCTCGCCGGTTTCCCAGCGCTTCCGCAGGTGGCCTGCTTCGACACCGCGTTTCATCGCACGCACGGCCCGCTCGCCGACCATTACGCAATCCCGCATCAGCTCCATGCCGAAGGCGTGCGGCGCTACGGTTTCCACGGCTTGTCCTACGAGTACATAGCAAATGCCTTGCCACAAATCGCGCCGGATATCGCCAAGGGCCGTGTGATCGTTGCCCATCTCGGCAGTGGCGCTTCGATGTGTGCGATGAGCCGGGGGCAGAGCGTCGAGAGCACCATGGGCTTTACCGCGCTTGATGGCCTTCCGATGGGAACGCGGCCCGGTCAGCTCGACCCTGGTGTCGTGCTCTATCTGATCTCCGAGAAGGGGATGTCTGCCTCGAATGTGCAGGACTTCCTCTATCGCGACTGCGGATTGAAGGGGCTCTCGGGCGTCAGCAACGACATGCGCGAACTGGAAGCCAGCTCGGACGCGAAGGCAAAATTGGCGATCGACTATTTCGCCTATCGGATCGGTCTCAATGCCGGGATGCTTGCCGCCGCCCTGCAAGGCCTCGACGCCTTCGTCTTCACGGCCGGCATCGGCGAGAACTCCGCAACCATTCGCGCGCGCGTGGTGGAGCAGCTCGGATGGCTCGGCGTTACGCTTGATCCGGCTGAGAATGCCCGCCATTCGAAGCAGATATCGCGCTCCGACAGCCGCATTCCCGTCTACGTCGTGCCGACCGACGAGGAATTGATGATCGCAAAGCACACGCTGTCGCTGCTGATGACCAGGCCGTCGACCAACCCGAGACAAGAGAGGGTGTCATGATTCCTGTGTTCCCGGATACCAAGGTAGCCCTGAAGGGAAAGAAGGGCCTTGTCGTGGGCATTGCCAACGACCAGTCGATCGCCTGGGGTTGCGCCAGGGCGTTTCGCGCGCTTGGAGCCGATCTTGCCGTCACCTATCTCAATGAGCGCGCCAAAAAGCACGTTGAGCCGCTGGCGCAGGCGCTGGAGGCACCGATCTTCATGCCGCTGGACGTGATGGTGGAAGGGCAGACCGAACAGGTATTCGAGCGGATCGCGAAGGAATGGGGACAACTCGATTTCGTGCTGCATTCGATCGCCTTCTCGCCGAAGGAGGCGCTGCACGGCCGCGTCGTGGACGTCGGCCGCGACGGCTTCCTCAAGACGCTGGATGTGTCCTGCTGGTCGTTCCTGCGGATGGCGCACCTCGCCGAACCTCTGATGAAGAATGGCGGCACGCTGTTCACCATGACCTATTACGGCAGCCAAATGGTGGTGGAGAATTACAACATCATGGGCGTAGCGAAAGCGGCGCTGGAAGCCGCCGTTCGCTACGCTGCCGCCGAACTGGGCCCAAAAGGCATCCGCGTGCACGCGATCTCGCCTGGACCTCTGGCGACGCGTGCGGCGTCCGGGATTCCCGAGTTTGATGAGCTCATGGACAAGGCCCAGTCGAAGGCGCCGGCGCGCAGCCTGGTCAGCATCGACGATGTTGGCAATGCGACGGCGTTCCTGGCCCTCGACGGCGCCAAGCTGATCACCGGCGGCGTCCTCTACATCGATGGCGGCTATCACATCATCGACTGAGGCGCTCAGCGATAGTGCAGGGCGATCAGCTCGGCGACGCATGCGGGTTTCTTGCCGCCTTCGACCTCGATCACGAGATGGTAGTTGACGCGAAGGCCGTCCGGCGGCACGTCCTCCGCCTCTGCGACCGTGATGCGGCCGCGCAGCTTCGAACCGGCGGGGACCGGCGCCAGATAACGTATCCTGTCGGCGCCGTAGTTCAGAGTGTTTCGCAGTCCCTCCAGCCCGATGACCGAGCGGATGAACATCGGGGCCAGTGCGAGCGACAGCAGGCCGTGAGCAATCGTGGTTCCGCCCGGCAGCTCCTTCTTTGCGCGCTCCTGGTCGACGTGGATCCATTGCTCGTCGCAGGTCGCTTCCGCGAAACGATTGATGCGATCCTGCGTCACTTCGATCCAGTCGCTGACGCCGATCTCGGTTCCGACAGCGGATTTGATCTCGTTGAAGTCGCTGAATATGCGCATGGTGCTGACCTGCTCAGATCTTCATTTCGGGGACTTTGTCGGGGACGACCAGCTCAGCTTCGGTCACCGCCATTACCTCGCCGATGCCGACGCCGGGTGCGGTTTCGAGCAGAGTGGCCCTGCCGTCCGGGAAACCAATGACCGCCATGTCGGTCACCACCAGGTTAACCGCCCGCGCAGAAGTCAGCGGCAGCGAACATCTGGGAACGATCTTTGATTTTCCCTTCGCCGCGTGCTGCATGGCGACGATCACCCGCTTGGCTCCGCTGACGAGATCCATTGCGCCGCCCATTCCCGGCACCATCTTGCCGGGGATCATCCAGTTGGCGAGATGTCCCTGCGCGTCGACCTGAAGCCCGCCGAGGACAGTCACGTCGACATGGCCGCCACGGATCAATCCGAACGACATGGCGCTGTCGAAAGTGCTGGCGCCGGGCAGGGCGCTGATCGGGCGTCCGCCGGCGTCCGTCAGCGTCGGATGAGCCATGCCTTGTTCCGGAATCGGCCCCGTGCCGATCAAGCCGTTTTCAGACTGAAAGAACACCTTGAGATCGGGAGGAACGTAGTTTGCGACCAGCGTCGGAATCCCGATACCGAGGTTGACGAGGTCGCCGCTCCTGAGCTCCTTGGCGACGCGCCGGGCAATGATGGTCTGAGCATCCATGAAATCACCCGTTCGTAATGAGGTAGTCGACGAGTGGCGCCGGCGTCACGACATGGTCGGGTGCGATGACGCCGACGGGCACGATGTGCTCCGCCGTTACGATCACGGTATCGGCGGCCATCGCCATGATCGGATTGAAATTGCGAGAGGTCAGTGCGTAGCTGAGATTGCCGAGGTAGTCGGCGAGGAAGGCGTGAACAAGCGCGAACTGCGCGCGCAGCGCCGTCTCGAGCAGGAAGGGCCTGCCGTCAACTTCGATCTGGCGCTTGCCCTCTGCAACCAGTGTGCCGACACCGGTCGGCGTTAGAACGCCGCCCAGTCCACATCCTCCTGCACGAATGCGCTCGACGAAGGTTCCCTGAGGGACGAGGTCGACGTTGATCTGGTTTGCCAACATCTGCTGCTGCGCTTTCGGATTGAGCCCGATGTGCGTCGCGGTCAGACGCGAGACCAGGGCAGCGTCGAACAGCTTTCCGACGCCTTTCCCCGGAATGGCAGCATCGTTGCAGATCAGCGACAGACCGGACTTGCGCTGCCGGGTTATTTCGTCGAGCAGTCGCTCCGGTGTTCCGACACCCATGAAGCCGCCGACCATGACGCTCGCGCCGGCCGGGATCATCGCGACTGCTTCTTCGACAGAAACGGCCTTCATGATTGGAGCTCCAGTCAACAGGCGATCAAAGGAAGGCGACGGAGAGATGAAATTGGCGGACGGGCGGCCGGCTCCATTGATCTGCGTCAAGGAGTCTCATCGTTCCTGCCTGACGATGATGCCGACGCCCTCAAGCGCGTCCGCCCATAGTTTGCGAACTTCGGCGTGACGCCGTTCCAGCGCCGTGCTGACAGCGTCTCGAAACGGCACGAGACTGTCACTCTTCAGCAAGGGAATTTGTGCCTGCAACAGCCGGCCGCTTTCGAATTCGATGCGGCGCAAGGCCAATACGAAAGGATCGTTGGCATTGGCGTCAACCGGCAGCAGAGCCGCCGGCCGGATGCCGGCATGAATGGCATGTGCTCGTGTCGCGAGATCGATCGGGAGGGCGGAAGGCTGATCAATTATCCCCTCGACCGGCTTCGGAAGCCAGGCCGTCTCCCACGAGGCCGCCATGTAGGGCAGGGCCATGTCGGGCACCCAGGAGGTCGAGCGCTGCAACAGCGAGACAATCTCGGACTCGCGATAGAATTGGGCGTTCAATTCGGACTGCCAAGCGGCCTCGATCCGCATCGGCAGGGCGATTGCGTATTGTCGCGCCAAGGCGCCGTGAGCCGAGATCAGGAACGCGGCGATGCGTGTCTGCTGGTGCGATGGTATGCGGCCCTCCGAATCCAGCGGTCCGAGAAATCGGCTCATGGCGGCGCTGCCCGGACAGGAATGGCGCGCAAATGATCATAACCGGCGGGAAATGGCGCGAGCTCGCCACCAGGCTCCTCCGGCGCGATCCAGACTGCCCTGTTGCCATGCCAGCGCCCGGCGAGGACGTCATCGGCAAAACGGGCGAGCAGGTCCGCCGTGAGCGCGCTCTTCTCGAGCGTGAAGGCGTGATAGGCCTTCGGAATGATCACGAGCGAGCTGTCGGGGATCTCGACGCGCAGGGTCTCGTGCATTGCGCGCGGCGTCAGGAAGTCAAATTCGCCGTTCAGGATCATTGTCGGAACGGCGATCGTGGACAGGCGCGGCGTCAATGGCTTGAACTCGAGAAACGATTCCATCAGGTTCTGGAGCGCATAGAGATCGTTGACGAGCCAGCCCTGCCGCTTGACGCTGTCGAGCTTGTCGAGCAGCGGCTTCAGCCACTGGTCGGACAGGTTCATCGGCAGCAGAAGGTCCTGGAGATAGCTCGTGCCCCCAAGGATCAGACCGGTCCGCAGTGCGTTGCCGAGCAAAAGCAGCTGCGGCGAGAGCTCGGCGAAGCAGCTCATTGGCACGAGGCCGGAGATGCGCTCGCCGTGCTCGATGGCGTAGCGCAACGCAATCAGCCCACCGAAACTGATGCCGCTCAGGAATATCGGGCCATCACCGAGCTCGCCGATCAACAGGTGGAGCGCGGTCACCTGGTCTTCCTGGCTGATGAAGAGTGCCGGTTTGTCGGATTCGCCCTGGCCGAGCAAATCGAAAGTCGCGATGCGGAAGCCTCGCGCCAGCAGCGCCTCGCGATAGGCGGACCAGAGTTCGGAATATTGCGTGAGCCCGTTCACCAGCACATAGGCGGGCGCGTTCGCCGGCCCATCGAGCTCATAGCGGATCCGGTATGAGCCATGAACGAGGCGGGGCATGCGTGAAACCGGCAGGTGTTCTGTCGCTGCGATCTTGAGCCGCTGCTAAGGGATTCCCTTGCGTTAGATCAAAGCTCCTCAGGTTGCCCTCCCTAGCGTTTGGGCAAAACACCGCCAGGAGGACCGTGCCATGATGACCGGGAGAGACGCCGTGAAGCGTTGCTTCGTCAGTCTGATCGTGTTGCTGATCGGTACTGCTCTCGCACTGGCGCAACCTTTGACGCGTCGCTCGTCGCAGGTGCAGCACGATGGCCTGAAGAAGACCTATGAAATCGCCAATTTTCGCCTGGGCGGCAAGTACGATTTGTCCACGCCCGCCAAATGGGAGAACGGAGGGGAGGGCGGCGTCACGCTTGAATCTCTTGGCGGCGGCAAGCTCCGCACAGGCTACATCGCGATCGGCAACGCACGGCGCAATGCTGCGGGCGAGATCACCAACGCCATCGTGATCAACTCCTACTACTCCGGCGATTCCACCGACATGTATGAACAGTGGGTCAAGGGCGCGGCGCTGTCGGGCGGCGTGCCGATCATTGGGCCGGGCCGGCCGATCGACACCGACCGCTACTACGTCATCATGGTCGATCCGCTCGGCACCTGGGGCGCCAGCAAACCGTCCGATGGCCTCGGCATCAAATTTCCGCAGTACAGCTACTACGACATGGTGCAGGCCAATTACCGGCTGCTCCGGGACGAGCTGAAGGTCGCCCGCGTCGCGCTGGTCACCGGCGTCTCCATGGGCGGGACGCAGACCTATGTCTGGGGCGTGATGCATCCGGAGTATATCGGCGCGCTCATGCCCATCGGCGGGACCACGCAGTCCGACGGCGAGGATCCCGTCGGCAACTGGACGTTCCAGATGATGACGGCCGCCATCGAGTCCGATCCGGTCTGGCAGGCGACCAACGGCGACTACTACAAGCAGCCTAAGGAGAAGCACCCCATGCCGGGCGTTGCGTTCGGCTGGTCGATCCTGGGAATGACGGGTTACGATTTCGGCTTCCGCACGACCCAGAACTGGACCGCAGTCCAGCCTGAAATCTTCTACTGGACCCCGCCGAACGAGAAGGCGGCGCTGAATGTTATCAATCGCGCCAAGCTTTATGACGCTGTCGACCTCGTCTGGCGCAACCGGGTCGGCGAGACCCATAACATAAATCCCTATCTCGGCCGCATCCAGGCACGGACGCTGGTGATGCACATCACCAACGACCTGTGGCTGAACTTCAAGCTGGCTCAGAAGGCCGTCGATCGCGTACCGGGCGCGGATCTCATCGCGCAGGAGAGCCCGGTCGCTCATTACGGCGTGTTCCCGATCATCAACCAGCGCAAGAACGATCCGAAGTTCGTCGCCTTCATGGACGACGTGGCGGCTCTCGATCGTGCGCAGAAATTCGTCGACAAGAACTATCGGGTGCCCGGTGTCGCGGAGGATATCGACCCGAAGAAGTCGTTCTGGAAGACCTATGTGACCTATCCCTATCCGGTCAAATTCGGCAACGCCAAGGACAAGAGCGGCAATTCCTGGGAAATCGGATACATGGACGAGTATGCCGGGACCGACAAGGATCCGAAGGTGCTCGTCATCATCCACGGCAAGGGGGCGTTCGGCGGGCACTACGGCAACATCATGCAATACGCGCTGCGCAGCGGGCTGCGCGTGATCGTGCCGGACCTGCCGCACTATGGCATGTCCGGTCCCGGCAATCTCGACAAGAGCCCGGGCCGTACCATGCAGGATATGCGCGAGGTGATCTATGACCTCGTTGTCAACCAGCTCGGCGTCAAGAAGGCCACCTATCTCGGCCACTCGCTGGGTGGCCAGTTTGTGATGGGCTACGCCCTGACCTGGCCGGACGCGGTGCAGGGCCTTGCGCTCGAAGCGCCGTCGGGTCTCGAGGAATATCCGCGTGAGATCACCATTGCCAAAGGCAAGAAGGCGCCTCTGTTCGACGAGGCTTTCGGGCATGACTTCGACAAGTGGAGGCAGACATGGGATCAGACCGGCATCCTGGCGGCTGAGAAAGCACGGGATGAGCAGGGCATCCGGGACTTCTTCTACTTCAAGAAGCGCGATCCGGACACGGGCACGGTGTCGGCGGCGAAGAGCGGTTACTTCTTCAATGACAGCGAGTATGCCCGGCTGCACACCGAGCAGCGCGTCGGGCTGATCAAGGGCAGCCCCAAGGAGCTGGAGCAGTGGTGCAACATCTTCATCTACGACATCTACACGATCGGAGCGGAGCTGCAGCAGGATGACCCGAAGAACCTCTACGAGAGGCTGCCCCAGATCAAGGCGCCGATCTTCCTCTCATTCGGTGACAAGGAGCCGTTCATTCCGACCCCTGCGTTCAACGGTCTGACTGAGCTCGGGCGGGACGTCATCACGCCCTTCGTGACGAGGATGACGAATGCCGGCAACCGGCCGATGCTCAAGATCTATCCGGAAACCGGTCACTTCATCCACACCGACAACCCGGTGGAGTTCTCCGCCGACGTGGTTGATTTCGTCACCAAGGGGACCGTCGACACCTCCTCGCCGCTGGGCACCGACCGCATGATCAAGGGCGCGGTGATCTCGGCCCTGCCGGTCGCGCCGACGCCGCCCGGTGCGGCTCCGACGGCTGGCCTCAACAAATAAGGCCGGTCCATGCCGAAGGTGCAGGCGGGCGAAATCGAGTTGGGTGGGCGGGAGTGGGGACGAGGCGACGTTACCGTCGTCTTCATCCACGGCAATCTCGCCAGCAAGGACTGGATCGAGCTCGCCGCGCCGATGTTTCCGAACGGGCTGCGGGTGGTCGCGATCGACTGGCGCGGCTGCGGCGAAAGCGACCGGCCAAAGCCCGCCGCAGATTATGCCAACTATTCGATGCAGCAGCATGCGCAAGACATGCTGTCGGCGCTTGATACACTCGACATCGGATACTGCCACCTTGCCACCCATTCGACCGGTGGCATCATCGCAGCCCGCATGCTGCTGATGCAGCCTCGGCGCTTTGGTCGTGTTTTCGCGCTCGATCCGGTCACGCCGCTGGGGATGTCCTTCAACGCCGACCGGATCGGCCTCTTCCGGGCAATGATGGCGAGCAAGGAGCTGACGCGGACCGTGATGGCGACCGCCGCAGCCTCGCTGTTCGTGCCGGATAGCATGACCCCGAACGCGATCCCCCGCTTTCGCGAAGGGCTCGGCGAAATCCAGGCCCTGTTCGACCGGATCATCGAGCAGACCTTTAGCGTCTCCGAGGGAATCTGGATCGGAACGCCGGTCAACCTCACCCGCGAGAGGGAGAGCCGCGAACTCGAGCGGCGCATGCCCGATATCGGGCATTCGCATTTGGTGCTGTGGGGCGAGTGGGATGGCTGGATTCTGCCTGCGGATCTTCACGCCATGGCGGAGGCGATGCCGGACTGCCGGCTCGTGATCGTGCCCGGTGTCGGGCATTCGATGAACCTCGAGCGGCCGGCGCTCTACGCCGGCTACTTCGGCGCCTGGTTCGGGGGGCTTGCGGCATAATCACAAGGAGTAACGTCATGGCAGAGATCAATCCATCCGTCGAGAATATCCGAGGGATGCTCACCGAAGCCCTTGGCCGGTTGCGAAAGGCCCATACGGAGTATTTTGAGCTACTGGAAAGGGGGCTCGGCTCCTCGCCGCTGCCGATGGCGGACCAGGCCAAGCAGCTTTGCAGTTTCATGCAGCGCAACGTCAACGCGACGTTCGACCTTGGCGATAAGCTCGTTCAAGCCAAGGACGCTCAGGACGCGCTCAAGCTTCAGTCCGAGTTCTTTCAGGGCCAGATGCAGGCCTTGACCGACCAGGCGAGGAGCGCCGGTGAGTCGGCCATGAAGGCGGCAACCGGCATGTTCGGACAGAAGAACTGAGACTGCCGTGAGGCAGGGACACGGCTATTGGCTCGCAGGCACTCGCGATTGATATGAGGTCACAAATGGCGGATACGACAAAGCTCTCGGTAGAGAAGGCGCTTGAGAAATTGCGAAGCAGTGATCAGACAAAATCAAAAGATCAGCGGCGCGATGAAAGGGCCGAGAAACTAAACGAGGAAATCAAGCGCATGAGAGCGCAGCGATCGCGTCTCGATCATAAATCACCGACGCGTGGCTAGAATTGCCGCCGTCCGAGCGGCGCATCGATTCGCTCCTTTTGACTGTGCTCAATGGAGACCAACGCCGTGTCCGGCCAAATTCGAACGCAGCTTTGGGAAGGAGAGCGCGACATGCGAAGCGTAAGTAGGGTGTTCCTGGTCCTGTCGCGGAACCGACCAAAATGCGACTGAGACCGGGGACGGTTCGATGGTAGTTCAATTTTTGGTCGGCTCGATCGTCAGCGTGATCAACATCATGATCCACGCCCTGGTGACCGTTACGGCCATCGGCATCGCCCGAGCCGCCGGGCTTCGGTATCTTGCGCGGCCAAGGCTGCCACTGATGGTCGTGATGGTTGCGACAGCGGCGGCGCTGATGGTGGCGCACACAATCGAGGTTCTGGTCTGGGCATTGGCCTACGCCATGGTCGGCGCGGCCCCTGCCGGCAGCGACCTGCTCTATTTCGCCTTCGTCAACTACACCACGCTCGGCTATGGCGACGTCACACCCGTACAAAAATGGCGGCTGACGGGGCCGATGACCGCGATGAACGGGATCCTGATGTTCGGCTGGTCAACCGCGGTCCTGTTCGAAGTCTTGCGCAAGACGCTCGACGATCTCGGAATGACCAAGCTGCCGGGTGCTCGGTGATTTGACGTCGACGATGGAAACCGGCGGAGGCGGACTCATCCCAGCAAAAGAACAATGGCGATGAGCGCGAGTGGCAACGTCCCAAACACAACGACTGCGATCCGAAATGAAATCTCGTTTCCCATGGAACGATGTTAGCATTGGACAAGCCGGTGCCATGTGCAGTTTGTACCATTCCCCGAGAAGAGGCTGCGACTGGCCCAAGGCGCCGTGGTGCGACTTTCTGCCGCTCAATGCTGTAGATCGAGACTGGCGAGCTCCTGCCGGTCCAGCAGCACGATCTGGCGCTGGGTATTGCCGATGAAGCCGAGGACGCCGAGATCATGCAGGTGCGATATCGCACGCGAGACGGTCTCCAGTGTCAGGCCGAGATAATCAGCGATGTCGCGCCGGGACATCGGCAGTGCCATGACTTCGGATGCGGTCAGGCGTTTGTCCATTTCGAGCAAGAAGGCTGCCACCCGCTCCAGCGACGTCTTGCGACCGAGCAGGAGCATATGGTCTTCTGCGTGCTGCAGATTGATTGTCGTCATGCTAAGCAGGTTACGCGCGACCATCGCGTCGCTTTCGGCGACCAGTTCCAGGCTTTGCCGCTTGATCAGCCGCACCGTGGTGTCCACGATCGCCTCGGCGGTAAACCGATGCTCGCTGCCGTTCTCCAGGCCAAAAATGTCGCCGGCAAGATGGAATGCGCCGATCTGGCGGCGACCGTCTGACAGCAGCTTGTAGCTTCGTACGGCACCAGACTTGATCTGATATACATAGTCGGCAGGCTCCTTCTCCCCGTAGACCTCCGTTCCTTTTTTGTAGGTAAATTCGTTTAAACAGATGATCGGATTTGAATCACTCCTCATTCCGAAGTCGTGGAGCGAATTGGGGCGGGGCAGCGGGTCGGTGTTCGTGCGCACAAACATAGGCCAACTCCTCAACGTCGATCGCTGAATTGGTCTCAACCGAGTATTTCATCGCAAGGAATGCGCGCTGTCCCACTCCCGCTGGAGTTGATCTAAGACGAAGGAGGCCTTTCCAACCATTGTCTCTAGGGGCATTGTACCAAAGGACAGGGGGGGTAGAGGCGTGCGCGCGATGAGAATGCGCCGCGAGCATGGAAGTAAACGTTCCTTGCCTAATTAGCACATGTTTCGCTATGCCTGATATCGTTCATAGCGTTGACTGCATCGACGTCTGTTCCCGCTGGCTTGGCTCCAACGAAGCCAGGCCGGAGGTCATTGCGGCTAAGAGGTGAAATTGCCCGGCCTCATTCACGTCGTAGACGATGACGTTTCATTCCGAACGGCGATGGAACGCCGTCTCAAGCTTGCAGGCTATGACGTCGTCACCTACGCGTCGGCGCAGGACTTGCTCGATCTCCTGCCAAGCGAAGACAAGCCGGCATGCATCCTGCTCGACGTGCAGATACCGGGGCTGAGTGGGCCGGAGCTGCAAGCGCGCCTGCTCGAACTCGGTTCGACGCTGCCGATCGTCTTCCTCACCGGGCACGCTGATACGCAGACAACGGTGCGGGCCATCAAGGCCGGTGCGGAAGATTTCCTGACCAAGCCGGTGTCGTCAGAGGAATTGATCAACGCGGTCGAGCGGGCCATGTCACGCCATGAGGTCGTGCGCGCGCAGCACGGCAAGCTCGTTACGCTTCGTGCTCTGGTCGCGTCGCTGACACCGCGAGAACGTCAGGTGTTCGACCTCATGGTGCGTGGCAAGATCAACAAGCAGATTGCCTACCAGCTCGGAACGACCGAGCGCACCGTAAAGGCTCACCGTCATCAGGTGATGGAGAAAATGCAGGTGCATTCGTTCGCGGAGCTCGTTTCCGTCGCAGAGCGACTTGGAATGCTCGATCCAAACGGCGCTGCTGGCAACTAGCCGGAAATGAAAGGTCGCGCCAGCTGCGACAGCTAGACCTGCACGTTGGTACAATAACATAGATTGTTGACAGGATGCCGCCGAAGGCGCGCAATGATGCTGGAGATCGTCGGCTGTCGAGGCAGATCATAGCTCGCGAACAAGCCGTTGATCTGACGATCTCCCAGCATGCGTTTCGTACCGCAGAGGCCGACAATCGTGCCGATCCGAAAACCCGTCTTCGTCCTGGATGATGACTCATCGATGCGCATGAGCATCAAGCGACTGCTGCGAGAACACGGTTTTGGCGCGCTGTTGTTCGCCTCGGCGGAGGCGCTATTCGACCACGGTGATTTCAGAAACGTCATCTGCATCATCATCGACATCAATTTGGGCGATCAATCCGGGATTGCGGTGCGGAAGCGGCTTACGAGCGAAGGCGTGATGGCCCCGGTAGTCTACATTACCGGCAATGACAGCGCGGCGAACCGCGCGGCGGCGATCGACTCAGGGTGTATCGCTTATCTGACTAAGCCATTCGCGGCGCACTCACTTATCGCGCCAATTGAGCAGGCTTGCGGCGGGATCGTCTAGCGCGGCCGAGACGCTCATTCATCGACATACTGCTCGAACGTCTGCGCTGGTGCTCCCTTGTGCACGACGGAAAATTGCGCCAGCGGCAGTGACGTCGTCAGCGACAGAAGGTTGGAATCGACAACTTCCAGTACCAGCACTTTTCCTGATTCCAGCTCCTTGACGATTTTGGGATCGGCGACATCGGCGGCAATGCAGGCATTGGCGACGCACCAGCTATAAGGTAGGCGGTAAGGGCTTCCTTGATCCACCGTCAGCTTGATGGGGTGCTGCAGATACATGCCGACCGGAACAAACAATTGCAATCTGGCAGCGGGTTCGCCCTCGCGCTCGATCAGGTCCATGCGCACGGCGGTTTGACCGGTTGGAAAGATGCCCGTGATCGAGGTCCGGCACAGCATCTTGGCGCCGCCTGCTTTGAAGCAGAGCTTGCGCCAATCCCCATAGGTGATGTCCTTTGCCTCGCGTTGGCCCCGGGTCGTCACCTCGGCGGGCTTCGCTGCCTGTGAATTTTGCCGTGTCGCGGCAACCGCGGAGGTCGCTACGCCGGCAGTGACGACTACCAGAAGGCCCGACAAGCAGTGACGTGCATGGGCCATGGCCACACCTCCAGCATCTATCCTTGCGCCTAGTGCGGCGCGTCGAGAAATTTCGTCACCAGCGGCGACCAGATCGGAATGGCATCCGGAGAGCCGATGAAGAAATGTCCTTCGTTGCCGAATGGCGGCATCAGATGGTACTCGGCCTTGCCCCCGGCGGCAGTGAAGGCGTCGTGCATGCGCTTCGACAGCTCGGGGCCGAAGAAGGTGTCGTTTTCGATATAGATCCACAGCATCGGAACGCGCGAAGTGCGGCCGAAATTCGCGGTCGCCTCGACGAGCTTGCCCGGCGCGCAGTTGTTGTTCGGCTTGCCGCCGACACGGCCGCCACGGCCGGCGGCGAAGGTGATGATCGCCTTGACCTGCGGCGGGTTCACGCTGGACAGCGCAATCGAGGCCCAGCCGCCGGCGGATTGCCCGACGACAATGACATCCCTGGGCACGATGCGCTTCTCGGCAGCCAGATAGTCGATGATCCAGAGATCGACCTGCGCCACCGCCAGGCCGGCGTCGCGGAAATTAGGGTTGGTGCACTTGCCGACCTTGGAAAAGAACGGGCCGTAAATCCCGCGCTCGGGGACGTCGATGGCTGAGGCGCCATACCCAGTCCCCACGGGCGCCACCACCAGGGAGCCGCGTTTTGCGAACCATTTTGCGGCGTCGCGGAATTCCACCAGCGGAAAGAAGCTGCGGTCCGTCGGATTGAGTGAGACCCCGTGGTTCATTATGACGAGCGGGAATGGCCCGTCGCCGACCGGACGGACCAGGTAGGCGAACATCGGTAGCGGCAGTGGCAGCGCCCAGATCTCTTCCTGGATCCGGATGTCTTCCTCCGCGCGTGCGGTCGCGGTGAAAACGGCGAGCATCAGCAGCAAGGCCGCGAACCACCTGAGCGCCGGGCTGACGGGTTGCTGCATTGCAGGTCTCCTTCATCCGGTGTAGGTGGCGGCCACGATGATCGGGCCGAGTACGGTCAGCACCACATTTCCGACTGCGTATGGCACCGCGACGCCGAGCACCGGCGTCTGGCTCTCCGCGACGTCGCAGGCCCCGGTTACGGCGGCATCGACTGTCATGGCGCCGGCCAGCGCGCCGCAAGTAATGACAGGGTTCATGCGCAGCACGTGGCGTGCAAACAGCGTCGCGACGATCAGCGGCACGATCGTGATGACGAGGCCCATGCCGACCAGAAGCAATCCGTGAGCCTGGATCGCAGCCCAGGCGGCGGCGCCGTTGCCTAGCCCGATCGCCGCGATGAAGCCGCCGAGTCCGAGATCGCTCAGGGTTTGCTGCGCAGGCCGCGGCATTGCTCCCATGGTCGGCTTGCGCGACCGCAGCCAGCCGCAGACAAGGCCGGCAATCAGCGCGCCCCCGCCGCCGCCAAGCGTGAGTGCGACGCCGCCGATCTTGAAACTGACGAGCCCCGCGAGCAGGCCGGTCGCAATGCCGGCGGCAAGAAATGCGATGTCGGTGCGATCGTCGGAACGCAGGATCTGGCCGACTGCCGTTGCCGCACGTTCGATGTTGCGCGTGCTGCCGACCAGGGTCATGACATCGCCGACATAAATCCGCGTGTCCGCGCTCAAAGGCACCTCGCGGCCCATACGGGTGAGGGCGCGCAGAAAAACACCCCGGGCGTCGGTCCCGACGCGCGACGCGACCTCCTGGATGGAGCGACCGTGAAGATTGCGATCGTCCACGAGTACTTCGAGCACGTTGCCCGGTATCGTCTTTAGGATCTCATCTGCATCGATCTCGGTGCCCATGATCGGTTTTGCCGCGACAATGACGGCAGTGCGACCGGCGAGGACGATGTCGTCGCCGGCTTCGAGCACAGTGTCGAGATGCGGTTCGATGTCGGCGCCTCCGCGGACGATGCGCTCGACGACCGTGCGGCTTCCGATCTCCTCCTCGACCGACCGAACCGTGCGGCCGGCGGCTGCGGTCACGCGGTAGGCGCGCGCCTGGAACTTGCGGTAGGAGAGATTTTCGCTTTTGGGCGGATCGCTGCCGGCAAGCTCCGCCTCGAGCTTCTTGGCCTCCACCTTCAGATCGATCCCCATCAGCTTGGGGGCAACGAAGGGGACGAACAGCAGTGTCAGGATATAGCCGAGGACATAGGTGACGGCATAACCCGCCGCGATGTTCGCCTCCTGCTGACCGAGCACATCCTTGGGCAGGCCGAGCTGGGCCAGAGCGCCCGACGCGGTGCCGATGACCGAGGATTGCGTCAGTGCTCCGGCCGCGATTCCGGAAGCGGTGCCAGGATCTAGCCGGAAGCCGTGCGCGAACAACAAGACGACTGCGAGACCGGTGCCCCCCAGCACCAGCGCCAGGGCGACCTGGGCAAGGGTACGGAAGCTCAAGGAAGCGAAGAATTCCGGTCCTGACCGAGAGCCGATCGTGAACACGAACAGGCTGAACAGGATGACGCGCAACAGCGACGGAAACGTGAACGTTCCGAGCTGCCCCATCAGCACCGCGACGACCAGGATACAGGCGGTGGTCCCTATCGAGAAGCCGCGAACCCTGATGCGGCCGAGGATCGTGCCGATGGCGACCGCCAGCAGCAGGAATATTTCCGGAGCGGTGGTGATGATCCACCTGACGGTGTCCATGTGGCAATCCCCCGGCGCTTTGGGCTGATATGATTTGCGGCGCGGAGCGATTGCTTGATCCAGATCAAGCCCCGTTGGCGACGGGATGCCGCTATGAGTTCATGCAGTTATTGCGACAGCCGACATGAGCACTCTGGACGTCGCAGCCGGCGTGGTGCGCCCCGAGGAGACCGTCGAGGTGGTGCTGCTGCTGGCCTTTGCCGGCGGCTATATCGACGCCTATACCTGGATCATCCATGGCGTATTGGCGAACGCCCAGACCGCCAATCTGATATTTCTCTGGGGCTACGCGACCGCCGGCAATTGGGCGAAGGCATTTCACTTCGTGCCGCCGATCCTCGCCTTCGCGGTGGGCATCGTCATCGCGGCATGGCTCCGTCGCGCCACCGGCGAACGGGCTGGCGCGGTCAGCACCTTGATCGAGATCCTGTTGTTGGTTTCAATCGGCATTGTACACAACCGGATTCCTGATCTTGCAGGTACGCTCGGTATTTCGCTCGTCGCCGCGATGCAAACCGCCATCTTCACCAAGGTGGAAGGCGTCCTTTGCAGCACCGTGATGATCACGGGCAATATGCGCCAGGCGGTCGAGAATATGTTTGCCGTAACATCCGGCAACGCGCCGGTCGGAACACTGCGCCGCTCAGGCATCTTCGCCGCCTTGTGCGCCGTGTTTGGCTTTGGCGCGGCGGTCGGCGCCTTAGCCACCAAAAGCATCCCAGATCTCGCGCTCGGCATTCCCGTGGTTGCATTGCTCGCCGTATTGCTGCGCTGCGAGGCGACGCCCCGCGAGGTGGCGTCGTGAACGCGCCACGTGGCCTCGGTTGGACGCGGTTCTTTCCGCCGTTCGGCTGGCTTGCCGCTTATCGGCGTGAATGGCTTCCCTCCGACGCCGTCGCCGGCATCACGCTGGCCGCCTACGCCATCCCGGTTTCGCTAGCCTATGCTGCGCTGGCAGGCCTGCCGCCGCAGGTCGGCGTCTACGGCTACATGCTCGGAGGCATCGGCTATGCCTTGCTTGGATCATCCCGGCAGCTCGCGATTGGCCCGACGTCCGCGATCTCCCTGATGATTGCGGGTACCGTCGGCGCACTGGCCGGCGGCGATGCGGCACGCTATGCGCAGATCGCAAGCTTTGCCGCCTTTGCCGTGGCGGTGCTGTGCTTCATTGCATGGCTGTTCAAGCTCAGTGTGCTCGTCTGCCTCGTCAGCGACAGCATTCTGGTTGGCTTCAAGGCCGGTGCGGGGCTCACTATCATCATGAGCCAGTTGCCGAGCCTGCTCGGGGTTTCCGGCGGCGGCCATGATTTCTTTGACCGCGCCATCAAGCTGATGGGGCAGCTCGGCGATGTCGCCCCGCTTGTGTTTGCGATCGGTGCTTTTGCCTTGTTGTTGCTCTTGCTCGGGGAGCGGCTGCTACCGGGCAAACCGATCGGCATCACCATCGTGGCGCTGGCGATCCTCGCCGCTACCCTGCTGGGCCTTCCGGCGCTCGGTGTGCCCGTCACGGGGATGATACCCGAGGGGCTGCCGGCACTGGGGATGCCCACATTCGGGCTGCTGGAGTTCGACGATCTGTTCCCGCTCGCCGCCGGATGTGTGCTGCTGGCCTATATCGAAGGCGTTTCTGCCGCCCGCAGCTTTGCGGCGAAACATGGCTATCCGCTCGACGTCAGGCAGGAGTTTTTGGGGTTGGGGGCCGCGAATCTCGCGGCCGCCTTTGGCCATGGCTACCCCGTCGCCGGCGGCCTGTCGCAATCCGCAGTGAACGACAGTGCCGGCGCGCGAACGCCGCTGGCACTGGTGATCTGCTCGGTGACGCTCGGGCTGTGCCTCGTGTTCTTCACCGGGCTCTTGACCAACCTGCCCAAGGCGGTGCTCGCGGCCATCGTCTTTGCCGCGGTGTACAAGCTCGTGGATATCCGCGCGCTGCTACGTATGTGGCAGGTCAGCCGCATCGACTTCTGGGCCGCGTCAATCGCACTCGTCTCCGTGTTGCTGCTGGGCATCCTGCAGGGTGTCCTACTGGCATCGATTGCATCGATCTTCCTGCTGCTAGCACGGGCCTCGCGGCCCAATGTGGCATTCCTGGGCCGGCTACCGGGTAGCGGCCGCTATTCCGACAGCGCGCGCCACGAAGACGTCGAGCCCCTGGCCGGCATCCTCGCGTTCCGCCCGGAGGCGTCACTACTTTATATCAACGTCGGAACAATCCTCGAGGCGGTCCTGATCGCGCTCCGGCGATCGCCGGACATTCGGCTGGTGGCCTGCGACCTCTCGGCATCGCCCTATATCGATCTCGCTGGCGCGCGCATGCTGCACGATCTGTACGACGAACTCGCCGCGCGGGAGGTCAAGTTCTGTATCGTCGGCGCGCATGCGCAGCTCCGCGACCTGCTACGGGCCGAAGGGCTCGCGGAAAAGACCGACAGCGGCCAGTGGCTACGGTCGCTCGACAGCGTCTTGGGCGATGGTCAGGCCGGTCTGACACTCTCGCGCTGCGCTGCCAATGGTCGTCAGGACTGATCAGAATGCGCACGACCGTTGACTTGGATCAATGGAGCGACCGCCCCCGTACTCACGATCCCGCATCACCTTCGCTTCAAAGGGATCGGGAGAGACGCATGGCCAATGACACAAAACCCGCGCAGAAGCGCATCGACCAGTTCTTTTCCGGCCCAGGCGCACGGGCGGACGACTGGCGTGATCTCGTGGAGGCTGCGAAGACCTGGGCGCGGGTGGGCAATCGCGCGGCTTACGATGCGGCGCTGGCCGATCTCTGCATCATCGAGGAATTTCACGGCTATCCCGGTCTGCAGTTGATGGCGGCGCTTCGGGAAGCTGCCGCCGCCGGCGACGGAGCGACCTCGTTCGCCCTTTCGACGAGGATTGCCCAGGCGCTGGCCACGCGGTCCTTCCGCCAGCATGCCGGCGACTGGAGCGCCAAGGATGAGGGCAATGGCGATGCGCCCGAACTGGTGCCGCCGAGCTTCGGCGCGCACGCGGCGCGCCGGCCCTATTTCGAGACCCTGATCGTGACCGGTGTGTCACCCGGCCAGTGGCCGGCGCTCGCCGCCGAATGGCGCAAGCTGCGGCGTCCGGTCGATGCCTTCATTTATGAACCTGTCATCGTCGGCAGCCTGGAGGACGCCTTTTGCGCGACGATGCTCAATCCGAACATCGGAGCAGTCATCATCAACGAGGGCTTTGGCCTGCGTTCGCGGCATAACGCGCCGGTGCTGCGTTCGATCATGGCCGCAGCCGGTCTGAACGACGAAACCGACGCGTCGGCGCTGCGGCTCGCCCAGATCATCAAGCGCGTCAGGCCCGAACTCGATCTCTACATGATCTCGAACCGCGACGTGGAAGAGCTCGCCGGCAATTCCGAGGCGGACGTGGTTCGCCGCATCTTCTATTCCGTGGAAGAACTTCTGGAGCTGCACCTGTCGATCCTCGAAGGCATCCAGGATCGCTACGACACGCCGTTCTTCGATAATCTCAAGAAGTACGCACAGCGCCCGATCGGCACGTTCCATGCGCTGCCGATCGCCCGCGGCAAATCCATCTTCAAGTCGGACTGGATCCGCGACATGGGCGAGTTCTACGGCCCGAACCTGTTCCTGGCCGAGAGCAGCGCCACTACGGGCGGTCTCGACAGCATGCTGGAGCCGACCGGCAACATCAAGAAGGCGCAGGAGAAGGCGGCGAGGGCGCTCGGCGCCGACCGAGTCTTCTTTGTCACCAACGGCACCTCGACGTCGAACAAGATGGCGGTGCAGGCGTTGCTCGCGCCCGGCGACATCGCAATCGTCGACCGCAACTGCCACAAGTCGCATCACTACGGCATGGTGCTGGCCGGAGCGCAACCGCTCTACGTCGAAGCGTTCCCGATGACGGAATATTCGATGTATGGCGCGGTGCCGCTGAAGACGATCAAGCAGGCGCTGCTCGGGGCCAAGGCCGACGGCCGGCTGGACCGCGTCAAACTGCTAGACCTGACCAACTGCACGTTCGACGGTCACATCTACAACACCCGCCGGGTAATGGAGGAATGTCTCGCGATCAAGCCGGACCTGATCTTCCTCTGGGACGAAGCCTGGTTCGGCTTCGCGCGCTTCTCGCCGTTCCTGCGCCGCCGCACCGGCCTCGGCGCTGCCAACGAGATCGAGGCGTGGATGCGCGATCCGAAGTCGGTCGCGGCCTATGAGAAGCAGCAGACCGAGCTCGGCAAAAATCCGTCCGACGAGGTGCTGCTCAAGACCCGGCTCATTCCCGACCCGAGGCAAATCCGCCTGCGCGTCTACCAGACCAACTCGACCCACAAGTCGATGTCGGCGATCCGGCAGGGCTCGATGCTTTCGGTCAAGGACGTCGAATTCCACACGGTCGAACAGCAGTTCAAGGAAGCGGTGTTTACCCATGCCTCGACCAGCCCGAACCAGCAACTGATCGCCAGCCTCGACATCTCGCGGCGGCAGATGGAGCTGGAGGGGTATGGCCTCGTCGCCAATGCGATCGAAATCGCGTTCGCGATCCGCCAAGCGGTCAACAACAATCCGCTGATCTCGAAATATTTCCGTATCCTCGGTGCCGACGTCATGGTGCCGGCACAATACCGCCAGAGCGGCTTCACCGACTTTCTCGCCCCCGGCGTCAACTGGGCGAATACGGTCAAGAGCCTGGATGATGACGAATTCTGCCTCGACCCGACCCGCATGACGCTGGTGTGCGGCATGGCCGGTTATGACGGCACGCAGTTCAAGGGCATTCTCGCCAATGAGTATAACATCCAGGTCAACAAGACCTCGCGCAACTCGGTTCTGGTCCAGTCCAACATCAACAACTCCCGCAGCGACGTTGCGCATCTCATTCGAGTCCTCGCCGAAGTCGCGGGCGAGATCGACCGCGGCCTGGCCCAGGGCGGCGCCAATGCCCGGAAGACCTTCGAGGCACGGGTCACGAGCCTGATGAAGGACGTGCCTGATCTGCCGAACTTCTCGCATTTCCACCCGAGCTTCCGCGGCGATGCAGGCGCCAAGACCAACGAAGGCGACATCCGCACCGGGTTCTACGCTGCCTATGACCTCGCGGGTTGCGAGCATCTCCGCCTCAACGATCCCGAGATCGACCGTCGGCTGAAGGCCGGTCCCGAACTCGTCTCGGCGAACTTCGTGATCCCGTATCCGCCGGGCTTCCCCATCATGGTGCCCGGCCAGGTCATCACTCAGGAGACCATCGACTTCATGCGCAAGCTCGATGTGAAGGAAATCCACGGCTACGACGCCAAGGAAGGGCTGAAGCTCGTGCGTACGGAAGCTTTGGCGAAGCTCGGCCGACCGAAGCCAGACGCGAAGCCGAAGCTCAAGGCCGCATCATAAGTCGCAAAGGGGACGAACATGCTAGGGTTTTTCTCTTTTTTGCAGCACAATCCTTATCTGCTGCTGTTCTTCGTCGTCGGGCTCGCCGTCTGGATCGGACGGGCCAGCATCAAGGGTTACGGCCTCGGCATGGTCGCCGGCGCCATCGTGGTGGGCGCAGGCCTCTCGGTCTGGGCCTCGACCTACGGCGTCAAGCTCGAGCTGAACACGTTTGCGAAGAGCCTGTTCTACTATCTCTTCATGTACGGCGTCGGCCTGCGGGTCGGCCCGTCCTTCATCAACAGCCTGAGAGGCGACGGACTTAAGTTTGTCGTCCTGGCAGTGGTGTCGAGCGTACTTGGTCTGGCGCTGGTCGTTATTTTCGCAAAACTCTTCGCGTTGCCGCCGGGTGCGGCCGGCGGCATGCTGGCGGGCTCACAGACCATGTCAGCCGCGATTGGTTCGGCCGAGCAGGCGGTGACATCAGGCGTCGTCAAGCTGCCGGAGGGCATGAAGGCCGAGGACGCGTCGGGCATGATCGCGCTGTCCTACGGCATCACCTACATTTGGGGCACCGTCGGCATCATCCTGATCTGCAAATATTTGCCGCGCTGGTGGGGCGTCGACGCAAAAGCCGCCGCGAAGCAGTATGAGACTGAGTTCGGCGTCAAGGACCTCGAAGGCGGCGGCCTGACCGGCTATCGCCAGTTCGGCCTGCGTGCCTACCGGCTGGAGAATCCGACCACGGTCGGCATGAGCATCGCAAAGTTCCGCACGATCAATCCGGAATACCGGATTTTCAATGTGGGACGTAACGGCGAGCCGCAAGGAGCCGATCCCGATCTCGTCCTCCGAAAGGGCGACATCGTCGCGCTGGGCGGCTCGACCGAGCATCTCACCGACAAAATGGGATTGATCGGCCCGGAGGTCGCGGATGCCAAGACTCTGGGTATTCCCATGGACCAGGCCGACATTCTCGTCACCAACAAGGCGATGGTGGGACGCACCTTCGAGTCCTTCCGCGAAACGGCAATCGCCGGCCAGTTGCAGGTCACCAAGGTCGAGCGCGGCGGCGTGCAGATACCCGCCGGTCTCAAGACCGAATTGCAACGGATGGACATCGTCTCCGTGGTCGGCCTGAAGTCCGCCGTCAACGAGCTCGGTGAGATGTGGGGCCGCATCGCGCGCACCAACACCTCCACCGACCTGCTGACGCTGGCCACCGGCATGATCCTCGGCTTCCTGATCGGGATGATCGAATTCCCGGCCTTCGGTGCCAAAATCGGCCTCGGCAATGCCGGCGGCCTGCTGCTGTCTGGCGTCATCGTGTCCTCGGCGGTGTCGCGGCTGCGCTTCTTCGGAAACACCCCCAACGCTGCGCGTAACGTGCTGGAGGATCTCGGCCTCGTCGTCTTCGTCGCTATCGTCGGCATCAACGCCGGCGCGGGATTGCTCTCACAGCTCACGGGCGCCGTGGCCCTGAAGATCTTCATCGCCGGCTTCATCGCCTGCACCATCCCGCCCTTCATTGTCTGGGCGATCGGTTATCACGTCTTCAAGATCAACCCCGCGGTGCTGATGGGCGGGGTGGCCGGGGCGCGGTCGCATTCCGGTCCGTGTCGTGAAGCCGCGGTCGAGATCCAGAGCTCTGTGCCCTGGATCGGATTCCCGGTCGGCTATGCCGTCTCGGGCATCCTGCTCACCATCTTCGGGTATTTCGCAATGATCCTGGCGCAATGATCACAAGGGGGGAAAGAGTTATGAGAAAGCTTGCCATCGGCGCCGCTCTGATTGCGCCGCTTGCAGCCACCGCTGGTTTCAGCACGCCGTCGCGTGCCGAGACCGGCGAAGTCGCCGTCGTCTTCACCAAGGGCGGCTTCATCGTCGGCATCGGTGGCGGTGAGGGTGTTCTGCTCCTCAGGGGCAAGAAGTATCCTTTCACGGTCTCTGGCATGAGCGTCGGTTTCACGATTGGGGCCTCGACCACGAAGTTCGTGGGCCGCGCCCTCAATCTGAGGGGGCCGGCGTCGATCGAAGGTTCCTATGTCGTGGGCGGAGCGGGCGGTGCGGTTGCCGCGGGCGCCGGTGCCGTTCAGCTCCAGAATGGCAATGGCGTCATCCTTCAGCTCACCGGTCCAAGGGTCGGAGCGGAAGTCTCCGCGGCAGTCGGTGGTGTGACCATTCGTTTGAAATAGACGCGGAACGCTGTCGGACTGCCCAAAGCGCGGCTCGACGCGAGGACTGAAGTGCGGCGGCCCCTCTTCGTCGAGTGCCGTCCGCGTTCGCGAGGCATCGTCGAGGGGCCGAATAGAGGTCCGTCGGCAGGTCTGCGTCATGCGATCGGGCCGCGCCATTGCGCGGCCTGATCTTCAGTATTGCTCGGCGACGAAGTTCATTCCGCGCAAGCCCGCCTGGTCGTTGTAGCGCCCCTTGTCGGACCGCTTCGGCAGTCTGACGCTGTCCTTCTTGATGCGCTTGTGCGGGATGGACTTCAGGAGATGCGCGATGCAGTTCAGCCGCGCCCGGCGCTTGTCGTCGGAGCGGATGATATACCACGGCGCGTCCTTCGTGCTCGTCTTCCGGAGCATCAGGTCGCGGGCGCGCGAATAGTCATACCAGCGCCGATAGGATTCCAGGTCCATCGGGCTCAGCTTCCATTGCCGGACCGGGTCGTCGATGCGCGCCCTGAAGCGGCGTTCCTGCTCGTCCATCCCGACCTCCAGCCAGATCTTGATCAGGATGATGCCGCCGTCGATGACGTATTTCTCCATCTGCGGGCACAGCGAGAGGAAGCGATCGTGCTCGGCGGGCGTGCAGAAGCCCATCACGTATTCGACGCCGGCGCGATTGTACCAGCTTCGGTCGAAGATCACGATTTCACCACCGGCGGGAAACTGCTCCATGTAGCGTTGGAAGAAGAGCTGCGTCTTTTCGCGGTCCGACGGTGCCGGCAATGCCACGACGCGAAACACGCGCGGACTGACCTTCTCTGTGATCGCCTTGATCGTGCCGCCTTTGCCGGCTGCGTCGCGGCCTTCGAACAGGACGATGACACGGAGCTTGTTCTGCCTCACATAGTCCTGGAGCTCACACAGCTCGACCTGGAGTTTTTCCAGCTCCTTCTCGTAGTCCTTGCGCTTCATCCGCTCCGAGGAGTCGTCCTTGGCCATGTCCGTTCCTTCGACTGCCTTGCGCGCTAGTCATCGCCCCAGGAGATGGTCACGCCGATATCGCCCGGCATGCCGCCCGGGAAGTCGATGATCTGATAGGCAATGCGATAGCCGCGCGGCTTCAGATAGTCGGTCCAGAGCTGGAAGATTTCCTTCGGAATGCCGGTCAGGGTGCTCTCCCAGCCCTTTTCCTGCTGATTGATGGCGCGGCCCTTGTCGGTGCACAGGGTGTTGGGAAAGCGGTAGACCTGAACCTCGGTCAATCCGTTTCGCACTGCACGCTGGATAATGGTCGAGGCGAGCTTGATCTTCTCGTCCTCAGTCTTGCCCGACGGCTTGGTCAGTCGATCAATCAGAGCCCGCTTCTCTGCTTCGGCGGCGGCGGCAAGGCGGACATATTCGTCCGCTTTTTCGGCCTCCTTGAGGGCCGCTTCCTTTCGGATCTGCGTGGCACTGGGAATGAGATCATCGATGCCGGGCATGACGGGCGGCTCCTGCTTGGTTGCTTTGCTTCAGCTTTTAGGCGACGCTAGGTGGCGTCGTTTTCAGGCCGTTGATCCAGATCAAGCAATTCCGCAGTCCGCTGCCGACACTGCGTTCGAAAATCAGGCGGACGTGCGTCAGATGGGGAGAGAGCGTTGAGCGAGCAACTTCATCCGATGGCTCCGCATCATCTGCCGTTCTATCTCGCGCCGGGGAGTGGCGTGGATACGCTGATGGTGGTGATGGGCATCTTCCTGATCGGCGTCGTGTTCTGGGTCGGCACGCTCTATTGGAAGCTGCACAGCATGCCGGAGCGGATGGCGCACAAGTCGCAGAAGCTGCAATTCGAATTTGTCGCCGTGCTCGGCCTGATCTCGCTCTTTACCCATATGCATATCTTCTGGGTGGCCGGCCTGTTGCTTGCACTGATTGATCTCCCCGATTTCGGTACGCCGATGCGCAGCATCGCCGATTCCGTCGAGAGGATCGCTGACGGGCCGCAGAGAGAGCCGAAAGCGTCGATGCTCGAGGACGGAACGCCGCGTCCAGATGATCAGGGCGGCTCGCCGCCGGAAGAAAAATCCCCTGTCATAAAGGAGAAGGAGCATAGCCATGTTTGAGCTCATGTTCTGCTCTCTCCTCACGATACTGCCAGATTACCTCTATCGCCGGTATGTCCAGGGCAAGCGTTTCGGCAAGGAAATCACCTTCTTCTCGGTCTGGTATGAGCTGCGATGGGGCATCACCGGTTGCCTGATGCTCACGGTCTCGCTGATCACCATGATCTTCTACTTCCATCCGTCCACCACCTCGGCAGCGCTCTATTTTCGCACCGTGCCGATCCTGCCCGAGGGGTCGGGACGGGTGGCCGAGGTCAAGGTTGGTTTCAGCGCGCCGGTGAAGCAGGGCGACGTGCTGTTCACGCTCGATAGTTCCAAACAGCAGGCTGCACTCGAGACGGCAAAGCGCAAGGTTGCCGAGGTCGATGCATCAATGACGGCGGCGCAATCCGATGTGGTCAAGGCCGAAGCCCAAATCCAGGAGGCGAAGGCCAGTTACCAGCAAGCCAGGGACGAACTCGATACAAAGTCCGACCTTCAGCGCCGCAATCCCGGTATCGTGCCGCAGCGTGATATCGAGAAGCTCCAGGTGATGGTCGACCAGCGCCAAGCCGGAGTGGACGCGGCAAAAGCCGTAAAGGAATCCGAGACGCTGCAAGTATCGACCTTGATTCCTGCGCAGAAGGCGAGCGCAGAGGCTGCTCTCGCCCAAGCCCAGGTCGATCTCGACAAGACCTTTATCCGGGCCGGTATCGACGGACGGGTCGAACAGTTCCTGATCCGCACAGGCGACGTCGTCAATCAGTTGATGCGGCCCGCCGGTGTGCTGGTTCCCGAGGGGGCTGGCCGGAAGTCTCTGCAGGCTGGCTTCGGTCAGATCGAGGCCCAGGTGATGAAGGAAGGCATGGTGGCGGAGGCGACCTGCATCTCAAGGCCTTGGGTGATCATTCCGATGGTTGTTACGACGGTGCAGGACTACATCGCGGCCGGGCAGTTCCGTGCCGGCGAGCAGTTGATCGATCCGCAAAACATCGCGCGTCCCGGCACGATCCTGGTGTTCTTGGAGCCGCTCTACAAGGGGGGCCTGGATGGGGTCACGCCGGGCAGCAGTTGCATCGTCAATGCCTACACCAGCAACCACGAAGAAATATCTGCCAAGGACACCAGTACCGGCCGCAAGATCGCGCTGCATGTCGTCGATGGCGTCGGCCTGGTGCACGCTTTGCTCCTGCGCATCCAGGCGCTGCTGCTGCCCATCAAGACGCTGGTTCTGAGCGGGCACTGACACGGGTACACGCAACGGAAAATAGCCACCAACGCTCTTCCTGATTCAAATCAACAAGGCGAGAACCGGTGCGTCCTGAATGCGCTTCCATCACGGGAGTATCATCATGAAGAAGAAAGACTTCCTTCGCGCAAAATGCTGCGCCACCTCGGCGATTGCCGCAGCAGCGCTGATGGTTGCCGCGACCGCTTCGGCCCGCGCTGACGATCCAGCCAGGCTCCTGAAATCCATGACCGACTATCTCGGCGCACAGAACACACTGTCCGCTGCCTTCGACAGCGACATCGAGGTCATTACGCCGGAGCTGCAGAAGATCCAGTTTGCGAGCTCGGGCCAGTTTAAATTGAGCCGGCCCGACAAGCTCCGCGTCAGGCGCATCGGCGGCTATGCCGATATCGAATTGATCCATGATGGAAAGACGGTCTCGCTCTACCGCAACGATGCCAAGTCCTATGTCCAGGCGGAGGCGCCGGGCACGGTGGACCAGATGACAGCGACGATGCAAGCCAGCTCGGGCCTCGGCATGCCCGGCAACGACCTCATCCTCTCCAACGCGTTCGACGAGCTGATGGCCAGCGCCAGCGAAGGCAAGCATATCGGCCAGGGCGTAGTCGATGGCGTCGAATGTGAGCATCTTGTTTTTCGAAGCCCCGACATCGACTGGCAGATCTGGATCGAGTCGGGTGCCAAGCCCGTGCCGCGGAAATACGTGATCACCGGCAAGACGCTCTCAGGTGCGCCCCAATACACGCTGCGGATCAGGGACTGGAAGACCGATGCTTTTGCGGATGCCGACACATTCGTCTTCAAGGCCCCGCGGGCGCGACCGAGGTCGGCCTCGATTCCGTCGCGATAGCCGAATTCGACGAACTCCCTCCCGGAACTCCGTCAGGAGCAAAGAAATGATCAAGTCGCGACAAGTCCTCATTTACGCATCCGCAGCAATGGCGCTTGCCGCAGGATTATTCATGAATGGGACACGCCACTTCGCCGACGGTGCCTTTGTCTCGGAGGCGCAAGCGAGAGTAGGGCGACCGCTGACCCCCATGAGCTATGCCGGCGTCGCCCGCAGGACGACGCGCCGGGCGGTGGCTGTCGGTGCGGCGGCCGGCGCGGCTGGCGCCTATGGTTCGTCCTGTGTGCAGGTCGTGGACGCCTACGGCAGGGTGACCACGCGCTGTTAATGGTAATCCAACGGGATGATTGGCTCCCGCCCGGTTCGAGCGAGAGTAAGTCCGGCAGGCCGCCACTCTTCCGGAGAAAGCATGAGCGGGCGCATCTTCACAGCCCCGATCAAGTCGAGTTGGCCGATCACGGCTGCCCGGCTCATTCTTTGCCTGCTGGTCTGGGGGGCTCTGCGGCCCGCGGCGCTCGCCGCCGAGCGCAACGAGCCCAAACGGGTTCTGCTGCTCCATTCCTTCGGCCGGGATTTCCGGCCTTGGAGCGAATATGCGCGGAGCATCAAGGCCGAACTCGAGCGGCGGTCGCCATGGCCGCTCGACATCCAGGAGCACACGCTTCTCACTGCGCGCTTCAACGATCCTGGGCCGGAAGCGCCCTTCGTCAATTATCTCGGCTCGCTTTACCAGGGCGCGCCTCCCGACATCGTCCTCAGCATCGGAGCGCCTGCGGCGCGGTTCGTGCAGGGATACCGCGCAAAGCTCTTCCCCAAAACGCCGGCGGTGCTGTCCGTCGTCGAGCAGCGGCTGGTGAACGGCCTCGACCTCACGGACAACGACGTTGTCGTGGCCGTCCGCAACGATTTCATGGCCGCCTTCGGCAACATCCTTCAGGTCCTGCCGGACACCAAGACGGTGGCCGTCGTCGTTGGTGCCTCACCGCTCGAGAAGTTCTGGATCGATGAGGTGAAGCGGGAGCTGAAGCCCCTGGCTGGCCGGCTTGACCTCATCTGGTATTCGGACCTGCCGTTCGAGGAGATCCTGAAGAGCGCATCAACGCTTCCGCCCCACACCGTGCTGTTCTGGGGCCTGATGTCGGTCGACGCTGCAGGCATCGTTCACGAAGGCGACATCGCCTTGCGCAGCCTGCACGCGGTCGCTAACGCGCCGATCTTTTCCTACCAAGAGCCCTTCTTCGGCGGGAGCAGCGTCGGTGGCCCGATGCATTCGGTTGGCGAGACCAGTTCGAAGACGATCGATGCCGCTATCCGCATCCTTCACGGCGAGAAGCCCGCCCATATCAAATACGAACCAATTGAATTCGGGCCTCCAAAATACGACTGGCGCGAGATTCAGCGCTGGGGCATCAGCGAGAGCAATTTGCCGCCGGGAAGCGAGGTTCTGTTTCGCGAGCCAAGATTGTGGGAGCGGTATCGTTGGCAGATTGCAATGATCGCAGCGGTGTTCCTAGTCCAGGGCGGGCTGATCAGCGGATTGCTGCACGAACGTCGCCGGCGCCGACTGGCTGACGTCGAGTCGAGGCAGCGTCTCGCGGAGCTCGCGCATCTCAGCCGCTATGCGGCTGCCGGAGAGATGACGACCTCCATCGCTCACGAGCTGAACCAGCCGCTCGGCTCGATCCTGACCAACGCCGAGACAGCGGAGCTCATGCTGAAGAGCGCCTCGCCGAACCTCGATGAACTCAGAGCGATCCTCGCCGACATCAGGCGCGACGACCAGAGGGCCAGCGAAGTGATCCGACGGCTGCGCAGCATGCTGAAAAAGACGCCCTTTGAGGTGCGCGACGTTCAACTGAACAGTACCATTCGCGAGGTCGTGGGTTTCGTCGCTGATCTGGCGCAGGGACGCGGCGTCGTCTTGAGCTACGCTCCCGCGGCGAGCGAACTTTATGTTCGGGGCGATCCGATTCATCTTCAACAGGTCCTTCTCAACCTCATTATCAATGCCCTGGATGCGACTGCTGAAGTTCAGACAAGCAAGCGTGAAATCAGCGTGGCCCTGAGTCGTACGGGGAGCTACGCCGAGGTCACGGTCCGTGACACCGGTCCCGGCATCCGGGCGGATGATCTCAAGACGATCTTCAATCCGTTCTTCACCACCAAGCCGCAGGGGATGGGCATGGGAATGGCGATCGTCCGTACCATCGTCGAGGCCCACCACGGCACGGTTTCGGCGGAAAATCTGCCGTCCGGCGGAGCTGTGTTCACGGTCAAGCTTCCGATCCTGCGATCGACTTTCGCGTTGCAGCAGGGCGGTTGAGCCAGCCTCGGCGTAGCGAGCTTCCTTTGATCTTTGTCAAAGAGCGATCCAGTCGCGGACCGATCCTGCCAATCGCGAATTCGATGGAGGATTGTCATGCGTGGCTGTGCGAAAGCTCTGGTGGCGCTTGCGCTATTGACCGCTATGCCGGTCGTCGCCTCGGCGCAGACGGCAGACAAACCTGCATCTCCAGCGGCTCAAGTGCAGCCGGGGAGCCAGCCGTCGCCGAGCGCCGAACTCCTGAAGCCTGAGCAGCTCGAAGCGCTGGTCGCGCCGGTCGCCCTCTATCCCGACGAGTTGTTGGCAAATGTGCTGGCGGCCTCGACCTATCCGCTGGAAGTCGTGCAGGCCGATCGCTGGCTGAAGGAGCGCAAGTCGCTGAAGGGCGAAGCGCTCAGGGTCGAGGTCGAGAAGCAGGCATGGGATGACAGCGTCAAGGCGCTGGCGAGCACCGCAGAGGTGCTGACCATGATGAGCGACAAGCTCGACTGGACCAAGGATCTCGGGGACGCCTTTCTTGCTCAGCAGGCAGATGTGATGGATGCGATCCAGCGATTGCGCACCAAGGCCTATGACAACAAGAAGCTCGTTACGACCAAGCAGCAGAAGGTCAGCGTCAAGACGCAGGAAAACAAGCAGGTGGTCGTCATCGAACCGGCCGAGCCCGGGACGATGTACGTGCCATATTACGAGCCAGCCGCCGTTTACGGGGCATGGCCTTACGCGGAATACCCGCCCTATTATTTCGGCTATCCCTCCTATATCGGCGCAGGCGTTGTCGCGGCTGGACTTGCCTTCGGCACCGCCTGGGCGATCGGACGCTGGGGCAATTACTGGGGCGGCGGCTGCAACTGGGGCAATCGCAACGTCTACGTCAACCATCGCAACACCAATATTAATACCGGCTGGCAGCATAATGCGGCGCACCGCCAGGGCGTGCGCTACAACAACGCCAATGTTCAGCAGCGCTTCGGTAATAACAATCTAAAGACTGGCGCGGCGGACCGGATGGATTTCCGCGGACGTGACGGCAACCAGGTGCTGCGTCCGGATCAGGGAGCGCGTGACCGCGCGGGCGACCGTGCTGGTGATCGTGGTGGCCCGGGCGACCGCGCCGGTGCTACGGATCGCGCCAAGGGCGGCGGTGACCGCGCCAAGAATGCTGGCAAGGGCGGCGGCGATCGCGCCAAGGCCGCTAACCGCGCAGGTGGCGGTGCGGCCAACCGTGGCGGAGGTGGCAATCGTGGAGGCGCGATGAACGTTTCCTCCGGCCAGTCGGCGGCCGCGGCATCGGCACGTGGACGATCCAGCATGGCCAGCATGCCCCGCGGTGGCGCCGGCGGACCGAGCATGGCCGGTCGTGGCGGCGGTGGCGGGATGTCGATGGGTGGCGGCGGTGGCTTCCGTGGTGGCGGCGGAGGAGGCGGGCGCGGTGGTGGTGGCCGGCGTTCCGATATCGCGCTGAAGCACGACGTCGTCCTGCTCGGCCATCTCGGTAACGGCCTCGGCTATTACCGCTTCAGCTACGTCGGCAGCGACAAGGCCTATGTCGGTGTCATGGCGCAGGAGGTCGAGCAGGTGATGCCGAACGCCGTAACGCGCGGAAGCGACGGATATCTGCGCGTGTACTACGAGAAGCTCGGACTGACATTCCGCACCTACCGCGACTGGCTCGCCAGCGGCGCGAAGATCCCCGCGGAGGTGACACCATGACCGGTCTGAAATCGCTACGCCGGGCAATTCTGCCGGGCATCACGGCGCTGGTGCTGCTTGGCTCTGCGTCACAGGCCCAGCAATCGTACAAGACGCCCGAAGACGCTGCTGCTGCGCTTGCGGCGGCGGTCAAGAGCGGGCCGGGCGACCTCCTGAAGGTGCTCGGCAAGGCCGCCGAGGACATCGTCTTCTCCGGTGACGAGATCGCCGACAACGATATACGCCAGCGCTTCACGTCGATGTATGACGCCAAGCATGGCATCAAGGCGGAGGGTAACAAGACCGCATCCCTGATGCTGGGCCCGGACGATTTTCCGTTCCCGATCCCGCTGATCAACACTGAATCCGGCTGGGAGTTTGACACCGACGAGGGGCGGATCGAAGTGCTCCGCCGCCGCATCGGCCGCAACGAGCTCGACGCGATCCAGACCGCACTCGCCTATGTCGACGCCCAGAATGAATATGCAGGCAAGGATCGCGGTGAGGGCGTCGGCGTCTACGCGCAACGCATCGTCAGCAATCCCGGCAAGAAGGATGGGCTGTTCTGGCGCGACGACAGCGACCCGAGCCCGCTCGGCCCGCTTGCGGCGGAGGCGTCAGCCGAAGGCTACAAAGCGGCAGGTGTAGGGCCGAATCCATATCACGGATACTATTTTCGGATCTTGAAGGGGCAGGGAATGGACGCGCCCGGCGGCCCGCTCAACTACGTCGTCAAAGGCAAGATGATTGGCGGCTTCGGGCTGATTGCCTGGCCTGCCGAGTATGGCAATTCGGGCGTGATGACCTTCCTCGTCAATCATAACGGTACCGTCTACCAGAAGGATCTCGGCAAGCGCACGGACTTCGTTGCCAGGCGTACCTCCTTGTTTGATCCCGACCAGACCTGGAAGAAAGTCGATGCAGAGAAACCTTGAGCGCGGCGTTGCCTTGTTGAGGACTTCGGTGATTTACCTCGGAACGATCGCGCTCCTTGCGTTGGCGGTTCCGGCAACACCGTCCTTCGCGCAGGCCTCAGGGCACGTCCGGGTCAAAATTGTGAAGGCGGGCCTGCTTGTCGGCGCTGGCGCGGGCAACGGGGTGCTGACCTATCGCGGTCACGATTATCCCTTCCAAGTGACCGGCATTAGCCTCGGCATCACGGCCGGCGCGACCATCGGCCGGCTCGATGGCCGGGCTTCGGGCATCCGCGAAATCTCCGACTTTGCGGGTTCCTACAGCTCGGTTGGTGGCGGGGCGGCGCTCGTCGGGGGAGTGAACGGCGTCCACTTGCGCAACGACAAGGGGGTCGTGATCGTTCTGCGAGGGCCGAAGGCTGGCCTGGAGTTTGCCGCCAACCTCAGTGGAATCACAATATCGCTTGCGAAATGAGGTCATGCGATTGACACTTCTGTCGCACATTAGGCGGCGAGTTTCAGTGTCGAGGGTTTGACCGCCAACCCAAGACTGCTGGCCAGAAGGCTGCACGCCAGGCTTGTCGGGGACCGGGAAGGTTCGATGACGAGAACGGCCTCATCGCCCGCACCTGGAAGCTCAGTTGCTGCGGTCACGACACCGTGGCAGGATGCCCCCTGTTAAAACCCGAGGCTGCCCAGGCGAGCGGGAGCCATGGACTGATCTCCGGGCCGCCGCGCACTCGAACAACCACAGTATCAACAACCGCCGGAGCACAGGCGGCCACCATGCTGAACGTCGAAACTCAGCGTTACACGCCCGCATCGGATCGGGATCTTCCTGTCGTAGTCGCATTGATGCCCGCAACGCCGAAACAGCGAGCAGTCGCGGTTGGCCTTGCCGTTGTGATTATCGTCCTTGCAGCGCTGGTTGCTCCGTTTGCGCATCTCCAGATCGGCAGGATCGACAGCTTTGTTCCGGTTCTTCAAACCGTCCTGAGCGCAGCCGACCTGCTTACGGCAATTCTGCTGTTAGCCCAGTATTCGGTCCAACCGCATCGATCGCTGCTTGCCATCGCCAGCGCGTACCTCTTCAGCGCCTCGTTCGCCTTCTTGCAGACGTTGAGTTTCCCGGGAGGCTACGCACCTAACGGCATCATCGGTGACGGCTTCAACACGCCGGCCTGGTTCTTCGTCCTTTGGCACACGACGTTTTCTTTGTGCGTGCTGTCCTACGTCTTGCTGAAGGAGATGAAAGCGGCAATCCCCCGGTCGCCCGCTGCCAGCATCGCGCTCACGCTTGCGTTCGTGTTCGGGGTGGTGGTTGTAGCGGCGACGCTTGTGACCACTTGGGTCGGGGATCTGCCGAGCTTCTACACGACGAGTGTCACGCTGCAGACGCGGCTCGGTAATCAGATCAACGTCGCATTGTTCGTTTTCGGCGCGTTCCTGTTCTTGCTGCTCTTTACACGTGGGCGAACGGTGCTTGATCTCTGGCTGATGGTGACCTTGTTGGCGTGGCTGCCCAACTTCCTCGTGGCAGCCGTCGCGAGCTCGGTTCGCTTTTCGGTTGGTTGGTATGCGGCTCGCGGCTTTGCGCTGGTCGCGAGCTGCATGCTGCTGTCGGTCCTGCTGACCGAAATGACCCTGCTGTATTCCCGGCTCGCCAGTGCCCTGACGATGCAGCGGCGTGAGCGGGCCAACCGCCTGGTGAGCATTGACGCTGCTACCGCCGCGATCGCTCATGAAGTCAGGTCGCCTCTGGGCTCAATCACTTTGAATGCAAGCACGGCTCTCCAGATGCTTCAGGCACAACCTCCTCGGCTGGAAGAGATCAACGTCATTCTCAAGGATATGGAAGAAGCAAGTTTAAGGGTGAATGAGACGATCAGGAGCGTTCGCGGGCTTTTCAAGGACGCCGCTGATCAACCTGCGACGATAAACATTGAGGAAGTCACGCGCCAAGTATTGCGGCTACTGCAGCACGAATTGCAGTTGAACGAAGTGTCTGTCGTGACCGAGTTTCAGGTCGATGGCGCCCTGGTGCGTGCGGATCCCGTGCAACTGCAACAAGTGATTTTGAACCTGCTGAAAAACGCCATCGAAGCGGTGAACGCCGCTTTGACCGACGGTCGCAGATTGAACGTTGGAACACGGCTCGACGGTGGGGCTGTTATCCTCTTCGTTCGCGATAACGGCGCGGGAATGTGTCCGAACGACCAAGGCCGCATTTTTGAGCCGTTCTTCACGACCAAGCGGGAAGGGATGGGACTGGGCCTGCCGATCTGCCGCATGATCGTCGAAAGGTATGATGGCAGTTTGGTTCTTGCAGAATCCAGTCGTCGTGGCTCGACCTTCGAGGTGGCTTTGCCGGCCATGCATCTGGTCTAAGTTCCGAAGAGCGACGCTCACGCCGTCGGTCTCTCCGGCGCGGTTTGTCCAACTGAAGCGAGCTGTTCACCCTCTATTGAGGTGTGGGACCCATCTGGGCCGAAATTGGAACGACCTCCTTGTTGCAGCACTCGTGAACTGCATGGGTCTCTCTTGCCTGTCGCGATCTTATTCCGATTGCACAGGAAGCGCATTCTTGCGCAGGATGCGCACGAGACGTCCAAGGCCCAGGTGTTAATGCACAGCTCAAGAATTGTGGTGCCGAATAAGTTACTGAACCCATGGTGCCCATGATGGATTGGAGCGAGAGTTCAAGGTTTCCTAGCGGTCAGGAGGAGGGCGTGTGCACGATGTGTGCACCGGGAGATCAAGAGAAATCCATCATGGAAAGCCGAGCCGGTACTTGTGGAAGCGGGATAGATAGGACACGAGGCTTGCGGCGTTCCAGAGAATAAGGCTTGCACATCCGTGCTGGTCTTCAATCCAGCCAGACGGTGATCAGAAACGCACTGGCTTGGGAATCCCGCGCGGACGATACCTCGTTGTTCGGGGTCTTCGCGCGTGCGGCGACGACGTTGACCGCCGTCTCTCTACCGAGCGCCGTGCTTCCGCCCTTCGTACTCTCTCCCGGAGCCGCTGTAATTGAGCCAGCAGGCTAACGAGTTCGATCGTTGTGTGACGCAGCCCAGCCAGGCTGCAAACTCCACTACTCACTACCACACCCCTAAACAGGCCTTGCCGAATCCGTGACGGGAAGCTCGAATTTGTGATGACGTGCCAATAACGTCTAAGCGATGGCTCCTTGAGCCGTCCGTTCGCTTTACGACGATAGGCGGAAATATTTTCGAGCGTTCTAATGCGCTGCAACAGAAATGCCTGTCTCGAAAAAGAGAACTTGGACGCACTCTCTCAAAACGGCCTCGACATTTGCATCAGCACGAGGAAGCCGCACCAAGAATATCCGTCGTCCGAACGATTGGCTCTTCGACCCAGGCCTCGCGAGCGAACCAGTTGTGATCGGCCTGGCAAGTGGGGCAACGAGTATTGCCGAAAAACACGATGCTCCGCAGGAAAGTCTCACGATCGGATTTGATGCCGGTCGGAATCGCGCGACCGGTTTTCGGACACTTGACCATAATCATACCCATGTGAGCCTCCCTGAAACATCTGCCGAATAAAAGGGGCCGGTCGGCTGGAGTGCGCTCTCGTCGGTGCGGGGTACTTGGGGGGCATCGCACCTGGGTCGATGTTCGAGCAAAGGGCAGCTCGCTCGTGACGACGCTTCTCCAACCGACCGGATTCTTGCTGGGCGAATTCTTGGGAATACTGCCGACTTTGGCCCGGCAGGCCTATGAAATGAGGATTCGACCTCAACCGAAAGCTTCTGGGGGGCCCCTCACAATTATCATGTCCAATCCCTGCGGCTTCGTGCGGAATATTCCGCTCGCAACGAAGCCAGTATCTTCCTCTTGTCGGACAGATCAGCCAACCGGATCACTGGTCACTCCCCCCTCATGCAGTCCGTTAATATTCTCCGTTTTTCATTTAATGCGCAATTAAATTCGCATTGTCGGTCCGGTTTGCGACTTTCGACCGATTTATTTTGCGGGGCTGTCGCGGCGGGATGTCACATCGGAAAGCGTCAAGCCCTTCGCACTTTCAGCCATTTCCTCACTACCTGTTGCCGGTTCGGGCCGCGCCGATTTGACTTGGTAACGGATGGTTCGTGCGCGGTTCAAATATGAAATAAATTTTGTTATATGGCGGTGTTGTAAATATCGTTGTTAATTGCTGCCAATCAACTAAGCTAAGCTCGCCCAGGTTTCGTTCGGCTGGAGGAGACAATGTGGGATTTAACACTTGGCGGGTACGACCTAGCCCTCGATGCGCCGCAGTTGGCCCAGATGCGCGCGGAATTGGTCGGTATTGGAGAGAAGGAGCGCATTCTGCGAGAACGCAGTGCCGATCGCGAAGCCTATCGGTACCTTCTGGATGCTCACCGGTTGAGCGCGAGCGCGGTTTCTTTGAGAGAAGGTGTTGAACATTTCTCCGCAGGGAGGGGGCAGGGGCGGTCAGCTGTGGCATGACTGACCGGATTGTCGTTTCGAAACGAGACCGATTAGGTGACTTGTGCCCGGCAGACGGGAATTGCCGTGCCGCGGACGGGTCAGATTGATCTTCATAGGCTGCCGAGGGCGGCGAGAGCATCCCAGACGCTGTCGTCGCCTCGTCGCTGCAGGAAGAGGCAGAGTTCTTCACATTGGTTGGAGCCGTGCTGGAAAGATCGTCGGCCGAGATGGTTTTGAGACCGGCTGCGGATGCAGTGTTCGCGCTGCTGGAAGGTCGATCAATGCTCTTCAGCGAAACAGGGCAGAAGATCTTTGAACTGGACCGAGTAGGAGCATTCATCTGGTGTAAGCTGGCGCAAGGCGCCTCTCTGGAGGACATCTATCAGGGGCTTGGGACGCTAGGCGTTGACGCGCACACGGCACGCCAGTTCACGCGACGGGTTGTAGATATATGGATCGATCGAGCGTTGCTCGAGGTCGACTGGCGAATGCCGACCGATGTTGCCTTCTCGGCGGTTCTAGGCCGGCACCGAATAGGGGTCCGGGCTGCAAATCCGGACCTCTTGAGATGGCTGCGCTCGCTGTTTTGTGTTTCGGGCCAGAGCGCCGGCGGCGACGACATTGCGATCGAGGCAATGATGCTTGACGAGCAAGTGCTCTGGCGCGGAGAGGATTCCAGCATTTCGAGGTGTCAAATCGAAGCACTGGCCCCTACGATCAAAGCACACATCACCGAGCGACTTATTCGAAGCAATCGCTGGACCTTCTCCCTCCATGCCGCTTCCCTCGTGAAAGACGGTGCGGGGCTATTGTTATGCGGACAACCGGGAGCCGGAAAGTCCACCCTCACACTGCAGTTGGTGGACGCCGGACTTCGGTACGCCGGTGATGACGTTGCGCTGGTTGGAACTGACGGAGCGATCTGCGGGATCCCGTTTGCTCTCACCGTCAAGGAAGGATCGTGGGACTTGCTCTCGCGACTACATGGCGACCGGTACGACGCGACGCATTGCCGCTCCGACGGCGTTCTGGTGCGGTACGTGCCCATTGCGGATGCGTACCACCAATGCTTTTCCGCAAGCTGGATCATCTTCTTGAACCGTGTCGCGAGCGGTCCGGCCGAACTAACCGCGATAGATCAACTGGATTCGATGAAGCGGCTCATCGATAATGCATTTGCTGCTGACGGACGACTTTCGCAGGCCGGCTTTTCCGCTTTGAAGCGGATCGTCGCTGGCGCGCCATCGCTTCAACTCACCTACTGCGAGGCCGTGGAGGCCCGGCGCGTGCTTATGGATCTATGCAATGGCAAGGCATAGCACGGCGCTGACGAGCCTCTGCAATTGCCTGCAAGGCATGCCACCCGTCGACATCGAGTGGACGTCCGTAATCGGGCTCGCAAACCAGACTCTAACGACGCCGGCTCTCATCGATTTCGTTGACAAATTTGCACAGATCCTGCCGGAGGACGTCCGCACATATGTCCGCCATATCTACAGCCGAAACGTGCTGCGCAACAATCGCCTCCTTGCTCAACTGGAGGAGGCCGTTGTTGCGATGAACGGCCTGGGAATTACGCCGATCCTACTCAAGGGGGCATCGACCCTGGCGTCCGCGCCCGAGGAGCGGCGAGGCGTTCGGCTGATGTCTGATCTGGATATTATGGTTATGCCGGACGAAGCTGAAAGAGCAGTCACCGCTCTGGGCGCGATTGGCTATCAAGTTCACGAGCGGCCCCCTCCCGAAAGCAAGAGATGGTATGTCGAGATGAACCGGCCGCAGGATGTCGGCACCATCGATCTGCAGCGCGCCGCTCCAGATTCTGCCTATTTCGGCTGCGACCGCGAACACGCTCTGAGTCATTGCTTCGCTGCGAGGCTGGGGCGGGGAAGCGCGTATGTCCCCACGACTACCTGCCGAGCGCTTATGTTGATCATCCACGATCAGTTTCAAGACTTTGGCTATTGGCTCGGGGACCTCGATCTGCGGCATCTCCTTGAATTGCGAGATCTGAACAGTTCCTCCGGTGGCATCGATTGGACTGAGCTTACCTCTCATATGTCAGGCGATTTGATGAAGAACGCGGTCGAAACCCAGCTGCTCGCTTTAGCTGAGCTGCTTGGGGTCGATATCCCGCGCCCGCTGCGCTCCCGACTAATCCCACGTCTGCAGTTCATGAGACAATTGATGCAAGCACGCTATCCGGTCACACGTGTGCCCTTTCTCGCGATGACGATTCTGGACCTTAGAAATTACCGTCGGGAGGGGACTGGTTCCGAAAAAACCAGCGCGCGTCGGCGTGGATTGTGGACTGTGCCCAGAGCGAGCACCTTAGAGTATCTGTTGAGGGCGACGACTGCGGTTCGTACGGGAAAGGTGTAGGGCCCGCGAGGGTCACACAAGCGCCTTTCGGGAAGGGCGGAGGCAGATCCCAGGGCGGACCGGGCTTTCCGATGTTACGGCCCCAGGCCGGTAGAGCGTTTTCCGGAATGCGCAGGGCTGAACGTTTTCAGGCAACCTTACGTGCAAATGCGCAGGGCTACGAGTGCTCTCGACCACCATCATTCCGGTCGGACGTGTCGCCGTTCTCGCGGATTCTGAACTCCTCCAGCGTGTGGCCTGACCGGAGGGCGGCAACTAGCCAGCGAGGCTGTTTGCCTCGTCCCGACCAGGTCTCGGTCGGCTGGAGCGGGTTGGAATATTTCGGCACAACCTTCGGGTATTTGCGCCGTGGCGGCTGGCCTAGGCCCATCTCTGCCGCTACGCTCTCGGGCCCGCCGACTTGTTCCGGCTGATTGAGTTGCGCCAGGCGCTTCTCCAGCTCCCGCTTTTCGGCCGTGATCTTTTCAGCAAGAATTTTTGTTAGCTCCTCGTGGAGGAGCCATAATTCTTCAAAATCCATGGCTTCGAGATCTTGCCTGTGCATAGATAGCATTCTCGTCACCGTTGGACTGGCTGCCTATCCATCGACCATCGGTCATATTCAAACATCGTGGGCCGAACGAAGAATGAACGTGGTCAGGCACTCGATTTGACCTAACAATAGATTTGTTATATATTATTTAATAATTATTGCGACGATTATTTTATTAATAAGCCTCAGCAGGCTCAGAAGCTTGCGGGAAGGCGCAAGAGGAGAATTGGTTTTGATCGAGTATCCTCTCGAACGTCTTCGAGATTCAATCGGCCGGTTTATCGTTCCCTCAGGTGCATTGTCGGACATCCAGGCCTTGAGGGCCCAAATCGAACTAAGGCGGCGCGCATTGAGGGAGATCGAGATTATTCGCTCCCGTTTGTTCTTATGCCGCGCGGCGGTAGGGCTTCCTGGACGAAGGAAAAGTGGACATCGGTCTCTTAAATGCAGGCTGAGGCGGGGCAGTTGTTCAGGCGGTCAGCTTAAATCCTGGGCGCTTGGGCGGTTTCCTCGCCGCAAGTAGGACGTGTGGTATTTCCTGCCCTCAAGTTGGATTAGCGGCTCGCTCCTTTTACCAGCTTGATTACTAACCGCGACCCAGTTATCTGGGGGGCGAGTTTGGTTCCATACATTGCTTTGGATAATTTGGCTCTGTGTCTTGATTAATGTCGACTGGGGCAATATTAGATGGAACTAGGTGGGCGCAACTACACGGTGCGAGAATGTCAGCTAAGAAACTCGAATTAGAATCCATGTCCCTCGACGATCTATGGTCGCTTCATGAGGAAATTAGCGGCATTTTGTCGGATCGGATCAAGGCGGAAAAGCAGGAACTGGAGAAGCGCCTAGCGGTTCTCGGCGGCGGGATGGCTGTGTTAGCCGAAAGAAGAGAGTCGGGCGTCTCCCCGCCCGGCAAACAGAGGCGCAAATATCCGCGCGTGCTGCCGAAATATCGCAATCCCCAGACTTCGGAAACCTGGTCGGGACGTGGTAAGCAGCCGCGATGGTTGGTTGCTGCCATGAAATCCGGCCGTCGGATCGAGGAGTTTCGCATAGGGGGAGCGGGTCCGAAGCTTCGGCAGCGGGCGTGAAGCGGCGCTACGCCAGCAGGCTGGCGTAGCTTGGCGCTTTGAGCGGAGATCCAGCCTAGTAGGCGTTACGGCCCCGCAATACTTCCATCGGAGTTCGCAACAGGATTGCGAGATCCAGCCGAAGACTCCAATTGTCGATGTACCAGAGATCGTACTGTACACGTGCTTCGATCATGGAGGCTGTGGGAGTTGCGCCGCGGCAGCCGTGGATCTGGGCCCATCCGGTCAGTCCCGGCCTGACCCTGCGGCGAAACGCGTAGTTTCGCACGAGCTTGTCAAACTGTCCGTCGTGGGCCAAGGCGTGGGGACGCGGACCCACCAGCGACATGCTGCCCTCGACCACATTCAGCAGTTGCGGCAGTTCATCGAAACTGGTCCGACGCAGCCATTTGCCGACGCGGGTAACGCGTCGATCGGCGCGGTTAGCCTGAAGGATTACGGGCCCATCCTCAAGCACATGCATGGTCCGGAATTTGCGGATTAAGAATATTCGGCCGTTGAAGCCACAGCGTTGCTGCCGAAAGAATATAGGGCCGGGAGAATCCAGCTTGATCGCGATTGCAGCCAGCGCAAGCAGCGGGGCGAGCATCGCCAAGCCGAGGCTACCCCCGATAATATCAATCGTCCGCTTGATCGCGGACTCCAGCGGCGTCAGGGGGCCACGCTGTAGTTCTACACAAACGGCACTTCCAAGACTCCGCTTAGGGTGTCGAAGCAATTCGGACGTTGTGCCGACGGGCACGAAAATGATCGGGAACGGCAATACGCGTAAATCGGCAACAAAGGCTCGCAATTCGGGCCATCGCTCCGGGGCGGCTTCCACCACCACCTGATCGAGCTGGCAGGTGCGGATGTGGTCGATGACGCGGGCCGTGAGCCGCCTTCGGCAGGCGGGACCGAAGCCAAGCGGAGGCAAGCTGAATCGTCCCTTCACGCAATATCCGTGCATTGATAGGGTTTCGGACAACCCCACGTTCTTCGACCATGGTTGATCGCTGATCAGAACGATATTTGTGTTGGCGAACTTTCTGCCGCTCAGGGCCCTTCCGAGAAGCACCTTGACTCCCCACCGTTCGGCCAAAAGCAAACTCAGACCGATAACGACGAAGAGTAGTCCTGCTTGCTGTGAGGTCCCCGGGTGAATTGCAAAGCCGTACACCGACCAAATGAAAAGCACCGATGACGTCCAAGCCAGACAGACCGCCCGCATCTGATTTCGGAGGGCGAGGAGTTCAACTGGCTGATAAAGCCCGTGCGTCTTCAGCAGGCAAACGAGACAAGCTGCGCTGATCAGCGCCAGGCCAAGTGCGTTGCTCACGCCGGCTGCGGCTTGCCCATTTTGGGCTTGGTGCAGCAATGAGGAAACGATGCTCGCAAATAGAATGGTCGCAATATCCGCACAGAGCGCCACGTGCTCGACCGCGTCATAACGGAGGGGCCATTTGTGCTGGCGGGACGCTACCAGCTCGGGACTGAGACGATCCGTAACCTCCCGCTCGCGGAAATCTCGGTTCACGAAATTCATTGTCGCGGCCCTGCATTTAATATTTAATTTATTATTAATTAACAAACTTTTCAAGTGAAAATTGCGGTTCCCATTGATTTGATTGGCACACTCCTGTCGCCGGACCGTGATCGCCTGTTGGCCAAAGGTCGCCGCTTCCTCCGATCTTATCTTATCGAGAACCCTGTCGAGAGCTCCGCGTGCGCACTTGGTCGAGGTACGCCGGATCTAGTTCCGAAATCAGGCCCTCGAGATAGATCTTCCCGTCGGGCGAGGCTGACCGGTACGCGGTCACAAGCGCGGGTCTGAGGGCAGGCCGATGTCTAACGACGAGGGTTATGTCCCGCTTGACCAATTCACGAAACTCAGGCTCTCGTACCACGGTATCTGTAGCAAGCGCGACGGATACGCGTAACGGAAGTAAATCCAGATCATTGGGGGCAGTATAGTATGACATTTTGAGCATCGCTGCCGTGCTGGACGGGGACGAATTATGCTTGGACCCAGCCGCAAGCATGAGCCAAATGTCACCCCGGAGCGGCGAAGAGCGTAATGCACGAGCAAACGCACTCGAAGTCACAAGAGGAGCCGTGCTTTGCTCGTCGGCAGCAGGAGCCGAATCCGAGCTGAATCTTGATCCGCCTCGGAACCATAGGTCTTCACGCGCTGCCGCAACCGAAACCGGTTTCGAGATCCCGTTCGGCCAGGCTGCAGCAGTAGACAGAACCGACACTGAAGAAGGTCGTACACTGAGATACAACTCAGGGAGGGCCATCCATACTGCCTGCGTGATCAGTGCGATTCCAAGCACCATCAGGGGAATGCGCGGCCACATGGTGACTAACGCTGACGCGAACCTCCAACGAGAGGCTTGTGCTTGAACTGCAATCCGGTCGGAGGCCTCTTTCGATTCTGAGGATATGACGTCGCGTCCCGGGGAGTGGACGCTTTGACCGAACGACAACCCAAAAAGCGCACCGAGCAAAAGCGATGCGCCCAAACCCAGAATTCCGTGCTCGGAAAAGGCCAGTATCGTCACTGCAATCGAAGCGCCGGCGCCCAGCGCGGCGAACACGTAATCGTAGGTCCGTGACAGAGAACGCCTGATCAGAATGCAAGCGCCGAGCAATGCAATAACCACGAGTCCGCAAAGGAAGGCCCACCCCATGTCTACAACAATCGCGGCGGCGGCAGTCGGCCTTTCTCGCGAGGCGCCGCCTTCAACGTCCAGGTAAATCGGCAAGAGCACGGTCGAAGCACCCGCGCCGGATCCCGTTGGCCCAACGTCCTGGAGCATCCGTTCTGTTGCGGTCTGACTGCTCGTCGAAAAGGCGATCGTCAGATCGGTGTTCGTCCTGAAGGGAATGGTTGTGGCTATGGCAATGGAGACAATCGCGGCGGTTGCGAGAACGCCAGCGGTACCCCACGAGCCCAAGAACCACCTGCGAATGGCGAACACCGAGAGCAAGATTCCAGATCCGAGGAGGGCGGCAACGACAGTGGTGGCGTTGGTCCGAATGACCAGCGCGGCCATGCAGACGACCATTGCGATGATTGCGGCGAGCAGAGCAGGGAGCGGGGCCGGCGCAATTGTTCCTGGCCGACTGTGCCGCCGTAATTGATCGAGCGCACGTATCGCCGTCGCGTAGGCGAGCAGCACGCCGAGCACTGCGACGGTCGAGCCATCCGGTCCGGCGGCGCCATTTGTTTCCTTGCCGAACCACATGGCCGTGGCAACCGTGGCTATCGCCAATAGAATATGCAGGACTTGCGCTGCGCGATATCGGTCAAGCGTGATGACCGCGGTGACGAGGGCTGTCGCGAGCACAGCACAATACTGCGCGAGCGAGAACATCGTGGTCGCGGTATCGACGGTGATCATTTCGGGGAGGGGCTCGCTCAGGGCCGCCGATGCGGTTGCCCAGATGGGATTGCCGAGTGTGCCCGTAGGCATCGGCACTGCCTGCAACGCCATCCAGAGCGCCGGAGCTGCGAGCACAACGACCAGGCCAGGCCGGAGGAGCAGCCTCGCGAGTCCGAGGGAGGCGGACAATGGAAAGATCGCGACAGCCAGCGCAGCTGTTGCAAGTAGGAAGGATGCCAACACCCAGCCTGGCAGGCTTTCCGGCATCGCGAGCGCGGCGGTAATCGCCACCAACTCGGCTAACATGACGAGGCGGACAATCATGTGAACACCATCGTGTGGTGCGGCCACTCCGCTGATCCGCTTGCCGGAGAACGTGGAGGCCGCTACGATACAGCCTTAAGAGCCAGTAAGACCATAACGGATGTAATGGCTGTCATGATAATAGTAGCTCCGATGACCATCATATCGAGCCATCGCCTTGGTATCCGTCTTGCTGAGGACTGCCCCGATCAGCGACTCGTGAATGTTGGGCGCCGTGTGCAGCGCGTGCTGTACGACATCTATTTTGGTCCGGCCCCATTCAACGACCAGAATGTAGCAGTCTATCAGGGAGGAGGTGGCTCGGACATCAACTAATGGGGTCAACGGGGGAAGGTCGACGATGATGTAGTCATAGTCGGCCCGCAAACGGTCGAACAACTTGCTGATGGTGTCGGCACAAAGGATTTCGCTGGTGTGAAGCAGGGGGCCCCGTCGCACGGCGGGTAAGAATGCAAGGTTGGTCGCCGGATCCCGCCAAATGGCCTCCGTGAGAGACCGGCTGCCGTTTGCAACTTCGAGGATTCCAGCGGCAGCCTTTGGTGCAAAGATCGTGGATAGCGAAGGATTCCTGAGGTCGCAATCGACGATGATCGCTTTCTTGCCGGTGTGCCCGATCAATTGCGCAAGCGAGGCTGCAATTGTGGTTTTCCCCTCATTCGGCAGGGCCGAGGTAATGCCGATGACCTGGGAGGAGATCTTCGCCGGATTGTGGTCGATGGCTAGCTTGATGGAACGAATTGCCTCGGTATATCGCGATAGCGGCATCCCGACCACGGTTCGATGAATTGCGGTTGGAGATGAAACGATCCGTTGCTGAGCATCATCATCAGCAGTTGGTTGGAGGCGAACTGGTGGCTTCGATGATTTGCGGACCGGTAATAATGGAACCAAAGATAGGCAAGGCAATTCCAGCACAGATTCCACTTGTGAAGAAGTGCGAAATACGCGGTCCATGAGGTCTCTGAGGAGTGCCAAGCCGATGCCAAGCGCGAGACCGCCTAGGATGCCGAGCGTTAGCACCAATCTTGTTTTTGGCTTGCTCTTGCTTGGCGGCGGCGAAGCGGGAAAAAGCACACGCGTTTCTGAGATGGGAAATGACTCCTGCTGTGCGGAGCCCATGTAGCGCTGCTGGAAGGATTCGTACAAGGCACGCAAGCCCTTTGCCCTGCTTTCCAGATCCTTGATCGTCAGCTCGGCAGAATTGACTGAACGGGACTGCGAAACAGCCTTGGACAGCTGCTTTTCGATTTCTTGCTGCCGCTGCTTGGCAAGTTCGAATTCGCTTCGGCTGACTTCGGCAAGTCTTCTGACTTCGTCGAATATGGAGACGCGAAATTCCCGAACGCGGTTCCGGATATTGACGACTGCCAAGTGATCACGGCCGACCTTTGCCGCCAGCTCGGCCTCACGTCTCATAAGTTCTAGGTATTGCTGGCGCAGTCCAGTAATGATCTGACTGTTCAGCGCATCCGCCCCGATAGCATCCAGATTTGCCATCGAGGATGGATTCTTCGGATCGGAGGCGAGGAGCGTTTCATAGCGGGCCAGTTTGGCCGTCGCCTCAGAGGTTTGGGCGCGCGCCGCAGCCAATCGGTTGTTGATCTCTGTGATTTGCTGCTCGTCGATGGGCTTCCCGTCCAAAGAAACGATATTGTTCTGGACCTTGTAGACGTCGACGGCCCGTTGTGCAGCGATAGCTTGGTCGCCCAAATCGCGTAGCCTCTCCTGTAGCCAACTTGTTGCTCTGCGATTGGCTTCAAATTTTGCATTGAGCTGGTCCGCAACATAGGCATTAGCTACCGCGTTGGCGATCTCCGCTGCTCGGGCGGCGTTGCTCGAACTGAAGCTGATCTCAATGACATTGCTGAACCCGACACGCCCCGCTGAAAGCCGGCTCAGAAATGCATCTACGAGCCCTTCCGATGGTTCGCCCTGGGCATCGGATGGACCAGCTTTCTTCGTTCCAGCCGAGCCCCACGGCCGAATTCGCTGCCAGAGCGACTGTAGAGATAGCCCAGATCCGTCAAAGTCCGGGTCGTCCGCCAGTTTCAACTGGTTGATGACCGCAACGGCAGTGCCCTTCGATCTCAAGAGCTGAAGCTGGGTCTCGATTTGGTTTAGATCGAAGGCGGTCTCGGCGAGCAGCGACTGCTGCTGGACAAATTGGGGCCTTGGATTCGCCAGCAGGATCTGAACTTGCGCGGTGTAAGTCGGAGGCGCCAACCGGAGATAAAGCAGGCTGGCCGCAATGGCGAGTCCAGCGGTGAAAAGGATCACGAGATATTGGCGCCGTAGAAGCCCGATACCGAAATTGATGATGTCGCTGATTCCTCCGCCGTCCGCCTTGGCGGACTGGGGCAGCCCGTTCGCCGGCAGCCGTAATCTATCTGTGTGTTGAATATTGTTCTGAAGCATCACGTAACCTGTCCGACGGTTGGTCGCGTTGCGGCTGCCCGCCCGCAGACCAACGTTGAATGCAGGACTGCGGACGGTGAGAGATTATATACCTTATAAAAATTTGCTTGCCAAATTAAATGATGGTTATATTAATTGAAATCAGAATGTAGATAACGGCGAATCTGGACATTTCAGCTTCGTTCTGCTGAAAGTTGAAGATATTTCAGAGATTTGGTGGCAGATCATTATTCGCCTCCAAAATAATGCGGATATCTCAGGGGGCTGGAAAAGTAATCCTATGGAGGATTATGATCCGCTGCATGAAACCCGATCCAAAATAAGGGCGGGCAGGAGAGTACCTAATGCTGGAGCTGCGATCCCTCGCGATCCCTGATGTCAAGGTGATTCGGACAGATCGGTTTTCCGACGTCCGAGGCTACTTCTGCGAGACCTTCCAACGATCGGCCTTTGCGGAGAAGGGCATTCTTCACGACTTCGTTCAGGACAATCAGTCCAGCTCGGATCGGACCGGCACGGTGCGCGGCTTGCACTTCCAGCGACCGCCCTTCGCCCAGGCGAAGCTCATACGGGTGTTGAGCGGGGCCATTCGCGATATTGCCGTTGATCTCAGGCGTTCATCGCCCAACTTCGGCAAGCACATCGCCATCCAGTTGGATAGTGAAAGCGGTGAGCAGGTGTTCATTCCGAAGGGGTTCGCGCACGGCTTCTGTACGCTGCAGCCCAAGACCGTCGTCCTGTACAAGGTCGATCAGGTCTACGCCCCGAGCCATGATGCCGGGGTCTATTGGGCTGATCCGGCGTTAGCAATCGAGTGGCCCGTGACAACGTCGGAGGCTCAGCTCTCGCCAAAGGACCAGACCCTTCCCGCGCTCAACCAGCTCGGTTGCGTTTTCGATTAGTGGAGACGAGTAGCATGCGTATCCTGGTGACCGGCGGAGCGGGCTTTATCGGTTCTGCGGTGTGTCGTCGTTTGGTGCTGCAGACCGGTGCCGCAGTGATCAACGTCGACAAACTGACATACGCAGCCAACCTGACCTCGCTGGCGAGCATTGAACGACGCGAGACTTATGCGTTCCTGCAGTCCGACATCTGTGACCGAGAGGTGATGGATCTCGCGTTCGTCGACTACGAGCCGGATGCGATCATCCACCTGGCCGCTGAAAGCCACGTCGACCGTTCGATCAACGGCCCCGACGCCTTCATCAACACCAACATAGTTGGCACCTATGCGCTGTTGCAGGCCGCGAGGGTCTACTACGAGCGTCTGCCGCTGCCGAGGCGGAAGCAGTTCCGCTTCATCCATGTATCGACAGACGAGGTCTACGGTTCATTGGGGCCGGACGACTTGTTTCGCGAGGACACGCCCTACGCGCCGAGTTCGCCGTACTCGGCGAGCAAGGCCGCCTCGGACCACCTCGCGCTCGCCTGGTATCGAACCTACGGTCTGCCGGTCATCGTATCGAATTGCTCGAACAATTACGGGCCGTACCAGTTCCCGGAAAAGCTCATTCCGCTGACGATTCTCAATGCCATCGACCGCAAGCCGCTACCGGTCTATGGCGACGGCAAAAACATTCGCGACTGGCTTCAAGTTGATGATCACGCCGCCGGCTTGATAAGACTGCTCCACGAAGGAAGACCCGGCGAGAAGTACAATTTCGGCGGAGATGGCCAGCGATCCAACTTGGAGGTCGTCACGCAGGTGTGTGACGTGCTGGATCGATTAGCTCCGGGCGCGGAGGCAAGACGATCTCTCATTACGTTCGTGCCGGATCGGCCGGGGCATGATGCGCGCTACGCAATCGACGCGTCGAAGGCACATCGCGAACTTGGCTGGGGGCCGACGAGAACCTTCGAACAGGGCTTGGCCGAAACCGTCGGGTGGTACCTCAAGAACCGCGCATGGTGGGAGCGTGCTCGCCGGGGTGTCTATGACGGCTCGCGTCTGGGTCTCCTGGCTACCCAACACTGAGGTGAAGATGATAGATCGGCCGATCCTCATTGCCGGACGGAATGGGCAGCTGGCAAGGTGTCTTCGTAATCTCGCTGCAGTGCGCGATCTGCCTGCGGTGGCGCTCGGGCGGCGAGAGCTAGATCTTGAGAGCCGCGAAGGGATCGACAAGATCATCGCGTCGCTCGCGCCGTCTGCAATCATCAATGCGGCAGCATATACGGCGGTGGATCAAGCCGAATCTGAGGCAACGAAAGCGTTCAGCATCAACCGCGATGGCGCGGCGGCGTTGGCAGATGTCGCATGGCAGATGAACATTCCGTTCCTTCATGTCTCGACCGACTACGTGTTCGACGGCGCGAAGCCGGATGCGTACGACGAAAACGACATTCCCGCGCCATTGAATGTCTACGGTGCGTCGAAGCTTGCCGGTGAAGCCGCTGTACTGGCCGCGCATCCGCTCGCGACCGTGATCAGATGCTCTTGGCTTTACAGCCCCTATGGCAGCAATTTCGTTCGAACGATGCTGCGGCTATGTGAGACGCAGCCCATTGTAAGGGTTGTACGGGACCAGCTTGGAAATCCGACCTACGCATTCGACCTCGCGGAGGCCGTCCTTCGGATCGCAGAACGGTCAGTAACGGACGATCGCAGAGCCACGGCGGGTATTTATCATCTCGCCGGTCAAGGCGAGACAAGCTGGCACGACTTTGCGCAGGCAATCTTCCACGAGCGTTCCCGTCGTGGAGCGCGGATTCCGGCGCTTGAAGCGATCACGACTGAAGAGTTTCCGACCGCTGCGCGTCGGCCTCGGAACTCGCGCCTGGACTCATCCAAGGCCGAACGTGTGTTCGGGATTCGATTGGCGCCCTGGCGCCATTCACTCCAAGCCTGTCTCGACCAGCCCGCCGGAGAAGGAGAAATCGATGCTGAAGGGAATCGTCCTGGCTGGCGGCAGCGGAACGCGCCTCTATCCGATCACGCGCGTGGTCAGCAAGCAGTTGCTCCCGATCTATGACAAGCCGATGATCTATTATCCGCTGTCGACGCTGATGTTGGCAGGGATCCGCGAAATTCTGATCATTACCACGCCTTCGGACCGGTGCCAGTTCGAGCAGTTGCTGGGGGACGGCGGCCAATGGGGCATCCGGCTCAGCTACGCGGAACAAACTCGTCCCGCCGGTCTCGCGGACGCCTTCATTGTGGGCGCCGAGTTCATCGGAGACGATCGTGTGGCGATGGTGCTCGGGGACAATATTTTCTTCGGCGACGGCTTGAGCGAACTACTTGCCAAGGCAGCCGGACGTGAGGAAGGAGCAACGGTCTTTGCTTACCACGTGCGAGACCCGGAGCGATATGGGGTGGTCGCGTTTGATGAGACGGACCGCCCGGTATCGATCGAGGAGAAGCCCAAACGGCCGGCCTCGAACTGGGCAATTACGGGCCTGTATTTCTTCGACAATCGCGTTGTCCGCTACGCCCGTCGCGTTGAGCCGTCGGCGCGCGGCGAGCTCGAGATCACCGATCTTCAGATGCGTTACCTTTCGGCCAACGCGCTCCACGTTGAGCGCATGGGGCGGGGGTTTGCCTGGCTGGACACCGGCACGGTCGAGTCTCTCATCGATGCAGGGACCTTCGTTCAGACCTTGGAAAAGCGGCAGGGAATGAAGATTGCCTGTCTCGAGGAGGTCGCCTTCAGGCTCGGCTTTATCAATCGTGATCAACTTCTCGCGCTGGCGAAGCCGCTGGAGAAGAGCGGCTACGGCAAATATCTGAGCGAAATCACGCGGCTGCCGCAATTCGCCTCGCAATAGCGCCGCTCAGCCGAGGTCTGGAATCATGTTAAATATATGCGTATTGAATTGACGGTCGGTTTAAAATAGAATTAAATTGATAAGGTGCTTTATTTAATCGGTATGGCCATGCTGATTCAAAAGTCGAGCGTCTTCGGCCGGGGAACTCGGGCCGTTCTAGAGGGGGAAGATATCCCCGCCCTTTTACAGGAGTCGGCGTTTTGGCATGCATTCGCGGGCATCGGGCCGCCCGGCCTCTGGGCCTCGCCGTTTGCTGATCCGCGGACGAGCGGGTCATTCACTGTGCCACTTCTCGTTGGTGACCCCTCGTTCCGCCAACCGTCGTCCCGGGCCGGCGCAGGCGTTCCGCCGGACCTGCGTGGCGTTATGCCCGCTCTCTTCTCCGCATCTTCCCAGTCGCGATTGTCCGCCCTGCTGTCTTCGACGTCTTTGACGAGCGGCCATAAGGCCTTCGGCCTGACGTTCCCATTTGTGGCAAACGAAGGGACGCCGCCGACAACATCAACGTTTTCGACCTCAGGTACGACTCACTGGACCTATCCGAGCGACGGGGTCTGGAATGTCGCTGCGAACTGGAGTGCGGGCGTCCCGGGGATCGTTGACTCTGCGTTACTCGATGCAGCCGGAACGTATACCGTCACGAGCACGGCCAACGTTGATATCGGGAGTCTGGTCCTTGATGCAGGTGCGACGCTTTCGTTCGGTGCGGGGACGCCCTTTGTCGTCGAAGGCGATGTAGTGAACAATGGGACTGTCGAAGTCGGGGCGTTCCTTGGCGATCGCATTGCTACGGCGGACTTCAAGGGTGACGTCAGCGGCAAAGGATCTTTCGCAATTTCAGACAATGCGGTCCTGGAGATCGGAGGTTCGGTTTCGGGCCAGTTCTCGAATGGATCGTTCTCCGGCATAACCGTGTCGTTCGACACGGGAACTGGCACGCTCGTCCTCGATCAGTCGGCCAATTTCCACGGGTTGATCGCGGGTTCATCGCCGGGGGCACCGCTTTCGCCGGGGAATCTCATCGACTTGAAGGATCTGCCCTTCACACCGTCGATGTCGGCGACGGTCCACTACGACAATAGCTCGAATATCAGCGCAGTCGATTTCAGCAATGGTGCGGCCAATGTCACCTTGCTGTTCTCGGGGATGGACCTGAACTGGAATTTGAAAGGCGATGGGCAGGGAGGAACGATTGTCTCCGATCCACCCACGAATCCCATCGTCCTGGAAAATCAGAAGCCAGGTACGCCGAAAAGTGTTTGGCAGATCCAGCCGGGCGACAATTCGCATCTGACCCAGGGGTTTGCGACAGCAATCAGCACCAATGTCGGCGGGACGGTCCAATTCAAGATCAACAACTTGACCGGCAACCCGAGCTATCGCGTCGACGTTTACCGGCTGGGCTATTACGGCGGCGATGGGGCTAGACTGGTTACGAGCCTGCAGCATCAGGCCGCAGCCGCGGTCGTCCAGCCGGCTCCATTGACTGACCCGTCGAGGGGCCTCGTAGATGCCGGCAATTGGAGCGTGACCGACTCCTGGAGCGTGCCAACCGATGCGGTCTCGGGCGTCTACATCGCCAACGTCGTCAACGGCAGCGAGATTTTCCAGATCCCGTTCATCATAAGGAACGACGCTTCGCACAGCGACATCGTTCTCCAGACAAGTGATGAGGACTGGCAAGCCTACAACGGCTGGGGAGGGGCCAACCTATATTTCGGAAACGGCCCAGGCATCAACGGATCAGCCTTCGCGGTCAGTTACAATCGCCCCCTCGTAACACGTGACGGCGAGGGAACCTTTTCCGAGGGAGGAGACTCCCCATTCACGGCTGAGTTTGCGGCCATTCAGTGGCTCGAGCAAAACGGGTACGATGTCTCCTACATTTCTGGAATCGATGCCGCGACAAACGGCTCGTTGTTGCTCAATCACAAAGTCTTCATGGACGCGGGGCATGACGAATATTGGACCGAAGCTCAGCGCGCCAACGTAGAGGCCGCAGCGCATGCTGGCGTGAACCTTGCGTTTCTCACGGGCAACGAGATCTTTTGGAAAACAAGGTTGGCACCCAGCATCGATGGCAGCGGATCAGCCAACCGCACACTCATTAGCTACAAGGATACGCACGCAAATGCGCTGATTGATCCAAGAGGACAGCCGACCGGCAATTACTCTGACCCGCGGTTTGGTTCCTCGCCTCTTCCCTCGAATGAGCTGACCGGTACATTGTTCGCGGTCAACGCATTTCGGTACGATACGATCACGATACCGTATCCAATGACCCAATTGCGCTTCTGGCGCAATACGTCCGTCGCGCAAACGTCACCCGGGCAGACCGCGTCGCTTGTGCCTGGGCTATTAGGCGTGGAATGGGACACGGCGCCGGACAACGGATTTCGCCCGGCTGGGTTGATCAGTGTCTCATCTTCAACAGTCCAGGTGACTGGGCAGTATCTCCTTGATTATGGCAACACGTTCGCCGATGGCACAGCGACGCACAATCTCGTGCTGCATCGGGATCCCGTTAGTGGCGCACTGATATTCTCGGCCGGCTCAATCAACTGGCCGTGGGCGCTTGCCAGCGACCACGACGGACCTGCGACTCCGGTAGATCCCAATGTACAGCAGGCGATGGCTAACCTGTTCGCCGACATGGGCGTTCAGCCGGCGACGCTGCAAGCGAACCTGACGGCCGCGACCCAGTCAACAGACGGTACGGCACCGACCTCTGGTATCACCAGTCTCTCGGCTGCCAGCGTTGTCGAGGGGCAATCGATCACGGTGACGGGGACGGCCACTGACGCGGGTGGAAAGATTGCCGGCGTCGAAATCTCCACGAATGGTGGGGCAACCTGGCATCCAGCCACGAGCAACGTCGGCGCGGCGAACGTGACATGGTCGTACTCGTTCGTAACAGGCGCTCAGGGGACTTATAATCTCAAGACCAGGGCGGTCGACGACAGCCTGAACCTAGAAACGCCCGGTGCGGGCAGGACCTACACGGTCACACCATCTTCCAACCTGACGCTCTTCAGTATTACCGACACGCCTGCGGTGATATCGAACAGCGATTCCGGCTCAGTTGAGCTTGGCGTCAAATTCGTCCCCGCCGCATCGGGCAAGATCAGCGGCATTCGGTTCTACAAGGGGGCTGAGAATACTGGCACCCACATCGGTGATCTCTGGACCACAAACGGAACCCTGCTTGCGAGCGCCACCTTCACCAACGAAACCGCGAGCGGCTGGCAGCAGGTTAACTTCGCCACGCCTGTCAGTGTGACCGCTGGTGTGACGTATGTTGCTTCCTATCACACGAACACCGGCCACTATTCCTCTACCGATTTCTACTTCATCAATTATGGAGGCCTTACGAAAGGTGCGCTGACTGCGCCTGGCAGCAGCCTCAACGGCGTCTTTGCCTATGGCAGTGGCCCGATCTTCCCCGACGACGTTTCTGTTGCGAAAGCCGCAAATTACTGGGTCGACGTCGTTTTCTCTGATTCAGGCTTGACGTCGCCGCAAGCTAACGGGGACAGTGGCTTCACGGTTACCCAAAATGGTGTGCTGAACATTCCAGCATCAACGCTGCTCGCGAACGACACCAACCCGTCCGGATTGTCTTTCTCACTTAGCGGCGTCAGTAATCCGGTCAATGGAAGCGTAAGCTACAATGCGCAAAACCAGACCGTGACCTATACTCCTGCCAATGGCTATGCCGGGACAGCGGGTTTCACCTACACGATCACAGACACGGCAGGCCAAAGTGGGTCCGGCCAGGTATCGCTCAACGTCAGCTATCCGATCTCTGCGCAGAGCTTGTTTGGCACCAATGATGCGCCAGGGGCCCCCAATTCCGGCGATACAAGCCCCGTCGAAGTTGGAGTTAAGTTTACCGCATCCGTGAACGGGACAATAACCGGTCTGCGTTTCTACAAGGGATCGTCGAATACCGGTCCACATGTTGCGGCTCTCTGGAGCTCGACTGGAGCCCTGCTTGCGACTGCCACATTTACGAACGAGACAGCGAGCGGTTGGCAGCAAGTCAACTTCTCCAACCCTGTGGCCATCACGGCAGGCACAACCTACGTCGCGTCCTATCACACCAACGGCAATTATTCCGGTACGCAGAACTATTTCACCACGCCGCTGACCAACGGCCAGTTAACGGCTCCGGCTAGCGGCAATGGTGTCTATGGCTACGGATCCGGAAGCGTTTTCCCGACTAACACCTACAAAACCTCCAACTACTGGGTGGACGTCGTCTTCGACGGATCCTCCACCACGAATAATACGCCGCCAACCGCGGTTGCTGATGTTGGTGATGCCACCGAGAAGGGCGGCGTGAACAACAGCACCGGTGGCACGGCGGCTATCGGCAACGTGCTGACCAACGACACCGATCCCGACGCAGGCGATACCAAGACGGTGACCGCCGTCAGCTTCGGCTCGACCAGTGGCACACTCGGTTCAGCACTCTCCGGAGCGCACGGCAGCCTGGTGCTCAATGCCTCGGGCGCCTTTACGTACGCGGTCAACGAGACGGATTCAGCCGTGCAGGCGTTGCGGCTGTCGACCAACACGCTCACCGATGTCTTCAATTACACGATGCGCGACACCGCCGGCGCCGCGTCATCGACCACGCTCACCGTCACAATTCATGGCGCCAACGACGCGCCAGTGCTGGCCGCCCAGACCGGCGATCAGACCGCGACAATCGGTACGTCATTCTCCTTGACGCTGCCTGTGGGCACCTTCTCCGACGTCGATTCCGGGGATTCGCTCGCCTACACAGCGACCCTCGCCGACGGCACGGCACTTCCCGCATGGCTGACCTTCGATGCCGCGACAAGGACCTTCAGCGGTACACCAACGTCCACCAATGCTGGCACCCTCAGCGTCAAGACATCGGTCACCGATCTCGGCGGTCTGTCAGCCAGCGAGACGTTCAATCTCACGGCGACGACGGCGCCCTCAAGCGTGAGCCTGTTCTCAAGCTCGGACACGCCAGCCATTCTGTCGAATTCCGATGCGGCGCAAGTCAATCTTGGCGTGCAATTTACCTCCTCCGTGGCAGGCACGATCACTGGCATCAAGTACTATAAGAGTGCAAATGACCCCGGGACTCATACGGGCCTGTTGTGGAGCAGCACCGGCACGCTGCTGGCGAGCGCAACATTCACCAACGAGGGCAGCAGCGGCTGGCAGACCGTCACATTCAGCAATCCTGTGTCCATCGTCGCTGGCACGACCTACGTCGCGAGCTTTCACAGCAACGGCCACTATGCCTCCAGCACCAGCTACTTCACCACCGCTCGCACCAACGGTCCGCTCACGGCTCCTGCGAACATCAATGGCCTCTACACCTACGGCACGAGCAACCTGTTCCCAACGAGCAGCTATAACGCCTCCAACTACTGGGTGGACGTCGTCTTCGACGGATCCTCCACCACGAATAATACGCCGCCAACCGCGATTGCTGATGTTGGTGATGCCACCGAGAAGGGCGGCGTGAACAACAGCACCGGTGGCACGGCGGCTATCGGCAACGTGCTGACCAACGACACCGATCCCGACGCAGGCGATACCAAGACGGTGACCGCCGTCAGCTTCGGCTCGACCAGTGGCACACTCGGTTCAGCACTCTCCGGAGCGCACGGCAGCCTGGTGCTCAATGCCTCGGGCGCCTTTACGTACGCGGTCAACGAGACGGATTCAGCCGTGCAGGCGTTGCGGCTGTCGACCAACACGCTCACCGATGTCTTCAATTACACGATGCGCGACACCGCCGGCGCCGCGTCATCGACCACGCTCACCGTCACAATTCATGGCGCCAACGACGCGCCAGTGCTGGCCGCCCAGACCGGCGATCAGACCGCGACAATCGGTACGTCATTCTCCTTGACGCTGCCTGTGGGCACCTTCTCCGACGTCGATTCCGGGGATTCGCTCGCCTACACAGCGACCCTCGCCGACGGCACGGCACTTCCCGCATGGCTGACCTTCGATGCCGCGACAAGGACCTTCAGCGGTACACCAACGTCCACCAATGCTGGCACCCTCAGCGTCAAGACATCGGTCACCGATCTCGGCGGTCTGTCAGCCAGCGAGACGTTCAATCTCACGGCGACGACGGCGCCCTCAAGCGTGAGCCTGTTCTCGAGCTCGGACACGCCGGCCATTCTGTCGAATTCCGATGCGGCGCAAGTCAATCTTGGCGTGCAATTTACCTCCTCCGTGGCAGGCACGATCACTGGCATCAAGTACTATAAGAGTGCAAATGACCCCGGGACTCATACGGGCTCGTTGTGGAGCAGCACCGGCACGCTGCTGGCGAGCGCAACGTTCACCAACGAGAGCGGCAGCGGCTGGCAGACCGTCACATTCAGCAATCCCGTGTCCATCGCGGCTGGCATCCCCTACGTCGCGAGCTTTCACAGCAACGGCCACTATGCCTCCAGCACCAGCTACTTCACCACCGCTCGCACCAATGGTCCGCTCACGGCTCCCGCGAACATCAATGGCCTCTACACCTACGGCACGAGCAACCTGTTCCCGACCAGTAGGTATAGCGCAAGCAACTACTGGGTGGATGTCATGTTCAACAACTTGAGCGGCGGCGCCAACCAGTTACCGGTCGCTGCGAACGATAGCGGTCTCTACGCCACGCAGAACGTCCCCTTCGGGATCCCGGCTTCGGTACTGCTCGCCAACGACACAGATCCCGATGGCGATAGGCTCACGATCACGGGCGCGAGCGGTGGTGTGAATGGCGTCGCCAGCTTCAACGCCCAAAGCAACAGCGTGATCTTCATTCCGACGACCGGCTACACGGGAGCGGCGTCGTTCAACTATAGCATCTCCGACGGCCATGGTGGCGCCGCCAGTACATCCGTCGCCCTCAATGTGACCGCTGCGTCTTCGACGACTGCGAGCCTGTTCAGCGCGAGTCAGGTACCCAGCATTGTGGCGGCCAATGATCCAAACTCAGTGGAACTGGGCGTCAAATTTCAGACGTCTACCCCAGGCGATATCATCGGCATTCGCTTCTACAAGGGGCCAACCAACACGGGCACACACCTTGCGGATCTTTGGAGCAGCACCGGGACTTTGCTGGCTACTGCGACCTTTACCAGCGAAACGGCCAACGGCTGGCAGCAGGTCAATTTCGCCACGCCCGTGACGATCATGCCGGGAACCACCTACGTCGCCTCGTATCACACCGCCGGGAATTACGCGGCCGATCCGGGCCTGCTCGCCAACGCAATTACCAACGGTCCCCTGACGGCCCCATCCTCGGGCTCGATCGGTGGCAACGGTGTGTTTGCGTACGGGACAGATAGCCTATTCCCGACCAACACCTACAACTCAACAAGTTATGGCGTTGACGTTGTTTTCAGGCCGCAGCTGGCAGCATAGGAGACGTAAAGATGCACGCCGAACTTTATACCGATGGAATCGAAGAAATTACCGTCAGCGGCACCATCGTCCGTGTCGATCTGGTCAGTCTTTCACCGACGGAGCGCGACGCAAACAATGCCCCCAAGCGAGTGTTTTCGCAGCGATTGATTTTTTCGGTCGAATCCTTCGCCAATTCGGTCGATGTGATGCAGAAGGCGCTTCAGGGCCTAGTTGACGCAGGCGTGGTCCGGAAGAATCCGTCAGTTCAGTCGCACAACGGTGCGTCGGGAATACATGATGCGCTGGCGCCCAACACACGGTCTCTGAATGTCTCTTCGAATTTCCGCTGAAATGGACGTCGCTGGCGGCGCGAAAGACCAGGTTGCGGATACGCCCGCGCCCGGATTGTCAATGCAGACGGCATTGGAATGCCTTTCCAGGGTTTCCGGTCACCATGGCATAGATCTGCCAGTCGAGCGCTTAAAGCATGCCTACGCGGTAGCCGCCCCGATCTCGTTGAATCTTCTGTTGCGCATGGCGAAAGATGCGGGCTTGCGCGCGAGAAGCACGGAACTGGATTGGGGCGCGCTGATTCGTCTCGGAGAAGCCTATCCGGCGCTGGCGAGGCTCGCCAATGGCAACTGGATCGTTGTTCTTGGCGCGGGACGGCGAGCTGACGGCGCCGAGGTCGTCAGCATCTTCGACCCGCTAGCCGACCGCAAGCACGAGGTCTTGGTTGTTGATCGCGACCGCTTCTGTGCCCAGTGGGCCGGCGACACGATCCTGATCAAGCGCGAGCCGTTGACACAAGATGGTCGGAGGAGTTTCGGCCTCCGGTGGTTCGTACCGGAATTGCTTCTTCAATGGCGACTGTTTAGGGACGTCGCCATTGCCGCCATCCTGCTCTACGCGTTGGGCCTCGTCGTCCCGATCTTTTTCCAGCTCGTCATCGACAAGGTTCTGGTTCACGAGAGCTTCACCACTCTTTATGTACTCGCGGCAGGAGCAGGCGTAGCGCTCGTCTTCGACGCCATATTCGGCTTTCTGCGGCGCTACCTGCTGCTGTATGCGACCAACAGGGTCGACATTCGCGTTGCGACGAAGACGTTCGGTCATCTCCTCGGGCTGCCGGTCACCTTCTTCGAGCACATGGCCGCGGGGGTACTGGTCAAGCACATGCAACAAGCGGCGCGGATCCGCGAGTTTCTGACCGGGCGACTATTCTTGACGACCCTCGACGCGCTCTCGTTGTTCGTCTTCCTGCCGGTCCTTGCGCTCTACAGTGTCAAATTGACTTTGATGGTCCTGGCCTTCACCGCCGCGAGCGGCGCTGTTGTCGGCCTGCTCATGGGCCCTTTCCGGCGACGTCTTTACGATCTTTACCAGGCGGAAGGTGCGCGGCAGGCTCTTCTCGTCGAAACAGTCCATGGTATGCGCACGGTGAAGACGCTGGGCATGGAGCCAGCGCAGAGCAGGGTTTGGGATAGCCGATGTGCGCAGTCCGTGACCATGCGATTCGGTGTCGAGAAGATTTCCGCAGGCGCCCAGGCGCTCACCGGATTTCTCGAGAAGATTATGACGCTTGGAATCATTTCTGTCGGAGCACTCGATGTCTTCGCCGGAGAAATGACAATCGGCGCGCTAGTCGCTTTCAACATGTTGGCCGGCAGGGTCTCCGGACCACTGGTCCAGCTCGTGACAATGGTGCACGAATACCAGGAAGTGGCGCTTGCCGTGAAAATGCTCGGCGAGGTCATGAATCAGAAGCCTGAACGTGACGGTCGGAAAGATGGGCTGCGGCCCGACCTCGCCGGCAAAATCGAGTTCGACAGTGTCTCTTTCCGCTACGGAGCCGAGGGAGCGCCGGCGCTTGACGATGTCTCCTTCACCATCGAGCCAGGCTCGATCTTCGGGATCGTGGGCCGAAGCGGCTCCGGCAAGACGACGCTCACAAGGCTGATTTCGGGCATGTATCCGGTGCAGCAGGGGCTGCTGCGTATCGACGGATATGATTCGAGAGAGTTCGACCTCGCACATCTGCGCCGAAACCTCGGAATCGTCCTACAGGACAACTTCCTGTTTCGCGGGACGGTTCGCGACAATATCGCCTGCGTGAAAAGTGACGCGACCTTTGCCGAGGTCGTCGCTGCAGCGCAGCTCGCTGGCGCCGACGAATTCATCGAGAGGTTGCCCCGTGGCTTCGACACCATGCTCGAGGAAGATGCCTCGAACCTGTCCGGCGGGCAGAAGCAGCGACTCGCGATCGCGAGGGCTCTGATTGTCAATCCACGAATCTTGATTTTCGATGAAGCGACGAGTGCCCTCGACTCCGAAAGCGAAATGATCATCCGGCGCAATCTCCGCCGTTTGGCGGCAGGGCGTACCGTCATCATCGTCTCGCATCGGCTGTCGATGCTGACCGAGGCAAGTCAGATCCTGGTGATGGACCGCGGCCGAATCGTCGACGTGGATCGCCACGACCATCTCCTGTCGAAAAGCACCATCTACAGACACTTGTGGAACCAACAGATGAAGCAGATTGCATGAAGGAGACGAGGCCATCACGCGCAGATGCGAAGCCGATCGGTCTGGTCCCGGCCAGACCGGTCGAGCGACGGCGAAAGCTATTCAGGTCATCGCCGAGGCGAGCGCCAGTCATCGCCGAATTCCAGTCCGATGCCACCGAGGTCGAGCAGCAAGCGCCGCCGCGGCTCGCGCGTCTCACCCTCTACGGCATACTTGCGCTGATCGTCTTCGCGGTCACCTGGGCATCCGTTTCGCAAGTGGAGATGATCGTCACGGCGCAGGGAAAATTGACCACGACACGTCCCAATATCGTCGTGCAGCCCTTGGAAACGTCGGTCATACGCGCGATCCACGTCAAGGCCGGCGATCGCGTCAACCGCGGCGACGTTCTGGCTACGCTCGATCCGACTTTCTCGCAGGCGGATTTCGACCAATTGCGTGGCAGAGTGGCTGGTTTCGATGCGTCGATTGATCGCCTTGGCGCCGAATTGAATGGAACCGAGTACGCGGTCAAGGAGCTGATCAATGTGGACCAGGTCCTGCAGGGCAAGTTGTTCTTGCAGAGGAAGGCCGCCTACGAGGCGCAGATCCAGAACTACGACGCGCAGATCGCGTCCGCTCGAGCCAATCTCAAGACAGCGCAGAATGAAGAGGCGGTTCTGCTTCAGCGGCTCGACACGATGCGTTCGATTGAAGCGATGCGCACCACGCTGATGGACAAGGAGGTCGGTTCGAGGCTGAACTTCCTGCTGTCTCGCGATGCACGACTTGAGGTCGAGAGCAATCTGGCGCGTGTCCGTGGCAGTATCGCCGATACCACCCATCGGCTGGAAAAGGCCCGAGCCGATCAGAAGGTATTCGCCGAGGAGTTTCGTCGCACCACCTATCAGGAACTGGTGGAGACGTTGCCGAAGCGCAATAGCGCAGCAGAGGAATTGAAGAAGGCCGAGCTTCGGCGGCAGTTGATCGTGCTGCAGGCACCCGCAGATGCCGTGGTGCTGGATATCGCAAACCGGACAGTCGGCTCGGTGGTTCGCGAAGCGGAAACGCTGTTTGTCCTGGTTCCACGTGACGTGCCGCTTCAGGCGGAGGTCAACGTCGAGGGGCGGGATATCGGTCAGGTGGCGCTTGGACAATCGGTCCGGATCAAGTTCGAAGCGTTTCCTTTCCAGAAGTATGGAACTGCAACGGGCGAAGTCCGCGTCATCAGTCAGGACACGTTCTCGCCTGATACGAAGGCCGAAGGTGCGCGCCGCGCGCCAGCTCCCTATTACCGCGTACTGGTCGATTTGTCGGACACGCACCTTCGGCTGCCGGCTGAGCGCATTCAACTGATTCCGGGTATGGCGGTGACGGCCGAATTGAAAGTCGGCAAGCGCACCGTGATCTCCTATTTCCTCTATCCATTGCTACGCGGATTGGATGAAAGCATCCGGGAGTACTAGGCATTCAGCGCGGACGGCGATTCAATGAAAGCATTCCAGCGGCTGCAGCACGCGGCGGTGGAGTTGGCGGGCGATTGCAGGCTGTGGTTCGCCGGCCGCACAGCAGAACCACCATCGAAATGACCCGATGGGTCGGATGGCGCACAGGGTCGCAATGGCCTAAGTGCGCCGACGGATTGCACAGGACTGCTCGTTAGCGGCGTGACGATGCCAGCTAAGGGCAATGGCAATTCCAGCGTATTTGCAGAGTGAGCGGCTGAGCGCGCCCGGCCGCTGAGGTCCGGTATAATAATTTCTTGTCTGGCTCGGATTAATCGACGAAGCGCGAGAGAAGTTCAAAATCCGCTGCATTTGTAGGTGGTTGCTGGTTTTAAAAATCTAATAAGATAGCCACTTGAAAATAACAGTTTGATCTGTATTATTCAATTTCAAATTAAATAGATCATTAAATCATTTGAAGAGTCGTGTTTCCTCGCAGGAGCCGCCATGGGAGCGCAGCGTCGACTTCGAAGCGCAGCCGAGATCGTGCCACTCGCGAGGCGGCCAATGCAATCTTGCCGAGCGCTTGAGCCAGAAGGACGCGTGTCATGATCTTCGTAACAGTCGGTACGCAAGTCCAGTTTGACCGTCTGATCCAAACGGTCGACGATTGGGCCGGTGCACGGGCGAGAAGCGATGTATTCGCTCAGATCGGGCCATCGAAGCATCAATGCAAGTACATCCGCTCCGAGCGCTTCGTTGACCCCAGCGGATTCAGAAACTGCGTTGAAGCTGCAAGCCTGGTGATCGCTCATGCGGGCATGGGCTCCATTATCACCGCCCTGGAACTCGGTAAGCGCATCATTGTCATGCCGCGCCGTGCGAGCTTGGGCGAGCACCGAAACGATCATCAGGTCGCAACGGCGAAGCAGTTCGCCGCACAGGGCCGGATTGAGGTCGCTTTCGAGGAGAGGGAATTGGCCGACAAGCTGGATCAATTGGACGTCTTCAATCGATGCGAGCGCCTCGGTGGTGAAGCATCACCGCAGCTGATCCTGACAATTCGGAATTTCATTGAAACGGGACATATCCGCTCCCAATCTACCAGCGCTTCAGCTTAGGCGGTCACCATGGAGCTACAACAGAGCCGAGCCTCTTCTCGTCGCCGGTCATGCCGGAAGGATGATGGAGGGGGGTGCATACGCCAACAAGGAAGACTGCCGCAGGAATGCGCAGCCCTGCTCGACGTATCCTCCGTGATCCTGAGTTGGAGTGTCTGAGACAGACTGCGCGTGTGCCGGCGTTCATTTCGACTGGGCGTCGAGCAACCGTGAGCGATCACCCAATTAAATCAAACATTTCACCCGATTTCAAATTACTGGTGCAAATATGTCGAACGACACAATAGGAATTGGAGTTATCGGATACGGCTATTGGGGACCGAACCTGGTCCGCAATTTCGCTGCTCATCACTCGGCGCGTCTGGTCGGCGTATGCGACTTCGACTCCGAAAAGCTCGCGGCCAGCAAGCGGCTTTATCCGGGGGTGATAACGACGTCCTCTTGCGACGAATTGCTCAACAACCCTGCAGTCGATGCGGTGGCCATCGCTACGCCGGTTCATACGCACTATGAATTGGCTCTAGCCGCACTCAAGGCGGGCAAGCACGTTCTTGTGGAGAAGCCGCTTGCACAAAATTCAGAACTGGCCCGACGCCTGATCGATGAGGCGGCCAGGCGCGGTCTGATCTTGAGCGTGGACCACACTTTCGTCTACACGCCCGCGGTGCGTAAGATCCGCGAGCTCTTGGTCAAGAAAGAGCTCGGTAGTGTCTATTACTACGACAGCACACGCGCGAGCCTTGGCCTGTTCCAGAGCGATGTCAATGTGATCTGGGACTTGGCGGTGCACGACATTTCGATCATCCAGTATATCTTCGATGAACAGCCTGTTGCCGTTTCGGCCACAGGATCATGCCATGTGGTCGGCTCGCCGGAAAACATGGCCCACATCACGTTGTTCTTCGATAGTGCCTGCGTGGCCCACATCAGTGTCAACTGGCTCTCGCCTATCAAGGTCCGCCAGACGTTCATCGGAGGCAGCAAGAAGATGATTGTTTACAACGATCTTGAACCGACAGAAAAGATCAAAGTGTATGACAAGGGCATCACGGTCGATGGAACCTGCGACAAGGCCCATCAATTCCGGATCGGTTATCGGGCCGGCGATATGTGGGCGCCCCACGTTGCCCCAAAGGAAGCGCTGCAGGTCGAGGTCGACCACTTCATCGATTGTGTGCGTAACGGGACGCAGCCGATTTCAAGTGGCATGTCCGGACTGCGGGTGATCGAAGTGCTAGAGGCTGCATCCCGTTCGATCGCCGAGCACGGCAAACCGGTCTTGCTGAAGCGGCAGCAGCGCAGGGTCGCGGAACGTGCGGCGGCGGTTTGAATCATTGGCGGGCGACATTCAAATGCGCGAACAGCGCGGTCTCGCGATGAGTGCGGTACAACGCTCCATCCTGTTTTCGGCGGTCGATCGCTATGGCAGCCTTGTGCTGTTCCTCGTCGCGACCGCCGTCCTTTCTCGTCTGCTATCGCCCGCGGAATTCGGTGTGTACGCGGTTGTCAATGCCGTCACCGCGGTAATTGGCGCATCCTTTCAGGAGTTCGGGGGCGGGAATTATCTGATTCAGAAGCGTGATTTGTCTCCGGCCGATGTTCGCTCGGCTTTCACCATCTCGCTGGGGATCTCGGTAGCGATTGCGCTTCTTCTGTTTGTCCTTGCGGGCGCGTTCTCAAGTCTCTTCGCCCAGGACGGCCTCAAGCGAGGCATCGAGGTGTCGGCGCTGAATTTTTTCCTGGCACCCTTTTCCGGGACGATTTCAGCCTTGTTGCGCCGAGACATGAAATTCGGCACGTTGGCCATTTGCAACTTCGCTGCAGGTGTGGCCGTTGCTCTGGTCTCGATCGGGCTAGCGATGGCGGGATTCAGTTATATGGCCCCGGTCTGGGGTGCCCTGGCGGGTAGCGCGGTTCTGACCTTGGCCCTTCTCGCCAGTCATCGCGACTTCAACGCACTGCGTCCCTCGCTCCTCAAATATCGGGAGATCGTCAGCTTTGGCCTTTATGCCAGCGGCGTCAGCGTCATCAACGTCTTTTACAACCTGGCGCCCCAGCTGTTCCTTGCCAGAATTCTGGACTTTATGTCCGTCGGTCTGTACAGCCGCGCGATTAACCTGACGCAGACATTCGACAAGCTCGTTACGCAGGTATTGAACCCTGTGATCATGCCGGCGATCGTCGCAAGGCGCCAAGCGGGGGACCACCTGAAAAGCGTTTATCTCGAGGCTATTGAGCTGCTTTCCGCCGCGCATTGGCCGTTCCTGATATTCGTTGCCCTTATGGCGCGACCGATCATCGCGATCTGGCTCGGCGAGACGTGGCTGGAGGTCGTGCCTCTCGTGCGTCTGCTCTGCATTGCAAACATGGCGCTTTTTGCAGCCTGCTTGAGTTATCCGATGCTTGTAGCGGTCGGAAGTGTGCGGGACGCCTTGATCTCCTCCTTCATCTCGCTACCTCCGTCGCTGCTCGTAATTTTCTGCGCATCGTTCTTCGGTGTGGAGGCTGTCGCCGCCTCAGCACTCTTGACGTTGCCCTTCCAAACGGCAGTTGCGATCTATTTTATCGGGCGACACCTAGGCCTTAGGCCAACTGACATTACTCGCGCGCTGATGAAGAGTGGTGTGGTCACGGTGCTAACCGCGTTGGGCGCATCCGGCTGTGCGGCGCTGACGGAAGGAGGAATCCTGACGTCATTTGCAGGTTTGGCCTCGGGATTGTGTGCTGCGGCGCTTTGCTGGTGCCTGGGTCTGCTACTGACCGGCCACCCGCTGCTGCATCAGCTGCATCTCGCCGCGGCTAGTCTCGCCCGTGCCGCGCCAAAACTGAGGCCATCGCGTTCGGCCCTGTGAGGTCTTCTGGCGATTCTTGGAGGCGGACATGCCTATTAGAGACGACGTGAAGCTCGGCAGAGATGTCAGGATATTTCATCCCGATCTGGTCAACCTTTATGGTTGCACCGTTGGTGAGGAGAGCAGGATCGGAACCTTCGTCGAAGTCCAGGCGGGAGCAGAAATAGGGGCGCGTTGCAAGATTTCGTCGCACAGCTTCATTTGCGAGGGTGTGACCATCGAGGACGAAGTGTTCATCGGTCACGGCGTGATGTTCACGAATGACAAATTTCCCAAGGCGACAACGGCGGATGGTCGTCCTCAACAAGCTTCGGATTGGACACTGCAGCGCACGCATGTCGGCAGGGGAGCTTCCATCGGCTCGAACGCGACCATTCTGTGTGGTGTGACGATCGGCGCGGGCGCCTCTGTAGGCGCGGGTGCGGTGGTCACGAAGGACGTTCCTCCCGGCGCTGTCGTCGCCGGAGTGCCCGCTCGGATTCTGTTCGCAGAAGACGTTGTGTTGAACGGTCGCTGTTCATCAGAGGCGCTCCGAAACCAGGATTGCCGTTAATATATTTTGATCCTAATTTAATGCTTGATTAAATCTGATAATGATATTTAAATAACAAAGATATTTAGGCCCAAAACCAAGGTCTTGAAAATTGATACCCTTTCTGGATCTCAAAGCGCAATATAGCCAGATCAAGCCGGAAATCGACGCCGCGGTCGCGAGGGTCGTCAGCAGCGGGCACTTCGTGCTCGGTCCCGAGGGCACGGCCTTCGAGGAACGCTTTGCGGATTATTGCAGGACCGCTCATTGCCGCGCACTGAACAGCGGCACTTCGGCGCTTCACCTTGCGCTGCTGGCGGCGGGCGTCGGACCGGGTGATGAGGTCATCACGGTGTCGATGACGTTCGTTGCAACAACCGCGGCCATTTTTTACAGCGGCGCCAAGCCGGTGTTTGTCGACGTTGACCCGGTAACGTGGACGATGGACCCCGGCTTGATCGAAGCGGCGATAACTCCGCGAACCAAGGCGATCCTGCCGGTTCACCTCCACGGGTTGATGGCCGACATGGATCCGATAATGGCGATCGCGCGTCGTCACGGGCTGGTCGTCATTGAGGACGCGGCGCAGGCGCACGGCGCGGAATACCACGGACGTCGCGCAGGCTCGATCGGCGATCTAGGGTGCTTCAGCTTCTACCCCGGTAAGAATCTTGGAGCGTTCGGCGAGGGTGGGGCGGTCGTTACTGACAGGACCGATTTCGCACGCCGCGTGTCACTGCTGCGGGATTGGGGGCAGGAGGCGAAATACGACCACGCGATCCCCGGATACAACTACCGCATGGACGAAATTCAGAGCGCGGTCCTGAACGTCAAGCTGGACTACATTGAGCGCTGGACGGAAGCGCGTCGGTCGCTGGCTGAGCAATACAATGCACTGCTGTCCGATGTTTCATGCGCACGTCCCCAGCCACCCCGTTACGCCCGTCACGTCTATCACGTCTACGCAGTTAGATTGGAGCGGCGCGACGACGCGCTGACGCTGTTGCGTGATGCCGGTATCGGCGCCGGGATTCACTATCCCGTTCCAGTGCATCTGCAAAGAGCATATGCGGAGCTCGGCTATCGGGCAGGTGATCTGCCGGTCACTGAAGCGCTTGCGAAGGACTTCCTCTCTCTGCCGATCTATCCCGAGTTGCCGCCGGAAAAGGTGGCGGAAGTTGTCGCGACATTGAGGAGTGCGGCGGCGCTGCACCCCAGCGTAGCCGCCAGCGACCGGGCGGAGCATCCACAAAACGTCATGACATGGTCCCACAACAGGAGAGCGTCTTGATCGATCTCAAGGGTAAGCGCGTTCTGGTCACCGGCGGCGCGGGATTCATTGGCTCACACATCATCGATCTGCTCTGCGATGAAGGCTGCATCGAAATCGTCGCCCTCGACAACATGATCAGAGGTCGGCCGGAGAATCTCCGGCGCGCGCTCGGGCGTGGGCCCGTGCGACTGGTGCACGGCGACATTCGCGATCGCAAGCTGATGGAAGCATTGGTCAAGGCTGCCGATATCGTCTTTCACCAGGCCGCGCTCCGCATTACCCATTGCGCAGCCGAACCACGCCTCGCCAAGGAGGTCATGGTGGATGCTATCTTCGACCTGCTGGAGCTCTGCATCAAGCACGACATTGAGAAGCTCATCGCGGCGTCGTCGGCATCCGTATATGGCATGGCCGAAGAGTTTCCGACGACAGAGCGGCAAAATCCATACAACAACCGAACGCTCTATGGAGCAGCAAAGGCGTTTAATGAAGGGCTCCTGCGAACTTTCAACGATGCGTGCGGCCTCGACTATGTGGCATTCCGATATTTCAACGTTTACGGCAGCCGGATGGATATCCATGGGCGCTACACCGAGGTGCTGATCCGTTGGATGGAGCGGCTGGAAGCCGGCCTGCCTCCAATTATCTTTGGTGACGGTCGTCAGACCATGGATTTCGTCCACGTCCGCGACATCGCACGCGCCAACATTCTTGCGGCCAGGTCAAAGGTTACTGACGAGGTCTTCAACGTCGGCAGCGGCACCGAAACCAGTCTGGCTGAGCTGGCAACGGTGCTTGCGTCCGTGATGGGACACCGCGGCCTGACACCCGAATTCGCGCCGGAGCGCTCGGTCAACCCGGTGCCGCGACGGTTGGCATCAACGGGCAAGGCCGAGCGTTTGCTGGGTTTCCGCACCACAGTTTCGCTGGAGCAGGGGCTCGCCGACCTCGTGAAATGGTGGCGATCCGAACGCGAGTTCGCTTCGGACCAGCGGCAGGCCGCCGCATCGTGATTGAGGCTGCGGCGGAACGCGCCGCCGCCCCATCCGGATAGATTTCGTGGCGGCTACGGATGGCAGCTTTTGCAAGTTTGCGGCTGACACTGATTGACTTGCGGCAGCCTGAGAAAGGTACGGAAATCTGATCCATTCCACCGGCCAGCCATGATTTCGATCGTCGTCCCCGCCCACAACGAGAGATCCGTGATTGCACGGACGTTGAGCCAATGGGTCGACAAGCCAGCTTCGGATCAGCTGCACGTCGTTGTGGTTTGTAACGGCTGTACAGACGACACTGCGAATGTCGCCCGGTGTTTCGGCCCGGCGGTCAAGGTCGTGGAGTCGGACATTGCAGGCAAGACCCACGCCCTGAATCTTGGTGATCAAAACGCGGACATGTTTCCGCGGATTTATGTCGACGCCGATATTGTCATTACCGTTGACGCCATTCTGGCTTTAGCAAGACGCCTCAATGAAGGTGAGGTTCTGGCGGTGGCGCCCACGGCAGAGATCAACCTGACGGGCTGTTCCTGGCTCGTCCGCCGATACTTCGGAATTCGGTCACGGTTGCCGTCATCGCGCGAAGGAATCGGCGGTTCAGGCGTCTATGCCTTATCCGAGGAGGGGCGCAGGCGGTTCGGCCAATTTCCAGACCTTACGGCTGACGACACCTATGTTCGACTGCAGTTCAGACGGGATGAGCGGCAGACTCTGCCCCATGTGAAGTCTACGGTATTCGCTCCACGCACTCTGCTGCAGCTCATAGCCGTCAGAACACGGGCCTATAGGGGAACATTCGAGCTCGCCCGCCTCTTTCCCGAGCTGCGCGCAAACAATGGAGCCCCCAATAATCGGACGCTCGTTGCCCTTTTCAAAAGACCTCGGCTATGGCCCGGATTGTTGACTTATTGTGGCGTCAACATTGCCGCTCAGTGCAACGCAACCATAGGCTCGCGACGTGGAGATCATCTCTGGCAACGAGATGAGACTTCGCGGGTAGCGGTGTCAGATTCGATCAAATGAGGCCGCAGTTCGGTTGGGGGTTGGACGGAAATCGATTGTTGTTCCATATAAAACGCTTGATTTTAAATAATCCGGTTGTTAATTTAATTATTATATAATATTAAATGCAGGCACTTCGCGCGCCCGATCCAACCTTTCTGGGAAGTTGCGAACCTACAGCACTTCAGGGAGGCCAGCCAATGCTTAGGAGCCCGGTCTTTCACCGCAACCCGGTGCTGAACCGCTACACGCAGCGGTCACGCGGCACCAGGCCGAAAGTGCTGGCAGTCTCTTCTGGTGGAGGCCATTGGGTGCAGCTCTTACGGATCAAACCCGCTTTCGAGCATTGTGATGTTGCGTTCGTCACCGTCCATGAATCGTATCGCGCGCAGGTGCCCGACCACAAATTCTACCTCGTCAACGATGCCAATCGCTGGACCAAGATCGCGCTGTTGAAAGCAGCGCGCAAAATCGCCTGGATCGTTTGGAATGAAAAGCCGGACATCGTGGTTTCGACGGGGGCTGCGCCGGGATATTTGGCGCTGCGGTTTGGACAAATGATGGGTGCGCGCACCATCTGGCTCGACAGCATCGCCAATGTCGAGCAGCTCTCGATGTCGGGAGACCGAATTGGCCATTGCGCTGACCTCTGGCTGACCCAGTGGCCTCATCTGGCCCGCCCCGATGGACCCTACTACACAGGCGCGGTGCTATGAGTTTTGCGATGGTCGTAACGCGCGGATATCCTGAGCGCTTCACTTACACGGTTGACGAGTGGGCCGGAGCGGCCGCGCGGCTCGGCACACAAGCATCTCACGCCGCTTATCTAGGCCCCATGCAGTGGTCGGTCGGATAGGAACTGTTGTGGGCGGGAAACGAGCAATGTGGAGCGGGCAGAGACGCAGATATCCGTGGCGCGCGTCTTCGATTTTGAGCCTACCGCGTGGCGCCTGTACAAAGCAGTTCCTGGACAACGGACCTCGCCAAAGGAAGTGGAAATGAAGGAATATCACGCTGGCGCGCATGTAGTGGACGAGCACTTGCTGAAAGTTCGGACGTCCAGTGCGCTTGAGCAGGGCCCGGCGCAACTCGTGAAGTGGCGGCGCCTGCAACGCAAGCTCGTGGCGGTCAGCCCGCGAGAGGCGGTCGCGTCGTGATTCCGATCGCACTGCCGCTCCTCGCCGATGAAGAAGCTGGTGCCGCGCGTGCCGCCGTTCTATCGGGCTGGGTTTCGCAAGGTCCGCAAGTGGCGGCCTTCGAGCAAGAATTCGCCACCCTTGTCGGCGCACCATTCGCATGTGCCGTATCAAACTGTACCACAGCCCTGCAGCTCGCGCTGGCGGCGCTGGACATCGGACCGGGTGACGAGGTGATCACACCGAGCCATTCCTTCATCGCAACGGCCAATTCGGTCCGGTTTCAAGGCGCGACACCCGTTTTTGTGGACATCGATCCGTCAACCTACAACATCGATCCCGCCCGGCTGGTGGAAGCGATAACCCCCCGAACGCGCGCGATCATCGCCGTGCACCAAATGGGCATGCCTTGTGATCTTGCAGCACTAACCGCGATAACTGACCGTTATGGCATTGTCCTGATCGAGGACGCGGCGTGTGCTGCCGGCAGCAAAATCCTCATGAATGCGCGATGGGAGTCGATTGGAAAGCCGCATGGCCGTATCGCCTGCTTTTCCTTTCATCCTCGGAAAGTGATTACAACTGGCGAGGGCGGGATGCTGACCACTGCGGATCCAGAGCTTGACCGCAGATTCCGACTGTTACGCCAACATGGCATGAGCGTCCCTGACACGGTGCGGCACGGCTCGGCTCAAGTAATCTTCGAGGATTATCTGATTGTAGGCTACAATTACCGGATGACCGACATACAAGCGGCCATCGGTCGCAAACAGCTCGAGCGCCTTCCGGACCTAGTGGCGCGACGCCGCGCCATCGCCGCCAGATACACCGAGCTACTTTCGAATTTCGAGGGGTTGCGCGTACCAGAGGAGCCCGAGTGGGCCAGATCCAATTGGCAGAGCTATTGCGTGCGCTTGCCTGACTACCTCGACCAGCGCACGGTGATGCAAGGCCTGCTCGATGAGGGAATCGCGACCCGGCGGGGGATCATGTGCTCGCACCGCGAACCCGCTTACGCCAATGGAAAGCGGCACCATGATCTCCGTCAATCCGAGATCGCACAGGATCGATCGATACTTCTGCCGATCTATGCGCAAATGAGCCAGGACGATGTCAATCGGGTCGTGGATGCTCTGCTGCAGCATATCTGAATGGCTTAATACTCAGGATAACGGGAATGGCGAAGGTCGATATTGTTGTCCCCTGCTACAATTACGGGCGCTTCCTCGAGGCGTGCGTGTCGAGCATTCTCAGCCAATCCATTTCGGATGTGCGCGTACTTATCATTGACGACTGCTCCTCCGACGATTCGGTGTCAGTTGCAAGGAGATTGGAGCAAAGCGACCCGAGGGTGACGGTGATAGCGCATTCGCGCAATCATGGTCACATCAATACCTTCAATGAAGGAATTGCGTGGGCATCATCCGAATACTTCCTGCTCTTGTCGGCTGATGATTTGCTGGTTCCCGGAGCTCTCCAGCGGGCAACGGAGATCATGGACGCAAGCACGGACGTTGTTCTTACGTATGGCGAATGCGTCCTCTGGTTTGACGATCTACCGTTCCCCAAGTTACCTGCGGACGAGAACCGTTCCTGGAGACGGCAAGATCTGATAAAGGAGATGTGCACCACAGCCAGAAATGACGTCCCCTCAGCGACCGCAATTGCGCGGACACGGACACAGAAGGCGATCGGCGGATACCGCACGTCGCTTCCTCACGCCGGGGATATGGAGATGTGGTTACGTTTCGCCGCGCACGGCACAGTTGCCCAGATCGATGCGGTACAGGGTATCTATCGGAAGCATTCGTCGGCGATGTCCAACGCCTACTTCGCCAAGAGGATACTGGATTATCGGCAGTGCTTGCTCGCATTCGAGAGCTTTTTTGATGATTGCGAGGAGCGCGTTCCGAATTCGCGAAGTTTACGTGCCCAGGCGCGCCATACACTGGCTCACCAGGTTTTTCGCAGCGGGATCGGATTGCTGCGACGTGGTCGCCTTAGGGACGGCCTTTGCTACATACGCGAAGCCATGACCATGGATCGCCGGTTGCGATACTTTCCTCCAGTTTGGCGCGTGCTGAAGATCCCAGGCAAAGACGGCCGTCAATGGGCATTGTCCGCTATCAGAAGAGTGCCAGGCAGGCTGTTGGAGTGACGAATACATCCCGGCATGCGAGGTCGACAACAATCATTTCGTTTCCCTATGGAATCAAAACAGATGCGATGCCCGATCGTCCTCGCCTGTGACCGGCGCTATGCCATGCCACTTGCAACGACCTTGCGGTCAATTGTGGAGACGGATAGAAGCGGCGAACCGCTCGAGTTTCACGTGCTTGTCGACGGTGTTTCCGAGCGTTTCCGAAAGAGAATACTCGATTCTCTCCCGCATGGTTCTGCGTCGATCCGATGGATCGAAGTAGACCTGGAGATGTTTCGGGATTTCTCGACCATCAGGTACATCTCAAGAGTCACCTACGCCCGCTTCCTCATCCCTCGCATCTTTCCGGGTACCGTATCGAGAGTGTTGTATCTCGACTCGGATCTCCTCGCCCTTGATGACTTGCAGGCGCTCTGCGCAACAGATCTCGGGGGGAATGTTCTTGGTGCGGTGCTGGATGGTCTCGATTCTCAGCTGAAAAATCAAACTATCCGTGGAGCGGTACCCCGCGTGCAAGATTACTTCAACGCCGGTGTACTTCTGATAGACCTCCACAAATGGCGAGAGGCGAAGATTTCCGAGACAGCGTTGGATTATCTCAAGAGCTACCCTGAATCGCCGTACTCGGACCAAGACGCATTGAATGTTGCGTGCGATGGCCTTTGGAAAAGGCTCGCTTCCCGATGGAACTATCTAGCTTACAACACGGACCTCGACGTTTCTGAATTGGCAGGCGAGTACAAACCAAGCATCGTTCACTTCACGACCTGGAATAAACCTTGGAGACCTGGCGTCGCAAACGCAAATGCCGCATTGTACGACTCGTTCCGAAGCCGCACGCGCTTCGCGCGTAACTCTATGGATAAAATGGAGAGCACGCTGCGTATCGGCTGGTCCCGCATAAAAAGGTTCAGGGACGCGAGACGAGGCAAATCAACTCGGTCGGGCGCGATGGTTGATCGCCAGCTTGACTAGACGAGCATCAAATAGTCGAACGGCGTCTCCCGTTTCAGATCGCGAGAGTTGGCTGATGCCGAAGTGAGGACTGCCGTCCGGGCGGGATTCAAGTCGCTGGTCCATCCATGCCCTTCCTCAAGCTCGCCGCCGCCCGACCGAAGCTTGGAGGTCGCAAAGCCTGCTCGACCTGATCAGAGACCAAGGAGGCCGCGTGGCACGCCGGCGAAGAGACTTCGTCGGACGATGCCTTGCTTCGGGCGATCGGGTTGGAGTTGAAGAAGGCGGCTTCGTCACCCAAACTGGTAAGTCATGCCCCGCTGCTACGGCTCCAAGACTCGGCAAGCGGTGGCAGCGGCGAGCCGGCTACTCACATCGGTGGGTCGGCCAGTCCATTTCTATTTTTGGAAGCCCATGCGCCTGGCTTTGCCCGCCAGACGAGTTAGCAGGTTGCCGGCGCTGCGCGATGTTGACGTCTCCGCGTTCAGCGAACGATCCTGCCCCTTTTCGACAAGAGTCAGGCAGTCCAATTCCCGAGCCTCGTCCCAATCCATCGTAACTTGTTCGAGGACACGCAATCCGGATCTAGCGGCCGCGTGCGCGAGCAGATTCTTGCTCATGAAATTGCGCCAATGAGGATTATTTCTGTAATCCGAACCGGGATACCTGTCCAAGTTCGAGTGATGAAACAGTGCTCGACCGCCGTGTCTCAGAATACGCGAAGCATCCTGCAGGTAGGAAAAAACAGCGTCATACTCAAAATGCACCATCGCATCGAAACAGAATATCGCGGAGACAGACCCATCCGCGACGGGACGAAAATCGTAGCCGCTAATGGTATGAACGCTCACTCCTGCAACGTCCGAAAATCGTTTCCTGCAATGCAGCACGTTCTCCTCGACGACGTCGAGCAGGACGAGCGATTGAGGCGCAGCCTGATCGCGCTTCGTGTTTAACAAGCGCGCGGAATGCCGGCCGTGCCCGCAGGCGAGTTCCACGGTCGATGTCGTGTCCAGTTTCTCGAACAGGCGTCGGAATTCCGTCCCCGACTTCCAAAACGGATCGGTCCAGGCGTCCGATTCCGCTTTGTCGTAGTAATTTGTGCTCTTCCAATCGCGCGCGATCTCTAAAGTTCGCGAAGAAACTGTGGTCATCACGCCATCTCCATATTTAATCGCAAGCGCGGTTTTTTAATGTGATTTAGATTAGCATGAATCAACTGGAACTTTAATCCCCGTCATGATGAATATTGTACTGCCCCGGCCTGCACCTTCCTTCGAGCGGATTCGCGCGGGAATCGACGGAAATCAGGTGTTAACGGACCCGGGCTCTCGGACGTTGATCGATCTTGGAGGTGATTAGAGTGCTTGGACAAAATCTATTTTCTTTGTCGAATTAATGTGATTTAAATCATTCGGTTTTCTGATTGTGGAGGAAAGCCCCAGCCGGGCTCAGGGCGAGAGGTGGGAACATACCAGTTTCCGGACGAAACGACCGGGAGATCTGCCAAGGTCGATGATGCGAGCGCGCGCGAGAGAGCATGCAATTTGTCCCGAGACGGGAGTCCTTGGTCCGCAGTTCGGTTTGCGACCTGCCGCAAAAGTCAATCATCATCTCGGGCTCAACGGCGGGACCCCCTTGATGGATACGCAAGCCTGCCGAAGCCAAGCCAATATCCTCTGCTGATCAGGAGCTCTTCATGGCGTCCCAAGCACATTCGCCCAAAGCTGAAGGGATGGCTGAGCAGCCCCTCGTTACTGTTGTGATGTGCGTTTACAATGCAGGAAATTATTTGCGGCCTTCGCTGCTGAGCGTAATGGATCAGACCTACAAGAAGCTGGATATACTGATTGTCGACGATGGCAGCACGGACGGCTGTTTCGACACAATTCGGGACCTGCTGACCGACGAACGGATTCGCGTGATCCATCAGGCGAATTCAGGAAAGCCCGCGGCTATCAATCGAGCGATTGATCAGATCCGCGGCGAGTACTATGCAATTCAAGACGCCGATGACATCAGTCATACTACCAGAATCGAAAGGCAACTTGGTGCGCTGCTGAGTAAGCCGCATTTGGCTGCCGTATTCTGCGGTAACGAGCTTATCATTGATGGGACATTTATGGCGCCGGTGTTTTCACCGAAGAGCGAAGACCACTGCCGGTCTGAGAATAGAGCTTTTCGAATGCCTGCTCTGGATCCCACAGGAATGTTTCGAATGTCGTTGGTCGGCCATATGCGGTTCGAGCCCTCGCTGCAGGTTGCCGAGACCTACGACTACATATTGAGGATTGGCGAAGAGCACCCGATGGTTGTGTTGGGCGAGTGCCTGTATGCGTACCGCATTCTTCCCAATTCACTTACTCGACGTGCGCCAACGTGGCGCAAGCAGTTCGAGGGTGAGGCCTTCAGGAGAGCGTGCGAGCGGCGAGGTCTGCGGTTCGAGCAACAGGTTGATGATAAAGGCCCCCGGTCCCGCAACAGCTTGATGGACAACAATATCGCTGCCCATTTCATCAACAGCGTACTGGATTCACGCCGGTCAAACCGTCGGTTATCAGCTCTAAAGACGGCTTGGCAGTGCGCTTGTCTGCATCCCACCGATCCATACTATTACAAGGCGCTTGCCTACGCGCTGATGCCACCCAGCGTGACGAGTCGGTTACGTCGAGACGTCCTGGCGATTCCCTTGGAGACGACGAAATGAAGTGCTTGTTCAGGATGGAATAGTCGACTTGCCGCGGCGTCTCGATTTTCGAGCGCTGCTTCTGTTGGCGGAATGTCTTGGGAATTTGAGGTATTCGCATTGAACCGCAAGAGCTTGGAGCTGAACCAGGGTTTTCAACTCGCCTATCTGCAGGATCGGCAGCAGAGCTTGGTTGGGCGTGCGGCAGAAGGGACGCCCTCAAATTCCGAACTGTACCTCAAGCTATTATTAGTCACGATCTTTCTGCCCGAGGGCCTGTCGTTCTTTATCGGGGACTTTCGCCTCACCGTCGCTCGAGTTCTGATTTGCGTAATGTCCATTGCGGCGATCTCGCGGCTCTCCCAGCGCGGCAGGGGAGCTGTGGTCTGCGTCCCGTCAGATATCGTGGCTCCGCTTGCGGGCATTTGGATGATGTTGGCCGCCACCGTTACGGATGGTCTCACGGGTCTTAAAGGAGCTGGGATTGAGGCCATTTCGTTCACCGGTGCATATCTGTGTTTCCGGTATCTTCTTGGTCCCCGTGACAACCCTGTGCGTGTCGCACGCTTCTCCTGCAAACTCATTCTTGTGGTTATCGGTGTCGCGCTTCTCGATCCTCTGACTGATAGGCCGTTCACCTATGACTTCATCAAAGGCATCACTGGTTATGTGAAACCCAGTTATGAGGACGCGTTAGCGTTGAGGTCCGAAACGTTCTTTAGGAACGGGGGCATTCGCGCCATGGGTCCAATGGAGCATTCGATATTGTTCGGTGCCGTTTGCGTTTGGTTCGGGACCTTGGCCTTCACCACGTTCAGGACCCGGGTGTTTGGCTGGGTTGTTGCAGGCATCGCGCTCGTCGGTGTGTTGGTCTCGCAGGCGCGGAGTCCATTGCTGGCTTATGTAATCGGATTTGCTCTGGCGATCCTCTATGCTGCAACGCCTCGCTTCACAAAGCGATGGAAGTTGGTCGGGCTGGCTGTGACCGTTCTGCTCGTTGTTGTTTTCACCTTCTCTGGCAAGCCTGTTGTAACACTTGTGCGCCTTGGCGGCGTGAGTGCCGAGGCGGCCTGGTACCGTCAGGCGATCTGGGAGGCGGGAGGACCTGTCGTACTTGCTTCGCCGATCTTCGGGATTGGTTTGAACGGCGACTGGAATTGGCAGTCTCATGGCGCGCTTGTGAGTGCGAGCGTGGATGCCTTTTGGCTTGGCGCCGCAATGAACTATGGAATTCCAGGCAGCGCACTGATCCTTTTTACGCTTGTGAGCTCATGCTGGCTTGGAGCGATCGATAGATCGCCTTATCTCACGCCCGAAGAGGGACGGCTGTCGGTGGCGCTGGGAATTGTCATCGCAACTATCGTTTTTGTGGGGTTCATAGTCCACTTTTGGGGAATCTGTTTCATCCTTATCGCTGTCTTTGCCGGAATGCGAGCAAATCTCGCGGAAATCGCGGTACTGCGCGAAAGAGCCGCAAGAGCGGCGGAGACTTGATGTGATTCACTTAGCGGAAGCGCGTTCTGCTGCGAGGCCGTGGCTCGCACGCCAAGGAAAGTTCGAGCCAAGGATGTAGGTCATGGCCATCCCGGATATTCGAATTCCGACCTTTGATGCGGGGGATCATATTCCCCAAGTGATTCACCAAGTATATTTCTCAAAGAATCCGTTACCGGTCGGGTTGGCAAACAATATACAAGCCATCAAGGCGATGAACCCTGGCTGGGAGCACAGACTGTACGACGATCAAGCGATCAATGCTTTTATCCTTGAGCATTACGGCCCAGAGATCGCGAACTTGTTCTCGAAGATAAATCCGCAGTACGGGGCGGCACGGGCTGATTTGTTCCGCTATCTCCTCATATACAGGTGCGGTGGGGTCTATCTCGATATCAAAAGCACAACGGTCCAGCCGCTCGACCGAGTCCTTCGGTCAGACGACAGGTTCATTCTGTCCCTTTGGCGGAATGGCCCTGGCGAGCTGCATGCGGGCTGGGGCGTGCACAAAGAGTTTGGTTCTGACAGAAAACGGGAACTGCAACAGTGGCATATCATCGCCGCGGCCGGTCATCCATTTCTGAAGGCGGTGATTGAGCGAGTGTTGACGAATATCCAGAACTACCGATCGTGGGTGCACGGCGTCGGAAACAAGGGAGTCTGGAGAACAACGGGGCCGATAGTCTATACGCTGGCTATCGAGCCGCTGATGAGTAGCAACAGTTACCGCATGGTCGCAAACGAGACGGAGCTGTCGCTGCAATTCAACATATATGCCGATCATTCCAATCTTTTCGGCAGGTATTACGGGCTGCTAACAGACCCCATAGTCTCGATGGACGGATGGCTCTCCATGCCGGTACATCATCTCTATTCCCAGGTGCGCAATGTATATCGCCACTTCAAGACGCCCGGCGTAGCGCCGTGCGCCCCCGTGGCCTCCACGAAGCCGTATGGGCACTAAGAGCCTTCTGATCGGAACCGAATGAAGTTCGGCGGCAGCACCTTGCGCTCGCGGTGACGGCGCAGTTTCGCATGCGCGAAGTGGCCCAATTCGGAGCTTATAGCGTGTCCTGCCCAGCAGAGATTGCGTGAGCTATAATCATAATTAAATTAGTTGCATTATATATATAATATTCGGATAATAAATCAGCCGCCGATAGGGCTGCGACACAACGGTGTGAAGAGTGAGGAGTCGGTCGCCGGATTAAAGCAAGGCACCTTATGGCCGAGAAATAGGTATTATCGTAGGTTTGTTCTGGGGCGTCGAGTCTCGTTTTAAGGCCTTGCTGCCTGCAGTGTCCTCGCCTGATGAACCCTCTACATCCGGACTGGGTTAAGATCGGACTTCAAATGCTCCATCATCGCGCTGAGTTGTTTCGGGATCTCGAAGCAGAATTGGTGGAATTATCCATGTCGCCCGGCTTCGTCACCGCGGCAAGGAGGGGGAGATCGGCCCAGATTCCAGTCATTGAATTGGCGCGGAGGATAGGGGGACGCATTGTTCCGAAACCTGCCGCGTTCCTTTTTGTACGGTTGTCCGCGCCGTGTAAGGGAAGACAATGAGTCAGAGTGGCCTCTCCGATAGCCAAACGGCGCGGCGCATCGCCTTCGCAACGATCGGCGACGCAAGCGAAGTCAGGTTCTGGTCCGGCACTCCCTTTCATATGGCGGAATCTCTCGCAGCCGAAGGTCATGAGGTGGTCCAAATCGGGCCCCTCAGCGCACCGATCCTGCCTCTTTACAAGACGTATTCCAAGGTTCGCCGAGCCTTTCGCGGGCGGGGCCTCTCCCCATTCCATGCGGGGCCAGTCGTTGCACAATATGCCGCGGACGCTGCGCGCAAAATTCACGCTGTCTCGCCCGATTTCGTCTTCGCGCCCGCCGGCTCCACCTTCGCCTGGGGAGTACCCAAGGGCATCCCCCTCGTCTATGCGTCCGACGCGACCTTTCGGCTGGTCGACAACTACCATCCGAACTATCGGAACTTGTCGCGCAACGCCCGGGAGGTAGCTGATCGCCTGGAACGCGATACGATCGCACGCGCGGATCTCGTCCTCTACCCGTCGGAATGGGCCGCCGAATCTGCTGTTAGAGATTACGGTGCCGATCCCACGCGGGTGCATGTCATTCCCTGGGGCGCCAACCTCAAAGAAGCACCCAAGCGTGAGTCTGTGCTGGGGCGCCGCAAGCCGGGTCCGTGCCGGCTTCTCTTCATCGGTGCCAACTGGGAAGAGAAGGGCGCGGACATCGCGATCGGGACTCTCGCCGAACTAAAGGACGCGGGCCTGGAGACGGAGCTCGTGATCTGCGGATGCACTCCGCCCAAGCCTATCAACCAGGATGGCCTGACGATCATCCCTTACCTCAACAAGAATGATCGTGAACAGCGCGACCGGCTCGATCAACTCTATCGCGACGCGGATTTCTTTCTGCTGCCGACCCAGGCAGATTGCTACGGCATCGTGTTTTGCGAAGCGGCAGCTCACGGCGTACCGAGCATCGCGCCTGCGACCGGTGGTGTCTGCTGTGCTATCCGCGACGGAGAGACAGGCATCTTATTGCCGCCGGATGCGAGGAAGGCGGACTATGCGCGGGTCATCTTCGAGGCCTTTTCGGATCAGGATCGGCTGGCTCGCCTGAGACAATCGAGCCGTGATGCCTTCGAGGCCCGATTGAACTGGCATGCTTGGGCCCGGCGCGTCTCAGATCTGGTACAAGCTCTATGATTGTCCTGAACTACCACGAGCTGGTGGAAGCCTCGCCTTCGAATGCGTGGTCCCTGACGCACGACACGTTCGAGGCGCATCTTTCGCTTTGCTCGGATGGGCTGGTCTCGCCTCAGAGTTTTCTGAGGCATTGCCCCGATCCGAAGGCCAGCCGCACCGGTGGTGTCCTCTTAACCTTCGACGATGGATTTCTTTCTGACTACACGCATGTCTACGCTCGTTACATGACGACGGGTCGGATCCCAGGGTACATGTCTTTTATCCCCGTGGACTTGGTAGGCTCGCCCGGACGTATGAACTGGAGAATGATTGAGGAACTCGGCAGGAGTGGCGTTGCGATCGGCTCACATGGCATGGCCCACGTCGATTTGACGACTGTCTCGGATGCAAACCTCGACCGCGAGCTTAGGGTGTCGAAGTCGATGCTTGAGGATCGCCTCGGGCAAGAGGTTACTCTTTTCGCTTTTCCATACGGACGCTTCTCCCGACGGGTCTGGGAGGCGGCGCTAAGGGCTGGCTACACACACCTCTTTACAATCCAGCTTGGGCATCATCGTGGGTTCGAGCCCTTCCTCTCTTCCCGCCTTTGCCTGACGAACAACATGGATGCGGAATACATGCGCCAGCACTTGCTTGATCCGGATGCGATGCGCGGCCTTGGCTGGCGGATCAGTACAAAGCTTGGGCTCTATCGTCTACTGATGCGCTGGCGATATCGATAGCTTCTCTGGGGCGGGGTCTGTCGGACGTCGCATTCGGAACTGCGCAAGCGTTTGGGTCGGCGGTGGTCGCTCTTCATCGTCGAGGGCAATGAGAAGGTGTCTGGGCTATGCCGACTGCTAGCGTCAACCTCGCCGTCATCATCGTCTCCTACCGCAACGCCGATGACGTGAATCGCTGCTTGAAGTCGCTCGCTCGTTCGGACTGGGATCAGTTCGAGGTCTTCATTTGCGAAAATGGCGGGGAAGCAGCCTACCGGAAGTTGCTGGTGGCGCTCGTGGGACCGGACCGAACGTTGCAACGAATTTCAGATGCGTCGGACACTCTTGACCGGCCACAGAAGCGACTGGCCGAAGTGGTCAAATGCCGATTTCAGGACCGCACGAATACAGTCCGGGTCGGACTCGCAATCGATAACCTCGGTTACGGAGGCGGCGTCAACGCGTGGCTCGAGCCGTTGCTTGGCGTCCCCGGCTGGGGTTCGGTGCTTGTCCTGAATCCCGATACCGAAGTGGACAGCCGCGGCCTGTCTGAATTGATTGCCAAGTCTGCCGAGGGGTTTGGCATGGTGGGCGGAAGCCTGGTCTTCCACAATACCCCCGACAAGATCATCAACTACGGACTTTGTTGGTCTCGGACGACAGGCCGTGTTGTTGCCATAGGCAGGAATGCGCCAATTGGCAGTGCACCATCTGTCGAGGACCTCGGCCGGATCGATGCGGTAAGCGGGGCGTGTGTTCTGGCAACGCGAGCGTTCGTCGAAGACGTCGGTCTCATGGCTGAGGATTATTTTCTCTATATGGAAGATCTGGATTGGGGACGGCGGCGGGGAAAGCACCGCATCGGCTTCGCGAGCAAAGCCATCATTCGCCACATTGGAGGAACGACCATCGGCTCGGCCGTTGCCCCGGAGAAGCGCTCACATCTCTCGATCTATTTGTCTGCCCGCAATGGCATTGTCTATGCGCGGCGCTTTGCGGGATCGCGCTGGATCTGCCATTTCGGAGTCGGACTGCTGTTCGTGGTGCGCTACGTGCTCAAAGGCTCCCTGTCGGCCGGAAGAGTCGCTTTCGTAGGTTTGCTCGACGGCGCCAAAGGCAAGACAGGGCGGCCGGATGCCGCGCCCGCACCGCAACGGCTCGATTGATCTGCGACAATCCCGACCAGCATCTCGGCACCGGCCACGGATTTGAATTCGCTGAAATGGCCGGAGGCTCGGCCGGCATGGCCACTGTCGATCTGAAGATCAGCGACGATTGTCCGCAGGTGAAATGATCGTGGCGACCCATATTCCTGGGGGATGAGTCCTCAGCTTCTTCCAGCGGTTCAAGTCGCTCAGCGGAGGCGCCTGACGGGGTATAATATCGGCATTGAATATTTAATTTGTTTTCTGCTGCGGGGGCCGCTTCTGGCGAGCCGCCAACTGGTGATGACAGCGATCTTCGAATCGAGCATACGTTCGTATGTCTTCGTTCGTTCTCTGTGGCCTCTCTTTCAATGGTGCACGAGTGCCTGATCGAACTAAAGAATTATCGTCGCATTTAAAATGACGCGGTGCACCTTGGCCGAGGCAGCTAAGAAATTACCTTGGGTGGGCCGTCGTGTCGTCGCAAAAAAGCCTCCCCCCGTCGAGAAGAGGAAGCCAACGGCGCTGCGCCAGCAGAGCCGCGCTTGGGTACCGTCGCTCGGGGAAATCGAAATGGGCGCGTGCCAGGGGTAAATCAAATCTAATCTACCAGGAGAAAAACTAGATGGCGACCATTCCTCTGAGCTGGGATGATCCGATGTTCAGCAACGTTACGAATTCGACTGGGGGCGCCATTCCAAATGGCGGGACGCTTTCGAACGCAAGCATTACCGATTTCAGCGGCGACGCCGTTGTCGGAGGCTTTGGCTCGTTCAACCTCGACACCATCCGTATCGAGGCAAGGGAAGGCGTGCGAATTGCGGGGAGCGGCGACATAAACATCAGCAATTCGTATATTGAAACAACGGGACAAGCGGGCGATCACGCCGATGGCATTCAGGCCTATGCTCCCGGCGGCACCGGGAATTTGACGGTTACGAACACGACAATTGTCGGCCACGCCAATGGTAATGACACCGCTGGGATCTTCATTGCAGACGAATACAGTGGAACAGTTACATTGGATAATGTGGTGTTCGAAGGTGGTCAGTTTGGTTTGCGGGTCGCCGCGGATACAAGCGATATCTACGTCTCCATGAAAGACGTGTACTTTGTGGGAACGACCTATCTCTTTCAGGAGGTCAATGCGCCCATACACATCACTCAGTGGGAAAATGTACGCTCCGCAACAATTGTGAATGGTCAACTTGTTCCGGGTGATCTTATCGAGCCCCCTTGGCCGGTTGAAGGTGGGACTGCGCCCTCCGCGCCCACCGTACCGGATGCACCCACTATCACTTCGTTCTCGACCGACAGCGGTGCGGCTGGCGACAAGATCACTAACGACAACACCATCGAGCTCAAGGGTGCCGCTGCTGCCGGCAGCATGGTCAAGATCTACGACGGTGCGACCCAAATCGGTTCGACGACTGCGAACTCAAGCGGCAGTTGGGACTACATCACAAAGGTCCTGACCGACGCCAAACATACGCTCACCGCAACGGCGACCAGCACGTCGGGGCAGACCAGCGCGGCGTCGTCTGCGTTGGCAGTCACCGTCGATACCAAAGCGCCGACTGCGCCGACCATTGCTAGCAATGCGGTGAACAGCGCCAATCAGGTGGTGATGTCGGGCAATGCCGAAGCGAGCAGCGTCGTAAAGGTGTTTGACGGCACGACCCAGATCGGGACCGCGACCGCCAACAGCAGTGGCGTGTGGAACTATACCACCAGCGGCCTTGCGGCCGGTTCGCACAGTCTCACCGCGAAGGCAACAGACGCGGCAGGCAACACCAGCGCGGCGTCCACCGTGGTCACGGCCAGCACCGGCACCTCGACGTCCCCATCCGCACCGACGTCCCCAACCACACCGACGTCACCAACTGCTGGCAAGCAGATCGAGTCGAATGGCGCGACAACTCTCGTTGAGAGCGGCGGCAAATATTACCTCAACGGCAGCAGCGGATCGGGCCCCACGCTGAAGAGCAAGGGTGTGGATTTTGTGGACGGGTCAGATGGCACCTGGGCACCGATTGCTGCGGAGAAGACCGCGACGGGCTATCAGGTTGTCTGGAAAGAAGGCGGCGGTTACTACACTGCCTGGAACACCGACAACAATGGCAACTACGTTTCCCATGTCAGCACCCTGACCGGCTCCACGTCGGGTGGCTACGTGTCGGGTTCGAATGCCAGCCTCAAGTCGCTTGAGACGAGCTTCCATCAGGATCTCAACGGTGACGGTCAGATCGGTACTTCCACTGCAACCACCCCGACGTCCCCAACCACACCGACATCGCCAACTTCTGGTACGAAAATCGAGTCGGCTGGTGCGACTACTCTCGTTGAGAGCAGCGGCAAATATTACCTCAACGACAGCGCCGGATCGGGCCCCACACTGAAGAATAAGGGAGTGGATTTTGTGGACGGGTCGGATGGCACTTGGGCACCGATTGCTGCGGAGAAGACCGCGACGGGCTATCAGGTTGTCTGGAAGGAGGGCTCCGGACTCTATACGGCCTGGAACACCGACAGCAACGGTAACTACGTTTCCCACGTCAGCACCCTGACCGGCTCCACGTCGGGTGGCTACGTGTCGGGTTCGAATGCCGGCCTCAAGTCGCTTGAGACGAGCTTCCATCAGGATCTCAACGGTGACGGACAGATCGGTGCTTCCAGCCTAGCTACGTCGTCCACGAGCACCAGTCAGGTCGTTGCTACTTCGAGCTCGACAGGCAGCAACGTACAGACGAGCACTTCAGGCAATGAGGTCTTCGTTGGCACCAGCAAGGCAGACACTTTCTCGTTTGCCGCGAACTTCGGCAACGACGTCATCAAGGGCTTCGTTGCCGGCGGAGCTGCCCACGATACGGTCGAGTTCAGCAAGTCCGTGTTCGACAGTTTCGCGAGCGTTCTCTCCCACGCGGCCCAGTCAGGCGGCGACGTCGTGATCGCGGCGGGGAGCGGCGACACCCTCACGCTGAAGAACACGCAGCTCGACAAGCTGAACAGCCACGACTTCCATTTCGCGTAGGGGACCGCGTAACCACACAGACTAGTACTCAACAACGGCCTCGGGGGATCTCTTGGGGATCCTCCGACAAGGCATGACTAAAGGGCGGCTGTCATGATGGACTTTAGACGGCGGGGGGTGATCCCCCCGCCTGCGAATCTTTTTCGTATTCCACTTCTGCACATATCCGGACTATGGGCTGGCGGAGGACAGTCGGCGGATGACGCCGAACTGCGGACGCCGCGACTAGTCGGCTGGGCAAAGCGCTCGGTCGAAGTCCTGCGGCAACGGATATTCGCTGGTCGATCCGGGCCGGCGAAGGATTATGACGAGCCGCAATCAGAGATGTCGGCTTTCCTGCGGTCTTGCCGCCGGATTTTCTGGGCGCTCGCGGCCTTCAGCGGGATGAGCAATCTCCTCATGCTCACTGGTTCGTTTTTCATGCTGCAAGTCTATGATCGGGTGCTGCCCGGGCGCAGCATACCGACGCTGATCGCCTTGATGGTTCTGGCCACGGTGCTCTACCTGTTTCAGGGTGGGCTCGACTTCGTCAGGAGCAGGATCAGCGCGCGGGTCGGCCGCTATTTCGATGAAAGGCTCGGCATTCGCATATTCGACGCGCTTGTTCGTCTGCCTTTGAAGACCAGGGCCGATGGCGACGGCTTGCAGCCGGTGCGGGATCTTGATCAGGTCCGCGGCTTCCTGTCGAGCGGAGGGCCGACCGCGCTGTTCGATCTGCCCTGGATGCCGATCTATCTCGGTGTCTGCTTCCTCTTCCACTTCTGGATTGGCGTCACTGCGCTGGCCGGCGCGCTGGTGCTGGTCGGCATTACTATGCTCACCGAAACGCGCACGCGAGGGCCGGCAAAGGCGTCCTCGCGTCTCGCAGTCTCGCGAACGGCACTGGCGCTCGAGGGGCGGCGAAATGCCGAGGTCCTGCAGGCCATGGGCATGCGGCAGCAGGCGGCGTTCCGTTGGCAGGATGTCAACGCGAAGTACCTCGCTGCCCATGAGCGGGCCAGCGACGTCGTTAACGGGCTGGGGGGCGCCTCCAAGATCTTTCGAGCGATTCTGCAATCGCTGGTTCTTGCCGTCGGCGCGGTCCTCGTCATCAACCAGGAATCGACCGCCGGCATCATCATTGCCGGATCGATCCTCACCGCGCGGGCGTTGGCGCCCGTCGAAATGGCCATTGCGAACTGGAAAGGGTTCGTCGCTGCGCGGCAATCCGGACGACGGCTCGATGCTTTGCTAAAACTTCTCCCCGGCGAGGAGGAGCGGCTGGCATTACCTCCTCCTGTTGAAACTCTCACCGTCGAGCATCTCTATATTGGCGCCCCGAACTCGGAGCGGCCCACCGTCAGTGAAGTGTCGTTCCAGCTGCGAAGGGGGCAGGCGGTCGGAATCATTGGTCCGAGCGGATCCGGCAAATCGACGTTGGCACGTGCGCTGGTCGGCGTCTGGCCGTGCATTCGAGGCAGGATCCGGCTCGACAAGGCCGCGCTCGATCATTGGTCTTCGGACGCTCTCGGCAAGCACATCGGTTATCTGCCTCAGGATGTCGAATTGTTCGACGGCAGCATTGCGATGAACATTGCACGGTTCGACCCGCAGGCAACGGCCGCCGCTGTTCTGGAGGCCTCGCATGCCGCGGGGGCGCACGACCTCATCCTCTCCCTTCCGGACGGGTACAGCACGAAGATCGGCGAGGGAGGGCTAGCGCTGTCGGCGGGGCAGCGGCAGCGTATCGGGCTCGCACGCGCCTTCTACGGCAAACCGTTCCTGGTCGTGCTTGATGAGCCGTCTTCCAATCTCGACGCCGAGGGCGAGGAAGCCTTGACCGAGGCGATTCTGAACGTTCGCCGCCGGGGTGGGATTGTTGCGGTTATCGCGCATCGGCCGAAGGCGCTGGAGGCCGTGGACCATGTCCTGTGCCTCGGGGAAGGCAGAGTTCAGTCCTTCGGCAAGAGAGAGGAGGTCCTGAAGAAGGTCTTGCGAAATCCCGTGCCGCTCAAGGTGGTCGCGGAAGCTCAAGGAGGCAACCGATGAACAGCCAGGTGGCGCCGGCGATGCAGTCCATCCAGCGTTACATGATCGTCGGTATGATCATGTTCGGTCTGGTGACATTTGGGGTCGGCGGTTGGGCGACAACGAGCCAGTTGTCGGGCGCGGTGATCGCCCAGGGCGTGGTCGTGGTGGATTCGAGCGTCAAGAAGGTTCAGCACGCCACCGGTGGGATCGTGGGTGAGTTGCGCGTGCGCCAGGGCGATCGGGTCAATGCAGGCGACGTTTTGATCCGCCTCGACGAGACTCAGACGCTCGCCAATGCGACGATCGTCACGAACAGCATCGATGAGCTGCTCGCGCGCCAGGCTCGTCTCGAGGCCGAGCGCGATGGTGCCGAGCAATTCGTGTTTCCCAAGGTGCTGCTCGACCGAGCCAAGGAGAGCAACTCCGAGGCGAGCCGTGCAATCACTGCGGAGCGGAAGCTGTTCGACCTTCGCCGTCAGGCAAGGAGCGGCCAAAAAGCGCAGTTGCAGGAGAAAAGCGCGCAGCTGGAGAACGAGATCAAGGGCTATACGGGGCAGACCGAGGCCAAGCAGAAGGAAGTCGAATTCATCCGCCAGGAGCTGGAGGGCGTGCGCAGCCTTTGGCAGAAGAATCTGGTGCCGATCACGCGGCTCAATTCCCTCGAGCGCGACTCCGCGCGCATCGAAGGCGAGCGCAGCCAGTTGGCCGGCATGATTGCGCAATCGAAAGGCAAGATCTCCGAAATCGGCCTCCAGATCATTCAGATCGACCAGGACCTGCGGACGGAAGTCGGCAAGGACCTGATCGAAACGCGCTCAAAACTCTCCGAACTGGGCGAGCGCAAGACTGCGGCGGTCGATCAATTGCATCGGATCGATATCAGGGCGCCACAGACCGGCCGCGTCCACGAGCTTAGCGTCCACACGGTCGGCGGGGTCATCTCACCCGGTGAGCAAATCATGCTGATCGTGCCTGACGCGGACTCGCTTGCCGTCGAGGTCAAGATCGCACCGCGCGACATCGACCAGGTCTATGTGGGGCAGACCGCGACAATGCGTTTCGCGGCGTTTAACCAGAAGACCACTCCGGAGATCGACGGAGAGGTCAGCATGGTCTCGGCAGATATCACGCAGGATCAGCGCGCCGGCACGAGTTACTACACGGGTCGCGTTCTGCTGAAGCCGGAAGAGCTGGCGAAACTCGGGTCGGCCAAGCTGTTGCCCGGCATGCCCGTCGAGGTCTTCATCAAGACGGGAGGTCGGACCGCGCTATCCTACCTGCTCAAGCCGCTGCACGATCAGGCGGAGCGGGCGTTCAAGGAGCGCTGAAGCTTTGCTGGACACGAAATGATACAGCCCCGAGAGTACACCAGCGCTCGGGGTCGCGCGTCAACGAGCATCGAGCTCGCGATCAAGGAGCTATTGGACAGATGACATCGCAGTCCATCATACTCTCACAAAGCCCGGTCATTCGTGTTTATGATGATGTCTTAGAACAGCAATTATTGGCGAATGTCCAAGACTATCTGCAAAATACATCATGGAAATTTGGAGCAGTATCATTCAAGGCACCCGGCAGTTATCGCTATTGGTACAAGCATTTTGCCGGCGGATACGACGAAGCTGACACGTCAGATTGTTCAGGTGTCTTGGAGAACGAAGCTCCGGTCATCTGGAAAATGTGGAGTCTCTTGGAGCGGTCGATCTTCAAGGATCACACACTGATGAGGTGCTATGCAAACGGTTATCCGTACGGATGCGAAGGCTCAGCTCATTTGGATTCAGCTGATCCCAATGACTACACGGCAGTCTTCTATTCTAATCCAACTTGGGATCCTAATTGGGCGGGTGAGACCGTTTTCCTGACCCAACAACCACCGGCAGATATCGTTGCAGCCGTACTGCCACGTCCAAACCGTCTGGTGCTCTTCCAGGGGAATGTTCCGCACGCCGCAAGAGGAATCTCGCGAGTTTGTCCATTGCTGCGGATAACGTTGATGTTCAAGACGAAAAAGAAGTCCAACTGAACATGACGCAGAGCTCGCAGAGGCGCCGTGAGTTGGGCGATTAGCGACAAGAACTACTCGCACAGATGGTTTGCCGCTCGTCGGGTTGCATCCGAAGGCCCCGAGGTCAAGTTTGTTCGGCGCGAACAGCGTGCCGGTAGCAGCCAACACAGCGATTGCATCATCCTGAAGCCGAAGGAGCTGGGGAAACTCGGGTCGGCCAGGCTTTCGTAAGCATGGCACGTCGCACTGCGCTGTCCTGCCCTCTCAAGCCGCCGCAGGCTTAGGTGGAACGGGCATTCAAGGAACGCTGAGCCATTGCCAGACGTGGAATGACGCGGGCCCGAGTGCCACTCGGGCTCCGCATTCAACGAGCACCGAGCTGACGCCCAGCCTCTGCAATACGTCTGGTGCCGGAAGCCGTGGCTCGAGGGGTCCCAGGCCGCCCAAGATAAGGCACAATGGTGGACAGCTTTCCCGCCTGCATCAGGCCCGATTGGGCGCTTCCGAGCAGCCGCCAGAGATTGGCTGGGGTGAGCCTTCCAATCCCGATCCACGTCTTCGCCTGTGACAGCAAAGCCCATGCGCGAGTACGGACCGAGCGCAGCAAAGGCCTGTCTTGCCGGCGGGCGAACCTGCGATACGCGCGGCGCTGCAGCCCGCTCAGCACATCCATTTGCTTGTGGTGCAGAGTCATCGCTGTGACGAAGGCTAGCAGAATGGCTTCAGCCCCCAGAATGACGAGCAGTTCTTCCGTCATGTGCAATCCCGATCCTGAGGCAGGAGAGCCGTTCGGGAGACGCTTTGCCCAGCGGCGGAGATTAATCAATAATTAAACTCGCGAGTTTGTTAAATTGTTGCCCTAATTGCGCGGGTCCGCGGCTCTGCGAAGCCCAACGGCTCGCAGAAGCGATGGAGCGCTCCATTGCCAAAATGGTCGATGTGCGCCCATGCGCGGGGCCGACATCAAGCCGCAATGATACAATCCGTCCCAAAATTTAATATTTATTTTATTTGAATTAATAATCCATTTTAAATAGGATGTCTCCGCACTGCCAGTGGATCCGAGCCTCAATCTGGCGTTTACGAGGGATCGGCGGATGAATCGTGCGTGCGGCTCGGTTGTCGCGGCGGCGCTTGCTGTAATGATCGGTGGAACTGAATGGGCGCGCGCCGGGCGCACGGCCCCGCCGGCGACGCTGAGGGCAATCAATCCGCGCATCGAGCTGGGAAGCCCGACGCTGCCGCCCCTTGCGTACACCGCGTTCTGCCTGCGTTATGAGGCGGAATGTCTGCAGCGGCGATCGTTTCGTGGTGGGCCGATCCGGCTGACCGAGGACCGATGGGCGGCTCTGCAAGAGGTCAATCGAGCAGTCAACCTCGCCATTATGCCGGCTCGCAATGAGCTCGGCCTTGCCGGCGAGGAGTGGGTCATCAATCCCAATCACGGTGATTGCAATGACTACGCGGTGAGCAAGCGCCACGAGTTGCTTCAGCTTGGCTGGCCGGCACGAGTGCTGTTATTGGGCGAAGTCGTCCTGGGTTCTGGAGAACACCATTTGGTGCTTCTCGTGCGCACCCGCAGCGGCGACTTCGTTCTCGACAATCTCACGCCGCAGATCAAGCCGTGGTCGCTGATGCCCTATCGCTGGGTTCGCGTACAGATACCCGGCAATCATCGCCTGTGGGCGACGATCAGGCGACCATGAGCATGATTGGCTGATGTGGCGAAGGCCTTGCGCTGTTCCCTGGAAATCTCTCCACCTTTCCGGGTGCTCTGTCTGGGTTCAGATTCGGTCTGTGCGAGTAAGCCTTCAGGCTTGCTCGTTCGATTCGACATGGCCCGAAGAATAATATCGTTGTTATTTTATTTGAAGCGAATTTAAATGTGCCGTATATAGTCGAATTCAAGCTCACCATCGAGGAAGATTGAAATGGCGACTTCCCCGGCGATCGAAGTTGGTGGTTACGAGAGGGCAGCGTCGAGCAGTTTCAGGCTGGCCCGATTTTCCATATTTCTCGACCTCATCAATTCGATTCCGACGATGGGGCGTTCTCTGCGGATTCTCGACGTTGGCGGAGTTGAAGCCTACTGGAAGGATAAGAGAAAACTGATAGGCAGGCCTGTCGAAATAACGCTGGTCAACTTGGACGACGCGCAGCCTGCAGCCCAGCCGGGATTTACATTCCTGCACGGGAACGCCTGTCACATGCCTGAATTCGCCGATAACAGCTTCGACGTGATCCACTCGAACTCCGTCATCGAACATGTAGGCCAATGGTCGGACATGATGTCAATGGCGAAGGAGATCCGCAGAATCGCTCCAAACTACTTTGTGCAAACACCCTATTTCTGGTTTCCGATCGAGCCCCACGCGAGAACGCCACTCCTGCATTGGCTTCCCGAGTCCCTTAAGTTCCGGCTGGTCATGGCCCGCAAGTTGGGTCCTTATTGGTCCAAAGCGGCTACCGTCGATGAGGCGATGAGGACCGTTCAATCTTCGACCTTGCTCGACAGGCGCATGTTTTCGGCGCTTTTTCCCGACGCGGACGTCATCCCGGAAAAGTATCTCGGAATGACCAAGTCGCTTATGGCAGTTCGGAAAACCCCTGGGATCGCGCCAGGCATCTAAGTTTAAATTTGCACGCTGATCGAAGCAGCACATGACCCACGTGAGCAGGGCGGGCCGATATGCGCCGCCCTGGCTTTTGGCCATCATTACTGGACGCGCTGTCAGGGGCGTCGGATGGGTCTCACGACAACAAGCTGGCCATTCTGAATGACGCAGTCATTCACGTTCGTCCACTCGTCGATGATGAATTCGGTGATGAAAAACTTGCGGAAGCGGAACGGTCCGACAAAGCACACGTTTTTCATTCGCAAATGTGCGTTGGTGTAACCATCGGCGTGAAGACGCAGGCCAAAAGGTCCGCCCTGGAACATGACGTTTTCCAGATCAACCAGATCGGGCTTCCAGCTGTCGGCGACGAATATCCCGGCGGTCGCCGAAGTGTTGTGCGCGACAATGGACGTATTTCGCAGAGTGATCGTTCCGTGATTGCCGGGGCCATAGGCCTGGATCACATCGGCATGGTCATCGTCTTGTCCTATCGCCTCGAGATAAGAGTCCGAGATTACGATATTGCCTTTGATCGCCCGGATACATTCGCGGGACTGGATTCGGAGCCTCGTTAGTGTGCAGCTACCCCAGCAACCAACCGTGTTATCGCCGACTTCGTAATAGATATAACTTCGATCTGTGAGTGATCCTCCATCCGGTACGCCATTGTCCAGTCGGCTGTAGGAGACAGCACTGGTAAATCGCGCATCGTTAAAGGAAAGCGGCGGTCCACTCAAAGGTATCGATGACGGAGCGGGTGCAGGAGCAGGTGGCGCGGCGGGTCTGTCTTTGCCGTTAGAACCATCAACGCCGCCATCGTAAGCGAGACGCCACCGGACATAGCCGTTCGCGCTCGTCGGATTGACGAGCTTATCGTCCATCTGGCGCCAGGCATCGATGCGCTGCCCAGGCTTGGACTGCGGCGGCATGGATGATGCTGAAGATCCAAATGAGTTCTGCTCTTGACCCGCCAGGGTCGGCGACGTTGCTCCGATCCCCAGACTTAAAGAGATCATCGCGATAGAGGTCAATATTATTGCAGCTCTCATTAATCCCCCTAAACGGCCTCGATCTTCCGAGACGTCCATATCCATGCCGTTTCTCGCGGGATGAACGATCGCTATCCCCGAACGGTCGCAGTTCGACGCTTACTATGGCCCGCACCGGTCAGGACCCCACTGTGAGCCCCACAGCGGGTGTGGCTGAAGGGTCCACCCAACGTCGGATCGTGCCATCAAATATGTCGGCTCCGTAGAGCCACCCGTCGGGGCCCTTCTGCAGGTCGACGATGCCTTGTGCGTTGTTGTCCACCAACTGAACGCTGGCGATCTGGCGGTTTGCGTTCAAGGTCGCAGCGAAGATCGTTCCATTGTAGACATCGTCGAAGAACATGATGTTCTGGTTGTAGAAATCTCCCGCGGTGATCACGTGGAAATTGTCCGGGGCACCGTGGCTCTCGGCCAAGATGGGAAATACTGCAGGCGGGTCCGACGTATTGTTGCGGTTGCCATTGTTGTAGAAGGTGATTGCCTGGGCGAGGTCCTGGTAGCTGGCGGTTTTGTTCGGACCCTCGAGATAGGGCCAGCCGAAATTCGATCCCGCCGGACCGGTGTCCAACTCCTCCCAGCTGTCCCAACCCACATCTCCGAGCACCGGCAGATTGGTGACGGGATCGAAGCTGAAGCGATAAGAGTTGCGAACGCCGTAGTAGAAGACCTTCGACTGATTGCTGTTGGGATCGCCGGCCTGATAGAATGGATTTCCGGGCGCTCCTGCACCCGTAGTCGGGTCGATCCGCAACAGCTTGCCGGAGAGATTTTGGATGTCCTGGACCCGCACTGCACGAGGGTCCGCGAAATTGTATGACGTGCCGTCGCCCACGGTGAGATAGAGATAGCCGTCGGGACCAAAATGAACGGCACCGATGGAATGCGAGTCCCCGTCCGTCGCCAGATAATCGCGAATGTTCTGATTCTGAATCCCTGGCGAGTTCGGATCGTTGTCCTGAGCTCCAGTGTCTATCTGGCTGGCCGGAGCCGTTATGGTGGTGCCGTTGACGATACCTGATGGAGGAATGCTGGGATCGCCGTTGCTGTCCAGGTCCGGACGGCTCGTATACGCCCAAGTGCTATTCTTGCCGACGAGTACGAACTCGCTCGCGGGATCGGCGACCATGGTGCTTGGGTTCACAGTCACCCTCACCAGACGAGACGGTCGATTTCCGGCCTGATCGGGTCCTGCGAGTCCCGTCTGGCCCGCGGTCTCGGGCGGATCGTAGGTGTAGAGCAGGTAGACATAGGGGCTGCCTGCAAAGAAATTTGGGTTAACCGCGATCCCCAGAAGTCCGCGATCGCTGACATCGTTGACCTCGCTGGACAGGTCGATCAGCGGCGTCGATCGCAGCGTGCCGTTGTCCACCACGCGCACCACACCGTCCTTCTGCGCGACGAGCATGTAGCGGCCGTCGGGACTCCAATCGATCGCCGTTGGTTCGTTCAGGCCTGTTACGGCCGTCTGGCCCACCAGATTGCCGAGGTCGGGGTTGTCATTATCCAGGATCTTCACTGTTGTCGTCGCCTGCGCGCCCAGGGTGGCGCCCGTCGGGGTGGTCAAGTTGACGGTGAAAGTCTCGTCGCTCTCCGGTGTCGTATCGTTGATGATCGGGATGGTGATGGTCTGAGTCACCTGGCCGGCAGCGAAGGTCACTGTGCTGGACGTGGTCGTGTAGTCCAATCCCGAGACCGCGCTGCCGTTGCTGGTTGTGAAGCCGACCGTGGCAGCCTGAGTGGCACTGCCGCTGCGCAGCAGCGTGATCGTCGCTGTCGGTGTGCCCTCGGTAACGGTGACGGCGGCGTCCGCCATTGCGATGGCGGTGGGCGAGTCGTCGTCGACGATGGATACGAGCACGGTGCGCGGGGCTCCAAGGGAGCCGGAGCTGGGATTCTGAAGCCCGACGGCAAACGTTTCAGTTCCCTCGGTGAGCTGATCGTTCACAATCGAGATGGTGAAGCTCTTGGTGCTCTCTCCGGGTGCGAAGACGATCTGACCGGTGTTCGCCCGACCATTGAACGTGGGCTGAATGTAGTCCAATCCAGCCGTCGCCGTCCCAGCCGTGCCGATTTCATTCGTCGTGTACTCGACGGTCGTTTGAGACTGGAGATCGCCAGAGCGTACGACGGTGATGGTGGCTGTGCCCCCCGCTTCACTGACGTAGACTGTGGAACTGTTGAGGAGTGCGATGACGTTGGGCTGGGCGAAGACGACATCGCGGAAGTAGTTTGCGTTCTGATAAACGTTGGTGGGGAAGACGCCCGCGGTGTAGTCGAAGACGCCGGCGCCGGCCGGAGCATTCAAGCCACCATTGCTGATGCCGGATGCGAAGCCTTGGGTGGTGGAGACGTAGTAGCTGTTGATATTGACCGAAACCACGTAGGTCGTGCCCGCCGCGATGGTAAGTGGCGTGGCGAGCGCCTGCTGCTGCCAGCCCGATGCGCCTTCATTGGTGAAGGTGACCGTCGCCAGTTGCTGGCCGGTGGATGACCAGATGTGGCCGACATGAGTGCCGGTCTCGTTCGAGGCCTTGTAGTACCGTATCGCCTGGATCACGCCGGACGTGTCGCTGGTGAAGCGCATGCCCAGCTCGTAATCCGCCCCTATCCCGTCGCTGGCATTGGTGATGGCAGGCGTTTGGGTGGTGAATAGAATAGTACCGGAACTCGCAGTTGTAACCCCAGCGGTCGCCGCGCTGGTCACGTTCTCGCTGGTGCCGAGCAGGTCGGTGTAGGTCGTATTCACCCGGATCCGCTTGCCGACCAGGCTGCTGTCGAGAGTGAGGCTCGAGGTGGTTGCGGCGAGATTCGTCCAGGTGATACCGTCCGGGCTGCTTTGCCAGTGATATGTGATGCTCGCAGGCACGCCGTCGGGATCCGTGACGTTGGCCGTCAGCGTTTGATTCTGGGTCGCGGTACCACTGATCGTCACGGCGCCGACGTCGTTCACATTGGCTACCATCGTGGCGGTCGCGGAGCTCACCGGGCTCTCGCTGCTGCCCAGCAGGTCCGTATAGAAGGCGGTGGCACGTATGAAGTTGCCGACCTGGGCCTGACCCAGGGTCAACGTTTTCGCGGTCGCGCCGGTGAAGTTGGTCCACGTGCTGCCGTTCGTGCTCTGTTGCCACTGATATGAGATCGTACCGGGCACTCCGTCCGTATCGCTCACCGTCGCGGTCAACGTCTGGTTCTGCGTCGGCGTCCCGCTGATGCTCACCGAGCCGGGGTGATTGCTGGGACTTGACGAGCCCGCGGCAAACACCACGTCGCGGAAGTAGTTGGTATTCTGATAGATGGCGGTCGGGAAAATGCCTTTTGTCAAGTCGTAGATGCCGGCGCCGGCGGGAGCGTTCAGGCCACCATTGCTGATGCCGGATGCGAAGCCTTGGGTGGTGGAGACATAGTAGCTGTTGATATTGACCGAGACCACGTAGGTCGTGCCGGCGGTGATGCTGAGCGGGGTGGCAAGGGCCTGCTGCTGCCAGCCCGATGCGCCTTCATTGGTGAAGGTGACCGTCGCCAGTTCCTGGCCGGTGGATGACCAGATGTGGCCGACATGGGTGCCGGTCTCGTTCGAGGCCTTGTAGTACCGTATCGCCTGGATCACGCCGGACGTGTCGCTGGTGAAGCGCATGCCCAGTTCGTAATCCGCCCCTATCCCGTCGCTGGCATTGGTGATGGCAGGCGCCTGTGTGGTGAACAGAGTGGTGGTTGCACTCGCAGCTGCAACCGTGGCCGTCGCCGCGCTGGTCGCGTTCTCGCCGGTGCCGCGCAGGTCGGTGTAGGTGGCATTCACCCGGATCCGCTTTCCGACCAGGCTGCTGTCGAGAGTGAGGCTCGAGGTCGTGGCGGCGAGATTCGTCCAGGTGGTTCCGTCCGGGCTGCTTTGCCAGTGATATGTGATGCTCGCTGGGACGCCGTCGGGATCCGTGACGTTGGCCGTCAGCGTTTGATTCTGGGCCGCGGTGCCGCTGATCGTGATGGCGCCGACGTCGTTGACATTGGCTACCGTCGTGGCGGTCGCGGAGCTCACCGGGCTCTCGCTGCTGCCCAGCAGGTCCGTGTAGAAAGCCATGGCGCGTATGAAGTTGCCGACCTGGGCCTGGCCCAGCGTCAGCGTTTTCGCGGTCGCGCCGCTAATGTTGGTCCACGTGCTGCCGTTCGTGCTCTGCTGCCACTGATAGGAGACCGTCCCGGGCACTCCGTCCGTATCGCTCACCGTCGCGGTCAACGTCTGGTTCTGCGTCGGCGTCCCGCTGACGCTCACCGCGCCGGGATGATTATTGGGGTTTTTCGAACTCGCAGCGAAGACGACGTCGCGGAAGTAGTTTGCGTTCTGATAGACGTTAGTCGGAAAGACGCCCGCGTTGTAGTCGAAGACGCCGGCACCGGCCGGGGCGGTCAGGCCACCGTTGCTGATGCCGGATGCGAAGCCTTGGGTGGTGGAGACGTAATAGCTGTTGATATTGACCGAGACCACGTAGGTCGTGCCGGCGGTGATGGTGAGCGGCGTGGCGAGGGCCTGCTGCTGCCAGCCCGATGCGCCTTCATTGGTGAAGGTGACCGTCGCCAGCTCCTGGCCGGTGGTCGACCAAATGTGCCCGACATGAGTGCCGGTCTCGTTCGAGGCCTTGTAGTATCGGATCGCCTGGATCACGCCGGAGCTGTCGCTGGTGAAGGTCATGCCCAGCTCGTAATCCGCTCCTGCTCCATCGGTGTTGTTGGTCAGAACGGGGACCTGGGTGGTGAACAGACTTGTCATGTTGTTCTCCCGCGCAGTCGATCTCTTTACTCGGACAAGGATTTAAGTTAAAATCCCGAGATTAAATCTATTAAACAATATTTTGCAAATTAATTCTATTTTTTCGCGCTTGTGAAGCAAGCGGCACGTGCAGGTATTTCAATTTCTCTTGAGAAGGCGTGGCCCGGTTAATCGCCGGTCACGAACAGCTGCTTGGCGGCTACGCCGCATTGACGCCGCCCAAATTCGGCTTCGCTTGGTTTAAGCGCTGTCAGACGAAAGTTCGGACGGCCTCTTGTGGAGCAGGGCCGCGTCAAGCCAATAGGGCTGGGTGCGACACCGGCAGGCGGCCGGGCCGGGTATCCCGGCTTTCCTCAGCGATGTCCAGCTGTTAGGACTCCATCCGTTTCGCGATCAGATCGGCGAATTCGCCCAGGTTCCGGGCCGCCTCCACTTCGCCTAGGCGGAATCGCACCCGAAACTTCTGCTCGATCGCGATGACGAGCGAGATCTGCATGAGCGAGTCCCATTCCTCGACGTCGGCCGCCGACAGTTCGGGCTTGGCCGCAACCTTCTGAAGGAAGATGCCGTCGAAGACCTCTTGCAACTTCGCCAGTACTTCAGCTTGCTTCATAGGCCCTCCGGGTTATGTGGATCTTGGTCGAGCGCATCTGATACTTCTCGACCTCGAGCTCGAACTCTTTCCGAGCAGTGAAGTCTACCGTACGCACGAAGCCAAACTCCTCGTAGATTCCGGCGACGATCCCGTTTTTCGGCGTCGGAAGATAAATGCCGCGCACTTTTGTGCAACTTGCGGCGTTCGCAAGCCGAAAGATCTCGTTCATGATCTCGTCCTCGACCTGGCGCTTAAGCACGCGGCAGCTCATGAGCCACGTATCCAGCACGAAGACGTCGCCTTCGACCTTTGCAATGACCACAGAGATGAGCCCGGAATCGCCGAACCGATCCTCAAGCCGCATCGTGAAGCAGGAATAGCCCGGTCTCTTTAAGAGACCCTGGATGTCCGTTTCCGGTCGACGGACGGTCGTCAGGTTGAACTGATTGCTGCGCGCGATCAGCTGGGAAATGCGGGGGACATCGAGCGGGTCGAACTCCTTGATCGTGCCTCGCATCTTAAGCGAGGCGAGGTAGGCTGGCATGTCGGTTATGCTCGCCGCGAACTCCGTGCGTCGCCGTTCCTGCCTATACTGCGCCGTACGCTCAAGATCCTCCTCGGTGACGTTCCGCGGCTCGAAATGGCGTCCGGCCTGGAGGCGACCGATGAATTCGGCGGGATCCGGCCCGAGGAGCACGCCTTCGACTTGGGGCTGAAACTGGCGCACGATCTCGATCTCCGCAGGGTTGTCGTCGGCGAAGACGAAGCTGTCCAGGCCGAGGCGGAGTTCATCTGCGATCCGCTGCAGGTTGTCGGACTTCGGGTCCCAATTGGCCTTGAAGGCCGCGAAGTGTTCCAGGCGCAGAACCATCTCGGGATGCTTCTCGAATAACTCAATTGCGCGCGCATGATCGTTCTTGCTGCATACCGCCAGCAGGACGCCGCGTTGGGAAAGGCCGAGGAGGTATTTCTGGAATGCCTTGAAAGCCTCGCCGCGCGGAGAGGAGTCGCCGAGTTCGATCCCCTCGACACCGTCCTCCGCAATCACGCCGCCCCATAGCGTGTGATCGAGATCGAGTGCCAGCACCTTCTTGGGGCCTTGCTTCCGGGCAGCAATCAGATGGCTTAGCTCTTGCGCGACGTCCACCAGAAAATCAGGTGAGCCGAGCTGCTTCGATTCATACCACGCTCGCGCATCCTGCGCGGCAGTGATCCCCCGGCGCGCAGAGAGAAACTCGACGTCGCAGATCTGTACCTCAGCGGGAGCCCGGAGCCCGAGCTCGAAGTTTACCGCCTTGCGGAAACTCCAATCGGCGCCGAGCGTGCGCGAACGAAACGAGCCGAGATCGAGATCGCCGGGCAGGGCGAGATTGGCAAGGATCACGGACGCGCCTGAGCGCGCGACGAAAGTCCGCGCGAGGTTGAGGAGGTGGTCCGCGGCGCCAATTGCGGCTTCCCGCTGTTGTTCCACGGCATCGAGGAGCGAGCCGGAAAACCGGCAATGGTTCGCGTTCGGTAGAATGAAGGCGAGATCCGGCTTAAAGGCGTACAATGGGCTCGAGCCGTCGAGTATCTCCGACACGAAATTATCGTAGTCGCCCAGGAAGCGTTCGCACTCGAATCCCCGAATGGCCAGGAGATGTTCAACCAGCTCGTGCAGCGGATAAAGGTTGTAGCCACCGATCAACGCGAGGCGGAGTTTTGGCCGGACACTTTCGCTCGCATGTAGCTTCGCTTTCTTTCGAAGCGTCGACAGAAAGAACAGCTCTGAAAAAGTCGCCGCTTGCCGCGAACGGGCGGCGAGATGTCCCCAGAACGCGGCATCTCCGGACAAAGCTAAGGACTTGAGTTCGGCATCATCGATGGGCCGGTCCGGCAAGACTGGTACAGCGGCGAGAATAGCGAGCCTCCATCAATCGAAGCGGCAGCATTTTATTGAAAATCACATTAAATAATGATAACACTGCGGTCAATTATTTAAAATATTAAATTAGGGTGAAATTAATGCATGGCGATCTTATGAAGCTGGAAATGCCGAGCATGGGGACGCTTTCAACAAAGGCCGAGATTCTCAGGGCGCTTCCGGAAGGAAATAACTTGGCGCTCCGGGAGGTCCGACTGGAAGACTCCCTGCAAATCATCGCTTGGCGAAACGATCCCGTTCTCGGCAAGTTCATGACGCGGGAAAAGCTGACCTTGGTCCAGCAGGAAGAGTTTTTCCGAAACTATCAAACCAGAACGAACGATTACTATTTCATTGCCGAGTTCAAGCGCTCGAGAAAACCGGCTGGCACGATCGCCCTCGCGAACGTGGACCTCGCGGCAAGGCACGGCGAGGTCGCGCGGTTGATCGTTGATCCGGGCGCGCGCCTTTTCCTGGTTGAGATCTTCGACCTGCTTTTCGCGTTCGCGTTCGTGCAACTGGGGCTCTCGGTGGTCGTAGCGAAGGTGCAAAACAGGAACGTGGCCTCGAAGAGCTTCCATATTCGCCTTGGTTTCGAAATCGAAAGTATTGCGCCGAACGCTTGGTGGAACGGCGACGACGTGATTACGTTTCGGATGTCGCGCGAGGATTATCCGCGATTGAAGCAGGCTTGGTCGGCGCTGCTGCTTGACGCGCGGGAAGGCTGAGTGTTTTTGGCTTCCAGCCAGAGCAGCGCATCGTGCTTTTGAGAGCAAAGATCATGGCGGAGCTGTCGGGGCGCGCAATAGTTGGCTAATGGCCTGAAGTACCCGTGTCGAGGACCCTAGCGGGTTCGGGTTCAATTCAGGCGAACGCCGCGTCTCTAGCCTGCCCGTGCACAATGCCCAGTCGTCGTTCTGGCATCGGCGAGGCCACGGTCATCGAGGTCATCGCTGCGTTAATCTGAATTGGCGAAAGCCGGATCGGGGCAGCGAGAAACGATCTGGGCGAATCCGTCAGCCGAAACAGTTTTGTTGCGCCGAACCCACTCGGCAGCCCGAAGTCCACCTGCCTGAAGCCTCACGATCGGATCGGGCCCGATCTCCGACAGGAGAATGCCCATGTGCCCCAGCGCCGGCGGCGCGGTTGGCCAAACGCCCAATCCATTTTCTGACAGTGCTGTTCGGTCCATATCACCCCAAAACTGAACGATGGTGGCCCCGGCGGGCGCGCAAGCCGCGAGGTGCATTGCTTCGGGCGAACCGATACGAGGCTCAGCCGCCGGGCGCAGCGCGACGACGATCGCGTCCCACTGGTCGCGATACAAGTCTTGGAGGTTGTCGAAGGTGTCCACGCTCGCTCCAGAGCTCGCGAGACCGGCGCGAAGCGAGCCGACAAATTCATTGTCGCACAGCACGGCAATGCGGTTCTTGTAAACGGATAAGCCGCTATCATGGAGTTGCTTCACGCACAGCGGACCGAGAAACGAGAAGACATCGACCGACGGGTGGCGTTCGTTTACGCCGACAATCGGAATTCCGCGCCGCAAGCATGCTCCCATATCGAGGTCCTTGGGGCGAAATTCCCAAGCCTCGAACATCAAGGCGATCACGGCCTGCCTTGGGAGCTTATCAATGAGGGCGGCGGTCAGAGGCCGAAGATGACCGCTATTGGTGACGATATCCGTTTGATGGAGGACGTTCGGAGTGATCTGCTCCACGACGTCGATGCTATCGGCAACGCCGACCGAACCCGCAAGCTCCAGAGTCTGTTGTCTGGCTTCAGCTGGTGTGCCGTGCCGTGTAGGTCTGGTGAAAGCATAGACGTGTTTGGCCCCCGCCATTGCTGCGAGGACGGCCGTCACGGCGTACGCACCGGTTGCAGCCTCGGTGAGAACTGTTAGTTCGGAAAGGTCCAGGAGAGTCTCCGCGAGGGCCCGGCTCATCAGGGCTCCCAGACGCGGCAGCGAGAATCCTGGGCGCAAGGCCGCATTGAAGCCAGACCGGAATTGCCTGGATGCTGCTCCAGCCTTGATCTCGGTCATAAATTGCCTTTCGCTTCCGCTATTTGGAAAGAGCGGTGCTTTGGTGCGCGGTATGTGTGGCTGCCTTGGGCTCGTTACGCGCTGAACAGGGTTATGATCTAGATGATTCCAAGCTAATTAATATTGTAGTTTAAAATTATACCAGATTTAAATTTAGAATGTCAAACGTGCACTCACCTAGCTGTATTGATTCTCCTTCATGGGACACGGTCGCGGACCTTGGCGCGCATCGTGTCTCCGTGCATGCCGCCCGCGAATGCAACTTGCACGGGTAGGTAATTTTCATTGAGCAATGATTGCAGGATCACACCGATGAGTTGCCTCGATACCGACGGTGAAGACCGGCGTTAGTTCTCGAAAGCTGTGGAAGAGTTGCCGGCGTGAGCCCGCCGGTGATGACGTTGGTGCGAGCGGATTGTGCAAGGCAAGAATGGCAAGTGCAGCGGCGGCGGGGACGGTGGTCCGAACGGCAAGGAGGACCGCTGAAAGTGGCGCTGACGGCTATAGGCGACCGCCGGCCAGCGCCCGCACCCATGCGCTAGCCAGTCTGGCGGCGCTTTTGCCCGGATGAGCGGTTGATAAACAGGTCATTTAGCTTCTTGCCGGCGCGAAACTGTACCTTCCGCCATCGGCTGCTTGCCGCGGCCGACCCGGTTTTGGCTGGATTCTTAGAGCGTTCAAGTTATGTGCCATTCGAGAGCCTGAAGTAATACGCGCAAGTCCTGCGCTTTTTGAGGGCCGTCCTAGGGGGCGCGGTTCTTATGCGTGACCCGTACCGGATCGGGAGACGATGAACCAAATCTAGCGCGGCCCGCGCATCGATCCACCTAAGAAGCGCTGATTCCTGATCTCACGAAGCAGCAACATTCGTTTGGTCTGAGCAGCATTGAGCAGGCCCTCGAACAGGGCCAGGACCTCACGCGCCTGGACGTAGACTTCGGTGGTGATGGCGTCTTGATCGAAGCCATAGGCAGCAAGGCGGGCGTCGATCTCCGTCGCAGCGACCGGGTCAATCCGCCAGCTCAGGGCATTTTGCTGCGTGTAGTACGCGGCCCGGTCTTCGAAGTCGGGATCGATCCCGACCATGTCGATGCGGCGGAGCGCCGCTTCAATTGCCTTTCGGCGATAGGTCTCAAGCAATTTGTGCCGCAACATGCGGTAGCGCTGGATTTCCCAGGACAGCTCAGCGACATCGATCGCAAGCAGCCATTCGATGGCGGACCGTGGGGCAAGATCTGCGAAGATCGCCTGCCGGAGCGCCTGGTAGCGTTCGAGATTTTCCCAGGGGCAGCAGCAGCGGCGGCGGCGCCAACGCCTCAAATTCAAGCGGCAACGTTATGGCTAGCGCGCGCTCGGTTGGGAACAGGCCGTTCATCGGGACACCTCCAAACCAGGGTTGGCGGACAGCGGCGCGGTCTTGGCGGCCGGGCCGTGGATCGGGCTCGCCGCCCACAGGTCCTGGGCGACCGCTAAGGGCGCGATCTGCAGGTTCGCCCACCACGCCCGTTCATTCCGTGCCGATGCAGCTCCTCATGATGGGCGCGGCACAACGGCACCGCGAACTCATCGCTGACCTTGCGGCCGAGCGCTCGAGGCTGGGCGAATTTAAGATGATGAGCATCGCACGGCGTTCGCCGGCACAGGAGGCAGGGCTGCTCCCGGACAAACAGCAGGTGGGCTTTGTTGCGCTTGCGGGGCGGCTCCTTGGGATGAGCGATCCCGGTCTCGGGCAGCGTTGGCTGCAGAGCCGCCTCGGATTCGGCAGAAAGCGGCGCTGCTGACAGGCTTGGCGCACAATCCAGGGCGGCCGACTGGCGGGCCTGGCCAGCCGCGGGACGCGTGGCGTCCTCAAGCTTGTCTTCATAGGCGGCCTCAATCACCTGGGCGTCAGCTTCCAGCAGGGTGTTTTTCAGGGGCAGGCTGGCCTTGGCCCAGGCGAGCAGGTCCTCGCTCCCGCTCAAGGCTGCGAGCTGGCGCAACAGCTGCTCGCGGAGTGCGGCGGAGTCTGGCGGCGCCAGCACCGGCGCGCGATTGAGGACGCCCTTGGCGGGCTTGGCTCTCGCGCTCGCGGTCGCCTGCGGCCCCGCGGCCGGCGGGCTGGCCACCGCGTCCGGGGCGTCCAGATCATCCTCGCCCGCAATCCCGACCAGCGCGAACAGGGCGTAGCGTCGGGCGTAGGTCAGCGCCGCGCCCATCCGGTGCGGCGCCTCGACGTCCCTGGCGGCGCAGACCGGCCAGTCCGAGGAAATCCACTCGCCGGAGGAATGGGCGAGCAGGGTGGTGAGATGGACGTGGCCGGTCGATTCCTCGACCCGGGTGGTCTGGATGGTGGCGATCTCCTGCTGGCTCAAGGTCTTGCGCACGATGTCGAGGCCGCTCGCCAGCGAGGCGTAACGAAAGGTGCGGTCGTCATCGCGCAGGAACGGCGAGCGGATCTGAGCGGTCAGCGTTTTTTCCGGATTGGTTAGTTCGGCTTGCGCGCGGGCCAGCGCCGCTGCGATCGCTCCAATATGCTCACTGGCCTGGTGCATGGACAGCCTCCATCTCAACCGCATCAAAGCTGATCGCACCGGCCTTGGAGCGCTTGGCGCGAATGCCGTGGCCGAACGCTTCCTTGGCATCCTCAGGCAGCAGCTTCTTGAGCTCGGTCTTGGCCAGCTCGTGCTCGCCATGGGCCTCGCGGGTGCGCAAATAGGTCGCCGCGCATGCGGCCCACAGATTGGATGCGGTCATGTCGACGACCTTGACGGCGGCGAGCCGCGGGCGTGGCGTCTCAACCCCGAACAGCAGCGGCGGCTCGCCGCTCTGCACGCAGCGCCAAAACTTTTTCTCCGCGGTCAGCAGCAGGTGTTGGTAGAGCGGGTCGGCATGCACGGTGATCTCGACCCATTTGCCGCCGCCGGTGATGATCGAGAGCACGGCCGCGCGCGCCGCGACCACCCACATGTTATGCTGCAGCTGCGCCATGTGCTTCTCGGCCGCCGCCTCTTCGCTAAAAGCCCAGGGCAGCATGAACTTGGCCTCGAACACTGCGCCGGTCGGCGCGACGATGCCGTCCAGCGTCGCCGCCATCCAGGCATGGACGGGGTGCCGCACCCGCTTCTGGATGTCGGTGATCGCGTGCCCGGTGGCGCGCTGGTACCAGTTGCGGTTGAGGTCTTCGGTGGCGATGCCGAGCTGAACGATCAGGTTGCGCGACAAATCTTGCGGCGCGATCTCGCCGCGTTTTTCCTGCCATAGGCGCCTGAGCGCGTCCTGGTCGTCGCCCATGATGATGCGGGCGTCGGAGCCGCCGATAAAGGCGCGGCGGTCGTGGCGGTTGAACGTGAGTACGGAACGGGGCGCCGCGGCGCCGTCGGCTGAAATAGGCGTCACCGCTCTCTCCTGGTTTGGCAAACGCGGCTTGCCGCCGCACCACCAAAAGCCCCGCATCGGCGAGGAGAGAGACCGGGGCCAACGGCCAAGGCCCGGTCCCATCAGTAACGCTCCTTTTGCGCGGGAATGCCAGTCCTTTCTGCAGCGAATTTGTGGTTCGTTCGGCGGGAAAAACCTTGATGGTTCAGGATGTTGTAGCAAGCTTTCGGGTGCCGCAACCGGCTCCGGACGAGGAGCTTCGACATGACGTCAATTCGACAAATCGAAGCCAATCGCGCCAACGCGGGACTCAGGATCAGGTCACGCCCGATGTGGCGATGGCGCTTGCGCGCTGCTGCGCATCCGCAGCCTCCGCCACGACCTGTTAGCCACGCTGATTGAACTGGCCGGTCCCGGCCGGCGTGAAACGCCTTAATAATCTCGAGGGCTATGAGCGGGCGGCATTGGCGACACACAAGCGCGCACTCGGGCCCTTTGACCAAGCGAGTGAGAGGGCACGCGAGCAAATTGGCTTCGTTCCGAAATTTCCGGCTCGCGCCAGGCTTTTGCCAGAAGGCCTCCTACGTACTAATTAAAGCTGTAAGCATAGCATGAGGCGCTACGTGCAAGCGCCGAGTGATGCTATCTAGCTGATCGTCGCGTTTGTTGCCTCGTGACAAATGCGATGACTAGAGGAAACTCGATTGATGATTGCGACTGCACCTTTCTTGGCACGTTCCAAAACCCGAAGCAGGGTTGGCTCGCCTCGTCACAAGTGCTCGGAGTTGTTCTTTCTAAAAAGCAATGCATGCCTGACATCGGACTTACACAGCTGCAATTTCTGGTGCGGCCCTCTCCCGCCTAGCGCGTGCGATGACAGCACCCATGATGCGGCGCCCAAACAGAGCCGTCATCGCCTTGCCGATCACAGTTTATTGGCCCCGGCTCGGGGGCGGCTGAGAACAGCAGGTCGGAGTCGTCGTACTGATCCAGATCGCCAAGCAGGGCGTCTGAATTGACACCGCCTCTAACATCGGCAGCGGGATCGGGAATCGCCCCATTGAGCGCGCGCGACGCGTTATCGGCAGAGTGGAAGCGCGTTCCTCCGTTGCAAACACTTGGTCGCAATGCCAACGTACGCCGGTGCCGCGAACGCCGACGGAGATGGAGCAGCAATCCCCGATCTGCAAATCTCCACCTGAACCGTCCAGAATACATCCTGGTCCAATCCAGGTATTTCGTCCGACCTTGACGCGCCCCAGAACGAGTACGTTGTCGTACATCGTGCTACCCTCTCCAAAGCCATATGCTGCGGCGGGTCCCTGTTCAGCGTGCGCGTCCATTCCCTGGTCACATCAGAAATTTCCCTGTTATGGATTTGCGCATCCAGTGCCGCAATAACTTGGCCGTAGCGGCGTTTTCGTACATTTCCTTGGCCAAATAGCCCCCCGCGACATGGGATTTCCCTGTAGAATTCCCTGTTCGCAGGGAATTTGGGTCACGTACTTTTCGCAAACGCAACGCTAGTTGCGTGGACCGATGCGGAAGGTGGCAATTAAAATGGTTAAACTAACATATTTAACTTGAGGGGAGATAATTGAAGTCTATGTTGGAAGCGGGCTGGATTGTAGGACGAGCCGATGACCCAACTCGATTCGGAAGGCGATGATCGTCGCGAATTCTTGAAGGCTTGCGGAAAATTCGCCGCTGTTACCCCTCCGACAGTGACGCTGTTGCTCTCCACCTCTTTGACCTCGGCCGCGATAGCCAGTTCGGGGGGGCACATTGTGCGTGGCAACAATGGCTTCGGCAATGGCGGCGGTGACGGCAGTCCTAACGGAAAATCGGACAGCGATCGGTAAATTCTGCGGTCCAATGGGTCGCCGCAGCGCGCCGGCGCTCAGCCGGTCCGGCGGCGTCTTTGTGCGGATGAGCGGTTGATCAGGAGATCGTTCAGCTTCTTGCCGGCGCGCAGCTGCGCTTTCAGCCAGCGGGGCTGTTTGCCGCGGCCGGACCAGGTTTCGGACGGGTTCTTCGGGTTCTGGTATTTCGGCAGCACCGGGGGGTAGGGGCGGCGCGGACGTTCCCCCTTCGGGGACGAATCGGCGGTCCCCTCAATCTTCCGCAGCCGCTCTTCGAGCTTTGCCTTTTCCGCGGTCATCCTGCGACTGAGAACGGTCGTGACCTCATCGTAAAGCCGCCACAGCTCGGCTGTGGTCAAGTTGGCCCAGTCACCCTTCTCCATGGAAGCCGTCCCCAGCTACTTCCGAATCGAAACAGGAGGGGGGATTATCAGGTCATACCAGGGTTGGGCAAGCGCGATCCGGGCGCGCGGCGGCGCTCGTGTGCAGTGCAGTACTTGGTGCTAGCGGCTGAGACTGTGTCCCCGACCGCGCGGTCGCTTCCCAAGCGCCCTCCGTCGGGGGGCTCGTCGCTTGGGCTCGATCAACCGTTGCTCTGCTTTCAACACGCGATTACGTAAGTTCTGCAATTCGGTGAATTGAACGATGAGGGTCTTATGTGTTTGACGCAATACTGCCGAAGAATACATGTGACCACCTACTCATTGCCAACGACGACCCATGCCGATCAGCGAAGTTGCTGAATTGACGAAATTCAGCTTCAAAGCGCGGTACTGGGGCTTCATCGGTCCTACACGGGCTACGATCAACCGCAGCCTTGTTCTGTCCTTGATTGCCTGCCGTTGCTTTGATGAATAGTAATACTTTTTCACCTCTCTTCCCGGAGCGGGCTTCACGAACGCCTCGCTTCAGTGAAACTTCGTCGCATGTTAGATTTGAATCGTGAATGTCCCTATATATCGTTCGTAATATCCGGCTCTAACCAAGTTAGTTGGATGTTGACCATAATAGTAACCCCTCCGATCAATACGCCGATGACATTCTTGGAGTGAATTTTCAGGTCGGGGCTATCAAAAATTGTAGATGAAACGTCAATATACTCGTGGAATTCGCGGTTTCGAGTTTTGCGTTGAGCACCGCATTCTTACGGTGCTGCACGCATTCTCTGGGCGAGCTACGGTAGCGTGGCCATCGAGCGTTGCCGCGAGGTGCTGTCTCAGACCTAAGATGCGACGTTATGACGGGGGCTGACTGGTTATAACTCGCGCGTCTGAAAAGGAGGGTGGGATTAAACGGCCGCAAGGGGGGTTGTTAGCAACAGGCAGGGGAAGCATGCGCCGTACCAGAATTGTCATCGCCGATCGACACCCGATCGTCTTGCAAGGGATTAGGAGCGTTCTTGCGGCGCAGCGTGATTTTGCGGTCGTTGCTTCTTGCAGCGATGGCGCCAGCTGTATCGAGGCAATTCGATTTCTTGCGCCGGACGTCGCTCTTGTCGATGCTGCACTGCCCGACTTCAGTCGACAGCGGATACTCGCTCCTACAAAGGCCGTCGGCCCAAGTGCTCCGATAATCTTCTTCACCGGTATTAAGGGCGACAGTGAGTTACAAAGGCTGGCCTCGGACGGCGCCTGCATCGTCCTCTCGAAGGATTCGGATGTGGAGATGCTGGTCGCAACCCTGCGGAAAGCTGCCCAGGGCCAAGCAGCGGCCTCGCCGAGAACCGGCCACGTCAGCGAGGAGCCTCGCGCCGGTGAGAAGCCCCTGACACAGCTAACTGACCGGGAGCGGCAGATCATGCGGCTGGTATCGGAGGGGCTATCGAACAAGGAGATTGGGCGTCGGTTGAATCTTGCCGACGGTACGATCAAGGTCCATCTTCATCATATCTTTCAGAAGCTGGATATCAGCAATCGTACAGTTCTCGCGGCATTGGCGATTTCGCGAAACGAGCTGCATGCAGCGCCAGGTGAGTTGGATTCCCTTGATCTCTTGCGTCAGGATCCGGCCAGCGCGAATTGATAGGGTAAGTCTGGCGTCTTCGGGAGTGTGCGCCGAGGGGCGGTCTATCGCGTTGCCAGATGCTCAATCATGTTGCGGCAGGCCCCTTCGGCCTCGGCCAACGTTCGAAAGGGCGAGCCGCCAATCTTGATTGCGGCTTGGTTGTTGTGGAGCGGACGCCAACTCGCCAGGTAGCCAGAGCGTCCGTGAAAGCCGGGACCTCCCGGACTTCCGAAACTGATCACGAACGAGAAGCCGTGGCTGCTCGCACTCCAGATCTCCATGTCCCGGACGGACCGATAGAATTGCAGTGGCATCGCATGATCCATTGTAGCCGAACCCGCGGATGGTTAGTTAAAATGAAATTAACCAAATTAAATGCCTGGGCGCAACTCAAATTTGCGCGTCGTCAGGGTTGGGGAAACGGGGAGGACAACGAAAATTGCCGGCGTTCGCCCCCGGGGGGCACGCACGTTCAGCAACCTCCCACTAGGCCAAGAAAATTAGTGGTTGAGAATTCATTTAATATATAATAATGTAAATAATATTTTAAATCGAGGAGGCGCGTCGTGACCCGAGACGGCAAGGAAGACGACGACCGGCGGGCGTTTTTGAAAAACTGCGGAAGATTTGCAGCCGTGACGCCCCCTGTCATGACGCTGCTTCTGTCCACCTCCCTGACCTCAAAAGCCATTTCACGTTCGGGCGGCCTGCACGCGGCGAGGCATAGCGACAGCGGCCAGTCATTCTTCGACAATAATCGGTCATCTGCGGCAGGGCCGGGGAGCTCCAGCGGTGGATCATCAGGGGGTGGGGGAGCACCTGGCGGTGGCCCTGCTGGATCTTCTCGTGCCGCAAGGGCATCCGGCGGCGGATCCGGCGGTGGCGGCGGGTCCGGTGCTGGCGGAGGCAGTGCCAAGGGGCCCTTCGCAACCGGCGGCAGCTCTGGAATTCCAAGCGCAAATGGTGGGGTCGATTGCGCAGACGAAGAGAACGAGGAAAAGCGCAAGGCCGATTGCCCCGGAGCCAGTACCCGGATTTCCAGCGCAACCGAATCCAGCCGGTAATCTTTTCGGCCCATGAAGGAGCCCTTATGGGCTGCTGTGCGGGCAACCCAGGTTGGGTGCTCCGACAGGCCAAACGCGAGGCCGGAAGCACATCTGGCCAGCCGAGCCGCCTCGATTCACCCCCGCAACGCTTTTGCGGGCGCAGCATTATCAGATGTTAGTGCGCTTGTCATGTGATTGCATATTTTTCCCGGTCTCGAGAGTGGGCGAATTCTCCCGGGGACTCGATCAGGAGGGTGTAATGAATACCCGCGTTCGAGCGGAGAATCCTGCGGCTCTTCTTCGAGAGCGTCTCGAAGCGCTTGGCGCCCAGCTCGCAGAACTTGAGAAGCTCAGAGACCGCGTAGGTCGAGAAGAGAATCGTCAGCGCAAGCTGCGCAAGGCGGACAGTCCCCCATCCCGGCTCGGACGGGCAGTCATTCCAGCTTCGCACAGGCGAAGCTCATGCCCGTGCTGTTTGGTTGTATTAGGTCGCGTCGTTGTGACCAGCGTCCCAAGGCGAATGGATGACCGAACCTTATTGTCTGGTCAGCTTCAGCCGGGAGCCAGTCATCGCTGCAAAGTTCTTGAGCTCGCTCGGGATTGGGCGATTTGTAACGACCGAGTCTCGGTGCACCTTTTGCTGAATCGCGAGGGTGCATGTGCGAGTGGTTCGCGAAGCGAATCGGTTCTACGAGCCTGTCCCGGCTATTCGGCTACCGGGCGAGCGGGAGGGGGGCCGCGCGAGAGCCCCATGGACGAGCCCGACCGCGCCGCGCGAGACTATCTGATCGATTCTGCGGCTCATGATCTTGTAGCACTCGCATGCCACGGCTTCGAGCCGCGGCCGATCAATCTCGAGCTGGCCGCGCCGATTGGATTTCAACGCCCTTGACGCGCGCATTGTGCACACGACATGCGTGACAGTGGTGCGGCGGACGCCCAGCAATTCCGACAATGTTTCTTGCGTCAGCGGGAGCAGATCACCTCCATTCGCACGATCGTGGATGTGAAGAAGCCAGCGCGCCAGGCGGGCTTCGACGGAATGCAGTGCATTGCAGGCCGCCACGTACTGGAGTTGCGTCAACAACGACATCGTGAAGACCTGCACCATGGATGCGATTGCGGGGCTGCGATGTTGTGCTGTCAGGAATTGCGCAGGCGAGATCTGCAGCGCGGCCCCGGATATGCGGACGACCGCCGTCGCGGGCGCGGCGGATGCGCCAAACGCTGACGTCAAACCCACGGCGCCCTCGTGCCCGATTATCGCCGTAGCAACTGTCTGCCCGTTCGGCAGCCCCGTGATCGCCGCGATCGCGCCACTGAGGGGGAAGAGAAGATGTTCAATCTGTTCGCCCGATCGGACGAGCACGGAATCGCGTTCGATCACGACTTTCCGCAGATGAGGCGCAAGCAAAGCAAAATCCGCTGGTGGCAACGCTGCTAACAAACGATTACCAACTCTGGTCGCGTGGTCCATCATGGGATTGGCTCCCGACGGATGCTCGGCATCAGAACTCATGCCGATGTGTCGAGCTGCTCTGCGGAGTGCCAGCTCGACAGCAAGCCAACCGACCACCAGAGATATGGTTCCCATAGTCAATGGCGAGCATGCGTGGCCCGACGATCGTATGCCGCGGCGGAGATCCTGTGCCTCTGGCTCAAGCTGGTGCCAGGCAGGACTGCCGCGGACATCACAATTGATCGCATGACGAACGATAGTTTAGCGTGTGCAAGGAAGCCACGGCGACCGCCCGTGCCTCGACACGCACTGGCGATAGGTGCTCTCGTCATCTGGCCCGCTAATATCCTCGTTGAAGACCAGTTCGGGCGTTGCTTTAAGTTGAAGCCGAGGCTCGAGCGTCTTCACACGCTCGCGCCGCATTGGCCGTGCAGTCGCTGGGAGGCCTCAAGCAGTCTCGCTCTGCTGGAGGCGTATCGCCCTTCGACATGCTTTCGCTAACGAATAGTCCGCGATGTGCTCGCAACGACGCGTTCGCACGGGGACGCCGGCCTTGCACCGCAACGCCCGCATGTGACCCAACGCCGGCCTTGGATCGCGCCGCAGGTCTAATGTGAGGGACTGCAGTCTAGCTCCTTGATCCTCCCGGTAACGTCAAACGAGAATAGCGCACTCATGACGCCACTATTGTTGACGTACGAGATAATGGGCCCCTCGTGCGAGGGATTGAGGTCGTTCAACGTGCCCGCCGGATATTCTCGGAGGCGATCAATTAAATAGGCACGAAGTGCCTCGTGGCTGGTAATGGTTTTGGCGCCTCCGCAGCCGCAGTGAACCACGGCATCTTCGGCATACATTTCTAAGATCGCCTCGATGTCGCCCGCGCGGTAAGCATCGAGCCAGTCAATCGCAATGACCATCGGGTCAAATGACATATTTCTCGCCTACATGCCGTGTAAGCTTGTGATTTTAGGTCGTTTTTGGCCCCCTAAGCCTCTTTCCCTACGCGATTAATTGTATTTTAATAATCTGCTTGGCCCCGGCCATATGCCGAAGTACATAGATGGCTGGGCCGAGGCAGAGTCCATGTTAGACGTGTCTGTGAAGCAGAGACGGATCCGGCTTCTGATCGTAGATCGACAACCGATCGTTCTACAGGGGCTGAAGTCGGTACTCGGAGCGCAACAGGACTTCGACGTCGTCGCATCATGCAGCGATGGAACAGGCTGTCTCGAAGCAATTCGGAATTTGACACCCGACGTCACGCTTGTTGCTGACAACCTGCCAGATCTGACGGTATCCGAGATCCTCGCGATTGCGAAAGCTGAGAATCTCTCCACCCGCTTGGTGTTGTTTACCGAGTCCGAAGCAGATCACGATCTAACCGCAGCTATTGCTGCTGGCGCCTCAAGCGTAATCTCGAAGCATGCTTCCTCCGACACTATGCTGCGATTACTGCGACTGATGACAAAGCGCAGCGTGTCGCCCGAGCAATCCGATCTCTTGCCAGCCGGCGAGGGAGCTGACGGCGGCGGCAAAGTTGAAACGATGCTGGAGCTGTTGACGCACCGGGAGCGTCAAATTGTACGACTAGTCTCAGAAGGAATGTCGAACAAGGAGATCGCGCGCCAGCTAAACGTTTCCCCAGGGACAGTCAAAGTACACCTGTACAACATATTTCAGAAGCTTGAAATTACCAACAGAACCGTGCTCGCTACCCTCGCGTTGTTGCAGCGCCCGTCCGGCTTCGGCCATCTTGCGCTGGCGTTCCTCGCGTTCGCAATTGCGGACGAACTCAAGGCGTCGGAAGCAAACGACGTGGATCCGGATGACGACAGCGTCGGTCGCCCGGGAGAGCATGCCGAATATGAGCCTTGGAAAAGAGCTATTCTCCGATACCTCATGGTCGAGGAATCCGGCGAGACGCCCCCGCTCACCCACAGGGACTTCTTTGCCAAGGCGAGCCTAGCCACGAACCCGGCGGCGGCAGTAGAAGCGCTGCGGCCGGCTGAGCAATCCGTAGGCTCGAAAGCGTGGAAAGACTACGGTCCAGTTGGATCGAGCACGCCCAATCTTCCTACGCCATTACTGCGGGGAGCCAGCGACCCGCAGATCGGTGGTGACCCGACCGCGGAACATCAATTCCCGCGGCTTACTTCCACTTCGACGTTGATTCACGGAGGGTATGGCACCTTCGCCACTTTGACCGGTGCGTTGATCTACGCACTGAATGATCCCCATCTTGCCGTGCAATCGCATGACCCGGGCAAAGCGCCGATCGACAGCTTCGTGGTGGTCACCGCCGAGAATGCGACCACAAAACTGGCCGCGATAACCGATGCTGATACCAATGATGTAGACGGCTCGCCCCCGGCTTTCCCCTTGCACGATTTGCGCCTGCCTGCCGCGCTTGTGACCACCGGCAACGACCGCGTTGCTGGAGAAGGCGTTTCGAGCCAAATGAGTCATGGCGCTGCGGATGACAACCTGCAAGGACCTTTTGGCTCACGGGACTCTGCTCACGATGCTGGTACTGGCGGAGATGGCCGCGATCAACTGATGGGCGGCAACGTTGGCGAAAACGTTGTTTATCGCTCCCCGATCGATTCTAATTCGAGCTCTTCCCACTCTGGCTTCGATTTCGCATCTGGATCGAGCAGGATCAATCTTGCGGCTTTCGGAGCGCTTGCCTGGCTCCATATGACAGCGGCAAGCAAGTCTATACCGCCGCATACCCTCGCTTGGATCTACAATCCCGCAACCAACGAAACGATCGTCTACGTGAACCCGACCGATCGGAGTCTTGATGTCGGGGACAGAGCCCTGCTCGAAATCCATCTGCAAGGGATTGTCTCCATTGCGGAGTCGGATTTCGTTGGCCAGCCGGAAGGCGCGGCTGTCGCGATCACCTTGGAGCAGCTCGAAGAAGCGCTGATCTCGGCGACCGCAAGCGATGAGACTATTCTGAGTACGGACAATGCCCATACAGTAATCGGGACGAGCGAGAGCACACTCGGGATCGCTGGAGTTTGGAACATTCTGGCCCACGACGGCTTGGGTTTCGAATTCGGGCAGGCTCGGACCGGCTTCGGGGGGGCGACCAGGTTCAGAACCTTCAGCAGCGATTCGGCGGGTACAACTGATGTGAGCGCTGATGGGTCCGGTGGGTCGCCTCATGTTTCACCGATCGTGCTAGTTCATAGCGCGACGGCAGCTGAAAGTCTCACATCGGAGGATGAGCCCATCAATGAGGGGGCTGGCTCTAGCCTCTCAGCGGGCGGTAACTCACAGCACGCTCCGGAGGCAGGGTCTGCAGCGGAGTTGACTGAAGCTGGCGTCATACGGGGGAATGGCGTCGGCAGTGACAACGAGCATTACCCCCCCGCTTCGGACACTTCGCGGGGGTCGGCGAAGAGGGCAGAAGCAGATGGCGTGGAACACGGCAATTCGGGGCACTCAACCTCTGCAAGCGCAGCGGAAGCAGCCAAGCCTGGTGAACCAGGCGTCGCAAAGGCCGGTGGCGCCGGCGGCGGTAACTCCCAGCACGCTTCGGAGCCAGGGTCTGCGAAGGCGGCAGATGAGTTGACTGAAGCTGGCTTCAAACGGGGGAATGGCGTCGGCAATGACAACGAGCATCATCCCCCCGCTTCGGACGCTTCGCGAGGATCAGCGAAGACGGCAGAAGCAGAGGGCGTGGAACACGGCAATTCGGGACACTCAACCTCTGCAAACGCATCGGAAGCAGCCGACCCTGGTGAGCCAGGCCTCGGTCGCCCGGGCCGCGGTGACTCCCAGCACGCTTCGGAGCCAGGGTCTGCAAAGGCGGCAGATGAGTTGACTGAAGCTGGCTTCAAACGGGGGAATGGCGTCGGCAATGACAACGAGCATCATCCCCCCGCTTCGGACGCTTCGCGAGGATCAGCGAAGACGGCAGAAGCAGAGGGCGTAGAACACGGCAATTCGGGGCACTCAACCTCTGCAAACGCACCGGAAGCAGCCGACCTTGGTGAGCCAGGCCTCGGTCGCCCGGGCCGCGGTAACTCCCAGCACGCTTCGGAGCCAGGGTCTGCAAAGGCGGCAGCGGCGTTGACTGAAGCTGGCTTCATACCGGGGAACGGCGTCGGCAATAACGACGAGCATCAGCCCCCCGCTTCGGACGCTTCGCGAGGGTCAGGGAAGACGGCAGAAGCAGAGGGCGTGGACCACGGCAATTCGGGACACTCGACCTCTGCAAACGCACCGGAAGCAGCCGAACCTGGTGAACCGGGCGTCGCAAAGGCCGGTGGCGGGGGCGGTGGTAACTCACAGCACGCTTCAGAGACGGGGTCTGCGAAGCCGCCAGCGGAGTTGACTGAACCTGGCTTCATACCGGGGAATGGCGTCGGCAAAGACAACGAGCATCATCCCCCTGCTTCGGATGCTTCGCCCGGGTTAGCGAAGACGGCAGAAGCAGATGGTGTGGAACATGGCAATTCGGGGCACTCAACCTCTGCAAAACCGCCGGAAGCAGCCGACCCTGGTAAGTCAGGCCTCGGTAGCCCGGGCCGCGGTAACTCACAGCACAATTCGGAGCCAGGGTCTGCAGAGGCGGCAGTCACGGGGGTGGCTGAAGCTGGTTTTATGCAAGGGCACAGTTTCGGCAACGACGACGAGCATCATCCCCCGGCTTCGGACGCTTCGCCAGGTTCAGCGAAGACGGCAGAAGTAGATGGCGTGGAACGCGGCAATTCGGGGCACTCAACATTTGCAAACGCACTTGAAGCAGCTGACCTCGCTGAGCCGAGCATCGCAGCGGCTGGCAGCACGGGCCGCGGTGGCTCACAGTACGTTTCAGAGCCAGGGCCTCCAAAGGCGGCAGCCACAGAGTTGACTGGAGCTGGCTTCGCACCGGGAAATGGCGCCGAGCATCACGCTGCGATTTTGGATGTTGCGGGAGCGTCAGCCGGGGAAGAGCCGACCGTCGTGGAGCACGGCAGCTCCGGGCACGATTCACACTGGTCTGAAGGCGCACCGGAAGCAGCCGAGATGGTCGAACCGAGCATCGCAAATGGCAGTAGCGCCGGAAACTGGCCGCAGGCTGCGCGATCTGCTGCAACCGCCTTGGAATCCGTACAGCCGGCTAAAGTTGTCTCCGAGATTGGCGGCGCTGAACTGGCGTTTCGCTTCGATAGCTATGCAACTCCTCCCACATTCGTCGCGGTAGTTGAGGATAATCCGCACGTTTCGCTCGGTCAGGAAAAGGACCTCGACATCAGCAAATTGATTCCTAATGCACTGAACGAACACGCGGTCGACCCCGTTCATAACGTTCCGCATCACGCCATTGTACCCGCGCCTCATGAGTTGCTGATTTGAAGCGTTCCATCGTTGACTGAAGATGAGCAGGAGCGCGACAGCGAGGGCTCCAGAGTGAGGCGGGCAGGTCGGACAACGCGAACGGCAGAAAGGGAGGGAGGAAGGATACGCGAGTGACGGACGAGGAGCCTCGCTTCTTGGAGGCGGCGAACGTGACGCTTTCACTGCGCAGCCGCAGCTCCTCTCGTCCAACTTGAGAACGACGAAGTCTCGCGGCAAAGGTTGGTGGCGCTGCATCGACTGCAACGTCCGAGGCGGCGCTCAAATTCTTAGGTGAGCCGAAAGGGGCGGACCTCCGATCACCGTTACGAGAGATGTGAAGCCGCACACATCCGGAACTCGGATGAAGCGCTAGTCAGGCCTTCAGCTTTCGCAAACAACGGAGATTCCCGTGAAACGTCTGACAATTTGCGGACTGATCGCTGTTGCGTCGTTCGCTGCCGCAACGACTGTGCTGCAATCACACAAATGGCCGATCATCGGGACGGTCGGAGCGGTCCGAATCGCCGGGGTGCCGGAGTCTCAAAGCGGCGGGCAGGCAGACAAACTTCCGGTCCAGGACTTCGAAGATCGATCGCTGGTGTTTCCGCGTGAGACAAAGCCGCAGCAATAGGCGTGCTGGCATGCCCGCGTGGGCGTCGATCGGCTGAAGGGGCAGTATCCTTGACCCGTCAAGGGCCCATCAGGTTGGGCTGCATGCTGGAGAGGTCGCCCAGCAGCCCCAGGGACTTGAGCATTGCGCGGTGCTCGTCGACTTCCAGTATCGCCAGCAGCAGGGTCAGCACGACCGCGACAAAGATGAGCAGGGATGAAGCTTCCTTGCTCGTCTTGACCGCCGGATCGTGGGCCGACGAAAGCAAGGCACGCAGACCTCGCAGATGCGAAACCATCAGCAGATACGTTTTGGATCGTATTTGCATGACCAAGGCCCTCGCAGCCTCAAATGCAATCTAGAGCTTGGTCCGCCGCCGTTCAATCTGGCGTGTCAATGTGCCCCATGGAACGGGGTAGAGCGCTATTCGTTGAGCTGGATCAAATGCAATCGAGGTCCCTCATGCGTCGATTCGCGATCATCGTCTGCGTAGCGGCGTGGTCCAGCTGCGGGTTGGCGCTCGCGCAAACGGATCAACGCACCGAGAAGCCGGGCACTGTTGGCACCGGGCAAACTGCTCCTGAGGATAAGGGCCAGCTGCAGCCGCAAGGCTGGACCGGTCCGGTCGAGACGCGATCGGGTGGCGCGCCCGCCGAAAGCCCGCAAGGCCAGAGCCCGCCCGGCATGCAAGCTGCTCCGGAGGGATCGAGCAAGACCGTCGTCGCGCCGGACAAATGACGCGTTTGTGCGAAGCGCAAATTCAGGCAGAATGGGACGTGGCGTGGGTCGGGCGCTGCCTCGGATTCGCTGATGAATTCCTTCCTTCTCGCCTCGCTCACTCTGATCGCCTCGCTCGTCATCCCGGTGCAGACAGCTCGCGCGCAAATGATGGACCACGGCGGGGCGGTACGGGCGATGGCTGTTTCGGCCGATGGGAAGAGCCTGCTGTCCGGCGGGTTCGACACCGCCGCCATCAGATGGTCCCTCGCAAGCGAATCTGCGGAACAGGTGTTGCGGTTTCATTCTGACGCGGTGAACGCGGTCGGATTCCTTCCCGACCGGCGGATGGTGACCGCGGGGGCGGACGCGCGCATCGCGATCTGGACAGCCGGCCGGCTGCAGCCGGACACGGTGTTGCTGGGACATGACGCGCCCGTCGTCGCGTTCGCGGTCTCGCCCGACGGCGCGATGATCGCCTCTGCATCCTGGGATCACTCGGTGCGGCTTTGGTCACTCATCGACGGCGCGCAGCGGGTGCTTGAAGGTCATTCGCAGAACGTCAACGGCGTTGCTTTCGCGCCGGACGGCAAGTCGCTCGTCAGCGTGGGCTACGACCTCGCGCTGCGGATCTGGCATTTGCCCGATGCGAGTGGCGAAACGATCGTACTGCCGGCTCCCCTGAATGCCGTCGTCATCGCCAGTGACGGTGAAATCGTCACCGGGGCGGCGGACGGTAAGCTGCACCTCTTGAATGCCGGCGGCAAGGATCGCGGCGAGGTTGCCGCCGGCACCGCGCCGGTCGTGGCTCTCGCCATATCGGGCGATGGCGCACTGATCGCGGCTGCTTGTGTGGATGGCGTGGTGACAATCGTCGATCGCAAGACGCGTGCTGTGTTGCGCACGCTGGTGAGATCGGCGGTGCCGGTCTGGTCGGTTGCGTTCCTGCCCGATAGCGAGATCCTGCTGACCGGCGGCGCCGACGGAAGGATCCGGCGCTGGAATGCGCGCACCGGCGAACCCATCGGCTCCAATCTGCTGGGCACGCCAACCGATCCGCTGGCGGCCTATGCCGGCGATCCCGGCGCGGAAGTGTTTCGCGCCTGCGTGGCCTGTCACACGCTGTCGGAGAAGGACACACAGCGCGCGGGCCCGACATTGGCGGGACTATACGGCCGGAAGATCGCGTCGCTGCCCAGTTATCGCTTTTCGGATGCACTCAAGACAATGGACATCGTCTGGACGCCCGACACGGTCGCAAAACTGTTCGAGATCGGTCCAAACGCCTACACGCCCGGCACCAAGATGCCCGAGCAGCGCATCGGCTCGGCGGAAGATCGCCGGGCACTCACCGATTTCCTGGGGCGCGCGACCGCGAAATAGACGAACAACGCTCTAGTTCTTGTTATCTCTTTCGCGCAAATAGTCGTCCGTCGTGCGCGGCGGGGCGCGTTCGGGGACGCCGGCGAACGGATCGAACTGCTGCTCGCTCATGGTGATGACACGGCAGTCGGCGCACATCCTGAGCGCGTCAACGCGCTTGTCGCCGGCTGGATACATCCAGTGTCGGCCTTCGAGCTTTGCCGCGATGCGATCGATCGTGCTCTTGACGCCAAACGGCTTGCCGCAACGGACGCATAGGGCAGGCTCTTCCTCCTTGATCACCAGCGCGGGAGCGCGGGAGGCGCGGAAATCGATCTGCGGCGTCAGTTTGATCACCTTTTCGGGGCAGGTGCTTTGGCACAAGCCGCACTGCACGCAGGCATCCTCCAGGAATTTGAGCATCGGACGTTCCGGATCATCGCGCAAGGCGCCAGTCGGACAGACCGAGACGCAGGACAGGCACAGCGTGCAGCCCTCGGTGTTGACGCTGATGGCGCCGAGCGGCGCGCCCTCGGGCAGTGCAACCACGTCGGTCGGGCTCGGGGCCACACGGTGCAGCTCGCTCAGGGCGAATCGGAGCAGATCGCGCCGCTTGCCCACGGTCCTGAATGTTGCAGGCTGACTGACGGTCGCGAGCGGTTCGATCGCCTGCAACGCTTCGCTCAGCTTATCGGGGTCGTCCGTCTCTATCGTCGCGACCCGACGACCGGAAAATCCGAGGCCGGCGAGAATGGCGTCCGCCATGGCGATGGTCTGCGACAGCCCGGCCAAATCATGCAGGGGCTTCGCCCGCAGCAGGAAACGCACGGCGGACGCGCCATGGGCAAACGCGGCCACGACGGCTTCGAGGCCGAGCTGCGTCACTTCGTTGACGGTGAAAGGCAGCGCATTCGCCGGCAGACCGTCGCCATGGCGGGCCAGCGCATCGATCAGCGAGCTGCCGTGCTGGCTGTCATGAAACAACAGCACGGGCCGGTCGCCGCCGGCCTCGCGATAGGTCAGCAGCATCGCGCGGAGCCGGTGCAGCTGCGTGTCGGCAGGCGGCAGGACATAAGAGGCCGCGCCGGTCGGGCAGGCCGCAGCGCACTGGCCGCATCCGGCGCAGACTTCCGCATTCACGCTGACATGATCGCCGGCCGGCGTGATCGCACTCGTGGGGCACAAATCCAGGCAGCGGTGGCAGCCGGTGCGGTTCGAACGCGAATGCGCACAGAGCACGGCAGTGAAGTTGACGTATTTCGGCTTGTCAAAGCTTCCAACGAGATCACGCGCCTTCAGCACCGCGCGAAGCATCGCAGCCGGATCGGCGGGATCGGCGCGCAGGTAGCCCTCCCGCAGATCGTGGGCAGGAAATAGCGGCGCGCCGCCGGATAGATCCAGCATGAGATCGCAGCGCGAGATCGCGCCGTTGCGTGGCGCTTCGAACACGAAGCGATCGCGTGAGGAAGGGCGCGGCCGGGCGTAGTCGTCGATCACGAGTTCGAACGCGCCGAAATGGCCCGTCGCGTTGCCGATCGTTCCCTTCACGATCGGAAAGGCCGTCGCCGCGGGTGGCGTGATGTCCTGCGGCTGCTTCAGCATGATCGTCACGTCGAGATGGTCGGCGAGCAGCCGGCCCGCCTCGATTGCCGCCTCATCGCGCCCATAGATCAGGATGACGCCGTCGCTCGACAGCGTGACGAGCGGATAGTCCGGGACGGCGACGGAGGCTGCCGCAAGCAGCGCCGCCATCTTTGCACCCGCTTGCGCGCCGTCGCGCGACCAGCCTGCTGTTTCACGGATGTTGGTGAAGGTGATCCCGTCAGGCCGCTCGCCGGCCTCGTCGGTGAACTGCGCCGCCTGCTGCGTGCAGGCCACGGTCAGCGGACCACTTGCCTCTGCGGCGCTGCGGAAGTGATCGATCTCCGCGCCGCAGAGATGGTGAAAGCTTTTGATGTTGCAGTTGGGGCATCCACGCCGGATCGCGGCCGTGTCGAGACGCATCGTGTCTTCGCACGAGCAGATCAGGACGGTCTTCGCTGGTTGCACCAGGTTAAGCCTCCGTCGGTGCGGCGCGGAGGACGGACTCGCGCCGACCCATTACCTCATATAGCATTGTCCACGGGTAAAAAAAGGAAGTGGAGGACGGCCCATGCCGTCGACCTCGACCACCCACGTTTCCCTGGCGGAACCTATCCAGTTGCCGCCGCCGTTCACGCTCGTCCGGCTGCGCGAGCGCGGAGATGCCTTTGCCCAAGCTTGCCGCATTGCACCCGAGGGCGGCGCTGGCACGCTGGTTTACGTCGGACGGTTCGACTTTGCCGAGTTCGCCGTGGTGCTCGAACCGGGGGAACCCCTGCGCAGCGCGCGGCGCGCCTTCTATGCCGGCATGGTCGCGCTCACCGACGCCCTGCGCGCCTACGCGCCGCCCAACAAGATAGTGACGATCGACTGGCCTGATGCGGTCAGGATTGACGGCGGGCTGGTGGGCGGTGGGCGGATGGGATGGCCGTCGTCCGCCCGCGAGGACGAGCTGCCCGCATGGCTTGTGTTCGGCGCCATGATCCGCACCGTCGCAATGACCGACCAGGGGCCCGGCGTTCACCCGCTGGTTTCAGCACTGGATCAGGAGGGTTTTGGCGAGGCGGGTGCCGTGCAGGTGATGGAGAGCTTTGCGCGCCATTTGATGCGGGCGCTCGACTGCTGGCAGGTCGACGGCTTTGAGCGCATCGCGCGCGACTATCTTGGCCGGGTGCCACGCGAGCGGCAGAGGCTTCTGCGGATCGACGATCACGGAGATCTCCTGACGCGCCGCGTCGGTGCGGACCGGACTGAGCGAAGGGGGCTCGTGAAGGCGCTAGGCAAGCCCGGCTGGTTCGATCTGAAGCTCGGAGGGCCGCGCCTGTGAAGCTGCTGCGGACCATTGCGCTCGATCCGTCCGACACGTTCGTGTTCGACGTGGCGGCCGAGCCGGGCGAGTGGGCCGTCTCCGGCGCCTTCCGCTTCTGCGACCAGGATCCGGCGGCGCTCAGCGGCAAGGCGCGCACGGCCTTCCGCAGCGGCTTTCTCGGCGTGCAATCCTGGGGCTGGTCGACGCTGGTGCAGATCGTGCCGGCGACAGAGGCTGATTGCCGGACGCTGATCGATTTCCTTGCCAGGCAACTGGTCGACCGCTTCGGCGCCCCGGACACGGCAACCGCGCGGACATCAGCGGAAGAGGAGGTTGCTTTCACGCAATCGCTCTGCACGCATCCGATCAGCTCGCTCATTGCCGTGCACCGCACCGCTGATGACGGCGAGATCCGCGAGTCCTTCCGGAGGCTGCAATTGCGGGAAGGGCAGGGACACGGCAAGGCATTCTCCTTCATGGAAGTCGAGGATGACACCGAGCCCGACGGCGGTCTCAATCTCGCGGAGCTGGGCCGGGAGCTGCGACGCCCATGAACGATTCAACGAGCGATTTCTGGATGGCATGTGGCCACCATTTGCTCGATCGCGACGAGAGCGGCGGGCTATGCGTCACCGACGAATTTCTGAAGGCCTATTTTGCCCGCCCGGAACTGATGCCGCCGGACGATGCCTGTCCCGTCGAGCGCCGGCTGCACCGCGAGCTGCTTGTAAATCCGCGCTTGCCGGTGGGCGCAGAGGACGTTGCCGGGATCACCGACGCGGACGCCCGGGAGAACTGGCAGTTCGTGCTGGCCTTTCGCGATCTCCTGTTGCGGTATCCGACGCTGGAAGCGGCCTATCTCGCAAGTGTCCGCTCAGGCATGAGCGACCTGCCGCCATTGTTCGTCAACCAGCTCGTGCACGTGATCCTGCGCAACGCGCTCGATGGCTGTGAGGACCCCTTCGTGTTGCGCGCCGCGGAACTGTTCTTCCGCCCGCAGCGGATTCTGCCGCACGAGCAGGCCCTGCTGCTCGGCGATGACGAGGTCGTCGGCGGACGAAACCCGACGCCGGTGCTCTCGCTGATGTCGATGCTGGGCGCAATGCATGATGCCGAGGTCGATGTCATGACCGAGGAGACCACCGAAGGCTATTGGCAGCGCAGCGACCGGTTCGACATGGCATTCGACCTCACCGCGGGCGGCCGCGGACCGCCTGCGGTGGCGCAGGTCATGACGCGCTGGATCTCCCATCTGCTCGGGATCGACGTCGCCATCGAACCCTTGCGCGCGATAAACGATGCGCACCTCACCTGGTATGTCGGGCTCGATGCCGATGCCACGGGGCTCGGCGACCGTCTCTGGCATGGCGAGGAACTTGACGAGCGCAGCGCAGGCCGCGTGCTCGCGCTGTTCCGGCTGACGTTTGGGGACGCCAGCCAGGCGATGGCAGACGTGCGCGGCGAGCCGGTCTATCTCATGCTGGCGATGACCAATGACCGGAAGCTCCGCATGAAGCCGCAGAATCTGCTGACCGGCTTGCCGATCAAACATCTGGAGATGGTGACGTGAGCGCCGCCGCACTGCCATTGGTGCGCATTCCCGTTGGCATCGTCGTCGAGCGGCGCAAGGCGGACTCGCCATGGGTCGACTTTGTCTGGCGCGGCGTGGCCGTGCTGCCGGACGAGCCGGAGACAAGATCCTGGACAGTCCTGCGCGAGGAGGAGGGGACGACCTTGTTCTACGCGGGCAGTGCCACGGTCGATCTCTATCCATCCGAGACGGCGCGCTATCACGACAATCTCGCATCAGGCAGTCCGTGCATCTGGATCGTTCTGGCGCCCGCGGAGGGCGCCTGGCCCTATACGGTGGCCACCGCCACTGCGGATCCCGCGGAAGGCGAGGCGTTCACCGAGGCCGGCGCCAATCTGGTCGAAGCGGTACCCATGCCCGAGATGCTGCGCGAGGCGATTGACAGTTTCATCGCCGAGCACCACGTCGAGCGCGAGTTCTTCAAGCGCAAGCGACGGCAGGCTGATCCCGAGGCGTTGGCGCGCCGTCAGCATGAAGGCGGGCACGAATGAGCGAGGACCGATTTCTGGAGCGCTGGTCCCGCCGCAAGCAGGAGGCAAAGGCAATCGCCGCGCCTCCCGAGACGGCAATGCCTAACGACGTGCAAGCGACGCCGCCGCTGGCGGCCACAGAAGATGATCCCGACCTTGATCTGTCGAGCCTGCCCTCGATCGACCAGATCACATCGGCAACTGACATCACCGCCTTCCTGCGCAAGGGGATTCCGCAGGAATTGACGCGTGCGGCGCTTCGTCGCGCCTGGAGCGCCGATCCGGCCATTCGTGACTTCGTCGGACTCGCCGAGAACGCCTGGGACTTCAACGATCCGAACGCGATGCCCGGCTTTGGACCGCTGGACTGTTCCGAAGAAGAACTGGCCGCACTGGTTGACCGCATCCTTGGCGGCGTGCGCAAGGCGGCTCAATCCCTCCCGGATGTCGAACCCAAGGATTCTGCACCGGAATTGCAGCAGGCGGAAACTTCGATGATTGCAGATGCGGAAGACAGATCTGCGGCGACGGAGTCCGCGCCCGCTGCTGTTGCATCGCAACCGACGTTGGCTGAGGACGTCGCGCGTGACACCGCTCCCGTGAGGCGCCGCACGCATGGCGGCGCGCTGCCGTCCTAGATGCCCAACCAAAGGCTATAGTGTCAGGCTATAGGCAAACGTTGACCACCCACGGAACCAGGACTACGATTCGCTAGTTCTTTGTAACAAAAGCAATAATCAGGCAGGCGAGGACTCTGGATGGGAGGTCCACGTGCGTGATGAAGGGCTTGATCGCGCCATTGACGCCGTAGGCGGCGTTGCCCAGCTTGCGCGCAAAATTGGTATCAGCCAGCCTTCCGTTTCGAACTGGGTCAAGGTGCCTTCGCAGCGGGTGATTGCAGTCGAAGCCGCAACCGGCGTGTCGCGCAATCAGTTGCGGCCGGATCTCTACCGCGAGAGATCCTTGTCCGAACCGATCGACCCCATCGATGCGGCACGCGCTCAGGAATACGCCTTACTTGCCACGCTTCTGTCCGCAGCTCCATCAAAGCAGCTGCTCGATCAACTCGCCGCATTGAACGCCGATACGACGCCGCTCGGACGCGCGCACGCAGTGCTCGCGGACGCCGCCGCTCACGCGGTCCCGGCCCAGATCGAACGCGAATATTTCGATCTGTTCGTGGGCCTCGGCCGTGGCGAACTGCTGCCCTATGCGTCCTATTACCTGACCGGGTTTCTCAACGAGCGGCCGCTGTCGCGCCTGCGCGCTGACCTCGCGGCGCTCGGGATCGAGCGCGTCGAAAACAATTTCGAGCCCGAGGATCACGCAGCGATCCTGTGCGAGATCATGTCTGGCTTCGCAAGCGGGCAGTTCGAGGCGACCGCGGATACGCAGCGCGCCTTCTTCGAGACGCACGTCGTGTCCTGGATGGGCCGGCTGTTCGCCGACATGGAGAGAGCAGAGGGCGCCGAATTCTATCGCGCGGTCGGGGTACTCGGTCGCCTGTTCATCGAGATTGAGACTGATGCATTCACGTTCGCCAACTGACCAGCGTGCGCTGGTCCGGGAGGAAAGCGATGAGGGACGAAAAGGAAAAGAAAGTCGCTGTCGGGCGCCGCGATGTCCTCCGCAAGATCGGCATCGGCACGCTCAGTGCCGGTGCGACGCTCGCGACCCCGCTGGTCGGACCTGCGCAGGCCGATAGCGAGAACAACGATGAGAAGCGCAAGGCGCGCTACACGGAATCCGACCATGTGAAGACGTACTATCGCGTCAATCGCTATCCCAGTTGAGACAGGGAGGCAGCCGTGCTTATCAAGAGAACACAGCGTTCCGGCTCCGACCATCGCGGCTCCGTCGCGGAAGGCCTTGCTCGTCAATCCGGTGGTCTTGATCGCCGCAGCTTCCTGCGCAAATCTGGTCTTGCGGGCGGCGCGCTCGCCGCGCTCGGCACCATCCCTATCGGCAGCGTGCGCAAGGCGGAAGCGGCCACCGCGGGTCCGCTCGCCGCGGGCGCCACCGTCCGCAAGAGCATCTGCACGCATTGCTCGGTCGGATGCACCGTGACGGCGGAGGTGCTGAACGAGGTCTGGATCGGCCAGGAGCCGAGCTGGGAATCGCCGATCAATCGCGGATCGCATTGTGCCAAGGGCGCATCCGTACGCGAGCTCGTGCACAGCGACCGGCGACTGCGCTATCCGATGAAGCTCGTGGGCGGGCAGTGGACGCGTGTCTCCTGGGAGACCGCGATCAATGAGATCGGCGACAAGTGCCAGGGCATTCGCGAGAAGTCGGGGCCGGATTCCGTCTATTGGCTGGGATCGGCCAAGATGACCAATGAAGGCGCCTATCTGTTCCGCAAGCTTGGCGCGTTCTGGGGAACCAACAACACCGATCATCAGGCGCGGATCTGCCATTCGACGACCGTCACCGGCGTGGCCAACACCTGGGGCTACGGCGCGATGACCAACAGCTATAACGACATTCGCAACGCCAAGACCCAGGTCGTGCTGGGCGGCAATCCGGCGGAGGCGCATCCCGTGTCGCTGCAGCATCTGCTCGAGGGCAAGGAGCTGCAAAAGGCCAACTTCATCGTCATCGATCCCCGGATGACGCGGACCGCGGCGCATGCGACCGAATATGTGCGGATGCGGCCGGGCACCGACATACCCGTGCTCTACGGCATGATGTGGCACATCCTCCAGAACGGCTGGGAGGACAAGGAATTCATCCAGCAGCGCGTCTACGGTTTCGACGATCTGCGCAAGGAAGTGGAGAAGTGGAATCCGGAGGAAGTGGAGCGCGTCAGTGGCATTCCCGGCGAACAGCTCAAGCGCGTAGCCAAGATGTTTGCCACGGAGAAGCCGTCAACACTGATCTGGGCCATGGGCCAGACGCAGAAGACCGTCGGCACCGCCAACGTGCGCGCGAGCTGCATCCTGCTTCTGATGACCGGCAATGTCGGCGGACAGGGCATGGGCGCCAACATTTTCCGCGGCCACGACAACGTGCAGGGAGCGACCGACGTCGGGCTGGATATCGTCACGCTGCCATTCTACTACGGCCTCGCCGAAGGCGCGTGGAAGCACTGGTCGCGGGTCTGGGAGGTCGACTACGAATACTTGAAGTCACGCTTCGACACCAAGCAGATCATGGAAACCCCCGGCATTCCGCTCACCCGTTGGTTCGACGCGGTGACGCTGCCGAAAGATCAGGTCGCGCAGAAAGACAATGTGCGGGCGGTGTTCGTTCAGGGACACGCCAGCAACAGCATCACCCGCATTCCGGAATCTCTCAAAGGCCTGAAGGCGCTCGAGCTGCTTGTCATCGCCGACCCGCATCCGACGACCTGGGCCTCGCTCTCGGTCGAAGCGGGACGCAAGGATGGGGTCTACATCCTTCCGGTCGCCACGCAATTCGAGTGCAAGGGCTCGCGTGTCGCTTCGAACCGGTCGCTGCAGTGGGGCGAGCAAATCGTCAAGCCGGTGTTCGAATCCAAGGACGATCTCGAAGTCATCTACCTGATGGCCAAGAAGCTCGGCTTCGCCGACAAGATGTTCAAGAACATCAAGGTCGAGAACAATCTGCCCGAGGCCGAGGATGTCCTGCGCGAGATGAACCGCGGCAGCTGGTCGACCGGCTATTGCGGCCAATCGCCCGAGCGGCTCAAGGCGCACATGAAGAACCAGGCCAAGTTCGACATGCTGACCATGCGCGCGGCGAAAGACGAGCCGGAAATCGGTGGCGACTATTATGGTCTGCCGTGGCCGTGCTGGGGCTCGCCGGAAGTCAGGCATCCGGGCACGCCGCTGCTCTACAACACCAATCTCCACGTGATGGATGGTGGCGGAACTTTCCGGCCGCGCTTCGGCGTCGAGCGCGAGGAGAAGCTGCCGGACGGGACCACGCGGAAGGTCAGCCTGCTGGCGGACAAGTCCTCCTCCAAGGACTCGGAGATCCAGGACGGTTATCCCGAATTCACATTGGCGAGCCTGAAGAAGCTCGGCTGGGATACCGATCTCACCGAAGCGGAGATGGCCACGATCAACAAGATCAATCCCGCCGCCCCCGATGCCGTGTCGTGGTCGCTCGATCTCTCCGGCGGCATCCAGCGGGTTGCGCTCAAGCACGGCTGTGTGCCCTACGGCAACGGCAAGGCGCGCATGAACGCGTTCGGCCTGCCGGATCCGATTCCGGTGCATCGCGAGCCGATCTACACGCCGCGCGTCGACCTCGTCGCAAAATATCCGACGTTGCCCGATGCCAAGCAGTTCCGCATGCCCAATATCGGTTTCTCCATCCAGAAAGCTGCGGTGGAGAAGGGAATCGCAAAACAGTTTCCGCTCATTCTGTCGTCGGGCCGTCTGGTTGAATATGAGGGCGGCGGTGAGGAGACCCGTACCAATCCGTGGCTTGCCGAACTGCAGCAGGACATGTTCATCGAGATCAGTCCTGCCGATGCCGCCGATCGCGGTATCAAGGACGGCGGCTGGGTCTGGGTCACCGGCGCCGAGAGTAGCTCCAAGGCGAGAATGAAAGCGCTGGTGACGGAGCGGGTCGGCAAGGGCGTTGCCTGGATGCCGTTCCACTTCGGCGGCTGGCTCGGGGGCAAAGATCTGCGCAGCGCCTACCCGAAGGGCACCGATCCCATTGTGCTCGGCGAAAGCGCGAACACCATCACCACCTATGGCTACGATCCCGCCACGGGCATGCAGGAGCCCAAGGTCACCCTCTGCCAGATTGCTGCGGCATAAGGAGCAACGACGATGGCCCGTATGAAATTCCTCTGCGACGCCGACCGTTGCATCGAGTGCAACGCCTGCGTGACCGCGTGCAAGAACGAGCACGAGGTCCCCTGGGGCATCAACCGGCGCCGTGTGGTCACCATCAACGACGGCAAGCCCGGCGAGCGTTCGGTTTCGATGGCCTGCATGCACTGCACCGATGCTCCCTGCGCGGCGGTGTGTCCGGTGAACTGCTTCTACACCACCGCCGATGGTGTTGTGCTGCACTCCAAGGACCTCTGCATCGGCTGCGGCTATTGCTTCTACGCCTGTCCGTTCGGGGCGCCGCAATATCCGAAGGTCGGCAACTTCGGCTCGCGCGGCAAGATGGACAAATGCACCTTCTGCGCCGGCGGCCCCGAGGCCGACGGCAGCAAGGCGGAATATGAGAAATACGGTGCGAACCGTCTTGCCGAAGGCAAACTGCCGCTGTGCGCCGAGATGTGCTCGACCAAGTCGCTATTGGCCGGCGACGGCGAGATCATCGCGCAAATCTACAAGGAGCGTGTGATGAAGCGCGGCTACGGCTCGGGTGCATGGGGCTGGAAGACGGCCTATCGCGAGACGATCGAGTCCTGACGCAAGCTGCGGTGACGCGCGCAAGACCGGGAGGAGCTCATGGCGTCGTTTGGAAGGTTCATTCGTTTAGGCGTCGGCGCGTGGGCACTGCTTCTGCTGGTCATCGTGGCGCCGGCACCGTCGAGCGCCCAGCAGGTCAATCCAACCGCGAGCTCGGTCAAGGAACAGCAGCTTCTGCAGGAGCTGAACCGGATCCAGGGCCGCGTCAGTATCCCGGATCAGCGGTCCGGTGTTCTCGAGCAGCCGCAGGGGCGCGAATGGCGTGAGTTCCGCAATGTCACGCTACGGTGGATTGGTGGCGTGGCGATCATCGGTATGCTGGCGCTGCTCGTGATCTTTTACCTCACGCGCGGCATGGTCCGCCTGGAAAGCGGCCGATCGGGACGCACCATCGTGCGCTTCAACATGTTTGAGCGGTTCGTGCACTGGATGACCGCGACCTGCTTCATCATTCTGGCGATCTCCGGACTGAACATCACCTTCGGACGGCCGCTACTGCTGCCGCTGATCGGATTCGAGGCGTTTTCGGAATGGTCGCAATGGGCGAAGTATGCCCACATTTATTTGAGCTTCCCGTTCACCATCGGAGTCGTGCTGATCCTTCTGATGTGGCTTGGCGGCAATATCCCGAGCAAGCTCGATGTGGAGTGGATCAAGCGGGGAGGCGGTCTGATCGGGCATGATCACCCGCCGGCCCGTCGCTTCAACGCGGGCCAAAAGGGGATCTACTGGATCGTCGTGATTGGCGGCGGTCTCGTCGCTGCGACCGGCTATCTCCTCATGTTCCCGTTCTACACCACGGGGATTGAGGGCATGCAGATGGCCCAGATCGTTCACTCCATCGTTGCGGTGTTGTTCGTCGCGGCGATGCTCGCGCACATCTACATCGGCACGATCGGTATGGAAGGCGCGTTCGAGGCGATGGGATCAGGCGAAGTTGACGTCAATTGGGCGCGCGAGCATCACAGCCTATGGCTGGACGAGGAGACGGCGCGCACAAGGCAGCCGCGCCACGCGGCCTCTGCGGCGGAGTAGCGGCGGAGAGCGGCCCCTGGCCGCTCCCTAGAGACGCACGCCGATTGTCGCAAAGGCCTGTGCGACGGGCTCCTGAATGCCGCTAAGCATCGCAGCCGAGGCTGCGGCGATCACGACAGCCGCCACGCAGGCGAGCAAGAAAGCTTTCATCCGAATCCTCCAAAAATTCTGTATGGTGCACGCGACCCTTAGCACGTCGCGCGCGGGCCTCGCGCACGACAGGAGATGTGACAATCTGCGGGCGGTCGCAGCAGCCAACCACCGGCGCCGATCAGTGGACGGCAGGCGTGAGTTATACTCGCATTGCGAGATGAGTATAACCGAGGCGCCTAATGACCCGAATGCTTAAAGATGTTCTGAGCGCTCCGGGTGCTGCCTGTGCACTTCTGCTCTCGTGCGCGCGACGTGTGCACTGAGAATCCGAAACGGTGATTTCGGCTTCCAACCCATGCATATATCCTCCTAGAAGAGCCAAACAGCGGAATCTTGGTCAAACCAAATTGCTCAATCGGTCCAGTCACATAGCGGAGCGAGAGTTCAAGTTTTTCAAGCCATTAGAGGGCGGCGTGTGCACGACGTGTGCACCGGGAGATACAGACAAATCTATAGAGGGCAAACTGAGGAGTGTCGCGCCCCAGACGTGATCTGCAGAGGAGTTCTGTCTCCAACCAGAAGTGTACTTTGTGAGATCTTCGTAGTCGCTGTGCTTTCGAGTCTATCAACTGGATCGGAGCAAGTCGGCATGCGGCATAGCGTTCGCCAATAGAGACCTTCCCAACTTGAGCTTCGTGGCCAGTCACATAGGCGACGATCGACCATGAGACGCTAGCCCAGATGCCTACTGGCAAGAATCATCATCCGCGCGCGATCTCTTGATTAGACCCACTCAATGCGGTCAAACCGCTTCAAGCGGCTTGTCGAGGTTGGAACGGTCGTTTGCGCTGCAATAACGAATCCGCTGGCACGAAAAATGCTGAGGCGCCTCGGCGATGGCGAGCGCAAAGTTCGCTGGGCAGACGGAGGACAACATGAGAGCCCAAGTATTGAGAGCGTATGACGAAAAGCTGTCCATCGACCAGTGGGTCAGCGAGGAAGAAGTGCCTGATCCACGGCTGACAAAATCGACGGACGTCATCGTCCGTATCGGCGGTGCGGGCGTATGCAGGACCGATCTTCATATCATCGAAGGCGTCTGGAAGCCGCACATGGATCCGACCGGAGACAAACTGTTACCCATTATCATGGGACACGAAAATGCAGGCTGGATCGAAGAGGTTGGCAAGGAAGTTGACGGCCTGAAGAAAGGTGACCCGGTCATCGTTCATCCGAAGATAACCGGCGGCACGTGTCTCGCCTGTCGCCGTGGCTTCGACATGCACGGTCCCGGCACTTTTCCGGGTCTCGACTGCAACGGTGGCTACGCAGAATTTCTTTGCACCTCGGAACGCAACATCGTGCCGCTGCCGCGGACGCTTGCTCCGAAGGATGTGGCGCCGTACGCGGATGCGGGCCTTACGGCCTATCGCGCAATCAAGAAGGCCACGCGTCACCTTCTGCCAGGCGAATCCTGCGTCGTTATCGGAGCTGGTGGGTTGGGCCACATCGGAATCCAGTGTCTCAAGGCGATGTGTGCGGCTGACGTTATCGTGGTCGACAAGTCCGAAGCGTCGCTGAAATTGGCCGAAAAGTCGGGTGCCGATCATCTGGTGAAAGCTGACGGCAACGAAGTGGCAGCGGTGCTGGCTCTGACTGCCGGAAACGGTGCGGAAGCGGTGATCGACTTCGTCGGCGAGAAGGGCACGACATCCAAAGGCCTGGCGATGACCCGTCCGATGGGTAGCTATTACGTTGTTGGCTATGGTGAGGATATCCGTGTTCCGACCGTCGACATGGTGATTACCGAGAAGAACATCATCGGAAATCTGGTCGGCACATGGTCCGAGCTAACGGAGTTGATGGCACTCGCGGATCGAGGCCTGGTGGAACTAGCGACCGCCGAATATCGCCTGGCCGATGCAAACAAGGCGTTGCACGATCTCAACGCCGGCAAGATTCATGGACGTGCTGTTTTAATTCCTTGATTCAGGACGGCGTCATCCATCGCGAGAATGCGTTCCTCGCGATGGATTTGACCTCCCTCCGTCTGTCGGGGTATCCGTGCAGACCGCTCATGTTGCGGCGCAAACCCTGCGGGGCTAGACGAATACTCGCACGGGGTCTCATTTTGCGTCGTCGTCGCAATTTGCAACGCGACCGGTCTCAGGGCGATATCCCAATGTTGCCCAGCTCCGTCTTCCGCTGCTCGGGAGACGATCCGAAAGAGACCCTCCAACGATCTGGCACGGCCGTTGCAATCTCCTGTGCAGGTACTCGCCGGCGAAGCACACCGATACGGCCAAGAACGAGCCGCTTCGCCTTCAGGCGCACATCAGAGGCAAACTCTTGCGCCTGGCGTCCGTATCCGCCGCGAGACATGGCAAGCCAGCACCATCGTCGACGCCGCACTTCGCGTGTGATCGCGGTGCTGTGTGAAAGCTTGGAGAATTATTCACGCGATATCGACAGGAGGCCAGAATGGGCAAGAGCTCCAAGAATTCTCACTACGGTTCAGCGAGTTGCTGCGCCGTCTGCGGCGGAAAGTTTGGCCTTATCCGTTACTACTGCTGGCGGACGGCGCTTTGCTCCAGTAAGTGCGTCGACCGGTTCAGAGTACGTAGGGAGGCCGACCATAGATGGCTCCGCTGGTTGCGGGCCGTTTAGGTGTTCAACGATGACATGGTGGCATTGTCATGCTTCGCATTGGGAGGCGCCACGTGAGGTTCATTCTGGTGAACGGCAGGACGCCATGTCAAAAAACGTTCTGCATGTTTTGCTGTGAGCCAATTCACGCAAGCTATCTGAGAGAATTTAGTACCGGACTGCCCTTTTGCGATCATGATTGCTATGCCCTTTATTCCGGCCGCTGGATGTCGAGAGTTGGGCAATCAAAGAACTCAGCCGTTGTGGACGACTATCGCTAGTTCAAACCGGTTTCGATCTTCGTCAATTGCCGACAAGTGCTCGCTGGCCGGCTGAGAGCGGACCGTTAGAAACTCTCTCTGGTTCTCTCAACGCGCGGCATAGATCAACGTCGAAAAGAAATTGCAGCATCCAAGCAAGCCGACTGATCGATATTGCGACGCAAATATTGCGGTGCAGAATCGACGGCTGCGCGTCGCTGAGATTCTCATTTTGCAATTCGTGTCGCAAATTGCATCTCAGTCAGTTGCGACCCAAGCATTGCGACGTCTCTGCCTTCGCTCATTTTCCGACTTACCCAATCAGAAATCACTTGGCTTGGCCCCAAGACGCGCTGGCACGCCCATTGCAAAGCTCCTGGACACAACAACGCCGACTGCTCCGTCTGGGGCGAGCCGCGAAAAGAACGAGGGAAGGGGATGCTCAGCTGAAGGCGCGCTTCATGCGGGATGGGACAATTGCGATCGGGGGCCGCTGGGTCCGAAGATCGTCCCTGATCATCCCCGGAGTGCTCCCCAGTCATCCTAGACCCTTGCCGATATCAAACGTCCGGTCGTGCGAGCGACCGCGAGGTGGCCCGTAACGCACGGGTAAGCACTGCCCGGCCCGTCGAGGTCCTGGGCAGGCGGAATATCGAAGTGGTCTCTGACCCGATCAGGAGGATAGACGAGATGTCTGGAACGTTAACACTCAACAAGATCACCGCCCAGCGCGGCATTTCAGTCGGTGAGGCTGCAAAGAAGATTGCAGACCTCGGGTGGAATCCTTCCTACGTCCAGGAAGCGATGACCTTCCCCACGGACTACAAAATCGCGAAGGCGCCGAAGGATCCGATGAAGCAGGTCCTTCGCTCTTACTTCCCGATGCAGGAAGAAAAGGACAACCGCGTCTATGGCGCGCTCGATGCCGCCCTGCGCGGCGACATGTTCCGCAACGTCGAGCCCCGATGGGTCGAGTGGATGAAGCTGTTCCTGGCGATCATCCCGTTCCCCGAAATCTCCGCTGCACGGTCCATGGCCATGGTCGGACGTCTTGCGCCCGGCGAAGATCTCCGCACTGGCTTCACTATGCAGATGGTCGACGAGTTTCGTCACTCGACGATCCAGATGAACCTGAAGAAATGGTACATGGAGAACTACATCGACCCGGCCGGGTTCGACATCACCGAAGAAGCGTTCGGCAAGTGCTACGCCACCACCATCGGCCGTCAGTTCGGTGAAGGCTTCATCACCGGTGACGCGATCACGTCAGCGAACGTTTACCTGACCGTCGTTGCCGAGACCGCGTTCACCAATACGCTGTTCGTCGCGATGCCGTCAGAAGCCGCCCGCAACGGCGACTATGCGCTGCCAACCGTCTTCCTCTCGGTTCAGTCGGACGAGAGCCGCCATATCGGCAACGGTCACTCGATGCTGATGTCGATGCTGAAGGAGCTGGAGAACCATCTGCTGCTCGAGCGCGACATGCGTTATGCGTTCTGGCAGAACCACGCCATCGTCGACGCGGCGATCGGGACGTTCATCGAATACGGTACCACGAACCGCGACAAGAACAAGGAATCCTACGCGGAGATGTGGCACCGCTGGATCTTCGAGGACTATTATCGGACCTACATGCTGCCGCTCGAAAAGTACGGCATCAAGATCCATCATGACGACGTGCAGACCGCCTGGAAACGGCTGACCGAGAAGCACTACGTCCACAGAGTCGCGCAGTTCTTCGCGGTCGGCTGGTCGGCGAACTTCTGGCGCATTGAGGCCCAGACCGACAAGGACTTCGAGTGGTTCGAGCACAAGTACCCGGGCTGGTATGCTCAATTCGGAGAGTTCTGGAAGTGGTACGAGAAGCTGTCGCATCGCGGCCAGACCAACATCCTCTTCAACAGCGATGTCGGCTATGTCTATCCGCATCGTTGCTGGTCGTGCCTGGTGCCTTGCCTGATCCGAGAGGATATCGTCACAGATGAGATCGACGGCAAGCTCTACACGTTCGCCCATGAGATCGATCGCTGGACGGCGGTCGAAGCTTTCGCCGGCGAATATCAGGGGCGTCCGACCCCGGCGATGGGACGGTTCAGCGGCCGTCGCGAGTGGGAAAGCGTCTATCACAATGTGGATATCGCCGACGCAATCAAGGATCTTGGCTTCGTGCGTACGGACGGCAAGACCCTGGTCGCCCAGCCGCACCTGCGCTTCGACGAGAAGGAGATGTGGACGCTCGACGATGTCCGCGGCCACATTCTTAAGAGCCCGCTGCTCACCCTGCGAGAGATGAGCCCGGCCGACCGAGAGGCGCATCTCGCCGACTATCGCAAGGGATTCACCATCAATCCCTGCAACTAAGCGAAGCGGAAGGAGCCGGCCCTGGCTGGCTCCTTCCCGCCACCCTGAACAAAATCTGCAAGCCTTGGTTTGAGGAGGCCCCTATGGGCGCGCCCGCTAATGTCGTACGCCTGCAACCCGTGGGCATAGAATTCGAGGTCGAGGAGAACGAAACCGTTCTCGACGCCGCGTTCCGCCAGGGCATCGCGTTGCCGCACGGTTGCAAAGAGGGGCAATGCTCGGCGTGCAAATGCGTGCTCACTGGCGGTGATGTAGAGCTGAAGAAATACTCGACCTTTGCGCTCAACGAAATGGAGCGCGGTCAGGACTATATCCTGTTGTGCCGAACCTTGGCCTATTCGGATCTTGAGGTGGAGCTCCTCAACTACGACGAGGAGGTGTTGTCCAAATCGATTCCGGTCAAGGAGTTCACGGGCACAGTGACGGGCGTCTCCGCGCTGACCCACGATATCAGGCACCTCGAGATCTCGCTGGAGCAACCTCTGAAGTTCTGGGCGGGTCAATATGTCGACATCACGCTCTCGGGGGCAGAGACGATTACGCGCTCGTTTTCCATGGCAAATTCGCCGGGCGAAAGCCAAAAACTCGCATTCATCATCAAGAAGTACCCGAACGGACGCTTCTCCTCCCGGCTCGACGGAGACCTCGCCATCGGAACCAGGGTCGAGATCAAGGGACCTTACGGCACCTGCTTCAGACGAGAAAACAAAACCGGAGCCATGATCCTGGTTGGCGGCGGCTCGGGAATGTCGCCGCTGTGGTCGATCCTGCACGATCACCTCAACTCCGGCGAAGTGCGCCCCGTACATTTCTTCTACGGGGCCCGCACGCAAAACGACCTGTTCTATCTCGATCGCTTCGCCGGACTGTCCGAGAAGCATCCGGAGTTCAGGTTCGTACCGGTACTTTCTCATTCGACCGACGACGCGACCTGGCACGGCGAAAAAGGCTTCGTGCACGAGGCGGTCGGAGCACACCTGCGCAGCTCGGGCTATGGCGAAGACGTCGACGTTTATGCCTGCGGGCCATCGCCGATGATCGAGGCACTGACGCCAGTTTTGCAGATGAATGATGTCGAATCGGAGCGCGTCTTCTTCGACAAGTTTACACCGGCCACCAACTGAGACGTTCTTCGTGTCGACCTAATGAGTATAGAGCCACCAATGGGAGGAGAGAGACTATGACTGCCGTTCCAAATGTTTCAGTCGGATCCGGCGCAGCCGGTGCTGCAATATTTCCCGACTCGGACAGCCGAAAGTACCGGTATTTCGAGCCACGTAGCAAGCGGGCCACGCACTACGAGGACGTGACCGTTGACGTGCAGCCTGATCCGGAGCGCTATCTGCTGCAGGACTGGATCATTTCTTTCCCGAACGGGAAGGGCGCCTATACCAAGGACAACACGGCGGCGCTGAGCGCGAACTGGCATGCCTTCCGTGCTCCGGACCAGGAATGGGAGCGCACGCACTACCAGCGCCAGTCCAAGATCGAGGCGATGGTTCAGGCGGTGATCGCCAATGGCCGCAAGTCAGGCGCCCCGAAGTCGTTCGACAAAGCATGGATCAAGATCCTGCAAAATCATCTCGGTGCGTGGAAGCACGTCGAGTTCGGGCTTGGCACGTCGCTGATGCAAGCCCAGCGCTACGGCTATACCCAGATGATCAACAACGCGACGCTGACCAATTCGTCCTACAAGCTTCGCCTGGCCCAGGATATCACGCTCTATCTCGCCGAGATCGGAATGGACGTTCAGGGCTTCGACGATGCTGCGGGCAAGCGCGTCTGGCTTGAGGACAAGGGCTGGCAAGGCACCCGGGAAGCGATCGAGTCGATCATGGGATCGGCCGACTATCTTGAGCAGTATTTCGCCACGAACATCGTGTTCGAGCCGCTCGTCGGCGAACTGTTCCGTAGTGGCTTCCTCATGCAGACGGCCTCGTCGAATGGCGACTTCATCACGCCGCCCGTCATCTCGGCGGCGGAGGCCGACTATGAACGCAATCTCGCAAACACGATCGACCTGATGCATCTTCTGGCCACCGACAATCAGCACGCAGCTCACAACAAGAAGCTGTTCCAGGGCTGGGTGAACAAGCACGTGGCGCTCGCCAACAAGGCGGCAGCAGGTCTGCAGCCGATCTGGTCGCAGCCGCATTCGAAGCCGGTGCAGTACGCCGATGCCCGCGCGCAGTCGGTTGAACGCGTCAAGAAGATTCTCGGCGAACTCGGCCTCACCCTTCCCAAGGAGTAAATTGCAATGTCCGTTGCTTCCAGATCTGCCACCAACCAGAACATCTTCCAGAAGATGGGAGACCTTCGTTTCGAACAGACGATCTCTCATCAGTGCGGTGTGACGATGAACGACAGCGTCGAAGCGCGCGCCATCGCCGAATTCATGGGGAAGAAACCGAACGTGACCGTGACCTATCAACCGGCCCTGATCCGTATCGACGGCGAGGGCAAGTTGATCTTCAAGATGGATGAGATCAGCGAAATCCTCGGGAAGGAAATGACGGCCGAGATCTTTGAGGTGAACACCTCGACCCACTACGGCCGGATGGTGCGCATCGACGACAACACGGTGACGCTGTTCGGCAACATGGACGAGGTCTTCGAATACATCGAGTGAGCTCCATTGTCTCCCTGACTGGGCGGGGCTGCATCCACAGCGATTGTGCCCCGCCGCTTCTCGAAGTGTTCTCGCGCGATCACAGCGCGGATTGATCGAATAGAGCTAACCAAGAATTCCTGGAGACTATCATGTTCATAACTCCCAGCGGCGAGGAAGTTTTCGTTATCGACGGTCACACCCATTTCTGGGATGGCAGTCCGGCAAACCAGCTCAACGTCCACGGCAAGCAATTCATCGACTGCTTCTATGCCTATCACACCTCGTTGAGTCCGAAGGACAAGCTCTGGCCGAAGGAGAAGTTCGAGAAATACAGCGCCGACCAGATGTACAACGACCTGTTCGTCGACGGTCCGGACGATATGGCCGTCGTTCAGTCGACCTATCTGACAGAGTTCTACAAGAACGGGTTCAACACCATCGATCGCAATGCCGAGATGGCAAAGAAGTACAAGGATCGCTTCATCGTCAACGGCGCCTTTGATCCGCGGGACGGTGAGAAGGCGCTCGAGTATATCCACTATATGAAGGAGACGTTCGGCATCAAGGGCGTCAAGCTCTATACGGCCGAGTGGAAGGGGGACTCGCGCGGGTGGAAGCTCACAGACCCCAACGCCTACCGCTGCTTCGAGCTCTGCCAGAAGCTCGGAATCACTAACGTCCACGTCCACAAGGGACCGACGATCATCCCGCTGGACAAGGACGCATTCGACGTTCACGACGTGGATCATGCCGCGACCGACTTTCAGGGCCTCAATTTCATCATCGAGCATTGTGGGCTGCCGCGACTGGATGACTTCTGCTGGATCGCAGTGCAGGAGACCAACGTCTATGGCGGCCTCGCGGTGGCGCTGCCCTTCATCCACGGGCGCCCGCGCTATTTCGCTGAAGTGATCAGCGAGCTCCTGTTCTGGGTCGGCGAAGACAAGCTTCTGTTCGGCAGCGACTACGCGATCTGGACGCCCCGCTGGCTGGTCGAAAAGTTCTGGAACTTCGAGCTTCCGGAAGATCTCAAGCAGGAGCACGGCGTCGATCTCACCCCGCAGGCGAAAAAGAAGATCCTGGGCCTCAACGCCGCGCGCCTCTATGGGGTCGACGTCGAAGAGCAGAAGGCGAAGCTTGGGACAAAAGCTCACGCAGTCGCGGCGGAGTGACGAGGATGGACGAGGTCCTTCCACATAGTGACCAACGAACCAGCGAGGTGTGGACGCGCCTCGCAACGGTCACGGATCCTGAACTGGACGAGTCCGTGACCGACCTCGGGTTCGTTGAGCTCGTCACTGTCCATGACGATGGCGGAGTCGACATCGTTTTTCGCCTGCCGACCTACTGGTGTTCTGCGAACTTCGCGTTCCTCATGGCTGACGACATGCGTCATGCGGTGTCAGCGTTGCCGTGGGTTCGCGAAGCGCGACCGCTACTCCGGGATCATATGGTCGCCCAGGAGATCAATCGTGGCGTCAGCGAGGGCAAGTCATTCGCCGAAGCACTCAAGGACTTTGCGCCTGGAGGATCTCTTGACGATTTGCGCGAGAAATTCCGCCGGAAGGCGTTCGAGCGGCGCCAGGAGTTCATGATGCTGGCGTTGCGCGGCCTGGGTTATGAGGATTCGGCGATCTGCCGAATGACTCTGGGCGCTTACGACGAAGTCGACTTCGGGCCGGGAGAAGTCGCGCGCCAGAAGCTGCGTTATCGTGAGCTCCTGGTTGAACGGCATCTGGCCCATCTCCCCGACGACCACGCCTTCGTCACTTACGAGGGCTTCGCCATCAGGCGTCACGAGCTGGTCTCGTATCTGCAGCGGTTGAGGGGGGTGCGGATCAATATGGAGTTCAACAGCTCGCTTTGCAGGGGCCTTCTAGCCGCCCGCTATCGCGAAGTCGATGGTGGCGGTCCGGAACGGGCATCCACGTGCGGCGCGTGTGGCAGTGGTTGTGCCGGCTCGACCATCAAACTGGCGGCCGCCGCCGAAAAACATGCCGTCGCGCCCGCGTGAGACGCATCTGCGACTGCCGATAACGGAGCGGTCAGCAAGTCCGCCCGACCTGACAAACACGAGACCACGTGGGGAGTGAACGCAATGCCAAAAGTTCTGCTGCATGACATAGAGGCTCGTCGCGCCCTTGCGCGTGGAGTCCAGAAGCTCGCCGCTGCCGTCGAATCGACGCTCGGGCCCAAGGGCATGAACGCGATGGTCGACAGGCCAATCGGTACGCCGATCGTGTCACGCGATGGCGTCACCATCGCGTCCGAAATCGAGTTGCCCGATCGTTTCGAGAACATGGGCGCCCAGGTGGTGCGCGAGGTCTCGATGCAGACCAACGAAGTCGCCGGGGACGGTACGACGACGGCGATGGTGCTTGCAAATGGTCTCATTCAAGGAGGGGTTGTTGCCCTGGAGCGCGGCGCCAAGGCTGTAGATCTCTGCAAGGGTATTGACCGGGCCGTCGAGGTCGTTGTCGAGACCCTGAAGAACTCGGCAATTGCCGTCTCAGACCGCAAGACACTCCAGGCGGTGGCGACAATTGCGTCGACCGATGCACATCTAGGCGGGCTGATTGCGGAGGCCGTGGAGCGCGTCGGCAAGGATGGCATCATCAGTTCCGATTACGGGCTGACGACGAACACGACGCTCGAGGTCGTCGAAGGCATGTCGTTCGACCGTGGTTACATTTCGCACCACATGGTGACCGATGTCGAGAAGATGGAAGTGGTGCTGGACCAACCCTACATTCTTTTGACCGATCTGAAGATCAAGACGCCGGGCGAGCTTTCGACGGTGCGGGCCGCAGTCGCGTCGACCGGACGGCCGCTTGTTATTGTGGCTGAAGAGATTGCGCCAGAAGTCGTGCCGACGCTGCTTGGCGACGGCAACCGCGGCAGGGTTCTGGTCGTCAATCCGCCCGACTATGGTCACTGGCGCAAGGCCATGATGGACGACCTCGCCATCATAACGGGGGGGCGAGTGATCGCCCGCGAGCTTGGCGGCAGGCTGGAGGAAGCCGGCCTCGCCGATCTCGGCACCGCCCGCCAGGTTCGGGCCAGTGCCCGCGAAACGGTGATCATCCGCGGCGGCGGCGACAATGCGGCGATCGCCGCGCGGCGCCAGCAGGTCGCCAAGCAATACGATCTGGCACCACCGAACATCGAACAGGACAAGCTCAAGGAGCGGCTGGCAAAGCTCTCAGGTGGCACTGCCGTGATCTTCGTGGGGGGCGTCACTCCGGTCGAGCAAAAGCGTACAATCCAGTTGATCGACGACGCACTCAGTGCAGCGCGTGCTGCAGCCGAGGAGGGCATCGTGCCGGGTGGTGGCACCGCATTGGCACAATGCGCGCCGGTGGTCGCCCGCACGCTCGGCAACATCAATGGCGACCTGGGCGAGGGCATCAAGCTGGTGCGCGAGACACTGTCCCGTCCTGCCGCGTTTATTGCCCGGAACGCGGGCCACGATGCGGCAAAGGTCGTGGCCGACTTGCAGTGCGCGCCGGCGGGCGTCGGCTTCGACGCTGCCAATGGCAAGTTCCTCGACATGGTCTCGGCCGGGATCGTCGACCCGGTCCGAGTGACATATACGGCGCTTCGGAACGCAGCTTCCGTCGCCACCCTGGTCCTGACTACAAACACGCTGGTTGCAGACGTGCCGGAGTACATCGATCCGACACAGGGACCAGCATTGGGCGGCGGGGCGGAGAAGCTTGGGCGTGCATGAGGCATGTGTATGCGGTCCGTATTCCGCCGCGCCGGATCCGGCGAGCGGGATGCCGTGGCCGGCGTGACGCGCGAGTTGGTGGCGACAGCTTGAACTCCGCAATCGCGTGATTGGACGGTGACAATGATCTAGAACGGGCTACAATCTTGAAAGCTCCGGCATGCGCCGAAGGAGGCGGTACAACAAGCCTCCACGGCCATCCGACTGATCGGGTGAGGAGGAGACCATGGTCCACATCATTTCAAAGCGCGACGGCCCGTACCGCGAGGAGGCCGCGGCGAAGGACTTCATTCAGAAGAACCGCACGAAGATCGACGCGGTCGCCAATCATCTGACCGGTGGGCGCTGGCAGGAGTTGCGCAATCCCACGCCTCCTCCTCAGCCCCAGCCATCAGGCAAGCTGTGGTACACGCCGCCGGGCCGTCCGCGAGAGGCGGAACCCTATGTGCGGATCAGCCTCAACGGCCGTATCGTGATCGCAGATCTCGCGTCGGGACGACAACTCCATTTTGTCGGCGAAATGCGTGGAAAGGGCCAATCGCGATACTTCGCCCTGGCCACGCGGGAGAACGGGCTCTTCGATCCGCTGGACGAGGAGATTCGGAAAGTTCTCGCCGATCTTGAGGGCGTGATCGTGCCCGACGAGTCATCCGAGCAGCGCCTGGAGCAAATCATCTCGGGCCGTCTCGGATTGGATGCCGTCGCCAAGAGCACCGAATGATCTCCGCGAACCGGGCCTGTGGGGTGACGATCCCGATCAGGTCCGGTTCAGGTCGCTTCTGCCGATCGGGTTGTTTGCCAACTTACGTATGGTGCTCCAATGCTGACGGAAACGCTCATGGCTAAGCCGCCGTTTTCCCTGGAAGGCTGCAAGGTTCCGGGCGTCACGGATGTCGAGCAGGGGCAGCCATACGATGAGCGAGAGACCAACAGCGCCTGGGAAAACTTTTTGACGTCCGGCGACCTCAGGCGCGAGAACGCGCTGGTGCGCGGTGTCATTGAGGAATCATGGCAGCGCAGCGTCAAATCCGGGGTCAATGCGCATTGCAAGGGCAGCAATCTCGTGGCCTCGCCGGACGATCTCTACGAGTTGCGTCTGAAGAACGATGACTTGCTGGGTTCGAGCGCTCAGACCTTTCGCCGCGTCGCGGAAGTGCTCGGCGACGCCGCGACCATGCTGGTCATCACCGACAGGAACGGCGTCGTGCTCGATGTGGGCGGCGATCAGCGGACGATTGATGCAGGGCACGATATTCGCCTCGAGGTCGGCGCTGCCTGGGGTGAGACGGTGACCGGCACTAACGGCATCGGCACTGCGCTCATCACGGGAAAACCGGTCCATGTCCATGCTGCCGAGCATTTTTCCGAAGGCATCAAAGCCTGGACTTGCGTCGGTAGCCCCATTCGAAGCCCCATCGACGGCAGCATCATCGGCATCATTGACTTTTCTGGACCTCAGGCGATCTTTCACCGGCACAACGTCGCACTGGCGGTGATTGCGGCCAATCACATCGAGCTCGCGCTCTCGGAAAAGATCCGCCTTGAAAGAATACGGCTGCTCGAGGCTAGCATTTCGCGGATGCCGGGGATGGGCAGCAGCGACGGAGTCGTGATTCTCGACCGGTTCGGCAGGGTCGTTCATCACAATGACATGGCGTCAGTTCGCTGGCGACGCATCGCGCAGTCCGGCGACTTGAGCATCGGAAATCGGATTCTACCGAGCAGCGATGGTCGTTTAGCTCAAGACCTGACCAATGGGCTGCCGGAGGAACTGCGAGAACAGCGGATTGAGCCATTGCTCGTCGACGGTATCGTGAAGGGGGCAATGCTCGTGCTCGCATCGAGGCCGCGGATGAATTCTGCCGCGTCTCAAGTTTCGCCGATAGCGCGCGCGGCCCTCATGTCGGCAAAGGAAGCGATTGTCGGATGCAGCGAAGCATTGCAGGATGTGGTTGAAAAGGTTGAACGGGCGGCACTCGGGCGGACGGCTATTCTGCTCGAGGGCGAGACGGGAGTTGGCAAGGAGCTGTTTGCTCGTCTCGTTCATGCCGCCAGCCAGAAGACCGGCAAGGAGCCTTTCGTCGCCTTCAATTGTGGTGCGGTCTCGAAAGAGCTTCTTGGCGGTGAGCTGTTTGGACATGCGCCGGGCGCCTATACCGGCGCCACACGAGAGGGGAAGCCCGGCCGCTTTGAATTTGCCAATGGTGGCGTGCTCAGCCTCGACGAGATCGGCGAGATGCCGCTGGATCTTCAGCCGTACCTGCTCCGCGTGCTGGAAGAGCGTGCGGTGTACCGCCTCGGCGACAACAAACCGCGTCCAGTAGACGTCCGGCTCGTGGCGTCGACCAATCGGAATCTAAAGCAGGAAGTGGTGGAGGGACGTTTCCGGAAGGACCTCTATTTCCGGATCGGCGTCGTCAAGATCACCATTCCGCCGCTCCGGGAGCGCCTGGGCGACGTCGAAATCCTGATCGACCACTTCAATCGACAATTCGCGGACACCTATAGCACCCAACCGCTGCGCTTCGAGGCAGCTACGATGGAATTGTTGCGGCGCTATAGCTGGCCCGGGAACGTCCGCGAACTGCGCAACCTGATCGAGAACCTCGTGCTGATGACGCTCACCGGCGTGGTTACGCCCAGGGACTTGCCCGAGGATTTCGTGGAAGTGGCGGTTCCGCCACCCTCGATGCCCTTGCCGACGGGGCATGGCTCAACGCTGGAAGGTGACGAGATCGCGCGCTTCGACGACATGGAGCGTCGCGCCATCGAGAGGGCCGTGGCAAACGCTGGCGGCAACATTGCGGCCGCCGCCGAGAAGCTGGGGCTTTCGCGTGCCACTCTGTATCGCAAATTGCATCAGTATCGTTCGCGGAGCTGAGGACGGGATCTGGCATGGCGACGCTCTGGGACGGGCAGAAGGGGGCTGAGGAGCCTGCTGCGGCGGCGCTCGCGTCACAGATCCTTTCGCGTGCGGACCGCGACGTAACCTTCATTGTGCACCTGGTTGGCGAAAGCCAAAGTCTGCTGGTCAGGCACTTTGTAGTGTTCATCGAGACCGAACTTGCGAAGCGCGGCATCAGCTATGGCGTGCATCCGCTATTGCGTCCTTTCATCGAAACGCATGCACGCGAACTGACGGACTTTGTCTTGCAGGGTATCGGTTTGCGGCATCAGTTCGGTCTGCAGGCGCTCGAGACCATGGCCGGCGATCCATCGCGGTTGTTGAGGGTCGATCTATGGGACTCGCTGCAATGCCACATCAATGATGCGCAGCGACACTTTGTATCGGGCGTGGGTGGCTTGCAGCGGATCCTGCTCCAGGTCGAGAGCGGTGCATGAGTGCCGGTCCCCTGACCGTAGTCGAAATGCTGACCCGGCGGCTGCAGGTCGTTCAGGAGATATCGGCCGTTCAATCGCGCAATCTGCTCAATTGTCAGCTTAGCGGCGGCGCGGAATTTGAGATTCAGGGCATCGAGCAAGAGATTGCGGCCATCGGCGGCTCGCCTGAACTGGCCAAGGCGCTCGCCGATGCGCTTGAGCGCTTGCAGATGGCAAATGCCGGAATAGCAGAATGTGATGCTCAATGCGCCGCGCTGGAGCAACGCCTTGAAGAACTAGACAGGCGGATTGCCGCCGATAGATGAGACGACCAGAACGTGAGGCGAACCGATGGATACGATGGAAGCAGAGAGCGCGACGCTCTATGAATTGCTTGGGCGGCATTGGACGGTGGGTACGGCCGTTACAAATACGGTCTTCGATCCTGCGGGACAGGGAGTTGCGTTCGCGCTCGCCGATGGCGCGTTGGCGATGGCTCCGCTAACTGACGTCGAGCCGGTGCAAGATCGCTGTCGCGCGGCGCTCGACGACGGCCGGACGACGATTTCACCGCGACGGAAGCCGGTGCCGCCATTGACGAAAGTGATAATCAGCGATGCCTCGCCCCATCTCACTGCACTCGGGACCTCGGACTTTGTTGCCACGGATCACGGCCGACTGCTTCGTGTGTCGGCGTCCGGCGTCACCCGGGTGGTGTCGAGCCACGAGGCGCCTATCGATCTCATTGCTTCTGTACCGGCGGGAGGCATCCTGACAGCTTCGGGCGGGTCAATCATGTCTTACGATTCCAACGGCGAAGTCGCCTGGCTGCAAGAGCGGGTCGGAGGGCAAGCGTCGGCAATGGCTGTATCGCCGGATGGCCGGCGTTTTGCGATTGCAGCCGACGGTCGTCTGCTCGTCCGGAGCTTCGGGCCACGACCCGAGCCCTCCGCCTCTTTTGAGTTGGGCTCAGTCTCGGCCTTGTCGTGGAGCCCTGATGGGAGCTGGTTGGCCGTGTCAGCCGGGAAGACAGGCATTGTTCTGGTGCGTCTTGCCGATGCGCGAACCGTCCGGATTCCGACCTATCCCGCAACCGTTGCCTCTCTTTCGTGGAGCGCGGACTCCCGCGTCCTTGTTACGAGTGGGGCCTATCGGATGATCGCATGGGACGTTTCCAGCCTTGATGGCGAAAGCGATCAGCCGACGAATCTCGCTACGGGTCGCGCCCGGTTCGTCCTCGTCGAGGCGGTAGATATTCACCCAGAGCGTCGCCTGGTTGCGGCAGGTTATGCCGACGGCATGGTCGCGGTCGCAAGGCTCGGACAGTCCGACGAACTGGTCGTCAGGTCGCCTGGTCGAGGCGCCGTCCAGACCCTGCGTTGGTCCGGCGATGGCCAACATCTTGCATTCGGAACAAGCGACGGGGAAGCGGCGATCGTGACGTTTCCCGCTTACGTTTTCAAATAGTTGACCCGGTACCAAGCCGGAGAGCTCTGCCAGTATCATCAGGAGACACGTTATGACCGCTACCCGATCGCTCAACGAAGCCGAAAGCAAGGATCAATTCTTCAAGGAACTGGCGGAACTTTCGGAGCGCATGATCGCTGCGCACGGAAAGGAGTTTTCGATGGGCGCTTTGGTGCTGGCCGCGAGGTTCATCGCTGAAAATAAGCCCTTCGAGCGAAGCGCAGCAACGCAGTGACGCGGGCTTCTGCTGAAGGTGAAATTCGTGGTGGGGTATTGATGGGGACGATATGATTTTAGGGGCGATGAACTTCTCGTGCGGGTGTTCTGCGCTTCAATGTCCTGTTTGGCGGCTTCCGGTCAGCTCGATCCGAAGGCTTGTCCAATTTGATGCGGTCGTTCACGCTCCGTTGAAGTTGGACCATCCGTGCCGACGCTAGACCCAGAACATCTCGTTAGCGCATTCGTGCTCGGCATTGAGCTTCCTGGCTCTGGCCTTGCCGGCCTGCCTGCTGGAGACCAAAGCCGACATCGTCGCCTCGGGATTGACCGCGCCGATCGTCGGACATGTCGGCGATGGAAATTTCCATCTCGGCATCCTGTTCGATCCCAAGGATGCAGAGGAGACGGCACGAGCTGAGGGGCTCGCATTCCGCACCGCACGTCGAGCCATCGCTATGGGCGGCACCTGTTCGGGCGAACATGGTGTCGGACTGCACAAGATCGCCCATATGGACGCCGAGCACGGGCAGGGCGTCGCCCTGATGAAGGCGGTGAAGGAGGCGTTGGACCCAGCCGGTATCATGAACCCGGGTAAGATCTACCCTTGACGGTCATGAGCGGATGGTGCTGAGGCTCGCGTGCAACAGCGCCACGATCGATCTCTAATCTGAACAGCTGCTGAAGTGACAGGAAAAGCGGCGTTGGCCCGGTGGTGCTATAACTTAGTTTGATTGAAGAACTGACTGGGAAAGTCACCCGAATGGCCTGCCCAGATGCAAGGATAACGGGATATTCCGACTTCGTAGCGGAGGTGTCGGCAAGGCCATGACAATGTGGGTTGCACTCCTCGTAGACTTCTGCATCTCGGTTTGCCTCGCCGTGCGATTTCTTACCCAATAACTACGAATTTGAAGGACAACAGGCGTTTCTTCTTATGAGATAGTATCACCTCCACTCTGGAGGGGACGGATGCACGCACCTTTGCCTTCTTTGAACGCTTTGCGCGCATTTGAGGCGACCGCAAGACAACGCAGCATTAGCCGTGCAGCGGCCGAATTGGGTGTGACACATGGTGCTGTAAGTCGCCAGATCAAGGTGCTTGAGGAAGTCATGGGTGTGTCGCTCCTCATGCGCGATACGAACTTCTCCGCATCTGAACGGGGAAGTAACGGGCGTTTGCCGATTGCGCCTGCAAAGCAGCATCAATGATGGAGTTGTATTTTGCGCCGGGTGATCCGGAGCCGCACTCACCGGGTGAACGCGAACTCGCGGCCGTTGGGTCTGGTCTGGACGATTGGCACCATGTAGTCGGGAAATTGACTCCAGCATTGCCTCACCCAGAATGTTTACGAGACAACTTCAAGGCGTCGCGCGCTGGCTGTCGTGATACTGCGTGATCTCGTCTCTTTAGCCAGCCCTCAGTACGAATGGCGCGTTATGTCAATTCGATGAGAGGCGGCCTCTCATTCTGGTCCGATCCGAGCCGCGGTGGGCATCGATCCTGATCGACTCTGCTCATACTTCGCCTACGCGTAACGACGGAGAAAAATGGAAGCCAATGTTCAGATCCAAGATCATGTCCGCGTTCCCGCCGCCAGACGACAGTCAGGTGAACTTGGCCACCTCCATATGATCAGCTTGCCGACCGAAAGGCCCGGATGGATCGCCCCCGGCAGCAGCCATCCCGTCTTTCATGGTTCCTAGATCACCTAGCGCTCCTCGGCCGACCGCAGCGGTGTGATCGGACATGTCTCCGAACTCAGCCCTGGGCTCGGAGCTAATGACTTGCAAACTGCAAGCCGTTGTCTATGCTGCGCTCGAAGACCACTCATTTCATTGGGAGGCCCATCTTGAAACTAGCTACCTATCGATCAGGCGGTCAAAATAAGATCGGGCTAGTCAATGCCGACGGCGACTTGCTGTTCGATCTCGCTTCTGCATCGCAGCGTTCCGGTAAGCAAAATCCGGCGTTCAACTCGATGCTTGATCTTGTGGATCACGGTGACGCCGCGCTCGACGAAGCATCCAACTTGGTTGACCGCTATCGGAAAGATCAGGATTTGTGGTCTGCGGTTGGGGAATCCGAGATTCTTGCCCCGCTGCCGGAGCCGCGTCAGATGCGCGATGGCATGTCGTTTCCGGTTCATATCGTTCAGGGCCCAATTGGGCATCTCAAACTAAAGGCGCGACTGGCCGGCGATACGGCTGAGCTGGCGCGCCTGCAGGCGGCGCCGCTGCCCGAGCTGCCCGACGTGTATCGCAAGCAACCGATCTACTACATTACCAACCGCTTTAGCGTGAAGGGGCCCAACACGACGGTCAAATGGCCGCGTTATAGCCAGGTAATGGACTACGAATTGGAGTTCGGAATCGTCACCAGGAATAGGGGCGCGAACATTCCTGCGGCGAAGGCCCGCAATCACATTTTCGGTTACACGATTTTCAATGACTTTTCGGCCCGGGATGCTCAGCGCATAGAGATGGAGGGGCGATTGGGGCCGGCCAAAGGCAAGAGCTTCGATGGCGGCAACGTGCTCGGGCCGTGGATTGTGACGCCCGACGAAATCGGCGATCCCTACAAACTCAAGATGGAAGCCCGCGTCAACGGCGAGGTTCGTTCACAGGGCACGAGCGAAGGCATGCTGTTTTCGTTCGAGGAAATCATTGCCCACATCACCCGGGACGAGACGTTGATGCCCGGCGAGTTCATCGGGTGCGGCACCGTGGGCAATGGCTGCGGCCTCGAACTTGGTTGGTATCTCGAGCACGGGGATAGCATTGAGCTGGAAGTCGAGAATATCGGCGTTCTGAAGAATCGAGTCGAACGCCAAGGCGTCTGACGCAGAAGCAAGTTACAGCTTGCAAAACGCAAGTCATGATGTAGCTTGCAATTCTGGCTGGAATGACGCGGTCGCGAGAACCGCTGACAAACAGGAGGAAGCTTTGTCCGAGGACGCATTGGTGACGCGCGAGCAGCGCGGCAATATCTCCGTTCTGACGATGGTTTACCGGCCGTACAACCTGCTCGGCCCCAAGCTCCTCAACGCGATTGTCGAGCAGGTGGAGGCGGCGCGAGGGGCAGGCAGCCGCGCTATTGTTATCCGTAGCGGACTGCGGCATTTCTCCGCCGGCGCAGATCTGGATATTTTCGAGAAGCGGGTGGAGGGGGGCAGCGCGGATCAGGCGAGTGAAAATCGGCGGCTGAACGGCGTCGAATTCCTGCGCTTCATGGAACTGCTGCCAATTCCGCTAATCGCCAGTGTTCACGGCGTTTGCCTAGGCGGCGGTCTCGAGCTTGCGCTGTCGTGCGATTACATCATCGCAGCCTCTTCCGCGAAGATCGGTTCGGTCGAGGCGACCCTTGGGCTGCATCCGTTGTTGGGTGGAATCCAGCGGCAGGTGCAGCGGATCGGCGCACAGCGGGCCAAGGAGATGTCGATGCTGGCCCGTCGCTACGATGCATCGACGCTGGAGAAGTGGGGATTGATCAATCTCGCTGTCCCGGAAGAGTCGTTGGAGACGGCCACCATGGCCGTCGCGGAGGAGTTCGCGCAGGGGCCGACGGTCGCGCATGCAGCGACCAAGGAGCTTGCGCATATCGCCGTCAGTCAAGGCGTGGTGGCCGCGGACGAGGCAATGGCAAGAGTACAGGCGCCGATCTGGGCGTCGGAAGATCTCAAGACCGGTCTTGCGTCGTTCCGCAAGAACGGACCCGGTCTCGCCAAGTTCGCGGGGCGCTGACATGGCGGGCCCCTTGAATGGAATCCGCGTCGTCGACTTCTCTCGCGTGCTGGCTGGCCCGCTGTGCGCTCGGACCTTGCAGGATCTCGGAGCCGAGGTCATCAAGGTCGAACCGCCGAGCCCGGATGTTTCGCGCTTCGCCTTTCCGTCGACGGACGGCATGTCGGGCTACTATGCCCAGCAAAACGCCGGCAAACGCAATGTCAGCATCGATCTCAATAGGCCGGGCGCCTATGAGCTGGCGCTGAAGCTTTGCGACAGCGCCGACATCGTCGTCGAAAATTTCCGAGCCGGCACTCTGGGTTTCTTCGGCCTTGATTACGAGACACTGTCCAAACGCAACCCGCGATTGATCTATGCGTCGATCACTGGCTATGGCCAGGGCGGTCCGTGGCGGAGCCGGATGGCCTATGCGCCAACCGTGCAGGCCGAGGCCGGATTTACAGAAAACAGCGTTCGTCACTACGGCAGCGCGCTGACCGAGCCGCGTACCGACAGCCTGTCACACGCGGACGTCTACGCCGGATTGCAAGCCGTGATCGCGATCCTTGCGGCGCTCAACAGCCGCCAGAGGACCGGGGAGGGGCAGTATATCGACATTGCAATGGCGGCGACGCTGCTCGCGGTCAACGAGCGCGCGCATGTCGATTTGTCCGATGACGACATCGGGGCCGAGCCTGCGGTCCTCGGCGCCACGGATTGCTCGTTCTTCACAGGGCCGCAGGGCGAAAATTTCACGGTCGCGACCAGCATTATAGGCAGCCGGACCTTTCCGTCTTGGCTGCGTGCCATGCGTCGCGTCGATCTCATGGATGATCCGCGGTTCTCCACTGCCGCCGCGCGCCGGTTGAATTTCAGCGTGCTGCACCAGATCATCCAGTCCTGGATCCTGACGTTTCCAGATATGGCAACCCTCGACGCCCAGTTTGACGAGGCCAAGATTGCCATGGGCCAGATCCGGTCGATCAAGGAGCTAACGGCGTCGGAGTGGAGCGATTATTGGGGGGCCGTTCAACACGTTTCGGACCGCAGCGGCGGCGAGTATCGACTGCCGGGCCGGCCGTGGCGATTTTCGGCAGAAGAGTTGGCACCGATCGGCACGCCTGCCTTTCAGGGCGAACATAACTTCGCGGTCTTCAGCGAACTTGGCCTCAGCGACGCGGAACTGAAGCGTCTCGGCAGCGCTGGAGTCCTTGTCTCCCATCGGCGCGCCGCTCTCCCTTCGGAAACATCGTAGCCACGGTGCCGAAAGCATATGAACGGACAGCACCGGGAAGGAGTAATCCTCGAGGTGCTTTCGAAGAGCAGCCGTTTGTCGATGTCGCTACGGAAGCTGAACAAGCATTCCTAGAGTAGATAGCGAAGATGGATGAGATCTCAGAGCTGAATCAAAATCAGATCTCGCCGCAATCGTGGCGGATCATAATTGTCGGCTGGAGCGTAACACTCATTACTTTCGTTGCATTCTTCATCGCGGTTTCATAGCCCGCCGGATCAAAAAATGAGTCCGCAATTTTCGCGGGGATCGGGACGAGAAGTCTGGTAACTCACACATGAGAATACGTATTTTGATCACCACTACCATATTGCTATGGAAAGCGCTGCTGTTGACGACAGGACCGTCGATCGCACAAAGCTACCCGACAAAGCCGCTGAGTGTGAAGGTGGCATTTCCGGCTGGCGGTCCAGCTGATGTTTCGATCCGCGCTGCGAATGTGGTGCTGGAGCGGCATCTCGGCAAACCGATAGTCACGGAAAATATCCCTGGCGCTAACGGTTCGATTGCCGTAACGGCCGTGCTAAAGGCTCCGGCGGATGGCTATACGCTGCTCGGTACCACGGGCTCGGACTTCATGACGGCGCCTGCTACCATTTCGTCAGCCAAGTATGAACCTGAGAAATTCAAGCTGATAGGCATCGTCGGCGAGTCTGACTTCATCCTGTTGTCGAGCAAGACCCATTCGTTCAAGTCAATCGACGAGCTAGTCGACTACGCTCTTAAGCCGGGCAGCAAGGAACTGATTCTTGCACATTGGGGCGCCGGATCTTCACCACATGTCGTTGGCGCCGATTTTCAGAAGCGGACGGGGACAAGATTTCTGGAGGTGCCGTACAGGGGGGCCGCGCCGGTGATCGCGGACATGCTCGGCGGACATATCGACCTCGCGTTTATGCCGTTGGGCAGTGGCACGTTAGGTCTCATTCAGACGGGGCAGGTCAATGCGATCGCGATCGCCAGCGCGGAGCGCAATCCTGACTTACCGACCGTTCCGGTTATTGGGGAGAGCGCGAAAGTCGGTAATTTCGAGTACAGTATCTGGTCGGCGTTGTTTGCGCCGCCGGGTACTCCTGACGATGTTGTCGCGCGTTTGAATGATGCGTTAAACGTTTGGAGCGAGAGTGACGAGAATATCGCGAGGGTCAAAGCAAGCGCGTCGCGGCGAGTCGCGACAATGGACGTTTCTCAAGCAGTGAAATTCTTCAAAAGCGAGCGCGAGAAGTATCTGACCGTCCTTGGATCGCTCTCTCTTACCGCAGTAGAGCAGCGACTTCGAAAGCAAGACGACAAACGGCTCTGTTGCGGTGCCTCGCAATGGAACGATCCGAACTCCCAGAGAGCGTCGGCAGCGCTTCGGCGCCATGATCGAGGCTGACCGCGCCCACGAGCATTGCGGGCTATTGCTGGCCGAGATGCCAAGGCGAGGCTAGACATATCCGAACCCGAGCCAATATGGTATGGCCGAGCTCGGGTCTGAAGGATAATTATGTCCAGTGTCAAGCAAAGCCGTCTTGCCAACAGGGAATGCTCCATGGCACGTGCCATGGAGGTCGTGGGCGACCGCTGGTCGATGCTTATCCTGCGCGAAGCGTATTACGGAGTGAAGCGCTTTGACGAGTTCGAGTACTACGTCGGCGTAGCGCCCAACATTTTGAGCACCCGGCTGAAGAAGTTTGTCGATGCCGGTATGATGACGCGGATGCCGTTGCCCGAGCACGCCGGTCGATATGAGTACGTTCTGACCGAGAAGGGACGCGATTTCTTTCCAGCGTATCTCGCGCTCAAGAAATGGGGTGACGACTGGCTGGCGGAGCCGGCCGGGCCGCAGGTCGTGTTCCGCGACCGCATTGCCGGGCGCCCGATCGAATATCCGGAACTGCGAACGACGGGCGGCAAGCCGCTGAGGCTCGAGGACGTCGAGGTCGTTCCCGGGGCAGGTGCTGTTCCGTTCAACCGCAAGCGGTTTGGCGGCCATGCCACTGATCGTGTGGCGGCTGTCCGGAAGGCTCCCGTCTCAGGACGAAAGCGCAAGTAGTGCCCGCGTAGTCTCGATCCGGATAAGATTAGCACGGTATTCCGCCGACGCGTAGCGGTCCGAGAGACACTCGGTGGTCTCGCTCAGCAATTTTGCTGCCTGATCGATGTTTTGCCGTGAAAGCGTCCTGCCGGTCAGGAAATCGGCGGCTTGCTGGCCGGCGAAGGCGTGGCTCGCTGCACCGGTGACGCCGATGGAAATATCGGCGACCACTCCTTGTTGCAGTCGCACTCCTACCGCGATTCCCACCACGGCAAAGCCGCTCGCGGGGTGCCGGATCTTTCGGTAGATGAAGCGCATGCCGGCCTTCGGCTGCGGGATATGGATACTGGCGAGGATTTCGTTCGGTTCCAGAACCGTCGAAAAGATATCGACGAAGAAGTCCTTTGCCGCCACCCTTCTCAGGCCATTCGTGCCTGCGATCTCGATCTCTGCCTGCAAGGCCACCACAACCGCCGGCCAGTCAGCCGCGGGATCGGCGTTCGCGAGCGAGCCCCCGATCGTGCCGCGGTTACGTACCTGGGGATCGGCAATGAGGCTGGCCGCTTGGCTAAAGACCGGCAGCTCCTTACTCAGCAGCTCGGAAGCAAGGAGTTCGGTATGCGTCGTCAATGCACCGATCTTGATGCTGGTCTCGCTAATCTCGATTCCCTTGAGCTCGGTGAGGCTTCCAATATCGATCAGCAGAGCGGGTGACGCCAGCCGCAGCTTCAGTGCCGGCAGCAAGGTATGGCCACCGGCCACAAGCTTCGTTCCGTCGGGATCGTCGTGCAAAAGATCAATCACCTGTGCGAGCGAAGACGCGCGGACATAGTCGAAGGCTGCGGGGATCATTGGGAGGCTCCGGTGCGTGCCTTTTGTACCGCCGCCCAGATTCGGGGCGGGGTCAGCGGCATGTCGAGATGAGTGATACCGAACGGTGACAAGGCATCGAGCACGGCGTGAACCATGCAAGGTGGGGCGGCTATGGAGCCGCTCTCGCCGATACCCTTGACGCCTATCGGATTGGTCGGCGACGGCGTTTCCTGGAATAGTGATCGGATATTCGGCACATGTTCGGCTCGCGGAACGGCATAGTCGAGCAGCGAGCCGGTCAGAAGTTGCCCATTGTCGGGATCGTAGCTGACCTCTTCATAGAGCGCCTGCGCGATGCCCTGCGCGACGCCGCCATGGATCTGGCCGGCCGCGAGAAGAGGGTTGATCAGCGTACCGACGTCATCCACCGCGACGTAGTCGAGGATATCGACGATCCCCGTTTCCGCATCGACCTCGACATAGGCGAGATGGATGCCTGACGGCGACCCCATGCCGGTCGGGTCGTAGAACACCGTTTCATCAAGGCCCGGCGCGATACCGTCCGGAAGCTTGTGGCCGACATAGGCCATACGGGCCACCGTTGAGAACGTTACCGGCGCAATATCAGTCCCGGGCACGCTGAACGCGCCCGCCGAATAGGAGATATCCTCTTCGTCAACTTCCAGCATGCCCGCCGCAATCTTCTTGGCCTTGGCGACGATGCGCTGCGAGGATACGTGCACGCTGGATCCGCCGACCGCCATCGAACGGGAATTGAACGTGCCGTGGCCGGCCTGCACCTGGCGCGTGTCGCCTTGTACGATGTCGATGTTTTCAATTGGGATCTGCAGAACGTCTGCCGCGATCTGCGACAGCGACGTGATGTGGCCTTGTCCCTGGCTCATCGAACCCGAATAGATCGTGGCTCGCCCGCTGGAATCGATGCTGACACGCGCGCTTTCCCAGCCGCCGCGGTCAAATCCGCTCACGGCCAACCGGCGTGACGGTGCCATCCCGCACATATGAGTATAGGCGGCAACGCCGACGCCGCGATAGATGCCGCTGCTGCGCAGGGCCTCGCATTCACTACGGCGTCCGTCATAATCGAAAGCCGCGAGCGCCTTGTCGAGAAGTCCCTGATAGTTGCCGCTGTCATACATTACCCCCATGCTGCCGTAGGGCCGATAGGGAAACTCCGCTGGTTGAACGAAATTCCTACGCCGCACCTGGACTTGGTCGAGCTTGAGATGGCGCGCCACCGCATCGATTGCACGCTCGGCAATATAGGCGCCTTCGGGTCGGCCATAACCGCGATAGGCATCAACGGGCACGGTATTGGTGACGACGACGCGGGAAATGGCCTCGTAATTGTCGATCTTGTAGGTGCCCGTACCGAAATTGATAGTGTTTACCGTTGGACCGCCGCTCGCCATGTTGGAGAGATAGGCGCCGACATTGCCGAGCGTTGCCACCTTGAGACCGAGGATGGTGCCGTCGTTCTTGAAAGCGATCTCGATATTCTCGGTATGCGCACGACCGTGGCTGGTCGACTGATGGCTCTCGGAACGGCTTTCCCACCATTTGACCGGTGCGTCGAGTTCGCGCGCGAGATAGGGACAGAGCAGGTCCTCCGGATACAAATGCATCTTGGCGCCGAAGCCGCCGCCGATATCAGGTGCGACGACCCGCAATTGATGCTCGGGAATGCCTACTGTCTCGGCGATCCAGCGACGGTGCATGTGGGGGACCTGGCTTCCGATATAGACCGTCAGCGTGCCGTCCGGTTCTGGCGAGGCAACGATCGCGCGCGTTTCCATGCAGGTGGGGATCAAGCGGTTATTAACGACGCGCAGTCCGATGACCTGATCGGCCTCGCGGGCGGCCTTCTGGTAATCGCCTCCGCGCACCTTGTAGATTGTGGTGATGTTGCCCGGAACGTTGTCATGGAGCTGCGGTCCGCTATCGCTGATGGCGATTTCCTCGTCGGTCACGGCGGGCAGCACCGCATAATCGACATTGATCAGACCGATTGCGTCATAGGCCTGCGCGAGCGTTTCCGCCACCACCAGCGCCACGCACTCGCCAACAAAGCGAACGCGATCGGTTGCGACCACCGGACGGAACGGCACCTTGCTGCCGGGAATGATCCAGTTCGGTACGATCGGGCCTATTTTGCCGTCGAGCGCCTTGCCGGACAGGACGAGACGAACACCCGGTGCGACTTTAGCCGCGGACAGATCGACGCTTCTGATCTCGGCGTGGGCGTGCGGCGACCGCAGGACCGCCATATGCAGCATGCCTGGTAATCTGACGTCATCGACGTATCGGCCCCTGCCGGCGAGAAGCTTGATATCTTCCCGTCGCCTGAGCGGCTGGCCGATATGGCGGATCGCAGTCGTATCGTTCATGGCTGATCGCCTTTCGATGTCAGGCTTTCGACGGCGCGGACGATGTTGTGATAGCCCGTGCAGCGGCAGATATTGCCGGCGAGAGCATGGCGGATTTCGTGCTCACTCGGATCCGGCTGATCCTTCAATAGCTGGCGCACGCTCATCACCATCCCGGGCGTGCAGAAGCCACATTGGAGCGCGTGATGCTCATGGAATGCCGCCTGGATGGGGCTGAGTTCGGTACCTGGACCGGCCAGACCCTCAATCGTCGTGATCGACGCGCCGTCTGCCATCACGGCCAGCAGGGTGCAGGACTTTACCGCGCGTCCGTCGATCTCCACGGTGCAGGCGCCGCATTGTGAGGTATCACAGCCGACATGCGTGCCGGTGAGACCAAGGTCCTCCCTGATCAGATGGACCAGCAATTTTCGCGCTTCTACGGCGATCGTCTTGCGAACGCCGTTGACTTCGATCGTCACGTCATGAAGCTTTTCAGAGCCAGACATTACACCTCCCTCACGCAAAACTTATATTGCTGATGTCGATGGCGACGGCGATCCCGTCCTGGATCGGAGTTCCGTCGGTGTTTCGGCGATAGGCGCGGCGTCTGGTGGGAATCTTGATCCCCTCGAAGTCGCGATAGCCGGACGTGTAGTGCGCGGTCGGAATGCCGCCGGTTACGTTCGCGAAATAATCGAGCCGCGCAATCAAGCCGTTGTCGTCGACATAGAACACTTGCTCGGGTGAATGTGTGTCGACCGACTCCGGGAAAGTGACCTTGAGCCGGCGCCACGTCTCACGGCCTTCAATCCACGGCGCGATCTCCTCGGTTGCAAAGCCAGGCCGCGCGAACAGGAAGGGCGTGTTCAGGTAGTTCCACATCGCATAACCACTGAAATAGGCGAGGTGGAGATCGTCCCAAGGCGTCGCCGGCGTGTGGCTGGAAAATGCCTCGCGAGGATTGGACCTCTGCTTGAGGCGCTTGCCATCGAAAGCATCGATCGCGACCAGGTCGGGACGATAGAAGCTGCGCAGGCCCTCGGCCGTGAACGGCTCGTAGCTGAGCTGCTGTCCGGTGATATCGGCGGCGACCCGAACGTTCTTCAGCGCGTCCGGCCAGCCTTTTCGCGCCCAGAGGCCGCCGACGATCGACATGTCCCCTTCAATGCGACGAAACCGCTTCCATTGCCCGGCGCCGTGGGCCTCGAGAACCAGATCCCGCAGATCAGCCATGGCCGTTCCTCCGTTGCTTTGCATAAACTCTAATAATAAGAGTGATTGGAAGGCAAGCCCTTTCCCGAGATTTGCGCAGGCAATCGAATTACTCTAATAATCAGAGTGGCTTGAGAGGACAGGAAGCGATGCGGTCGAAGAGCTTTGAGGGAATGACGTGCTCGATTGCCGGCGTGCTCGACGCTGTCGGCGACCGCTGGGCCATGCTGATCCTGCGCGATCTCTCGCTGGGGCTGAGCAAATATGAGGAGCTGAGGAAGTCAACCGGGGTGACTCACGCGACGCTGTCGGACCGGCTCGGGCATTTGGAAGAAAACGAGTTGATCGAGCGGCGGCAGTACCAGACGGGCCCCGATCGCTATGAATACATCCTGACACGAAGAGGCTGGGACATGGCCCTGGTGATTCAGGCGCTTGCCCAGGTCGGCGACAAGTGGGCCATTGCAGGCGACGCGGGGCCGCCGCTTAGGTTCATCAACAAGAACAGCGGACGTCCGGTGAAGGTCGCATTGATTGACGACAAGTCGGGGGAGGTGGTGCGGTTGAGAGACGTCCGGCCGCACGCCGGGCCAGGCGCCGACGATCTCGTGCGGTGGCGACTGACCAAGTTCGACCAACGATGATTTAAGCGGGTGTCGGCGTCGTTCACGGGGCCGCATTCGGTATGTCCCCATACGTGCGTATTGTCTACGCGGTTGACACGGATGTCTTGCGTGCCGCTTGTGACCGCATCGGCAAAGCGTGTGAAACACTCGTGAGACCGAGCTGAGGCTCGCCGAACACTCGACCCATCAACGGGCGTAGCCCGCGCCGCTTGCCCAACGATGCCAATGAAGATGACGACCGCGTTGCTCGATCGCCTGACACACCATAAGAGATCGCGTGCGCTCAACGAAGGTATCTGCTGAGTTGATGAGTATGGACCTTAGCTAGTCCTTCCAGATCAGTCGCCAGCGACCCGGTGTGGTGCCCACAGCCGCCGAGAATACTCAGGTGAAGTGACTTTGATCGGAGAAGCCGCATTTGATCGCAATTTCCGTCAGCGACGATGTTGAGTTTATCAGCAGAGCCTTGCTTTGCTCGATACGTTGACTCATTAATCACCGATGGGGCGGCGTACCCGTGCTTACTCTGAAAGCGGGAGCGAAGTGGGCGGCTGACACGCCACATCGCTGGCGGTCCGTGCCAACGCGGTGTAGCGCCGCCAGATCGACGTCTCGGCGGGTCTTGCAGCGAGCATTCGATTTGCAACCACGGATATCCGCCGTTGATGGCTTGGTCGACCTTCGGCGACGGATCAACTGGCTCGGGGGCCAGCGGAAGTGGTCATCGACGGCGAGCAGCAAATCCGCGTTGTATTATCATCAGATACACCTGCCACTTCGCGTTCGCCACCGAAGGACGACGGTCACCCCTGGACAAGGTCCGTACCTCAAAAGAAAAGGCGGTGGTCATCTCAAGATTCGACTTCTTGGCGGGATGTTCCAAAAAGCAAACTCAGACGCTAATCCACGCTAAGCCATCGTACTGGCGGACACCGGGTATGAGGGCGGGCATCTGCTTAAGCAGCAACTCACCTTTTTCATCCTGATTGGATGTTCGAGGCTATGACGGTCGAGTTCGCGAGCAGGCTGAATACTACGTTCGGGGGCGAGTCGCCTGCGGCCATTGTGGGAAACGCGGCTTGGCGCCCTTACGCCGCTTTCTTGCGGGGCTTCGGCTTTGCTTTTTTGTCGAGCAAAACTCTCTCCGGAGCCGGGCGGGCGCCTGGTCCAGGATGGACATGAACTTCCCTGGCTGAAAGCGGCTCGCCGCATTCCGAGCACACCATCACGGGGTCGAACATCTTGCCGCATTTGCGGTGCTCATGCAGAAGGGGACGCCCGCGTTCGTCGACCATGTGGGTGTCGCCCCAATGCACCAGCGCCATCATGATCGGATAGAGGTCGAGGCCCTTTTGCGTCAGGATATACTCGTGGCGTTTGGGCGATTCCTGATAGGGAATGCGGCGCAGGACGCCCTGCCGAACCAGCTTTTTCAGCCGTTCTGCGAGCAGATGGCGCGTGATTCCAAGCGCTGACTGAAAACCCTCGAAACGGCGCGTGCGCAGGAAGCACTCGCGGAGAATAAGAAGCGTCCAGCGGTCACCAATCACCCCGATAGTGCGAGCCATCGAACATGGCTCTTGCTCAAGTTCATCCCATTTCATTCCTGCTCTCCGGTCGACCGACGACGCCTGTTCCGCTCGAAGCATGAGGAAAACCGCACGCCATTCTAGATAGGCACTAAAGTTGAAACAAATACCCCGGCGGCCAAGCCAAAGTACAGAATTCAGGGGAGATTTGACAGTTCAATTTTAGAACTGTATGAACGATTAACAGCCAGTTTCGGCATAGAAGATCACCAGGCCTGACCATCGCTGCGCTCTGCGGGAGTAGTTGACATGTCCCTGAAAGTTGAATTCCTGTTCGATTTCGGCAGCCCGAACGCTTACCTCGCGGAGCTCGCCCTTCCCGGAATCGAACGACGCACCGGCGTCAAATTCGACTATGTCCCGGTCCTGCTCGGCGGCATCTTCAAGGCGACGGGCAACATGTCCCCGTTCGAATCCCTTCACGGCATCAAGAACAAGCCGGAATACCAGTCGCTGGAGACGGAACGCTTCATTCGCCGCCATCATGCGACGAAATTCCGGTCGAATCCGTTTTTTCCGGTCAATACGCTGATGTTGATGCGCGGCGCCGTCGCAGCGAAGTTCGAAGGCGTGTTCGAGCCCTATTTCCGCGCAGCCTATCACCACATGTGGGAGGAGCCGAAGAAGATGGATGACCTCGAAACCTTCCGGAATGCATTCATCTCCTCAGGCGTCGATATCGATCAGTTGCTTGCGCGTGCGCAGCAGGATGACGTCAAGAAGGGGTTGATCGATCGCACCACCGACGCCGTCAACCGCGGCGCATTCGGCTCGCCGACCTTCTTCGTTGGAAGTGAAATGTTCTTCGGCAAGGACCAGCTTCGCGATGTGGAGGAGTCGATCGTCGAGCAGATCGGCCGGCCCGTTTCAAGGACGGCCTGAGGTCAAAACCTGAAGCCTTGCAGAGCCGGGCAGATGTCCCGGCGCTTGCATCGCGAAAACTCAGTCGGCTCATAATAAAATCATTCAGGGAGAATGTCATGCCCGGTCCACTCAACGGCGTCCGTGTCCTCGATCTGACAGGTGTGGTGTCGGGCCCGTTCGCGACCATGTTTCTGGCGGATCAGGGCGCCGACGTCCTGAAGATCGAGCCGATCGGCGGCGACATTACCCGGCGTAGCCGCGCCACCATCGACAAGGATGGCGAGTTCTCTGCACTGTTCATTTCGTCAAACCGCGGCAAGCGTTCGTTGTCGATCGATGTCAAGAGCGCGACCGGCCGTGAGGTTCTTGCCAAATTGGTCGCGCAGGCGGATGTGCTGGTGCAGAATTTCCGGCCGGGGACCATGGAGCGCCTCGGTCTCGGCGTCGAAGAGTTGCGCCAGCGTCATCCGCGCCTGATCTATGTTTCCATCAGCGGTGTTGGTGACACCGGACCCTATGTGAAAAAGCGCGTTTACGACCCGATCATTCAGGGCCTATCGGGCTTTGCCGATATCCAGTCGCAGCCGGTCACGAACCGTCCGCAGATGATCCGGACCATCGTATGTGACAAGACCACCGCCGTGTTCACCGCGCAGGCGGTGGCAGCGGCGCTCTACGCCCGCGAGAAGACAGGGGAGGGTGATCACATTCAGGTCGCTATGCTGGATGCGATGATCTCATACTTGTGGCCCGAGGGCATGATGCAGTACACGGTGGTGGGTGCAGAGGCCGCTGCTGCCGATCCCAACGATCGGCCCGATCTCGTGTTCAAGACCAGCGACGGCTACATCACCGCCGGTACCATTTCCGATTCCGAATGGCAGGGTTTTTGTCAGGCCTCCGGCGATCCAGAGCTTGCCAAAGATCCCCGCTTTGCGACGCCGGCGGCGCGCTCGGTCAACGCCACGGCGCGCATCAACAAGATGGCGGAGTATATCAGCCAGCACACCACCGCTGAATGGCTGGAACGTCTAGATGCCGCCGACGTCCCTTGCTCGCCGATCCTGCGACGCGGCGAGATCATCCACAATGAGCAGGTGGTCGCGCGCGAGATCATCGCGGAGTTCGATCAACCCAAGGTCGGCCGGGTGCGTCAACCCAAGCCCGCTGCCCGCTTTGCGATCAACGAGGCCGCGATCGGTGGACCTGCTCCCAGGGTCGGCGAGCACTCCCGCGACGTGTTGCACGAACTGGGTTACGACGACAGCGCCATTGACAGGATGGTCGCCGAGCGCAGCGTACGCGTCGCGGTCTAACCGCGAAGCCCGTCGGCAGCCGTCTTCTAGACCTTCGCTGGCACCGGCGTGATCGGGGCCATCGCAACATTCGCCGCGAGGGCTCGCTGAAATGCTTCCCTTCTCCTGATGCGATCGAGATAGGGCTGAGCGTTGTCGCAAATGGGCACGCCATAGACGATGGCCCACTCAAGGCAGGTCGTGAGCAGGATGTCTGCGCTGGTAAACCGGTCGCCCATCAGAAATTGCCGGCCGTCTGCGAGCGCGACTTCGACATGGCGCAACTGCTGGCGGAAATACTCGCCGGCCTGGGCAACGACCTCGGGCGCAATGCCGTAGATCGGGCCGAGCGCGTCGGCCCGATGGCGGCGCATCACGTAGAGGCTGGTGGAATCCAGCTCCGCGACGATAAAGAAACACCATTCCAGCCAGGCGGCATACTCGCGGGTGGCTTCCGGAATCAGCGAGCGTTCCGTCGTGGAGTACGTTCGCGACAGGTAGGCAACGATCGCCGCGCTCTCGCCGATGCAGAAGTCGCCATCCTGAAGCAGCGGGATCTTCTGGCGCGGATTGAGCTTCGAGTATTCTGCGGTCTTGGTTTCGCCGGTTCGCGGCCCAATGGGCTTTGTCTCGTAGACCAGGCCCAGCTCGTGCATGGCCCAATGCGGACGAATGGTGCGGCTTGTTCCAACGCCCCACAGCGTCAGGTTTGGTGTCGCGCTCATGTTACCACTTCTCCACGGACGGGCGTAGATCGAGTTCGTGGGTCCAGCCGTCTCTGCTTTGCTGGTGGGTGAACCAATAGGCTTCGGCAATGGAGGACGTCTTGGTCAGGCTATCCGGCGGAATGTCGCTTGCTTCGATTCCTTTCGCTGCCTTCATGCGCTGGTGAATCGCCTCGCTATCCACGCCGGCGTCGATCAAGAGGTGTACGACGTGAATGTTCTTCGGTCCAAGCTCGCGCGCCATCGCCTGGGCAACTGCTCGCAGTCCGAACTTCGCCGACGAAAACGCGGCAAATCCCTTGCTGCCGCGCACACTGGCGGTCGCTCCGGTGAAGAAGATGGTGCCGCGTCCACGCGGCAGCATCACGCGGGCAGCCTCGCGTCCAACCAGGAAGCCGCCGTAGCAGGCCAGTTCCCAGGCTTTGAAGAACAGCTTCTCCGTGGTGTCGAGCAGAGGCTTGTTGACGTTGGAGCCGGCATTGTAGAGGCAGACCTCGATGGGCCCGAGCTCTTTCTCCACCCGCGCGAATATGCCTTGGACGTCTGCTTCCTGGCGCGCATCGACGCTGAACGCGTGAATGTCATGCCCTTGAGCCCTCAACTCGCCCACAAGCCCCTGCGATTTGGATGCATCACGCCTGCAGATGCAAACCGTATAGCCGCCCTCGGCAAAACGACGGGCGACCGCCGCCCCGATGGCGTCGCCTGCGCCCACAAGTATCGCTACACCGCGGCTCGCCGCCATATTCGTTCTCCCTCGTAGTTCTTATTTGATACTCTAACACTAGCCTGTCGGGTACCGCGTTGTAAACGGCGGCTTTCATACTGAGAGGTCAAATGAACCGAGCCGGATTGCACATTCGAACGCCGCAGCGAACTCCGACGGTGAATTCCCGATTGACGAGTTCTAAAATAGAACGTTAAGTTAAAGGCGCCGCATCGGAACGTCGGCAGGGTTCGATCGGGAGGTCAGTCGATGGTGGAGCGTTCAGAGGCGATCAGTCTCGACGAGATTGCTGTCGGCTTGCCGGGCCGCATCCATGAAGTAGCGGCAAGCCAGGTGGCCAAAGCGCCTAGCCGAATTGCGCTGGTTGAAGACGGAGCTTCCTGGACTTACGGAGACCTCGAGCGGCGCGTTAACGAGGTTGCGGGCGTTCTTTCCTCGCTCGGGATCAGGGCCGGCGACCGGCTGATCATTGTCAGTGAGAACTGTATTGCGCTTGCCGCCTTGCTGCTGGCGGCGAGCCGGCTCGACGCCTGGGCGATCGTCGCCAATCCGCGCTTGTCGGCGCGCGAACTGGACCAGATCCGCGACCATAGCGGCGCCCGCCGGATGTTCTTCACGGCAGGTGTTTCGAAAGAGGCCGCTGCTCATGCCTCGCGCTGTGGCGCCGAGAATCGGCGGATCGGCGCACTGCTGGACATCGGTGTCGGTCCGCTCAACGAAAGCGCGACGGTCCAGCCCGTTGAGGCGGATCCCGCAAACCAGGTTGCGGTGTTGATCTACACCTCGGGCACGACGGGGACCCCGAAGGGCGTGATGCTCTCGCATGACAATTTGCTCATCAGCGCAAGGACCACCGCCTATTTCCGCAGGATGAACGAGGACGACAAGATCTACCTCGTGCTGCCGATCTCGCATATCGTCGGCATCTCGCTCCTGATCATGACGCTGATGGTCGGCGGTACGGTGCGGATGGTCAGCAAATTCGATCCGGCCGCGACCGCAAAGGCGATCGCGCAGGAGGGCGTTACCATCCTCAATGGCGTGCCCGCCACCTATCAGCGCCTGCTGGAGTACAAGAGCGTATCAGGCGTGGAACAGCTCGCCCGGGGCGCGTTGCGCTTGATTGCCGTCGCCGGCGCGCCGCTGGATTTGAATCTGAAGTTGCGAGTGGAGAAGGAACTCGGGCTTCCGTTGCTGAACGGATACGGCATCACCGAATGCTCGCCGGGAATATCAGGCGTACGTTTCGATAGGCCACGCTCGGATCAGGCGGTTGGCACGCTGCTGCCCGGTGTGGAGGCGCGGGTGCGAACCATCGAAGGATTTCCGACGGCATCAGGTGAAGTCGGTGAGCTGCACGTCCGCGGGCGGAACGTGATGCTGGGGTACTATCGTGCCCCCGAACTCACCGCGAAGGTGATTGACAGCGAGGGCTGGTTCAATACCGGCGATCTCGCGCGTTTCGACGGCGATTGTCTGTACGTCGTCGGCCGCACCAAGGAAATGATCATTCGTTCCGGTTTCAACGTCTATCCCGCGGAGGTCGAAGCAGTTCTCAGTTCACACAAGGACGTCGTGCAATCCGCCGTGGTCGGTCGTGCCGCGGAGGGCAATGAGGAGGTTGTCGCCTTTGTGCAATTGCTGCCGGGATCTCGCACGACGGCCGAGGCCCTGATGAGTTTCGTCCGATCTCAGTTGACTTCCTACAAGCGGCCGTCCGAAATCGTCATACTTGATGCCTTGCCGGCGACCTCGACCGGCAAGATACTCAAGCACAAGCTAGCGGAGTCCTTGCGCGAGGGTGGTGCAACCCCTGCGGTGCAGACGCCCGAATTCCGCAGGCAACATATCTAACTTTACCGGGAGGACACCTTGCAAAAGAGAAACGCAACCGTGGCCGTGATCGGCGCCGGTGACTATATCGGCGGCGAGATCGCCAAGAAGTTCGCTTCGGAGGGCTTCACCGTGTTCGCCGGGCGCCGCAACGGAGCCAAGCTCGAGCCGCTCGTCAAGGAAATCGAGGCGGCAGGCGGCGAAATTCACGCACGCTCCCTCGATGCGCGCAAGGAAGAGGAGATCATCTCCTTTCTTGGCGATGCGGACAAGCACGCGCCGCTCGAGGTTTGTATCTTCAACATCGGCGCAAACGTCAATTTTCCCATCCTGGATACGACCGAACGCGTATTCCGCAAGGTCTGGGAGATGGCCTGCTATTCCGGCTTTCTCGCCGGCCGTGAGGCAGCCCGCCTGATGCTGCCCCGCGGCAAGGGCAATATCTTCTTCACCGGTGCGACCGCGAGCCTTCGCGGCGGAAGCGGATACGCGGCCTTCGCCAGCGCAAAGTTCGGCCTGCGCGCCGTTGCGCAAGCGACCGCGCGCGAACTGGGTCCAAAGAACATCCACGTCGCCCATCTCATCATCGATTCCGGAGTTGATACCGAATGGGTCCGCCAGCGGCGGATCGAGGCGCTTGGTCCCAATGCGCTCGATGACCCGGATCTTCTGATGCCGCCCTCATCGGTCGCGGAGTCCTACTGGCTGCTTTATCAGCAGCCCAAAAGCGCCTGGACCTTCGAGCTGGAGATTCGCCCCTTCGGCGAGAAGTGGTAGCGGGAGCCGCTTGCGGTGTGATGGAGTTCGACTAGCGAGCGATGGCCGAGTTTCGCCGGCCTTGGGAAAGGGACTTTATGGATCCGTCCAACTTCCACTACTATGAGCCTTCAAAGGGCCACGGCCTCCGACATAATCCGTTCAACGCGATTGTCGCGCCGCGTCCGATTGGCTGGATTTCGTCGCGGAATGCGGCCGGTCAATTGAACCTCGCGCCGTACAGTTTTTTCAATGCGTTCCTCTACGATCCTCCGATCATCGGGTTCTCGTCGATTTCGTGGAAAGACACCGTCAAGAACGTCAGCGAGACCCGCGAATTCGTCTGGAACCTGGTCACCATGGATCTCGGCGAGCGCATGAACGTAACAGCGACGCCGCTCGATCACGGCGTGAGCGAGTTCGAAGCAGCTGGACTGACGCCAATACCCGGACGCCACGTTGCCGTGCCGCGGGTGGGCGAGAGCAGGGCCGCCATGGAATGCAAGGTCGTCGAGGTCTCTCAGCTGGCCAACGCACGCGGAGAAAAGGTCGAAGGATGGTTCGTGCTTGGCGAGGTCGTCGCGGTCTACATCGACAAATCGTTGATCGAGGACGGCGTCTACAACACGGCACTTGCGCGTCCCATTCTGCGCGCCGGCCGTGGTGGAGACTACCTCGAGGTCCGGACCGAGAACATGTTCGAGATGAAGCGCCCAGCGGGAAGCAGCAAGCCGGAATTCCACGGCGCCTGATGCCGTGCCGGAGAGCGCGTGTGGAGTCACGAGCTGATCAAGTCCCGGGGCCCCGCGCGTACAGGCCAAGGGCCAGCAGCGAAAAGGCGCTCAACACGACGCCCAGCGCCAGCATCGCTTCATGCGACACCGTGGCAGCAAGCCACACGCCGATCGCTGCGGTCATCATCTGCCAGAAGCCCAGCAGCGCCGAAGCCGCGCCGGCCTTGTTGCCGAATGGAGAGAGCGCGCGTGCGGTGGCCAGGGGACTGACAATCCCCATGCCGAAGAGATAGACGCTCATCGCGCCCAGAAACGGCAAGAAAGTCGGGTTGAGCATCGAGATGAGCAGAACCGCAAGGCTGCTGGCCGCTGTCGCCAACAATGCTGCCCGGATCGGACCATCGAGCCCGTAGCGTGGCGCCAATCTCGTCGCCAGCATGCCAGCCGCGAATACGATAAAGACAGTGCCGGCGAAGAAGAGGCCGAGCTGAACCGGCGTGAAGTGCAGCGCCTCGATGAACAAGCGCGGTGCAGCCGAAAACATCGAGAACAAGCCGCCTATGATGAGGCTCGAGGTGGCCGCGGGGATAGCGAAGCGCCGGTCGCCAATCAGGCCGGCATAGGTCCTGCCGATGACAATCGGATTGAACGGCGTGCGGATCGAATGGTGGGTTTCGCCGAGCACAATGCTGTAGGCGACGGCGCCGATTGCGGCAAAGGCGGCGACGAGCGCGAATTCGGCGCGCCAGCCGAAGCTGTGGTCGAGTGCGCCGCCCAGCAGCGGCGAGAACCCGGGAGCTGCGGACATCACGATCATGATGAGCGCCATTGCGCGTGCCAGAGCCGCGCCGCTGAACATGTCGCGGGCGATGGCGCGAGACAGCACCGAAGTCGCGCAAGCGCCTGCTGCCTGCACGACGCGGCCGACCAGGAGATTTGGCAGATCGTTTGCCAGACCGCACCAAACGCTGCCGGCGAAGAACACGGCAAATCCGATCAGGACCGGCCAACGTCTTCCGTAGCGATCGGACAGTGGTCCGACCAGGAGCTGGCCCAACCCGAACACGGCGAGAAAGACGGTGATGGCGGACGTGACCGCCGCACTCGTGACATTCAATGAGATCGCAATCTGCGGCAGAGACGGCAGCAGAATGTTGGTCGCGAGCGTGCCCATCGCGGCCAGGACGGAAAGGACCGCGATCGGCAGCGCGCCGGAGGTGGGAACGTCCCGCGGCGCGGTGTTGATCAGGTCAGCCATGGGACCTTTCGCGTGATCGGGATAGGTAGATTAGGACGACGAGTGACGCGGTTCGCGCCGCTCGCCCAGTCCGCTCTTGTCCGCCCAGGCGTGGTGTCAGCGGACGACGCGCTCGATCGCTATGGCGGTGGCTTCGCCGCCGCCGATGCAGAGCGATGCGACGCCGCGCCTGAGGTTCTGCGCTTCGAGCGCGTGCAGCAGTGTCACGATCAGCCGCGCGCCGGTGGCGCCGATGGGATGACCCAGCGCGCAGGCGCCGCCGTTGACGTTCAGCTTCTCTCTGGGGATGCCGAGATCCTTCTGCGCCGCCATCGCTACGACGGCGAATGCCTCATTGATCTCGAACAGATCCACGTCGCCAACGCTCCAGCCGACCTTGTCCAAAAGCTTGCGAATAGCCGGGATGGGGGCCGTGGTGAACCATTGTGGCTCCTGGCTGTGGGTGGCATGGCCCTTGATCTCGGCGAGCACCGGGAGGCCGTCGCGATCGGCCAGCGAGCGTTTCGCCAAGATGAGCGCCGCAGCGCCGTCAGCATTGGCGGACGAGGCCGCCGGCGTGATGGTGCCGTTGGCGCGGAACGCGGCTTTCAGCCCGGGGATTTTGGCGGGATCGACTTTGAGCGGATGTTCGTCATTGGAGATGATCCGGGGCCCGGCTTTCTCGGTCAGCGTGATCGGAGCAATCTCAGCCTTGAACGCGCCGCCTTCAACCGCCTTGCGGGCGCGGGTCAAGGTCTCGATCGCATACTGGTCCTGGTCCTTGCGGGTGAATTGATAGGCCTCGGCCGTAGCCTCGCCAAAGTCGCCCATCGAGCGTCCGGTCTCGTAGGCATCTTCCAGCCCGTCCATCAGCATGTGGTCGATGATGCGGTCGTGGCCAGCGCGATAGCCGCCACGCGCCTTGGCCAGCAAATAGGGCGCATTGCTCATACTCTCCATGCCGCCAGAAAGAATGATCTCGGCGGAGCCCGCATTGATGATGTCGTGAGCGAGCATGGTGGCCTTCATACCGGAGCCGCAGACCTTGTTGATGGTGGTGGCGCCGGTAGCATCCGGCAATTTGGCGCCGCGAGCGGCCTGGCGTGCCGGAGCCTGTCCCTGTCCGGCCGGCAACACGTTGCCATGAACACCTCGTCGATCCGCTCGGGCGCCAGCTTGGCCCGTTCCAGAGCTGCTCCAATCACGTGAGAGCCGAGCTTGTGTGCGCTCAACGGCGAGAGCTCGCCCATGAAGCGGCCGAGTGGCGTACGGGCGGCGGAGAGGATGACGACGGGATCGGAAGCGGCGGCCATGGCGAATTCTCCTGTTGATCGCTGTTGTTATATGACGATAGTCATATAAGATAGTGGGCATTGCAATGAAATGTTGCCGTGGTCTGCAAAAGCGCGGTTCCAGAATTGCAGGGAGGGGATGGGAACGGCTTGTACAGCCGGCCACCCATGAGGTTGCACGGAGGGGTGATGCGTTACGTAGAAGACCACAGGCGCCAAACCCACGAACGGATCGTCGAACATGCCTCCTACGGATTGCGCCAAAACGGTGCCGAAGGGCTCAGTGTTGTCGAATTGATGAAGCTCGCCGGCCTGACGCACGGCGGCTTCTATAACCATTTCGATTCACGTGCCGCGCTTGTTGGCGAGGCAATCGCCTTTGCAATGGACCAGATGGTCGAGCGGTGGAAACGACTGGTGAACGGAAAGGTCGACGGGGATCGCATCGATGCGTTAATCGCCGATTATCTTAGTCCCCGGCATCGCGAAAATCCTAGACAAGGTTGCGCGCTTCCAGCCTTGGCCGCCGATGTTGCTCGATCGAGCCCGGGCGAGCGGCGGGCCTTGGCTTCCAAACTGGAAAATATGATCGACGTCTTTGTCGAGCTGCTTCCCGATGAGGCGCCCCAACAGGCTCGCCAAATCGCGACGGGCGCCATTGCAACCATGGTTGGATCGATCGTGCTGTCGCGCGCTGTCGGCGCCGGGAAGCTTTCCGATAGCATTCTCGATGCCGGTCGTATGACCGCTGGCCGCCGGAGTCAGAAGCCCCGGCGCAGAACAAAAAAAGCGATACGCCGCGACAAATAGGGAGGTCACCATGACGGCCGGCAAGTGGCTCAAGACAGCCTGCAACCTGTGTTACGTAAATTGCGGTATCGAGGTCTTGGTGAGTGACGGGCGCCTTGAGAAAGTGCGGGGCGACCGTTCGAACCCGAAGTCGCAGGGCTATCTGTGCAACAAGGCGAGCCGTATTCCCTATTATGCGCATCACGGGGATCGGCTCACGAGTCCGCTACGTCGTCGCGCCGATGGCGGCTTTGACGAGATCGAATGGGACGTGGCGATCGCAGAAATCGCGCAGCGGCTGCGAGACATCGTCGACAGGTATGGCGGGAAGAGCATTGCCCTTTATGGCGGCGGTGGGCAGGGCAACCACGCTGGCGGCGCCTACGCCAGCGGACTGTTGCGCGCGCTGGGTTCGCGCAGCGTCTTCAACGCCCTTTCGCAGGAGAAAACCGGCGACTTCTGGGTCAATGGCCACATGTTCGGCAGCCAAACCTGCCACACGACAGAGGACGTGCATCATTGCGATCTCTTGCTTGTCATCGGTGCAAATCCCTGGATCGCGCACGGCTTCCCCAATGCGCGCGACCATCTCAATCAAATTCGCAAAGATCCCGCACGCAAGCTGATCGTCATCGACCCCCGGCGAACCGAAACCGCAGAGATGGCGGATCTGCATCTTGCGGTTCGTCCCGGCGCCGATGCATTTCTCCTTGGCGCGCTACTGGCCACGCTCGTCCATTCCGACCGGATCGACCACGCGTTCATTGAGGAGCATACGATCGGCTTCGCGGAAGTGAGGCAAGCGCTATTGAACATTCCCGTTGAGGAATGGGCCGCCGCCGCCGATATCTCGATCGCGGAGCTGGAGCGCTGCGCGGCGATGATCGCGGCCGCGAAGGCCATGGTGGTTCGGGTCGAGCTTGGCATCCAGCAAGGCGTCAACTCGACTCTGAACTCCTATCTCGAGAAGCTCTTGATCATGCTTTCCGGCAATTTCGGCCGTGAAGGCACCAACCAGTTGCATAGCTGGCTTCAACCGCTATGGGGAAATTCTCCGAACCAGACATTCGCGCCGACCGGCGATGCTATTATTGGCGGCTTGTTGCCGCCCAACATCTTCCCCGAAGCGGTGCTCAAGGACCATCCGGATCGGTTACATTGCGCCTGGATCGACAGCTCCAATCCGGCCAACACCGCCGCAAACACCGAGGCGGTAGAACGCGCGCTGCAGTCGCTGGACCTGTGCGTCGTGGTCGACGTTGCTATGACCGAGACCGCACGGCTCGCGCATTACGTTCTCCCGGCCTCCTCGCAATTCGAGAAGACCGAGTTTACTCTGTTCAACTACGACTTCCCGACAAACTATTTTCAAGTTCGTGCCGGTGTCTTGCCGCCGCTCGCCGGTACCTTGCCGGAGCCCGAGATCTACACGCGGCTTGCCATCGCCTTGGGGCTTCTGCCGGGTGACAATGTGCTCGCGCCGTTGCGCGAAATTGCACGGCACTCGCGACCTGAATTCGCCGCGGCCTTCCGCGCTTTCATCGCTGAAAACCCTGCGGCAGTGCCTGCCCTGGTGCTCTACCATACGCTGGGGCAGACGCTTCCGGACGGTACGGCGGCCGCGGCGCCTATGTGGAGTGCGGCATTGGCTTGCGCGAAGCGATCGCCGCGAGCAGTGCGGCGGGCGATCGGCGCATCCGACGAGGTGGCGGACCAGCAGCTCGGAAATCTCCTGTTCAACACTATCGTGGCCGCTCGGCAGGGCACAGCGGTTACCCGGCACGACTATGACGAGGTCTGGTCATTGATCAGCCATTCGGATCGCAAAGTTCGGCTGGTGGTGCCACAGATGTTGGAATGGCTCGCCCGTCTCGATCCTCAAGCGGCGGGCGCGCCAAAAGAGTTCCCGTTCATGCTGGCGGCTGGTGGCCGTCGCATGTTCAATGCCAACCAGATATTTCGCGATCCCGCGTGGCGTCGCGAGGACCCGGACGGCGCCCTGTTGATCAATTCGAGCGATCTGAGCGAGTTGGGCGCAAAGGATGGTGACTGGATCGCCGTCGAGTCGTCGGTCGGGCGGCTCGTTGTCCGCTCCAAAGTCGATGACGCCATGCGCAAGGGCCAGCTGGCGCTGCCGCACGGTTACGGCCAGGCATACCCGACGTCGGATGGAGAGCGCCTGATCAACGGACCGCGCATCAATCTGCTCACCGAGAGCGGCAACCGCGATCCCATTGCGGGCACGCCCTACCACAAGAACGTCCCGGTGCGCTTGTCCCTGGTGTCCGGGCACGAAGCTGCCGCCTATCAGTCGCAATCCGAGCGAATTCACAAGAGAGCGGCCGGACAATAGCTCAAAGGAAGCATCAAATGACCGAGAAGCCAATCGCGATCGTGACCGGGGTAGGGCCAGGCACCGGAGCTGCCATCGTCAAGCGCTTCTCTGCCGGTGGTTTCCGCATCATCGCGCTGGCTCGCTCTAAAGAACTCATCAATCGCCTTGCGCAAGAGCTTCCTGACGTGCACGCGTTGACCTGTGACGTCTCGGACGAGAGCCAGGTGCGGACCGTAATCAGTGACATAAAGCGGCGTTTCGGCCCGGTTGACGTTCTCATCCACAACGCGGTCGGAGGGGGCTGGGGGAATTTTCGCGAGATCGAGCCGAAGATGCTGAAGGGCAACTTCGAAGTCAACGTGATGGGCCTATTGTACTTGGCCCGCGAAGTGGCGCCTGACATGATCGATCGCGGCAGGGGTGCAATCCTTGTGACCGGAAACACGTCTTCGATCCGAGGCAAAGCTAATTTCGCCGGCTTCGCTCCGACAAAGGCGGCGCAGCGTATTTTGGCCGAGTCGATCGCACGTGACATGGGACCTCTCGGCGTGCACGTCTCCTACGTTCTCATCGACGCCGTTATCGATACGCCTCGGATGCGCGCGCGGATGAGCGACAAACCGGATGAATTCTTCATCAAGCCTGCCGCGATCGCCGACGAATTGCTTCATCTTTACGGTCAGGACCGGTCGGCCTGGTCATTCCTTACGGAACTGCGGCCATTCCGCGAAAATTGGTGATGCTCGAACGAAAAGAAGCGGGGACACGGCGCGCTGGGTCACTTTGGAGAGCTATCCGCGGGACTTGAAAGGTCAGAACCATGAGTGATGGATCAATCTCGGTTGATACGGGGACGGACGAACTGCTTTGCGCGATCCGGGATCGCGTCGCGGTGATGACCTTGAACCGACCTGAAGCCCGAAATTCATTGTCCGATCAGCTTACGCCGGCGTTGCGCCGAATGATCAAGCAGAATGGAGATGATCCTGAAGTCGGAGCCCTCCTGATAACAGGTGCAGGCACTGCTTTCTGTTCGGGCGGCGACGTCAAGGGGATGGGCGGCAACTCTGCCGCGCCGGCCATGTCAGTCAGCGACAAGGTTGCGCGATTGCGGGAACGTCAGCGAACCCTGACCGGCGTACTTGTCTCGGTGCGGAAGCCCACCATCGCGGCCTTGCCGGGACCGGCGGCTGGCGCCGGGCTTGCGATCGCGCTCGCCTGCGACCTTCGTATAGCAGCCGAATCCGCCATCATGACGACTGGCTACGCCAGGATTGCACTCACCGGCGATTACGGTGTCTCGTGGCTGTTGACCCGGCTGGCCGGGACGGCGCGTGCCCGCGAACTGATGTTCTTGTCCGAACGTATCGATGCACGCCGCTGCGAAGCGCTGGGGCTGGTAAATCGCGTGGTGTCCGATTCTGAACTGCAGCACGAAGCATTTGCAGTGGCGAGGACGTTGGCGGACGGTCCGGCGAGCGCGTTTGCCTCTATCAAGGATAATCTCGATCTTGCGCTGTCGGCTGACTTCCTGACGTCAATGGATCAGGAGGCCGAGAGGATGGTCGTTGCGGCGGGCACTGCGCAGCACGCCGAAGCCGTCCGGGCTTTTATTGAGAAGCGTTCTCCCAGTTACGGGTGAGACCCGGCGGGTTCATTGCCTTGAAGGCGGAATGGGAATAACTCATTCGGGTTCGGCGATACGAATGGAACGTGTTCCGATCGGAGCGCCGGTCGCGCGGTCGATGGTGAGGGCATCAATCTCCGTTCCGTTCTCGGCGTCGAAGAAGCGGATCATCTTGCCTCCGCCACGATGCTTGCGTCCCCACGCGCCAATCGCAAAGAGGACCGGCAAGAAGTCGCGCCCGGCTTCCGTCAGCACATATTCATCCCGTGCCGGACGTTCTGAATAACGGCGCTTCTCCAGCAATCCCTCGTCAACCAGGGCTGAAAGCCGACCCGTCAGCATCGTCGGCGCGATACCGAGACTCTTACGAAAGTCGTCGAAGCGGGTCAGCCCTCCATGGGCATCGCGCATGATCAGCATGCTCCATGCGTCCCCGACAATCGCCAGGCTCCGGGCGATCATGCAGGGCTGATCCGAAAGTTTTTTCATGTAAGTCTCGTTTTAGTAGTGACTTAATACTAAATTAATAGTAACAGATCGAGCGTCGGTATTCCAGACCAAATTGAGAAGACCGGAGCCGAGCAGACAGAACGCAGAAATTGCGCCGATCCCGAGCCAGCATTGGGTTGGTGTCGGGGCCAGCGGCGGCGCAGCAAGCCGTGCATCTCTGGTTGCGCAATGGAATGGCCGTGCCAAATCGACCGATGTCCCTCTGATCTCAGCGATTCCGGTGTCAGACGAACTATGGAGCAAGTGATGTCAAACTATGTCAGCCGCCCGGGATCGGTTGTGCGCTATGTCGACGCGCCAAATCTTTCGATCAGTGTTGCAGGAATAACCTTTGCCTATCGCGATATCGGTCCGCGCACGGGCGTGCCGTTGATCCTTCTCAACCATTGGGGCGCGGTTCTCGACAATTTCGATCCACCGATCGTCGATGGGCTCGCCACCAGGCATCGCGTCATCGCGATCGACTACCGAGGTATCGGCGCTTCTAGCGGGAAAGCGCCTCTTACGGTTGGCGAAATGGCGCAAGATACGATTGCTCTGATCGCCGCGCTGGGCTTTGAAAAAGTCGATCTGCTCGGCTTTTCCCTCGGCGGTTTCGTGGCCCAGGATATCGCGCTGAAGGCGCCTAATCTCGTGCGAAAGCTGATTCTGACCGGCACGGGCCCGGCAGGCGGCAAAGGTATCGAGAAGGTTGGGCCGGTGTCCTGGCCACTGATGATCAAGGGCTTGCTGACCTTGCGAGACCCGAAATTCTACCTGTTCTTCACCTCCACGGCCAATGGCCGCCGGGCCGCAAAGGCCTTTCTGGCAAGGCTGAAGGAGCGTAAGGCAGATCGGGACAAAGGAGCCACGCCAGAGGCCCTGTTGCGGCAACTCAAGGCCATCAAGAGCTGGGGCCAGCAGGCGCCTCAGGATCTCGGCAGCATCCGCATCCCGGTCCTGATCGCGAATGGCGACAACGACATCATGGTGCCGACCGCAAACAGCACCGACATGGCACGGCGTATCCCGGGCGCACAATTGGTCATCTACGAAGATGCCGGGCATGGCGGGATTTTCCAGAACCATGCCGATTTCGTGCCGAAGGCGCTGTCCTTCCTCGACGCCTGACGCCGCGACCAAATTTCAAATTGGAGATGACATCATGAAGGCATTCGTTGTCGACAAATACAAGAAGAAAGGCGCTCTGCGCCTAGCAACCATGCCAGAACCGGAGTTGCGGGACGATGATGTCCTGGTTCGGGTTCATGCAACTGCTGTGAACGTTCTGGACTCCAAGATCAGGGATGGAGAATTCAAACTCATCCTGCCGTATCGTCCGCCTTTCATTCTGGGCCACGATGTTGCCGGGCTAGTCGTCAGGGTTGGCCGCAATGTCAGGCGGCTCAAGGCAGGCGACGAGGTCTATGCACGGCCGCGCGATCATCGGGTCGGAACATTCGCCGAATTCATTGCCATCAATGAAGCGGACGTGGCGCTAAGGCCCAAAAATATCAGCATGGAAGAGGCCGCCTCCATCCCGCTAGTGGGGCTGACCGCTTGGCAGGCGCTGGTCGAGGTGGGCAAGCTGAAGCCTGGCCAGAAGGTCTTCATCCAGGCCGGCTCCGGCGGGGTGGGGACTTTCGCCATCCAGCTCGCCAAGCATCTCGGTGCGGTCGTTGCGACGACGACGAGCGCGAAAAATGTCGAGCTGGTCAAGAGTCTCGGCGCGGACCTGGTCATCGATTACAAGACGCAGGATTTCGAGAAGGTCTTGTCGGGCTACGATCTGGTCCTGCACAGCCAGGACGCCAAGGCGCTCGAAAAATCTCTGCGCGTGCTCAAGCCGGGCGGCTTGCTCATCTCAATCTCCGGGCCGCCCGACCCCGAATTCGCCAGGGAGCAGGGCATGAACCTCTTCCTGAAACTGGTGATGCGTTTGCTGAGCCATGGTGTGCGGAAGAAAGCCAGCAAACTTGGTGTGCGCTTCTCATTCCTGTTCATGCGAGCGCAAGGACAGCAGCTACGCGAAATCACGTCCCTGATCGAATCCGGCGTAATCCGTCCGGTCGTGGATAAGGTTTTTCCGTTTGAGAAGACCGCGGATGCGCTGGCCTATGTCGAGACCGGGCGCGCAAAGGGCAAGGTCGTCGTTGCAGTGAACCAATAGGTCGCCAAACTCATCCGAGGGGGTAACATGACTCAATCCGAACACGACACCCAACCTTCAAACCAGGACGTAGCTCTCATTGTCGGCGGCGGCCCGGGCATCAGCTCGAGTTGCGCCAGGCTGTTCGCTGAAAACGGGATGCGTGTCGGCGTCGCAGCCAGGCATCCCCAAAAAGCGGTCCTTGAGACTCTCGAGAAGACGCATGGGGTGCGGCGATACACCTGCGATGCAAGCGAACCGGCGGCCGTGGCGCAATTGTTCGCGAACGTCGTTCAAGAGATCGGGACGCCGAGGCTTGTCGTGCACAACATCGACGGTCGCGTTCCCGGCATTTTCCGCAAGAACGTTATCGAGGCCGATCCGGTCATGGCGCTCGAGACACTTCGAAACTCCGCGTTCAGCGCGTTTCTGGTGGGTCAACAGGCCGCTCGGCTCATGCTCGGAAACGAGCCTGATGCCAATGGTGCGAGAGGAACGATCATTTTCACGAACGCCAGCGCGGCGCTCAAGGGCTTTCCATCAAGCGGCGCATTCGCGATGGCGTGCCATGCCAAGTCCGGACTCGCGCAAAGCATGGCGAGAGAATTGATGCCGCAGGGAATCCACGTGGCGAATGTGCCGATCGACGCCGCGATCGGGTGGACTCAGGAGGACGGGACCCGCGCGCACCGGCTGGCGGGAACGACTGTCGATGACAATATGGCCGACCCCGCCCATATCGCGGAAACCTATCTGCAACTGCACCATCAGCATCGGTCGACCTGGGCCTTTGAAGTCGTGCTGCGGCCGTGGGTCGAGAAATGGTAGTCGCGCTTAGCTGATCTCTCCGATGATCGCGCAGAGGCGATCAATTCTAAATTGGAATTCTATGCCTTTGCCAAGATGTCGTCGTTTGAAGTTCGCTCGACATTCGCTCGACTTGACAGTTCTATTTTAGAACGCTTTACTCCTCCGGCCAATAGGAAGGGTGCGGACCTCCCGGTTGAAGGAGCCGCAACGCTGCCGAAAACAAGGCACAGGGGAGGATGGCATGAGGAGCGTGGACGAGCTCACCGCGGCCGAACTGCTGGACGGCCTGCCGTCCAGGGTGCACGAAGTCTACGCGCCTTTCGTGCGGGACATCCCGGATCACCCGGCCTTCGTGGAAGGCAGGCGTTCCTGGAGCTACCGGCAGTTCTCGGATGCTGTCGATGCCGCGGCAAAAGACCTGGCTGGTTTGGGCATCAGGCCCGGCGATCGTGTGATGATTGCCAGTGAGAACAGCGTGGCCCTCGGCGTGATGCTCTTCGCAGCGAGCAAGCTCGATGCCTGGGGTATTCCAGTCAATCCCCGCCTTTCGCCAAGAGAGATCGACCTGATCGGGACGCACAGCGGCGCAAGACGCGTGCTGTTCAACTCGGCTCTATCGAAGGAAGCGGCCGATCATGCCGCCCGCCTCGGGGCGAAGATCGGCGCCGTGGGGCCGTTCGGCGGAATCGGCATCGGTCCTCTCAATGCGGATGCCGAAGCGGAGCCCGTCGAGAAGGATGGCGCCCACCAGGTCGCAGGCCTTTTATACACCTCGGGCACGACCGGCGCACCGAAGGGCGTCATGCTGAGCCATCGCAACCTCCTCTTCACCGCAAGGACGTCGGGAATCCTTCGCCAAAGCAGTCCAGGCGACCGGATCTACGGCGTGCTGCCGATGTCGCACATCGTCGGGTATGCGATTTTGCTGATCTCGACGCTGATGCACGGCGGCACGTTGCATGTCGTGGCCAAGGCCGATCCCGCTGCGCTGGCTCATGCCATCGCCGAGGAGGGGATTACAAGCCTGTTCGGCGTTCCCGCCACATATCAGCGTCTGCTCGAACACAAGGCGGTCAAGGGCATCCAAGGGCTCGAACGGGGCAGGTTGCGCATCATGGCGGTCGCCGGCGCTCCGCTCGACCTCGATCTCAAGAAGCGGATCGAGGACGAGTTTGGAATCCCGCTGCTGAACAATTACGGCATCACGGAATGCTCACCGGGACTCACGGGCGTCCGTTCGGAACAACCCGTCTCGGATGAATCGGTCGGGCCCTTTCTTCCCGGCATCGAGCATCGAATCGTGGACGGACAAGGAAAGAAGGTGGCGACCGGCGAGGTGGGCGAATTGCACGTTCGAGGTCCGAACATCATGCTCGGCTACTATCGCGCGCCCGACCTGACGGCGGCGGCGATCGATGATCGGGGATGGTTCAACACGGGGGATCTCGCGCGGGTGAACGGCAAGGGGCATCTCTATATCGCCGGCCGCACCAAGGAGCTGATCATTCGTTCCGGCTTCAACGTTTACCCCGCCGAGGTGGAGGCGGTGCTGAACGCGCACGACCAGGTCGTCCAATCGGCTGTGGTGGGACGATCGGTCGATGGCAACGAGGAGGTCGTCGCGTTCGTTCAGCTTCTTCCCGGTGCCCGCGTCAGCGTCGAGGACCTCAAGGCGTACACGGCCCAATTGCTCACATCGTACAAGCGTCCGACCGAACTGATCGTGCTTGACGCTTTGCCCGCGGCTTCCACCGGCAAGATATTGAAGCACAAATTGCGGGAGATGGCGAACGAGCGAGTGAGCTCAGAGACGTCCAACGCGGCGGCCGTCGGCTGACGGACGCGAGGAGCGGCAGAGGCGTCCGAAATCGAACTCGCATGATCAAGCAAGAATGGTGAGCGACGGATCTGTCGCCGAAGGGAGATGACAATGTTGAGGAACGCGATGCTGGTAGCCGCGCTCGCGGCAGTGGCGGCCGGTGCCCCCGCGCATGCGCAGACGCCGGGCGTCACCGAATCCGAGGTGAAGATAGGGGCGACGTTCCCGTTTAGCGGCCCCGCTTCGCCGCTCAGCAATACCGGAAAGGGCATGATCGCCTACGTCAATTCGATCAACGAGCGTGGCGGCATCAACGGGCGGAAGATCAACCTCATCACGTATGACGATGGCTACAGCCCTCCCAAAACGGTGGAGCAGACCAGGAAACTCATCGAGAGCGACGAGGTGGCGTTCCTGTTTGGCCCGTTGGGTACGCCCGGCATCAGCGCCACCATCAAGTACGTCAACGCGAAGAAAGTGCCGCACCTGTTTGTCGTGAGTGGGGTTAGCAAGTTCACGAATTTCGTTGAATTCCCCATGACCACGACGGGATTGCCGAGCTACGACACCGAAGGACGAATCTACGCAAAATACATCACCCAGACCCGGCCGGACGCGAAGATCGCGATACTCTATCAGAACGATGATTTGGGTAAGGACTTCGTCAATGCATTCAAGGCCTACCTGAAGGACGGTTTCGACAAGAAGGTCGTCGTGTCCTCCTATGAGGTGACCGAGCCGACCATTGATTCTCACGTGGTGTCGTTGAAATCGTCTGGCGCAGAGGCCTTTTTGGTGGCCGGAACGCCAAAATTCGCAGCGCAGGCCATCAAGAAAGTCGACGAGATCGGTTGGAAGCCGCTGTTCCTGATCAACTTCGTTTCGAGCTCGGTGTCTTCGACCATCGTCCCCGCAGGACCGGAAAAGGCGGTAGGCATAGTCGCTGCGACAATCACCAAAGATCCGAACGACAAGAAGTGGGCAGACGATCCGGGCATTAAGTGGTACCGTGACTTTTTTGCCAAATACCTGCCAGGCGCCGATATCGGCGATAACAATTATCTGTTCGGTACCCAGCAGGGACAGATCCTGGAGCAGGTGCTCAAGCAGTGCGGCAACGATCTCTCGCGCGAGAACATCGTCAAGCAATCGCGGAGCATACGCGGGCTGTCTCTTCCCACTTCCATACCGGGTGTCGTGATCAACACGGGCCCGGAAGGCAGCATGGCGTACACACAGCTACAGCTTCAGCGCTGGAACGGGACCACGTGGGAGCAATTCGGCGACGTACTCAGCGCCGACGGAAAGTGAATTGTACTTTCTAAACATGCGGCGGATGATCTAAGCCCGCAAAACGACCAACTGAATCATGGAGCACGGATGTCCAGCGACGTTCTTTTCCGGCCTTTCAAGCTGAAAGGGCTGAACTTGCCGAACCGGGTCGTGATGGCGCCGATGACGCGCTCATTCTCTCCGGGCGGAATCCCGACCGAAGACGTTGCGCGATATTACCGCCGCCGTGCCGAAGGAGCGGTCGGGTTCATCATATCGGAGGGTACGGGCGTGGACCGTCCGGCGTCCCTGAACGATCCGAATGTTCCCCGCTTTCATGGCGAGAAGGAGCTGGCCGGGTGGCGGCGTGTGGTTGACGAGGTGCACGCCGCGGGTGGCCTGATGGCGCCCCAGCTATGGCATGTTGGGGCCGTTCGCACGCGCGCCCAGAATTGGTCCCCTGCCGGTGCTTACGACAGTCCGTCCGGCCTGTCACGTCCGGAGAAGAAGCTCGGCGAGCCGATGAGCGAAGAGGACATCGCCGACGCCATTCGTGCTTTCGCCGATGCGGCGCTTGCGGCCAAGCGGCTGGGATTCGACGCTGTCGAATTGCACGGCGCCCACGGCTATCTGATCGATCAATTCTTCTGGGCGGGCACCAATCGCCGGGAGGATGCTTATGGTGGCAAGGACCTGCCGGGTCGGGCGCGGTTTGCCGCTGATATCATTCACGCGGTTCGCAAGTCCGTCGGACCGGACTTTCCGATATTGCTCCGCATCAGCCAGTGGAAGCAGCAGGACTACGAAGTGAAGCTGGCTGATACGCCCCGCGCATTGGAAGCCTGGCTCAAACCTCTGGTCGACGCGGGGGTCGACATTCTGCATTGCTCGCAACGACGCTTCTGGGAGCCGGAGTTCGATGGTTCCGATTTGAACTTCGCCGGATGGGCCAAAAAGGTGACGGGAGTGCCGACGGTCTCGGTCGGGTCGGTCGGTCTGACCGGCGAATTCATTGCCGCATACGGCGGAGAGAGCTCCCGCCCCGCGTCGCTCGATGAGCTGATCCGCCGCCTCGATCGCGAAGAGTTCGATCTTGTCGCGGTCGGTCGGGCGCTGCTTCAGGATCCGCAGTGGCTGCTGAAGGTCCGTGACGGCCGGACGGAGGAACTGATGGCTTTCGAACGAACCGCGTTTGCGGCGCTGAGCTAGGCTGAGCGATGAAAGGGTTTGGGGCAGGGGGCGCATCGCTGCTGAATAAGGGCTATCCAGATTTGCGGTGGCCGGTGCTTCGGTGGTCGGTCCAAGCTGGCTGGCAAGAATGATCGGTTGACGGGAGGAGCCTGCGCGTCGTTGCGCAGTCGCCTGGAAGAAATTCGGAGACGAGCAATGAGCGACACCAAGACCCAACTCGGCCAGATCCGCACCGAGGTGCACGGGCATGTGTTCAAGATCATCATCGACAACGTGTCGAAGAAAAACTCCTTCAGTCCGCAGATGATGGCGCAGATGTCGGACGCGATGACGCTTCTCGACCGCACCGACGAGTACTGGGTCGGGGTACTCTGCGCCGAGGGCCCGGATTTCACAGCCGGGTTGGATATGCCGAAGTTCTTCGGACCCAAGGCAGAGAATACCGAGATCAAGCCCGGCAACATCGATGCGTTCGCGCTGAAGAGCCGGTGTCGCAAGCCGATTGTGACGGCCGTTCAGGGGATCTGCTTCACGATCGGAATCGAAATGATGCTGGCTGGCGACATCGTCGTGGCTGCCGACGACGCCCGGTTCTGTCAGATGGAATCCAAACGCGGGATCGCGCCCCTTGGTGGTGCCCATTTTCGGTATTTGACGCGGGCGGGCTGGGGAGACGCGATGTATCACCTGTTCCTGTGCGACGAGTTTGGCGCAGCCCGGGCTCACAAGATCGGCTTCGTTCAGGAAGTCGTTGCACCCGGCCAGCAGATTGCGCGCGCGATGGAGATTGCGAATCTGATCGCCCAGAACGCGCCGATCGGCATTCAGGTGACGAAGGAGGCCGCGTTGAAATACATCGAGGCCGGCGAGAGCGCTGCGATCGACTACATTCCCAAGATCAAGGATCGCGTCTTCAGCAGCGAAGACATGAAAGAAGGCATCCAGTCTTTCGTGGAACGTCGCTCGGCGGTATTCCGCGGGAAATAGAATCCGGCGGACCGCACAGTTGGACGTCGCTCACGAGCCAGAGGATTTGACCATGGGAAGCATCAAGAAGGCATTCGATCTCACCGGCAGGAACGCCCTTGTTACGGGAGGCTCCCGTGGCCTTGGGTTGCAGATCGCCGAGGCGCTAGGTGAGCAAGGGGCACGGGTCGTGATCTCCTCTCGCAAGGCACCGGATCTGGAAAAGGCCCAGGCGCATCTGGCCGGACTCGGTATCAAGGCGGAGTGGATAGCAGCGGATAATTCTAGGGACGAAGACGTCAAGCGGCTCGCCGACGAAACGATCAAAAAGCTCGGACGGGTGGACATACTGGTGAACAACGCGGGCGCAACTTGGGGCGCTCCGACCGAGGATCATCCGATCGAAGCGTGGGACAAGGTGATGAACCTGAACATCCGCTCGCTGTTCCTGCTCAGCCAGCAGGTGGCGAAGCACTCGATGATTCCGAACAAGTATGGCCGTATCATCAACCTGGCTTCGATCGCAGGCCTGTTCGGAAGTTTCGGGGATATGCAGACAGTCGCCTACAATACGAGCAAAGGCGCGGTCGTCAACTTCACGCGGGCGCTGGCTGGGAGTTGGGGGCGCTACGGAATTACGGCCAATGCTCTGGCGCCCGGATTTTTCCCATCGAGGATGACGAAGGGCACGATCGAAGCTGTCGGTGTCGAGAAACTCGCGGCCGGTGCACCGCTGCGCCGCATCGGCGACGAGGACGATCTGAAAGGCGCCGCGGTTCTCTTCGCCAGCGATGCCGGCAAGCACATTACCGGACAGATCCTTGCCGTGGATGGCGGTCTGACTTCGGTGCTATCGTCTTCCTGAATGGTCTCTATGTCGCCGCCCTCGGTTTTCTGCGGTGATACCGTTCGTGGCGGATGGAGGGCTAGGGGACCACCAGCGTCAGCGTCTCGGCAACCAGAGCCGGTGTTTGGCTATTCTCGATCTCAAGGACCGCGTTGCCCTTGATCAACAAACGCCCGTTGTCCTTCGGTTCGACACTGGTCATGGAAAGCTGAAGGCGAACGCGGTTACCCGATCTTACCGGTGTCAGGAACCTGACCTTGTCCAGGCCATAGTTGAAGACGGCAGATGCGTCGACCGGAGCGAGCCCCAGGTCCATGCCGAGTGGTGCGATCAACGACAGGCTCAGGAAACCGTGGGCGATGGTGCCGCCCGCGGGACTTTCCCTGCTCGCGCGGTCCGCGTCCACATGAATCCACTGCTTGTCTCCAGTACAGGCCGCGAACTGGTCGATCATGGGCTGGTCGATGGTGATCCAGTCGGATGTTCCCAGATTCTGGCCCACGAAATCCCTGATCGCCTCGAGCTTGATCTTTGCCATCGCCGTGTCCGTTGTTTCGACTGTTTGGCATATTTCCCCAAACTGCGAGGAAGGCCATGTCGATTTTGTTTAACGGGGACCGCAATATTGAATAGCGGCTGACTTTGATGGCTTTATCGTTTGCGTTTCCGGGTCGTGCGACGTCGTTCGCACTCGGCGATCAAGAACCCAAAGCGTTTGCGCGAAGGACGAGAGCATGACCGAGGCAAGTTGGGATTTGTTTCGCTTGTTTTCCGTGGTGGCAAGAACTGGAAGCGTCAACCGCGCCGCGCACGAACTGGGTATGAGCCAACCGACATTGAGCAGGCGTTTGAAGGAGCTGGAGCGCTACGTGGCTGCTCCCCTGTTCTTTCGCGCCTCGTCCGGGGTGAAGCTGACGCGGGAAGGCGAGGACCTGCAACGCTCGGCGGGCGATATGATGCTGGCATTCGAGTCGTTTCATCGCGATCTGCGTTCGCGCGTCGGGCAGCGATCGTCAGTGGTCAGGATATCGGCGACCGAAGGCATGACCAAGCACTGGCTGCTTCCGCGGGTTGCGGAGCTGCGGCGGCGCGATAGCCGGATCTATCTGGAAATCATCTCCACGGTGAATCAGCAGAGCCTCGCAACGAGCGATCTGGATTACGTCATCAGGATGGGAGATCCCGGCGAGAACGATCTCATTGGAAAGCGGGTCGCGGACGTACCGATGGGGATATTCGCCTCCGAGCAATACCTCGCCGGACGCTCCGCGCCCCGGTCATTGCCAGAGCTGAGGGATCACGACATCATCGGCCATACCGCCGATTTTGTCTCGTTCCGCAACGTTCGGCCTAATCAGAGGCACTTGTTGGAATATTTCTCGGAAGCGGCGGGTATTCGCAGCGTTGTTCGGGTCAACCCGGTGGCAAACCATTTCGCCGCCGCCGGTTGCGGTCTCGGACTTGCGCTTCTTGCTGTACCGTTCGCGCAGGCCGAGGGACTGGTTCAGGTCTTGCCGCAAGAGACAGTTACGATGAACGTATGGCTGCTCCGCAGGCGCGAGAGCGACCTGAGAAAATTGACTCGTGACGTCAGACGATTCCTGGAAGCAGAATTCGCCGCTTCCAGGGAATGGCTCGCGGGCAGCCGCCGAAATGCGAGAGCGACCAAGCGGAAGGCTTAAGGCCGTTTCACAGGCTGCCATCGCGGTGTCTGGAAATATCGCGGAAAGACGCGCGAACAGGCCGTGGTCATTCTGCGCTGAATAGCGGTAGTTCAGAATTTAGATACTTGCCGGGCGCCGCGCCGGTCATCCTCCATCCCAAAAGTCATAATAATGGGAGGGATGGATGTTCAAATCGGAAAGGGCCTTGCTGTCAACGCCGATCCAGACGATCGCGGAAATTCCGCGACGTTACGCGGCGATCACTCCCGACGCAGTCGCCGTGAGCTTCGAGGGGCGCGAGACAAGCTATCGGGTCCTGGACGAATTATCCAATCAAGTCGCCAACGGCTTCGTGGCTGCGGGCGTGCGGCCGGCCAGCCGAATTGCGATTCTGGACAAGAATTCGGATCTCTTTTTTCAAGTGCTACTTGGAGCGGTCAAGGCCCGCGCCGTCCTGGTTCCCATCAATGCAAGGCTGGCACCTCCCGAGATCGTTTTCGCGATCAACGATGCCAAAACCGAGATTCTCTTCGTCGGTGAATCGTTCGAGAAACTCATCACCGAAATCCAGGATCAGCTGGACACTGTTCACCAAATCATTGTGCTGGACTCGCGTTACCTGAAGTGGCGCGATGTCCACCCCCCGACTGAGCCGAGCCTGCCAGTCAGCCCGGATGACGTTTGCCTGCAACTCTACACAAGTGGCACGACCGGCTATCCGAAAGGTGTGCAGCTTTCTCACGCAAATTTTCCGCTACACCCGGTTGACGACTGGAAGGCGTGGTCGTCCGACGATGTTATGCTGCTCGCAATGCCGTTGTTCCACATCGCTGGGGTCGGTACCGGCGTGTTCGGTCTGGTCGCCGGCCTCAAGACGATCGTGCTTCGTGAGTTCGTTCCATCGGTGGCGCTCGAAACGATAGAGCGCGATCGGGCAACGGTCACGTTCCTCGTTCCGGCGATGTTATTGGCGATGCTGGCCGAACGTAACGTCGAGACATTCGATCTCTCCTCGCTGAGGCAAATTCTTTACGGGGCGTCGCCGATACCGCTCGAGCTTCTCAGGAAGTCGCTCCGCGTGTTCAGGCATACGGGATTTTTCCAGGTCTACGGTCTTACCGAAACGACCGGCGTCATCACCGTTTTGGGAGACGCAGATCACGCCGCTGGCGATGGCGAACTCTTGAGGTCGTGTGGCCGCCCCATCGTAGGCGTCGAACTTCGGATCATCGATGCTTTGGGAAAATCGCTGCCGCCCCGACAGGTGGGTGAGGTCGTAAGCCGCTCATCGCAAAACATGAAGGGATACTGGAATCGGACAGACGACACCGCGAGGACTCTCAGGAACGGATGGCTGCATACCGGTGATGCCGGGTTTCTGGATGAGAACGGCTATTTGTATATTCATGATCGGTTGAAAGACATGATCGTCTCCGGCGGAGAGAACGTCTACCCCGCCGAGATCGAAAGTGCCCTGTACGGGCACGCGGATATCGCCGACGTCGCCGTCATCGGCGTGCCTGACGACCGGTGGGGTGAAGCGGTCAAGGCCCTCATCGTGTTGAAGCCGGATCGTGCGGCGGACCCGGCGGGCATACTGCGTTTCGCGCGGGAAAGGCTGGCGGGGTTCAAGATCCCGAAGTCGATCGAATTCGTGGAGGAGCTTCCCCGCAATCCATCCGGGAAAATCCTGAAGCGGCTGCTGCGAGAGCGCTACTGGGAAGGATACGAGCGCAGGGTCAACTGAGTGCATCGGCCGAGCTGAATGTGTCGGACGGGGAGACGTTTTTTGCTAGGCGACCGCTGCGTCCTGCAACTTGAGCGACTGCAGCGTCAGCACCTCGGTCAAGCGCAGATGTTCCGTCATCAGATCGGTGGCGAGTTTTACGTCCCGGCCAAGAATGGCGCGTGCCAGTGCCGAATGTTCGACGCGCAGATCACGATCCGCGCGCGACATTCGCACATTGATACGACGATAGCGTTCGCCCTGGACGAAGAGTTGATCGCGGATTCGAAGCAGCCAGGGGCTGTCGCAAGCCGCCACCACGGCGGCATGGAATTTCGCGTGCGCGATCATCCAGTCGTCGCCGAGGTCGTGAATGTCATGGGGCGTATGCGAGAGTTCATGATCGGCCGCGACAATAGCGGCCTCCCATTTGAGGCCGCCGAGTTTCATCGCGCGGTGCATGCACTTCAGTTCGATGTCGATTCTCACGGCCGTCAGGTCCGAAACGTCGGCGGCATTGATGGGCGCCACCCGGAAACCTCGCTGGGGCTCCGCAACGACCAGTGCCTCGGCAGAGAGACGCGAAAGGGCCTCCCGTACAACGCTCGGGCTGACCCCAAGATATTGAGCCAGATCTTGAATTTTCAGCTTTCCGTCGGCCGGCAAGCGGCCGGCCAAGATGTCCGAGCGAAGTCGAACATAGGCTGAAACGGTAAGGCTGGTCGCGTCCTGGGGCATCCCGCCATTTTCACAAGGATTCGGACGAATACAAGTTAGATCCAAAAATATCTTTTTTCTATTGACCATACGATATTTTCCGATACCGTTCCATTATTGAACTAAACGACTGACTCGGAAAAATCCGGAGGAATTCAATGACCACACCAAACGAGTTGGTTACCGTCAGTCGGGAGGGCGATCTCGTTACCCTGACGATGACTTTCGCTCCCTACAATCTCGTGGCAAAGCCGTTGCTGACGGCCCTTCTGGACGCGGTTGAGAAGGCGCATAAGGAAGGCGCGCGCGCCATTATCCTGCGCAGCGGGTTGCGGCACTTCTCAGCTGGTGCCGAAATAGAACTATTCGACAATCGCGGCGAACGGTTGCCCGAAATTGATGTGTGCGCCTGCCTGGATGCGCTCGAACAGGTCCCGGTGCCGATCATCGCGAGCATGCACGGATTGGCCCTGGGTGGCGGATTCGAGCTGGCGCTGGCCTGCGACATCATCGTTGCCGCGGACTCCTCCAAGGCCGGCATGGTCGAAGTGACGCTGGGCCTGCATCCGCTGATGGGCGCCATACAACGTGTGGCATCGCGCGCCGGCGTGGCGCGCGCCAAGGAGATGGCTCTGTTCGGCCGTCGCTATGATGCGGCGACGCTGGAGCGCTGGAATATCGTCAATCGCGTCGTGCCCGAAGCCCAGCTTGAAGAAATGACGCGGATCCTCGCGCTCGAGCTTGCGATGGGCCCGACAGTGGCGCATGGCGCCACCAAACGACTGATCCGCGAATACATGGACGAGAGCGTCGTGAAAGCCGACCGCGCAATGTCCGACGCGCAGCGTCCTATCTTCCAGAGCAACGATCTCGTCGTCGGCCTCAAGGCCTTCCGCGAGTCCGGGCCTGGACACGCCATCTTCTCTGGCCGCTGAGGGACGTTGTCATGAAAAATCGTGCCCCCCTTGCCGGAATCAAGGTCGTCGACTTCTCGCGCGTCCTTGCCGGTCCCCATTGCACCAGGGCCCTGTCGGATCTCGGCGCCGACGTGATCAAGATCGAGCCGCCGCGCGGAGACATCTCGCGGTACGCACTGCCTGGCGACGAAACCGCGAGCATGTCCTATTACTATATCCAACAGAACGTCGGGAAGCGGAACATCAGCATCGACCTCAACTTCCCCGAAGGAAGAGAAGTCGTGCGCAAGATGTGCGACAGCGCCGACATCATCGTTGAGAATTTTCGTGCCGGGACATTGAAATTCTTCGGCCTCGATTATGAATCCGTCGCCGCGCGCAACCCGAAAGTCGTCTACGCTTCGATCAGCGGCTACGGCCAGGGCAGCGCACTGTCACACCGCAGCGCCTACGCGCCGACCGTCCATGCCGAATCCGGCTTTGTCGGCGGGATGATCGACCATCTCGGCGAGGATCTCACGGTCAAGCGGCACGATGCCTATTCGCATGCCGATATTTATACGGGCCTCGAAGCGATCATCGGCATTCTGGCAGCGCTGCATCACCGCGACCAGACAGGCGAGGGCCAATATGTCGATATTGCGATGGCCGCCACCATGCTTGCCGTCAATGAGCGGGTTCACGCCGATCTCTCCGACGCGGATCTCGGCGCCGAACCGGCGGCGCTCGGACCTGCTGACTCGCCGTTTTTCAAGACAAGCTACGGTGACGTCATCACAATCGCGACCAGTGTCGTCAGCAGTCTGACGTTTCCGAACTACATCGCGGCAATGCGCCGCCCCGATCTCGCTTCGGATCCCAGATTCGCCACGCCGGCGGCGCGCAGGAAGAATCTCAACGCGCTTTACCAGATCATCCAGCAGTGGATTCTCTCCTTTGCCACAGCTGGAGAACTCGATGCCCAGCTCGACGAAGTAAAGCTGGCGTTCGGCGTGGTCCGCTCGGTCAAGGACTTCGCCGGTTCGGACTGGGTCAAATGGTGGGGCGCGATAGAAGAGGTTACCGACCGCCGCGGCAAGGCGGTCAGGATCCCCGGCAAGCCCTGGCACTTCTCAAAGACGCCGCTGGCCGCTGCGCGCGAAGCCGCCTTTCGCGGCGAACACAACGTCGAAGTGATGAAGGAGTACGGCTACTCCGATCAGGAGATTGCTGCCCTTACCAATTCGGGCGTGCTGCTGACGAACATTCCGCCGCGGCCCTCGCCGTCGACAGAAACATCCGCGCCGCCCGATAGTGACGATGTCCTGAAGCAGGCGTCCTAGCTGCGTTGAAGCCAACTAAACAAAAATGCGGGAGGGAAATCATGTCGTTGTTGCTGTCTTCGGAACAGACGCAAAAAATTCTGTCTAATCCGTCTTTTCGGGAGCTGACCGCCGCACGGGCGCGGTTGCGGTGGGGGCTCTCGATCGTCACGTTGCTGATGTTCTTCGGCTTCATCGGCCTGATCTCGGCGGCGTCCTCAGCGCTCGGGAAGAGCATGGCAGGGGGAGCCGTTCCGTTAGGCATGGCGATCGCGCTTGGTATGATCGCCCTGGTCGTTGCCTTGACCGGTTACTATGTGCGCCGTTCGAACACCTACTTCGACGGCCTGACGCAGCTCGTTCGCCGGGAGTGTGGCCGATGATCATGCGTATTCTACTGGCGGCCATCGCGGCGACAGTTTCCTTTTCCGCGCATGCGCAGGCGACGCCTGTCGTGGCGGGGCGCGATCTCAACTGGGTTGCGATCGGCATGTTCCTGTTGATCGTCGCCGTCACGCTCCTCATCACCTATCGATCGGCTGGTCGAACCAAATCAAAGGCGGACTTTTATACCGCGGGCCATGAGATCACACCGCTCCAGAACGGCCTTGCCATTGCGGGGGATTTTCTTTCCGCCGCGGCTTTCCTCGGTATTTCGGCGTTGATCTATGCGACCGGCTTCGATGGCCTCATCTACGCGCTTGGCTTCTTGACGGGCTGGCCGATCGTGCTGTTCATGATGTCGGAGCGTTTGCGCAACCTCGGCAGTTACACGTTCGCCGACGCAGCGTCGTTTCGCCTTGATCGGACCTCGGTCCGTTTGGTCGCCGCCACCGGTAGTCTCGTGGTCGTGCTGTTCTACCTGATCGCGCAGATGATCGGCGCCGGCAAGGTTATTCAGCTTCTGTTCGGCGTGAACTATCTGTTCGCAGTCGCCGGCGTCGGACTTCTGATGATCGTCTATGTGGCTGTCGGCGGCATGCAGGCAACCACCTGGGTTCAAATCACCAAGGCATTGCTGCTGCTGATCGGCGGAACCTTGATGGCTCTGGTGGTGTTGTGGCGCTTCGATTTCAGCCTTGGACACCTTTTCGCCGAGGCGAGCCGGGTCCACCCCAAGGGTGCGGCAATTCTCTCTCCCGGCGGGCTGTTCGCTGAGCCGGTTTCCGCGATCTCGCTTGGACTCGCGCTGGTGTTCGGGACCGCTGGATTGCCGCATATCCTGATGCGGTTCTTCACCGTCAGCGATTCGGCAGGCGCACGGAAGTCGGTTTTCTATGCGACGACCTGCGTGGCCTATTTCTGCCTGGTCATCCCGCTGTTCGGCTTTGCCGCGATGGTGGTCCTTATGCCGGACGCGAGTTTCTTCAACGTCGGCGCGGGCGGTCAGTTCAACAAGATTACCGATCTGATCGGCGGTCCCAATATGGCGGCGGTGCACCTGGCGGGGGCTCTCGGCGGACCAATCCTGCTTGGGTTTATCTCGGCCGTCGCGTTTGCCACCATTCTCGCCGTGGTGGCCGGATTGACGCTCGCCGGCGCCTCCGCGGTGAGCCACGACATTTATGGGCAGGTGATTGCGAAGGGTAACGCGCCGGAGGCACGTGAGGTGATGGTTGCTAAGATTGCCGCGGTGGCGACCGGCATCGTCGCGGTGGGCCTCGCCATCATCTTCGAGAACCAGAATGTCGCGTTCATGGCGGGACTAGCGCTCTCGGTCGCGGCAAGCTGCAATTTTCCGGTGCTGGCGATGGCGATCTTTTGGCGCGGTACCACGACGCGCGGCGCGGTTGCCGGCGGCCTGGTCGGCCTGTTCAGCTCTCTCCTGTTCGTCGTGCTTAGCAAGACGGTCTGGGTCGCGGTGTTCCATTTTGCGGGGCCGTTGTTTCCCTACGACAATCCGGCGCTCTTCTCGATGCCCCTGGCATTTCTGGTGATTTGGCTCGGTTCGCTTAGTGACCGAACGGCCCGTGCCACGGCGGAGCGGCGCGCGTTTGATGCTCAGTTCGTACAATCGGAGATCGGAATCGGGCTCTCTGAAGGCAACAACGCGCTGGCAGGAGTTGCACGATGAGCGCCACGATCGACGAGACCCACGATCCTGCGCGCCGCAGTTTTGTATCGGCCGCCAACGACCCTTCCGGCGACTTCCCCATCCAGAATCTGCCGCTCGGCGTCTTCAGTCGTGGCAAGGACGGAAAACTATCCGCGGGGATTGGGATCGGCGATCAGATCCTCGATCTTCATGCGGCGCACAGGGCCGGTCTCCTGCCGGCAGAAATTCCCGAGTGGACCGTTGCAGACTCCTCGCTCAACTCGCTGTTTGCCTTGGGGCCTCGTTCGTTGCGGGCCTTACGGAAGGCAATCAGTGCCGCGCTTGACGCCAGCTCAAGTAGTGAGGCTGCGCGCCGCCGTGCGTCGGACCTGCTGGCCCCAATGCGCGCCTGCACGATGTATCGTCCGACCGCGGTGCCGAACTACACGGATTTTTATGCCGGCATACATCACGCGAAGGCGGCGGGTGCGCTTCTCACGCCTGAAAACCCGCTGCCTGCCAACTATAAGTGGGTGCCGATTGCCTATCACGGACGGGCTTCTTCGGTGCAAGTCGGGCAGGGCGTTGTTCGCCGACCCGTTGGACAGTGGACGCCATCGGTCGACGGAGGCAGTCCTGGCTTTGGTCCGTGCGACCGGCTCGATTTCGAATTGGAGATGGGGTTCTACCTCAGCGGCGGCAATGAGCTCGGAAGTCCAATCCCGGTTGCACGCGCAAGCGAACAGATTGTCGGCTATTCACTTCTCAACGACTGGTCGGCGAGGGACGTCCAGCGCTGGGAGATGTACCCACTCGGCCCATTCCTCAGCAAGAGTTTCGCGACATCCGTCTCGCCGTGGGTCATCACCGCGGACGCATTGGCTCCGTTCCGCATTCCGGCGATGGCTCGTCCTCACGGGGACCCCCAGCCGTTGAAATATCTGCTCGACGACGACGATCAAAGAATTGGCGGGCTCGACATCCGTCTGAGAGTGTTTCTCACGACCGAAAAGATGCGGGCCGCAAGGGACGTTCCAGCCGAAATTCTCAGTTCGAACGCCAAGTATCTATATTGGACTCCGGCGCAAATGGTTGCGCACCACACGATCAATGGATGCAACCTTCTACCGGGGGACCTGATCGGCACCGGTACGATCTCCGGACCCACCGACGCTGAATTGAGCAGCATGCTCGAATTCACTTCTGCCGGAACCCGCCCCATTACGCTTCCCAACGGAGAGCGTCGCGGCTTTCTACACGACGGTGACGAGATCCGATTTGAGGGGCGCTGCACTCGTGAGGGTTTTGCATCCATCGGCTTCGGAGTGTGCGTCGGGACGATTGCGGCACCTCATCAAACGGCGCTTGAAAGCAGGGCGGCCTGATCCGCGCGTGTTAAGCGAAGAGTCGCGCCCTCGAGCGATCCGCTCTCAGCGGGTTGGTACTGCCCGGACGACAGAACAATGGCTAGGAGAGGAACTGCCATGGAAAATTGCCACATGATCGCATACGCCATGATCACGATGCCGGACATCGACATGGAAGACGTCCAGTTTGGGCAACTTCTCGTCGTTCTCGTGGCCTTATCGGTCGCCGTGGTGGGCCGCTTGGCTGCGTTTGTCTTCTGAGCCCCTCATGATGCGGTCGATATCGCCGCGGGGCTCACGCAAAACTCGGCGAGCGAGTGTAGGAGGATAAATTGCGGCCCGCGGGGCGATACCGAAGCAAAGCCTGTGCTTGCCTGGTTTATTCCGACCATCAGGAATGGATCGGCGAGACGATTATAGTCCCGTAAGTCAACGAACTTCCCGCCTAAGCAGGGTGGTTTCAATTCCAGACCCTGTATTCGAAGATCGTAAAAGAACAGCCGGATCTGCTCAACTGAGGTGCCGGCCAACCAATAATCTTGTTCGGAGGTATCGCATGAACGCCCAAACTTCCCTTGGAAAAGTCAGCCAGAACGCTCGGGCCGCCGACGAGCGGCTGGTCCGTGAGGACCTCGCTGCGCTGTATCATGTGTTTTTTGATCTAGGCTGGTGCGAACACATCTACAATCACATCACGGCTCGCGTCCCGGGTCCCGAGAAGCACTTTCTGATCAATTCGTTCGGGCTGGCGTACAACGAAGTCACGGCTTCCAATCTCATCAAGATCGATCTTGATGGGAATAAAGTTGTGGACGTTCCGGGTCGCGTCAACGCGCCGGGGTTCACGATCCACTCTTCGGTTCATGCCGCGCGCGATGACGCCCATTTCATCGCCCACACGCACACGACTGCTGGAGTGGCCGTTGCTTGCACGGATGAGGGGCTCTCGCATCACAGCTTCTACGGCGCGATGCTTTACGACCAAATCGCGTATCACGATTTCGAGGGCATTTCGACGGATCTCGGCGAGCGCGAGCGCCTCGTCAAATCGCTCGGCAACAAGAACTACATGATCCTGAGACATCATGGGCTTCTGACCTGCGGAAGGACTGCCGCGGAGGCGCTGTTCCGCATGACGGTCTTGCAACGCGCATGCGAGGTGCAGCTCGCAGCTGCAACGTTCGGGAAAGGCTGGCGGCCTTTGCCCGAAGAGATTCTGCGCCGTACGACGCGTCAGATGCAGAGCGAGGTTGCAAAGGGCTTCGACGAAAAGACCGCCTTTGGGCAAGATTCGTTCGAAGCTTATCGGCGCGCATTGGACGCAAAGGGTTCTCGTTACAGGGACTAAGAGCGGTACCGGCGCGGTTCGCTGGCTGCGGCCAGCCTCTCGCACCGCAAGATCGGACAGTCATCATCCGGCATGCCCGCGAGTTCCCGCGCGAGAGGACGGCTCTGGGCGATGCCAACTCACACCCTGGCGGAACGTCTCCGGGTGTCGCATTGCTTGGCGGACTCTGTTGCCTTCGATTTGTGGAGCCGGACAATGCGAGATAGGCGAAGCAGGATAGATTCAGCTCCGCGGAAGTGAATTCCATTGTCGGAGAGACGGCAGTGGAGGTCGATGAACGTCTGGGGAGAGGCGGTGCATTGGTGAAAGCTTAGACCAACTCATTCTTGCGCGCGGCCGTAGTCGAGAATTTTCGCGACGCCACCTCGATTGTCAAATGCTGGCGATCAAGCCACCGTCGATGCGAATGACACTCCCCGTGAGGTAGGACGCCCGTTCGCTCGCCAGGAAGGCGACGACATCTCCGTACTCCTCCGGCCTCCCATAGCGACCGAGGGGGATAGATCCCGTGCTCTCGGCCGCAACGGCTTCGACGCTACGTTTTTCGCGCTTGGCCTTTTGCTCGTCCAGGAAGCTGATGCGTGCCGTCGCGATCCGCCCGGGCAGCACAATGTTGGTTGTCACGCCGTCACCACCGACCTCGCGCGCAAGGGTTTTCGACCAACCGACCAGCGAGAGTCTGAGTGCATTCGAGATGCCTAGATTGGGGATCGGCGCTACCACGCCCGACGAGGTCGAGGTGATAATCCGCCCCCATTTGCGCGCCCGCATGCCGGGCAGCACCCGATCCGTAAGAGCGATAACTGACAGCACCATCGACTGGAAGTGCTTGGCCCAGAGGTCGCTCGGCTGGCCAGAGGCCTGCGTTGGCGGTGGACCGCCCGTATTGTTGACGAGGATGTCGACCGGGCCGAGTTCAGCCTCGATCTGCCCGACACGAGCTTCTGTGACCGAGAGATCGGCAAAATCCCAGACCAAGGGGAGGGCGGTGTGACCACCGCCCCTGATTGCTTCTGCCGTACGGTCAACCGCGGCTGGATCGATATCGCCCAGCGCGATGCGTGCGCCCTCGCGCGCCAGTGCTGAAGCAATCGCGCTGCCAAGTCCGCCTCCGGCGCCAAGTACGAGTGCCGTCTTTCCGGAAACTCCAAGGTCCATAATTCAGTCCTGCTATGTGGTGAGTTCGTCCCGTCTGACCGTGCGAGTCCGGCCTCGTGCCCAAGGGCGCGGCCCTCCGCCGCCCCTGGACGCTTGGCATCCCACACCGGTGATCAAGCGGCGAGCGGCTTGCAGGCTGCGCGCTGATCGACCCGCGCGATCCGCGAAAGCAGATAATCGACCTCGGAGCGGGCCGCGGCCGTGAATGCGCCGGCTGGCTTGCGTTGAGCAGGCGAGGAGATCAGGCCGCGCCGCGCCAGGATGTATTTGCGGGCACTCAAGCCGACGCCAGGCTGCTGCTCGTAGCGCAAAAGCGGCAAGTGAAGATCGAACAGATCGTGCGCGGCGTCGCGCTGGCCCGATTGTGCAAGCCGGACGAGTTCGACCAACATGTCGGCGAAGGGATAGCCGGTCATGGCACCGTCTGCACCACGCTCGGTCTCGAAGTCGAGAAAAAGCCCGTTGTTGCCGCACAGAATGGAAACGTGCCGGAGTGAACCTTCTGCTTCCCATTTGCGCAGCGTCGAGATCTTCTCGAGGCCCGGCCAATCCTCGTGCTTCACCATCACACAGGACGGATTGTCGGTGATGATGCGCTTCAGAACGCCGGGCGCCATCACGACGGAGTAATTCAGCGGGTAATCCTGGATGCAAAATGGGGTTTCGGAGCCAATCGCTTCTGCAGCTTGAGCATAGTAAGTGACGATCTGATCATCGGTCCGCAGCGTACTCGGCGGCGCGATCATCACGCCTGCCGCGCCAGCATCCATCGCGGCAGACGAAAGCGTCCGCATAGATGCAAAACCTGCCGCCGAAACTCCTACGATGACAGGAAGCTTGGGCGCGCGTTTGATGAAGCGCGATGCGACGTCCAGTGCTTCCTTGGCGTCGAGCTTCGGTGCCTCGCCGAGCACGCCAAGCACTGTCATGCCCGTTGCACCGGATTCAAGATAGAAGTCGCTTAACCGATCGATCGAATTGAAGTCGATACGGCCATCCTCGTGGAACGGCGTCGGCGCAATCGGATAGACGCCCTTGGCGCTGACTTCGAGTTTCATTGCATTTCTCCTGAAAATCCCGAGCGCAAAAGCAACGGTGATATTGTTTTAATTAATATAAATAGTACAATTAGATTAAGCCGTGGTCAAGACACCATCAGTTTGTCTTGCCCCGGAGCTCCCGCGGTGAAAAGGCATCCCGAGAAGAGCTTTGCTCAACATTTCTCGGTTCAGGCTCTCCGTGCCACTCGTTTTTTCGCCAAAAGCGGCTTACAAGCAAAATGATCGATTCATTTTCCAAGAGAGCGATCGACAAACGAAGGCCTAGCGGGGGGCGCCGAGCGAGCAGGGTATGGACGAGAATTGTGTGGAACGATTGCAGTCGTACAAGCGAGGCTCAAGCTGATGTCTCGTCCCAGCCGCTATCGGCTCGCCAATCAGATCCTCGATTTCATCCGGGACGCCCGCTTTGGGCCTGGGCACCATCTGCGGGAACAACACATCAGCGAACTGCTCGGCGTATCGCGGACGCCAGCGCGTGCGGCACTCAGCTTGCTGGAAGAGCGAGGGATCCTGGAATCTCGCAAGAACCAAGGCTTTTTTCTGAAGGCGGGGCCTCAAGAGCTACATGCAATCGACATGGAGGTCCCGGCCACGGCGGAACAGGATCTCTACACCAAAATCGTCGATGAGCGCCTTTCGGGGAAACTGGGCGAGACCTTTACTCAATCCGAGATCGCACGGCGATACGACGTCGATCGTGTTCTGCTTCAGAAGACGCTCGCCCAGTTGGTCAACGATGGATTGCTGTCGCGAAACAGTGGTCGAGGTTGGACCTTCCAGCCGGCCATCGATTCCCAGATCGCATTGCGCAATAGCTACGATTTCCGTAAGACGATTGAACCCGCTGGAATCCTGCTCGACACGTTTCAATTCGATAGCGCTGCGCTCGAGAAGGCCCGACGCCAGCATCTTTTTCTGGAGACCCATCCAAATATCGCGGCGGTCAATCCGACTTTGCTGTTCGAAACGGATGCTCAATTCCATGAGATGATCGCGGAATTCAGTGGAAACAACTTCTTTTTGCAGGCAATCCAACAGCAGAATCGCCTTCGGCGTCTCTTGGAATTCGGCGGATATGCCAACCGTCGCCGGGTGAAAGATTGGTGCCGGGAGCACCTCAAGATTCTGGATGCGGTCGCTTCCGGCGACAGGGCTACGGCTGCGCAACTCATGGCTGAGCACCTTCAGGCGGCCTTCAGCGCTTCGCCGAGCTACAAGAAGAATTTGGAATTGGTGCGAAGCTGATCGCATTATGCGCTGTTGCAGGCTAAGGCTGCGATGTGGAGCGGTGATGGGGCGCCATTTGAATTCTCCGCGCCCTGGTTCTCTTCCGTCCAAGGTCCTCTGAGGACGATCAAGCGAGTGCATTCCAGGGCTAGATAACTTTCCAGCCCACGGGCTCGCCGCAAGCAAAAGTTCGGCAGCCTAAGTTATTTCGATCAGACAGGGTCGAGGAACTGCCCGACGACTCTTTGCTATTTCGTCGCTCGGTCTTCCCGGTTCTCACTGAAGCACCTTCCGGTGCGCGGGAAATGGACAACTCGGCAGGAGTCACGGTGCTACTCGCTTACGTTCCGTCGCTCTCGGGGAGGGGGTGACGTGATTCCGGCGCGCGACGCAATTTCTGCGGCTCGGGTGGCCGGCGCCTGGGCCGGTGCGTACCAAGAACGCTAAGGAATACAATTTCAATCACGATTTTGCCTCCTACGAAGGCCGGATGTCTACGAATTCACAGCGTTATGCCTTACAATTTGGCTTGACCCCATTGGAAAGAATTGTACTATTGTAGCCAATTAAATCAATCGAGAGGGGTCGCCATGTCACGCTTGCGCCTTGTCTGTGGAATCTTTTCGCTTTTCCTCTCTGGTCCGGCCCTGGCTGCCGACATCTCCTCCGCGGCGCTGGTTGAAAAGGGGGCGCTCACCTACGGCGTCGCCGCCACCTTCGCGCCTCTCGAATTTCAAAAAGACGGCAAGCTGACGGGCTTCGACGTCGACATGATCGGCCTGTTGGCGAAGAAGCTCAGCGTCGAGCCAAAGCCGATGAACATGGAGTTCAAGGGGCTCATCGTCGCGCTGCAAGGCGGCCGCGTCGATATGATCAACTCCGGAATGTATATCAATGAGCAGCGCTCGGGGCAGGTCGATTTCATTCCCTACCTGAGGATCGGTACCCTCGTCGTCGTTCAAGCGGCCAATCCGTCCAAGATCACCGGCCGCGACAATTCGTTGTGCGGCAAAACGATCGCGGTCACGCTCGGCGGCATCCAGGAGACTTACGCGCGCCAGGATGACAAGCGATGTCGCGACAGCGGACAGTCTGGCGTCACCGTGATGACCATGCCGACTGCCCAGGATTCAGCGTTGACCGTTCGACAAGGCCGCGCGGACGCGTTCTTCAATTCGACGCCCGGTTCGGTCGAATTGATGGACAAGGTACCCGGCGTGTACGCCGTCGTCGGTCAGGAGTTTGAGGCGACCACTCAAATTGGCATGGCAGTCCGAAAGGGCGACGCCGCAATGAAGATCGCGCTTGAAGCTGCCCTCAAGGAGATCGTTGCTGACGGCTCATACAAAAAGCTGATCGAGACCTGGAAGTTTCCCCTCTCCGTGTCGCTGTTCGATTGAGGAGGTCTGAACATGTCGCTCGATCTCGTCTTCCATTACCTTGTCTCGCCGATCTTCATTCGCGGCGCCGTGATGACCTTGCTCTTGACGGTCGCCTCACTGTTCTTCGGCGTCCTCATCGGTCTCGTCCTTGCGCTTATACAGGAGACGCAGACGCGCGCCGGGCGTATCGGGACGCTCGCATATCTCTGGGTATTTCGCGGCACTCCGGTACTGTTTCAGATCATCTTCATCTACAACGTGCTGCCTTCTTTCGGCATCAAGCTGTCTGCCTTCGTTTGTGCGGTGTTGGCTTTGTCGTTGAACGAGGGGGCCTACATGGCCGAAATCGTTCGGTCTGGACTTCAGGCGGTCAAAAAAGGCCAGCGCACTGCCGGTCTAGCCCTTGGCATGACGACCAGTCAGATGATGCGATATGTCGTCATTCCTCAAGCCGCCCGTATCGTGTTGCCGCCGATCGGCAATCAGATGATCGGCATGCTCAAGCTCAGCGCGCTCGTGTCGGTGATTGCCGTCGAAGAGTTGCTATTGGTCGCAAATCAGACGGCCAGCGCGGACTTTCGCTATTTCGAGGCACTGAGCGCCGCCGGCATCTACTACCTCGTGCTGACGACAGTGTTCATGGCCATCCAGGTTGCCATCGAAAGCGCTCTCGACCCCAAGAAGCGCAGGCGCACGCGCCGGGTCTCGTTGACCGAGCGCTTGCTCGGAAGCGCCGAAACGCTTGCTGTACGCTAGAGCGAGGGAAACGCCATGCAACATCTGCTCGAAATTGTCGGCATCAACAAGAGCTTTGGCAGCCTTCAGGTTCTAAAGGGGTGCGGACTTCAGGTGAATCCATCGGAAACGGTCGTCCTGATTGGCCCTTCGGGATCCGGGAAGTCGACACTGTTACGGTGTGTCAACCTGCTTGAAACGGTCGACAGCGGCGACATCTTGTTCCAAGGCGAGAATATCACCCATAGTCACCGTTCAGCGCATCTTCTGCGTCGGCAGATCGGCATGGTCTTTCAGAATTTCGAACTGTTCTCCCATCTCTCCGCAGTAGAGAACATCATGTTGGCGCCCGTGAAGATCCTGGGTCTCAGCCAGGCCGACGCCCATGACATTGCAACAGACTTGCTGCGCAAGGTCCAGATTCCGGATAAGGCGGATGCTTTCCCTGATGAATTGTCCGGCGGGCAGCAGCAGCGCGTAGCTATTGCCCGAGCGCTCGCGATGCGGCCCCAACTGATGCTCTACGATGAGCCGACGTCGGCGCTTGACCCCGAAATGATCCGAGAAGTGCTCGACGTCATGACGCAGCTCAGCTCCGAGGGCATGACCAGTATTGTCGTGACCCATGAGATGGGTTTTGCCCGCCGTGCAGCCGATCGTATCGTGTTTATGGAACACGGCGAGATCATCGAGAGTGCGCCAAGCGATCAGTTCTTCAACGGGACGGTCAACGATCGCGCAAGGCGATTTCTCGATCAGATCTTGCACTAACAGCCAATCGCCGGAGTCCACCGATGTCCACTTCTCCCGATGCTGCGCGCATGAAGCGCGAACTGGCGAGCCTCATCGCTATTGACACCCAGAATCCTCCAGGCCATGAGGCGAAAGCCGCAGCCTATGTGCAACAGCTCCTGAAAGCGGAAGGATTCGAGGTCTCGCACCAGGAATACAAGCCTGGGCGTATCAATGTCATTGCACGCTTGGACAACGGTGCTGGACCTACATTCGCATTCAACACCCATATGGATGTCGTGCCGGTGGGCGAGGGCTGGTCGTCCGACCCATTCACTCTTACCGAGAGGGATGGTCGATTTTACGGCCGCGGTGCCTGTGACTGCAAAGGACCGCTTGCGTCCATGCTGGAAGCAATGCGCATGCTCAAAACCGAGCGTGGCGCCTGGTCGGGAACGCTGCTCGGCATCTTCGTCGCCGACGAGGAGATAGCGAGCGAGGGCGCCAAGTTCTACGCTGCGGGCCGCCCGAAGATTGACTTTGCGGTCGTGGGCGAGCCGACCTCGAACGCGACGTTCACCGCGCACAAGGGCAGCCTGCGCCCGGTCGTGCGGGTGCACGGCGTCACCGCGCATTCAGGCACGCCTCACCTCGGCGAGAACGCGATCTATCGAGCCGGCGAATTTTTGCGGCTCATCGCGGAGCATCACGAGAAGGTCGTACGTCACCGTAGTCATCCTCTCGTCGGCAGCGCGAGCGTCACCGTCACGAGAATCAATGGCGGTCACGCCGATAATGTGCTGCCGGGAAGCTGCGATCTTCTCGTCGATCGCCGGATGGTGCCCGGAGAATCCGAGGAGGTAGTCAAGCGGGAGCTTGGTGATCTGCTTACAGTGGCCCGGGAGCGCTTTGGGGTGCGAGCCGAGATCGTCGACTACAAGGCCACGACTGGCGGAGCGACGAATACTCCGGTGGAGAGCCCCATTGCGCAGGCGAGCCTCGCCGCAAGCAGGGCCCACGGCGTTGCCAAGCCTGGACCCTTCGGCTTTCAGGGCGGCTGCGACCTCGTGCATTTCGCGAGCATCGGTGCACAGGGAACTGTCATTGGACCCGGCGACCTCGCCGTCGCCCACAAGCCCGATGAATTTGTTCCAATCGATGAGTTCATCACCTCAAGCCTGATCTACCGCGATGTGGCGAAGGCCATGCTGCGAAACGGGGGCTGAGCCATTGCGCGTCTCCCTCCATTCCGCGCATTTGCACTATGGCGGTGGGCTTGCCCTCCATACGGCCTCCTCGGGCCGGATAGTGCATCTGTCGGAACTCTATTTGCGTCTGGATGACGGAACGTCAGTCGGTGTCGGCGAGGTGCGTGCCAACATCTCCTATCTCAACGGCTTCTCCGAGGAGTACGTCGTCGAGAAGACTGTTTCGGCAATCAGCTCGATCGATTGGAAGCGCGATCCGGCAGAGTTGCTCGCCAGTCTGAAGGATTCGGCAGCGCCGCTGATTGCGCCGGTGCGTTGTCTGATCGATTGCGCCCTACATGATCTCGTGGCGCGTCGCGCCAAAAAGAGCGTTGCGGCATGGCTCGGCGCCAATGAGCCGACCGTCGCCGCAAAGACGAACCAAACGCTGTTCTGGTCGTCCATGCAGGATTTCCTCGAGCGGGCGCAGTCCTACGTTGATCGCGGCTACGTGGATCTCAAAGTGCGCGTGGCCGCCGGTGACTTCGCTGAAGATGTAAAACGGATCGCTGCCTTGCGCGCGCGCTTCGGCAGTCAAATCAAGATCGCGGCGGACGCAAATGGACGCTGGAGTAGCGCGGAGGCGATCGAAAAGCTCGATGCGTTGGCCGGTTACGATCTTAGATACGTCGAACAGCCGGTCGCCCCGAACGATTGGAACGCAATCGACCGTCTCGCCGACAAAACTCCGATACCAGTGATGCTCGATGAGAGTATCGCGGGCGCGAAGGACGTAACGAGCGTTTGCGGATACGGTGGCCGGATTTTGGCTCATCTCAAGCTCGTGAAGCTCGGGGGAATTGGTCCGACCATAGCGGCTGCGCAAGAGCTTTCCGCGGCCGGCGTGCCGTTCATGATTGGCCAGATGAATGAAGGCGCCGCGGCTACCTCAGCGGCCCTTCAGGTCGCTTGCGCGGTGCGGCCCGCCTTCGCCGAACTCTACGGAGCCGATGGGCTCGTTGACGATCCAATCACAGGCATTTCTTACGCCGCAGGCGCGGTGCATGCCGATCACGCAACTGGCCTCGGCGTCGTCTTCGACCCTGCGGTCACCCAACTCATCGGAGCATAAGACATGAGCAACCAAGCCGTTCAACAGGGCGCCGAGTCGGCATTCCCAAAGGCGGAATATGATCAGAGGGTCGCACGCGCTCGCAAGTTGCTGGCCGGCGCCGGAATTGATGTCATGGTCGTCACCGGCCCCGAAAACATCTTCTATCTCACTGGGCAACAGACGCCCGGCTATTATACGTTCCAGGCACTCGTCCTTCCGGTGGAGGGCGAGCCTGCCTTCGTGATCCGGCAGCTCGAGTATTTCAATTTCATCTCGAACACCTTCATTGCCAATGCGGAAGTCTATCAGGACGGCGATCAGCCGGTGGATTTCCTCGTCAACGTCATCAAGAGCAAAGGCTGGGCATCGAAGCGCATCGCTATCGACAAGCGCGGCTGGTTCCTCCCGATCGCCACTTATGAAGCGCTTCAAGCCAAACTCGGCACGATTCATGACGGTGCCGGCATCATCGAGCAGCTCCGTGTGGTGAAATCGGCGGCCGAACTCGAAAAGCTCGCCAAGGCGGCCTCCTACGTCGAAGTGGGCATGCGCGCGGGCCTGAATGCCGTGAGGGTCGGGGCGACTGAGAACGATCTCGTCGCGGCCATGATGGGGTCGTCGATCGCCGCCGGTTCGGAATATGTCGGCATGGAGCCCCTGGTTTCGGCCGGCCGGCGCTCCGGCGTGCCACACGGCACCTGGCGTCGCGGACGGCTCGCGAACGACCAGCCGGTGTTCCTCGAAATGGCAGCATGTCACGATCGCTACCACGCCGCCCTCATGCGGTCGGCATGGCTGGGGGCGATGCCGCAGGTCGCGACCGACATGGAGAAGACCTGTCAGGAAGGACTTGAGGCCGCAATCCAGGCCATCCGTCCCGGCGCGCCTTGCGAAGCGGCTCACAATGCCTGCCAGAAGGTGATTGATCGGGCCGGCTATACCGAGAACTTCAAGAAGCGCGCCGGTTACAGCGTCGGCATTTCGTTCGCGCCCGATTGGGGTGAGGGCGGTATTCTCAGCCTCTACACCGGCGTCACCACCGAGCTTCGTCAAGGCATGACGTTCCACATTCCAGTGGCACTCCGCGTATTCGGTCAGTTCACGGTCGGCGTTAGCGAGACGGTCGTGGTCACTGAAACGGGATGCAAGTCGCTCAGCGCAATCGATCGGCCGATCCTGCGGATTCCGGGCTGACGAAAAGAGCTCCAACAAATCTTCTCGAGGAAAAACACCATGAAAGACATCGCGGAATGCAGCGCGCGTCTGCACGGACTATTCAATATCACCGTTACACCGTTCAAGGCCGACGGTGCGTTCGACTATGCGGCCTTGGCCGAGAACATCGAACGTGTGATCGGCCTCGGCTTCGATGGCATCCTGATCGGCGGCACCTACGGCGAGTTTCCGGTCATGTCACCGGACGAACGCGCCAACTTGTTCCGCAAAGTCATGGATATTGTGGGCGACAAGGTCCCGGTCATGCTTTGCAGCGCCGGTTCCGATGCTCGTGTCGTGCGGGATTTAACCAAGCTGGCCGGCGATCTTGGCGGATTGCCGATGGTCACGCCACCTTACGTATCGGAAATTACGGATGATCAGATCGTTGCTTTTTTCCGCGAGATGACGCCGCTGTCGCGGACAGGCGTGTTGATCTACAACGCGCCAGGCATTGGCGTGAATCTGCCCGCATCGGTCATCGAGCAGATCGCGGATATCCAAGGCGTAGTCGGTATCAAGCAGGGCGATCTGAGCCCCACGGTTATCGACGTTCTTGCCAACCGGCTCAAGGGCCGCATCAAGCTGTTCTGCGCATCAGATCTCGCCTTCCTCGGGCCAATGATGTGTGGCTTCGACGGCATCAGTTCGACGAACAGCTGTGCACTTCCCGAGATCATTCTCAAGACCTTCCGGGCCGTTGAAGGCGGGGACGCTGCGACCGCCCGTGAATTGCACCGGTCCTGGTATCCGCTTCGCGAGCTTGCTCGTCGCTTTGGCCAACCCCAAACGACGAAGGCTGCGATGAACGCTCGCGGCTTCAAAGGCGGCAGCGTGCGCCGTCCGTTGCTCGATCTCGAAGGTGCCCCCTTGGCCGCCGTCAAAGCCGCAACGACGAAAATTACGTCGGCTTAATCAACATTGGTATCTGCTTAATCGATGGCGCCCGTGCCGGGTCCGGAGAACCAGCCATGCTCGATAACTATACGACCACACTCGCGCCGCGGGTCACGCGCCTTCGGCGCTCGCCCACGGCGGCCATCTCGGAGCGTATCCGCGCGTTACGCTCCGAGGGACGTCAAGTCGACAATCTCGGAGAGGGTGAACTCGATTTCGAGACGCCACAGCATATCCGCAACGCAGCGCATGATGCCATCGAGGCCGGAGACACGAAGTATACGGCGGTCGGTGGAACGCCCGCCCTGAAGGCCGCTATCATCCGCAAGTTGGAAGTGGAAAACGGCCTCACCTACAAACACTCCGAGGTCATTGCCGGCTGCGGCGCCAAGTCGCTGATCCTCAACGCGATGCTTGCGACCCTGCGCGAAGGGGACGAGGTCATCGTGCCCGCCCCGTACTGGGTGTCTTACCCGGACATGGTCTCGCTTGCCGACGGCAAGCCTGTGATCGTCAATTGCGAGGAGAATGCCGGCTGGAAGCTCAGGCCGGAGGCGCTTGAGGCCGCGATCGGGCCCAGAACCCGATGGGTCATCCTCAATTCGCCGAACAATCCCACGGGCGCCGTTTATGGCCCCGAGGAATATGCTGCCCTCGCAGGGGTGCTGTTACGCCATCCCCAGGTGATGGTGCTTGCCGACGACATTTATGAATTATTGCGATTCGAGCGCTCCTATGTCGCGCTACCTCAGATCGAGCCGCGCCTCAAATCTCGCACCCTGCTCGTAAACGGTGTCTCGAAGAGTTATTCGATGACCGGTTGGAGGGTCGGCTACGCTGCTGGTCCGCAAACAATGATTGGGGCCATGGAAGTGCTTCAATCTCAAAGCACCTCAAATCCGACATCGATCAGCCAAGCCGCGGCAGCGCGCGCACTTGAAGCCGGGACGGGCTTCGTTGGAGATTGGATCAGTACTCTGCGATCACGGCGCGACATCGTCATTTCAGTGCTCAATGCGACGCCAGGTTTTCGCTGCTCCGAACCGGAAGGCGCCTTTTATGTCTTCGTCAACGTCGCTGGCTTACTTGGCTGTCGGACTCCGGCGGGTAAGCTTATCGAGAACGACCTCGATGTCGCCACCTATCTTCTCAACGAAGCGGGTGTCGGCGTCGTTCACGGGGCCGCATTCGGTATGTCCCCATACGTGCGTATTGCCTACGCGGTTGACACGGATGTCTTGCGTGCCGCTTGTGACCGCATCCGCAAAGCGTGTGAAAAACTCGTGAGACCGAGCTGAGGCTCGCCGAACGCTCGACCCATCAACGGGCGTAGCCCGCGCAAGCTGTTGCTGCGCGCCCGGGAGGTGGCGGCGCTCGCAGGCGGTATCGTCGTCGAGCCATTGGTGCGTAGCCAGTTCTCCTCCGAGTTCCTACTCAACCTCAATTTGATCGACGGTGTCGTCGCTGGCGACGACTTTCGATTGTGACTGCAAAAAATTCTAGAAAATCAACCGAGAAAAGACCCATGAACGCGCATTTCAAGCCAATCAAGCTATCGTCCCGATTATCGGCCGTTCGTGCTTCGCCGACCATCGCTATCACACGGCTTGCCAACGAACCGCGCCGCCAGGGGCGCGATGTCATAGGGCTGTCGCAAGGCGAGCCGGACTTCGACACGCCCGTGCTACGTCAGCCCTGTTGAGTTCGGGAGCAAGGTGAGATTAGCTTAACCCGCTGTCCATCAATCCGGCAGCAGCTCGGGTTAAGTTTCCATTGTTGGATAAAGAATTTATGGCAGCATGTTGGAAAGCTAAGGGACGACCATGATGGAGTTGCTAGGCGGTGCCCCTTGCATCACCAGAGGGTTTGGCAGCGCTGCAATGCATCGCGCGAGCAATCCTTGATGCTGGAGACTCCAGGTGGTCAATCGAAGGTTCGCTTATCGCGACCAGAAGGCGACCCGCACTTACCTTATGGGCCGCGCTATCCGACATATGGCATGAGCCTGCTGGTTTTCGCAAATGTACTAAATGCCCTGGACCGGCAGATCGTTAACGTTCTGGCCGAGCGGATAAAGCAGGATCTTCAACTCGCAGACTGGCAGATCGGCGCGATCGGCGGCCTCGCATTCGCGCTCTTCTACACGGTATTTGGTATTGTAATTGGCCGGCAGGCGGAACGCCGCGATCGTCGTCTCATCATCAGCATATCATTGGCGACTTGGTCGGCTTTCACCGCGCTCTGCGGCCTTGCTCAGAATTTCGTTCAGCTCCTGTTGCTGCGCGTGGGAGTGGCGATCGGTGAGGCCGGTTGCACGCCTGCTTCACACAGCCTGATATCAGACTACGTACCCAAGGAAAGACGCGTGTCCGCGCTTGGCATTTTTTCGGCAGGTGCTCCGCTGGGCTTTTTGGCAGGCATGGCCCTGGGCGGCCTGGTTGCCGATGGCTTCGGCTGGAGGGCTGCCTTCGTCGCTGCCGGGCTGCCGGGTCTCCTGCTTTCGTTGCTCCTCCTGACGACATTGCGGGAGCCTCGAAACCTGCGAGCTGCCGCCCCGACACCGGCCTCCAGTCTTCGCGCCACGTTGTCCTATCTGGCGAGCAAGCGGACCTTTCGCGTGTTGGTCGTTACAGGGTCCCTGATCGCGTTTATTGGGTACGGCCAAGGCCTTTTCATCGTGTCCTTCTTTCTCCGATGTCATGGCGACGAGCTGGTCGGATTGACGTCAGAATTCAATGCCGCTTTTGGCTTCAAGCTCCAGCCTCTCGGGTTCCTGGGAATCGCCTTGGGCCTGATAGCGGGGATCACCGGCGCTATAGGCGCATCGCTCGGGGGCCTTCTGGCAGATTGCCTCGGCCGCCGGGATCCACGCAGCTCCATGATTATCCCGGGGGTGACCTCGTTCCTGCTCGTGCCGATATTTATCGCCGTTCTCAGCACGAGCTCGATCAAGGTCGCCTTGTCGATGATGGTCGCTTGCGGAGCATTGTCGACGGTATTCGCTGGGCCGTTGTTCGGAGCCTTTCAGTCGATTGTGCCGCGGCACATGCGGGCGACAACCGCGGCCATTCTATTGTTTTCGATGAACTTGGTCGGCCTTGGCCTGGGTCCCCTGACCGTTGGCGCGCTATCAGATTGGATCAATATCGGTCTCGGCTACGGGCCGGCTGAAGGGGTTCGTTGGTCGTTGACCGTCGTTACCTTGGTTGGTCTCGTCCCCGCCGCCCTGTTTGCGACCGCTCGACACTCCCTGGGTAAAGACGAAGTGAGCTGAAGGATGCAGCATGCCAAGAAGGCGAAGGCGAGCTCCGATAAAATGTCATCTCTAGATTGCCGTCAGCGTTCGAGCGTAAACGCTCACTCTTGCGCAGCGCGACTTAGGTCCAGCCCCTCGCGCCGCTGAACGTCCATATTGACAGCAAGGAGGCCATGCAGGCAGCTTCATCGGGCGGCGGTAAGGGGCAAAGGATATCCTGGACATGCTTAAGGTACCCAACATGCGCTGGTATGAAGGGTACGAGCCCAAGCCGAAGGTCCTTTTGAGCACGCTCGGCGATACGCGGTCGGGGATGGCGTTCCAGGAAATCGAGTCACCGCGCTTTGGATCGTTCGATTCAGCTGCGAGCATGTTTTCTCTGGGCTGGACCCTTGACCCGCTGTACGTGCGGGCTGATGGCAGCCGGACATTCCGGACCGTCGATAGATTCCCACGGCTGATGCTGCCCGGCGATGGCGGCCACGGCGAATGGCAAGGGATCGCGCGAACCGTTATCCTTTGCGTGTACGACGATCTCATCGAAAGTACTTTCGGCCAGTCGCTGGCCTGCTTCGCGAAGCCCCAGTTGACGGATCGGCATTTCGGCAAACTTCAGCACTATCTCGAGATGATCAGGGCTGATGTCAGGGCGGGTAGCCCGGCGGGCGGTGCTGTTGCGCAAGCCCTCGCGGTAGGTGTGTTGAGTGTCGTGTTTCCTGACGATGACCGCTCCCGGCGTCTGCAGGAGCAAAAGGACCCGACCAAGTTCGCGAGGATGGCCGACTATATCGACGCCAACCTCAGACAGGACCTGCGGCTCGACCAAGTCGCAGAGCGGGCTGACGTGGGTATCCGTCACATGTCGCGCATCTTCAAGATGATGACCGGCCTTCCGCCGCACAAGTACATTGTGCGGAAGCGATTGGACAAGGCCATTGAGATGATCCGCGGTGGTGGTATCGATCTTAGCGAGATCGCTGCGGCGGTGGGTTTCAGCAGTCATGCCCACATGACGGCAGCATTTCGCCAGATTATGAATCGCGTGCCGTCACAATTTCGCAACACTCAATAAGTTGCCGCGCAGCCGAGTCCTGTTTCTGAAAGTGCGTCCCGATCGCGATAGCGCAGCTTTTCTGAAGGCGACCTAATCCCCTCCATAAAAAATAGGGGGGGGGACCATGAAGTTAAGGCTTACGGCCATTTCGACGGCATTGGCATGTTGCGTCGCAGCAAGTTCAGCAAAAGCGCAAAGCTTTGGAAATTTCTATGCGTTCGGCGACAGCCTGACGGACTGTTGCAATACGCCGTATGCTCGTTACACGAACTACGCGAACAAAAGCTCGCCTAACTGGGCCGACCAGGTGCCACTGCTGATCGGCGCATCCTACACCGCCAGCCCCCAGAGCAACTTCGCAATCGGAGGGGCACAAAGCGGGGATCACAACATCAATTTTGCCTTGGAGACCGGGTACGGCGCTCCAACGGGGCTCTTGCCCCAAGTGGCCAGATTCAGAGCAGGGAATGTGCCGGTCGGTCCGCGGGATATCGTCGGTCTGTGGATCGGAACGAACGACATCCTGGCCGCAGCGCTTCCGACGACACCGACAATCTTCCAGCCGATCGGGGCACGCCCCGATGTGGCGACCTTCACGAGCAACGTGATCGGGAATGTGCGAACTGGCATCGACAGTCTGGTGGCGAGCGGATTCCGCAACATTATCCTGGTCTCGCCTTATGATTTGAGTCAGCCAGCGACCTACGCCGGATATGGCGCCTCGAACAATGCCACGACCCGCGCATACGGCCAACAGTACTCCGTTGCGATCCGTGATCAGCTTGCAACCCTCTATACGCCGGGCGTGAACACTTACTTTCTTGATACGTTGACCTTGCTGAACCGGGTCCAGGCAAATCCCGCAGCATATGGGTTCGTCCACTACACCACCCTGGATACATGTTACGGGTCTCCAACCTGTTACTCGGCCTCGACTGCCGTACAGAACACCTATGTCTTCAACGACAACATCCACACGACCACCGGCTTCGACGCGCTCATGTCGAAATATATCGGCAACATGATCAACGCCCGCGAAGCGCTTTCCGCTCCGGGGGATATTGCGCAAGGCGCGGGAGTTTCCTTTTCCAATTCGCTGATCGATCGCCTCGATGCGCAACGGCGTGCCGCCGCCTCCAATGCATTCGACGCGCTGGCGGCGTACATGCCGGCAAAGGTTATGGGACCCGTTTCAGTCCCGCAGGACGACAAATTCTCGGTCTTTGTCGAGGGCGCCGGCGCCCGGCTGTCGCAAGCCGGCGTAGCGAGCCCGAATGGTCCGGCGAATTCCGATATCGGTGCCAATTTCGCGGGCCTTACGATAGGCGCCGGGTATCAAGCTGCAAAAAACCTGTTCGTGGGAGCGGCCTTCAACTTCTACACCGCGAGCACCGATCTCGCCGGACTCAGCCGCACGCACCTTGACTCGAATTCGTTCCAGGGAGCGCTGTTCGGTTCGTTGTCCTATCCGCATTTCTTTCTCGACGGTGCGGTAACCTATGGGTTGAACAAGCTCGGCACGAGCAGGCCCGGAGTAATTGATACGATTAGGGGCTCGGTGGATGGGAATACCTTCACCCTGGCGGGTCGCTCGGGCTATTTGTTCGACGTGGGCACGATGAAGGCCGGCCCGATCGCTGAATTTGCCTACAGCAACGTCCGACTGGGAAGTTACTCCGAACGGGGCGACGATCTGCTGACGCTTGGGGTTAACGGTCAAAATTTTGATGGCTTGACCGGCGGGGTCGGAGCCCAGATCAGGGCCAACATTCCGTTCGCGCGCGCCAGCTTCAATCCCTTCATCAATCTCACGGCCCAGCATGATTTCCTTGGTGGTGTCCGGACCGTCACCTCATTCAGTACGGATGCACCGCTGCTGTTGATCAACACGGCTGGTGGTCGCACTCCAAGCGACATCTATGGCAAGGTTTCCGGCGGCTTCGATGCGAATCTTGGAAACGGCTTCAAGGGACTGCTGACGGCATCATCGACCTTTGGTCGCAGTGGTGGCGACAGCTATTCGCTCAACGGCGGATTGCAGTACCAGTTTTGAACGCGGTTGGGGAGGAACCCATCGTCCGATCAGCAAAAGGGAGCCTGCGGCGATCATAAGCCGCGGGCATATAGCTAAACATTTTTCAATGGACTCGACCCAGTTCGGAGGGCCGATGTCTCGAGCGCAGCACAGGGTTCAAATGAACTACCGACGAGATCAGGGGCGTTGGCCGGTCACCGTTGTCCGAGGACGACTAGCTCCGACGAGTAAATTGAAGGACTCTGTGAAGATCATCAATCTTCAAATACCGTCGCGCATCATGAATTCGTTAAAGCGCGGCGGCTTCGAGACAGTTGGAGAGATACGAACGGCTTCAGATCGAGATCTGCGGTACCTGCGCGGAATTGGGCCTCTGGCTCTCCGCTACTTGAGAGAAAAACTCAGTCCGATGAGCCACTGTTGATGTTGGCCTACCTTCGCACGCGCGTGATCCTCGTGCTGGAGAAGTCGGGACGCGCAGTCACTTGCAAGGGCGTCGAGGCGATCGAGTTGTTCCGCATTCGCGTCCTGCGGCACGGCATCAGCGCCCCTTGAAGACCGGCTTTCGCTTTTCGCGGAAGGCGGCCAGTGCCTCCTTGGTGTCCTCGGTTTCCGCGAGCGCGGCAGTCTGGCCCTGCTCGTAACGATAGCCGTCGCGCAGCGGCATTTCCTCGGTAAGGCCAAACGAGCGTTTGGCGGCAACCACCGCGAGAGGCACCTTGTCGGCAATGGTCCGGGCAATGGCAGTAGCCTCCTCGAGAAGCTTTGCCTTTGGAACGCACAGAGATGCAGCGTTCATTCGCAGCAACTCGGGCCCGTAGATGCGCTTGGCCGTGTAGATCATCAGGCGTGCGTCGGACGGGCTGAAGGCGCGCAGCACGTGACGGACGCCGCCGGCGAGTCCGTAGTCGACCTCCGTCATGGAGAGGAACGCCTCCTCGGCGACGACGAGGATGTCGCAGACGAGTGCAAGGACGCATCCCGCACCGATCGCGGCGCCATTGACCGCGGCGATCACCGGCTTCGGACATTCGAGCACGCAATCGAATGACGCACGAACCAGCCGGTTGTGCCGCGAGTACCCACCGGGCTCCGCTAGGATTCCGGGGCGCTCGGAAAGATCCGCACCTGCGGAGAAGGCCTTGCCGTCGCCGGTCAGGACGATTGCGCGGACGTCGACGTCCGCTCCGAGCACGTCGAAGACGCGAATGCATTCCTCGCGGAAGCGTCGGTCCTGCGCATTCACCGGGGGCGCGGTGATCGTGATGGTCGCGACATGGGCGTCCACCGTGACGCGAAAGCGTTCGATGTCCTCTAATCCTCTCATGCTCGTTCCTCCTCGTTAAAGTCATAGAGTTCGGCCGGATTCGCGGCCAGGATGCGCCGGATGAGCCCGGAATCGTCGATCCAATCCTGAGCGAGATTGGCGAGATATCCGGCGTCCGGCGCCGGCTGGATGCGGATGTAAGGCCAGTCGGAGCCCCATACGAGCCGGTGCGGCGCGCGCTCGACGAGGCGATCGTGGAGGGGACGGATGCGCGCGTAGTCGGATTCGCCGGCGGAGAGCCGGCAAATCACCAGCTTGATCCACAGCGCGCCGTCCCCGAGCAGATCGACGATGCCCGCGAAGGCCGGCCCGTCCGGACCTTCCTTCGGATCGGGGCAGCCCATGTGATCGATCACGAGCGGTACGCCGAGCCGGAGCAATCCGGGCAGATGCTCCGCGAGCTGGGATGCGCTGGCCCAGAGCTGGGCATGCAAGCTCAGCTCGCGCATGCGCGGCGCGAGGGCTTCGAGCGCGGCAAAGCCGACGCTGCCGGGATAGCGTTCGCCGGACGGCGCGCGCATTTCGGTGAAGCGCAATCCGACAATGCCGCCCATGCGCCAGCGCGCGAGCGTCGCATCGTCGATGGAGTCGTCAGTCACCGCTATTCCGCGCAAGGACTCGGGAGCGCCGGCGATGGCGGCCAGCATGGCGCCTGGATCGTTGGCATAGGGCGCCGGTTGCGTGAGCACGCCGCGCGCTACGCCGAGCCTGTCGCGAGCGGCGGAATGAATCTCAGGCCCTGCCTCGGGAAGCGCATAAATGGACCGTTCGGTGGGCGGAAAGCGATCGAAAGGTCCGAAGACGTGGCTATGTGCGTCGCAGGCTCCACATGGAAGGGCGCGCGCCGGTGCCGAGACCGGCGGCGCAGGGACGGTCATGACCGACCCGCCGCTCACGCTGCCGCTCCGAGCCGTCCCGCCGGCAGGGCGACCAGATCGTTTTCGGACGGCAGCGCTTCGGTGCCCTCGGGAAGCGGCAATCGGTGCGCGTTGAGCGTCATCGCGACCATCGTGTAGTAGCCGATCACGGCCGTCAGCTCGACCACGCCGCGGGTTTTCCAGCGTCGCTGGATCTCATCATAAATCTCCGCTTCGACCTGACCGCTCTGCTGCAGAGTTCGCGCAAATTCGTAGACTTCGAGATCCGCCGTGTCGGAGAAGACAGGTGCTCGCTTGGCGGCGATGGCTTCGATCACCGTTGCGGGCATTCCGGCGGTCGCGCAGGCGCGGGCGTGCACCCACCATTCGACCTGGCTGGTCCAGCGTCGGGCCGTGACGAGGATGGCAAGCTCGTTCAATCGCGGCGGCAGGCAGGTGCGGTAGCGCAGGAACTCGCCGAATTCGGACCACAGCGCGGCGAGCTCCGGACTGTGGATCGCGGCGCGGAGCGGACCGATCATCTGGCCGCGTGGTCCCGACACCACCTGATCATAGATCTGCCGCTGCGCGGGACTCATCTCGTCGGTTCGGAGGAGCGGAATGCGCGTCGCGTCGCGAGATGCCGTCTTGCTGTCGATGCTCATACAATGCCCTCGGCCGCGAGTGCGGCGATCTCGGTTTCGCTAAGGCCAATCTCTGCGAGAACCGACTGCGTATGCTGACCGAGCGTGGGAGGCGCCCGGTCGAAGCGGAGCGCAGCGTCCTGCATCCGGATCGGGCTGACGATCTGGGGCAGGCTTCCGGCGATTGGATGGGAAAGATGCTGAAGCATCTGCCGGTGCCGGACCTGATCGTCGGCGAGAACCTGGTCGATCGTGTTGATGGGGGCTGCGGGTACGCCGGCCTCGTCGAGGGCGCTGACGATATCCTGCCGGGTCCACCCGGCGAACTGCGCGCCAAGCAGCTCGGTCAGCGCGGTGTTGTTGGTCACGCGCGCGGCGTTGGTGCTGAACCGGGGATCACCGGCCCATTCGGACCTACCGAGGACCGAACAGAGCTTGGCAAACTGGCCATCATTGCCGACCGCGAGGACGAACGTCCCGTCCGCGCAGGCGAACACGTCCTGCGGTTGGATGTTCGGATGCCGGTTGCCGCCGCGCGTCGGAACGCGGCTGGTGAGCAGATGGTTCATCGCCTGGTTTGCGAGGATCGCCGCCGACACGTCCAGCATCGCAAGATCGATGGTCTCGCCCTGGCGCGTCTCTGCAGCGCGCGCCAATGCGGCCAGGATCGCGACCGCCGCGTACATCCCTGTCATCAGATCGATGATGGGAATGCCCACCTTCTGCGGACCCGCTCCGGGGCGGCCGTCGCGTTCGCCGGTAATGCTCATCAGCCCGCCCATTGCCTGGATGGCGAAGTCATAAGCGGCCTGATCGCGGCGCGGTCCGTCCTGACCGAAGCCTGTCACCGAGCAGTAGATCAGCGCGGGGTTGAGCGCCCGAAGTGACTTCGCATCCAGTCCGTAGCGGGCGAGCGCGCCGGCCTTGAAGTTCTCGATGACGACGTCGGCCTTCGCCGCGAGCTGCCGCACGATCGCCTGTCCCTTCGGCTGCGCGATGTCCACGGTGATTGACCGCTTGCCGCGATTGACCGCGAGGAAGTAGCCGGCATCCGTGGTGGTCCGGCCCTCCGCGTCTTTCAGGAAGGGCGGGCCCCAGCTGCGCGTGTCGTCGCCGCTTTCCGGCCGTTCGACCTTGATCACATCGGCACCAAGATCAGCCAGGATCTGCGTCGCCCAGGGGGCGGCCATAATGCGGCTGAGATCGAGCACGCGGATATGGCTGAGTGGACCGCTGCGTTCGGCGGGTGAAGCGTCGTCAGCCATCGACGGCCTCCGTGGCTTGCGCGGACGGACGGATGGCAAAGCTTTCGTGCCATTTGGAAAGATGAGGACGGCCGGCCCGCCAGTCGAGCTCCGCAAAACGGAAGTCGGCATAGGACAGCGCGCAGCCAAGCGCGATCTCGCCGATACCGAAGCTCGACGTGGGGGCGTCCGCAGCCTGCTGTTCGAAGCGATCGAATGTCGTGTTGACCTTGGTCGCGAACGCCTCGATCCACGCCTCTGTCTGCCGCTCCGCCGGTTTAGTGCGCTCGTTTCGCCACAGGATCAGCAGATCGAGCAGGCCGTCCGCAAGCGCCTGCTGGCTGAGCGCGCGCCAGCGCGCCGGCCCTTCAAGCGGCACCAGCACGCCCGGTCCTGCCAAGCTGTCCAGATATTCGACGATCGTCCGCGAATCGAGCAGGACATCTCCGTTGTCCAGGACCAGGGTCGGGATCTTGCTCAGGGGATTGTCCGCCATGATGACGGGATTCGGCGTCGGCAGGGCTGCAACGCTGCGCACGCATGTGATGCGCTCGGCCAGCCCGAGCTCATGTGCGGCAACCATCACCTTGCGGACGTAGGGCGAACGAGGTGACCAATGAAGTTTCACCGGCGCCCTCGTCGGAAATGGACATGAGACATCTGGGCGTTTCCTGTGGTGTCGCGTTATGATGAACCTCGCCTTAGAGGAGAAAAGGTCATATGTCTAGCTTATTGGTCATAGTTGCCCCGCAGTCCTGTCATGTCTAGCCGCACCGTGTCCCCGGCCAAGCCGGATCTCTCGCGCAGCAACGTGGCCCGCTACGTCCAACTGGCGACACTGTTTCGCCGGCACATCGAGTCCGGCCATTGGGCGGCAGGTGACCAGATCCCGACAGTGGACGAATTGGCGGCGCAACATGGCGTGGCGCGGGCCACCATTCGCCAGGCGCTCGGCATCCTCGAGAGCGATGCCCTCATCAGCCGCTTCAGGGCGAAGGGGACTTTCGTCAACGCGCAGAAGCGCCAGCATCTTTGGCTCGACATGACCACGGATTGGCGCGGGCTTCTGAATGCGCGAGAGGGCGCCGTCATCGAGGTGCTGGAAGAGGAAGACGTAAGCGTTCTGCCACTGCGTTTTCATGATATCGGCACGCCGACGCCACGATATCGCCGGCTGAGGCGGCGTCATTCGCGCGATGGTCAAATATTTCTCGTCGCCGACGTGTTCATCGACGCGGAGTTCTTTCCCCTCATTCCGCGTGAAGCCCTGAGCAGCACGACGGCGATGCGTCTGGCGACCTTCTTTCCGCGCAATATCGGCCACGCCCATCAGACGATCGTGATCGGCACCGCCGATCTCGAGATGTCCGCGCTGCTCGAGCTTTCACTGAACGCGCCTGTCTGCCTCGTCGATCGATCGGCCGTCGATGATCGAGGGTGCCTCATCCTCCTGTCAAAGGGCGTCTACCGGGGGGACCTAGTTCGTCTGGACATGCGACTGTAAAACGCCGCTAGACAACTTTAGCCCTATAGTCCATATTTATGGCATAAAGGCCGCCGCGAGCGCGGCCGAGGGGAGGTTGTGCGTGACGGATAGAACCACTGATACGCCGGGTCACCAGGAGGTGGACGCAACCTTTCGCAAGGTGGCCTGGCGCCTCATTCCAATTCTGATGCTGGCCTATGTGCTTGCCTTCATCGACCGCGGCAATGTCGGGTTCGCGAAGCTGCAGTTCATGGGGGATCTGCATTTCAGCGAGGCGACGTTCGGCCTCGGCGGCGGTCTTTTCTATCTCGGCTACAGCGTCTTCGAGATACCGAGCAATCTTTGGCTCGCCCGCATCGGAGCGCGGACCACTCTGCTGCGCATCATGGTCTGCTGGGGGCTTTGCTCGGCTGCGCTCGCTTTCATGACCGCGCCTTCTCATTACTACATTCTTCGTTTTCTGCTGGGGGCCGCCGAGGCCGGCCTGTTTCCAGGGGTGCTGTTCTATCTCACCACCTGGATTCCCCCGTCGCGCCGCAGCCAGTTCACTGCGCTGTTCATGTCTGCGATTGCTATTTCCGGCATCATCAGCGGGCCCTTGTCCGGCGCGATTCTCGGCGCGACCGACGGGCTGCTCGGCCTGAAGGGCTGGCAATGGCTGTTCATCATCGAGGGATTGCCTTCGGCGTTGACGGGCATCGTCATCTACTTCGTGCTCGCCGACAGCCCTCAGACGGCCAAGTGGCTCTCCGCGCGCGAGGTTGGGATCATCACTGCCGAGTTGCAGAGCGAAGCGAACACCGGCCAGCAGCAGCGTCAGCATAATTTTGCGGCTGCGCTGCGCGATAAACGCCTGTATCTCCTTGCGGGCATGTCGGTCGGTCTGATCGCGGGCGGCGCCGGCATTCCGCTCTGGCTTCCGACCATTCTCCGGGGGACCGGAATTCGGGATTCGTTCACGATCGGTCTGCTCTCTGCCATCCCCTACATTGTCGCCGTGGTTGTCCAGCAACTCATTGCACGAAGCTCCGACCGTTTGCGCGAGCGCCGCTGGCATGCCGCCGTGCCGACACTGCTTTGCGCCGCCGGATGGGTTCTGCTTCCGCAAGCGATGGGGCACCCGTGGATGGCGATTGGCCTGCTGACGGTGATGACGGCTGGATATCTCGGCGCGACCGGCCCGTTCTGGACGATGCCCAGCCTCTATCTGTCAGGGTCGGCCGCGGCCGGCGGCATCGCGATGATCACGACCTGCGGCGGCATTGGCGCCTTCTTTGCGCCGACGTTGGTCGGCTGGATGACCACGGCGACGGGGTCGCTGACTTACGGACTATACGCCTACGGCGCGATCATGACACTCGGCGCCGTGGTGATGCTCGTGGGAACGAGACCGATCGGATCTGCATCCGTTACAGCGCAGGCTCCCGACGGTGAGCTTCGGTTGGCAGCAAAGCAGCGCGTTGATGCCTGACGGAATTCGCATGACCAGAGCTGTTCTCGGCCGCGTCGGTATCGCGATGGGGTTTGCTCTTCATCTCACCATCGCATCCGCGGCCGATGGCCCATCGCGGGATGTCGTCGATGTCGGCGCGGCTCGGATCGAGGTGATCGCTGAAGGGCAGGGACCTGTGATCGTCGTGCTCCCATCGACCGGTCGCGGTTCGGAAGACTTCGACATGCTCGCCGGAGGACTCGCGAAGGTGGGCTTCCGGGTGCTGCGTCCTCAGCCTCGTGGTATCGGCGGTAGTGTCGGGCCGATGACGGATGTCAGCTTCCACGATTTCGCTAATGACATCGCAGGGATCATCAAGCACGAAGGCGGTGGTCCGGCCATCATTGCGGGCCATGCCTACGGCAATTGGATCGCTCGCACCGTGGCGACCGACCATCCGCAGCTCGTTCGCGGCGTCGTGTTGATGGCGGCGGGTGCGAAGACCTGGCCACGCGAGCTGAGCGATGCCATCACCACGATCAATGATGGCGGCCAGCCGGCGGCGTCACGATTGAAGGCGCTGCAATTCGCCTTCTTCGCTCCGGGCAACGATGCATCGTCCTGGCTCGAAGGGTGGCACAAGGATGTCACCGAGGCCCAGCGGGCCGGGGGCCTCAACACGAAACGGGAATCCTGGTGGGCGGGCGGCACGGCGCCTATGCTCGATCTGCAAGCCGCAGACGACCCATTTCGGCCACGTGACACGACCGATGAACTGAAGAACGATTTCGGCGAACGCGTGAGCGTTGTCGTGGTGCCAAACGCCAGCCACGCTCTTCCCAGTGAAAAGCCTGCAGCCGTCGTTCAAGCCATCGTCGCATGGTCGCGGGGCCTCTAAAGCGTGGCACTATCGAGCAGGACGCGCCGCGTTTGGGCAGGGACTTGACCGTCAGTGACTTAGTCCTGGTTCAGCTCACCCTATTATAGGCTGGACGTTCGGCTCCTTGGGGAGAAAGGCGCGCAACGCTCCTCTGACCCGAACCCCATAGCACCAGTGCGCCGCGAGTTGCATGACCGCCATATGCCAAGGCGACCTAACACCGAGCGAACCGTTAGTTGAGTACTGCAGGCAGACCAAGCCGACGCCGCGGTTGAAACCCCGTTAGCGAAAAGAACCAGGGCGATCACGGCAAATCATCGACAGCGCATTCCACTCCGCATCATGGCAACGACGGCCATCTCGGAACGAGCCTCTGCGCTACTCCGGCTTGATGTTGCCGGCGGTCACGATGTGACGCCATTTCTCGATCGATGCATCGATATGAGCGATGTATTCCCCAGGCGTGGAGCCGATGGATTCGCATCCAATTTCATCGAGGCGCCGGCGCAGATCGTCTGATTTCAGCACGCCCTGCGCTGCAGTGCCGAGCTGGGAGAGGATCGCGGGCGATAGATTGGCGGGCGCAACGATTCCAAAGTCCGGAGCTGCGTCTACCTTTGGCAGACCGGCCTCCACCATGCTGGGCACGTCAGGTAGCTGCGCGATGCGTCCCGTCGTACTTCCAAGCGCCTTCAAATTGTTGCCGCGGACATGCTCAAGAACAGCGGGGATGGTGCTGAATGTAAAATCGACCTTGCCGCCGAGCAGGTCGATGATGGATGGCCCGCCACCGCGATAAGGCACGGAGACGACGTCGATGCCGGCCTCCTGCCGAAATTGTTCGCAGCCGAGATGGACCGCTGTGCCGAGGCCGGCGGTCGCCATGCTGAGCGCGCCGGGCTTCGACTTGGCGAGCGCGACAAGCTCTTTGACGTTGCTGACCGGAAGAGATTCCGAAACAACCAGCAGCAGCGAGGTCCGCGCCAGCAGGGACACCGGCGTGAAATCCTTTTTTGTGTCATACGGCAGTTTGGCGCCGAACAGGCTGGGGTTGATGCTGAAGGCGCTGTCTACGACGCCGATCGTGTAGCCGTCGGGTGCGGCGGTGGCGATCGCCTGAGTGCCGATCATGCTGGCACCACCGCCCCGGTTATCGACGAAGAGCGATTGGCCGAGCTTCTCTGCCATGGCGGCGACGACGAGACGCGCCACGATGTCCGATGCGCCGCCGGCGGCGTAAGGAACGATGACGCGGACTGGACGCTGCGGATATGGCTGCGGCTGGGCCCGCGCTCCTGACAGCGACGTTGTCGCGGCAGATGTCAGCCCGATCAACAGCGAACGCCGGTTGATGCATTGCATGAATTTCCCTTCCGTGTTTTTTGCGACCGTCAGATGCGGTACCGGTCGATCAACTCCGTGTCCGGATCGCCCCCGAGACCCGGGGCGTCAGGCACGGCGAGGAAGCCTGCCTCGATCGGAACGAAGCCGCCGCAGGGATCAAAGGCGAGGTCGCAATAGAATCTTTCCAAGGCGCTCGCCTTCGCTTTGGCGGCCAGCACGTGAATGGTGGCGAGATAGCCCGGGCCGAAGAAGGGTGAGTGGGGAACGCAGGTCGTCCCGGCGGCTTCCGAGTCGGTGCAGATTTGCCAAAGCGGCGTCAGACCGCCGATCTTGATCGCGCTGGGCTGAACATAATCGACGCAGCGTGCTGCGAGCATCTTCTTGAAATCGAGAGCATTGCCGGCATTCTCGCCGATGGCGGTCGGAACGCCGGCCGATTGCCTCAGCGCCGCAAGCGATGCGAAATCTTCCGGCGGCCAGATCGGTTCTTCGATCCACAGCAGATCGGATGGCGCCATTTCCATGACCGCAGCGGTCGCGTCCGCGGGCAACCAAGCGCAATTGGTATCCACCATCAACGGCACGCTCGGGCCCGCCGCGGCGCGGGCAGCGGCGACAGCGTTCGCCGTGCGCTCATGCAACTTGATCTGGTGAAAGCCTTCGCCGAGCGCACGGTCCACGACGCGGCGGATTTCTTCGGTATTGCCGTTGTATTGCAGCAGGGACGCATAGACCTCGATACGGTCGCGCCGGCGGCCTCCCAGCAAGGTCGAAACCGGCACTCCCGCGAGCTTGCCCCTGATGTCCCACAGAGCGATGTCGAGGCCGCTGATCGCGTGGATCGTGGCGCCGGCACGACCGAGATTGTGCAAGGTTCGCTCAATCCGCGCCGGCAGCTCGACGTCATCGACTTTTTCGCCAACCGCCAGCGGTGCAACCCATTGGTCGATCGCCGGAACGACCGCGGACGAAAAGCTGCCATAGGCTTCGCCCCAGCCCACCGTGCCCTGATCGGTCGTTACCCGTACCAGAACAGTATCGAGGGTGGTGCGGGGCCGGCCCGCGAACATGGGCGGGGACGACCAGTGGTCGAACGGAATCCCCAACGGGAAAGCCGTGATCGTGGCAATCCGGGGTGGGTTCATCGGTGGGGCCCATAGACGAAGCGGCAGTTGGCCGGCCGGCGCCGGCTGAACGGCCACATGGCCGTCGGGAGCCATTGTGGCCCCAAGATCCATGTGTTCAAAATACCGAAAGCTACATCAATCATATCCTGAGGTTATGATGTTGAGTATTCGGGAATTGGAGGTGTTTCGGCGGGTCATGGAACTCGGCACAATCACCGCGGCTGCCGAAGTGCTTCGTATTTCGCAGCCGGCCGTCAGTCGAACGTTGCAGCAGGCTGAGCGACGGCTCGGGTTTCCGCTCTTTTTGCGGCGAAGGAAGCGATTGCTGGCGACACCAGAGGCCCAGTCGTTGTTTCCAGAGACCGTCAGCGCGTTCGCGGCCTTCGACGTCGTCCAGAAGCGTGCGGCCGACCTGCAGGCAGGGCGAGCGGGCGGACTCAACATCGCGGCGATTTCAGCCTTCGCAAATGCATTGCTGCCGGCCGCCGTGGCAAAATTCTGCCAGTCGCGGCCTGGTGTCGTGATCTCGCTGCAGTCGATGAGTGCGCTCCAGGTCGCCACCTATGTCGCCAACCACCAGGCCGACCTGGGGTTTGTCATCGATTCCATTGCGGCGCCCGGAGTGTCGGTAAGTGATCTCTGGGCGACTGATTTTGGATGCGTCATGCCGCGGACGCATCCGTTGGCGGCGAAGCCCCATGTCGTTCCCGCTGATCTCGATCACGAAACGCTGGTGTGTCTCAACAGGCAACTCCCCCTCGGAATCCAGGCCGTACGCGCGTTCGCCGATGCGGACGTCCCATTGAAGATTGCAATCGAGGTGTCACAGTCCACAGTTGCATGCGCATTGGTGCGAGCCGGCGCAGGCCTCGCGCTACTGGATGGCTTGGCGATGATGGGTACGCCGGCAACAGATCTGGTCATGCGGCCGTTCTATCCTTCGATCAAGGTCATGGGCAGGCTCGTTCGACCGCGTCACCTGCTGCAATCTCGTCTAGCCCAAGAATTTATTGACACTCTAAATGACGTTATAGCGACTCACGATCGTTGCTCCCGCCATGACGACAGCGCCGACACCGCCATCACCACACCTCAGGCCGTCAGTAAGAAAAATTAATAGAATTCCTTGTGCGCTTCATCTATCCGGCTCGGGCAGCCTCGGGAGGCGGGAGATTAGGCGCAGGAAAACGCCCAATTTCGACACGCTAAGACGGGCGCGACCGTCATCGCGACTTCGTCATAGGACGCAAAGCTCGAGGGGCTCCGCGCGCTCGGGGTCGACTCAACTACAAGGCCGTTCCGAACTGGGGAAGGGCGGCACAAAAGCTGGCCAATAGCAGGGGCGTTGACCACGTGATTGAGGTCGGCGGTCCAGCTACGCTTCCCGAGTCGATTCAAGCCGTGCGCAACGGGGGGCATATTTCCCTGATTGCATGCTGATGGGGCTGGGCGGCGACGTGCCGACGGCTGCGTTGATGGTGAAGCAAGTCCAGCTGCAGGGCCTGATCGTCGGCAGCCGCGCGCACCAGCAACAGTTCGTGCGGGCAATCGAAGCGACCGGACTGCAGCCGGTCATCGATAGGACGTTCGCTCTCTCCGTGCTGATTGATGCATCTCGCTATTATGAGTCGGGTTCGCACTTCGGCAAGATCTGCGTCGAGTTCTAGAGCGCGATGAGATGGGAGGCGACGAAAGGATTTGGTGCGGCCGATCAGGCGCCAGGAAAGGCCCAGATGTTCATCGTCGCTATTCCCTCGCGCAGCTTCTTGATCGGAACATAGTCCGGCGAGCTCCAGAATGCATGGATTGCCTCCATGTCGGGAAACTCGAACATGATGACCGGCCGCTCGTCATGTTCGCCTTCCAGTACCTCCACCTTTGCACGTCTGACGACAAGCTTGCCGCCAAAGGTGGCGATGAATGGTACGACGGCTTGCACGTATTTTTGGTACTGCGCTTCGTCCTTGATCGTGTTCTGGACGATAAAATAGGCGGTCATGAGAGACCTCTCGGCAGTGTCTGGCAGGCGACGATACGCACGTTAGCATGCCGCGTTCGCGGATCACGCATCGACATTGGCCGGTTGGGCCAGAACTTGGAAAAGCTATCGTCGGATGGGCGACTGGCTAGTAGCCGAGACCGTAGCTTATGCCTGTCGACGGTGGCTGTCGGCAGTCCTGATGCCCGCTTTTGCCGCTGTTTCCCGTCAAGGCCGTTGTCAGCAGACAATCGAGATTGCGGGTCGATGATGTTGGCGCACCCGGCGCGAGTCGAAGGTGTGACCTTTGCCTCGAAGGGCAACGCTTATTCTTCGAGGCCAAGATGCACCGAAGCTTTCGCTAGCTAGCCCGCGGTTCTGATAGCGCGCGTCGCCCCGCCTGGGAACCGCAGCTCGCAAGTCTTCTTGCTCTATCGCCTCCAATACTACGACTACACCTGTTCTGCCCTCGGCACGGTGAGAGCGGCTCATTATTTTGCGGCCGAAGCGAACGGGATCGGTAGAAGGGTCCAAAGCAGCACGGTACTGCGGAAGCTCATCCGGTACTGCAACGCAGTACCGAGAAGGGGTGCCGTGTTCTAAAGCGCTGGGAAGCCTTCCAAATAAGCACTTGAAATGAAAGGAAAATGCCTCGAATGTTAGATTGAAATCTCTGTCGGCCCAAAAACAGCAACTACCTACCGAGAACGAAAAGCGAAATAACATCAATATGTTATCGCATCGATTTTGCATTGCACCCATGATGGATTGGACTGACCGTCACTGCCGGGTGTTCCATCGTCACCTGACGCGGCGGGCGCTGCTCTATACCGAGATGCTGACCACTGGCGCCATCATTCATGGCGACCGGGAGCGGTTGCTTGGGTTCGACGCGATCGAGCATCCGGTTGCGCTTCAGCTTGGCGGCTCGGATCCGCGCGAGCTCGCGCAGGCGGCGGCGATCGGCCAGGCGTTCGGCTATGACGAGATCAATCTCAACGTCGGTTGCCCGTCTGATCGCGTCAAGGATGGTCGTTTTGGCGCCTGCCTCATGGCGGAGCCGGAACTGGTGGCAAGGTGCGTGGAAGCAATGAAGCGCGCAGTCGCCGTTCCCGTCACGGTGAAGTGCCGTATCGGCATTGATGACCAGGATCCGGAAGTTGCGCTTGATGCGCTTGCGCGCGAGGTGGTCGCCTCCGGCTGCGACGCGCTGATCGTGCACGCCCGCAAGGCTTGGCTCAACGGTTTGTCTCCGAAGGAGAACCGCGACATCCCGCCGCTAGACTATGAGCGCGTCTATCGCCTCAAGCGCGCAATGCCCGGCGTGCCCGTGATCATCAATGGCGGCATTCCTGGTATCGACGAGGCGAAGGCGTATCTCGAACACGTCGACGGCGCGATGCTCGGCCGCGCCGCCTATCAGGATCCGTGGCGGCTTCTCTCCGTCGATGCCGACATCTTCGGCGAGGCGGCCCCGCATGGATCCATGCAGGAAGCCCTCGAGGCGATGATGCCCTATATCGAGCAGCAACTCGCGCGCGGCACGCGGCTGCATGCGATCACGCGGCATTTCGTCGGCGCATTCCATGCCGTGCCCGGCGCACGGGCCTTCCGTCGCCATCTCGCAGAGCAGGGCGTGAAGCCGGGCGCCGGCCTCGAGGTGCTGCGCGATGCGATCGCGCGCGTCGGCGCACGCGTGCCGGCCGAGGCGGCGTAGGTCGGCTAGTCGATCGCCGTGCGCGGGCGGCGGTGGCCGCTCTGAAGTTCGGGATAGCCCGTGAGCATCAGCCTGTCGGCGCGGACGCCCCAGCTCTCCAGGCGGTCGAGGAAGCTCATGCCGAGCAGATTGGTCTTCATCTGCCCGCGCTGGACGACGAGGGCCGGCACCGATTTTTCGACCAGATGGCCGACGGAGAGGCGGTCGAGCGTGAGGCGGGCCGCCTTGGTGTGACCACCGGCGGTTTCGAGATCGACATCGTATTCGAGCATCTCGAGCGGCAGCCCGATTGCTTTCGCGGTTTCCCAGGTCAGCACGACCGACGTCGCACCAGTATCGATCACCATTGGCGCTGCGACACCGTTGATCTTCGCACGCAGCGCAAATTCGCCGCCCTGGCCGCGTGGGATCTGCACGGCGGGGGCAGGCGTTGCCGTCTTTGCGCGAAAAATGTGCGAGACCTTGTGGCTGGCGCGCGCGATCTGCTCGGGATCGCCATAGGCGACGACCGCACCTGCCGTGCCGGCAAGCATGACGAGAACGAGGAGGAAGCGGATCATTGCGCGCCTCCGGAGGCGCGCAGGCCGGTCAGGTGCGTTTCGGAGATCCCGCGATCGGCACAAGTCCAGCTTCCGTCATGCGTGCCGGCAACCGGGCCATGACTGCGAGCCGTTCCGCACTTTCCATGGCGTGCCAGCGCGCGATCTCGGGCAAGGTCCGGCCGCAGCCGAAGCATAGCTTGGTCCTGGGATCGATCATGCACACGGCGACGCACGGCGTTTCTTTGCTCATTCGGACATAGTGAGGGGTTGTCGGGCATGTCTGCAAGCATCTGGTTAAGAGCCCGTGCCTGCGCTCATGATCGGCTTGTGGCGCGGCCGTCGCTTCTCCTCGGGCAGTGCGGAACTCTCCGGCTGGAGCGGTGGAGAATCATCCGACAGCGGCGCAAGCGCGCTCATCACGCGCTCCGGCGGGAAGGTGACGATCACCTCGGTGCCGATGCGCAGCTTGGATTTCAGCGTGAACGTGCCGCCATGCAGGTCGATCAGATTCTTGGCGATCGGCAGGCCGAGACCTGCGCCCTGTTCGGCCGACTTGATCGAGTTGGAGCCCTGGCCGAACGAGGCGAGCACGACCGGGATCTCGTCCTCGGGAATGCCGGAGCCGGAATCTTTCACCGAGAGGTATTGTCCGCCCGAGGCGGTCCAACCGGCCTTGAGCCAGATCTCGCCGCCCTGCGGGGTGAACTTGATCGAGTTGGAGAGCAGATTGAGCACGACCTGACGGATCGCGCGCTCGTCGGCCCAGAGCCGCGGCATGGCCTGCTCGAACACTTCGTGGATGGTGATGCCGCGGCTCGAGGCACGCAGCTTCATCAGATGATGGCAGTCGGCGACGATGCCGACCAGCGACACCGCTTCCTCGTTCAGCTCGTAGCGGCCTGCCTCGATCCGCGACAGATCGAGGATCTCGTTAATGAGGTTGAGCAGGTGCACGCCGGAATTATGGATGTCCGCCGAGTACTCCTTGTAGACCGGCACGGCATGCGCGCCGAAAATCTCGCTCTTCATCACCTCGGAGAAACCGAGGATGGCATTCAGCGGCGTGCGCAGCTCGTGGCTCATCTGGGCGAGGAAGCGCGACTTGGCGACGTTGGCGGATTCGGCGCGATGACGCGCTTCGTCCGAGATCGCCTTGGCCTGTTCGAGCTCGCCGATCAGTGCGTCCTTCTCGGCGCGTGCTTCCAGCGTGGCGAAGGTGGAGGAGTGCAGGCGATGCGCCAGCAGCACGAAGTAGCCTTCGGCGGCGAGCGCCAGCGCAGCCAGGACGTAATTGTCCAGCGAGCCGGTCATCGCGAAGCTCAGCGCCATTGCGACCGCGACCGGCGCGGTGGCGGCAAGGGCTGCGATCGGCAGATTGGCGGCGAGCATGCTCGATACTGCGATCACCAGCAGCATCAGGAACATCATCAGCGTTTCCGTGACCATGTCGAGCACGGGATGGATCAGGATCGCCATCCAGCAGAGGCCATAGAGCAGGTCGAGCACGACGAAGCGCGTCCGCCATGCCCGCGTCGCGGCTGGAGAGCTGGGCTCGATCAGGAACCGCCGGCAACTGCGGATCATGGCGCTGTGAATGCAGAGCATGCCCGCGGTCCAGGCCGCGGCCGGGATCGGCTGCATCCACAGCCCGAACAGCACGCCGGTTGCGACCACCAGCAGCATCACGACGTAGGAAGCCGATAGCCGCGTCTGGGCGTATTGGCGCAGCATCTCGGCGTCGAAGGCCGGCCGGGTGCCGCTGGTCGATGTTAACTTGTCGCGCGCCTCGCGCACCCGCTGCGCCGCAGCCCTTCGGCTGCTCGCCGATGGAGCGCTCACCGGCTCGGCCGGAAGCTCCACAACCTCGGGCTTTTCAGCGGGGTTACTCATCAAGCAACACGATTCCTGCCCACGCCGGACGCGGGCCTTCTGCATTGTCTATCTCTGGCAACAAATCGTTAAGAGGTGACTTAAGGAGCTAAAGAATTACGTTAACCCGGCGTTAATTTGGATCTCGGCTGCGCCGATCAATGCAGCACCGCGTACTGCACGATGTATACCACCGCTCCCGCCAGATATCCCACGAGCGCGGGGCCTGCGATGCGGCGGGCGTACCAGAAGAACTCGATCTTCTCGAGTCCCATGGCGGCAACGCCCGCGGCCGAGCCGATGATCAGGATCGAGCCACCGGTGCCGGCGCAATAGGCGATGAACTCCCAGATGAAGCTGTCCGGCGGATATTGCGTCAGATTGTACATGCCCATCGTTGCCGCGACGAGCGGCACGTTGTCGATGATGGCGCTCAAGAGTCCGAGCAGGATGACGATGATGTCGAGACGACCAACCGTGGCGTCGAGCCATTTGGCCAACAGCTCGAGGACGCGGGCATGCTCCAGGCACGCGACGGCCATGAGGATGCCGACGAAGAACACGATGGAGCTCATGTCGATGCGCGTCAGCGCATGGACGAGGGTGAGGGGGCGACGCGCATCCTCGTCCTTGTGGCGGTGAACGATCTCGCCGACCAGCCAGAGGATGCCCAGCCCGAACAGGATGCCCATGAAGGGGGCGAGGTGCGTCACGGCCTTGAAAACCGGGACCGCGATCAGCGTACCGAGCCCGAGATAGAACATCAGATTGCGCTCGAACAGCTCGACCCTGAGAGCCTGCGCTTCCTGCTGCAGCGGCGGAGCGATGTCCTTCCCCCTGACAGAGTAGCCGACGATGAGCAGCGGTATCAGAAGGTTGAGCAGGGACGGCAGGAACACCGCCTTCATGATGCTGACAGGCGTGATCTGGCCCCCGATCCAGAGCATCGTCGTCGTGACGTCGCCGATCACGGTCCAGGCGCCGCCGGCATTGGCGGCGATCACGATGATGGACGCAAACAGCAGGCGATCGCTCTTGTTGCCGATCAGCTTCTGGATCAGCGAGATCATCACGATGGTGGTCGTCAGATTGTCGAGGATGGAGCTCAGGAAGAACGTCACGAAGCCGATGATCCACATCAGCGTGGTCTGCTTCGTGGTGCGGATGATCGAGGTGATAACTTCGAAGCCGTTGTGGGCGTCGATCACCTCGACGATCGTCATGGCGCCGATCAGGAAGAAGACGATTTGCGCGGTCGAGGCGACGGATTCGTCGAGCTGGCGGTTGACGAGCGAAGCGTCGCCCACGGACATCGCATAGATGGTCCAGAGCAGGCCCGCTCCCAAGAGAGCCGAAGCGCTCTTGTTAACGCCTAGCGGGTGTTCGAGCGCGATGGCTGCATACGCAACGATGAAAACGGCGGCTATCACGCTCAGCAAATCGGCCCCCCGGAATTCGTTCGTCGGCTCAACTGCGCTAGTCAGGCCTTGACGCGGCGCTGCGCAGCATCAAGGCCGGTGACGGTCGCAGCTGCCCGGGCAACGACCGTCACGCGCTCCTCAGCGTTGCAGGCGCGCGAGCAGGCTCGACGTATCCCAGCGTTTGCCGCCCATCTTCTCGACCTCCGCGTAGAACTGGTCCACGAGGGCGGTCACCGGCAGGGTGGCGCCGTTGCGGCGGGCTTCAGCCAGCGAGATGGAGAGGTCCTTGCGCATCCATTCGACCGCGAAGCCGAAATCGTATTTGTCATCGTTCATGGTCTTGTAGCGATTTTCCATCTGCCAGGACTGCGCTGCGCCCTTGGAGATGGTCTCGATCACTGCGGCGACGTCGAGGCCACTCTTCTTGGCGAAGTGGATACCCTCCGAGAGACCCTGCACCAGACCGGCGATGCAGATCTGGTTGACCATCTTCGTCAGTTGGCCGGAGCCGGCGGGCCCGAGCAGCTTGCACATCCGCGCATAGGCGCCTGAGATGATCGGCTCGGCGCCGGAATAGGCATCCTGCGCGCCGCCGCACATCACCGTCAACACGCCGTTCTCCGCGCCGGCCTGGCCGCCGGAGACCGGCGCATCGATGAATTTGAAGCCGGCCTTGGTGGCGGCTGCGTCCAGCTCGCGTGCGACCTCGGCGGAGGCGGTGGTGTGATCGACGAAGGTCGCACCCTTCTTCATGCCAGCGAAGGCGCCGTCGGCGCCGATCGTGACCGCGCGCAGATCGTTGTCGTTGCCGACGCAGCACATCACGAAATCCTGGCCTTCGGCGGCGGCCTTCGGGGTCGGTGCGGTCTTGCCGCCGAACTTGTCCGCCCATTCCTTCGCCTTGGCCGCGGTGCGGTTGTAGACGGTGACCTCATGGCCCCCTTTTTTGACGAGGTGTCCGGCCATTGGGAAGCCCATGACGCCGAGACCGAGGAAAGCGACTTTAGCCATGTGTGGTACCTTGTCCGTAGCTTGAGTTTTACGGTTGTATCCGGGCGAGGGCGCCGGGCGGCATCCTCGGAGTTCCGCTGCAAGGGCGGGCCGGAGGCGCACCATAAACCGTTAAGCCGGGAGGGCAACGGCTTCGTTTGGCGGCCCCCTGTGCTAGGATGGCGGGACCTAAGGACTTCGAAAAAAGGGAGCGAGAGCATGGGCGGCGTGAGCGTTGGCGTCCTCGATCATTTCAACATCCGGACCCGAAATCTGGCTGAGACCGTCCGCTTCTACGAGGATGTACTGGGCCTGGAAAAAGGCGCCCGGCCGAACTTCGCCTTCCCTGGCGCCTGGATGTACAGCGAGGGCAAGGCGGTGGTGCATCTCGTCGATATTTCTGCGACGGCTGAGCCACAAAAGCCGGATTCCGGCGTTGTCCACCATGTCGCCTTCGTCAGCCGCGGCTTTGACGGCATGAAGCAGCGGCTGACATCCAAGGGGATGAAGTTCGACTCTCGCCAGGTGCCCGGCGGCAACCTCTGGCAGATCTTCGTTCACGACCCCAACGGGGTCATGATTGAGCTGAACTACGAGGCTGCCAAGGAGCAGGGGGCCGCGCCTGCCGAGATGGCTGACGATATCGGCAGGCAGTAGCCTTTTGGGCGTTTCCGCTCTAATGGGGCATCCTAGAGTCTCGAGCATGACCTTGCCGGAAAGCCGCTCCACGCTTTGCGCTGGCGCAGCCCTCCGGGTCCGGATCAGGCTCCGTTCAGGAGATGCGCTTTGAGCGTGACGCAGCAACAGGTTCTCGACAGCCTCGCCAGGATCAAGTCGCCCCGCGGGGTCGCGCTCACCAATGCCAATGTGCTGAGCGCCATCAGCGCGTCCGACGGCAAGGTGTTCTTCTCGATCAATGTCGACGCCGCCGAGGCCAGGGCCTGGGAATCCATCCGCGCCGAGGCCGAGGCTGCCGTGCGCACCATTCCCGGCGTCACCACCGTCATGGTGGCGCTGACCGCCGAGCGCAAGCCGGGCTCCGCACCTCCACCGCCTCCGCAACCCAGCCGCGGCGCGCCGGGCGTGCAGCCGGTGCATGCCCACAAGCCGCCGCCGCAGGGCGGCGCCCAATCGCCCATGGCGCGGCAGTCGGAGATCCCGGGCGTCGCCGCCGTGATCGCGGTCGCCTCCGGCAAGGGCGGCGTCGGCAAGTCGACCACCGCGCTGAACCTGGCGCTGGGTCTGCGGGACCTCGGCCTCAAGGTCGGGCTGCTCGACGCCGACATCTACGGACCCTCGGTGCCGCGCCTGACCGGCCTGCACGACAAGCCGGAGCTGAACGGCGAGCGCAAAATGATTCCGCTCCGGCGCTTCGGCCTCGCCATCATGTCGATCGGCTTTTTGGTGGAGGAGGAGACCGCGATGATCTGGCGCGGTCCGATGGTGATGTCGGCGGTGACGCAGATGCTGCGCGATGTCGAATGGGGCAAGCTCGACGTTCTCGTGGTCGACATGCCGCCGGGCACCGGCGATGCCCAGCTCACGCTGGCGCAGAACGTGCCGCTGAAGGGTGCGGTGATCGTCTCGACCCCACAGGACCTGTCCCTGATCGATGCGCGGCGGGGACTTGCCATGTTCAAGAAGGTCAACGTGCCCGTGCTCGGCATCGTCGAGAACATGAGCTACTTCCAGTGCCCGCATTGCGGCACCAAGTCGGACATTTTCGGCCACGGCGGGGCGCGGCACGAGGCCGAGAAGCTCGAGGTGCCGTTCCTCGGCGAGATCCCGCTGCACATGACGATTCGCGCCACCTCGGACGCCGGCAATCCCGTCGTCGATAGCGAGCCGGACGGTCCCCATGCGGCGATCTACCGCGCCATTGCAGGGCAGGTCCGGGACCAGCTCAAGGGTGTCATCGCAGCGGCCTGATGAGGCCGCCCGCGGCGCGCCTTCTCATTCCTTTGGGGGCATGCGACTTTCGTAGAGCCCTGTCATGCCATTGTCGCGTTCCGCAAGCGGGGCTTCCGTGGTAAAGGCCCACGGCAGTCAAGCCCCTTCGGTTCGACGCGCCTTGGCGCGTCGCCGGAATCAGCGGCGGCACAAGAGACGTCAAGGGGAAACGCCCCAGCAAGGAGAGACCTGAAGATGAAGCGTCGTGATTTTCTGAAAGTGTCGGCAGCAGGCGCGGCGGCGACCGCAGTGGCCTCGCCGGCGATCGCGCAGTCCTCGCCCGAGATCAAGTGGCGCCTGACTTCGAGCTTCCCGAAGTCGCTCGATACCATTTATGGCGGCGCCGAGCAGGTGGCGAAATACGTCGCCGAGATGACCGACAACAAATTCCAGATCCAGGTGTTCGCCGCCGGTGAGCTCGTTCCCGGCCTGCAGGCGCTCGATGCGACCTCCAGCGGCACGGTCGAGATGTGCCATACGGTGTCCTACTATTATGTCGGCAAGGACCCGACCTTCGCGATCTTCGCCTCGGTGCCGTTCGGCCTCAATGCGCGCCAGCAGAATTCCTGGCTCTATCAGGGCGGCGGCAATGAGCTCGCCAACGAGTTCTTCAAGAAGTCGAACGTCGTCGGCTTCCCCTGCGGCAACACCGGCACCCAGATGGGCGGCTGGTTCCGCAAGGAGATCAAGACCGTTGCCGACCTCTCCGGTCTGAAGATGCGCATCGGCGGCATTGCCGGCCAGGTGCTTCAGAAGGTCGGCGTGGTGCCGCAGCAGCTCGCCGGCGGCGACATCTATCCGGCGCTGGAGAAGGGCACCATCGATGCGGCCGAGTGGGTCGGCCCCTACGATGACGAAAAGCTCGGCTTCGCCAAGGTCGCCAAGTACTACTATTATCCGGGCTTCTGGGAAGGCGGTCCCACCGTCCATGCCTTCGCCAACCTGGAAAAGTTCAATGCGCTGCCGAAGAACTACCAGGCGATCCTCACCAACGCGACGGCCAATGCCAACACCTGGATGGCCGCGCGCTACGACATGCAGAACCCGGCGGCGTTGAAGCGTCTGGTCGCCGGCGGCACCCAGCTTCGTCCCTTCACCAACGAGGTGCTGGAAGCCTGCCTCAAGGCGACCAACGAGCTCTGGGCCGACATCTCGGGCAAGAACGCCGACTTCAAGAAGTCGATCGACGCCATGCAGGCCTACCGCTCCGATGAATATCTGTGGTGGCAGGTCGCCGAATATACCTACGACAGCTTCATGATCCGCTCGCGCACGCGCGGCTGATCGCCTAGGCCTAAAGTCGCAAGACCGGAAAGCCCGGCCTCCCCTGGAGGTCGGGCTTTTTGTTTGCCGCAGTGCGATCGGGATGGAATTGGGCGGCGGCTTGCGTCATGGTGATGCCAAGCCTCGGCAAGAAGGCTCACCATCACGATCCATCAGGGCAGGAAATCATGAAGAGAAGAGACTTCATCAAGGTCACCGGACTTGGCGCGGCCGGCGCCGCCACGCTCGCGGCTCCCGCGATCGCGCAATCGATGCCGGAAATCAAATGGCGGATGCCGACGAGCTGGCCGAAATCGCTCGACACGCTGTTTGGCGGCGCCGAGATGATGTGCAAGATGGTCGCTGAGGCGACCGACAACAAATTTCAGATCCAGATCTTCGCGGCCGGCGAGATCGTGCCGGGCCTGCAGGTGCTCGACGCCGTGCAGAACGGCACCTGCGAAATCGGCCACACTGCCTCCTACTACTATTTCGGCAAGGATCCGACCTTTACCTTCGGCTCGGCCGTGCCGTTCGGTCCCAACATGCGCATCAACCAGGCCTGGTACATGCAGGGTGGCGGGCGCGAGGTGCTCAACGAGTTCTACAAGAGCTACAACGTCACCTCGCTGCTCGCGGGCAACACCGGCTGCCAGATGGGTGGCTGGTTCAGGAAAGAGGTCAACACGCCCGATGATCTCAAGGGCATGAAGTTCCGCATCGGCGGCTTCACCGGCCGCGTGCTCCAGAAGCTCGGTGTGGTGCCGCAGCAGCTTGCCGGCGGCGACATCTATCCCGCGCTGGAGAAGGGCACCATCGACGCCGCCGAGTGGGTCGGCCCCTATGACGACGAGAAGCTCGGCTTCTACAAGATCGCGCCGCACTATTACTATCCCGGCTGGTGGGAAGGCGGGCCGATGCTGCTGGCCTTCGTCAACCTCGACAAATGGAACGCGCTGCCGAAATATTACCAGAGCGTGCTGGAGCAGGCCGGCCACTACGCCAACAACTACATGATGGCGCGCTACGACACCGCCAATCCGCTCGCGCTGAAGAAGCTGCTCGCGGGCGGCACCAAGCTGCACCCCTTCTCGCCATCGATCATGGATGCCTGCCACAAGGCCGCCAAGGAGCTGCACGCCGAGGTCGGCGCGACCAACGCCAATTTCAAGAAGGTGCATGACTCCCTCGCCAAGTTCACAAGCGACGGCTACGCCTGGTTCCAGGTCGCCGAGGTCGGCTACGACATCTTCATGGCGCGGCGCTCGCAGAGCTGATCACGTCATCTCTCGCGGACAGCGCCCCGAAGCGGAAGCTTCGGGGCGCTGTCGTATATGGAAGGGCCCAAACCTCAAAAACTGAAAAACAACCCCATGCACAGTAGCCAATGGCTTGATAAGTCATAGGAAAAAATTGGCAGGACAAGCGGCCTTCGCGGAGATGATACCGGTGCTGCGGTGTGCGGGCGAAGTCGCCCCCGAAAGCCGGCGGATCGATGGATGCTTTCGTTTCGTAACTCCTGCCAACCAGGTGCAGCTTGACCCGTCGGGCAAAGCAGGAGTAGAAAGCAATCATCGAATAATCCGAAATCGAGTTCGTCGATGCCAACCCGGAAGACGAGGATGAGCTTCGATCCCCAACGACGTTTTGGGAACGCTGCACAAGGCTTGGTCGCTGTCGACGGCCAGCCAATGGACGGCGAGCAATCCTGCGTCGGGACAATGCAACGTCACGTCGTTGCTCATCCATGAACTGTTCGGCGGCGAGTTGCTGAAGACGCCGCTGCCGGCTGGCGACCATTTTTACAATCGGATCGAAGGCAAGAGGTACGACTTCACGGCGAGCCAGTTCGAAGAGCCGATCGCGTATGTGGATTTGCCTGCGAGTCGGACCGAGGCGGAGCTCGGCGCAACAAGCGATCAACTGGCCGAACTCAGAGACGCTTTTAGAAGCGGCCATCCTGCGAGCTAGCCATCTTGTCGCGAACATAGCTCTCCGCTCGCCCCAGCAGATCATCGAGCGAACAACCCGCCGTATCGAGCACCAGATGCTCTCGATCCCACGGTTCATACGCTCGGCTCACGACATCATTCCAGCTTGGGAGTTCGAGGCCATCAATGTCGGGCGTACGGCTCTCCACGCGTTGCCGGTGCAGCACCGCTTCGCTGCAAACCATTTCGATCTCAACCAAGCGTGCCGAGGTCTGCAAGGCACATTGCCGCCACGCAGCGCGGCTTGCCAGCACTGGTTAACGCAGTCGGCGATAACGATGCGCCCGAGCTTGAGATTTTCGGCCGCCAGCGCGTTGGCTATGGCATAGCCCTCTGCGTTGACCGTAAGGCCAGCGTCCTTCAACGCCTGCTCGATCGAATCGATACGAAGATATGTCGCCGCGAGCCGAACGGTCAGTTCGCGGGAAATCGTCGTCTTGCCCGTGCCCGGAAGGCCGCCGAACACAATGAGTGCCGATGATGGATGCATGACGCCATGATGGGGCAGCGATCCGAGCTCCGCAACGGGACGGACGCGGCGACGTTTGATCAAGCATGCAGCGGCCGCTTACTGGAGACGGGCGGCTCCGGCTTACATGAATCTGACAGGGCAGGGCGACCAGCCGTGCTTTTTCGCTGGCCGAGGCGACCGGAATGATGGAATAGAGCGAAGATGCCGCAGGAGCCATGCGGCGACCCGAGTATTCGGCTGACATGCGATGCGCCTTCTGATCGTCGAGGACAATGCCGAGCTGTCGCGGCTCGTCGCGGCCGGGCTGGCGGCGGCCGGCTACCAGAGCGACATCGTGGGCAGCGCGGCCGAGGCGCGCGAGGCAGTGAGCAGCGTCAGCTATGCTGCGATGATCCTCGACCTCGGGCTGCCCGACGGCGACGGTCTGTCGGTGCTGCGCGAGCTGCGCCTCAAGATGGAACCGCTCCCCGTGCTGGTGCTGACCGCGCGCGGCGGCCTGCAGGACCGCGTCAGCGGCCTGCGCAGCGGCGCCGACGACTATCTCGCAAAGCCGTTCGCGATGGAGGAACTGGTGGCGCGGCTGGAGGCGATCCTACGCCGGCCCGGCCAGCTGCTCGGCCGCTCGCTCACTCTCGCCAACCTCGTCTACGACACCGAGAGCCGCCAGATTTTCGTCGACGACCAGCCGCGGATCATTTCTGCGCGCGAGACCTCGGTGCTCGAGATCCTGCTGCGCCGGCAGGGGCGGGTGGTGCCGAAGAAGAACGTCGAGGACCACATTTTCGGGCTGGACGGCGAGGTCGCTTCCAACGCGGTCGAGGTCTATGTCTCGCGGCTGCGCAAGCAGCTCGCTGAACACGGTGCCAAGGTCGTGATCCATACCATCCGCGGCGTCGGCTATCTCATGGACGTGGAGAAATAGCGTGGCCCGGGTCGGATCTCACGTCGGATCCTATGCCGGGTCCTATGGCAGGTCGCCGACGTTCAAATCGCTGATCTGGCGCATCGTGTTCCTGCACATCCTGGCGGTGGCGGTGGTCGCGATCTTCCTGCCGCTGGTGCTGTTCTGGCTGCTCAATTCCGAGATCGACCAGCTGCATCGCGATGCCATGCGGGCCCAGGCCGAAGTGCTGGCGCAGCGCATCGTTGCGCAGCCGGACGGCCTCATGACGTTCAATCTGCCCGACAGTCTCAAGGGCCTCTACTCGGATGCCTATGGTCGCTATCAGTACGACATTCGCGATGCCGAGGGCCGCTTGCTGTTCTCCTCGCACCCGCGCTCCGCCGCCGCTGCACCGCGCTCCTCGGAGAGCATTTCCGGCGCCGCGGTCACCCGGGACATCGACGGCAAGACGGTGCGCGTCCAGGTCGCCGAGGACCTCGCACATCGCGACGTCATCATCGATGACATCGTCTCGAACTTCTTCCGGCGGGTGGGGTGGATCACCATCCCGATCCTATTGGTCCTGCTTGCCACCGACATCATCATCTTCCGCCGTGCGATCGCGCCGCTGTGGAAGGCCTCCGAGGAGGCCAGCAATATCGGTCCGGCGCGCACCGATATCCGCTTGCCGACGGAACAGATCCCCCGCGAGATCCTGCCGCTCGTCACCGCCGTCAACCAGGCGCTCGACCGCCTCGAGGACGGCTTTCGGCTGCAACGGCAGTTCACGGCGGATGCCGCGCATCAATTGCGCACGCCGCTCACGATCCTGCGCACGCGCATCGAGATGCTTGACGATCGCGCGACACGGCAGGCGCTGCATGCCGACATCGAAGCCATGAGCCGGCTCGTCGCCCAGCTCCTGGAGATCGCCGAGCTCGACACCCTGGTGCTAGATCCCGGCGAGACCGCGGATTTGCGGGCCGTCTGCGCCGATGTGGTCGCCTCGATCGCACCGTTCGCGATCAGCCAGCACAAGGACATTGCGCTGAGGGGTACCGACGCGCCGGTCAAGATCCACGGCAATTCGGAGATGCTCCAGCGTGCGATCTTCAACCTCGCCGAAAACGCCATCAAATTTACCGCGAAGGACACCACCGTCGACGTCGAGGTGGGCGAGGACGGCTCGGTGCGCGTGCGCGATCGCGGGCCGGGGATCGCGGAGGCCGAGCGCGAGCTGATCTTCCAGCGCTTCTGGCGTGCCGACCGCCGACGCAGCGACGGCGCGGGGCTGGGACTCTCGATCGTGCGCGCCGTGGCGGATGACCACGCGGCCACGGTCGCGGTGGCGAACCTCGTCGGCGGTGGCGCCGAGTTCACGCTGCGGTTTCGGCTGGCGGAGGGAGAAGACGTTTCGCTCTCGCCTGGAGGGTAGGGCTATTGCATAGGAGGTGTGTGCAAGGGGCACCGACACTCTCCCCGCGTCATGGCCGGGCTTGTCCCGGCCATCCACGTTTTGCCGCGCAGCACAAAGAACGTGGATGCCCGGGACAAGCCCGGGCATGACGACCTCCGGTGAAAGTTCGAATGCGATAGCTCTCACCCTCCAGGGGAGGGTGGAGAGGGCAGCGAGCCGCGTCCGATTACTTCTGCGGCGGCCCGAGATCCAGTGGAGGCAGCTCGATCTGCGGCACCTCGATCTTGATGGTGCTGGGATCGATGTTCGACTGGACGCCCTTGTAGTGCATCACCATCGACGGGAACGCGATCACCAGCGCGACCATGATGATTTGAATGACGACAAATGGCACCGCGCCCCAATAAATCTGGCCCGTGGTGACAGGGTCCATCCGCTTGCCGGTGACGCGATCGGTGTATCGATCCTTCGGCGCGACCGACCGGAGATAGAACAACGCGAAGCCAAACGGCGGATGCATGAACGAGGTCTGCATGTTGACGCCGAGAATGACGCCGAACCAGATCAGGTCGATGCCGAGGTGTTCGGCGGCAGGTCCGAGCAGCGGGATGACGATGAAGGCCAGCTCGAAGAAATCGAGGAAGAAGGCCAGCACGAACACGAACGCGTTGACGAAGATCAGGAAGCCGACCTGGCCGCCGGGCAGGGAGGTGAGCAGGTGCTCGACCCAGACGTGTCCGTTGACGCCGTAGAAGGTGAGCGAGAACACGCGGGCGCCGACGAGAATGAACACGACAAAGGCCGACAGCTTGGCGGTTGATTCCGTGGCTTGCCGGATCAGGTCCCAGCTCAGCCGCCGTTTTGCGGCACCGAGGATGAGGGCGCCGGCGGCACCCATCGCGCCGCCTTCGGTCGGGGTCGCGATGCCGATGAAGATCGTGCCGAGAACCAGGAAGATCAGGAACAGCGGCGGCACCATCACGAAGGTGGTCTGCTGCGCCATCTTCGAGAGAAAGCGGAAGCCGGTCAGCTTGTCGATGACCCAGTTCACCACGGCGACGGCGAACGCGAAGATGATGCCGAAGAACATGCTGAGCACGACGTAATCGGCGCCGTGTGTCTCGGAGTTGCGCATCATGAACCAGCCGAATACGCAGCTCGCCAGGAACAGCACGCCGAGCGAGGCGAGGCCACGGCTGCCGTCGTTCTCGCGGAAGCCGATGGCTTCCTTCGGCAGGCCCGGCGTGGCCTTCGGGAAGATCATGCTGACGAGGAAGGCGTAGACGGCGTAGAGGCCCGCGAGCACGAGGCCCGGGATGAAGGCGCCCTCGTACATGTCGCCGACGGACTTTCCGAGCTGGTCGGCCATCACGATCAGGACGAGCGAGGGCGGAATGATCTGCGCGAGCGTGCCGGACGCGGCGATGACGCCGGATGCCACGCGGCGGTCATAACCGTAACGCAGCATGATCGGCAGCGAGATCAGACCCATCGAGATCACGGATGCCGCAACCACGCCCGTCGTCGCGGCCAGAAGCGCGCCGACGAAGATCACGGCATAGGCAAGGCCGCCGCGGATGGTGCCGAACAATTGGCCGATCGTGTCGAGCAGGTCCTCGGCCATGCCCGACCGCTCCAGCACCAGTCCCATGAAGGTGAAGAAGGGAATGGCCAGCAGCGTGTCGTTGTTCATCACGCCGTAGACCCGCTCCGGAAGCGCCTGGAGGAAGTCGGGGTGAAATTGACCGAGCTCGACGCCGACGACGGCGTAGAACAGGCCGACGGCGCCGAGCGAGAATGCCGCGGGATAGCCGAGCAGCAGCACGACGACCAGCGACGCGAACATGATAGGCGCCATATTGGCGATGATGAATGCGGTCATGATTCCCCCTGAACCGTCGCCAACGGCTACTTCTTCTCGATCGCTTCGACGAGATGCTCGACTTCCGCCTCCAGCGCCGACACCTGGGATTCATGGGGATCCGGCAGCATTCCGCGCATGACCGCAATTCGCTTGATCAGCTCGGAGATGCCTTGAACGAGCAGGAAAGCGAACCCGATCATGATGAGGGATTTCGCGGGCCATTGCGGCAGACCGCCGGCATTGCCGGATTGTTCGTTGATGTGGAACGAGCGCTGGAAGAACGGCACGCCGGTGATGATCATGATGATGCACAACGGAATCAGGAAGAACAGGTGGCCGACCACGTCGATCACGTTGCGGACCGTCTTCGGCAGCGCGTTGTTCACGATGTCGATGCGGATGTGCTCGTTGTCGAGCAGCGTCCAGGGCGAGCAGAGCAGGAACACGATGCTGAAGAGCACCCATTGCAGCTCGAGCCACGAATTGGAGGACGTATCGAACGTCTTGCGGATGATCGCATTGACCGCCGAGATGATGACGGCGGCTACGATCAGCCACGCCAGGCGTTTGCCCGTCCAGCGCGTGAACGCGTCAATCCCTTGGCTCAACTTCAGGAGCGCTTGCAACGATAGGTCCTCCCCGATTGTGCCGCGCCGCCCGGATTGTGCCGGGCGCGCGCGTGGGCTTGTCTCGCCGCGCAGGCATGAGGCTGTCGCACCAAAACAGCGGGCGCGCGGGCCGTCAATTGGAACTTGGTTGATAGTTCAGGGAAATAAAGCCGCAGCGCGGCGACCTCAGCCGCCGGTGACGCTCATATGCCTGGAGACGCTGGGACGGTCGTGGCGGCGATCGATGATGAAATCGTGGCCCTTGGGCTTGAGGCCGATGGCGCGGTCGATCGCATCCGCAAGCAGCATGTCGTCATCGGATGCACGCAGAGGTTTGCGCAAGTCGGAGGCATCCTCGTGGCCGAGGCAGGTGTGCAGCGTTCCCGTGCAGGTAATGCGAACCCGGTTGCAGGATTCGCAGAAATTGTGCGTCATCGGCGTGATGAAGCCGAGCTTGGCGCCGGTCTCGGCGACGCTGACATAGCGGGCCGGACCGCCAGTGCTCTCGGCCAGATCCGTCAGCGTGAATTGCTGGGCGAGGCGCGCACGCACCAGCGACAGCGGCAGATATTGGTCAATCCGTCCCGATCCGATCTCGCCCATCGGCATGACCTCGATCAGCGTCAGGTCCATGCCCTTTCCGTGGGCCCAGCGCATCAGCGAAGGCAACTCGTCCTCGTTGAGGTTCTTCAGCGCCACCGCATTGATCTTCACGGCAAGTCCTGCAGCGCGCGCGGCCTCGATGCCTTCCAGGACCTTGTCGATCTCGCCCCAGCGGGTGATCTCGCGAAACTTCTTGGGATCGAGCGTGTCGAGCGAGACGTTGATGCGGCGGACGCCGCAATCGGCGAGCTCGCCGGCGTGTTTCGCGAGCTGGGTGCCATTGGTGGTCAGCGTCAACTCGTTCAGGGCGCCGGTCGAAAGATGCCGCGACAGCGAGCGCACCAGCGTCATCACGTTGCGCCGGACCAGCGGCTCGCCGCCGGTGAGCCGCAGCTTCTTGACGCCCTTGGCGATGAAAGCCGAGCAGAGCCGGTCGAGTTCCTCCAGCGTCAACAGGTTCGCCTTGGGCAGGAACGTCATGTCCTCCGACATGCAGTAGAAGCAGCGCAGGTCGCAGCGGTCGGTGACGGAAACACGCAAATAGTTGATGGTCCGTCCGAACGGATCGGTCATCGGGGTCGACAGCGCGGCGGATCCGTTCATGCGAGAGGCCTTGTCACTTACGGCGACGAGCGCACCTTTGCTCAACGGTGCTCGGGACGCAATCTAAGCATCGGACGCGACGAGGACAATCGGGTGGTATACGTAGATTAGCGTCTGCCGGCGTTCGGGTCGGGGAACGGCGAAGCACCGGCCGGAGCGGCCACAGTCGGTGCTGCGGCAGGCGCGGCCGCAGCCGGTTTGGGCTTCCTGGGCCGATGCGGCTTGCGAACCGGTTTTGGCGGGGTGGCCGGCTGCAGTTCCGCAAACACCGGATTCGGGTCCGTGGTCACCGCGGCGGGTGTGGTGAAATCCCCGGGATTCTTGATCACATTCACCGGGACGCTCGCAGGCTGGAATTTGGGCAGCGCGAAAGCGACCGTGAAAGGGGCGTCAGGGGCGGGAACCGAGACGGAGCAGGGGGTCTTGCAGCCCGGACCGAGCGAGGTTGTAGCGTCGGCGCCCGGGGGATTGGATTCGAGCCGGACCTGGACGGTCGGCGGGGCCGATTTGAACATGTCCCAAGACATCGAGGAGCAGCCGCCAAGACTTGCCGCTCCCAACAGACCCGCTCCCGCTAACGCAACCGCGATGCTACGACGCATGACCCATCCACTTCAACTGCGACGAACCGCCACATAACCCCGCACGGACCTTAGGAGCGTCGTTTGGGGCAGGCAACCGGCGGGCTGCGCATGGTTAATGAAGGGTTAACGCCGAGGATTCGCGTAATAACAAAGCAATTCCGGTGGCTTGATGGGGGCTATGCGGTCATCAGGCTGCTGGCGGCGGCCGGCAGGTCGCGCATGTGATGGATCAGCCGGTCCGGCTTCAGCTCGGCGATCGGCACGTCCGTGTAGCCGAAGCTGACCCCAATCACGGGTACCCCGGCCCGCCGGGCCACCCCGACATCGGTTCCGGCGTCGCCGACCATGATGCTGGCTTTGACCGCGCCGCCGGCGCGCGCCACGGTCTCGCGAAAGATGGTCGGGTCGGGTTTCTGAACGCCAAACGTGTCCGCGCCGCAGATCGCGGCAAAGCGGCGGCTGAGGTCGAGCTGGTCCAGCAGGCGCTTGGAGAGCCATTCCAGCTTGTTGGTGCACACCGCGAGGCGATGGCCCTGGGCTGCAAAATGGTCGAGCGCGGCCTCGAGCCCCTCGAAGGGGCGGGATTCGACCGCGATATGATCGGCATAATAGCCGATGAAATCCGCCGTCATCCGGTCCATGTCGGCGGGGGTGACGGTGCGGCCCTCCGCTTCCAGCCCCCGTTCGATCAGCTTGCGGGCGCCGGCCCCGATCATGTTGCGGGCCGAGGCCATCGGCACGGGCGGCAGCCCTTCGCGGTCGAGCACGTGGTTCAGCGCGGTGATCAGGTCGGGCGCCGTATCCACAAGCGTGCCGTCGAGATCGAAGACGATGGTGTGAGGGGAGTTCATGATCCAAGCGCTACCGGCCCGGTCGTGTCCACGCAAGGGGCAGGCCCATAAGATCACCTTATAGGCCTGTTCCCGCGAGAAAAACGAGGCTACATAGGCCGCCGAAAGTGGCCATGATCGGCGGCACATCTTCCGGATTCAGAGGCGGGCGCACAGGTGAACATGGACCAGTTGAAGCGGCAGGCCGCGGCGCGCGCGCTCGATGAGGTGCGGGACGGCATGCAGCTCGGGCTCGGCACCGGCTCGACGGCCAAACATTTCGTCGAGCTGCTCGGCGAGCGCGTTGCCGCCGGGCTCAAGGTGATCGGGGTGCCCACTTCGGAAGCGACGCGCGCGGACGCGGAGCGCTGCGGCGTGCCGCTGACCACGCTGGACGAGATCGACCATCTCGACATCACCGTCGACGGCGCCGACGAGATCGATCCCGCGCTCAACCTGATCAAGGGCGGCGGCGGTGCGCTGCTGCGCGAGAAGATCGTGGCGGCCGCTTCGGATCGCATGATCGTGATTGCCGATGACACCAAATGGGTGCCGACGCTCGGCCGCTTTCCGCTGCCGGTCGAGGTGATCCCGTTCGGCCTCGGGGCGACGCGCCGGGCGATCGAGAAGGCATTTGCCGAATGCGGCGTTTCCGGGCAAATGGCAGTCCGCAAGGCCAAGGACGGCCACGTTTTCGTCACCGATGGCGGCCACTGGATCGTCGATGCCCATCTCGGACGTATTGTGGATCCAGCCGGTCTCGCCAAGGCGTTGAGCGCCATCCCGGGCGTGGTCGAGCACGGCTTGTTCATCGACTTGGCCAGCTCAGCCGTTCTGGCGGGCGGCGAGGGAATTCGCGTGATTGAACGGCGCAAGCCGAAAGGAGACCAGGAATGAAGAGTGTTTTGAGATTTTTGCCGGCCGCGACCCTTGCCGCGGGATTGGCCCTCGCGGCCGTTCCGGCCGTGGCGCAGCAGCCTGCCCAGCCGAAGGCTGCCGCCGCGCCTGCCCAGCCGAAGGCCTCGCCCGCGGCGATTGCGGCAGCCAAGGAGATTTTGCAGATCAAGAACGCCAATGCGATGTATGCCGGCGCCGTGCCCGGCCTCGTCGAGAAGACCAAGATCGCGCTGACCCAGCAGAACCTGAACTATCAGAAGGATCTCAACGAGGTCGCTCCGATCGTGGCGCAGCAGCTCCAGGGACGTCAGAACGAGATCGGCGAAGGCATGGCGCAGATCTATGCCAGCGAGTTCACCGAGCAGGAGCTGAAGGACCTCGTCGTCTTCTACAAGTCGCCGCTGGGCAAGAAGCTGATCGAGGCCGAGCCGCGCGCCATCGGGCTCAGCATGGCCTTCATGAACTCCTGGGCCCAGAACTTCGCCGAAACCGTGATGGGGGCCTTCCGCGCCGAGATGCGCAAGCGTGGCAAGGAGATCTGATCGATCCTATCTGATCGGGAGTCCTGAAAGAGGTCGGAGTGGATAATGGCTGAATTCGACGTCGACCTCTTCGTCATCGGCGGCGGCTCGGGCGGCGTGCGTGCCGCCCGCATCGCGGCCGGGTACGGCGCCCGCGTGATGATCGCGGAAGAGTACCGCATGGGCGGCACCTGCGTAATCCGCGGCTGCGTGCCGAAAAAGCTGTTCGTGATCGGCTCGCATTTCCGTCACGAGCTCGAGGACGCCGCCGGTTTCGGCTGGACCGTTCCGCCCGCCAGCTTCGACTGGGCGACGCTGATCGCCAACAAGGACAAGGAAATCGCGCGGCTGGAGGCGGCCTATACCGCCAATGTCGAGAAGTCGGGCGCGCAAATCGTCAAGAGCCGCGCGGCGATCGAAGACAAGCACACCGTCCGTCTGCTCGAAAACGACCGCAAGATCACCGCAAGATACATCCTGATCGCCACCGGCGGTGCGCCCAACCACGGCGCCTCGATTCCCGGCATCGAGCACGTGATCTCCTCCAACGAGGCGTTCCACCTGAAGAAGCTGCCGAAACGGATCGTGATCCAGGGCGGCGGCTACATCGCGCTGGAATTCGCCGGCATCTTCGCCGGCTTCGGCTCCGACGTCACCGTGATCTATCGCGGCGACAACATCCTTCGCGGTTTTGACGAGGATGTTCGGACCCACGTTCGTGCCGAGATGGAAAAGCAGGGCATCACCATTCTCACCGGCTGCACGGTGAGCAAGGTCGACCGCCACGGCGAGGAATTCACCACGCATCTGTCGAACGGATCGAGCCTCGCCTCCGAGCAGGTGATGTTCGCGATCGGCCGCCATCCGGCCGTGGCCAATCTCGGGCTGGAGAAGGCCGGCGTTGCCATCAACCCTGCGAATGGCGGCATCGCGGTCGACCATTTCTCCAGGAGCTCGGTCGACAGCATCTATGCGATCGGCGACGTCACCCATCGCTTCAACCTGACGCCCGTCGCCATCCGCGAGGGCCATGCCTTTGCCGACACCGTGTTCGGCAAGCGCGAGGTCAGGGTCGATCACGCCAACATTCCGACGGCCGTGTTCTCGCAGCCGGAGGTCGGCACGGTCGGTTTGACGGAAACCGAGGCGCGGGCTCAATACAGCCACGTCGACATCTACAAGACCTCGTTCCGCCCGATCAAGGCGACGATGTCCGGCCGCGACACCCGCGTGCTGATGAAGCTTGTCGTCGACGGCGCGACCGATCGCGTGCTCGGCTGCCATATCGTCGGCGATGCCGCCGCCGAGATCACCCAGGCGGTCGCGATCGCGGTGAAGATGAAGGCGACCAAGGCCGATTTCGACGCGACGATCGCGCTGCATCCGACTGCGGCCGAAGAGCTCGTCACCATGCGCACGCCGACCGCGCGCCATGTGCGCCAGGCGGCAGAGTAAGGCCTCTCCTAACCGTAGAGATATCCGACCGGCTTGCCTTCGATACGCAGCGGACGAATGTCCCTCCGCGTGATGATCTGGCCGGCGAGACCGTCGATCTCGTCGCGCTGCGTCGGCGTCCAGCTCCGCAACTCGTTCATGCCCTTGAGAAGGCCGAGGCGGAGGACCTGGGTGTTCTCGCCGACACCAATGAGGTTGATCGCGCTCTTGCCGGCCGTCACCACGTCGCCGGCCGCGAGTTCAAAGGTCTCGCCCGCCTTGGTCCTGAATTCGGCCGTGCCGCGAATGACGCGATAGATTACGACCTCACCCTTGGCGAGCGAGGCGGCGTCCGCGGATGCCGATGTACTCTTCGGCAGAAGCGACTGGCCGCGCGGGTCGGTTGCGATGATGTGGCCGGTGACGAGCTGGCCGCTCGGGGCCTCGATGCCGATGTCGCGTACGTAAACCGGCAGCGCCGACTTGATCGAGCCGTCCGCGAGCGGCTTGAACAGTGCATCCAGCGCCAGGGGATCCTGAAGCCAGAAGCCGGCATTGGCCGGGCGATCGTGCAGCGGATGGCTCCAGGCTATGCGCGGCGTTTCAGCTTCAACGATCTGATCGGGACCTACGATGGTCGGATTCGGAAAGGTGGTGGGATCAGTGATGAAGGCTTCGAGGAATTTGCCCGAATAGCCCATCGAGATCGGATCCGGCACCACCGTCTGCGGCGTCTTCAGATTCTCTTCGGTCGACAGGCCCGACCAGGTGTAGAACAACTGGCGATGCACGATCGCGCTTTGCAGCATCACCGCGCCAGGGCCGACGTTGTAGAAGCGCCCGTCATAGTCGAAGGTGAAAGCGCCCGAGGTGACCAGCACGAGCTGAAAGCCGCCGGGTGGAAGATGCAGATGGAAGTCGGTGGGACCGGTGTCGGGACGGTAGATTGGCAGATTGGTCGCGACTTCGTGGAGGAGGAAGGTTTCGTTGTTGGCGTGAAAGCCTTCGTTGGCGCGATTGTAGAGCGCTTGCGGGCGATACGTCGCCTCGAACTTCGCATTCCGGTCGCGATCAATTGCGACGAAGTCCTGGGTGTTGAGGCGAAGCGGCGCGCCATTCGGATGGGTGAGGCCGGTCGTCTTGAGATCGCCCGCAGCATGCACGTTCATGACGTTCTCCGCTCCGCGTCGTTGCTTCGCTTACGACGTCATTGCGAATTTTGGGCCAGTTGGTTTGCGAAGCAGCAAGCGAGCCCGGCGCCGTGCTGCGGACGTGCCCGTCCAGGAAAAATCCGGTGGTTGCACGGGAGGTTAGATCGACGACTGGTTCTGACCGAGAGGCCGTGCCAAGGGCGCAGGCTTCCGGGGCAGCGACGAGACCTGTCTAATTTGTCAGCAAGCCTCGCCGGTGCACGTGCAGCGGCGCTGGTGGCGGGGGGCGGCGCGATGCCGGCCCCGGGATGAGCGATAATTTCGCGAGCGGGCAGGGCGACGATTGACAGATTGTTCATGTTTTGTTCTTATGCTGCGACCGAGATGGAGGCAGCTATGGACAACCGCATCAACGAAATCCGCAGAACCATCAGAGCGCTCCGCGTCAGCATGCGCGAAGCTGAAGCGATCATGCATGAGCAGATCAACCGTGATGAGGACTGCAGCTTCGTGGCGCAGGAAGTCATCAAGATGCGCTCGGTCATGAGTCTGCTCGTGAAGGAGCGAACTGCGCTCGGCGATCACGAGCCGATCCTCGTGAACAGCTTCTTCATCCCGCGGCGCCGGCCGACGCGAAGGTCGGTCGCGGCGCTAACCGCCGAATCCGTGTTCCGTCCGCGTGTGGTGGCGCGGGTTTGACGCGGAGGGGGCGCCTCAATCAAAAGCGTGAGGCGCGGCCCGATCCGGCTTGCCGGCCGGGCTGTCCGCCCACTTTGCCATGTCCATGGTCCGCGCGTCGACGCCCTCGCACCAGAAGCAACTCGGCCGCGTGTGGCCGTTCTCGGACAGGATCGGGACCAGGCTGTGGCCGCAACCGGCGCACCAAGCGATGTCAGTCATGCATTCCTCTACGGCGTAGCAAATCCAGAAACGACATAGTCGTTCGCGAAGCTTGCGCGGGCGCTATGACGGCGCTGGGGCACTGCGCCCCATGGGCGCGCTCGTTCCTGAGATCGTTGATGTAGCGATCCATCGTGACACGGCTGTGATGTCGCCGCCGTTTTCGCGATAGGCGCGAAGCTGGAATTCCGCCGAGCTGCCGCGATCCACAATGGTCCGGCAATGCTCGATCTCGGCGGCGCAGCCTAGTGCGTCCGCGTCCTCGGCGGTGTCGTCGATGATTCGGGAGAGCATCTCCGAAATCGTGACCGGTCCGTCTCTGGAGGCAAAGATGCAATCGGTTCCGTAGCGCTGGGCGCGCCATTTATTCTCCACCGCAATTGCGCGTTCGACCACCGTGACCTCCTTCGACAAATGAGGTCGCAGATGGAGGTGGCGCGTCAGGCAGCGATAGAGTGAGGCGATCGCGACGGCGTCCTCGACCAAGGTGCAGGTGTCGGGCGCACGAAGCTCGAGCGTCGGGTGCCGCATCGAAGGACGCATTGCCCACCAGATGTGGCTCTCGTCGGGAATCACGCCGGAGCGCTGCAACGCGCCGACATATTCGTCGTAGTCCTGCCTGCTCTCGAACAATTCGGGCAGGCCGGTGCGCGGCAGCTCGGAATAGGCGGCGAGCCGGTAGCCCTTCAGCCCGGTCTTGTGCGAATTCCAGAATGGGGAGGATGCCGACAGCGCGATGAACAGCGGCAAATGCGGCAGCATCGCCCGCATCACCGCCATGCGCTTCTCGGGATCGGGCAACTGGACATGCACATGCATGCCGCACATCATGTTGCGATGGCCGATGCTGCGCAGATCCTCGATCATCTCCTCATAGCGCGGCTTCGGGCTCGGCTGCGACATGCGCCAGACCGCTGTCGGGTGCGTGCCGCAGGCCATGATCACGAACCCATATTGCGCGGCGACGTTCGCGACTTCGCGCCGCAGGAAGCGAAGCTCTTCGCGGGCGTCGTTGACGTCGACGTGAACGTTGGTGGCGACCTCGAGCTGGGATTGCAGCATCTCGCGCATGGCCTGACCGCCGGTCGACCAGTTCGCCGATTCGAACAGCTCGTTGGGAGTCTGGATCGCGACCTCGAAGCTGCGGCGGTCGGCCAGGAAGTACTCCTCCTCGATGCCGAAGGAATATTCAGCCGCCTTGCCGCCGCCGCCGGCAGAGCGAATGACGAGGTGCTGCTTGTCGTGAGAGGAATCAAGGCGCAGCAATTTCAAAACGTCCGAAGCAAATGTCATTGGCCACCCGGCAAGGCACTACCTGAGGGCGATAATCCTCCTGACAGCAGCGGGTTCCGCATCGCACTCACCGGAAATTGCGAGGTCGAAGGGAACAATCTTCACGCTTTCGGTTGCGCGCGCGATCAGCGCGTGATTCGGCGGCACTTCGGTCCAGTCCGATTCCTTGTCGAAGGGTTCGGACGCGACGATGACCTCGCCGCCGTCCTCGCGGAAATAGAGTGTGTTCGCGGCGTCGTTGACCGCAACACGGAAGGCGTAGAGATCCTGGCCGTTGGCGATCGCACTGGTGAAGCGCAGCCGTTCGCGGAGCTGGCCTTCATTGACGAGACCAACGAGGGCTTGCAGCACGCGCCGCGTTGCGCCGAGCGGGTCGCCGTCGAGGCCGGCCCCCATCATTGCCAGGAACACGGCTTCCGAATCGGTCGTGCCCAGCCGCGATGGATAAAAAGCATCGGGGATCAGCGCCTCGACCTTGCGTCGCAACCGATTCCAGCTCCCGACGAATCCGTTGTGCATGAACATCCAGTGGCCGCAGGCAAAGGGATGGCAATTCTGCCGCGTCACCGCCGTGCCGGTGGCCGCGCGCACATGCGCGAAGAACAGATGCGAGCGCAGATGGCGGCAAAGATAGCGCAGGTTCTCGTCTGACCACGCCGGGCGCGTCTCGCGATAAAGGCCCGGTTCCGGATGCTCGCCGTACCAGCCCAGACCAAAGCCGTCACCGTTCGAGCCCGCCGTCGACTGAAGCGAGCGAATGCTCTGCGCGACCAGAGAATGCTCGGGTTCGGTGACGTAAGGTTCGAATGAGGTGGTCTCGCCTCGGTATGCGATCCAGCGGCACATGAGGTTCCTGTAGACGGCGGATGGGTCGTGAGTTGCACTAACCGACCTGCCGGCCTCGTGGTTCCCGGCGCGAAGCAGTGATCACGACCAGAGCGACTTCGGTGTTAAGATGCCGGACGTCGAGATCGGAGACCGAGATGAACGATCAAGCCATATTGGCCGCGCTTCGGCGCCATTGGGACGTCTCGGACGCCAATGATTTCGAGGCCGAGCATGACATCTATCGCGACGATGCGGTGCTCGATTATCCGCAGTCCGGCGAGCGCATCCGCGGTCGCAGGAATATTCAGGAGAGCCGGTTGGTGCAGCCGAACCAGAAACGCTTCACGGTTCGACGGATCGTTGGCGGCGGCGATCTCTGGGTGAGTGAATTCGTGCTGAGCTATGACGGGGTGCCGTCGTATGTTGTGAGCATCATGGAATTCCGCGACGGCTTGGTGGCGCACGAGACGCAATATTTCGGCGACCGCTTCGATCCCGCTCCATCACGTGCGCATCTGGTCGAGCGGGTGGGGTAAGTCGCGCTTTAATGCAGTTGCGCGCCGAATTGGTGGCCTTGTGCCCCGGCACGGCGCAGCTTGGAGGTGCGGCTGCAGAGCCGGGGCCCATCTAGCGGCGGATTCGCGTGCTTTCTGTGTCCCGACTCCGTGCAGCAACGCGACGGAACCGATGCGGCGGCTAGTCGCAGTCGTGCCGCCTTGATTCCGACAGACCCACCTCTATTTCTGGAGCGAACAAGAATCCGGGCCCCTCTGGCGAGGACGCCGACGATGTCGGCAAACCTCGTGATGTCGGATGACCTGTCCCGCGCGAATGCGATGGATTGGCCGATCGTCGGGCCCCTGTTCGTTCTCTCCGACCATTCGTCCCCATCGCAGCTCCGTGCGGCCATTTCGCAAGTTAAGGGAGCAACGATGTCTGCCGTCAAATCCTCAAATCCGATCGAGATCGAGATCACGGAACCGTCCAGCCTGAACGAGCAGGCCGCGGTCGCGTTGGTGATCGTCGGGGCGCTGGTTGCAGTTGCCGACCGGCGCGTTTCGCCGGTCGAGCGCGACGAGGTGATCCGTTTCATCAGGGATCGCAAGCTGGCGCCGCACATTCCCGATGAACGGCTCTATGCGATATTCGATGAACTCGCCGAACGGCTCGAGGAGCCGGATTTTGCCAATGTCGTGATCGACACGCTGCGGCCGGTTTCGAATCTGCCGCTCTCGTCCCATCTGATCGAGCTGTCGGAGCGCGTTGCTGCGGCGGATGAGGACGTCCATCCCCATGAAGTGCAGGCGATCAAATTGTTGCGCTTGCTGACGCTGGTGCTGCCGCGCGCGAAGCCGGTCGTGCCGAGTGCAGCGGGCGCCGAACGGCAGGCCGCCTTGAAGGAGTAAGCATGAGCACAGTTTCGGACGAGCGCGCGACGAAAACCGAGGGCACCACCGGCCAGATGGCCGGCGGTGACCCGCGCCTCGACAAGCTCGTCCACCGCCTGCCGCCACGCATGGGCGACACCTTCACCTATCTGCTCAAGCCGTCCAGTCGCTGGGTGAGAATCCCCTCGGGCACGCTGCTGATCGTCGGCGGCGTGCTGTCCTTCTTGCCGATTCTCGGCGTCTGGATGCTGCCGCTCGGTCTCGCGCTGCTTGCCGAGGACGTGCCTGCGCTGCGCTCCTCACGTTCGAAGGTCCTGGATTGGATCGAGCGGAAGAAGCCGCATTGGCTCGAGCCGTCTGCACCGAAAAATGATCAATCATGACTGAATTCATCACCTCCGACGCCCTGACCGCGCTGGTTCAGGTCATCCTGATCGACCTTGTGCTCGCCGGCGACAACGCCGTCGTCATCGGTCTCGCCGCGGCGGGGTTGCCGGCCGAGCAGCGTCGCCGTGCCATCATCGTCGGCATCGCCGCCGCCACCGGGCTCCGCATCGTCTTCGCCGGCGTCGCGACCCAGCTCCTGCAGGTGATCGGCCTGCTGCTCGCCGGCGGCGTGCTGCTGCTCTGGGTGTGCTGGAAGATGTGGCGCGAGCTGCGCGAGCAGGCGGCGCATTCGAGGCAACTCGCGTTCAGCCATGGCGGCGGCGCGGATGCCGCGCCCGTGAAGCAAAAGACCTTCGGGCAGGCCGCGATTCAGATCGTTGCCGCCGACGTCTCTATGTCGCTCGACAACGTGCTAGCGGTTGCGGGCGCCGCGCGCGAGCATCCCTACATCCTCGCCTTCGGCCTGTTGCTGTCGGTCGCGATGATGGGCGTCGCCGCCGATCTGCTCGGCCGCGTGCTCCAGAGGCAGCGCTGGATCGCCTATGTCGGTCTCGCCATTATCATTTACGTCGCGTTCGAGATGATCTATCGGGGCTCTCTGGAACTCGCTCCCGTCATCGCGAGTCTCTGACGCGAAACTCTTTCCGCAATCCGGAGCGATTCATGACGTCCGAACCCAAAGCGCCTTCGGCGCAGGCCGAGCCGCCGCGACTCGGCCTGTTCGCCCAACTCATCTTTGGCTCGCGTTGGCTGCAAGTGCCGCTCTATGTCGGCCTGATCGTCGCGCAGGCCGTCTATGTCCTGCTGTTCCTGAAAGAGCTCTGGCACCTGGTTGCGCACTCGTTCGACGCCAGCGAGCAGCAGATCATGCTGGTCGTGCTCGGGCTGATCGACGTCGTCATGATCTCGAACCTTCTGATCATGGTGATCGTCGGCGGCTATGAGACCTTCGTCTCCCGGCTGAACCTGACCGGTCATCCCGACGAGCCGGAATGGCTCAGCCACGTCAATGCCAGCGTGCTCAAGATCAAGCTGGCGATGGCGATCATCGGCATCTCCTCGATCTCGCTGCTCAGGACCTTCATCGAGGCCGGCAATCTCGGCACCACGCGCAGCAATTCCACCGAGACCGGCGTGATGTGGCAGGTGCTGATCCACCTGACCTTCATCATCTCCGCGATCGGCATTGCCTGGGTCGACCGCCTCAGCGAGAGCGGCCATCGCAAGCAGGCCGGCCACGGCTGATGAACCTGGCCGTCTGAGATCTCCTGAGCGGCCAGCCTGGAGCCTGCCTGATCGTCCGGTCAGACGGGCTCTCTTTTCGACATTGATAAAATTGTCCGCAATCCGCTCAGTGGTGGCAAACCCTGCGGACAAGAACCGCGCGGTATTAAACCAGGCCTTTGGAACCGGCGTGCATCCTTCCCGCAAAAGGGTGGGGCATCACAATGTCTGTTCTCAAGGAGGTCATCGCTGCGGTCGCGGGAGTCTACGCGCTCCTGTTCGTTTGCGACGCATTGTTCGGGGTCGGCGAGGCACGCTTCGACGACGCCTATTACCGCGCCAGCTTCTACGCGCCGCGGCCGAAGGAATTCCGCTTTGCGAGCAGCACGCCGCCGGCGGTCCGCGTCAGCGATGCGTTTGCGCAATTCGCGCCGGGTGAAGCCAAGCCGAACAAACGCTACTCGTCTCTGACGACGATCATTCGCTGAGGCTTCACTCGCCCTGAATCCATTCCGCCACGCCGCGCCACAGCGTGTCGCGGTGATCGGGGCGGAAGAAGCCGAAATGGCCGATCGTTTTGGCGCCGACATCGGACGGCTTGACGTTGAGCACCTCCGGCTTGATCGCAGTGAACCCGCTCGCGAGCAGCTCGACCGCGGGTCGCGTCGCCCAGGGATCGTCGGAGAAACAGAGCGCGCGCAGCTGGCCCTTGAAATTCGCAAAATTATCCAGCGCCGGCAGCTTTGAATCGAAGAGATAGCGGGGGTTCGAGACCCACTCGGCCCATTGCAGGAAGACGCCCTTGGGCAGGTCCTCGCCGACGCCGGCCCAGCCGGGCGCGTAGCCGAGGGCGTGGACCAGCGGCACGCCGACAAAATTCATGAAGGCGAAGACGCGGTATTTTTCCGGCGAGGTCATCAGCCGCCAAGTCGCGGCCTGCGAGGCCACGAACGCGGCGCGTGAGATTTCCGTGTTGTTCGCGATCAGCCCCAGCGCCTGGCCGCCGAAGGAATGGCCGACATAGGCGAGCTCCAGCCCATGATACCGCTCCCGCATCCAGCGCACCGCGGCGGTGACGTCGAGCGCGGCCCAATCCGACATCGAGGCCTTGAAGCCGACCAGCGATTTCGGCTGGTTGTAGCCGACCATCGCCGGCAGCCGGGAATCGCCGATGCCGCGATAGTCGTAGGTCAGGACCGCGCAGCCGCGATGGGCGAGATAGGAGGCAAAGCCGCGGTAGATTTTGCGCGGGACCGCGGTGGCCGAATTGATCAGCACGGCATGGCGCTTGGTGCCGCGCGGCAGGAACAGGGTGCCGGTCAGCGCATACCCGTCGGTCGCCGGGAAGCTGATCTCGTCGATGAAAACGTCGTCAAGTGCCGCGTCCATGGGCGCAAGGTATCCTGCCAGTTTCCTCGCCCGCCCAGCAAATGCGAATTTGGCTTTCCTCGCAAGGGTTTGCCGCGCCAAATGGATTTACAACTGGCGGGGCGGCGCCAGCCTGTGTATAAGGCGGCCCTCGCAACCCACAGATCAGGTTGCGCTTTTTGCTTCACGGAGAGATTGCGATGTCTGAGCGGTGGACGCCCGAGTCCTGGCGCAGCAAGCCGGTGCTACAGGTGCCCGACTATCCCGACGCCAAAGCCTTGGCCGACGTCGAGGCGCAGCTTGCGACCTTTCCGCCGCTGGTGTTCGCGGGCGAGGCGCGCAATCTGAAAAAGGCGCTGGGCCGCGTTGCGGCGGGCGAAGCGTTCCTGCTCCAGGGCGGCGACTGCGCCGAGAGCTTCGCCGAGCACGGCGCCAACAACATCCGCGATTTCTTCCGCGTGCTGTTGCAGATGGCGGTGGTGCTGACTTATGCCGGCGCCGTGCCGGTGGTGAAGGTCGGCCGCATCGCCGGCCAGTTCGCAAAGCCGCGGTCGTCGCCGACCGAGAAGATTGATGGCATCGAGCTACCGAGCTATCGCGGCGACATCGTCAACGACATCGCCTTCACTAAGGAAGCGCGCGTGCCGGATCCGCAGCGCCAGCTGATGGCCTATCGCCAGTCGGCCGCGACGCTGAACCTGCTGCGTGCGTTCGCCACCGGCGGCTACGCCAATCTCGGTAGCGTGCATCAATGGATGCTCGGCTTCCTCAAGGATTCGCCGCAGTCCCGCCGCTACAAGGAATTGGCCGACCGCATCTCCGACGCGCTCAACTTCATGCGCGCCTGCGGCCTCGATCTCGAGGCCCACCCCGAGCTGCGCGCCACCGATTTCTACACCAGCCACGAGGCGCTGCTGCTCGGCTATGAGCAGGCCATGACCCGGGTCGATTCCACGACCGGCGACTGGTACGCGACCTCGGGCCACATGATCTGGATCGGCGATCGCACCCGCCAGCTCGATCACGGCCATATCGAATATTTTCGCGGCATCAAGAATCCGATCGGATTGAAGTGCGGCCCGTCGCTCAAGCCGGACGAGCTGCTGAAGCTGATCGACGTGCTCAACCCCGACAATGAGCCGGGCCGGCTGACCCTGATCGGCCGTTTCGGCTCGGACAAGGTCGGCGAGCATCTGCCGAACATGATCCGCGCCGTGAAGCGCGAGGGCCGGGTGGTGGTCTGGTCCTGCGATCCCATGCACGGCAACACCATCACCTCGACGTCAGGCTACAAGACGCGGCCGTTCGACCGCATCCTGTCCGAAGTGAAGTCGTTCTTCGCGATCCATGCCGCCGAAGGCACCCATGCCGGCGGCGTGCATCTGGAGATGACCGGCCAGGACGTCACCGAATGCCTCGGCGGCGCCCGCGCGATCACGGACGAGGACCTCAACGACCGCTATCACACGGTCTGCGATCCCCGTCTCAATGCCGAGCAATCCATCGACATGGCTTTCCTGGTCGCGGAGCTCCTCAAGCAGGAGCGCGCCGGCAAGCCCAAGCCGATGCCGGTCGCAGCGGGGCTCTAAGACCTTGCTGCGGATCTGGAAGGCCACGATCAATTCCCGTAACGGTCTGGCCTTTGCGTTTCGGTCGGAGCAGGCCGTCCGCGAGGAGATCTTTGCGCTCCTGCTGTCGGTGCCGCTCGCCTGGTTCATCGGCTCGACCGCGATGCGCGCGGTCGAGCTGGTCTGCTCGGTTGCGTTCGTGCTGACGGTCGAGTTGCTCAACACCGCGATCGAAAAACTCGCCGATCGCCTGACCATGGACCACGACAAGCAGATCGGCCGGGTCAAGGATATGGGCTCGGCGGCTGTCGGCGTGGCGCTGTTGATGGCCGGCGCGTTCTGGATCATCGCCATTATCGAGCGGCTGGGGTTCCTCTAGCCTGGGTTTCCTCTAGCTTGGGATCGGAGCGCCATGACCGAACGTCTCAACGCATTCACGGTCACGCTCGCCCAGCTCAATCCGACCATGGGCGACATCGAGGGCAACGCTGCCAAGGCACGCGCGGCGCGCGCGCGAGCTATCGTCGACGGCGCCGATCTCGTGCTGTTTCCGGAATTGTACATCGCCGGCTATCCGCCGGAAGACCTCGTGCAGAAGCCGGTCTTCCAAGCTGCCTGCCGCGCCGCGATCGAAGCGCTGGCGCGCGAGACTGCCGATGGCGGCCCGGCGATGCTGGTCGGCACCCCCTGGTTTGAGGACGGCAGACTCTACAATGCCTGCGCCCTGCTCGACGGCGGCCGTATCGCGGCGCTGCGCTTCAAATGCAATCTGCCGAACTACGGCGTGTTCGACGAGAAGCGGCTGTTTTCACGTGGTCCTGCCGCTGGTCCCGTGACCGTACGCGGCGTGCGCATCGGCGTCCCGATCTGCGAGGACATCTGGCTGGAGGAGTCCGAGGACTACGAGAACGTGGTCGAGACGTTGGCCGAGACCGGCGCCGAGATCATTCTGGTCCCGAACGGCTCTCCTTACGCCCGCGACAAGAACGATGTGCGTCTGTCGGTTGCCGTGGCGCGCGTGACCGAGAGCGGGCTACCGCTGGTCTATCTCAACCAGGTCTGCGGCCAGGACGAGCTGGTGTTCGACGGCGCCTCGTTCGCGCTTAACGGTGACCTCTCGCTGGCGGCGCAACTGCCGGCGTTTGAAGAAAGCATCGTCACGCTGCGCTTTACCCGCAACGGCGCTGACTGGCGCTGCACGGGTCAGATTGCGGAGCAGGTCGAGGGCGACAAGGCCGACTACGCCGCATGCGTGCTGGGCTTGCGCGACTATGTCGCCAAGAACGGCTTTCCCGGTGTGCTGCTCGGCATCTCCGGCGGCATCGATTCCGCGCTGTGCGCGGCGATCGCGGTCGATGCGCTCGGCGCCGATCAGGTGCACGGCGTGATGCTGCCTTATCGCTACACGGCGGCAAGCTCGATTGCGGACGCTGGCGAGCTCGCCGGTCATCTCGGCATCCGCTACGAGGTCTTGCCGATCGCGGAGGCCGTGACCGGCTTTGAAACCATCCTGTCCGGAATCTTCAAGAATCTGCCGCCAGATATCACCGAGGAAAACCTCCAGGCCCGCACCCGCGGCACGCTGCTGATGGCGATCTCCAACAAGACCGGACTGATGGTGGTGACGACAGGCAACAAGTCGGAAATGTCGGTCGGCTACGCCACGCTCTATGGCGACATGAATGGCGGCTTCAATCCGATCAAGGATATCTACAAGACCCAGGTGTTTCGGCTGGCAAGCTTGCGCAACGGCTGGAAGCCGGATGGTGCACTCGGGCCGGCGGGCGAGGTCATTCCCCCCGATATCATCACGCGTCCGCCGACCGCGGAGCTGCGCGAGAACCAGCGTGATGAGGACTCGCTGCCGCCTTACGACGTGCTCGATGCCATCCTGGAGCGACTTGTCGAGCGCGAGCAGCCGCTGGATCAGATCATTGCCGCCGGCTTCGATCGCGAGACGGTCACCCGCATCGACCACCTGCTCAACGTCGCCGAATACAAGCGCCGCCAGGCCGCGCCCGGCGTCAAGGTGACACCTCGGAATTTCGGCCGCGACCGCCGCTATCCCATCACCAACCGCTTTCGCGATCGGGGAGAGCCATTGCCCGCGGCGGACGAGACGCTGGTCTCGCGCGGGAGCCGCGCCTCGATCGACGCGTTCGAGGGATAACGTCAGAGACTGGGCTTGCCGGTGCTACGACGGGGCTGCGAAGAACAGCACCCGAAGAAAGTGCGTGTATTCGGATTCGAGCACCATGATCGACACAAATACCAATACCGCGATCGGCGGCAGCAGGATGGCATAGGCCAAGGCCAGTCGCTCCCAGGCCATGTGCATGAAGACGGCGACGATCAGGCCGGCTTTCAGCACCATGAAGAGCAGGATCAGCGACCACCTCAGATAGCCATGCAGGCCAAAGTAGTCGACGAGGTAGGAGCATGTGCTGAGGACGAATAACCAGCCCCAGACCACGAGGTAGAGTTTGATCGGGTGCTGTTGACCGCTGGCGTGAACGGCTGCCGTTGCGACTGCGCCATGCGCCGGAGCGTGGAGCTGTCCTTCCATGTGTACCGCCGCGTTTGTCATGCGCCGACCTCACCAAAGATAGAAGAATGCGAAGATGAACACCCAAACGAGATCGACGAAGTGCCAGTACAGGCCCGTGATCTCGACGATCTCGTAATAGCCCTTGCGGCTCGTGAAGAAGCCGCGCCTCTCGACGTCGAAGTCGCCGCGCAAGACCTTCCGCGCAATGGCGAGCAGGAAGATCACACCGATTGTCACGTGGGTGCCGTGGAAGCCGGTGATCATGAAGAAGCTCGCACCAAACTGCGGCGCGCCCCACGGATTGCCCCAGGGCCGGACGCCCTCCATGATCAGCTTGGTCCATTCGAAGGCCTGCATTCCGACGAAGGTTGCGCCGAACGCCGCCGTGGCCAGCATCAAGGCTGCGGTTCTGACGCGATCGCGGCGATAGCCGAAGTTGACGGCCATCGCCATCGTCCCGCTGCTGCTGATCAGGACAAAGGTCATGATGGCGATCAGGATCAGCGGAATGTGATTGCCGGCGATGTTGAGGGCGAAGACTTCGCTGGGGTTGGGCCACGGCACGGTCGTCGACATGCGCGCCGTCATGTAGGAGAGCAGGAAGCAACTGAAGATGAAGGTGTCGCTGAGGAGGAAGATCCACATCATGGCCTTGCCCCAGGACACGTTCTTGAAAGCGCGCTGATCGGACGCCCAATCGGCGGCGATGCCGCGCCAGCCTTCAAGCCGCGCAGTCGAATGGCCCGGATTTGTCAGCACGGTCTCAGCCATCTGGTCTCGCCTCCCTAGCTCAGCAATTGGCGACAGATGTTGACGAAATCGTCGGTCCAGCCCGTGAGAAGCCCGAGCAGGACAAGCCAGACCAGCAGCAGGAAGTGCCAATAGATGGCGCACAGCTCCACGCTCAAGCGCATGTCGGCGATCCCGGCGCCACGCCACATCTTGGTCGTGGTTCTGCCAAGCGCCACCAGGCCGCCCGTCAGATGCAGCCCGTGCACTGCGGTCAACAGGTAGAAGAAGGAGTTCGCCGGATTGGACGCCACGAAGTATCCGGCCGCGCCGAGCTGTTGCCAGGCTAGGAGCTGTCCGCCGAGGAAGATCACGGCAGCCGCGCCGCCCGCGAGCAGGCCGATCATGACGCCTTCAGCATCGTCTCGGCGCGCGGCAACGTAGGACCATTGCAGCGCGACGCTGCTCAGGACCAGGACGCCCGTGTTGAACCACAGCAGCCGCGGCACGGGCAGCGCCCGCCAGTCCGCCACGTCCATGCGCATCGAGTAGGCGCTGATGAAGAGGACGAATAACACGCTCGCGACAGCGAGAAACACGCCAAGTCCGACCTTTGCTGCCGGCCAGGTCATGGCATCGCCGCCGGGGAAGTCACCGATCGGGCCTTCCTCCAGCCAGGGCTTGGCCGTCAGCCGCTGCTGCGACAGCCACCATCCGGCGATCACCGCAAGCACAGCCAGGAACAGGATGATGGCGCTCACGAAGCAGCTCCCTGCACGAGCTGCGTTGCGCGCGGCGGCTGGTTCTGCGGAATGAAGTCCTCCGCGGCGCCGGGTACGCTGTAGTCATAGGCCCAGCGGTACACGACCGGGAGCTCCTTGCCCCAGTTGCCGTGCCCGGGGGGCGTCTCCGGCGTCTGCCACTCTAGCGTCGTCGCCTGCCATGGATTGCCACCTGAGGCCTCACCTTTGAACAGGCTCCAGGCAAGATTGAACAGGAACACCATCTGGCTGAAGCCGACGGTCAAGGCCACCACGGAGATGAAGGCGTTCAGTGAATGGGCCGAGGGCGGGATGAACGACGTATCCCCCAGTTCGAAATACCGGCGCGGAACGCCGAGCAGTCCAAGATAGTGCATGGGGAAGAAGATCAGGTAGGCGCCGAGGAAGGTGACCCAGAAGTGAAACTTGCCCAGGACGTCGTTCAGCATCCGCCCGGTGACCTTGGGGTACCAATGATAGATCGCGCCGAGCACGACCATGATCGGCGCTACGCCCATCACCATGTGGAAATGCGCGACCACGAACATGGTATCCGAGAGGGGCACGTCCACGACAACGTTGCCGAGGAAGAGGCCGGTGAGCCCGCCGTTCACGAAGGTGATGATGAAGCCGAGGGCGAACAGCATCGGCACCCTGAGATGAATGTCGCCGCGCCACAGGGTCAGCACCCAGTTGTAGACCTTGATCGCGGTGGGGATGGCGATGATGAGCGTCGTGGTGGCGAAGAAGTACCCGAATTGCGGGAACATGCCGCTCACATACATGTGGTGCGCCCATACGATGAAGCTGAGCGCGCCGATGGCCACGATCGCCCAGACCATCATGCGATAACCGAAGATGTTCTTGCGCGCATGCGTGCTGATCAGATCGGAGACGATGCCGAAGGCGGGCAGGGCGACGATGTAGACCTCGGGGTGGCCGAAGAACCAGAACAGGTGCTGGAACAGCAGCGGGCTGCCGCCGCCATATTTCGACAGCGTGCCCATCTCGACGAGGGAGGGCATGAAGAAGCTGGTTCCCAGGAGACGGTCGAGCAGCAGCATGACCGAGGCAACGAAGAGTGCAGGGAATGCCAGCAAAGCCATGACGGTTGCCGTGAAAATGCCCCACACCGTCAGGGGCAGGCGCATCAACGTCATGCCGCGGGTGCGCGCCTGGAGCACCGTGACCACATAATTCAGCCCGCCCATGGTGAAGCCGATGATGAACAGGATCAGGGACGACATCATGAGAATGATGCCCCAATCCTGCCCGGGCGTTCCGGAGAGGATTGCTTGCGGCGGGTACAGCGTCCAGCCGGCGCCGGTGGGGCCGCCGGGCACGAAGAAGGTCGAAGCCAGCACCAGGACTGCGAGCAGATAGATCCAGTAGCTCAGCATGTTCACATAGGGGAAGACCATGTCCCGTGCGCCGACCATGAGCGGGATCAGGTAGTTGCCGAAGCCTCCGAGGAACAATGCGGTGAGCAGATAGATCACCATGATCATGCCGTGCATGGTGATGAACTGGAGGTATTGGTTGGCATCGATAAAGGAGAAAGTGCCTGGAAACCCCAGTTGCAGCCGCATCAGCCACGACAGCACCAGCGCCACGAGCCCGATGGCGGAGGCTGTCAGCGAGTACTGGATGGCGATGACCTTGGCATCCTGCGAAAAGACGTACCGCGTCCACCAGCTTTTCGGATGGTAAAGCTCGACTTCAGGTACTTCGGCAGGCGGAATGCCTGTGATCCCATCATATGGAACATCGACCATAGAATACCTCCTCGGTCGTTTCCTTCGGGGGCGACGAGTTGGCCTCACGCACCCGATCGATCTTCGCGGCGCCGCCTTGCTACTTGCCGCCGGATTGATAGGTCGCCTTCACGACGGCGTTTCCTGGCGACAATTCTGCAAACGTCTTCTGTTGTTCCAGCCAAGCGTGATATTCACGCTCTTCGTCGATGATGACCTTGGCCCGCATCTGATAATGCGCAGCGCCACACAGCTCCGCGCAGAGAACATCGAACGTTCCGGTTCGGATCGGCTTTATCCAGAAATAGGTCACCATGCCTGGAACCATGTCCATCTTGGCCCGGAATTCGGGCACGTAGAAATCGTGCAGGACATCAACCGAGCGGAGGAGAACCTTGACCGGCTTTCCCAGCTGAAGGTGCAGGTCGCCGTTCTCGATCACGACGTCGTCCTGCGCATGCGGATCGTCGCGATTGAGTCCCATCGGATTGTCGGTGCTGATGTTGCGGACGTCGGATGTGCCCAACCGACCATCCTTCCCGGGAAGGCGGAAGCTCCATTGCCATTGTTGGCCCATGACTTCGATCTCGGTGGCATCCGCGGGCACCGTCACGAACTGGTGCCAGACCACCAGGCCGGGTGCGAGCATGGCGGCGACGCCGATGCCGGTCCCGACGCTCAGCCACCATTCGAGCCTTTTGTTTTCCGGATTGTAGTCAGCCCGTCTTCCCTCTTTGTGGTGAAAGCGGAGGACGCAATAGGCCATGAACGCGATGACCGCGACGAAAACGAAGCCCGTGATCCAGAACGTGATGTTGATGGTGTGGTCGATATATTCCCAGTTCGTGGCGATCGGCGTCCACCACCACGGGCTGTAGATGTGAAACAGCACCGAGCCGATCGCGACCAGAAGCAGTATCAATGCGACAGCCATCCTGATCCATCCTAGCCATCAAAGGCTGCGGATACGAATCCGGGGCGGAGCTCACGTCTGTCGCGATAGCTGCGTTGGCCTGCACGCCATCGCCGCGCCTCTTGCCTCGCCCATTCAACCGGTCGCGATATCCAAGAGAAACGTCGCGACCGCTGGGGGGCGTCCAGGCTTTTAAAATGATCCCCCGCGAACCCGGCGTCAATAGCATGTCAACGCGCTTAAGACGTCGTGGGGAGTTGCCGTGCGAGCTGGCGCGTCGGTCGCATTCTCGATGTGATGCATCGCACAAACATATGCGACGCACAATTCACTCAGCCGGGAGTGCTGGTCATTCCAGGTCGCGCGCGCTAAGCTTGGGGCGCAGGTCGCGACGGGTTTCGTCCGGCTAAGCTCCTTCCTCGTTGAGCCTGGAACTGCCGTACTCAGCTCGATCGCGTCTCCCGCACCTAAGGGCGGATACGCGTGGCCGGAAAGCGCGCTGATCGCCGCCGCGACTTTCAGCAGAGGAGGGTGTGTCCATGGCCACTCTTTATTCCGACAACATCGTAAGGCGGCACCTGTTCGGCGAGGCCGCCTCTTATCCCATTCGCAAGATCGGCTTGTCCGACCTGAGAGAGGCGCTCCGCCTGGGCTGGGACGATTTCCAGGCGATGCCGAGTCACGCGCTCGTTGTATGCCTGATTTATCCCGTTCTCGGTCTCGTCCTGTTCAGGATGGTCCTCGGCTATTCGGTCCTTCCGCTGCTGTTTCCGCTGGCGGCCGGGTTTGCCTTGATCGGTCCCTTTGCCGCGATCGGTCTCTACGAGCTCAGCCGTCGCCGCGAGCGCGGTGAAAAGGTCGAGGCATGGGACGCGATCAAGGTCCTGCGTGCACCGTCGTTCGGCGCCATGCTCGAGCTCGGCGTGCTCCTGCTCGTCCTGTTCGGGGCCTGGATCGGCGTCGCGAACGCAATCTATGTCGCCATCTTCGGTCACGCGGCGGCTGCAAGCATTCCTGACTTCGCAACCCGTGTGCTGACGACACCGGAAGGATGGTCGCTCATCATCGTCGGTTGCGGTGTCGGCTTCCTGTTTGCGGTCGCGGCCCTATGCGTCAGCGTCGTATCGTTTCCGTTGATGCTCGATCGGCATGCGACGGCGATCGATGCGATCCGAACGTCGCTGCGGGCGGTGGCTGCCAATCCGGTTGCGATGGCGGGGTGGGGGCTGATCGTCGCGGCGCTGCTGGTGATCGGCTCGCTGCCGCTCTTCGTCGGTCTCGCTGTCGTCCTGCCGGTGCTCGGTCATGCCACCTGGCATCTTTATCGGAGGGTGGTCGAGCCGAATCCGAATCCTCCGGACGAACTTCCACCGCGGCCGAAGGGAAGGCGCTACGCGGCGGACTTTCCGGCAAATCTCTTTCCGTGGAGCCGCGAGGGCGAGCAGTAACAGCGAAACGGCCGCGCGGGGCGGCCGCCTTCGCGGGACATGACAAAGAAAAACGACCTACTTCTGCTGCTGGGGCAGGAAGGTCGGCCCGACCGAGCGGATCGGCTTGTTCTCGGAGTTGGCCGCCGCGCCCGCCTCCGCCGGCGGTGTCGCAGCCGGTGCATTGGCCGTCGTCGGCGCGGGAGCTGCGCCCTTCTTGGCATTCGCAGGCGTGCCCTTGTTGAGCCGCTGCTGCTGCATCTTCTTGGCGCTCTCCTCGGTGACGATGATGTCGCCCTGCTGCTCGGCCGCCGCCTTGTCGTCGGCCGATTTCAGCGCGTCTGCCCAGGTCTGTCCTGCGGCCTTGCAGGAGCAGGACGGGTTGAACTCGCTGCGGAATTTGAACGCGGTCGGCAGCGCCGTGTAGGGCTGGCCGCCGATCGAGACCGCGGAGTTCATGTCTTCGCCGGGATTGCGATGGGTGTAGAGCACGGCTTCCGCGGCCGGGCACAGCGCCTTGCAGGTCTTCTCGTCGTCGGGGAAGCGCGCTGGCACCGTCGCAAACGAGACCGGAAAATAAGCGCCGTCGCAGGTGCGCACGCAGACGGTGCGGTAGGTGCCGGATTGCGGCCCGAGATCGGACGGCGGCACGCCTTGCGGATTGCCCGCGTTGTTGCCGCCGAACAGATTGCTCAGGAAATTGCCGCCGCCTTGCGACTGCGCGGCGTTGGCGTATTGCGGGCCGCAATTGTTCTGCGCCAGCGCCGCAAGCACCGAGCGGCGCTGATTGTCGCGTTCCGGGCTGAAGCCGCCGGGGCCACCGCCGCGCAGCCGCTCGAGATTGCCGGTGATCTGATCCAGATTGGCGCGCATCTGCTGGATCTGGGTGTTGACCGGGCCGCATTGGGCCGACTGGCCGTTGAACAGCGAGAAAAAGCCGGAGGAATCGCAGCCCATGCGCTTGGCCTGCATGGTGACGCGATCGAGCTCGGCCTGCTGCTTGGCCTGGGAATCCTGGTAACGGCGGATCTGGTCTTCGCGCGCGGGGTCACCACCGCCGCCGCGATCGAGTGCGGCGAGCTGGCCTTCCAGTCGCACGCACATCGGATTGGGGCCAAGCCCGTTCTGGCCCGGCTGAGGCGGCGGTCCGGGCGGGCCGGCCTGAGCGAAAGCGCCAGTGGCGAGCACGACGGTGCTCAAAAGCACGGTGCAGGCATGGAGGAGGCGGGCACGGGACAGGGACAAAAATTCAGGCATATCCGCCATTCTAGCGAGGTCACGGCCCGGCATGACTTTGGAGGGCCGAAGCGCGCCCTCCCATAGCCGCTTCCTGCGGCATCGTCACGTCGTTTCGGGCGCCAAAGCACCGGGCCTAAGCTACGCCAGCTCCGAGCGAATTCAGCGCTGGCAGGTGATTGCGACATATTCGTCGCAATGGCCATGGGAGCAATTTGTGCCGGATTTGGGGACAGAGCCGGTAATTTCGTCGGGATCGACCCGGCGATAGCTCGATGCCTGGGCAAAATCTCGTGACTGGCAATAGGTGCGGGCGGCGGAGGCGCCGCATTTGTCGCTTTTAGCCAGGCACTGGTCGATGCCGTAGCCGTCTGCCTGGTTGGCGATGATGAAGACGCGGCTCTCGGCGAAGGCGCTGGAGGCCGCAAAGATGAAGGCGCTGGAAATGAGCGCGGGCAAGAATCGCATGAAAATGCACCGGGGGCAAAAAAGGGGAACCGCCGGTTCCAAAATGGGCTCAAATGGTTAGAGGATCATGAACCATCATGACGGGCGGCGCGCTTTGCCGAGATAAAGCAGCATTTCGCGGCTCTATTGACGCGGGGGCGCCTCATAGCCCATATGTTCCGCATGAACGGTCTCCTCGCCATTTGCGCCATTTGCCGCGAGATTACGAGCTAGCGATTCGCTGGCTGGAGCCGTCTTTTCTCAAACACATTGAGAGCCCTGGACGCCCGGCCAACAGCCGACGGGTATCCATATGGAATTGCGCCTTTACGATACGCTGAGCCGGGAAAAGCGCCCCTTTGTGCCGCTCGATGCGAAGAACGTCCGCATGTATGTCTGCGGACCGACCGTCTATGACTTCGCCCATATCGGCAATGCGCGGCCGGTGATCGTGTTCGACGTGCTGTTTCGGCTGCTGCGCCATCTCTATGGCGAGGCGCATGTCAAATATGTTCGCAACATCACCGACGTCGACGACAAGATCAACGACCGTGCCGCGCGCGATTTCCCCGGCCTGCCGCTGAACGAGGCGATCCGCAAGGTTACCGAGCAAACGGGAAAGCAGTTTCACGCCGATGTCGACGCGCTCGGCGCATTGCGACCGAGCGTCGAGCCGCGCGCGACCGAGCATATTGGCGAGATGCGCGAGATCATCGAACGGTTGGTCAAGGGCGGCTTTGCTTATGTGGCCGAGGATCACGTGCTGTTCTCGCCGCAGGCGATGAACGCGGGAAATTCCGATCTGCCGCGCTACGGCGCCTTGTCCAATCGCTCGCTCGACGAGATGGTTGCCGGCGCCCGCGTCGATGTCGCGCCCTACAAGAAGGGCAACACCGATTTCGTGCTGTGGAAGCCGTCCAAGCCGGGCGAGCCGTCATGGCCATCGCCAGCCGGCATCAAGGCTGAGGGGCGTCCGGGCTGGCACATCGAGTGCTCGGCCATGGCCTGGAAGCATCTCGGCGAGCAATTCGACATCCATGGCGGCGGCATCGATCTCGTGTTTCCGCATCACGAGAACGAGGTCGCGCAGACCTGCTGCGCCTTCCACCAGCAGCGCATGGCGAACTACTGGATGCACAACGGCTTTCTCCAGGTCGAGAGCGAGAAGATGTCGAAGAGCCTCGGCAACTTCATCACCATCCATGAGTTGCTCGCGGACTGGCCCGGCGAGGTGTTGCGCCTGAACATGCTCAAGACGCATTACCGCTCGCCGATCGACTGGACCATGAAGTCGCTGGAGGAGAGCGCCAAGACGCTCGACGATTGGTATCGCACCGCGGCCGACGTCGAACCCGGCAGGCCGGCCGCGTCCGTGGTCGAGCCGCTGCTCGACGATCTCAACACGCCGCTGGCGATCGCGGCGCTGCACGGCCTGCGTGGTGGTGATATCGGTGCTCTGGCGGGCTCGTTGCGGCTGCTCGGCTTCCTGTCCGAGAGCGCCGGGCAGTGGGAAAGCCGCAAGCAGCAGGCGAGCGGCGTCGATGCCGGGGAAGTCGAGCGCCTAATCTCGGAGCGGACGGCTGCGCGTGCGCGTAAGGATTTTGGGGAGTCCGACCGCATCCGCGATCTGCTCGCTGCGATGGGCGTTGCGATCAAGGATTCCAAGGAAGGAACGACGTGGGAGGTTGCGCGATGAAACGGCCCGACACGCCTTTCCCGCGGCACTGGCTCTATTACATCGCGCTGAAGATCGCGCTGCTCGCGGGCGCCGTGGCGCTGGTGCTCAAGCTATATGGGATGTGGTGACGACGATGGGACAGACTTTGCCGAAGCCCGGATTGCGGCCGTTCCTGCCTGATGACGTGCCGGTGCTCGCCGCGATCTTCACCGCGAGCATCGAGGAGCTGACCGGCGACGACTATAGCGAGGCGCAGCAGCAGGCCTGGATGGAGGCGGCCGAGGACGAGGAGTTCGGCAAGCGGCTCGCCTCCGACCTGACGCTGATTGCGACGCTCGATGGCTCGCCCATCGGCTTCGCCTCGCTGCGCGGCAACGACCACATTCGCATGCTCTATGTGCATCCGGCGGTAGCCGGGCAGGGCATCGCGACCCTGCTGGTCGATGCGCTGGAGAAACTCGCCGGCGGCCGCGGCGCGACAAGCCTTTCTGTCGATGCCAGCGACACCGCACAGGGGTTTTTCGCCAAGCGCGGCTACACCGCCCAGCAGCGCAACAGCGTCACCATCAACGACGAGTGGCTCGCCAACACCACCATGAAGAAGACGCTCGGAGCGGGGCAATGAGCAAGGAGCGCCTTTATCTGTTCGACACCACGCTGCGCGACGGCGCGCAGACCAATGGCGTGGACTTCACGCTGACGGACAAGCAGGTCATCGCCGCGATGCTCGATGATCTCGGCATCGACTATGTCGAGGGCGGCTATCCCGGCGCCAATCCGACCGACACCGAGTTCTTCGCGGCCAAGCCGAAGCTCAATCATGCGCGCTTCACCGCCTTCGGCATGACGCGCCGGGCCGGGCGCTCGGTCTCCAACGACCCCGGTGTCGCCGGGCTCCTCGAAGCGAAGGCCGACGCGATCTGCTTCGTGGCAAAATCCTCGGCCTATCAGGTGCGCGTCGCGCTGGAGACGACGAAGGAGGAGAACCTCGCCTCGATCCGGGACAGCGTCGCGGCGGCAAAGGCCGCTGGCCGCGAGGTCATGCTCGACTGCGAGCACTTTTTCGACGGCTACAAGGAGGATGCCAGCTTTGCGCTCGCCTGCGCCAAGGCCGCTTATGACGCCGGCGCGCGCTGGGTGGTGCTGTGCGACACCAATGGCGGCACCATGCCTGACGAGGTCGAGGCCATCGTCGCCGAAGTCACAAAACACATCCCTGGCGATCACGTCGGCATCCACGCCCATAACGACACCGAGCAGGCCGTGGCCAACTCGCTCGCCGCGGTGCGCGCCGGCGCCCGGCAGATCCAGGGCACGCTGAACGGCCTTGGTGAGCGCTGCGGCAACGCCAATCTCTGTTCGCTGATCCCGACGCTGAAATTGAAGAAGGATTTTGCCGACGCTTTCGAGATCGGTGTCACCGCCGAGAAGCTGGCAACCCTGGTCAAGGTCTCGCGCACGCTCGACGACATGCTCAACCGCGTGCCGAACCGGCATGCGGCCTATGTCGGCGAGAGCGCCTTCGTCACCAAGACCGGTATCCATGCTTCCGCGGTGTTGAAGGACCCGCAAACCTATGAGCACGTGCTGCCGGAGACGGTGGGCAACCACCGCAAGGTCCTGGTCTCCGACCAGGCCGGCCGTTCCAACGTCATCGCCGAGCTCGACCGTGCCGGCATCCCTTACGAGAAAAGCGATCCGAAGCTGACCCGCCTCGTCGAGGAGTTGAAGGAGCGTGAGGCGGCCGGCTACGCCTATGAATCCGCCAACGCTTCGTTCGAGCTCCTGGCGCGCCGCACGCTGGGCAAGGTGCCGCATTATTTCGAGGTCGAGCAGTTCGACGTCAATGTCGAGCAGCGCTACAATTCGCACGGCGAGCGCGTCACCGTGGCGCTCGCGGTGGTGAAGGTCGATGTCGCCGGCGAACACCTGATCTCGGCGGCCGAAGGTAACGGTCCCGTCAACGCGCTCGATGTTGCCTTGCGCAAGGATCTCGGCAAGTACCAGAAATACATCGAGGGCTTGACGCTGATCGACTACCGTGTGCGTATCCTCAACGGCGGCACCGGCGCGGTCACGCGCGTTCTGATCGAGAGCGAGGACGAGAACGGCGACAGCTGGACCACGGTCGGCGTCTCCCCGAACATCATCGACGCCTCGTTCCAGGCGCTGATGGATTCGGTGATCTACAAGCTCGTGAAGTCGGGGGCGCCGGCGTAGGGAAACGGCGGCAGCTACAAACGCCGTCATTGAGGAGCGAGGCGACGAAGCAATCCAGACTGTCTCCGGGGAGGGCATTCTGGATTGCTTCGCTTCGCTCGCAATGACGGGGGGAGGGAGCACGCATGATCGACCACATCTCCGTCGGCGTCAGCGACATCGAGCGCGCCGCAAGATTCTACGAGGCCACGCTCGCGACTCTCGGCCTCACACGCCTCGTCACACGACCGCGGACGGTCGGCTTCGGCAAGGCCTATCCCGAGTTCTGGATCAATCTGCGCGAGAACATGGCGCGTGTGCCAGCGGGGAGCGGCGTCCACATCTGCCTGCGGACGAAGACGATTGACGAGGTCGATGCGTTTCATGCGGCCGCTCTCGCCGCAGGCGGGGCCTCCGACGGCGCGCCCGGCATCCGCCCGCACGATCGCGTGCGCTATTACGCGGCCTTCGTGTTCGATCCCGACGGCAACCGCATCGAGGCGGTGACGTTTCCGGCGGAGTAGGACTCACTATCGCCACGAAGGAGCTGCGCTCCCTCTCCCGCTTGCGGGGGAGGGCTAGGGTGGGGGTGTCTCCGCGGGCGAGGACCCCCAAGAGGAGAGAACCCTCACCCGCCGCTACGCGGCGACCTCTCCCGCGAGCGGGAGAGGTTACCGAGCCCGCGGCCAGATCAAGCCAAACCAATCTTCAGAGCTTGCGCGCCACTTCCGGCGCAAGCTTCTTCTCGGCCTCGTCGATCTGGGCCGCGGCCGCCTTCAGCTTCGGCAAAATGTCATCGACGCGATCGGCCTTGAGGATGTCGACCGAAAGGCCGGCACGGATGAACTCGGTCTGGCGCATGTGCGACAGCAGGGAGAACAGCGGCTCCCAGAAATTGTCGATATTGGCGAGCAGCACCGGCTTGGCGTGACGGCCGAGCTGTTTCCAGGTCAACTGCTCGACCAATTCTTCCAGCGTGCCGACGCCGCCCGGCAGCGCCACGAAGGCGTCGGAGCGTTCGAACATCAAGCGCTTGCGCTCGTGCATGTCGGGGGTGACGATCATCTCCTGTACGCGCGTCAGCGCGTTCTCGCGCATCCGCAGGAAGTCGGGGATGATGCCGGTGACGGTGCCGCCGTGATCGAGCACGGAGGTCGCGACCGAGCCCATCAGGCCAAGCGAGCCGCCGCCATAGACGAGGCGGATGTTGTTCTCGGCGAGCGCCTTGCCGAACGCCTTGGCGCCTTCGGTGAAGCGGGGATTGGTTCCGGGGCCGGAGCCGCAATAGACACAGACGGTTTTGATCGTGCTCATTGGTGCCATGATGCATTGCAGCGAAGAGGCGTCAAGTCCAATCGGTGATTCGATACTCCCGGAAATCTACCGGTAAATGGCGACAAACAATCGAAGATTCGCCATCTGGCGGGGTGCGTTGACATCGGGAAGGCTCTATATGACAGGCGAAAATCGTTAATCGCAGCGACGCCCGCATCCGGCGGGATTTCAGGCTTTTTGATGGACCAACCTCAATCGTTCGACGGCGCCAACGTTCCCGATCCTGCCGGCGGCCCGGCGGAGCGGGCCACGTTGATGGGCACGCTGGCGCATCTGTGGCCTTATATCTGGCCGGGCGACCGCTTCGACCTGAAGATGCGCGTGGTGTGGTCGCTTGTGCTGCTGCTCGCTGCCAAGCTGATCACGTTGACGGTACCGTTCAGCTTCAAATGGGCGACGGACGCGCTGACCGGCGCCAATACGGCGCCGCTGCAGGCCGACAATTGGCACCTCTGGGTGATTGCCTCGCCGTTGCTGCTGACCGTGAGCTACGGCACGATGCGCATCTTGATGGCGCTGCTGACGCAGTGGCGCGACGGCATCTTTGCGCGCGTCGCCATGCATGCGGTGCGCAAGCTCGCCACCATCACCTTCATCCATATGCACGAGCTGTCGCTGCGCTTTCATCTCGAGCGCAAGACCGGCGGTCTGACGCGCGTGCTCGAGCGCGGCCGCGAGGGCATCGAGGTCATCGTGCGCATGGTGATCCTGCAGCTGATCCCGACCATCGTCGAGGTCACGCTGCTGATGGCGGTGTTGCTCTGGCAGTTCGACTGGCGCTACGTGGTCGCGACGCTGATCACGGTCACGCTCTACATGTACTATACCTACATCGCGACCGAGTGGCGGATCGGCATCCGCCGCAAGATGAACGATTCCGACACCGAGGCGAACACGAAGGCGATCGACTCGCTGCTCAACTACGAGACCGTGAAGTACTTCAGTGCCGAGGCGCGTGAGGCGCAGCGTTACGACAAATCGGTGGCGCGTTACGAAGAGGCAAGCGTCCACACCTACACCTCACTCGCGGTGCTCAACACCGGCCAGGCGGTGATCTTCACGCTGGGGCTGACCGCGACCATGCTGATGTGCGCGATCGGCGTGCGCAACGGCACCAACACGGTCGGCGATTTCGTGCTGGTCAACGCCATGATGATCCAGCTCTATCAGCCCCTGAACTTCATGGGCATGGTCTATCGCGAGATCAAGCAGGCGATCATCGACATCGAGAAGATGTTCAATGTGCTGGGCCGCGAGGCCGAGATCAAGGACGCGCCCGATGCGCAGCCGTTGGTCATCTCCGCCGGCACCGTGCGCTTCGAGGACGTGCGCTTTGCCTATGAGCCGACGCGGCCGATCCTCAAGGGCATCAGTTTCGAGGTGCCGGCCGGCAAGACCGTCGCCATCGTCGGCCCGTCCGGTGCGGGCAAGTCGACGATCTCGCGCCTCCTGTTCCGCCTCTACGACGTCTCCGGCGGCAAGATCCTGATCGACGGCCAGGACATCCGCGCGGTGACGCAGGATTCACTTCGGGCCTCGATCGGCATGGTGCCGCAGGATACCGTGCTGTTCAACGACACCATCCGCTACAACATCCGCTACGGCCGCTGGGACGCCGACGATGCCGAAGTCGAGGAAGCGGCGCAGCTGGCGCAGATCGACCATTTCATCCGCATGTCGCCGAAGGGCTACGAGACCCAGGTCGGCGAGCGCGGGCTCAAACTGTCCGGCGGCGAGAAGCAGCGCGTCGCGATCGCACGCACCGTGCTGAAGGCGCCGCCGATCCTGGTGCTGGACGAGGCGACCTCGGCGCTCGACACCCACACCGAGCACGAGATCCAGGGCGCGCTCGACCGGGTGGCGAAAAACCGCACCTCGCTGGTGATCGCGCACCGGCTTTCGACCATCGTTGGGGCCGATGAGATCATCGTGCTGGACCAGGGCCGCATCGCCGAGCGCGGGACCCACGCCAAGCTGCTCGCGCATGGCGGCCTCTATGCCAGCATGTGGAACAGGCAGCGCGAGGCCGAGGCGGCGCGCGAGAAACTGGCCAAGATGGCCGACACCGGCGAGGCCCCCAACCGGGAGCCGCCGGCGGTCAATGACGCCCTGACGGCACCCGCGGCGGCGGAGTGACCTTGTCTCCGGTCCCAACTCTGGCCTAAACAAGCCCGCGCGACGACCCGTGCCATTAACTCCGACCGGCAGATAGCGATGTCCATTCTCGATTCGATCCAGCGTCAGATCCCACCGATCCACAAGGAGGGTTATCCCTTCATCGGCGGCTTTGCGCTGGCCAGCCTGATCCTGTTCTGGCTGTGGTCGCCTCTGGGCTGGATCGGCACGATCCTGACCGTGTGGTGCGCGCTGTTCTTCCGCGATCCCGTGCGCGTGACGCCGGTGCGCGAGGGGCTGGTGGTGTCGCCGGCCGACGGCCGCGTCTCGATGATCACCATGGCGTTGCCGCCGGCTGAGCTCGGGCTCGGCGACCGGCCGTTGCCACGCATCTCGGTGTTCATGAGCGTCTTCAATTGCCACGTGAACCGCGCTCCCTTAGCGGGCAGGGTGGACCGCATCGCCTACCGCCCCGGCCTCTTCATCAATGCCGAGCTCGACAAGGCCAGCGAAGACAATGAGCGCAATTCGCTGGTGATCTCGACACCGACGGCGCGGATCGGCGTGGTCCAGATCGCAGGGCTCGTCGCCAAGCGCATCGTCTGCTTCGTCAGGGAAGGCCAGGCGATCGGCGCCGGCGAGCGCTTCGGTCTGATCCGCTTCGGCTCGCGGCTCGACGTCTATCTGCCTGTGGGTACCAAAGCGCTGGTCTCGGAAGGGCAGACCGCCATCGCCGGCGAGACGATTTTGGCCGATCTTGCCGGGGACGATCCCAGCCGCGCCTACCGCGCCAATTAACCAATAGTCGGTCCACGAGGGCCTTCCGCCGCAATGGCGGAGGGGGACGCGGCTTGCTATATCTCGCCTTGAGGTGAGGACAGCCATGACGCCCTATGACTTCAAAGATCCCGACACGCGCCGCCGGCGGTTCCGTCCGATTCCGGTGCGGATGCTGGTGCCCAACGTCATCACGCTGCTGGCGATCTGCGCCGGCCTGACCTCGATCCGGCTGTCGATCGAGGGACGGATGTCGCTCGCCGTCTACGCCATCGTGTTCGCGGCGGCCCTCGACGGCATCGACGGCCGCATCGCGCGCATGATCAAGGGCCAATCCAAGTTCGGCGCCGAGCTCGACAGCCTCGCCGATTTCGTCAATTTCGGCGTCGCGCCCGGCCTGATGCTGTATTTCTGGCAGCTGCACGAGCTCGGCAATGCCGGCTGGATCGCCGCCATGGTGTTCGCGATCTCCGGCGGCCTGCGTCTGGCGCGCTTCAACGCCACCATGGACGATCCCAACAAGCCGGCCTTCGCGGCCAATTTCTTCACTGGCGTGCCGGCGCCGGCCGGCGCGATCACCGTGCTGCTGCCGATCTACGTCGCGTTCCTCGATCTCGGCCGCACTCCGGCTGCGGTGACGGCGGCCTATACGCTCCTGATCGCCTTCCTGATGGTGTCGCGCTTGCCGGTGTTCTCCGGCAAGACCAAGCGCATGCGCGTGCCGCCCGAGCTGGTGCTGCCGGCGTTCGTCGCCGTGATCGTTTTCATCGCACTGCTGATCGCCTATCCCTGGCACGTGCTGTCGATCGGCACGGTGCTGTATCTGCTCTGCTTGCCGCTCGGCTACAAATCCTACCGCGACCAGGCGCGCGCGATGGAAGCCACGGCGTCATCGGGAGGCGAGGTCTCATCGCCGCCTTCGGCGCCGACGCTGGCGAATTTGTCGGAGCCGCCGCCGGATGACGACCGGCCCGGACGGCTGCATTGAGCTTTTTCGCGGATATCTGCCATGAGAGTGCGTTGAGTTGGGTCGAGGCTCGATCTCAGCTATATCGCCCCGTGCCGGCGGCACCGCGCCAACAGCGGCCGCCAATCTGGGAGAGAACGCCGTGACCAATTCCGCGACCGGGCCGCTGCCCGCTTCCGTCCTCGAAGCGCTGGGCCGCTACGACACGCCGACGATCTGCAATGCCATGGAGATCGTGGCGCCCGAGCGCCGGCTGATCGGCTACACCACCAAGCAATTGGTCTGTCCGTTCCCCGATCTGCCGCCGATCGTCGGCTATGCCCGCACGGTCGCGATCCGCTCGGTGCTGAAATCCTCGCTGCCGGCGGAAGAGCAGTCCGAGCGCCGCATCGAATATTACGAGTATGTCGGCACCGGCCATGGCCCGCGCATTTCGGTGATCCAGGACATCGACGGTCCTGACGTCGGCTACGGCGCATTCTGGGGCGAGGTGCAGAGCAACGTGCACAAGGCGCTCGGCTGCCTCGGCGTCATCACCGACGGCTCGATCCGCGACATCCCACAATGGGCCCCGGGTTTCCAGGCGCTGGCCGGCTCGATCGGCCCCTCGCATGCCTGGGTGCATGCGGAAAGCTTCGGCGGCGAGGTGCGCGTTGCCGGTATGACCGTGAAGTCGGACGATCTGATTCATGCCGACCAGCACGGCGCCATCGTGATCCCGGTCGATGTCGCCGCAAAGCTGCCCGAGGCTGCCGAGCTCTGTGGCCGCCGCGAGACGCCGATCCTGGAGATCGCCCGCAGCCCCGACTTCTCGCTGGAGAAGCTGAAGGCCGCGCTGAAGCGCTCGGCGGAAATTCACTGACGGGACTGAACGGCCTACGGCCGCGACGCCAGCCGTGGGCTGCCCTGTTCCGTCAGAAACAGGGCGGCCTGATCCGGCTCGCCAAACACCGCGGCGGCGCATCCGATCAGGGTGAAGCCGCCGGCAAGATCCCACAGCGTGATGTCCTCCGCATTGTCCGGGAGGTGAATCAAGCGCGCTGCGATCACTGCGAAGACGGCCTCGGCAAAGAGCGCAAGGCTGAAGGCCGGCAGAACGAGCTCCGGCTCGAGCAGGTGGAGCGCCAACACCGCAGGCAGCGCGGTGAGAAGACTGAACAGCGTCAACATTGCAATAGGCTCCTGCGCTGGAGCATGCCGCAGGGCTGAGAATAGCAGATCATCCTTCGTCTCGCCCGTGGCGCAGGGCCGCAGTCGTTCCATCCGGAGGATGAGCAAACCTTCTCGCATCTGTTCAACTAGACGCCGGGCCTTCCTCGCGCCGTCGCGCCGCAATCATGGTTAGCAAAGTGTTGAAATTCGTGTCGGCAGCCGGCAAAGCCGGCTTCCTCCCGATGCGCTACGCCGGTCTGGCGCGCGGGCTCAACTTAACCTTTACGCGGCTTTAAGGGCGGCACTCTAGGGTTTCCGATGCGGTTCGGGGTTGGGCCGCGCCAGCGGCCAGGACGGCCGTTGTTGCGTACGCGTTGGAGTATCCCATGGATATCATGACGAGCGTCGGGCTCACGGCGGGCATCATCGTCATCACTGCGATGATCTTCATGGGCGGCGACCTCCACATGTTCATCTCCGAACATGCGATGATCATCATCTTCGGCGGCTCGGTCTCCGCCACCATGATCCGCTTTCCGCTCTCGGCGCTCCTGCACGGCCTCCCGCTCGGCGCCAAGTTCGCCTTCACCATGAGCCGGCTGTCGGCCCACGACCTCGTTGACGAGCTCGCCCGCATCGCCGAGATCGCCCGCAAGCAGGGTCCTGTCGGCCTCGAAAAGGTCGAGACTGACGAGCCGTTCCTCGCCAAAGGCATCCGCTACGTCGCCGACGGCTACGACCTCGACTTCATCCGCGACAATCTCGAGCGCGACCGCGACAACTTCCTGATGCACCTGGACGAGGGCAGCAAGATCTATCGTGCCATCGGCGACTGCGCCCCAGCCTTCGGCATGATCGGCACCCTGATCGGCATGGTGCAGATGTTCGCGAACATGACCGACCCCTCCAAGCTCGGCCCGTTCATGGCGACCGCGCTGCTCGCCACGCTTTACGGCGCGCTGGTTGCGAACCTGTTCTGTCTGCCGATCGCCGACAAGCTGCACGGCAAGCTGCTGGACGAGGAAACCAATCGTACCCTGATCATCGATGGCATCCTGATGATCCGCGACTCCAAGAGCCCGACGCTCGTGCGTGAAATGCTGCTGGCCTACCTGCCGGAGAAGCATCGTCACGCCGAGGGTGAGCCGGTGCCGGCGTAAGACCGCCCGCCGGGATTTTCAGCCATGGCCAAGAAGAAACGCGGCGATGCGCACGGAGGCGGTCACGGCTGGTTCGTGACCTTCGCCGACCTTATGGGCTTGATGATGAGCTTCTTCGTGATGCTCGTCGCATTCTCGACGCAGGACGCCAACAAGCTGAAGATTGTCGCGGGATCGATGCGCGACGCCTTCGGTGTGCAGAGCGAAGCGCGCTATGCCGGCATCGTCGAGTCCGACGGTTTGCCGACCCGCCCACGGCTGAAGAATGTCGACCATATCCAGCCCGAGGATGCCTCCAACACGCCGACGCCGGACCAGGAGGATCGCGACCGCACGTCGGGAGCGAAGATCAAGGTCGACCGCAATTTCGCGCTCGCCGCGGCCTCGCTGCGCCAGGCGCTGCAGGACATGCCGGAGCTGACCGAGATGTCCAAGCACATCATGTTCGAGGAGACCAAGCAGGGTCTCAACCTGGAGATCGTCGACCAGGACGGCCGCTCGATGTTCGCCGACGGCTCCAAGGTGCCCTATGACCGCACCCGCCGTCTGGTCGAAAAGCTCGCGATCCCGCTCAAGGCGACGCCGCTGCGCGTTTCCATCGCCGGCCATACCGCGGCGGGCTTCGTGCCGACCCGCAGCGAGTATGGCGCCTTCGATCTGTCGGCCGATCGCGCCAATGCCGTGCGCCAGATCCTCGAACGCGAAGGCCTGCCGCCGTCGCACATCTTCGCTGTCTCCGGAAAGGCGGACACCCAGCCGCTGTTTCCGGACGATCCCTCGCTCGCGGCCAACCGGCGGGTGACCATCACCCTGATGCGCGAAGATCCGCCGCTGCCGCCAAATCTGAAGCCCTGAGCATGATCCGGTAAAGTGGGCACCGATTTTCCGACGAGATCATGCTCGGAAAATAAGTCCTCTTGCGTTACCATTTTACCTGAGGCATGTCGTCGCGCGGGCGACGAACGTTGCTGCGGTGTCACAGCTTCTGTCTGGACGCCTGCTATGGTGATGGTCTGATTGACAGGCGCGCCGGAAGCGTCGAAAGGCGCCGGATCAATTCCAGGGAAGAAGCGTTTTCCACCTTCATGACGGCGAGCATCACACAGGCCGAGACCCAGGATGGGCAACCGGTCACCTCAGGTTTTTGGGCCCTTACGCTCGGGAGCATCGGCGTCGTCTTCGGCGATATCGGCACCTCGCCCCTGTATGCATTCCACGAGGCTGTCAAGGCCGCGGCCCATGGCGAGCCGGTCTCGCGGGTCATCGTGCTGGGCGTGCTCTCGCTGATCCTGTGGGCGCTGCTGATCGTCGTCACCGCCAAATACGTCCTGCTGCTGCTGCGCGCCGACAATAACGGGGAGGGCGGCACGCTCTCCTTGATGGCTCTCGGCCAGCGCGCGCTCGGGCGGCGAAGCTGGGTTCTGCTCGCGCTCGGCGTGGTCGGCGCCTCCATGTTCATCGGCGATTCCATGATCACGCCGGCGATCTCGGTGCTGTCGGCGGTCGAGGGCCTGAAGCTCGCAACCCCCGCGCTCGAGCACTACGTGGTGCCGCTCACCGTGCTCATCCTGGTGCTGCTGTTCGCGGTCCAGAGCAAGGGGACCGCGCTGGTGGCCTCGGCCTTCGGGCCGGTGATGATGGTCTGGTTCACTGTCATCGCGGTGATGGGGGCCGTCCACATCGCCGACGACCCCTCGGTGCTGGCGGCGATCAATCCCTACTACGCGGTGCAGTTCGTGCTGTCGCACGGCACGATCGGCCTTGTGACGCTCGGCGCGGTGTTCCTGGCGGTGACAGGGGGCGAGGCGCTCTATGCCGATCTTGGCCATTTCGGCCGCAAGCCGATCCAGTTGGCCTGGATGTTCTTCGTACTTCCCGCGCTTTTGATCAACTATTTCGGGCAGGGCGCGCTGGTGCTGTCCGATCCGAGCGCAATCGAGCATTCCTTCTATCGCATGGTGCCTGAAAGTCTGGTGCTGCCGCTGGTCGGGCTTGCGACCGCAGCGACCGTGATTGCGAGCCAGGCGGTGATCACCGGTGCCTATTCGCTGGTCTACCAGGCGGTGCAGCTCGGCCTGCTGCCGCGTTTCGAGGTCCGTTATACGTCCGAGACCCATGCCGGCCAGATCTATCTTCCGCGGGTGAACCGGCTGCTGCTGATCGGCGTGATGCTGCTGGTGCTGCTATTTCACACCCCCAGCAATCTGGCCTCGGCCTACGGCATCGCCGTCTCCACCACCATGGTCGCCGACGGCATCATGGGCTTTGTCGTGATCTGGAAACTGTGGAACTGGCGCGCGGCCACGGCTGCGGCCGTGATCGTGCCCTTCGTCGTCGTCGACCTGAGCTTCTTCAGCGCCAATCTGCTTAAGCTCCTTGAGGGCGCCTGGGTACCGCTGCTGTTCGGGGTGGTCATGGCGGGAACGATCTGGACCTGGCGGAAAGGCTCCGGGATTCTGATTCAGAAGACGCGCCGGATCGAGGTGCCGCTGGACGATCTGATCCGGAGCCTGGAAAAGCGGCCGCCGCACATCGTCAAGGGCACCGCTGTGTTCCTGACCAGCGATCCCTCGTTCGTGCCGACCGCGTTGCTGCACAATCTCAAGCACAACAAGGTGCTGCACGAGCACAACGTGGTCCTGACCATCGAGACCGCGCATACGCCGCGGGTCGATCTGTCGGAGCGGTTCCGCATGGAGAAGATCAGCGAGAAATTCTCCAAGGTCCGTCTGCGCTTCGGCTACATGGAGCAGCCGAACGTGCCCAAGGCGCTCGCGATCGCGCGCAAGCAGGGTTGGCAGTTCGACATCATGTCCACGTCGTTCTTCGTGTCACGAAGGTCGCTGAAAGCGTCGGCGCAATCGGGCATGCCGCTGTGGCAGGACCATTTGTTCATCGCGCTGAGCCGGTCCGCCAACGACGCCACGGATTACTTCCAAATCCCCACCGGGCGGGTGGTTGAAGTCGGAACCCAGGTCACCATCTAGAACGCAACTGGCCAAGTCATGCGAATTTGCATGGCTAGGCTCCGGAATCGGGCTAGGCTATGCCGGTAGCGCAGGACTATAAGCCGCGCGCTCTTCCGCCATTGTGCAGTGAAGCATTTTAGAGGCCACCGGGCTCTCCATGACAAGCGATGTAGCGATTTCCGCCCCGGAAACGGCGGCGGCCAATGGGCATGGCGAGGCCCACACCACCGCCCGTTTCGGCGCGCTGACGCTCGGCAGCATCGGCGTCGTCTACGGCGATATCGGCACCAGCCCGCTATATGCGTTCCGTGAGGCGGTGATGGCCGCCTCGGGCGCAGAGGGGTTGCCGACGCCGGCAGCGGTGCTTGGCGTGCTCTCCCTGATCCTGTGGGCGCTCATCGTCGTGGTGACGCTCAAATACGTCGTGATCCTGCTCCGTGCCGACAACAATGGCGAGGGCGGCACGCTGGCACTGATGGCGCTGGCCCAGCGCGCGGTCGGCACCGGCGGGGCGACCATCGTCCTGCTCGGCATCATCTCCGGTGCGCTGTTCTACGGCGATGCTGTGATCACGCCGGCGCTCTCGGTGCTGTCGGCGATCGAGGGCATGAAGGACGTCACGCTCCGGTTCGAGCCATATATCGTGCCGCTGACGGTGGTGATCCTGGTCTGCCTGTTCGCGGTGCAGTCGCGCGGAACCGCCCGCGTCGCCGCGTTCTTCGGTCCGATCATGTGCGTCTGGTTCGTAGTTATCGCGGCGGCGGCAATCCATCCGATCATTCAGCAGCCGCAAGTCCTCTACGCGCTGAACCCGCTCTACGCCGTGTCTTTCATGTTCCACCACGGCATCATCGGCTTTGTCACGCTGGGCGCCGTATTCCTGGCGGTCACCGGCGCCGAGGCGCTCTATGCCGACCTCGGCCATTTCGGCAAGCGGCCGATCCAGTTCGCCTGGCTCTCTATCGTGCTGCCCTCGCTGGCTCTGAACTATCTGGGGCAGGGGGCGCTCGTGCTCAGCGACCCCGGCGCCATCGTGAGCCCGTTCTTCCAGCTGTTCCCGCAAGGCTTCTTCCGCGGCTGCATGGTCGTGCTCGCCACCATGGCGACCGTCATCGCGAGCCAGGCGGTCATTACCGGCGCCTATTCGCTGACGCGCCAGGCGATTCAGCTTGGGCTGCTGCCGCGCTTCGAAATTCGTCATACCTCTGAAGCCCATTCCGGCCAGATCTTCATCCCGCGCATCAACCAGCTCTTGCTGCTCGCCGTGGTGTTGCTGGTGCTCTTGTTCCGCTCCTCCAGCGCGCTGGCCTCGGCCTACGGCATCTCCGTCACCGGAACCATGGTGGTCACGGCGATGATGGGCTTCGTGGTGATCTGGAAGGTCTGGCGGTGGTCGCCGCTCGCCGCCGCCGCGCTGATCGCGCCGTTCCTGTTCCTCGACCTGACCTTCCTGGCGGCCAACCTGCTCAAGGTGTTCGAGGGCGGCTGGATGCCGCTGGCGCTCGGTGCGCTCATCATCATCCTGATGTACACGTGGCGGCGCGGCAGCCGGCTGCTGTTCGAGAAGTCGCGCAAGCTCGAGTTCCCGCTCGCCGACCTCGTGGCCATGCTGGAGAAGCGGCCCCCGCAGCGCGTGCCCGGCACCGCCGTGTTCCTCACCTCGGACCCGCTCAGCGCGCCGACCGCACTGATGCATAGTCTGAAGCACTACAAGGTGCTGCACGAGAAGAATGTCATTCTCACCATCGAGACCGCGCAGACGCCGCGGATCGATCCGGCCGAGCGCGTCAGGCTGGAGCAGATCTCACCGACCTTCTCCAAGGTGACGCTGAAATTCGGCTTCATGGAATCGCCCAACGTGCCGAAGGCTCTGGCGATCGCGCGCAAGCTCGGCTGGCAGTTCGACATCATGTCGACCTCGTTCTTCCTGTCGCGCAGGGCGCTGAAGCCCGCGGTGCATTCCGGCATGCCGCGCTGGCAGGACCGGCTGTTCATCTCGCTCAGCCGCTCCGCCAACGACGCCACGGACTATTTCCAGATCCCCTCGGGCCGTGTGGTCGAGGTCGGCACCCAGGTGACGATCTAGGCCCAGGATTCAAAGCGCACTTCAAGTCGCTGCGATTTAGCTTTAACTTGCGCCGGGCGGCTCAAGCCTTTGTAGTGCTTGATTTTAACAAGCCGAGAGGCGAGGTTGCCGCCGGCCGGGGACGCCCCGGCACGCGGCTCGCGATGTTGGAGGATGATGTGGCAAACCAGGTACAGGATCTGACCCCGGACGAGGTCTCCAAGGGTGTCGCGGAAGGGCGCTATCTGCTCGTCGATGTCCGCGAGCCGAACGAGGTCGAAGCCGAGGCCTACCCCTACGGCGTTGTGGTGCCCCTCTCGACCTTCGATCCCAAGGCGATCCCCGATCCGCAAGGCAAGGAGGTCGTGTTCGCCTGCCGCTCAGGCAAGCGCTCGGTGACGGCCTCGCTGGCGGCGCAGGCGGCGGGCCTGCCTTACGACAAGCATCTGGCCGGCGGCATGCTGGGCTGGAAGGCGGCGGGTCTTCCCAGCAAGGTCGGTGGCTGACCTCGCGATGACGACCAAGAGCTCCTCGCTGAACAAGGTCTTCGCCGACCTTCCCGTCACCATCTTCGAGGCGATGTCGCAGGCCGCGCGCGACAATGCCGCCATCAATCTCGGCCAGGGCTTTCCTGACGATCCCGGCCCCGAGGACATCCGCCGTGCTGCGGCCGACGCCTCGCTGAACGGCTATAACCAGTACCCCTCGATGATGGGCCTGCCAGAGCTGCGCCAGGCGATCGCGACCCATTACGGCCACTGGCACGGCCTCAAGCTCGATCCGATGAGCGAGGTGATGGTGACCTCCGGCGGCACCGAGGCGCTGACCTCGGCCATCCTCGCGGTGGTGCAGCCCGGCGACGAGGTGGTGTGCTTCCAGCCGGTCTATGATTCCTATCTGCCGATCATCCGCCAGGCCGGCGGCATTCCGCGCCTCGTCCGCCTCGAGCCGCCGCACTGGCGGCTGAACGAGGACATGCTGAAAAGCGTCTTCAATTCAAAGACCAAGGCGGTGCTGTTCAACAATCCCTTGAATCCGTCCGCGGTGGTCTATCCGCGCGAGGATCTCGAACTACTCGCGCGCTACTGCCAGGAATTCGACGTCATCGCGATCTGCGACGAGGTTTGGGAGCATGTCACCTTCGACGAGCACAAGCACATCCCGCTGATCACCCTCCCGGGCATGCGCGAGCGCACCATCAAGGTCGGCTCGGCCGGCAAGATCTTCTCGCTGACCGGGTGGAAGATCGGCTTCGTCTGTGCCGCGCCGCCGCTGCTGCGCGTCGCCGCCAAGGTGCACCAGTTCCTGACCTTCACGACCGCGCCGAACCTTCAGGCCGCCGTTGCCTACGGCCTCGGCAAGCCGGACGAGTACTTCCTGTCGATGCGCAAGGACCTGGCGCGGAGCAGGGACCGCCTGACCAGGGGGCTGGAGAGCCTCGGCTTCCCCGTGCTGAAGTCGCAAGGCACCTACTTCCTCACCGTCGACCTGTCGCCGCTCGGGCTCAACGAGAGCGACACCGAATTCTGCTGGCGGATCGTGAAGGACTACAAGGTTGCGGCGATCCCGGTCTCGGCCTTCTACGAGCAGGACCCCGTGACCTCCGTGGTGCGCTTCTGCTTTGCCAAGAAGGACGAGACGCTCGACACCGCGCTGGAGCGGCTGTCGGACGCGGTGCGCGGACGCAAGAGGTAGATCCAGATGACGAACGTCGGTCGCTCCGGGCTTTGCCTTACTTTTGCAATTGCCGCCGCGCTGACGTTGCTCTCACCTCCCGCAGGGGCCGAGGAGCGGGTCGTCAACTTCTACAACTGGTCCAACTACATGGCGCCGGATGTCCTTGAGGCCTTCACCAAGGAGACCGGCATCAAGGTGGTCTACGATACCTTCGACGCCAACGAGACGCTGGAGACGCGCCTGATGGCCGGCAAGTCCGGCTATGACGTCGTGGTGCCCACCGCTTATTTCCTGCAGCGCCAGATCAAGGCCAACATCTTCCAGAAGCTCGACAAGTCGAAGCTGCCGAACTTGGCCAATGCCTGGCCGATGGTGAACCAGCGTCTTGCGACCTACGACCCCGGCAATGTCTACGCCGCCAATTACATGTGGGGCACGACGGGCATCGGCTACAACGTCGCCAAGCTGAAGCAGATCCTGGGGCCCGATGCCAAGATCGACAGCTGGGACATCGTCTTCAAGCCGGAAAACCTGGCAAAATTCAAAGACTGTGGCGTGCACATGCTCGACTCCGCCGACGACATCTTTCCGGCGGCGCTGAACTATCTCGCGCTCGATCCGAACTCGACCAAGCAGGCCGACCTCGAGAAGGCCGCCGATGTCGTCGCAAAAGTCCGCCCGTCCGTGCGCAAGTTTCACTCGTCCGAATACTTAAGCGCGCTCGCCACCGGCGAGATCTGCTTCGTGGTCGGCTGGTCCGGCGACATCATGCAGGCCCGCGCCCGCGCCGCCGAAGCCAAGACCGGCATCGAGATCGGCTACGCAATCCCGAAGGAGGGGGCGCAGATGTTCTTCGACAATCTCGCGATCCCCGCGGATGCCAAGAACCTCAGCGAAGCCTACGAGCTGATCAACTATCTCTACCGTCCCGACGTCGCCGCCAAGAACTCGGACTTTTTGTCCTACGCCAACGGCAACCTCGCCAGCCAGAAGCTGGTCGATCCGAAAATTTTGAACGACAAGAACATCTATCCGGACGAGGCGACACTCGCAAAATTGTTCGTCATCACCGCGCGCGAGCCGGCGACGCAGCGGGTCATCAACCGGCTGTGGACCAAGGTGAAGACGGGGCGGTGAGGGGCTGCACTCGTCATTGCGAGCGAAGCGAAGCAATCCAGAATCTCTGCGGAGGCATTCTGGATTGCTTCATTGCTTCGCACCTCGCAGTGACGCGCTTACCGCCACCTTCTGTGCAGCCAGAGCCACTGCTCCGGATGCTCGCGGACCCAGCTTTCCACCACGCTCGTGATCGCCTGCGTCGTGCCCTGGATGTCGATCTTGCCGTCGGCATCGCGGACCGGCTTGATCTCATCGGTGAGCTCGCCGCGAAAGCGGCCGCCGGGCAGGCGGATGATGCGGGCGCCGTGGATCGGGCATTCGATCTGGCGCAAGAGGCGCGCCAGCATCGGATTGGCGCGGGTCTTGCGGCCGAAAAAGGTGACCTCGACGCCGCCGGTCAGGTACTGGTCGATCAGCATGGCGACGTGCTTGCCGTCCTTCAGCGCCTGCGCGAGTCGCAGCGGCGCATCGCGGCCCGCAGGGATCAGCGTACCCATGTTGACCTGGCGCATCTCCTGGATGATGCGGTCGGCCGAGGCGATGTTCGGACGGCGGTAGAGGATCGCGGTATCCAGCCCGTGCGCGACGGCGGCGAGCGCCGGCAATTCCCAATTGGCGAGATGCGCGGCGAAGATCAGCGCCGGCTTGCCGTCGTCGCGGATCTGGTCGAACAGCTCGATGCTGCGCTTGGGGAGTTCGATCCGGCTCTTCTCCGGATGGTCGCGATCGTAGTCCCAGACGTGGTCCATATGGGCGAACTCGGCGCCGACGCGGCCGAGATTGTCCCAGACACCCATCAGGATGGCTTCGATCTCTTCAGCCGACTTTTCCGGAAATGCCGCGGTGAGGTTGGCGCGACCGATGCGGTGCTCGCGCAGGCGCGGGCCGATCGTCTTGGTGACGCGCGCGAAAAAGTCCGAGGTCTTGACCGGATCGAAATAGCGTGTGGTCCGCAGCATGGCGACGGTGGCGGCGCCGATCAGGCCTCCGCTGACCGACTTGGCTGCATTCCGCGCGCGAATCTTCGTGCTGATAGGAATCAGCGCCATGCGTCCGATCAGGCCGGTTCGCGGGTCAGGATCAGCGAGGCGTTCTGGCCGCCGAAGCCGAACGAGTTCGACATGACAGCGGTGACGCGGGCGTCGCGCGCCGTGTTGCCAACCACGTTGAACAGGATCGTCGGATCCGGGGTCTCGTAGTTGATCGTCGGCGGGATGCGCTGATGCTCGAGCGTGAGCAGCGAGAAGATCGCCTCGACCGCGCCGGCGGCCGAGATGGTGTGGCCGACCATCGACTTGTTGGAGGTGACCGGAATCTTCTGCGCGAGTTCACCGAACACGGCCGATGTCGTGTTGAACTCCATCTTGTCGTTCTCAGGCGTCGCGGTGCCGTGCGCGTTGATGTGGTCGATCTGGTCCGGCGTCATGCCGGCATCGGCCAGCGTCTTGTTCATGCAGCCGATGATCGGCTTGCCGTCGGGCGAGGAACGGGTGCGATGGAAGGAATCGGTGAGCTCGCCGCAGCCGGCGATCACGCCGAGGATTTTTGCGCCGCGCGCGACAGCGGCTTCGTAGCTCTCCAGCACGAGGGCGCCTGCGCCTTCGGCCATGACGAAGCCATCGCGGTTCTTGGAGAAGGGGCGGGAGGCCGCCTGCGGCGGATCGTTCTGGGTCGACAGCGCCGAGAGCAGCGAGAAGCGCACCAGCGCTTCCGGATTCACGGTGCCGTCGGTCGCAACGCAGAGCGCGGCGTCAGTCTCGCCGCGGCGGATCGCTTCGACGCCGAGCTGGATCGAGGTCGCGCCCGAGGCGCAGGCCGTCGACAGCGAGATCGGCGAGCCCTTGGTGCCGAAGGTCTCGGCGAGGTACGCGGCCACCGAGCCGAACATGAAGCGGTGGTGATAGGCGCTGTACTTGCCGCCGCCGGAGATGCGCAGCAGATCGTCGTAATTGAAATCGGGCGCGCCGACGGCGCGGCCGAGCTCGCGGCGCTGCGGCCATTCCACCTCGACCGGTGCGACCGCGAGGAAGAGGGGGCCCGGGAAGTCGGCCTTGGCACCAATGCCGGCCTGCGCGAGCGCTTCCTCGGTCACCAATTCAGCCATCCGTTCGGACAGGCCGGTGGACGAGAACGGATCGACGCTGACGAAATCGACAGTGCCCGCCATCGTGGTCTTCAGACCGTCGACCGGAAAGCGCGTGATGGTACGGATGCCGGATTCGCCGGCGACGAGTTTCGCCCAATTGTCGGCCTTGCCGGCACCGAGCGAGGTCATGATGCCCATGCCGGTGACGACGACGACGGGGCGCCCGAGTTTGTCGCGTGGTGCAGTCATGTCGATCCCCCGAGTGAGCTAGCTAACTGCCTCGACCAGCGCCATGCCTTCGCCGCGCCAGTGTCCGGCTCCCACCACCACAATCTGGGTGGGCGCTCCCTGCATTTCAATCTCGGTGCCCGTGGAATCGTTCGGCGGGAACAGCGCACCCCGCGAGATCGACAGCGCGGCGAGCGCAATGCCGAGCGGGAATTGCGTCTCCATGGTGTGACCGAACATCGTGCCGGTCGAGCGCACCGGGAAGTCGGCGTGGGCCTTCAAGAAGCCGCGCTCCTCCGAGGTCGCGGGCTCCGCACCCGTCGCGCCCGAGATGATCGCGCCCTTACCCTCGCGCTTGGGCAGCTTGGCCCACAGTTGCTCCAGCGTCGCGGTCATGTCGCCGCTCTGCTTGCGCCGGGCGAGATCGGCAACGACGCTCGACAGCTTCGCGAACGGCTTTGCACCGCGCGCTTCCGCATGTGCCCGCGACTCCAGCACCAGGAAGGCGCCGGCCGAGCCGAGTGCGAAGCCGGGATGGTCCTTGCGTGCCCACACGGGGGCGAACTTGTCCTTCAGGTTGAAGTCGCCGAATTCGTAGAGGACGAGCAGGTCCTTGCGCTCGCCATTGTGCGAGCCGCCGACCAGCGCGATGTCGCTCTCGCCCGAGGCGATGCGCGACAGCGCGATACGGGCGGCATCGGCGCCGGCAACCTCTTCGCCCATGAAGGTGCGCGAGGTGCCGCCAAGACCGTGCACGATGGCGATGTTGCCGGCGAGCAGGTTGGAGAGCTGCGCCAGGAACAAAGTGGGGCGCAAATCGCTCATCAGCCGTTCGTTGAGGAAGCCGGGCGCGTTCGCCCCCTTGGCCTCGGCGGTAAGCACGCCAGTGTCGACATTGAGATCGCGCTCGCCGCCGCCGGCGGCCACCACCATGTCGATCTTCGACAGGATGTCCTTGTTGCCCTTGATCCCGGCGGAATCGAGCGCAAGGCCCGCCGCATAGGTGCCGATGCGCTGCCAGGCTTCCATCTGGCGCTGGTCGCCCTTCTTCGGGATCTGGCTGTCGAAGGTAACAGGCATCAAGGGATGCACGATGTAGGGGGCAAAACCCTTCTCGTCGACATTGATGCGCTTCTCCTGAAGCGCGGCCCAGTTGGCGTCCAGGCCCTCGCCGAGCGAGGTGGCGAGTCCAATGCCGGTGATCCAGACTTCGGTCTGGTCTGGCTTCGTAGCGGAAGTGTCAGTCATGGCTATACGGCCTGTTGCGGAAAGCCGACGCGCTCGGCGACTTTCGCCATGTACCCGCGCATATCCGCATTGGGGAAGGGAATCAGAGTGAAGGTCAGCGCCGAGTTGGCGCGCAGCTTGCCGCCGACCCTGATCTTGGCTTCGGTCATGGCGTAGCCGGAGCCTTCATGCGTGAGGCTCGCCTCGATGCTCATGAGATCGCCCGGATAGACCGAACCGCGGACCTTGGCCTCCTTCACGGCGGCAAGGATCGGCATGCGCTCGAACTTGAACACGCCGAGCTGAAGCCAGCCCGAGGCCTGCGCCATCGATTCGATCAGGAGCACGCCGGGCATCAAGGGGTAGCCCGGGAAGTGCCCCTCGAAGATGGTGCTCTCCTTCGGGACCAAGGCTTCGACGACGATCGTCTTCTCGTCGACCTTGAGGTCGACGATGCGATCGATCATGTGGAAGTATTCGAGTTGCATGACCGAGCGCTTAGGCGCTCGCGCCCTTGGCCGCAACCAGTTCGTCGATGCGGGCGCACAGGTTTTTCAGCACGAAATACTGCTCGGTGGTCGCTTTGCCGTCGTTGACCTCCTGGGTCCATTTTTCCAGCGGCAGCTTGATGCCGAACTGCTTGTCGATCGCGAACGCGATGTCCAGGAAATCGAGGCTGTCGATGCCGAGATCATCGATGGCATGGCTATCTGGCGTGATCGTGTCGCGCGGAATGTCGCAGGTTTCAGCGATGATCGTGGCGACCTGATCGAATGTGGAAGACATCACTAAGCCTTTGATATATTGCGGATATTTTTCAGGTTATCCAGAGTGGCACGGTGGGTGGGCATCGCGCCCCTGATGACGCCCTCAAACCCCCCTCTGGCCGGGTCGAAAGCCCGTATATCGGAGCGCCGCCCTGAGTTCAATGGAGCCGGGCAGGCGAGGAGACGGGGCTGGGGACGCCCGCCGGAGCCCTTTCCGCCGGGGCCGGCGGCAGATCGGGCCTAGAGCAGATTGAGCCTAGATATGTGGCGTCGTGATCTTGACGCAGTCGCGACGGCCCATCAGCACGCAATCCTGAGTCCGGCGCAGGTCGGCGATGCTGACCGCGAGCCAAATTCCGATTGCAGTCAGCGCGATGGTAAAGGCCAGCGCCGCGATGTTGGCGAGCATGCGACGGCGGAAGTCGTCCGGCTCGGCACGGGGCTGCTCGTAGCGTGACAGGTCCAACGGTTCGGGTGCGACGCGCAACGGCTGCACGGTGCCGCCGCCGCGGTGGGCCGTCGGGGAAGGGGAGTTGCGCGGCCTGAACTGGAGCACCCGGTGCTCGTCGTCAGAGCTTATGGGCCGCTGGCTATTCATGGGGCTGGGATCACTCCGAAGCAGCGGTTTTAGATAGCATAGGTGGTGAACGCGTGGCAGAAAATCTTCTCAATGCCTGCGTGCATTCGTGCGCTTGCACTATTTGTACATGGATCAGTGTGGAGCGATCGCGGAACCAGCCGTCATATCGGCGGCAGGACCGAGGATTGCGTTGCAACAACGGGCATAGCGATGGCCAAGGACTTCACGCCTTCGTTCCCGTCTACATGGGCTTGTGATCTCCGCGTCCTTCCGAACACGTGTTGTCGCCGCAACGCCCATGTCATAGTCGAGGGAACCTAGATCACCAGTCCCAACCATGCGAGGGGCCTTCGACCATGACCACGACCAACGCGCGCGAGCCGAGAGTGCATCCGGTCCCGATCCTGTCGCTCCGGCCGACGCAGATGACGGTCGGCATGCGCGAGGTCAAGGAGAAGCGCCAGCGCTGGCGCGAGCATGACAAGAAGAAGCAGGCCGATCTGCTCGGCAAGCACATGATCCCCGTCGTCTATGGTCCGGACGAGCGCTACTACGTGATCGACCATCATCATCTCGGCCGCGCGCTGCACGATGAAGGCGTCAAGCAGGTGCTGGTGACCATCGTCGGGGACCTCCGCATGGTCGAGCGCGAGGCGTTCTGGGGTGTGATGGACAACAAGCGCTGGGTCTACCCTTACGACGCCAAGGGCGGGCGGCGGGGGTTCCGCGACCTGCCGAAATCGATCGCCGATCTCAAGGACGATCCGTTCCGCAGCCTTGCCGGCGAATTGCGCCGCATGGGCGGCTTCGCCAAGGATACCACGCCGTTCTCCGAATTTCTGTGGGCCGACTTCCTGCGCCGAAAACTCTCGCGCAAGGTGGTGGAGGCCGATTTCGACAAGGCCATCGAGAAGGGGATGTCCGCGGCCAAGAGCAAGGATGCGATCTATCTGCCCGGCTGGTGCGGTCCGGCGGACGATGATTAGAGGTATCAGGAATCGGGTGTTGTGATTCACCCCGTGCCTCTAGTGAGCTGACCATTATGCGCGGCCGCTCGCGTCAGTCGCGCTGGAAGATCCTGGCGCCGGGGTAGGCGCGGCGGGCGTAGGTGATCACCAGCGCGCGGTCCTGGGTGTCCAGGAACGGCGTTCGGATCCGGCACGACCCGACGATGAGGTGCCACAGGCCATTGAGTTTCTGGATCACGACTTTCATTTGAGTATTCCTTGATGACTCCCGTTCCAGCGAACGCTGCTTGTCGCCTTTGGGGCCGCAGCCGCACAATTCTCGACATGCCGGCGATCTGCTGCAAAATACGTCGACCATTGTTAGTTGGTTACGGCACGCGCCCAGATAAGCCGCGTCTCATCACAGCCGCTTGAGCGAAATCAAAATCTGCGTCCACGAAACCGTCCTGAAACAGAGCCGTCCCATCTCTATGGTGTAGACGAGCTCACACAGGAGGCGAACATGCGCCGTCTGGTTTTCGTAATTGCCTTGCTCGCGGTTGCTTCGGCAGGAATCTCGGCATCGTTTGCCGCCGTTCATCACGCCAAGTCGTTGACGTTCGCAGAGCGCTTTGCTCCGGCACTCGAGTTGATGGCGAAGCGCTAGCGGCAAAGCGCCTCGCTGGTGCGGTCCGGCGGACGACGATTAGAGCGTCCGCCGAAGCGCGGCGATTGCATCGCTGCGCGCGAGCCTATGGCTTCAACCGGCCCCGTCTCGATCGATGGTCCGCAGCCGCACGAAGGCTGCCCAGGCCTGCGGATACTCCTTGCCGGCGGGATCGATCGCAAGCAGCGCGCAGCGTGCTTGCTTGATCTCTTCCGATGACACACGCTTCGTCGGAGCCTGCAATTTTCTCGACTGCTCCCAGCGGGCCTCGATATCCTTTGCAAGCGCCAAGGCCTCAGCGGCTGTTCGCTCCTGCGCCGATTTCACCGGGCATTGGCCCGAGGCGAGCGCCGGCCATGCGACCGGCGGCCGATCGGCCTGCCAGATGGGTTCGCTCTCCGGTGCGGCCTTCACCTCCGAACCTGAAGGCCGCCCTGCCGGCGCCGGTCCTGTCCCGACCGGACCCGACGAGGGGCCCGATCCTGGCGCGACCGCTGCTGTCTGCGCGGCGAGTTGGCCAAGCTGTTGCTCCATTGTCCCGCCGGTGGATTGAGGGATGACCTTTCCGACGACCTTGGCCACCGCCAGCGCGCCGGGTGCTATCGGCATTTGTTGTTCGGCAGTCCTGACATCGGCCGCGGTTGGGCACGACTTGTAGGGAGAGTGCTGGGAGGTAATCCGGCCGTCGTCGTCGACCCGGGCGAAGTCGCTGGCGACGGTGTAAACGAACGCGGCATCGATGGAGTGGCCGGCCTTGTTCTTCGCTTTCACCGCGCCGCATACGTATCGCGCAGCGTCTGCCTCGACTGTTCGCAGGCCGCTGAAATGAGCCGAACTCGGCTCGATGAGCATGCGAGAGACCGCCGCTCGGGCCTTGCGATGCTCAGACTGAAGCATGCTCCATATTTCATCGGGATTGATGACGTCGGGCTGAAAGTTCCACGCGTAGCCAACTCCGAAGAATGCTGCGCCGATGCACGTCGCGATGATGGATGCTCGCAGGTTCATGAGATGGCGCCCTTTAGCAGGCACGACTCGTCCGCATCTCCGCCCGTGGTCTTGGCGGAAACTGTAGAGGTTGTGCCGAAGTGTTTGCGCTAGTAGGGGGCGAGACTCTTAATAAAGCGTGTGAGATTGTAGAATTGATTCGGTTCCCGTTAGGCGGGAACTTTATTTCCTTGCTGGCGGCGTCATTGTTACACGCCCATCGTCTGCGGCCGCGCTGCTCGCGGACTGTCTTTGGAGCAAGCAAGGGGCGGCTGAATTCGACGGGCCAGCGACATCGCGTCCCAGGCACGGCTTGACATGCCGCAAATGCGTGCCCGTGCCGGTCGGTACTGTCCGCCTGCATGATTGTCGAAGCAGCGTTGCGCCCCGGTGTCGAGGGCGAGGTGGGCTCCAGGTCATGCTGACTGGAGACATCACAATGAGCCTCATCTTTCGCATCGTCTTTATCATCGCCGGCGCGGTCACCGCGCTGTTCGTCGCGCGTGATGCCCTGAACTTCACCATCATTCAGACCTTTGTCGCCGTCCTGCTCGTGACGGCCATCGTGGGCGCTGGAAGTCTCTGGAGCCTGCGGCGGAAGACGTGAGCAAGGCAGAACGTGGCGGTTCGGCCGGTCATCGCGGCGAGTGCGGCGGTGGATCGTCAGCGGCGGGAATTCATGCAGTCAGAGGAAGGCGAGCGCGAGACGCTAAGGCCATTTCATTAGAACAGATCCAGTCTACATAGATTCTACGACACGAACGTCCAAAAGACTTTGATTGTGCGTTCGGAGTCTCTGCATGGTCGTTCCCGTAAATTCGGGGACTGGGAATGCTGGAATTTGTGTTTGACGCACGCGCAACGAAGCGCGGGCGCGTGTCAATGTTGTGCGGTCTTCTCGCCCTTCCATCTGCCATCGCCCTCGGCGGTAGCGCGCACGCGCAGAGCGCGAGCGGAGCATCGGTCCTTCCGCCGGTCGTGGTCGAGCAAAGCGGCGCGAACAAGCGCCAGCTTACTGCGCCGCGCAACGCGCGATCCGCCGGCACCGGACGCGCGCGCTCACGGGCGGCACGACAGCCGGCCCAGGGTGCCCCTCAACAGGCCGCCGTTGCTGCGGAACGCGGCACGGATCCGGTGAGGGGGTTCGTACCCGTCGTCAGCTCGGCCGCGATGAAGTCCGACGTGCCGATCCTCGAGACACCGCAATCCGTCTCGGTCGTCAGCCGCGATCAGCTCGACGCCCGCTCGGTCACGACGCTCGCCGAAGGATTACAGTATGTTGCGGGGCTCGCGGTGCAACCGGGCGGCAAGGACCCGCGGTTCGACAACGTCTTCATCCGCGGCTTCGACAACAACGGCTACGGCGCCTATCGCGACGGACTGCGCGAGGTCGGCGATCCCGCTTTCTTCTCGCTGTTCCGCAACGAGCCCTACGGCTTCGAACGCATCGACGTCATCAAGGGACCGAGCTCGGTCATGTACGGGCAGGGCGCACCGGGCGGCCTCGTCGACGTCATCAGCAAGCGGCCGCCCGAGCGTGCCTTCGGCGAGATCGTCGGTCAGTTCGGCAATTACGACCGGTTTCAGGGCGCATTCGACGTCGGAGGTCCCGCGACCAAGGATGGCACCTTGCTCTACCGGTTGACCGGCGTGTTCAGGGATTCCGATGCACAGATCGCCAATTTCTCGAACTTCGTGAAGGACAACCGGACCTATATCGCTCCCGCCGTGACCTGGAAGCCGACCAACGATACGACCCTGACCATTCTTGCCGACTACACCCACGACGTGACCGGCAATGCGTTTCCGCTGTCGATGTTTCATTTGACTGGTGCGAAGATCACCAATATCACGGCGCTGCCGCTGTTTCTCGGCGATCCCAGTTACAACAAGTTCGATCAGGAGCAGGAGCGGGTCGGGTACCAGTTCGAACATCGCTTTAGCAATAATCTGATCTTCGAATCGAAGGCCCGATACGGCCACAGCGAGCTCGACTATCGCTATCTGACGTTCTCCGGAAATCCGCTCGACACCTTCACGGTGTTTGGACGGCGCGCGGTGCGCACGGTGGAGCAGTCCGATTCACTGTCGACCGACAACCATCTGATCAGCAAGTTCAGCATGGGGCCGCTTCAGCATACGGTGGTCTCGGGCATCGACTATCTGACGCTCGACATGGCCAACCGGACCTATTCTGGTAGCGCGCCCTCGCTCAGCCGGATCAATCCGGTCTACGACCAGACCGTTGTGGTTCCGATCTCACTCTTCATCCCCTCGGCGAACCAGACGATCGACCAGGTCGGTGTCTACGTGCAGGACCAGATGAAGCTCCAGAACTGGATATTCACGCTGGGTGGCCGTTACGATTCATCCGAGCAGAACACATTTGCGCTGATGACCAACAAGACCACCGACACCAAGGATTCCGCCTTCACCAAGCGAGGGGCCGTCTCTTACGTGTTCGATTCCGGGGTCGCGCCTTACTACAGCTATTCGGAATCGTTCCTGCCGACACCAGGCACGGATTTTGCCGGAAGTCCGTTTAAGCCGACCACATCACAGCAGCATGAGGTCGGCGTGAAATATCAGCCGTCGCGGACCTTGCTGATGACGGTGGCGCTCTACGACCTGACGCGGCAGAATTCACTGACGACCGATCCGGCTCACCTCGGCAGCTCGGTCCAGCTCGGCGAAGTGAACTCGCGCGGCGTCGAGTTCGAGACGCTGGCGCAGATCATGCCAGGGCTGAATCTCGTGGCGACCTACACCAACCAAGACGTCAGAGTGACGCAAACCACCGGGGCCGACCTTGGCAAGGTGCCGACACTCGTGGCCCGCCAGATGGCATCGGCCTATCTCGACTACACGGTGCAGGGCGGGACATGGGACGGATGGGGGCTGGGCGGCGGTGTCCGCTACAACGGGCCGACCTTCGCCGATCCGGCCAACACCATCGTCAACGAGGGCTACGTCGTGTTCGACGCCGGCCTGCATTATCGCCAGCCGAAGGGTGTGAACCTGGCGCTGAACGTGAAGAACATCGCCGATCGCGTCACTCTCGCTTGCACGACGAATGGCGGCTGCCAGTACACCAGCCCGCGGACCGTCACGGGCACGGTCAGCTATCGCTGGTAGAGGCCATGGTTCAAGCGCGCACAATCCGGCTATGGTCCCGCGTTCACACTTGGACCTCGCTCGTGTGCATGCTGTTCCTGCTCATGCTGTGCGTGACGGGGCTGCCGCTGGTGTTTCACGACGAGATCGACGATCTGCTCGAGGATGAGATCGCAGCTCCCGCCATGCCGGAAGGAACGCCGCGGCTCTCGCTCGACCGGATGATCGCGGCGGCGCAGGCGCGCTTTCCCGGTCAGTACGTCCTGCTTCTCAACCTGAAGCAGACGGAGCCGCTGGTGACGGCTGCGGTCTCTCCGACCGCCGTCCCGGCGCCGGGCAACTTCCATCGGCTCACTCTCGATGCGCGTACGGCGACCGTGCTTGGCGAGGAGGCGCCGCATCAAGGCGTCATGGATATCGTGTTGCGGATCCACAAGGATATGTTTGCAGGCCTGCCCGGCGAGCTGTTTCTCGGGGCGATGGGGCTCGTGTTCGCTGTGTCGATCATATCCGGTGTCGTGGTCTATTGGCCGTTCATGCGCCGGCTGGATTTCGGTACGATCCGCCGGCGATCGTCGCCCCGCGTCAAATGGCTCGACACCCATAATCTCCTCGGCATCGTCACCGTGACCTGGACGATGGCGGTGGGCCTCACCGGCATGATCAACACGCTGGCGACGCCGCTGTTCGACCTGTGGCGGGCGCAGCTCATTCCCGTGTTGCTGGCGCCTCATCTGGGCAAGCCCGTGGCTCCGATCCCGTCGGTTCAGGCCGCTGTCGAGCTCGTCCGTGCAAGATTTCCGGATCGCCTGGTCACCTCGGTGACGATGCCGACGTCGGCGCGCTTCGGCAGCCCGCAGCACCTCGTCGTCTGGACCAAGGGCGCCACGCCCTTCACGGCGCGCATGCTCCAGCCCATGCTGGTCGACGCCAACGACGGCAAGACGATCGTTGCGCCCGAAGTGCCGTGGTATCTGAAGACGCTTCAGGTCTCGCGCCCGCTGCATTTCGGCGACTACGGCGGGCTTCCGCTGAAGATCGTCTGGGCGCTGCTGGACGTGATTGCGATCATCGTCCTCGTCAGTGGAATCTATCTCTGGGCGGCAAGAAGAAGGTCGTCGGTCCGCCGCAAGCCGCCCGGCGCAGGCCAGACTGCAGCAGCCGGTGCCTAGTCCCATGCTCTCTTCCGTTTCCAAGACGGACGTTTCGAACCGGGCCCGGAATCACAGACGTGCCTGGGATGTGTTCCGTATTCCACTCCTTGTCGGCTTAGTCTGCGCCGCGGGACTCGGTCTGGCACTCGTTGGAGATGGGATCTGGGATGGGCTGTCGTGGCTGGCACTTTCGTTGCCGGTCGCGCTTGCAGTCTTCAATTGGCATCGCGCAGGTCGCTCGCACTGACGGCGCAACCGTCGACCGGGCTGTTATGGGTGCTGCCCTTTCGGGCCGCTTTCGACGTCGTGCGCTTCGTCCTTGCCGCCAAGCATCCGATGCAGCCGGCGCTCGAGGCGGCGGCCGACGGTCAGCAGGATGAAGGCCAGCGCCAAGGCGACGACGACGATCTTCCATTGTCCGGCGCCGCAAACGATGCCGAGGCAGGCGGCAAGGAAGGTGCAGGCGGCGCTGGTCAGGCCCCGAACGCGAAACCCCGTGCTTTGGTGCACGATGACGCCAGCGCCGAGAAAGCCGATCCCGGTGAGGATGCCCTGGATGACACGGCTGGCGGCGTCGGCGACCTTGGTCGGTTCAGCAAGCTGCAGTGCGAGCAGAACCACGGTCGCAGTGGAGAGCCCGACGATGCCGAGCGTCTTCAGCCCGATCGGCTTGCCGTGCAGGTCGCGGTTCAGGCCGATCGCGCCGCCGGCGAGCGTCGCGGCTCCGAGACGCAGCAGAATTTCGGGCCAGTCCAGCTCGGTCATGTCTTGTCTGTCACTTCTTCCGCACTCGTCGCATCAGGCAGTGCGCGGGCTTTGTTATGGTCAGGAAGCCGGCTTCGCGCCGGAAACATAGTCGATGCGGGCGGCGGCCTCAATGTGCCGAGTTGCCCGCCACGCACTCGCAGTCATCGCCCGACTTGATCGGGCGATCCTGTATTCCAGAGACAGAACTGATTGAATCGAGAGGCCACGGTGTACTGGATGCCCCGATCAAGCCGGGGCATGACAGCGCAATCTGTGGAAGCGGTGTCCGCGCCTTACCGCAGCGGCTTCTTCAAGAGCGAGAAGCGGTCCGGATCGAGCCCCATCGAGGGCTGCAGCATCGGGGCCTCGACGTTGGAGAGCGTCTTGGCCGGAGGGGCCGAGAACACCGGGTCGTTCGGCACGTCGCGCTGCGAGGTGGCACCGCGCCAGCGCTCGAGCACGGCGCTGACGAAGTGCATGTCGTGGCCGGAGGTGACGGACGGTACGCTGCTGATGGTCGCTTCGCCGCGCGGCAGTTGATGCGGCGGCACCTCCTTGAAGCGCAAGCGCGTCGGCAGTGCGACGCCTTCGCCGAAGGCCAGCACTTCACGCGTGCCGAGTGAGGGCACGAAGGAGAGCAGGTTCGCGGCGGCGTCCGACACGGCGGCGCGGAGCAGCGCCTGGTCGCGCTCGTTGGCAAGCCGCATCGTGAACAGCGTGTTGCACTGGGAGATGATGGTGGCGTCGAGCTCGGCCGGACGCTGGGTGATGAGGCCGAGATAGACGCCGTATTTGCGGCCTTCCTTGGCGATGCGCGACACCGCCTTGCGGGTCGGCCCGAAGCCGATGTTGCGGTCGGCGGAAGCGTAGCGATGCGCTTCCTCGCACACGAACAGCAGCGGCGAGACGCCGTCGCTCCACAGGCCGAAGTCGAAGGCCATGCGACAGAGTACCGACACGACGGAATCGATGACCTCGGCCGGGAAGCCGGCGAGCTGCATCACCGTCATCGGCTTGCCGTTCGCCGGGAGGCGGAACAGATGGCTGATGACCTCGGCCATGGTGTCGCCGCCGACATTGGCGTTGTCGAACATGAAGGTGTAGCGCGGGTCGTTGCGCACGGCCTCGATGCGTGAGATCAGCTTGTGATAGATGATGCGCGAGGAGCGATTCTCCAGCTTGCCCATGCGCTCGTCGATCAGCGACATCAGGTCGACCAGGCGATAGGGCACCGGCGTGTCGACGGTGTAGCCGATCTGCTTGGGATCGATGCGCTTCAGGCCGATGCGGTCGGCGTTCTGGTACTGGGTGTAGACGCCCTTGGCGAGCGGGATCACCTCGGCGAGGATGTCGAGCTCCTCCGGCACGCCGGCGCGGCCCCCGAACAGCACGTCGACGATTTCCTCGAAATTGAACAGCCAGAACGGCAGCTTCAGATTTCGCGGGTTGAGCACCAGCGCGCGGTCGCCGAAGCAGCGGCCATACTCATTGTGCACATCGAGCAGGAAGATGCGCAGGTTCGGGCGCGCCTTCAGGATCTCGTTGAGCAGCAGCGACACGCCGGTGGATTTGCCGACGCCGGTCGACCCCAGCACCGCAAAATGCTTGGACAGCATTTCCTCGACATCGACATAGGCGATGACCGAGCGGTCCTGCTGGAGAAAACCGACATTGATCTGGTCCGAGCCGGTCGGCGCATAGATCGTGCGCAGCTCCTGGCTGGTAATCAGATCGACGGCATCCCCGATGGTCGGATAGTTGGTGACGCCGCGCTGGAATTTCGGCTTGTCGGCGGCGTTGAGGATCTCGCCGAGCAGGTCGACCGAGGCGACCGCGATATAGTTGTCGCTGCCCGACAGGTTCTCGCAGGACACCTCCGTGATCATCGCGACGATGACCGAACTGGCGCTGCGAATACTGACGAAGCGCCCGACGGTCGCCCGAACTTCCGAGATGGGCATTTGGCTTTCCGCCAGGAGCCCGACCCGGGCGAGCGATCCGCGTACCGAAATCACGCGTCCAAAGGATGTCACGATCAATGAACCTGGCAAGAGCAAGGGATTTGCCCCGGACTATGCGCGGCCGTCGCTGCACAAACGGTTAAACGGCGGGCGCGGGCGCTTCGTTAAATCCGCGACAATTCGGTCACGAGGTTTGTTCCGTTGCATCCGTATGGTCAGAAACGGCGGGAAAATACTGCAATTCCGGACCGTTGGCGCCGGAAGCAGTTAAGCAATAGTTTACCATCCGGCCAGTCGGTCCGCCGTTCGGGGGAGGCTGGTTTTCGAGCCGGAACCTCATTCGATTCAGGGTGATGTTTGATTTGTTGACGAGACCTAATCATTTGTACATTAGTACAAATGAACCGGCGGCTATGATGCCGCCTTCGGGCAAAGCGGGCGCGTTGCGGCCCTGCGCCCGATTGCACGATCCGGTCCAACGGATCGCAAGCTTTGCCTGGAGGAAAGCATGCAGCCCGAACCGATCCTCGATCTCGCTCATCTCGGCCATATGGAGCTGCTGACGCCCAAGCCCGACGAGAGCCTGAAATTCTTCGTCGACGTCATGGGCATGACCGTCAGCGGCCAAAAGGGCGAGTCGGTTTACCTGCGGGGCTGGGACGATTACGAGCGCTATTCGCTCAAGCTCACGGCGTCCAAGACGTCAGGCATGGAGCACATGGCGCTGCGCGCGCGCAGCCAGCAGGCCCTCGAGCGCCGCGTCGCTGCGCTGAAAGGATCCGGGTTCGACATCGGCTGGATCGACGGCGACATGGGGCAGGGGCCGACCTTCCGCTGCCGCGACCCCGACGGGCACATCGTCGAGCTCTATTACGAGACCGAATGGTATCAGCCGCCGCCCGAGCTGAAGCCGGCGCTGAAGAACCAGGCCCAGCGCTTCCCCGCGCGCGGCGTCAACGTGCGCCGCCTCGATCATCTCAATTGCCTTGCCGTCGACATCAAGGCCAACCGCGAATTCTTCGAGAACTACCTCGGTTGCCGCCTCACCGAGCAGATCGTGCTCAACGACGGAAGGGAAGCGGCGATGTGGCTGACGATGTCGAACAAGAGCTACGATTTCGCCTATTCACTCGATCATTCCGGCACGCCGGGCCGCTTTCACCACGTCACCTACGCGCTCGACAGCCGCGAGGAGATTCTGCGCGCCGCCGACATCTTCCTGGAGAACGGCATCCACATCGAGACCGGCCCGCACAAGCACGCGATCCAGCAGACCTTCTTCCTCTACGTCTACGAGCCCGGCGGCAACCGCGTCGAAGTCGCCAATGCCGGCGCGCGCCTCATCCTCGCGCCTGACTGGAAGCCGATCGTGTGGACCGAGGAGGAGCGCAAGAAGGGCCAGGCGTGGGGGCTGAAGACGATCGAGTCCTTCCACACTCACGGCACGCCGCCGGTAGAGGTTAAGAAGCACGCCTAGTGGACTGAATTGCGCGCCCGCGCGATCGTCTCGCGCACGCCAGTCCACGCCGGCTTGTCCGGCGCGAACTGCCTGCGCAGGAAGGTGACGAGCTCCTCGATTTGCGCATCGCTCATGCTGTTTCTGAAGGCGGGCATGTAGCCGAGATCGCTCGACACCGGTTCGGTGACACCGTGCAGGATCACCTGCACGAGATTGCCCGACGTGGCGCTGTGCAGATTGCTGTTGAGCGCGAGCGAGGGCCGGCTGCCAAACAGCGGCAGACCGCCGACCTCGTGGCAGACGGCGCAGGCGCCCTGATAGAGGCGCGCGCCGCTGGACGGCGCGACTGTGATCTGGGTCGCGCTTTCGAGCCGTGCCGCAAGCGCGTCCGGCGTCTCGGCTGTGCTGTCGTTGAACGAGTTGAGATAGACCGCCATCGCGCGGATGTCCTGATCGGGCAGGGCTTTGAGATCCCTGACCACAGGCGCCATCGGACCGGCGGCAACGCCGTGATAGCGCGAATGGCCTGTGCGCAAATAGGTGAACAGTTCGTCCTCGCTCCAAGGGATCGGCGCATGCGAGAGCGAGGTCAGCGGCGGCGCTTCCCAGCCTTCGGCGAAGCCGCCGGCCAGATAGGATTCGCGCTGCTCGGCGCCGAGCGCGTTGCGCGGCGAGTGGCAGCCGCTGCAATGGCCGAGGCCCTCGACGAGATAGGCGCCGCGATTCCATTGCTCGGTTCTGTCGGGATCGGGCCTGAACTCGCTGGTCTGATGGAACAGCGCATTCCATCCCGCAAGCAGCGGGCGCAGGTTGAACGGGAAGGTGAGTGCATTCGCCGGCGTCGTCGCGTGCACCGCAGGCTGCGCCATCAGGTAGGCGTAGAGCGCCTGCATGTCGGCATCATCAGTCTTTGAAAAGTGCGTGTAGGGGAAGGCGGGATAGAGCTGGCGGCCGTCGCGATGCAATCCGTCGCGCATCGCCCGTTCGAAGGCGGGATAGGACCAGGCGCCGATGCCGGTCTCGACGTCGGGCGTGATGTTGGTGCTGTGGATGGTGCCGAACGGCGTTTCCAGCGCGCGGCCCCCGGCGTTGAGCACACCATTGATCGTGGTGTGGCACTCCGCGCAATTGCCGAGCGCGGCAAGCTGCTGGCCGCGCGCGATGGTCGCCGTGGAATAGACGGATGTGTCGGGGCGTGCGATCGGCGCAATCGCCCGCCCGGGCAGAAGCGCGGCACCGACGCCGATCGCGGCGGTGCAAACGGCTGCAATCGTCGCGAAGAGGCCGGCGCGTTTGGCGAATGGGCTTTCCCAGATGCGAGACGGCAGCGGCACGGCCGGCGCGGGCAACGCTTGCGGTGTCGCCGGCATCCCGCCGTGCAGCCCCTTCAGGATGCGTTCAGGCGTGAACGGCGGCTCGCGAAAGCGCACGCCGGTGGCATCGAAGATCGCGTTCGCAATCGCCGCAGCGCTCGGCACCGAGGCGGACTCGCCGACGCCGAGCGGCGGCAGGTCCTGACGCGGCAGCATCAGCACGTCGATCTTGGGCACGTCGGGGAAGGGGATGATCGGATAGGCGCCCCATTCGCGTGCCGCCACCGCGCCCCGTTCGAACGAGACCTCCTCCATCAGCGCGCGGCTGGTGGACTGGATGACGTTGCCGTGGATCTGGTGGCGCACGCCGTCCGGATTGATCATCAGGCCGGAATCCTGGCCTGCAACCACGCGGGTGACGCTGATGTCGCCGGTCGATTTGTTCACGGCGACGTCGGCGACCCACGCCGACCAGGCCGCGCCATAGCCGGGAAATTTGCTGTGGACGTAGAGCGCGTAGGCAAAGCCGCGTCCATGCACGACCTCGCCGTCCTTCTCCTCGCGAACCGGGCGCGGCGTCCAGCCGGCGCGCTCGGCCACTGCATTGACGAGATCGACCGCACGCTGGTCTTTCAGGTAACGCAGGCGGTATTCGATCGGATCGACGCCGGCCTCGGTCGCGGCCTCGTCGATGTAGGATTCATGCGCAAAGGTGTTCGGCAGCGCCGAGACGCCGCGAAACCAGGACGCGCGCACGATCGGTGCCATGTCGTGGGCGACGACGCGCATGTGGTCATAGTCATAAGGCGGGATCGCGGTGCGGTCGCCCATCTGGAGCACGACAGGATCGGGCGAGATACGGCCCGTGAGCAACAGCGCCAGCGTCGGGGCGGCGTTCGAGGGATAGCGCGTGGCAAGGTCGTAACCGGCGATGCCGCCATCGGCGTTCAGGCCGCCATTGACGTCGATGAGCTGCGCGGTGCCCTTGGGCTCCCAGGCATGCTCCTGCTCGCGCGTCAGCTGCACGCGCACGGGCCGGCCGACCGCGCGCGACAGCAACAGCGCGTCGGCGGTGACGTCATCCGCACAGTTGCGGCCGTAGCAGCCGGCAGCCTCCAACCTGATGACCTCGATCTCGCTCTCGGGGCGCTCGATCAGCAGGGCAAGGTCGCTGCGCAGCACATGCGGGTTCTGCGTGCCCGACCAGACGCGGATATCGCCGTCCTGAAAATCCGCGACGGCGCAGGACGGGCCGATCGAGGCGTGCATCTGATATGGCCAGACGTAAGTGCGCTGGATCGGCTTGGCCGCGCCAGATATCGCCGTATCGACGTTGCCCTTGTCGATCAGCGTGCGCGGCGTCGACGGATTGGCGCGCAGCGCGGTCGCGACGTCGGCGAGATCGGTGAGGGTGGGCGTCGGTTTCCAGCCGACCTTGAGTTGCTCGGCCGCGCGGATCGCATTCTCCTCGCGCTCGGCGACGACACCGACGAAATCACCGATGCGCACCACGGCGATGATGCCGGGGACGTCGCGCACCGAGGATTCATCGACGGCGATCAGGCTGGTACCGACGAAAGGACCGGCATCGACGCCGGCATAGGGCGGGCGCACGACGCGGCCGTGCAGCATGCCTGATACGCGGATATCGTGCACGAAAGTCAGCTCGCCCGTGGCCTTGGCGGGCAGGTCGACGCGCGGCACCGACTGGCCGACGATGGCATAGTCACCAACGGGTTTCAGGACGACGTCGTCGGCGAGCTCGAGGCGAATGGTCTCGCTGCCGATCAGCTCGCCATAGCTGACGCTGCGGTTGTCGTGCCCGCGCACGAGGCCGTCCTCGATCCTGAGATCGGACTCCGGCAGCTCCAGCCGCTCGGCCGCGCGCGCGATCAAGAAGTGACGCGCTTGCGCTGCCGCCTTGCGCAGGGGGACGGCGGTGATCTGGATGGTCTCGCTCGCGATCGTCGCGCCCTGGTTCGGCACCACCGCTGTGTCGCCGAGCACCACGACGACCCGCGCAAAGGACACATCCAACTCCTCGGCGACGATCTGGCCGAGGGCGGTGCGGATGCCGGTGCCGAGATCGACATGGCCGTTATAGGCCGTGACCGATCCGTCTGCGGTGATGCGGACGAACGTCTCGGAGGTGACCTCGTCCACGGTGCGGACGACGACGAGCGAACCGGATTGCCGCTCAGCTCCATCAGGGACAGGGGAGGTCATCAATCACCGGCCTCGGCGAGCTGGCCCGACGCGCGCATCACGGCGCGCAGGATCTCGACATGGGTGCCGCAACGGCAGAGATTGTAGCGCAGCGCCGCCAGCGCCTCCTGCTCGCTCGGTCGCGGGTTGATCGCGAGCAGCGCCTTGGTGGTCATGATCATGCCGTTGAGACAGTAGCCGCATTGCGCGGCCTGCTCGTCGATGAAGGCCTGCTGCACCACATCAGGCTTGTCGCGCGTGCCGAGCCCTTCGAGCGTCACGATGTCGCGGCCGGCGCAGCCACTCAAGGGGATCACGCAGGAGCGGGCCGCGGCCCCGTCAATCAGGACAGTGCAGGTGCCGCATTCGCCGAGACCGCAACCATATTTGGGGCCGTTGAGCGCGAGGTCGTTGCGCAGCACGTAGAGCAGCGCCGTCTCTGGCGCCGCTGCGATCTCGTGGATCCTGCCGTTCACGGTGAGGCGGATCGGTGCCTGCGTCATCCTCGTTCCCAAGCTCGCGGCCTGTGCTCGCAAATTTACGTCGCGACGATACCGTTTGTACACAAACGTGCAAGCCGTGCATGCCGCAGTGCAGCGCGACTGCCTTCTTTGTGGACAGAGCGGATAGGCAAATGAGGTTTTATGCGGCAGCCGCATCTTTTGCGCCGCACCGCCGCTTGACAGCCATCCGGTGCGCGCGCACCATCGTTCGTATACGAATGATAACTGCGGTCCGCCGGCTTCTCACATGGTGATGGAAACAACGAGCGCTGCCATCGACAAGATCCGCTGCGATGCTTGTCCGGTGATGTGCTACATCAAGCCGGGCGCGGCGGGTGCCTGCGACCGCTACGCCAATCACGAGGGCAAGCTCGTCCGCGTCGATCCGCATGTCATCCTGGAGCGCACCGTCTCACATGGCGGCAAGCTGGTCCCGTTCAGCCGCACCGAGGACTGGGACGGCAAGATCGTCCACGAACACTCGACCTTCGTGACCGCGATCGGCGCGGGCACGACCTATCCCGATTACAAGCCGGCGCCCTTCATCGTCTCCGCGGAGGTCGAGGGCGTCGACATGGTGACCGTCGTCACCGAGGGCATCTTCTCCTATTGCGGCATCAAGGTGAAGATCGACACCGACCGCTATCTCGGCCCCGAAACCGCGACGGTGCGCGCGCAGGGCGAGGCGGTCGGCCATGTCACCACCAGCGAATACGGCTCTCAGATGCTGTCGCTCGGCGGCGTGCATCATCTGACCGGCGGCTCCAAGAAGGAGGGCCGCGTCACCTGCGACACGCTGATGGACCTCGCCAATTGCAAGGCGGTGGAGCTGACCATCGACGGCGGTGCGAGCGTGGTCGTGCAGGCCGGCCAGCCGCCGGTCGTCAACGGGGTGAAAGAAGAGCGCATGCGCGTCGGCTGTGGCTCGGCGACGATCGGCATGTTCGCCAAGCAATGGCACGGCAAGGTCGACGAGGTCGTCGTGGTCGACGACCACATCACCGGCGTGCTCAGTGAGCACCAGGCCGGCAAGCTGCTCGACATCGCCGACACCGGCATCAAGATGAAGGGCCGGCGCTCGACGCCCGGCCGCTATTTCCAGGTCGCCGATCCCGGGACGGGGTGGGGCGGCACCAACATTTCCGATCCCTTGGCGATCCTCGGCCCGTTCGATGCCAAGGAGGCAAGACCGGGCCTGACCATGCTGATGGTCTCCACCACCGGCGAGCATTCGTCCTATTACGTGCTCGACGAGGCTTTGAAGCCGGTCGAGACCGCGATGCCGGCCGACCTGAAATTCTCAGTCGAGCGCATCCAGGAGAATTGCGAGCCGGCGCTGTGCACAGTGCTGTTCATGGCCGGCGCCGGCGGCTCGCTGCGCGCTGGTGTCACCGACAATCCGGTGCGGCTGACGCGCTCGGTGAAGGACGCGCTGACGCGCGTCACCAGTGGCGGTGCGCCGGTCTATGTCTGGCCAGGCGGCGGCATCACCTACATGGTCGATGTGACGCAGATGCCGGCGGGCGCGTTTGGCTATGTGCCGACGCCGGCGCTGGTCGCGCCGATCGAGTTCACGATGAAGCTGTCGGACTATGCTGCGCTCGGCGGGCACATGGATTACGTGAAGCCGCTGTCCGAGGTGCAGGGCGGTGACGATGTCCGGCAATTGCCCTGGCAGAACCCGATTCCGGGACCTCGGGCATGACCAGGCTCCCGCAAATCGCATTGCTGTCTGATGGCCGGCGGCTGCATTTGCAGGATGGACCGATTGATCTGGTCATTGAGGCGAGGGGGCGCGCGGACGCTGTGCGTGCGGCCTACGAGGCTGCGGCAAAGCGGTTCACGGGGCTGCTCGACGAGCTCTGCGCGGAACTGCCGGAATTGCGGGCGGCCGCCGAGGAGCGGACTTCGCTGCGGGGCGTGGTGGCGCGCCGGATGCACGCCGCGGTCGCGCCCTTTGCCGCCGATTGCTTCATCACGCCGATGGCCGCCGTTGCCGGCAGTGTGGCGGAGGAGATTCTCGGCGCAATGCTGGGCGCGGCGACACTCGATCAGGCCTATGTCAACAATGGCGGCGACATCGCCCTTCATCTCGGCGGGTGCGAGCATTTTTCGATTGGCCTGATGGATCGCCCCGATCGTGGTGGCGTGATGCGAGCTTTGAGGGTCGATGCCGATGACCCGGTGCGGGGCGTCGCGACCAGCGGGCGCCATGGCCGCAGCTTTTCGCTCGGGATTGCCGACGCGGTGACGGTGCTGGCGGCAACGGCATCGCAAGCCGATGCGGCGGCGACGGTCATCGCCAATGCCGTGGATATGCCGGGACATCCTGCCATCATCCGGCAGCCGGCCAGCGAGCTTCAGCCCGACAGCGATCTTGGCCCATGTCTCGTCACCCGCGATGTCGGCCGGTTGTCGCACGATGAGATCGCGACGGCGCTTGAATCTGGCGCGGAATGTGCACGCCAATTGTTCGATCGCGGATTGATCGAGGGTGCCGTATTGCAGCTTTGTGGTGATATGCTTGTCATCGGACCGAAAGATATTGAACGGCAAGAAGCGCGCCCAGGTAAGTTGGAGAACGCGGTTCATGCCTGAGCAGGGAAGAACCTGAGGACACAATCATGAGCGCGATCATCCGCAAGATCGTCACCGTCGTCGAAGAGACGCAAATGGAGATGGGGCGTCAGGTGTCGCCGCCGACCCGGCGTGCCGCGGCGATCGCCGTGATCGAAAATCCCTTCGCGGGGCAATATGTCGAAGACCTTTCGCCGCTCGTCTCGATCGGCGAGGAGCTCGGCGAGCTGCTGTCGAAGCGCGCGGTGGCTGCGCTCGGCATCGATGGCGCGAAGGCACACAGCTATGGCAAGGCCGCGGCTGTCGGCGAGAACGGCGAGCTGGAACATGCCGCTGCAATTCTTCACCCGAAGATGGGCGCGCCAGTACGCAAGGTGCTGACCAAGGGTGCCGCGCTGATTCCGTCGTCGAAGAAGCGCAGCGGGCCCGGCACCACGCTCGACATTCCCCTCGGTCACAAGGACGCAGCCTTCGTGCGTAGTCATTTCGACGGCATGGAAGTACAGATCAACGACGCGCCGCGCGCGAATGAGATCATGGTCGCGGTCGCCGTCACCGACAGCGGCCGGCCTTTGCCGCGCGTCGGCGGGCTGACGGTTGCGGAGATCAAAGGCGAAGACGGTCTAAGATAATTTTAACGGTGGAGGTTGGGATGCGAGCAAAGAACTATTTCGTCGGCGCGGCGTTTGCGCTGTTGGCGGGTGGCATGGCTCATTCGGCCATGGCGCAGGATATCAAGATCGGCGAGATCAACAGCTATTCGCTGCTGCCGGCCTTCACCGAGCCCTACCGCAAGGGATGGCAGCTCGCTGTCGAGGAGGTCAACGCGGCCGGCGGCATCAACGGCAAGAAGCTTGTCGTCATCTCCAAGGACGACGGCGGCAAGCCGGCGGATGCGCAGACCGCGGCCAATGAGCTCGTGTCGAGCGAGGGTGTCGCGATGCTGACGGGCACGTTCCTGTCGAACATCGGCCTCGCCGTCAGCGACTTCGCCAACCAGAAGAAGGTGTTCTTCCTCGCGGCCGAGCCGCTCACGGACGCCATCACCTGGTCCAAGGGCAACAAATACACATTCCGCTTGCGTCCCTCCAACTACATGCAGGCGGCGATGCTGGTTGAAGCGGCGAGCAAGCTGCCGGCCAAACGCTGGGCGACGATCGCGCCGAACTACGAATACGGCCAGTCGGCGGTTGCGGTGTTCAAGAAGTTGATGTCGGAGAAGCGTCCGGACATCCAGTGGGTCGACGAGCAATGGCCGCCGCAGGGCAAGATCGACGCAGGTCCCGTGGTGCAGGCCGTTGCCGCCGCCAACCCGGAAGCGATCCTCAACGTCACCTTCGGCGCCGACCTCGTCAAGCTCGTGCGCGAAGGCAACACCCGCGGCCTGTTCAAGGGACGCGAGGTCGTGTCCTTCCTGACCGGCGAGCCCGAATATCTGGATCCGCTCAAGGACGAGACGCCCGAGGGCTGGATCGTCACCGGCTATCCCTGGTACTCGATCAAGACGCCCGAGCATGACGCGTTCCTGAAGGCCTACCAGGCCAAGTACAACGACTATCCGCGTCTCGGCTCGATCGTCGGCTATCAGACCATCAAGTCGGCGGCTGCGATCCTGGCGAAGGCCGGCTCGAGCGATCCGGAGAAGCTGATTGCCGCGGCGGAAGGCCTCTCCGTGCCGTCGCCGTTCGGCGAGATCACCTTCCGCAAGATCGATCACCAGTCGACGCTCGGTGCCTTCGTCGGCAAGACCGCGCTGAAGGACGGCAAGGGCGTGATGGTGGACTCGTCCTACAAGAAGGGCGCGGACTATCTGCCTGGTGATGCCGAAGTCGAGAAGCTGCGGCCGAAGGATTGATCTATCTTTGTCTCTCCCTCTCGCCGCTCTTTGCGGGGAGAGGGTTGGGTGAGGGGCTCTCTCCACGCCCTGCGCTGGTGGAGAGAGCCCCTCACCCGGATCGCAAGGGCGATCCGACCTCTCCCCGCAAGAGCGGGGAGAGGTGACTTCAAACCCAACCCGGACCGCCGATGGCCTTTTATGTCGTACAGTTTCTGACCGGTCTCGCCAGCGCAGCGTCGCTGTTTCTGGTGGCCTCAGGCCTGTCGATCATCTTCGGCGTGACGCGGATCGTGAATTTCGCGCATGGCGCCTTCTACATGATCGGCGCCTACATCGCCTTCACGCTGACGGAGCGGCTTTCGGGTGCCTTTGGCTTCTGGGGCAGCATCGTGCTGGCCGCGATTGCGGTGGCGCTGATTGGCGTGCTCGTCGAGATGGTGCTGCTCCGGCGCATCTATCATGCGCCGGAACTGTTCCAGCTGCTCGCAACTTTCGGCCTGACCTTGATGGTCGAGGACCTCGTCGTTCTGATCTGGGGGCCTGACGATCTCGTCGGTCGCCGCGCGCCGGGCTTCAGGGGCGCCATCGATTTCTTCGGCCAGAACATCCCGAGCTACGACCTGTTCCTGATTGGGCTCAGCCCGGTCGTGCTTGGCATTCTCTGGCTGCTGTTCCAGCGCACGCGCTGGGGCGTCTTGGTGCGCGCGGCGACGCAGGACCGCGACATGGTTGCAGCGCTCGGCGTCAACCAGAAATGGCTGTTCACGTCAGTGTTCGCGGTCGGCGTCTTCCTGGCCGCGCTCGGCGGGGCGCTCCAGATCCCGCGCGATGCCGTGCATCATGCCATGGACCTGCGCATCATCGTCGAGGTCTTCGTCGTCGTCGTGATCGGCGGCCTCGGCAGCATCGTCGGCGCCTTCGTCGCGGCGGTGCTGGTCTCCGAGCTCAATGCCTTCGGCATCCTGATCTTCCCGAAGATTTCCATCATCCTGGTCTTCCTGGTGATGGCGGTGGTGCTGATCGTGCGCCCCTGGGGTTTGTTTGGCAAACCGGAGGCGCCCGCGCGCAAGACGCCGGGTCTCACCGTCAATCCCTGGCGGCCGTTGACATCGAATGAGCGGCTCGCGGCGCTTGCGGCGCTCGTGATCGCAGCGACGCTGCCGCTGTTCGCCGGCAATTATCTGCTCACCGTCGGCTCGGAGATCGCGATCTTCGTCATCTTCGCCGTCAGCCTGCACTTCCTGATGTCGGTCGGCGGGCTCGCGTCCTTCGGCCATGCCGCTTATTTCGGCCTCGGTGCTTATGGCGTCGCTTTCCTCGCCAAGATGGCGGGGCTGCCGATGATCGTATGCCTGTTGCTCGGCCCGCTGCTCGGCTGCATGGGCGCGGCCGTGTTCGGCTTCTTCGCCGTGCAGCTCTCCGGCGTCTATTTCGCAATGCTGACGCTCGCTTTCGCGCAGATCGTCTGGTCGATCGCGTTCCAATGGGTGAGCGTCACTGGCGGTGACAACGGCATTCTGGGCGTATGGCCGGAAAAATGGGCGGCGAGCCCGTCGAACTTCTACTGGCTGGCGCTCGGCGTCGCCGCGCTGGTGACCGTCGCGCTGCGGGCCATGGTGTTCTCGCCGTTCGGCTATGCGCTCAGGGCCACGCGCGACTCGCTCCTGCGCACTGAAGCGATCGGCATCAACGCCAAGCGCATCCAATGGACGGCCTTCGTGATCGCCGGCACGACCGCCGGCATCGGCGGCGCATTGTTCGCCTATCTCAAGGGCAGCGTCTTCCCGGATAATCTCGGCATCTCGCTCTCGGTCGATGCGCTGGTCATGGTGCTGCTCGGCGGCGTCGAGACGGTGTCGGGCGCGGTGATCGGCGCCATCGTCTACAAGGCGCTGAACATCTGGCTGGTCAGTCAAACCGATCTGTCGAAGCTCGTGCTTGGCGGCTTCATCATGCTGATCGTCGTCGTCTTCCCCAAGGGCATCGTCGGCATGCTGGAGATGCTGGCGCAGCGCCGCAAGAAAGCATCACCGCCCGGATCGCCCTTGCTTGCCAAGCCGATCGAGTCCGCCGAATGAGCATCGCATCCCCACTTCTTGCGGTCGAAGGTCTGACCAAATCCTATGGCGGCATCCACGCCGTGCGCGGGGTGTCGTTCTCGTTGCGCGCCGGCGAGATTTTGGCGCTGATCGGACCGAACGGCGCCGGCAAGAGCACCTGTTTCGACATGCTCAACGGCCAGAACAAGCCCGATACCGGCCAAGTTCGCCTGCTCGGCGACGACATCACGGCTAGGAAGCCGCGTGAGGTCTGGCGCCTCGGCGTTGGGCGCACCTTCCAGATCACCGCGACCTTTGCCACCATGACCGTGCGCGAGAACGTCCAGGTCGCCCTGATCTCGCATGAGAAACAGTTGTTCAACCTCTTCGGCTCGGCACCGAACTTCGATCGCGGCGAGGCCGGCCGGCTGCTCGAGCTCGTCGGCATGAGCGGCTACGCGGATCGTCCGTGCGGCGAGCTCGCCTATGGCGATCTCAAGCGGCTAGAGCTTGCGGTCGCACTCGCCAACCAGCCGAAGCTGCTCTTGATGGACGAGCCGACCGCCGGCATGGCGCCGCGCGAGCGGGTCGATCTGATGCGGCTCACCGCGCAGATCGCCCGCGAAAAGTCGATCGGGGTGCTCTTTACCGAGCACGACATGGACGTGGTGTTCGAGCACGCCGACCGCATCATCGTGCTCAATCGCGGCACGCTGATCGCCGAAGGCACGCCGGCCGAGGTGCGCGGCAATCCGCAGGTGCAGGCGGTCTATCTCGGCGAAGGCCTCGTCTACGATGCCCGCCACCGCGAGGGAGCCTCGGCATGAAGCTGACGGTCGAGGGGCTCAACAGTCATTACGGCCCGGCGCATATCCTGTTCGACATCGGCTTCGAGGTCGGCGAGGGCGAGGTGGTGGCGCTGCTCGGCCGCAACGGCGCCGGCAAGTCGACCACGTTCCGTTCGATCGTCGGTCTCGTCGCGCAGCGAACCGGCCGCATCATGTTCGAGGGCAAGGACGTCTCGCTGCGTCCGACGCATGAGATCGTGCGCGAAGGGCTCGGCTACGTGCCGGAGGAGCGGCGCATCTTCACCGACCTGACGGTGGAGGAAAACCTCGAAGTCGGCCGCCAGCCGAAGCGTCCGAACGCCCCGCACTGGACCCGTGAAAAGCTGTTCGCGCTGTTCCCGAATCTGGGTGAGATGAAGAATCGTCCGGGCGGCCGCATGAGCGGTGGCGAGCAGCAGATGCTCACCATTGCCCGCACGCTGATGGGCAATCCGTCGCTGGTGATGCTCGACGAGCCCTCGGAAGGCCTGTCGCCGAAGATCGTGGAGCAGATGGTCGATGCCATCCTGACCATGAAGAAGGAGGGCGTCAGCATCGTCGTCTCCGAGCAGAATCTGCATTTCGCGCGGTTGATCTCCGATCGCGCCTACATCATCGAGCGCGGCCGCGTCTGCTTCGGCGGCACCATGGCCGAGCTCGACGCGCGTCCGGATATCCGCGACGCGCATCTGTCGTTGTGAGGGCGGGGAACGAATGGCGAGAAGCGTCACGGCGAAGAAGAGCCTCAAACCGGCAAAACCGCCTTACGTGCTCGACGAGCAGGTCGGCTTCATTCTGCGCCAGGTCTGGCAGCGTCACAGTTCGATCTTCGCTCGCGATATCGGCACCAATTTGACGCCGACGCAATGGGCGGCGCTGTCGAAACTCGCCGAGACCGGGCCGTGTTCGCAGAACCAGCTGGGCCGGCTGACCGCGATGGACGTTGCGACCATCAAAGGTGTGATCGACCGCCTGACGGCGCGCGGCCTGACCGAGACCAGCCAGGATCCCGAGGACGGACGGCGCCTGCTGGTGAGCCTGACGCGTGCCGGTCAGCAGGTTGCGGAGAAGGTCGCGCCGAATGCGCTCGCCATCACCCGTGAGACCCTGGCGCCTCTCGAGGCGAAAGAGCGCGAGATGCTGATGGCGCTGTTGAACAAGCTGCGGTGAAGAAGGTGCCGTAGGGTGGGCAAAGCGAAGCGTGCCCACCATCATTCTCAATCAGGAAAAGATCGTGGGCACGGCGCTTTGCGCCTTTGCCCACCCTACGGCAGTTGAACGAGGTGCGCGGACTGGCGACTAACCTCGATGAAGGGTTTGTCTAGGTTTTGGGTCATGAGAGACGCGGCGAAATTTGCGAAGGTCTTGCTCAGCGCGGCGCTCGCGGGCGCATGTGCTCCTGCCCTGGCGGCCCAAGCCTACGAAGGCTTCTGGGCCTCGGCCAAGAAAGATTGCCGCAACGACGACAGCCCCAACCGCATGAGCATCGAAGGCGGCAACCGCCTCTATTGGTACGAGACGCGATGCCGCGCCGGCGAGATCGTTGCCGACGGCAAGCAGAGCTGGAAGATGCGGCTCGCCTGCGAAGGTGAGGGCGAGAAGTTTCGGTCCAATCCCAGGATATCGGTCGCTGCGGACGGCCGGCTGGTGATCGAGAACGGCCCTGTCGGACAGGCCAAGCGGCAATTCTATGTGCGTTGTGAAATCCCAAAGCGGCGCTGACCGTGTCGGTCAGCTTTTTCCCGGCCATTTGGCGCGATATCGGATCTCGCTGCCGTCGGGCAGGGGACGCCACGTTCCGAAGTCCGCGGTATGCGGCGCTCTGGCCGACAATCCGATCGGGTAGATCCGGCTTGGCTGTCCCTCGATGTTGACGGCGAGTTGTCGGTGCGAGGTTCGAAAGGCGAGTTCGACTTCGCCCGTGATGACCGCTTGCTCGCCATCATGACGGAAGCCGGCTGGCGTCAGCTCGGCGGGCATGGTGTTGATGTCGGTCTGCAGTTCGATGGTGATCCCCTCCGCCGATGTCGGCACTTTGACCCCCGGCGGAAGTCGAACCTCAAACACGAGAAGGGGATTGGCCGCGTTAGGGTTGAGCCACGGCGTCGCGGTCGCATATGCGTAAACAAGATAAGTGCCGGCAGCTGCGACGCAGAGGAGGGCGACGACGCCGAGCGACTTCAGGCTGTTGCGCGCGACGCTTCCATTGCTTGCGCTCTTGCTTGGACGCGATACCAGCCAGCTGGCGAACACCGCGCCGCCGACCGCGCCCATGGGAGAGTAAACGAACAGCGCCAGCAGGCCCGATGTGATCGGGTCCGCCCGGTTGCCCAGATCGAGGAGAGAAAACACCAGAAAGATCGCGACATAGCCCGCCACCGCACCGGCGACGCCGGCGGCAATCCGCGACGAACTCTTCATGTCTCCTCGGCTCTCCAGCAATGCATGGCCCTCGCGGGCTGTCCGCATTAGACGCAGCAGGCAGGAGACTCGTTCAACGCCTTCGAGCGGCCACGCGGCGCACCGCGCCATCCGGCCGCGTCACTTCGCCACCACCTCCGGCACCTTGCCGGCTGGCGGGGTGTTGCGGCTGCGCTGGGTGCGGACGATGCCGTCGATGATGGTCATGCCGATGCCCGGGAGGTCGCCGAGCTGGACGCTTTCCAGAATGTTCTTGCCCGGCGAGTGCTGCGCCTTGTCCATGATGACGAAGTCGGCGGAACGGCCGACTTCGATGAGGCCGCAATCGAGCTCGCGCATTCGCGCGGTGTTGCCGGTGGCCAAACAGAACGCGATCTCGGCCGGGAGATCACCGAGCGAGGACAGCATCGAGACCATGCGCAGAATGCCGAGCGGTTGCACGCCGGAGCCGGCGGGCGCATCGGTGCCGAGGATGACGCGGTGCAGATCCCCCATCTCACGCGCAATGCGCAGCGTGAATAGGGCGGAGCGCTCATTGCCGTTGTGCACGAGCTCGAGGCCGCGCTTGCAGCCCTCGCAGATGCAGCGGATCTGGTCGTCGGGCAGCGCCGTGTGGCCGCCATTGATGTGGCCGACCACGTCGGTGTCGGCCTCCAGCACCACGTCCTTGTCGATCAGGCCGGAGCCGGGGATCGAGGGGCCGCCGGTGTGGATCGTGCTCTGGATGCCGTATTTGCGCGCCCAGCCGACCATTTTTCGCGCGGTCGGGCCGTCCTTGACGCCGCCGAGGCCCACTTCGCCGAGCAGCTTGACGCCGGCCGCGGCCAGCTCCTTGAAGTCTTCCTCGACCATCTCGCATTCGATCACGGGCGCGCCGGCATGAACCTTCACGCCGCCAGGCCGCAAATTCCAGAAGGCGCGCTGGGCGAAGATCGCCATCGCCTTCAGCCCGACGACGTCGCGCGGGCGGCCGGGCATGTGCACTTCGCCGGCCGAGATCATGGTGGTGACGCCGCCATGCAAATTGCTGTCGATCCAGCCGATCTGGTTCTGCCGTGGCGTCCAGTCGCCCGCCACGGGGTGGACGTGGCTGTCGATCAGGCCGGGTGCGACCGTGGTGCCGTTGGCCTCGACCATAGTGGTCGCGCCTTCGGTGTTGAGGTCCTTGAAGCGGCCGATGGCGGTGATCTTGCCGTTCTCGGCGACGATGGTGTCGCCGTCCAGGATCGGCTTTTCCAGCGCGCCGGACAGGATCAGGCCGATATTCCGGATCACGAGCTTCGAGGGTCCGGTGGCCTGGGGTGCGTCATGCGCCATGGAAGGGGCTCCTTATTCCTAACTGCAACGCTCGCGATCTTGGGCAGCCTTGACCCCGGGAGCAAGCAGGATTATTCATTAGTACACGAATGATCGTGTACAAACGACGCATAGCTGAACCGCCTCGAAAACCGCATTGGAAGCGACAGGGAAGGTGAGATGAGCAATTTCAATCAGGAAAGCGTTTTGAGCGTCCACCACTGGACCGACACGCTGTTCTCTTTCAAGACCACCCGCAGCCCGACCTTCCGCTTCCGCAACGGCGAATTCACCATGATCGGGCTCAAGATCGGCGAGAAGCCGCTGCTGCGGGCCTACAGCGTCGCCAGCGCCAATTACGAGGATACGCTGGAGTTCTTCTCCATCAAGGTGCCGGACGGACCGCTGACCTCGCGCCTCCAGCATTTGAAGGAAGGCGACGAGATCATCGTCAGCCGCAAGGCCACCGGCACGCTCGTCATCGACAACCTCGAGGAGGGGCGTAACCTCTACCTCATCGGCACCGGCACCGGCCTGGCGCCGTTCCTGAGCGTGATCAAGGACCCCGAGACCTACGAGCGGTTCGAGAAGGTCGTGCTGCTGCACGGCTGCCGTCACGTGAAGGAGCTCGCCTATGGCGAGATGATCAACGAGACGCTGCCGAAGGACGAGCTGATCGGCGAGTACATCCGCGACCAGCTGATCTACTATCCGACGGTGACCCGCGATCCCTTCCGTAATCGCGGCCGCATCACCGATCTGATCACCTCGGGCAAGCTGTTCACCGATATAGGCCTGCCGGCCCTGGAAGCCGCCCACGACCGCGTCATGATTTGCGGCAGCCCGGCGCTGGTGGCTGATACCCGCGTGCTCCTGGGTGAGCGAGGCTTCGTCGAAGGAAATCACGGCGAGCCGGCCCAATTCGTGGTCGAAAAGGCCTTTGCCGAGCGATAACTCGGAATTCCCGCGCAATAAGACCGCATTTTCGCCGCGCGGGGCCCGTTGCAGCGCCGATTCGGCGCTTGATACACTGTGGGAGCGAATCAGCGGAGTTCCCACATGGTTGCGGACAGCGACAGCAACATCGCCTGGCACCGGGTCCAGTTGAAGAAGAACCGCGCCGAGTTGAAGGCGCTGGAGACCGCGCGCTTCACGATGGGCGAGATCGCCTCGTCGAAGCGGAACGGCCAGACCCAGAAGGCGGTCGCGGAACTCAAGCGGAAGATCGGGCTATCCGAGCGTGCGATCGCCGATCACGACAAGCGTACGCGCCGTCCGCTCGCCACTGACCAGCAAAGCCTCAGCAATGGCAGCTGGAGCCATTGGGACGCCTACACGCAGCAGCAGCGCAAGACCGGCCAGCGCTCGCCGGGACGCGGATAGACGCGTCTCGTTTGCAGCTCCCTTGCACCGGCGGAGCGGCCCACCATCTGGGTGAAACGCCAGCAATCAGCCCGGTGATGCCATGACAGTGCGCCTCGATTTCACCAGCGAGGCCTTCTTTCGCGATCCGCCCAAGGCGATTGCAACGCTGCGCATGTCCGGCCCCGTGGTCGCGACACGATTTCCTCTTGTCGGCGACGTCTGGATCACCACGACCCATGACGCCACCGCGCAGGTTCTGAAGGATGGCGCGACCTTCACGCTGCGCAAGGAGGACGGTGACGTCGCCGGTCTGCGCTGGTGGATGCCGAGATACGTCCGGACCATTGCCAACAACATGCTGACGATGGACGAGCCGGATCATACCAGGCTGCGCAGCATCGTGGATGAGGCCTTTCGTCGTCGCGCGATCGTCGCGATGGAGCCCCGCATCCGTGCCATCGCCGACGGTCTCGCGGGCGAGCTGTTTGCGAATGAAGATCCTGCTGACCTCGTCCAGCGCTACGCGCGCATCCTGCCGCTCGCGGTGATCTCCGAGCTCCTGGGCCTGCCCTTGGCCGATCGTCCAAAATTCATCGCCTGGGCCAACGCGATGTCCTCGCTGACCAATGTCGTCAGCTTCTTCCGCCTGCTGTTCGCGTTCCGCAAGATGCGCGCCTATCTCGAACGGCAATTGCAGATCGCGCGTGCGCAGGGCGGCGAAGGCCTGATTGCCGAGCTGATCCAGGTCGAGCGCGAGGGCGGCCAGATCACGCCGGATGAGATGGTCTCGATGGTGTTTCTGCTGCTCGCGGCCGGCTCCGAGACGACCACGCATCTCATCAGCGGTTCCGCCTATGAGCTCCTCAGAAGTCCGGGCCTGCGCGATTGGCTGGAACAGGATTGGAGCCGCGTTGGGCTCGCGGTGGAGGAGTTCCTGCGCTTCGTCTCCCCGGTGCAATTCTCCAAGCCGCGCTACGTGCGGCGAGATGTCGAGATCGAGGGCGTTCGCCTGAAGAAGGGCGATCGCGTCATGGTGATGCTCGCCGCAGCCAACATGGATCCGGCGATGCATGATCGTCCGGAGAGGCTTGATCTCGAGCGCAAACCTAACAGACACGTCTCCTTCGGAACAGGAATCCATTTCTGCCTCGGCCATCAGCTGGCGCGTATCGAGGCGGCCTGTGCGCTGGAGGCGCTGTTCGTGCGATGGCCGAAACTAGCTCTCGCCGTCGATCCTGCACAGGTCCACTGGCGCAGACGGCCGGGCCTTCGCGCCATCGCAAAGCTCCCTGTCACGCCAGGTGGACTACGTGCCGCGGCGTCTGACGGAACGATAGTTGATCGTTCCCTCGCGCGGGCGGATTGAGCTTTCTGCTTTCGGCAAATCGTCGCTGATTGTGATCTACCAGGAACGGTGCGCAGCGCTTGCTGTTGTCCTCCGGGACCGCGGGCGCGCCACGGAACTTCGTGCCCCGAGGTTTCCCAGATCTCACGGAGGTTGGATCATGACCAGCAAAATGCCGAATGTTCCGCCGGACAATCAGAGCCGGAAGGGAACTGGCGACGGCAAACAAATGTCGCCTGATCAAACTCCGCGCGGCCAACAGCGCGCGGAAAATCCGGACCAGCAGGGACAGCAGGGCAACATCAAGCAGAACACGACCAATCAGGGATACCAGCAAGACCGCTGAGGAGGCGACATTCCATGTCGACATCCACCAAGACACCAAACAGCATTCGTCAGGGCGGCCCCGGCGCATCACATGAGAACGCGAAGGCGCCGTTGGAGGTGAAGAAGCCGCCTGCGGATGATTCACAGCGCAGCCACAGCCGCGTCTCGGGTGGCGGAGGCGAGCACGATTCTCATCACGCGCACGACACGTCCGGCAAGGGCGGAGGCAGGTGAAGATTGGAGACCCCGAATGCAAGGCAAAAAAACCCACGAACAGCAGGTGCGCATTCTCGAGCGCAAACCCGCCGTCCCTGACGGGCGCGAGCTCGATCAGGCCGTCGGTCGCAATCCCCAGGATGCTGCCATCCATCGTGCGCAGCCTGAAGCGCGGCAGAGCGAATTTCCGGTGAGCCGCGGCGGTCTCAACCAGGAGAGCGACCACAACAAGCACAATCACGCCGGCCAGAGTGGCCACAAGCCGCTGAAACCGACACCGGCGCAACAGAAGCACTAAGTCTTCGGAAGATCACTGAAAGAGGAGAAACCGATGCCAGCTGGGCACGGCAGCAAGACGCACTTCAGATCGGGCATGCATGGCAAGGGCGACGGCACCGGCGCCATGGCCGATATCCCCAAGGACAAGATCGGCGACAACATGGTGCTCTCCAACCGCGACAAGAAGCAGCATTCGGACATTCGCGGCATGGACGGCAAGTCCATCCAGACCGAACAGTACCAGGATCACGCAGCCAACCGACTCGACGAGAAGCCGGAGGCCGACGAGACCTGAGGGCGCGCGTTCCTTCCGCTGAACTCGCGGACCGGTGTTCAGCCGGTCCGCTTTTTTGTCGACGCGAGGTAGCGCTCCCAGCCGAACACGGAGCGGCCGTAGAGATCCGGCGAAGCCGCGCGCTCGCCGGCGATGTAGGCCTCGACCGACGGTCCGCTCGCTGTGCGTTCCAGCCGCCGCGCCTGGTCGTCGAGGCGCTTGATCGCCTGCATCTCCTCGTCACGTCCGAGCTTCGCGTTATGGATTGCGCCCTTCAACACGCGGATGGTCTCGTCATAGACCTTGATCGGAACGGGATAGGGATGTCGGTCCTTGCCGCCATGGGCGAGCGAGAAACGCGCGGGGTCCTTGAATCGGTAGGGCGCGCCGTGCACGACCTCCGCGACCATCGCCAGTGAGCGTACGGTGCGCGCGCCGACGCCCGGCGTCAGCAGCAGTTCCGGGAAATCGACCGGGCCCCGCTCGGCTGCTGCGGCGAGCGTGCCGTGCAGGCGGCGCGCGAACACGTCCTTGGGCCTGACATCGTGATGCCCCGGCATAATCAGGTGCGGCAGCATGGCCTGTGCTGGCTCGGGCGCGGTCCCCATGAGCCGTTCGAATTCGGAGACGATGCGATCAGGGCCGAGATCACCCAGGAGATCGAGCTGCGCGGTGCGTGAAACGTCGGCGCGATGGTCGGTGAGATTGACGATCTCGCCCTGTTGAGGCCCGTCAATCGCGCTATGCGGCGTATCGACAAAGCTCTTCAGCGCCTCGGAATGCCAGTGATAGCGTCGTGCCTGCCGCTTGTCGCCGTTCATGCCCTGCTGCACCACCGTCCATTTGCCGTCGGCGGTGACGAAGAAGCCGTGCAAATATAGGTCAAAGCCGTCCTGCACGGCTGCGCTGTCGACCTTCGCCACCAGGCGGCTAGCGCGGGTCAGCTTTGCGCCGTCGAATCCAACGCGGTCGCCGAGTTGCATCAACTCATCCGGCGTCTTGCGCGAATGCTGGCCGCGGCCGCCGCAGACATAGATTCCGAGCTCGTCCTGAAGTGGCCCGAGCCCGCGCTTCAGTGCGCCGATCACGGAGGTCGTGATGCCCGAGGAGTGCCAGTCCATTCCCATGACCGCGCCGAATGACTGGAACCAGAACGGATGGGACAGCCGCTGGAGGAACGCATCGCGGCCATAATGATGCACAATCGCCTGCGTGACGATCGACCCGAGCGAGGCCATGCGGCTTGCCAGCCACGGCGGAACCCGTCCGGTGTGCAAGGGAAGATCGGCGCTGCCGCTACGTCGAGTCATGAGCGCCCCAAACTAGCTCAGTTCGGCAACGGTTGCACCTGTGGAATGCTGCGTTGCACAGGGCGGGGGAGCGAAGCCGGCCGAGAGGCGTTGAGCCGGCTACGCGAATGCAAGGACGGGGACAGCAATGAATTGGCGGGCCCTCATGGCCGACATCGACAGGATGTTCGGCTGGATACCGTCGTGGTTTGTCGGCCTCAGCCTGGTGCTCGGCGCGATCCTGCTGGCCCTTGCCCTCCATCGGCTTGCGGCCTGGTTTCTCAATCGCGCCTTCGGAACTCGTCTCCCGCTCTTGAGCGTGTTCATCGAGCGCACGACGGGCCCAGCTCAGTTGGCGCTGTGTCTTGGCGCGGTCGCATTGGTCCTGCCGCTCGCGCCGCTCGACGACACGATCCGCACGCCGCTGATGCGCCTGTTCGTGGTGGCTGTCATCGCGCTGATCGGCTGGATCTCGATCAGGATCGTCGACATGAGTGCGGCGCGCTATCTGCAGAACTTTCGCGACGTCACCGAGAATTTCGTCGCCCGCAAGCACGTCACGCAGGTTCGCGTGTTCAAGCGCGTCACTGACACCATCATCGTCATCATCACGGTCTCGACCGCACTGATGACGTTCGACTCGGTCCGGCAATACGGCGTCAGCCTATTCGCCTCCGCCGGCGCGGCCGGTATCATCGTCGGTCTTGCCGCGCGGCCGCTGCTGAGCAATCTGATCGCGGGCTTGCAGATCGCGATCACCCAGCCGATCCGCATCGAGGACGCGGTGATCATCGAGAACGAGTGGGGATGGGTCGAGGATATCGCCGCGACCTATGTCGTGATCCGGCTGTGGGACTGGCGCCGCATGGTGGTGCCGCTCTCCTATTTCATCGAAAAACCGTTCCAGAACTGGACTCGCGACACTGCATCCCTGATCGGTGTGATCGCGCTTCATGTCGATTATCGTGCCGACGTGGCGCGCATCAGGCGCTGGCTGGAGGAGGCGGTGAAGGACTCCAAGCTCTGGGATGGCGCCGTGGTCAATCTCCAGGTGATCGATGCGGATGCACGCACCATCGAGCTTCGCGCGCTGGTCAGCGCGCGCAACGCGCCGCAATCCTGGGACCTGCGCTGCGAGATCCGGGAAAAGCTGGTGGCCTTCATCCGCGACGAGATGCCGGAAGCCTTGCCGCGCGAGCGGGCGATCCTGATCCCGTCGGGCGGAGGCGATGATGCCGACTTCATGCGAGGCCCGGCGCCGCCGGAGAAAATGCGGGCGAGTGCACGTAACTGACCGCGGCGTGCATCTGAAGAACCTCACTGCGCGCGGATGTTGGCCGCCTTCAGCACCGGCTCCCATTTGGTCGCCTCGGCGCGCATATGGGCGTCAAAGTCTTTGGCGGAGGAGCCGACCGGGGTTGCGCCGATCTTGCCGAGCGTCGACAGCACATTCGCATCCTGCAGCGCTGCCTTGAGATCGGTCTCGAGCTTTGCCACGATCTCGGGCGGCATCTTTGCCGGGCCGAGGACGCCCCACCAGACCGAGACGTCATAGCCGGATACGCCCGCTTCCGCGATCGTCGGAACGTTGGCCAGCGCTTTGGAGCGCTCGGCCGAGGTCACGGCGAGCGCACGCACCGGGCCGCCTTCGAGTTGGCCGATCGCTTCGGCGAGCGGATTGATGCTGAGCGGGATCTCGCCGGCGATCACCGCGGTCAGCGCCGGCGCGCCGCCCTTGTAGGGGATCGCGACGATCTTGGTGCCGGACATATATTTGAGCAACTCGCCAGCCAGATGCGCCGAGGTGCCGTTGCCTGACATGCCGTAGGAGAGCTTGTCCGGCTCCTTCTTCGCAGCAGCCAGGAGATCGCCGAGTGTCTTGTAGGGACTGTCCTTGGCCACGACGATCGCGAGCGGCGAGGAAGCGACCTCGGTGATTGCCGTGAAGTCCTTGAATGTGTCGTAAGGCACGCTCGGATAGATGAACTGGTTGAGGGGATGGCCGCTCGCGACCAGGATCAAAGTGTAGCCGTCGGGCGCGGCCTGCGTCAGCGCCTGCGAGGCGACGATGCCGCCGGCGCCGGGACGATTGTCGACCACCGGCTGCTGGCCCCAGGTCTTGGCCAGTGCCTGGCCCAGCGTGCGCGCGAGCACATCGACCGCGCCGCCGGCCGCGTAAGGCACCAGGATGTGAACCGGCTTGCTCGGATAATTGTCGGCCGCCTGAGCGGCGCCGCCGGCCAGCAGCAGACCGGCACCCAGTATCAGACCGCCAATTCTCTTGTTCAAACCCAGCATTTTCCCAGCACTCCTTGCGGGCGTTCGCGTCCTGGCGTCGGTCTTTCGAGCCGTCCGAAACGCCGCCCATGGTTTTTGTTGACGAGACCTGATCTTTTGTACGATAGTACAAATCACATGGTACGCAAGTCCACCAGCAAGGAAATGGCCCGCAAGCCGAACATGCGCGAGGCGATCCTCGCCGTGGCCGAGGAGCTGTTCGCGACCAACGGCTTCAATGCCGTCTCGGTGCGCGACATCGCGCACGCCGCCGGGGCCAATCCCGGCAGCGTGACCTATCATTTCAAGACCAAGGACGGTCTGCTGCTGGAGATCTACCGGCGCCATTGCGGGCCGATGAACCTGCGCCGTTCGGAGCTGCTCGCTGCCGCCAGGCGCGTGCGCGATCTCCAGGACCGGCTGGAGGCGATCGTGCGTGCCTATGTGGTCCCGGCCTTCACCTCGGGAAGTGATCTCGCCGGCGGCGGGGCGCGGTTCACGCGGCTGCGCGCCGTGATGTCGGCCGAAGGCAACGAGGTCGCGCGAAAAATCATCGCGCAGACATTCGACGACACCAGCCACGCCTTTATCGATGCGATCCACGAGAGCCTGCCGCATATCCCGCGCACCGATATCGTCTGGCGCAGCCACTTCCTGCTCGGCGCGCTCTATTATTCGCTGGTGACGCCGGACCGCGTCTCGCGCCTGTCGCGCGGCGAGGCCGACGGCGGCGATGCCGCCAGCGCGATCGAGCAACTGGTGCAGGCCACCGGTGCCGCATTCCAGGCGCCGCCGCTCGATCATGCCGCGCCGGCGCGGCGGCGGCCGGTCGTCAGCAGCAAGTCTTGAACGAGCGTCTCGCTTCGGCGGTTCACCTGATGACGATGATGTACATTCCGACCATTCCGCCGCCCGATGCGAATACGCGCACGCCGAAATTCACGCTCCCGAAGCTGTCGTGTGATGCGCATTGCCACATCTTCGGTCCCGGCGCGAAGTACCCTTACGCGCCCGGTCGCTCCTACACGCCCCCGGATGCCCCGCTGGAGGATTTCCGCGCGCTGCATGCCAAGCTCGGTGTCGAGCGCGCCGTCATCGTCAATGCCAGCGTGCACGGCACCGACAACACGGTGGCGCTCGATGCCATCGCGCAGAGCAACGGCGCCTACCGGGCCGTTGCCAATATCGACGACACCATCACCGAGCGCGGTCTTCGCGTGCTGCACGAGGGTGGCTTTCGTGGTTGCCGCTTCAATTTCGTCCGCCATCTTGGCGGCGTGCCTGACAAGGGTGTGTTCGATCGCGTCATCGCCATGGTGGCGCCGCTCGGCTGGCATATCGATCTGCATTTCGACGCGATCGACCTGCCTGACTATGCCGACATGCTGGCAAAACTGCCGCTGAGCTACACCATCGACCATATGGGACGGGTGAAGGCGTCCGAGGGGCTCGACCAGTTCCCGTTCAGGATCCTGATCGAGCTGATGCAGCGCGACGAGAAATGCTGGGTCAAGATCTGCGGCTCGGAGCGCGTGTCCTCGCGCGGTCCGCCGTTCACCGACGCGGTGCCGTTCGCCCGCAAGATCGTCGAAACCGCCTCGGATCGCGTCATCTGGGGCACGGACTGGCCGCATCCCAACGTCACGGCGATGCCGAATGACGGCGACCTCGTCGACCTCATTCCGCTGTTCGCGCCGGAGCCGGAGTTGCAGCAGAAGATCTTGGTCGACAATCCCGCACGCTTGTTCGAGTTCGACTGATGACGTTGCTCGGCCCACAAGCTGCGTGGGATGCATACGAACGAAAGGAGTGTCCCATGAAAACAGGACTTGTGATCACAGCCCATCCCGGCGATTTCGTCTGGCGCGCCGGCGGCGCCATCGCGCTGCATGCGAAGAAGGGCTATCGCATGAAGATCGTTTGCATGTCCTTCGGCGAGCGCGGCGAAAGCCAGTTCGCCTGGAAGGAAAAGGGCGCGACGCTGGAATCGGTCAAGGCCGGCCGCAAGGACGAGGCGGAGCGGGCGGCGAAGCTTTTGGGCGCCGAGATCGAGTTCTTCGACTGCGGCGACTATCCGTTGAAGCTCACCGAAGCGCATTTCGACCGCATGGTCGACATCTACCGCGAGCTCAACCCCAGCTTCGTGCTGACGCACGCGCTGGAAGACCCCTATAATTTCGACCATCCCAACGCGGCGCATTTCGCGCAGGAGACGCGTGTGGTCGCGCAGGCGATGGGCCACAAGCCCGGCGCGCAGTACAAATATTCGGCGCCGCCGGTGTTTCTGTTCGAGCCGCACCAGCCCGAGCAGTGCAATTACAAGCCCGATTTGCTCCTCAAGATCGACGAGGTCTGGAAGGAGAAGTACGAGGCGTTCCAGATCCTGGCCGCGCAGAAACATCTCTGGGGCTATTACGAGCGCGTCGCGCTCAATCGCGGCATTCAGGGCAGCCGCAACACCGGCGTGCCCATGACCTATGGCGAGGCCTATCAGCGCCTGTTTCCGACCGTCGCGGAGGAACTGGCATGAAGCCGGTCGTCGTTCGCAACATTGAGCGAGCCGATCCCGCCGGCATGGCGGAATACGGCGTCTCGACCGTGCACGAGGCCTATGGGCGCGTCGGCCTGATGAAACCTTACTTGCGGCCGGTCTGGTCGGGCGCGGCAATTGCGGGTCCTGCCGTCACCGTGCTGGCGCAGCCCGGCGACAATTGGATGATCCATGTCGCAGTCGAGCAATGCAGGAAGGGTGACATCCTCGTCGTCGGTTGCACCACCGACAATACCGACGGCATGTTCGGCGAACTGCTGGCGACCTCGCTGCAGGCGCGCGGCGTGCAGGGTCTGATCATCGACGCCGGCTGCCGCGACGTCAAAGCGCTGCACGAGATGAAGTTTCCGGTTTGGTCGCGCGCGGTCTCCGCCAAGGGCACGGTCAAGGCGACGCTCGGCTCGGTCAACATTCCCGTCGTCTGCGCCGGCGTCAATGTCGATCCCGGCGACATCGTCGTGGCCGATGACGATGGCGTCGTCGTGGTGCCCAAGCGCTATGCCGCCGAGGTCGCCGAGAAGGCGAAGAAGCGCAACGCGGACGAAGGCGGCAAGCGCAAGCGGCTTGCCTCTGGCGAGCTGGGTCTCGACATGTACAGCATGCGCGAGGCGCTGGCGAAGGCGGGTCTCGTCTATGCCGACAACGCCGAGGACGTCTAAGGCAACGGTGGGAGTGGGCGGATGAATCGCGTCAAGCTAAAGGCCGTGCTCGGCAGTCACCCCCACGTCCAGGCTGTGAAGAGTGGCGAGCTCCGCTCCGAACTCTTCGATCTCGACTTCGTCGAGCACACGCCCACCAACACCGCGTTCAAGCCGATGGTGCGGGAGCAGGCCTTCGACGTCTGCGAGATGGCGATCGTCACCTATCTGATGGCGAAGGCGCATGGCAAGCCGCTGGTGCTGTTGCCGGCGACCATGCTTGGCCGTTTCCAGCATTCCTATGCGCTCTACAATCCTGCACGGGGATTGCTCGGACCGTCCGATCTCGAAGGCAAGCGCGTCGGTATCCGCTCGTTCACGACGACGACAGGCGCCTGGATCAGGGGCATTCTCGCCAACGACTACGGCGTCAATCTCGACAAGATCCGCTGGATCACCTTCGAGGATCCGCATGTCGCCGAATATGTCGACACCACCGAGCGAGCGCCGAAAGACAAGAAGATCCTGCAGATGCTGCTCGACGGCGAGCTTGACGCTGTCCTCGGCGAGGCCTCCAACGATCCGAATCTGAAGCTGCTCTTCCCCGATCCGGCCGCGGAGGCCGCGAAATGGTACGGCCGCCGCGGTGTCGTGCCGGTCAACCATCTCGTGGTCGTGACTGAGAAATTCGCGAAATCGCGCCCCGACGCGGTCGCGGGCGTCTATGATCTGCTCAAGCGCAACAAAGAGCAGATGGGGCCTGCGGCCTCGCCGGATCTCGTCCCGTTCGGGGTAGAGGCAAACAGGAAGCCGCTCGAACTGATCGTCGACTACGCATTCCAGCAGGCGCTGATCCCGCGCCGCTATGCGGTCGAGGAGCTGTTCGACGAAACGACGCGGGGATTGAACTGATGGCGGATCCGAAGCGATGGCAGATCGGGCTGGAGGTCGGCCGGATTTTGGCCGAGGATTTGCGCCAGCAGGACATCAAAGTCGCGGCCTATGATATCAAGCTCGGAAGCGAGCAGGGCGCACCGCTGAAGGAGCATGCGGCGAAATTCGGCGTGACGCTCGCAGCCTCTCATGCCGAGTTGGCCGCGAAATGCGATTTCATCATCTCCGCGGTCACCGCCAGCCAGGCTGTGCCGGTGGCGAAGGCCTGTGCGGCTGCGATCAACCAGGGCACCTGGTTCCTCGACTTCAACTCGGCATCGCCCGGCGCCAAGCAGCGCGCGGCGGCAGTGATCGATGGCGGAGGCGGGCGCTATGTCGAGGGTGCGGTGATGACCTCGGTGCCGCCTTATCGCATCAAGGTGCCGCTGCTGCTCGGCGGTCCCGGCGCGAGGGAGCTGGAGCCGCTCCTGAACGCGATCGGCTTTGCGGCGAAGGTTGCGAGCGACAAGCTCGGCGTGGCCTCAGCGGTGAAGATGTGCCGCAGCACCATGATCAAGGGTCTGGAGGCGATGGTCATCGAGAGCTTCACCACCGCGCGCGCCTATGGGGTCGAGGATGCGGTGCTGGCCTCGCTCGCGGAGACGTTCCCTGCCATCAATTGGGAGGAGCAGGGCGCTTATTGTTTCCAGCGCGTGATCGAGCACGGTCGCCGCCGTGCCGAGGAAGTGCGTGAGGTCGCCGAGACCGTGCGCGAGGCCGGGCTGACGCCATGGTCCGCGGAGGGCACCGCCGAGCGTCAGGCATGGGTCGCCGATCTTGCCGATGAAGGGCTGTTTGGCGCCAGGGGCACCAAGGAGTTCGCTCGCAGCGATGATTGGCGGACCGAGGCAGACCGGATACTGGCGAAGATCAAGCGCTGACGTCGAACGCGTGCGTTCAGGTTAAGACCGCGCCGACGTCGCGATTGTTCGAGATCTCGTCGCGGGCGAGCTCGATCAGATCGACCAGGCTCTTGGCCTTGCGGACGATCTCCTCCCTGGCAGGCGCCGTGCGGAACTCCGTGAGGATCATGCGGATGCACTTGTCGGCGGTATCGAGCGTCAAGAGCGCGCGGGTCATGTCGGCTTGCGTGTGGATCGCCGAGATATCGAGGTCGGATAGAACTTCGCCGATTCCATTCAGCCGCTTGACGGCTGTTTCCGCGGGCGTGTTGGCCCGAATGGAGCGGTAATCGATGCTACTGAATGCGTTGGACATAATACATACTTCCCGACTGAACCCAGATGGCTCAGAGCGCCCCCTTAGTATGATCTGGGCGGCCTCTTGTTCAATGCGCACAGCTACGGTCCGGGATTCTACCGGACTCGGATTTGGGGCGGAATCGGCAGCAAAACCGGAGGAAGCGGTGCGATGATCAGCCGTGTCCCCGACGATTTTACCGTTGGAAATTCCGCCGGAAACCGTTCAGGGCCGGAACAGAGTGGGCCGCTGCCGCACAAAGGTCTGTCGGCCGCTCTTGAAGCCCATCACGATATCGGGCAGCTCGGCGATGGCGAAGCGGCTATCCTTTGTATCGAGTACGATGAGATCGGCGGGATTGCCGAGCTTGATACCGTAATCGTCGAGGTTCATCAGCCGCGCCGGCAGTTCGGTCACGAGATCGAGGCAGGTGTCGAAATCGGCGACCGAGGCGTGCGCGACATTGGCGTAGAAGTTTGCCATCCGCAGCAGCGAGGCGTCGCCGAACGGCGTGAAGGGATTGAGCACATTGTTGGTCGCGACGGAGCACACCACGCCGTCGCCCGCGAGCCTGTGGGCGAGTGTCAGCCCGCGTGGCGCGTTGTGGGTGGCGTCGCGTCCCATCAGATAGAGATCCGTCGCGGGCAGCACGGTGACGGCGATGCCGGCTGTTGCGAGTTGCGCAGTGGCAGCCTTCATCCGCTCCGGCGGCAGGGCCGAGAGTTTTGTCGCATGGCCGATCGCGACCCGTCCCTGATAGTTGCGCCGCTCGGTCTGCCGGCAGACGTCGTCGAGATGCCACCAGGAGGGATCGAGATCGAAATCCAGATGGAGGTCGACGTCGACGTCGAACTCCTGCGCGAGATCGAAGATGCGCTCGAGATGCGCATTCGGGTCGGTGTCGGTATAAGGACAGCCGCCGATCACGTCGCCGCCGTCACGCAAGGCCTGGACCAGCAGGTCCTCGGCTCCGGGGTCGTTGGTCAGGCCTTCCTGCGGGAAGACGCAGAGCGATAGGTCGATCGCCCAGGCGTAATCGCGCCGCAGCGCCTGCACCGCCTCGAAGCTCCGCAGGCCGATCCGTGGATCAATTTCCACATGCGTGCGTATGCGCGTCGTGCCGTGCATGATCGCGCGTTCAAGCACCTTGGCGCCGCGGGCGTAGACGTCCTGGACGGTGAAGTCGCGTTTCATGGCCGAGACGGCCCGGATGGCGTCACCGAGACTGCCGTGATTGTGCCCGCAGCGGTCGAGCAGGCAGGCCTTGTCGAGATGAATGTGGGTGTCGACGAAACCGGGCAGGGCCAGGTGCCCGCCGATATCCACCTCGACTGCTTCACAGGCGAGCTTCGGCTCGATCGCGGCGATCCGGCCGGCTTTCACGCCGATGTCGACGGGCGCGGCGAAGGATCGCAACAGCGCGTTACGGAAGATCAGGTCGAAGGCGGGCTCGGTGGTCATGGCTCTTGCGGACAGAATTTAGAGCAATCAACTGGGATCGGCGGCTCCAGATTGTCGGCAGTGTAGCCGGGCAAATGTTCAAAATATATGCATGGATTTTGCGAGACTGGCGCTAGTATTCCGCGAATCCCGGGAGAACCAGCCATGTCCGTTGCCGCAAGAGCCGAAGCCGCACCAATGTCCGACGCCGCGATCGTGGAGGCCTATCTCACGGCATCGATGATCCCGGATCCGGACGCTGCGGCGGCCTATATGGCGCCGGGTACGGTGATCACCTTCACCGGCGGGCGCGAGTTCGATCATCCGCGCGGCCCCACCGCCTTCAACGCCAAGCGCTACCGCTGGGTCAAGAAGAAGATGGACCGGTTCGATGTCTGCCCCGGCGACGGCGAGACCGTGGTCTACAGCGTCGGCACGCTCTACGGCGAATGGACGGATGGGACACCGTTCGAGGGCAACCGTTACGTCGACCGCTTCGTGGTGCGCAATGGCAAGATCACCAAGATGGACGTCTGGAACGACAGCGCCGAGCGCATCCTGGTCCAGCGCGGCATCGAGGCGTAACAGCTATCTCGCTGTTCGGGCGGGACCCTTTCGGCGCAAACGAACAGCCGCTCGCCGTATCGAAAGCTGTGATAGCTGATAGGCGCAGGCACGTCTGGCGGCTGGAGCACGCCTGCGCTATCAACTCCCGCGATCGCGCCCGGCATGGAGGCGCGAGCCCCTTAGGAGGAGCCGATGCGTTTACCCACCGTTCTCCTGGCCCTCACATGTCTTGCCGGCGCAGCCTCAGCCGAAGATCTGTCGGGCACGCTCCAGAAGGTCAAGGAGACCAAGAAAATCACGCTCGGCTATCAGGAGGCATCGGTCCCCTTCAGCTATCTGGACGGCAACCAGAAGCCGGTCGGCTTCGCCATGGACATCTGCCTCACGATCGTCGATGCCGTGAAAAAACAGCTCGATATGCCCGACATCGCCGTCGACACGCTCGCCGTGACCTCGTCGAACCGGATTCCCTTGATGGTCAACGGCACGCTCGATCTGCACTGTTCGGCGACCACGAACAACGCCGATCGCCAGAAGCAGGTCGCCTTCACCAACACGCATTTCCTCAGTGCGACGCGATTTGCAGCCAAGAAGGCCGCAAAGATCAACACCATCGACGATCTCAAGCGCAAGGCGGTCACGGCGGTGGCCGGCTCGGTCAACCTGACGCAGCTCGCCAAGGTCAATACGGAACGCAATCTCGGCATCAATGTGATGCCGGCCAAGGACCAGGCCGAAGCCTTCCTGCTGCTGGAAACCGACCGCGCCCAGGCCTACGCACTCGATGACGTGCAGCTGGCGGTTGCGATCGCGCGCTCCAAGGAGCCGCAAGCCTACATGATCAGCGAGGAGGCGTTCTCGAAGCCCGAGCCTTACGGTATCATGCTGCGGAGAGAGGACGCACCGTTCAAGGCGCTCGCCGATCGCGCCACGGCGGAGCTCTATGCAAGCCCGGAGATCGAGGTGCTCTACAAGAAATGGCTGCAATCGCCGACGCCGCCGAACGGTCTCAACTACAACGTCCCGATGTCGCCGGCCCTGCGCAACGCCTTCAAGAAGCCGAGCGCAAGCGCAGATCCCGATGTGTACGTGGTGAACTGAGGCGAGGGCGGCCTGCCGCACCGGGCGGCATGACGGTCGAGGTGCTGAACTAGGGCGCGCTCGGAAGCGCACCCAGGCGACGCGCGCGTTCCAACAGCCTGCATGCGTTGCGATAGGTCGGCACTTCCACCCACAGGCCATTCACCAGCGCGCGATCTTCGCCTCGGCTGCGTGCCGCGTCGAAGCCCGCGACGATTGCGTCGGCGTGCGCGATCTCGCCAGCTCCCGGCGTGAACACATCATTGAGGCACTTCGCATGCTCGGGCAGGACCAGGGATTTGCTACGGTAACCGAGGCGACGGGATAGAGTTGCCTCGCGAACGGCGCCCCCGACGTCGCTGAACGTATAGGGTGCATCGATCGGTTCGATGTTTGCTGCACGCGCTTCCACTATGAAGCGCCTTCGAGCATAGTCGAGCTCGAGGCCATCCGCGCCCCGCTCGGCACAGAGATCATTGGCCAGGTCCTCGGCTCCAAGGAGCGCACAACGAACGCGGCGGCTGGCCGCGGCCAGCGTGCGGACCTCGACAACACCCAACGCGGTTTCGCAGACGGGTAGGATTTCCGTGCTGCCTTTGTCGAGGCCGAGATGGCTTTCCCAATGCGAGATCGCTGCGTCCAGGGCATGCATTTGGGCCGCCCTGGCGCTCATGGGATAGGCGACGACATCGGGGCGCGCCGTCATGGCGGCCGCAAGATCCAGCAGCCCATCGGTCTCCAGGGCATTGATGCGGATGACGGCAAGGCGTTGCCGCCCGCGGCATTCCCTCACGAAACCGTCGAGCAGTCCGCGTGCCTCCCCGCGTCGTGCGGGAGGCGTAAAGTCCTCGAGATCTACGATGAGAGCATCCGCGTCGCTCTCCAGCATCTTCGCATGCGCAGCGCGATCCGCTCCGGGCCCGAAGAGCCAGGTGCGACGTATGTCGGGATCGGGAAGGGCCATCGAATTGCCTAAGCGTTCGAATATTTCTTCAGCTCGAACCGCGCGATCTGGTTTCTGTGAACCTCGTCCGGGCCGTCGGCAAGGCGCAGCAACCGCGCGGTGGCGTAGGCCTGGGTCAAACCGAAATCGTTCGAGGTGCCGCCGCCGCCATGGGCCTGGATCGCCCAGTCGATGACCTGGCAGGCCATGTTGGGCACGGCGACCTTGATCATGGCGATCTCCGCCTTCGCCACCTTGTTGCCGACCGTGTCCATCGCGTAGGCCGCGTTCAGCGTCAGCAGCCGGGCCTGCTCGATCATGATGCGGGCTTCCGCGATGCGCTCCTGCGTCACCGTCTGCTCGGAGACCGGCTTGCCGAAGGCGACGCGGTTGCGCACGCGGCGGCACATCTTCTCCAGCGTGCGCTCGGCTAGTCCAATCAGCCGCATGCAGTGGTGGATGCGGCCGGGACCGAGACGGCCCTGCGCGATCTCGAAACCGCGGCCCTCGCCGAGCAGCATATTTTCCTTCGGGACCCGGACATTGGTGAAGACGACCTCGGATGCGCGGTCGGGCACGCCGTAGAAGCCGAACACGGGCAGAGGGCGCTTGACCTCGATGCCTGATGTCTCCATCGGCACCAGGATCATGGATTGCTGCTTGTGCCGGTCGGGATTATCTGGATCGGTCTTGCCCATGAAGATGCAGATCCTGCAGCGGGGATCTGTCGCGTTGGTCGTGTACCATTTGCGCCCGTTGATCACGTAGTGGTCGCCGTCGCGCACGATCGAGCTCTCGATGTTGGTCGCATCGGATGATGCGACCGCAGGCTCGGTCATGGCGAAGCAGGAGCGGATCTCGCCTGATAGCAGCGGCTTCAGCCAGCGCTCCTTGTCCTTCTCGGTGCCGTAGCGCTCCAGCACTTCCATGTTGCCAGTATCGGGCGCCGAGCAGTTGAACACCTCCGGCGCGAGATGCGAGCGGCCCATCACCTCGCAGAGCGGGGCGTATTCGAGATTGGTCAGGCCTGCGCCATGGCCCGACTCCGGCAGGAATAGATTCCAGAGGCCTTCCGCGCGCGCCAGCGGCTTCAGCTCTTCGACGACGGGATAGACCTTCCAGGGTCCAAGCTCCTCCGCCTCGCGATAGAACCGCTCCTCGTTCGGATAGATGTGCCGGTCCATGAAGCTCTCGAGCTTGCGCTTGAGCTCGACGACTTTTGGCGACATCGGATAGAGCATCTCTGGTCTCCTTGATCGATCGGCGACAGGATCAGCCGATTTCGAGATAGTCCGGGCTGGGCAGTTTTGGGAATGGCGCGGTCGGCAGCGTCTGATACCAGAACGCGACCGAGGCGATGTCGTCCTGCAAGGGAAGGTACTTTCCGTCCTTCGCGCCCGGCAGCCAGCCTAACGCCTGGATCGTCACCCGCAAATCGGAGCGGAAGCGCACGGGATCGGGGATGTGCCAGCGATATAGGCCGAAGCGCTGCTGCGATTTGTAGACGCCGTCGGGGCGGATCACCTGCGGCAGGCCGGCATAGGGCGTGGTGAACTCCACGTAGCGGGATTGGCCCTGGCCGGCATGCGCGACATGGGGATCGAAATTGTAGGCGCCGCAAAAATAGTCCTCGGTGCCGGTGCCGCAAATCGTCGGGAATTCGCTATCGCCATCGATGAAGAACTTGATCTCGCCTTCGCCCCACCAGCCGTTGTTGTTGACGCCCCAGGCCATGTAGGTGCCGACATAGTGGCCGGCCCCGCTGATGCCGTCGAGGATGCCATAGACCTCCTTGTAAGGCAGTGGATTGGTCCGACGGAACTGCGCATGAAAATAGCCGCAGTCCTCGGGCACGTCGGTCAGGGCGTAGTTGATCTGGTAGTAGACCGTGAGCTGCTCCTCGCTGCGGTTCTCCAGCGTAAAGCGCGCACGCTTGCGGAACGGCATTTCCCAATAGCAGTTGAAAGCGCGGCCCGGGTTGACGCAAACGGCGAGCGAGGACACTTGCGCGAACTCTTCCCATCCGCAGGCGAAGAAATCTCCGGCCGGGCATTCGACGCTCGGTTGTTCCTGGTCGTCCCAGTAGATGCGCAGGATCGAGTGGCGCAGCCGCCCGCGCGCCAGCGTCATCCATATCTGCTGGATCGCGCCCTGACCTTGAATGTCGGCGAGCGTGAAGGTCGTACCCGGTTCGATGACGACATAGGGCGAGACCTTCCAGCCCTGTCCGAGATCGCGCGCCTGGCGCGCGGCGGGGCCGTCGACGGACATGCCGCCCTTGCCCTTCTCGCCGGTGAAGTTCTCGGGACTGATCGAGCGCGTCTGCGCATCCGACAGGCGCGATAGATTGCCGAGATGCAGGCCCAATCCGGAAAACGCCATGGTGTCCTCGATAAGGGATTAGCGACGTTTCGCTATATCGCCTTCAAATCTACCAAAAGATGAAGACGATCGCGCACGGAGAGGCCCGTGCGCGATCGCATAGGGTCACGCGACGCGGTATTCCCTGAACTTCTCGCGCAGGGCCGACTTCAGCACCTTGCCGGTCCCGGTCATCGGGAATTCGTCGAGGAATTCGACGGCATCCGGCATCCACCAGCTCGCGATCTTCGGGCGCATGTGGTCGAGCAGCGTCTTGCCGTCGACCGTCGCGCCCTTCTTGCGGACGACGAGGAGGAGAGGGCGCTCCTGCCATTTCTCGTGGTTGATCGCGACCACGGCGGCCTGCAGCACATCGGGATGGGACAAGGCAACGTCCTCGAGCTGGATCGAGGAGATCCATTCGCCGCCGGACTTGATCACGTCCTTGGAGCGGTCGGTCAGCGTGACGTGGCCTTGAGGATCGATCACGGCCATGTCGCCGGTGATCAGCCAACCGTCGCGGTCGAGGCCTTCGTCGAGCTTCATGTAGCCGGAGGCGACCCACGGCCCGCGGGCGCGCAGATGACCGACGGTCTTGCCGTCGCGCGGCAGCTCGCTGCCGGCATCGTCGACGATGCGTAAGGCGGTGCCGAAACAGGCGCGGCCGGAGACCTGGCGCCGGTCGAATGTCTCGCTCTCGCTGAGATGCTCCGAGCCCGGCCGCAGGCCCGGCATCGAGCAGCCCAGGGCCTCGGTCATGCCCCAGGCCTGGATGTAGTCGATGTCATAGTCGCGCTTCAGCTTCTCGATCATCGCGCGCGGCGGCGCCGAGCCCGACGACAATGTTGCGCGTAGCGTCGAGAATCTGTTGCCGGTGCGGCCGAGCCAGTCGAGCAGGATCAGCCAGAAGCTCGGCACGCCCGCCGATAGCGTCACCTTCTCGCCTTCGAGCAGTTCATAGAGCTTGTCCGGTTCGTAGTTGCGGCCGGGCAGCACCAGCTTCGAGCCGGTATAGGGCGCGGTAAACGGCATGTTCCAGCCGTTGCCGTGGAAGAGAGGCGCCATCGGCATCATCACCTCGCGCACGCCTTCGACATGTCCCGGCAGGAAGTCGAAATTGCAGCAGGTCATGGTCTGCAGGATAGCGGCGCGGTGCGAATAGATCACGCCCTTGGGATTGCCGGTCGTGCCCGAGGTGTAGCAGATGGTGGAGGCGGATTTTTCGTCGAATTCCGGCCAAGTGAAGCCGGCGTCGTTCTCGTTGTCCAGAAGCTCTTCGTAGCAATGCACGTTGGCAAGCTTGGTCTCAGGCATGCGCTCGCGCGAGGACATCACGACGTAAGCCTCGATCGTCTTGAGCTGCGGCGCGATCGCCTCGACGATCGGCAGCGTGGCGCGGTCGATGAACAGCAGGCGGTCTTCAGCGTGATTGATGATGTAGACCAGCTGTTCGGGAAACAGCCGCGGGTTGACGGTGTGCAGCACATAGCCCATGCCGGGGGCGGCATAGAACATCTCGAAATGACGATGCGTATTCCAGGCCAGCGTGCCGACGCGGTCGCCGCGATTCATGCCGAGCCGCTTCAACGCGAGCGCCATGCGCTTGATGCGTGGATGAGCGTCGGCATAGGTGTAGCGATGGATGTCGCCCTCGATCTCGCGCGCGACGATCTCGGCTTCGCCGTGATAGTCGGCGGCGTATTGGATCAGGCCGCTGATCAGAAGCGGCATGTCCATCATCAATCCCTGCATGGTCTCCTCCAGAGCCACGTCGTTGCGTGGCGTACGCTTGCGATTTGCGCTTGAGGTTAGCGGAACGTCGCCTGGCGTTCACGCAAAAAGATGAGACGTGATTGCAAGCGTCGCTTTTTCGGGGCTAACTGATCCGAGCTGCCGGCGAAGCAGCGCTCTCCGTGGAGGAAATGCATGTCAGCGGAAAGACACAAGACCGGTGCAGCCGGCGAACCTACGGTCGATATTGCAGCTCTCCGCGCGCGCTATCGCGACGAGCGCGACCGCCGTCTGCGTGCCGAGGGCAAGGCGCAGTATGTCGAGGTAGCAGGCGATTTCGGCCGCTACCTCGACGACCCCTGGGCCAATCCCGGGTTTGCGCGCGCAGCTGTCAGTGAAGAGACTGAAGTGCTCGTGGTCGGCGGCGGCTTTGGCGGGCTTCTCTGTGGCGCGCGCTTGCGCGAGGCCGGCATCGATGATTTCCGCATCGTGGAAAAGGCTGCCGACTTCGGCGGCACCTGGTACTGGAATCGCTATCCTGGAGCTGCCTGCGATACCGAGAGCTACATCTATCTGCCGCTGCTGGAAGAGACCGGCTACATGCCGGTGCGCAAATACGCCCGGGCCCCGGAGATCTACGAGCACTCCCGGCGCATCGGCCGTCATTTCGGTCTCTACGAGCGCGCGCTGTTTCAGACCGTCATCTCGCGGATGGTGTGGCAGGAGCAGTCAGCGCGCTGGCTGGTCGAGACCGATCGCGGCGATCGCATCCGCGCACGCTTCGTCATTCTAGCCGGAGGTCCGCTCAGCCGGCCGAAGCTGCCGGGCATACCCGGCATCGAGACCTTCAAGGGCCACAGCTTTCATACCAGTCGTTGGGATTACGGCTATACCGGCGGAAATGCGGATGGTGGTCTGGCCGGCCTTGCCGACAAGCGCGTCGGCATCATCGGCACCGGTGCCACCGCCGTGCAATGCGTGCCGCATCTCGGCCGTTCGGCGAAGGAGCTCTACGTCTTCCAGCGCACGCCGTCGGCGATCGGCGTGCGCGACGACCGGCCGACGGATCAAGGCTGGGCGCGGAGCCTCGAGCCCGGCTGGCAACGCGAGCGCATGGACAATTTTACGTCGGTGATATCAGGCGAGCCGTTCGAACGGGATCTGGTGCAGGACGGCTGGACCGGCCTGCTCGGCGAGATACTGCTGGCGCCGCGTCGTCAGCCGCAACCGGTGACCTCGATGGAGGAGGCGCTGAAGGTCATCGAGCAGGCCGACTACCGCAAGATGGAGGAGATCCGCGCCCGCGTCGATGCGGTCGTCAAGGACGAGGCGACCGCGGACGCGCTCAAGCCCTGGTACAAGGCGTTCTGCAAGCGGCCGTGCTTTCACGATGAATATCTCGACACCTTCAATCGTCCCAACGTGCATCTCGTCGACACCAGGGGGCAAGGCGTCGAGCGCATCACCGAGAACGCCGTCGTGGCTGGCGGCAAGGCCTACGAGCTCGACTGCCTGATCTACGCCAGCGGTTTTGAGGTCGGCACCGATTACGCCCGCCGCATGGGCTTTGAGGTCTATGGCCGTGATGGCGTCAGCCTGTCCGAGCGCTGGCAGGACGGCGTCAAGACGATGCATGGCTTCTACAGCCGCGGCTTCCCGAACTGCTTTCTGATCGTCACGGTGCAGGCTGGCCAGAGCGCCAACTTCCCGCACATCATCGACGAGCAATCGCAGCACATCGCCTATGTGATCGCCCAGGCGCGCAAGCGCAAAGCGCGGACGCTGGAGCCGACGGTCGCCGCCGTGAACGCCTGGGTCGAGGAGGTCGTCAAGGCCGCGGTCGGCCGGCAGGCCTATCTCGCCGAATGCACGCCCGGATACTACAACAACGAAGGCGTGTTCGATCCGATCGCGGCAAGAAACAGCCAATATTGGCGCGGGCCGGTGGCGTTCCTGCGGCTGCTCGACAAATGGCGGAAGGAAGGCAATCTGGAAGGCCTTGAATTGTCCTATGATCAGGCCATGGAGTCGGCGCCTTCGCACGGGTAGGATTGCGCCAGATCGGTACAGGACGGAGATTGGGTATGACCAGGGGCAGGGCTGTTGCGGGGGCGGTTTTTGGCGCGGTGGCGCTGCTTGGTTGCCTGGCCCCCACCGCCGAGGCCGCGCAGTGCGGCAGCTCGCCGGCCGGCTTTGAAGCTTGGAAGCGGGAATTCAGTGCGGAGGCGCAAGGCAAGGGCGTCGGCCAGACTGCGCTCGCGGCGCTGATGCAGACCAATTACGCCAGCGCCACCATCGCGGCCGACCGCGGCCAGCGCAGCTTCCAGCTCACGCTCGATCAGTTCCTCGCCAAGCGCGGCGCCACCACCATCGTTGCCAAGGGGCGGCAGCTTAAGCAATCGCAGGCTGCCTTGTTCGCCTCGATCCAGCAGCGCTATGGCGTCCCGCCCGGGCCCCTGATCGCGATCTGGGGCATGGAGACCGGCTTCGGCAGCCAGCGCGGCAACCAGAACATGCTGTCGTCGATCGCAACCCTTGCCTATGACTGCCGCCGTCCCGAATTCTTCACCGACCAGCTCTACGCCGCCCTGAAGCTGATCGACCGCGGCACGCTGTCGGGGGCGACCCGCGGCTCCATGCACGGCGAGGTCGGCCAGACCCAGTTCATGCCCAAGAATATCCTGGCATATGGCACCGGCAATCTCGAAGTTGCGGCCAATGCACTGAACTCGACGGCGAATTTCCTCAAAGGCCATGGCTGGCGCGCGGGAGCCGGGTACCAGCCGGGCGAGCCGAATTTCGCCGCCATCGAGGCCTGGAATGCCGCCGGCGTCTATCAGAAAGCCATCGCACTGATGGGCCGGCAGATCGACGAAGGCGGAGGGACCGCGGCCTCGCGTTAAATCGTTCAGCAAGGCGTGATGCGCCGGCATGAGAAAGTTGTTGCCATCGGGAACTGACGGCACGAGGTTTGCTTTGATCTGGTTCGGGGCTGGGCATGAGGAGACTCACCATGGCAACCCAAATCGTTTTGGATCAGACGGGCGACACGCGCCACGAGTTTGATCCTGGCAATGCCGAAGCGCTGGCGCGAGCCGAACGGCGCTTTCGGGAGCTGACCGGAGCCGGCTTCACCGCCGCGCTGCGGACCGGGCCGGGCGAGGTGACCCGTATCCGATCGTTCGATCCGACCGCGCAGGAAACGCTGTTCTATCCCCGTCTGGTCGGCGGTTGATCTGAGCTGCTCATGATCGCGGCAGTTTGGCTCCGCGCCCCGGCGCGTGCGCGCCTGCATGCGCTGCGCGAACTCTATCGGCGCTTCTTCGGCGAGAACACGCCGGATGCCCGCGGCCGCCGGCTGCTCTTCGAATGGCTCTCGCCCGCACAACGCGCGCAATTCGAGGAGCACCGGTATTTCGACGTTGTCGGCTGCGACACGGGAAAGGCTTATCGCATTCACTACGGCACCGCCGCCAACGTCCACGAAATCGACGGTGAAGGCCGGGCGACGATGGGATGGTGCTTCGTCCCGTCAGGCTTCCTGGTGCCCGGCGACGTCATGCTGGCGCAAAAGATTGCGCTCGAGACCGACGAAAGGGGCGCACTGGCGCTCGCCAACCGGTTTCCGCCGGCTACCCATTCGGAGCATTTTTACCGGCGGCCGTTCTAGCGCCGGAAATGGCGGAGCGCTCAGTAGTGCGTCGTGCGGTAGGCATCCAACGCATGCGCCGCGAAGACGCCGACGCTGCAAAGGGCGAGCAGGGCGGAGATCAGCTCGATCATAGCTCGTCCTCCCGCGCTGGTTGGCCAACGAGGTTCTGGCAGCAGGAATATTCGTAGATCAGGTCGAGGAAGAATTGCATGGTGGCCGTCCCTGTATTTATTTTGACAACCACTTAACCGGCGATCTGTTTCAGGCGTGTTTCGTCGCATCGGGAATGCGGTTTCGCGGGGGAACCCCCGGGGTGGGTTTGTGCACTGCGGGCCCGCCAAATGCCGCGGCGGGATAGGACCCTGGCACCTCTTGCAGCCGGCGCCGGCCCTTGCGGGTCTCCCGCAGAGGTGGTCATCTCGGCCCGGGGAACGCGCTGGAGGCTGACATGAAACGATTCCTTCTTGCCGTTTTGCTGGCCGCGGTCGCCCAAGGCGCCGGGCCGGCGCTTGCGCAACAATCCAAGGTCGCCGACTGGACCATCGAGAAGCGTACGCAGGATACGCACTGCAATGCGAGCCGTGGCGACAAGGACAAGGATGACGAGAACCGCGACTACGTCATCGTGATCACCTATTCCGAGAAGGCGATCGTGATCGTGATGATCTACGATGGCTGGGAATGGGAGAAGGTCGGCGAGATCCTTCGGGCTGATGTCGGCACTGACGATGCGGACATCATGAAAAAGGCAAAGTGGGAGGTCATGGACAAGACCACCGTGCGCGGCATCTTCGAGTACGACCAGTCGATGATGGATCGCCTGTCGAAGGCCAAGCGCCTCACGCTCGATTTCGAGGACGATGACGACGACAGTATCGAGATGCAGATGCCGCGTGCCGGCGAAGCGCTGGCGGCGTTGAAGTTCTGCGAGGAGAACCGGAAATAGATTGCCGATGCCGGCTTTGAAGCCGACAGGGCGACGGCAATGAGCGGGTTGCAACGAACGGGCGCGTGACTCATCGCACACAGTCCGCGCGCTGTTCGCATTTATCCTAGTCTTTGGCGAAACAGTCCAAGCCGCACCCTGCGGTTGACGTTACGCAAGGACGATGTTCGATATTCCAGCATCTGGCTGCAACGTTTTTTCCTCGTCGAAGGCGGCAATTGACCGGCCCGTCTTCTCCGCCGGTTCCCGGATCGCGAGTTCTCCCCCTCGCGCGGGCCACACGCCGATTGCGTCGTCCGTCCGATGACGATCCACCAGGCAAATCGGTTCTCGTCCCTCATCGGCGAGATTTACGATGCGGCGGTCGATCCCGCGCTGCGTAGCAGCGCACTGGAACAGGTTTCGCATTTCGTCGGCGGCTGCGCCGCGATGATCCTGTCCAGGGATTCTGCGCGGCTTTCGATCGAGATTCACCAGCATTTTGGAATCGATGCCCACTTCCGTCAGCTTTATCGTGACCGGTACGTGGAGTTCGACCCTCTGCTCGATCGTCACCTCACTCTCGCCCCCGAACAGACGATCGGCGTGACCGATATCATGCCCCATGCGCATTTTCTGGAGACGAGTTTCTATCGCGAGTGGGTGGAACCGCAAGGGGCGGTAGACCTTGCGACGATCGCGCTCGAGAAGACGCGCGCCCGCACCACGATCCTGCAGGTGTTGCGCCATCGCTCCCGCGGAACCGTCGACGACGTGATGCGTGAGCGCATGCGGCTGCTTGCTCCGCACATCCAGCGGTCGCAGATCATGGGTCGGCAGATCAGGGCCCGTTCCCATACAGTGGATGACCTGGCCGATGTCCTCGACGGACTGAACACGGCGATCTGTCTGCTCGACGCAGGCGGCCGGGTCGTCCATGCCAACGCCGCATGCCGCCAGTTGTTCGCCGATGCCAATCTGCTCGCGATGGTTGGCGACCGGATCGTGGCGCGCAACACCCAGACCGACAAGATATTCCGCGGCCTGTGCGAAATCGATGGAAGCACTCGTCGTCAGATCCAGCTTGCGACGTCGGCTGATGGGCAGCATTATCTGGTCCATGCCTTTCCTCTGAAGCGGGATCGCAGCCCGCCACGGGACATCGCAGCCACGATGCTCTTCGTTCAAAGAGCCTCCATGCTGCCATTGCTCGCAGCCGACGCGATCGCAGCGGCCTTCAGGCTGACGCCGTCCGAATTGCGCGTGCTGATGGCAATCATCGAGATCGGCGGCGTTCCCGACATCGCTGCAAAGCTCGGCATTGCCGAGACGACGGTGAAAACGCATCTCGGCCGCTTGTTCGAGAAAACGGGTGCTGGCAGGCAGGCCGATCTGGTGAAGATCGCCGCCGGCTTTGCCGTGCCATTCGCGCGGCGAACGAATGGCGATGACGGAGCCAGGTAGTTCGTTCTCACATGGCTCGTTATTCCATGCCGCGCTCTCAATCCATTGTGATGAGCCGAGCTCGCGGGTCCTCCGAACGCAGGACGCGAGTCATCTAGGACTTTCGTATATCGCGCTTGTGAAAAGAAGAGCAGCGTGCGCCGCACGGACATGCCGCGACGGCATTGAACGCGCGTGTGAGGAAACGACAGCGTATGGCCGGCCTGCTCGTCGGTTGGAGAGATTGCAGTGAGCAGCATGGTTGATTTTTCCGTTCTCAATGTTTCAACGAACGACATTCCCGAGGGTGACCGCATCCCGATGCTTCGCGATTTCTATTGTCGCGGAGTATTGAAGGCCGAGGTCGAGGCAAGGGAAGGAAAGCCGGCCGCGGCGAGCTTCACGTCCCACGTCCTGCCGGAAGCCCAATTGTTGATCGGAGGATTGCGCGGAGCGCGGGTCATTCGCACCAAGCACCTGGTGGCCGATGGCGACGACAGTCTCGCCCTGATCGTGAACCGGTCCGGCGTTCTCGGAATATCCGAGCGAGGGCACGATCTGAGGCTCCATGCAGGAGAGGCGGTCCTGACGAGCGCGGAAGACGTCACGACGTTCGAGCGGTTGTCATTGGGCAGCTGCTTCTCGCTGCGTGTGCCGAGGCGGGTGCTGGCGCCGATGATCGTGGACGTCGACGATGCCGTGATGCGCGTCATGCCGGAAGGTTCCGCCGGACTCGGGCTGCTGGTCGACTACGCGGTGACGCTGGTGCGGGAGAAGGCGTTCGCGACGCCCGAGCTCCGGCAGCTCGGGGTCGGACACCTGCATGATCTGCTGGCGCTCGTCCTCGGTGCGACCGGTGAGACGCGAGAACTGGCCGGACGGCGCGGCGTCAAGGCGGCCCGGCTCCAGAAGGCGAAAGTCTCCATTGCCAACAATTGCTGGCGGCAGGACCTCTCGGTGGCGACGGTTGCCCAGGAGCTTGGCGTGACGCCGCGCTATCTCCAGCGCCTGTTCGAAGCCGGCGGCAAGACGTTCTCCTCCTTTCTGACCGAACAACGCGTCAAGCGCGCCCATCGCATGCTGCGGGAACCCGGATATGCCGAGCGCACCGTGAGCTCGATCGCCTACGACGTCGGCTTCGGCGATCTCTCCTATTTCAACCGCTGCTTTCGGCGGACCTATAACGCGACGCCGAGCGATGTCAGGAGCGGCGAGGTGGCGTGACCGCGTTCGACCAGATTTCAATTCAAATCTCGATTTTAGGGGCGGCGCGGGCGTGCGCTGTCAGTAGTTGGAGTGTTGCATGCGCCGCTTTTTCTTTGACCTGTTGGTCGGCAATGTCGTGAAGATCGATCCGGGCGGCATGATTTTCGAGCAATCCAACGCGACGTTCGTCGTTGCCGACGAGATGGCCAGACATCTGTTCGTCTGGCGCGACGACCTGCGCGATCGCGACGCCTGGATCCGCGTCCGCGACAATAGCGGGCGCGAAATCTATCGCGCCGAGGTCTGGTCCGAGAGTGCGGAGAAGGTCGGCTGGGACCAGGCATAAGCGCCCCGGCGACAATGTCACAACTTTGCATCAGTGCGCGGCGAAACGGCATCGGGTCGTTCTGATCCGAGACCCGGTCGTATCAGTCCAAGTCGGATGCGACGGGCTTTTCTACCTTGGCGTTCAGCGAATCCAATTCGTGTTAGCCGGCGTCCTCCGATCGGAGGAGGCCGGGGGCAATGTGCCTGTGGGCCGCGAGGCGAAATGACGGCGACCGAGGAAGTGAAAATGAATGCGACGGGTCGGGACAGCATTAGGCGATGGCGTTTCGTGTGGCGACCGATACGACTTCTTGCACCGGCGCTGCTGATGACGCCGTTGCTCGTGGTCGACCGGGCCGAGGCTGCATGCACGCCGACGGCGCCGGTGAACAATGCGACCGTCAACTGCACCGGGACGACGACTAACGCCAATGGGACGAATGGCTATGGCACAGCCGCAGACGTTGGCAATACCTACAACATCGACGCAGGGGGGAGCCTGAACGGTACGGGCACGGGACTTGTGTTCGACAGCGGCACGGTGAACAATCTCGGTTCGATCCAGGGAAGTGACGTCGCAGTTCGGGCAAGCAGCAACGCGGTAATCAATAATCTCGGGGCTTCATCCCAGATCTTCTCCAATGCCGACAATGCCTCGGCGATTGCAGGACAGGAGCTGCATATCCGCAACGAGGGCCACATCGTTGTAACCGGGGTAGACGGCATCGGCATCAAGGCAGGAGGCAGCGACAGAAGTGAGCTCATCAACACAGGCTCGATCGACGCGGCTAAATTTGCCGTCCTTAGTAACGGAGGTCTCACGGTCACGAATTCCGGCGGCATTCGTGCTCTTGTTCCGGGCGGATTCGCGATCGACAGCATCTTCCTGACCGTCGCCAACAGCGGTGTGATCGCCGGCGGGTTCACCGCGATTGGCGCCAACACCCTAAATCTCACGAACGGCTTAACGGGTCAGATCGTGCAGCTTGACGCGAACGGAGCCGCCATATTGGGGATAAGCCTCAATGGCTCGAACGCCGGGCAGATCATTGCGCAGGGGGCGAACAGTCGGGGCATTAGCATCGGCGTAATCACCTTCGACAATTCCGGCCTGGTTCAAGGAGACTCGAGGGGCATCGACGCCAGTGATGCCGCGATTACGAACTCTGGAACAATCGTCGCAGCGGGCGCAACAGGCATAGCCATTCTCAGCACCGCCGCCAGAATTCAGAATACAGGACAATCTCCGGCTTCCAGGCGATTTCCGTTGTCGACAGGTTATCGGTCTCGAACTCAGGCACGATCTCCGGCGGCAATCTCGGAATAATTGCCAGCGATGCCACCGTCAGGAATTCCGGCCTGATCGAAGCGTCGGGTGCCGGGTTTGCAATAGCTACAATACGCGGGATTGATCTGGACAATTCCGGAACGATCAGAGCTGGCGGGGGATCGGTCGGCATTCAAATCGGCAGAGGCGGAACGATCGTCAATTCAGGGAGCATCGCGGCAGACGGGGCGGCAATACTGCACTTCGCCAGCACGGATGCAGCCTTGGCGATCGCGAACACGGCGTCAGGCAGTATCATCGGCGGTTCCGGAATAGTGTCAGCCGGATCGCTGAACATCGTCAATGCCGGCACGATTCGAGGGAATGTTCCCGGCGGCGTCGCCGTGAGTGCGAATTTCGTCAACCTCAACAATGGTGGCTCCATCGCCGGCACCTTGGGAATCCAGTCGGGTGGCGCCGCCAACATCACGAACTCCGGAACGATCACCGGCACCGGCGGCACGGCGATGAAGCTGTCGAGCGATGCCGACATCCTGACATTGCTGCCGGGTTCGAAGATCAACGGTGTCGTCGATTTCGGGTTCGGGGCCGACGTAGTCAATGTTAACCTCGTCGCGCCGGCGACGCGGGTGTCGTCGCTGACGACGATCTCGTTGCCGACCTTCATCAACTTCAATGGCACCATCAACACCAGCGTGTCGGGCGGTCGTTTCAACGGTCCGTCGGTCGTCTCCGGCACCACGCTCGCAACCCTCGATCCCACCGCGCTGGCGCTGACCGATCGTACGCTGATGGATTTTACGGGCGGCGTCTCCTCGCTGGTGCAGGGCCGCTTGAGCGGCGGCGCGGTGCCGGTCGGAAGCAACATGATGGCGATGGCCTATGCGCCCGAGACGGCGCAGGCCGGTCCCTTCTCCAAGGCGCCGCGCAGCCTGTGGACCGATCCAGCCCCGATCACGGTCTGGGCCAACAGCTTTGGCGGCCAGCGCATCCAGGACGAGACCGCCTCGACGTTGCGCGCGACCTCGACCGCCTGGGGCGGAGCGATCGGCATCGACCGCAAGGTGCGGCCGGACTGGCTGGTCGGCGCCTTCCTCGGCGGCGGGCAGGGCGGCCTCTCGGTCGACCTCAACTCGCAGTCGGTCGACACCAATTACGTGTTCGCCGGCGCCTACAGCCGCTTCGAGTGGGCCTCACAGGTCTTCGACTTCACGATCCAGGGCGGCAATGCCGACAACAGGTCGCGCCGTCTGGTGCTGAACAATGCCGCGGTCGGCGGCATGGAGACGGCGAGGGCGAATTACAGCGGCTGGTACATCAGCCCGGAAGTCGCCTACGGCTACAGGCTCAACATCGGCAACGGCTATGTGCTGACGCCGACGGCGCGGTTGCGATATGTCGCCGGCCGGTTCGACGGCTACAGCGAGACCGGGTCGGCGCAAGGCCTGTCGGTCGGCGGCCGCACGCTGCAGGACTTTGAGGAGCGCGGCGAGGTGGACCTCTCGCGTGTCACCAGTCTCGCCGGCGGCGAGCTCAAGGCCAACATCCATGGCGGCGTGATCGCGCTCCAGCGCGTCGGCGACGCCACCATCAACACGGCGCTGCTCGGACAGAACCTGTCGTTCGTCACGCCCGGCAGCCGCAGCACTGTCGGCGCGGTGGTCGGCCTCGGCTTCGACTACCGCACCAGCCGCAACGTGTCCGTGTTCGGCGCGGTCGAGGGCATGATGATGTCCGACCAGAGCCGCACCGGCACCGCGAAAGGCGGCGTTCGCGTCGCGTTCTGAGCCGGCATCAGCCCTGGCGGTTCGAACACGACGCCCGCCGGCCGGGTGCCATCCGCCCGGCCGGCGCCTCCTCCGATCGGAGGATGTCGCATGCTACGGTTGTGTTATTCTCGCCGGCATTGATCATTCAGTGCCATTTTGAGCCATGCACAGACCGCAGAAACTGCCAGACCTCGTCGAATCCATCTACGATGCCGGGCTCGATCCCTCGCTGTGGAATAACGTCGTGGCCGGCATCCGGGATTTCGTCGGTGGCCAGGCCTGCGGATTGTTTTCGAAGGACTCGATCAGCAAATCCGGTGTCACGCATTACTATTGCGGAGCGGACCCGCACTACATCCAGCTCTATTCCGAGACCCATTCGAAGTTCGATCCGCTGACTGTCCTGCCGCCACACGGCCAGATTGTAAGCATTCCGGACCTCGTCGATTTCGGGGAATATCGCAAGGGACGCTTCTACCAGGAATGGATGCAGCCGCAGGGCTGCAGCGATGCGGCCAATGTCGTGCTCGAGATGTCGAATGCGAGCTGCCCCGTGATGATGACCGTGCTGTCGGGCCGCCGCATGGTCGATCGAGGCATGAAGCAGCGCCTCTCGCTCCTTGTGCCGCACGCCAGCCGCGCGCTCCTCATCAACCGCGCCATGACCGCGCAACTGACGCTGGCGACGGCACTGGCTGATGTCCTCGACAATCTGACGGCCGGAATCTTCCTGCTCGATGTCTTCTGCCGCCTGGTGCATGCAAATTCGGCCGGTCACGCCTTGCTCGCTGCCGACGACGTCGTTCGGTCTGTTGCCGGACAGCTCGTGACCTGCAGCACTGAAGCCAATCAGACGCTTCGCGACGCGCTTGCGGGCCGCCGCGACGGTACGCTGCTTGCCGCAGGCGGCCATGCTATGCCGCTGCTGTCACCCACGGGCGAGCGCTATGTCGCTCATCTGCTGCCGTTGTCCTCCGTGCTGCGCAATGGCAGCGAGCGCGTCGTCGATGCCGCCGGTGCGCTGCTTGTGCGCAAGGTGTCGCTCGATGGACGATCCTGTGGCGAATTGATCGCGCGGACGTTCGATTTGACGCCGGCAGAGCTCCGCGTGTTCCTGTCGATCGTCGAAATCGGCGGTGTCCCGGAGACGGCGGCCGCGCTGGGCATAGCAGAAACGACGGCGAAGACGCATCTGCATCGCGTCTTCGCCAAGACCGGCGTGCGCCGGCAGGCCGATCTCGTCAAGCTCGGGGCGGGATTTGCCAATCCGCTCGTCCACTGACCGGTAGATCGCTCTCGGCGTTGAACCTTTTGCTTCGGCGGCAGACTCACAGAAGCCGCCGGGCGAAGAACATTCCGCAAATCTCCAGCTTTGACATCATTGGCTGTTCCGATGCCCCGACCTCCAGGTCATTCCGAGTTGATCGAGAGCATCTATGATGCGGGGCTCCACCCTGAGCTGTGGAGCGATGTCGTCGTCATGCTCAATGCGTTCATCGGCAGCCAGGCCTGCGGTCTGATTTCGAAGGATACGGTCAGCAAGTCCGGCGCGACGCACTATTATTGCGGGGTCGATCCGCATTACATCCAACTCTATTCCGAAACCTATTCCCGGTACGATCCGCTCGCCCGGCTTCCTGGGTATGGCGAGGTGCGCAACATTCCGGACCTCGTGAATTTCGACGAGTACCGCCGCGGGCGCTTCTATCAGGAATGGCTGCGTCCCCAGGGCTGCGTCGACGTCGCCAACGTGGTGCTGGAGCAATCGAAGTCGCCGTGTCCGATGCTGATGACCGTCATCCCGGGCAGGGAGATGCTTGACGCCGAGCAGCGCGCGCGCATGCAGTTCCTGGTCCCGCATGCGAGCCGGGCTCTGATGATCAACCGCGCGATCGAGCGGAAGCAGCAACGGGCGACCGCACTGGCCGACGTCGTGGACCGTCTGAATGCGGGCGTCATCCTGCTCGATTCAGCCTGCCATATCGTCCACAGCAATCCGGCCGCGGAAACGATCCTGGCCGCCGACGATGTCCTGCGCTCCATCTCGGGTCGGCTGGTGACGAGATCCTCCGAGGCTAACCTCGCCCTGCGCAATATCTTCCGTGATCCGGGAGAGGTTGCCGTGGCGGCGGCTGACGGCCGAAAGATCCCTCTGACGTCGCATGACGGATCGCACTACGTCGCACACGTGATTGCGCTGCCCTCGCTGCTGCGCGATGGTGCGACGGAGCGCACGTCGGCCGTAGGGGCCTTGCTTGTCTGGAAAGCGGAACTCGACAGTCGCTCATGTGCAGGCCTGATCGACCGCACGTTCGAATTGACGCCTGCGGAACTGCGCGTTCTGCAGTCAATCGTCGAGGTCGGCGGTGTGCCGGAGACCGCGGCTGCACTGGGGATCGCCGAGACGACGGTGAAGACGCATCTGCATCGTGTCTTCGCCAAGACCGGCGTTTCCCGTCAGGCCGATCTTGTCAAGCTTGCGGCGGGATTTTCCAATCCGCTTCTGCACTGACGCGCACGCGCGTCGCGGACTGATCGCTGCAGCTCGCGGCAGGTTCAAACATAGACATCATTAGAAAGTTATCGCGCGTCATTCGATCGAATGACGCGATTTTTTGCGTTCTCTTCTAGAGACACGTCACACGATTACTTGTTCTGGCGTATCAGAGTTTGTGTGAAGCAACTCACAGCAGGTTGGTGTGAAGTCCATCATTCTCTCGTACAGGTTGAGATGAGGTCGTCATGCGAAGGACGTCACTTGCGATGGCCGACCAGTTCCGTGACATCGTCGCTCGCGTCGTGGCCGTGCTTCGCGAGCAGCGTAAGATCGACGCGCGGCGCGCATTGCAGCGCTATCACCATCTGCTGGCGCAGCCGGACGAAGCATTGCCTTTGAACGAAATCATTCCGGCCGGCAAGGAAGAGGATGTTTCAGGAAATGCCTACGGATTTGATGCGCGCGAGCGCGACGCCAGCCAAGCTGCATTCGAGCGCGCGTAATTTCAACATCGTCGCGATCGTGCTGACCGCGGCGCTTGTTGCACTTCAGCTGGTCGGACTGGCGCTTCTGGAACGATCCCACGCGCACGCGATGCACGTGTCGTTTCCGCGCGAGGCGGCCGTCTGCACCGAGAGTCCCGATCCTGTTGTCCCGCAGATCCCCTACGATTGACCGGAGGACGGTCCGTGCCTGATGTCACGACTCTGATTCTGCTTAGCGTTGCCGTATTCGCCGGCGCCTTCGTTTCTGGGCTCTCCGGTTTCGCGTTTTCGGCCGTCGCGGGTGCGATCCTGCTGCGGGTGTTTCAGCCGCTCGAAGCCGTGCCGCTGATGATGGCGTGCAGCATCGGCGTGCAGGCAACCAATCTGTGGGCGCTCCGACGCAGCATCCGCTGGGAGGGCAGTCTGCTGCTGATCGTCGGCGGATTGATCGGCGTACCCATCGCTGTGTCGCTGTTGCAGAGCGCGGATACTCATCTGCTCAGGCGCGGATTCGGCATCATCGTCGCGCTCTATGCGGCCTACATGCTGCTGCGCCCGACGCTGGTGACGGCCGGTGAGACGGTCGGCCGGCACTGGGTCGCGCTGATCGGGTTCGGAGGAGGGCTTGTCGGCGGGCTGACGGCGATGCCGGGTGCAATCCCGACGATCTGGTGTGACATGCGCGGCATGCCCAAGAGCGAGCAGCGCGGCCTGGTGCAGCCTTTCATCGCCGCGATGCAGCTCTTCGCGATCGTCCTGCTGGTCGGACACCAGGACCTGTCGTCAAAAGTCTTCGTCGACCTCGCGGTCAGCCTGCCGGCGCTGTTTGCCGGATCAGCGCTCGGCGTGATCGCCTTCCACCGCGTCAACGAGACGGTCTTTCGCAAGACCGTGCTCGTTCTGTTGCTGCTCTCAGGGATTTCCCTGGTCTAGTGACCCACAGTCTGGACCGGCGCCGCGCTGGTGTCGCTGCCGTGGTGCGTCAGCGGCTTCATGCCAGTGACGGTCCGCAGCAGCACGTAGAACACCGGCGTCAGGAACAGGCCGAACACGGTGACGCCGATCATGCCGGAGAACACGGCGACACCCATGGCGCGCCGCATCTCCGAGCCCGCACCAGTCGAGAGCACCAGCGGCAGCACGCCCATGATGAACGCCATCGACGTCATCAGGATCGGGCGCAGCCTTAAGCGGCTCGCCTCGATCGCAGCCCGGATCGGCGTGCGTCCTGCGAATTCGAGCTCGCGCGCGAATTCGACGATCAGGATCGCGTTCTTGGCCGAGAGTCCTACGAGGACGATAAGCCCGATCTGGGTGAAGACGTTGTTGTCTCCTTTGGAGATCCAGACGCCGAACATGGCAGCGAGCAGGCCCATCGGCACGATCATGATGATCGAGAGCGGCAAGGTCAGGCTCTCGTAGAGCGCGGCCAGCACCAGGAACACCAGCAGGATCGCCAGCGGGAACACCCAGAGGCCGGAATTGCCGGCGATGAACTCCTGATAGGTCAGGTCGGTCCATTCGAAGGCAAAGCCGGGCGGGAGCACCTCCGCCGCAATCCGCGTCGCCGCCTCCTGCGCCTGGCCCGATGAAAAACCAGGTGCCGCTGCCGCGTTGATGTCGGACGACAGGAACCCGTTGTAGCGGATCGCGCGCTCCGGCCCCGCGCTCTGGCGGATTGTGAGTAGCGCCGACAACGGCACCATGTCGCCGGAGGACGAGCGTACCTTCAGCTGCCTGATGTCGTCGGCACGGGCGCGGAACGGTGCGTCAGCCTGGACGCGAACGGAATAGGTGCGGCCAAACTTGTTGAAGTCGTTGACGTAGTAGGAGCCGAGGTAAATCTGGAGCGTATTGAACACTTCCGGCACGGGCACCCCTAACTGCAGCGCCTTGGTGCGATCGATGTCGGCGAACAGCTGGGGCACGTTGACCTGGAAGCTCGAGAACACGCCGGCGATCTCCGGCGCCTTCTGCATCGCCGCCATGAACGCCTTGGTCGCCTCGTTCAGCGCCTCATAGCCGAGACCGGCGCGGTCCTCGATCTGCAGCTTGAAGCCGCCGATCGTGCCGAGGCCGTTGACCGGCGGCGGCGGGAACATGGCGATGAAGGCTTCCTGGATGCCGGCATATTTCTTGTTCAGATCGGCCGCAATTGCATTCCCGCTCAGGGCCGGGCTCTTGCGCTCGTCGAACGGTTTCAATGTCGAGAACACGATGCCGGCGTTGGACGAGTTGGTGAAGCCGGAGATCGACAGGCCGGGGAAGGCGACCGAGCTCTCGACACCGGGCTGGGTCAGCGCGATGTCGCTCATCTTGCGGATGACCTCTTCGCTACGGTCGAGCGTGGCACCATCGGGCAGGCGGGCAAAGCCAACCAGATATTGCTTGTCCTGGCCCGGCACGAAGCCGCTCGGCACCTGCTGGAACAGGAGAGCGGTGAGGCCGACCAGAACCGCGTAGAGGCCCATCACGGCGGCCTTGCCCGAGATCACCCTGGTGACGCTGCCGCCGTAATTTTCCGAGGAGCGCGTAAAAGCCTTGTTGAATGCGCGGAAGAACCAACCAAGGCTCTTTTCCATGATGAGCGTCAGCCTGTCCTTCGGTTCGTTGTGGCCCTTGAGAAGCAGCGCCGACAGGGCCGGCGACAGCGTCAGCGAGTTGACGGCGGAGATTACGGTCGAGATCGCGATCGTCAGCGCAAACTGCTTGTAGAACTGCCCGGTGAGGCCGGAGATGAAGGCGAGCGGCACGAACACCGCGATCAGCACCATGGCGATCGCGATGATCGGCCCCGAGACCTCGCGCATCGCCTGATAAGTGGCATCGCGCGGCGACAGCCCGGCCTCGATGTTGCGCTCGACGTTCTCGACTACGACGATGGCGTCGTCGACGACGATGCCGATCGCAAGCACAAGGCCGAACAGGCTCAGCGCATTGATGGAGAAGCCGAACACGTGCATCACGGCAAACGTGCCGACGATCGACACCGGCACGGCCAGCAGCGGGATGATCGATGCGCGCCAGGTCTGCAGGAACAAGATCACGACCAGCACCACCAGCGCGATCGCCTCGAGCAGCGTGTGGATCACCGCCTCGATCGAGGAGCGCACGAACTGGGTGGGATCGTAGACGATCTGGTAGGACACGCCCTCGGGCATGTTCTTCTTGATCTCCGCCATGGTGGCGCGGACGTTGTCGGAGATCTGCAGCGCGTTGGAGCCCGGCGCCTGGAAGATCGGGATCGCCACCGCCTGCTTGTTGTCGAGTAGCGAGCGCAGGCCGTATTCGGAGGCCCCTAACTCGATGCGCGCGACATCGCGCAGCCGCACCACTTCGCCGCGTGCACCGGTCTTGACCACGATGTCGCCGAATTGTTCCTCGTTCGCAAGCCGGCCTTCCGCGTTGACGGAGAGCTGGAGATCGATGCCCGCAACGTTCGGGGAGGAGCCGACCACGCCGGCGGCGGCCTCGACGTTCTGCGCCTGGATCGCCCGCACGATGTCGCTCGCGGTCAGTCCATGCTCGGCGGCTTTCTGCGGATCGACCCAGACCCGCATCGAATAGTCGCCGGCGCCATAGAGCTGCACGTCGCCGACGCCGTCGATCCGCGCCAACCGATCCTTGACGTTGAGCACGGCGTAGTTGCGCAAATACGTCATGTCGTAGCGGCCGTTCGGCGACAGCAGGTGAACGACCATGGTGAGATCGGGCGACGACTTCTTGGTGATGATGCCGAGCTGGCGCACCACGGCGGGCAGGCGCGGCTCGGCCTGCTGCACGCGGTTCTGTACCAGCTGGGTGGCCTTGTCGGGGTCGGTGCCGAGCCGGAACGTCACCGTGAGCGTCATGGCGCCGTCAGTGGTCGCCTGGCTCGACATGTAGAGCATGTTCTCGACGCCGTTGATCTGCTCCTCGATCGGCGTTGCCACCGTCTCCGCGATCACCTTGGGATTGGCGCCGGGATAGGTGGCGCGTACCACGACGGACGGCGGCACCACGTCGGGATATTCCGAGATCGGCATCGCGAACAGCGAGATCAGGCCGGCAAGGAAGATCAGGACCGAGAGAACGCCTGCAAAAATCGGACGATCAATGAAGAATTTTGAGAGATTCATGGCTTTGCCCCTGCGCGAGAGACAGCTCTCCCGTCATTCCGGGGCGTGGGCGAAGCCCGCGAACCCGGAATCCAGAAGTGATGTCTTGGTGTTCTATGACTGCGTCACTCCGGGGTCGCGCTGCCCGCGCGCCCCGGAATGACGGAGAACGCTAGCGTTGCACCACGTCCTGGTTGCTGTGGTTGGAAGCCTGCTGTGGCCCACGCGCACCCATTGCGGCGACCTCGGTCTTGAGCAAGGCGCCTGGACGCACACGCTGCAAGCCGTTGACGACGATGCGGTCGCCGGACTTCAACCCCTCGGTCACGATGCGCAATCCGTCCACGGCGCCGCCGAGCGTGACCGGCCGGTAGACCGCCCGGCTGTCGTCCCCGACCGCCATCACGAATTTCTTGTCCTGGTCGGTGCCGATCGCGCGCTCGTCGATCATCACCAGCGTCTGCTGCTTCGGCTGACCCATGCGCACGCGGGCGAACTGGCCGGGGATGAGACGCCCGTCCTCGTTCTGGAAGACCGCGCGGACACGGATCGTGCCGCTCTGGCCGTTGACCTGGTTGTCGATCAGCTGGATATGGCCTTTCGCCGAGAGACCGCCGGAGGTCGTCATCTCCACCGGAATCTGGTCGAGCTTGCCGCGCTGGCCCTTGGCATCCGCGATCGAGTTCAGCGCACGCAGCACGACCTCCTCATCCGCATCGAACGACGCATAGATCGGATTGACCGAGACCAGCGAGGTCAGCACCGGGGAGGCGGTGCCGGCGGCGACGAGATTGCCGACGGTGACCTCGATCTTGCCGACGCGGCCGTCCACGGGCGCGCGCACCTCGGTGTAATCGAGATTGAGCTTTGCGGTCTGGAGCGTTGCCTCGGCCGCCTTCACGTTGGCGATCGCTTCGCGGTTGGCGTTCTCGCGCTGATCGAAATCGCGGCGTGTCACGACCGCGTTGCCGACGAGCTGCGCGCCGCGTTCGACCTCGCTGGTGGTGAACACCACGCGCGCCTTCGCCGCCTCGAGCTGAGCGTTGGCCTTGTCGACCTCTGCCGCGTAAGGCGCCGGGTCGATCTTGAACAGGACGTCGCCGGCCTTCACCAGTGCGCCTTCAGTGAACTTGGTCGCAAGAATCGCGCCGGCGACGCGAGGGCGGAGCTCGACGCGGTTGATGGCCTCCAATCGGCCGGAGAAGTCGTCCCACAGCGCAGTCTGCCGCGGCTCGATCATGGCGACAGTGACGGGCACCGCCTGTTCAGCCGCGGCGGCCGTTGCGGTTGCCTGGGCGGGCCGAAAATAGTGGCTGGCCGCGATCGTACCGGCCACGGCAAGGACGCCAACGATGGCGACGCCGCCGAGGAGGCGGCGAAGGCGGCCGGCAGAGGAGGTATTTTGAGTGGGGTGCATTTGCGCGCTCCAGATATGTAGTGTTCACTACAGATGTGGAGCTGGATATCGCAATGCAAGATACTTATGTAACATTCACTAAGAAAATTGTACGCCGATACCGCGACAATGGGAAGACACAAGAAAAAGAAAGCCAGAACAAATAGATAGGATCCGGCGTTAGCTGACATGGGACGCCGATTCCGAGGAGATAGGCACATGGGCATGGGACGCCCCCGCGAATTCGACGCCGAAATGGCGTTGGACCAGGCGATGGAAGTGTTTTGGCGCCATGGCTATGAGGGCGCCACCATCGCGCAGCTGACCGAGGCCATGGGCATCAATCCCCCGAGCCTCTATGCCTGTTTCGGCAACAAGGAAGGCCTGCTCAAAGCCGCGCTCGATCGTTACAGCAAGCTGCGCGGTGTCTGGATGGAGGAGGTGGTCGCAGCCGCCACCGCCCGCGACGTCGCCGAGCGGATGCTGATGGGCATCGCCGACAAGCAGACCGATCCCGCCAATCCGCCCGGTTGCCTGCTCGTGCAGGGCGGCATCGCCTGCGGCACCGGCTCCGAGAATGTCCCGTTCGAGCTCGCCGCCCGCCGCGCCCAGAACGAAGACCAGCTCCGCGACCGCTTCATCCGCGCGAAGGCCGAAGGCGATCTGAAGCCGAGCTCCGATCCCGCCGCGCTCGCGCGTTATGTCTTGGCCGTGTCAGTCGGCATGGGCGTGATGGCGTCATCCGGCGCGGATCGCGAAGCGCTGCGGCAGGTGGCGAGCGTCGCCGTGCAGGCGGTCGAGGCGCAGTCGGCCGACAGAACGTAATCGATCTCCGTCATCTCGCGGATTGCATTGCAGGCAGCCCCGGCGGCGGGACGAAACCGCCGAACTCGCGTTCGATCAGCGCGGCGAGCGCGATCGTCGTGTGGTCCTCGAGATAGGGGCCGATGATCTGGACGCCTATTGGCAAACCCGAAGGCGTGCGCTCGATCGGAACGGCAGTTGCAGGAAGTCCGCAGGTCGAGGCGGGATCCGCCCAGATGAAGCACGCATCGGCGTAATTGTAGTGCTTGCCGTCGATGTCGAGCTGTCGCGCGTCGAACGGCTCGGACTGGTCCTGCGGAAAGGCCGGCACCGCTGCGCACGGGTAGATCACCGCGTCGAACTCGCGGAATAGAAGCTGCCACCGCCGCTGCAGCTGCAGGCGGGCCGCATCGGTCGCGAGCCATTCACGATGCAGCATGCCCCAGCCGCGGGCGCGTTCGGCTTGCAGACTGCGGTCGTTGGGCACCAGTGCTGCGGCAACTTCTTGCGCCTCTGCGAGCGCGGCCGGTGTCAGCCGCGGACTCCGCGCTCCGTTCAACAGTTTCATGTAGAGCCGCGCGGAGTCGGCGAGGTCGGGCAGCGACGTGCTCGCGCGCGCGACCCGTGCGCCCGATCTGTCGAGCCGGTCGGCCAATCGCCCAATGGCAGAACGTACGGCGTCACCCGTCGGCATCAGCGGATGGGTATCGATCACGAGGATCCTGAAATCCCTGAGATTGTCATGCCGCGGGGCGGGCAGCTCAAGGCGGTAGCCGATCCCCTCGCGCGTCTCGTCGGGGCCGGCAATGACGTCGAGCGATAATGCGAGATCCGAGGCCGTACGCGTCATTGGCCCAACGACAGCCAGATCGCCCTGGCCGGGGACGGGCGGTGCCGGCGGCAGGCTGTATCCGCGCAGCGGGACCAGGCCGAGGCTCGGCTTGTGCCCGAACACACCGCAGAAATGCGCGGGGACCCGGATCGAGCCGCCGATATCCGAGCCGATCGAGAGTGGACCGAAGCCTGCGGCCAGCGCCGCGCCCGATCCGCCCGATGAGCCGCCGGGCGACCGGCGGAGGTCCCACGGATTGTTCGTCGTTCCGTAGATTTCGTTATAGCTCTGGAAATCCCGCAGCCCGATCGGGATGTTGGTCTTGCCGATGATGACGGCGCCCGCCGCCTTCAACCGCGAGACCACGAGGGCATCTTCCGCCGGTTGAAAATCCCTGAAATGCGGAAAGCCCCAGGTGGTCGGCAGGCCGGCAACGTTGAACGGCTCCTTGAGGGTCACGGGAATGCCGAGCAGCGGCTGGCGCTCGCCGCGCTCAAGCGCGGCATCGGCGACGCGCGCAGCGTCTCTCGCGCGGTCGAAATCGCGAACGATGACGGCGTTGATCCGCCCGTCCAGCGCCTCGATGCGCGCAATCGTATGTTCGAGCAGCTCCGACGCCGAGATCTTGCGCGCCTGCAGGGCGCCCAGAAGTGTGCTGATCGAGCCGTAATCCCACGCAACGCCATCTGCGGTCATCACGAATTCCATTGTCACATCGCTGTGTCGAGACTTCCCGATGCAAACCGATCCGGGCACCGAACATGCAATTTTGAAAGCCGGATGAGGAGGCGGCGCAATGGGCACCAGATCTGCTTGCCGGTGGCACCGATGCGGAGGCCGGGCTTCAAAGCAGCTATGCCTTCCGACCCGTTAACGGATCGGCGCGACGGCGGAACTGACGATCGGCCATCATGCAAATCTGCGCCTGCTTTGCCCGACGTGTCAAACGTCCGCGCGGGCAGGCCACGCGCCGTGCGGCGCGAGATTCTTCGATGATTTGTACTTTGCATGGGGTTGTTTTCGCGTTTTTTGTTTGGAGGTCCCCCGGGCCGGAGCACCAGCCGTCAGAGGCCGTGTCGATACGAGCGCTCCTAAGAATTCTTACACACAGTTCTGGCACCTTCCGCGCGACAATGTCCGCCACCCGCATCGCCGCCTCTTATTGCGCGTACGAAAAGACGGGGCCCGCGGGAACCGAGGGGCGTAATCCATGACTGCACTCGCTTCGGACGCCGGTCGCCTGAAGGGTGGGATCGTGCCGATCCTGTTGTGCGTCGTGCCGTTCAGCCAGATTCCGCTCGATGCCTACACGCCCGGCCTGCCGCAGATGGTGGTGGATCTCGCCACGGACGCGGCCTCGATGCAGAACACCGTCACCGCCTATATGCTCGGCATGAGTCTGGCGCTGGTGCCGGTCGGCATCGCCTCCGACACACTCGGCCGCCGCAACGTTCTGCTCGCAGGCCTGTCCGTGCTCATCGCGATGAGCATCGCCTGTGCGCTCGCCACCAGCGCCTGGCTGCTGCTTGGCTTGCGCTTCCTGCAAGGCGTCGGCGGCTGCACCTGTCTCGTCGTCGCCTATGCCGTTGCGGCCGACTGCTTTCGCGGACGCGAGCTCACGGCGATCTCCGGCCTGCTTGGCGCCGCGTGGGGGCTCGCGCCGGTGCTTGCGCCCGCGGCCGGCGGCTTCATCGTCGAGCTGACGTCATGGCGTGGCGTCTTCGTCATCATCGCCGTTGCCGCGGCGATCGTTGCCGCCATCGTCGTATGTCTTCTGCCCGAGACGCTGCCCGTTGATCGGCGGGCACCGTTCGATCCGCGCCGCACGGCCGGCATCCTGCGCGATGCGCTGCTGCGTCCGGGCTTCCTGGCTTTTGTGCTGGTGTTTGCCGCAGCAGCGAGCGCGCAGCTGGCATTCGGCGTCGTCGCGACGTTCTTCTACCAGACCGGCCTCGGCTATTCCGCGGCCATCTACGGCCTCATCGCGCTCGGCCTTGGCGGCGTCAATCTCGCCGGCGAGCTCGGGTGCGCGCATTTTGCGCGCTTCATGCCGGCGCGCATGCTGGGGTTCGGCGCATTCGCGCTATTTCTTGCCGGATCAGTGGTCCTGACCGTAACAGGCATGATCTTCGGCCTCGACTTTGCGTCGATCACGATCGGCGGCGCGCTGGTGCTTGGCGGCTGCGGCGTGCTGTGTCCGATGATGTACGGCATGGCGCTCGGCCTGTTCGAGCGTGACCACGGCCTGATCGGCGGTCTCATCAGCGCGCTCTGCTATCTCGCCGTCAGCGGCGCCATGGCGATCACGGCGGTATTGCCCGAGGCGACGCAGGCGCCGATCGGATGGCTCTATCTCGGCCTCTGCGCTGTTGCGGGCACGCTGCTTGCGATCTCGCTGCCGTCAGTGCGCCACGCCACACAGACCTGAGGAAGGAACCAATTCATGACCACTGTCGGTATTCGCGGCACGTTCTTCGACTTCGTCGACGATCCCTGGAAGCACGTCGGCAACGAGCAGGCCGCCGCGCGCTTTCACCAGGACGGCCTCATGGTCGTCACCGACGGCGTGATCAAGGCGTTCGGTCCCCATGACAAGATCGTCGCTGCCCATCCCGGCGTAGAGATCACTCATATCGAGGACCGCATCATCGTCCCCGGCTTCATCGACGGTCACATCCATCTGCCACAGACCCGCGTGTTAGGGGCCTATGGCGAGCAGCTCCTGCCGTGGCTCCAGAAGTGGGTCTATCCGGAAGAGCTCAAATATCGAGATCGCAACTACGCGCGCGAGGGCGTGAAGCGTTTCCTCGACGCGCTGCTGGCGTCCGGCACCACCACCTGCCAGGCCTTCACGAGCTCTTCGCCTGTTTCAACCGAGGAATTGTTCGAGGAAGCGGCCCGCCGCAACATGCGCGTCATCGCGGGCCTCACCGGCATCGATCGCAACGCGCCGGCGGATTTCATCGATACCCCCGAGAATTTCTATCGCGACAGCAAGCGGCTGATCGCGCAGTACCACAACAAGGGCCGCAACCTCTACGCCATCACGCCGCGCTTCGCCTTCGGCGCCTCGCCGGAGCTGCTCAAGGCGTGCCAGCGCCTCAAGCATGAGCATCCGGACTGCTGGGTCAACACCCACATCTCCGAGAACCCGGCCGAATGCAGCGGCGTGCTGGTCGAGCATCCCGACTGCCAGGACTATCTCGGCGTCTACGAGAAGTTCGACCTGGTCGGTCCGAAATTCTCCGGTGGTCACGGCGTCTATCTCTCGAACAACGAGTTTCGCCGCATGTCGAAGAAGGGCGCCGCGGTGGTGTTCTGCCCGTGCTCGAACCTGTTCCTCGGCAGCGGCCTGTTCCGCCTCGGCCGCGCCACCGATCCGGAGCACCGCGTGAAGATGTCGTTCGGCACCGATGTCGGCGGCGGCAATCGCTTCTCGATGATCTCCGTGCTCGACGACGCCTACAAGGTCGGCATGTGCAACAACACGCTGCTCGACGGCAGCATTGATCCGAGCCGCAAGGACCTCGCCGAGGCCGAGCGCAACAAGCTCTCGCCCTATCGTGGCTTCTGGTCGATCACGCTCGGCGGCGCCGAAGGCCTCTATATCGACGACAAGCTCGGCAATTTCGAGCCCGGCAAGGAGGCCGATTTCGTGGCGCTCGATCCGAACGGTGGGCAAGTCGCGCAAGCGTGGCACCAGTCGCTGATCGCCGATGGCGCCGGCCCGCGTACGATGGACGAGGCCGCGAGCATGCTGTTCGCCGTCATGATGGTCGGCGACGATCGCTGCGTCGACGAGACCTGGGTGATGGGCAAGCGTCTCTACAAGAAGAACTGAAGCGGACGGCCGCCGATGAGCGCATCTCCTGATACGTCCGGACAGCCGGTCGCCCTCGTCATCCAGCGCCGCATTGCCGATGACGGCTTTGCCGCGTTCGCGCGCTGGAATGGCGAAGTCGGCGAGGCACTCAAGGCCTGGCCCGGATTCCTGGGCCAGGAGGTCGTGCCGCCGCGGCCGCCGGCCCATGTTGATTGGGTGACGGTCCTGCGTTTCGCAAGCCCGGCTGCAGCGCGCGCCTGGCTTCAAAGCGAGGAGCGGACGCGGCTGATCGGCGAGGTGCAGCGCTTCTTCGTCGGTTCGGAGGACGTCCATATCCTGCCCGACAGCGGCGTCCAGCGTGACAATGCGGTCTCCGCCGTCATCTCCTTCAATGTGCCGGATGGACTCGAAGACGCGTTCCTCAAATGGCAGCAGCGCATCCAGGCTGCGGAGGCCGAGTTCAAGGGGTTCTTGCGCCACAAGATCGAGCGGCCGATTCCGGGCCTTCACGACGAGTGGATCGTCATCCTGACGTTCGACAGCGATGCCAACCTCAACGCATGGCTCGACTCGCCGTTGCGGCAGACGCTGCTGAGGGAAGGTGAGCGCTTCAACGCGGGCATGAACGTGAAGCGGGCGAGCTACGGCTTCAATTTCTGGTTCCCTGCCGGCAAGGCCCAGGCTCCGGAGCAAAGCCCAAGCCTGATCTGGAAGAGCAACCTCATTGTGCTGCTGGTGCTCTATCCCGTGGTCTACCTCTGGGGCTATTTTGTCAGCGGGCCGCTGATCGACAGTCACGGCGTGCCGGTCTGGCTATCGCTCTTCGTCGGCAATCTCGTCAGCACCCAGTTGCTCGGCTGGTGGTTGGTGCCTGCCGCCTTCAGGGCACTCGACTGGTGGGTCAGGCCGAAGGCGGCGATCAGTCGCCAGATCGCGGGATATGCACTGCTTGCCGCGCTCTATGCGGCGTCGATGGGTCTGTACGCGCTGCTGCTCGCGTGGCATTGGGGGCGGTGAGACCGTCCACCGCCGGACACGTAACGACCATGTTCGCCCTGACATTTCTCGGAACCTCGGCCAGCGTTCCCTCAGTGGAGCGCAACCATCCGGCGCTCTTGGTGGAAGCCGCGGGCAAGCGCATCCTGGTCGATTGCGGCGAGGGCACGCAGCGCCAACTGCTGCGCAGCGGCGCCGGCTTTCGGCGGCTCGACCGCGTGCTGCTGACGCACGCTCATCTCGATCACGTGCTGGGCATCCCCGGACTGTTTTCGACCCTGGGCTTGCGGCAGAGCGCCGAAATGATGACAATTCATGGCGGGCAGGGCACGCTCGACCTCGTCATCCGGATGCTCGCAGGCTTGTGGGGTGCGGGCAGGGCGCCGATCGCGGTCGAGTTCGCTGCCCTGAGCGAAGGACAGGTCATCGACGCCGGCGACTACACCATCGCCTGCTTTGCGGTCCGCCACCGCGACACCGACAGCTTTGGCTTCGTGTTTCAAAGTCCTGCACGTCGCCACCTTCGGCCCGATCGCCTTGCGGCCTTTGGCGTCCCGGATGGTCCCATGCGCGGCGAACTGGCTGCAGGACGGCCGGTCGTGATCGCCGATCGAACGATCGATCCGGAAGACGTCCTAAGCCCGCCGAGCGGCGGCAAGAGGCTCGTCGTGATCGGTGACACCGAAACCACCGACGGATTGTCCAGTTACGTTGCTGACGCCGATATGCTGGTGATCGAGGCGACCTTCCTCGATCGCGACGCCGCAACCGCGCGGGATTACGGCCATCTCACCGCGGCGGAAGCGGCCGCCTTTGCTGCCGCGAACAACGTCCGTCAGCTCGTGCTCACCCATATGTCGGGACGATACGAGGACGACGATATCCTGGCCGAGGCGTCGAGGATCTTTCCGAACACCCGGATCGCCGCCGACTTCGATCACGTTGTGATCTAGTCGCGCCTTCGAGGGCCGCTTGTTCAGTGTCGATTGCAGGTCTAGGTTCGCAGGCCAACGGGTGCGGGGCTGATGGGGACAGTTCGTTTTCTGCTGGCGGCGATCGTCGTTGGATTTCATTGCCAGTTTGGCGTCATCCACCAAACAATCGGGGGCCTGGCCGCGGTAGAGGTCTTCTACATCATCAGTGGCTTCTACATGGCCGCCGCCTATGAGCGGCACTATCCGGGGCGGCCTGCTGCGTTCATGGCCAGCCGCTTTGCGAGGCTCTACCCGTTCTACCTGACTGTCCTGATCGCTACGTTCGCACTGCATTTGTGGAACCCGGCGAACGAGAGCGGCATCTTCGATTCTCTGCGAACGGATGAGCGGCCCTATGTGATCAACCTGTCGCTGGTGGGTCTCGATCTCTATTCGGCCATGCACAGCACCACATATCTCTTGGTTCCTCAAGCATGGTCGATCAGCGCGGAGATCGTCTTCTACGCGCTACTGCCAGCCTTGCTCCTACTCAACAGAAAACGGCTCGCCGGGTTGGTGGTCGCTGCCTTCGCGATCAAGCTGGTCATTCTTCACTTCTGCGAATGGAAATGGGCTTACTTCCCGTTTTACAGCCAGATCGGCTATTTCGGCACTGGGGTTGTGCTTTTCTCGTTGCGGGATCGCCTGACATGGTCGACGCGTGTGGGCTACTGGCTCGCCGGCCTCTACAGCCTCTATCTCCTGGGCGACGTGTATGCCGACGTCGACTATCACGGGGGCATCGTTCAGGGCGTGATGCTGGTTGTCGCAACCAGCATCGTGATTCCGACGCTCTTCGCGAGGGTCAACGGACCGCTGTCGACCGCATTGGGCGACGCCTCCTACGGCGTCTATCTCTCGCATTTTCTCTTCATACAGATCGCGATCAATTTGCAGCTGTTTGATCCGATCACGCTGACCAATCCGCACATTGTGAGCCATTGGCGAATTCTGTTTCAGACTTTGGGCATCCTGCTCGCATCCACAGTCGTCGCGCTCGCATTCGAATTCACGGTCCAGCGGTGGATTGATCGGGCGCGCCGCTCGCTCTTCTACAACCGCAAAGCGCCACTGGATTCCTCATGGCAATTGGACCGGCGTGAAGCTGTCGGGAAGGGTTGATGCGAACGCAGCAAGAACAAGCTGACGATGTGCACAGAAGGACTGGACCGCGAAGATCAGCGCGGCTATATCAGCGGCCTGCAAGCCGCTGATTTGCAAAACTTTCAGCCTGCCTCGCAGAACTTCCGAAGAAAGCTTAGTGATTTCAAGCGCTTCGGTGGGGAATGGTGTAACGGTAGCACAACAGACTCTGACTCTGTTTGTCTTGGTTCGAATCCAGGTTCCCCAGCCAGTTCCGGGCACTTTTGCACGGGTCGCAGTTCCCTCGGTATGCCGTTCGATAGGATGAGGTCCGTTGGTCGCGGCGCCGCTCGCGACGGTTTGCCTCATCTGAAAATCGCATCTCGCCGTCGGATCGCTGTGCGCTCCATCGTCCTTGGGCCATCAACCCAAGGAGATCCGTGATGCCCTATGTCGATGGTTTCGTTCTGGCCGTGCCGAAGGACAAGGTCGATGCCTACAAGTCGCTGGCGACGGCCGCCTGCGCGCTCTGGATGGAGCACGGTGCGCTCGATTATGTCGAATGCATCGCTGACGACGTTCCCTATGGAGAGCTGACGTCGTTTCCGCGCGCGGTGATGGCGAAGGAGGACGAGGTCGTGGTGTTCGCCTGGATCGTCTACCGCGACCGGGAGACCCGCGATGCCGTCAACAAGAAGGTGATGGCAGACCCGCGGCTGAAGATGGAGGGCATGCCGTTCGACGGCAAGCGCATGATCTATGGCGGCTTCACGACGCTGCTCCGGGCAAACGACGTCATCGGCTGACAGCGGGATGGCGCGGCAGTAGCTGGAAGCTTGTTACTTGATCTTGTCGTAAGCTGCCGCGAAATCACCCAGCGGCATCGGGATCGCGATGATCTCCTTGGCCATGTTCTGGAAGGAGACCTTGAGCTGCTTGCCCGATCGCAAGGCCGCGAGCAGGTCGGCCGCGATCGGGGTCGAGGCGTAACAACCGCGGTTCTCGCAGGTCTGGATCTGGAGATCGACCGTCTTGCCTTCGTCGACCTGAAGCTTGGCGCCGACGGGAAGATTGAGGCCGAGCGGCAATTGCAGCAATGCAACCGGCGTGCGGGTGTCGGGCGCGATGCGGATGTTGACGAGGACGATGGTCTGGCCGGTCTTGGTCAGCACCGCGTTCTGCTCCATCGCGCATTCGAGCGGCGCCTCGCGGCTCACGCTGGTGCAGCGCACGATCCAGCCGGGCTGCTGCGCCGGCGCACCGTCAGCCTGTGCTTGCGTCGGAGCTGGCGAGGGCTGTGCTGCCGGGACAGGGGAAGCTGCGTTCTTCTTCGCGCCTTGCTGCGCATGGGCGGCCCCCGTCGACAACAGGACCGCGGCGGCGAGGGCGACAAATCGGGATTGCATGGGCATGGCGAAACCACGTTGGCGTGAACCGGGGGTCTCGCTGTAGCGTCGCGGGAGACGCGGCGCAAGCTTACTCGGCGGCTTCCTTGACGGTGCCGTGCTCGACCGTCTCTTGGCTGTCACCGTCACCCGGACGGCCCCAGCCCGAGAACCAGTTGTTGAGCTCGTCGAGATAGAGATAGACGACGGGCGTGGTGAACAGCGTCAGCGCCTGGCTGACGATCAGGCCGCCGACCATGGCGTAGCCGAGCGGCTGGCGGATCTCGGCGCCGGTGCCGTGACCGAGCATCAGCGGCACGCCGCCGAGCAGCGCGGCCATCGTCGTCATCATGATGGGGCGGAAGCGCAGCAGCGCGGCCTGGCGGATCGATTCCTCCGGCGTCTTGTGCTCGTCGCGTTCGGCGGCGATCGCAAAGTCGACCATCATGATGCCGTTCTTCTTCACGATGCCGATCAGGAGAATGATTCCGATCAACGCAATCAGGCTGAAGTCGAAGCCGGCCGCCATCAGGATCGCGAGCGCGCCGACGCCGGCCGAGGGCAGGGTCGACAGAATCGTGATCGGATGGATGTAGCTCTCGTAGAGGATGCCGAGGATCAGATAGACCACGACGAGTGCGGCGAGGATCAGCAGCGGCACGGTGCCGAGCGACTGCTGGAAGGCCTGTGCGGTGCCCTGGAAGCTGGAATTGAGTGTCGGCGGCGTTCCGAGATCGGCCATCGCCTTCTGCACGGCCTCGGTCGCCTGGCCGAGGGCGATGCCCTGGGCGAGGTTGAAGCTGATCGTGATCGCCGGAAACTGGCCTTGATGGCTGATCGAGAGTGGGCGGACCGGATCGGTGGTCCAGGTCGCGAAGGTCGACAGCGGCACCTGTTCGCCGGTCAGCGGCGATTTCAGATAGAGCTTGTTCAATGTCTCGAGACTGCCCTGCATTTCCGGCAGGACTTCGAGGATCACCTTGTAGGTGTTGAGCTGAGTGAAATACTGCGTAACCTGCCGCTGTCCGAAGGCGTCATACAGCGTGTCGTCGATCATCTGCGGCTGGATGCCGTAGCGCGAAGCGGTGTCGCGGTTGATCTTGAGCTGGACGGTGGTGCCCTGCGTCTGCTGGTCGGTCGCGACGTCGCGCAGCTGCGGCAGCGTCTGCATCTTGGAGAGGATTTTTGGCGCCCATTCGTTGAGCTCCTCCAGATTGGCGTCCTGCAGCGTGAATTCGAACTGCGTACGGGTCGGCCGACCGCCGAGCCGGACGTCCTGGGCCGCCTGCATGTAGAGGCGGGCGCCGGGCACCTTGTCGAACTGCGGACGCAGCCGCGCGATGATCTCCTGCGCCGAGGCCTGGCGCTGGTCGCGCGGCTTCAGCGTGATGAACAAATTGCCGTTGTTGCCGGCGCGGCCGCTGCCGCCGATTGCCATGGCAATGCTGGCAATGTCGGGATCGGCCATGATGATCTTGCCGAGCTGCTCCTGGCGTCTGACCATCTCCTTGAACGAAATGTCCTGCGAGGCCTCGGATGTGGCCGTGATGAGGCCGACGTCCTGTTGCGGGAAGAAGCCCTTCGGAATCAGGACGAACAGGTAAATCGACAACCCGAGCGTGGCGAAGAAGATCGCCAGCGTGGTGCGGCGCCAGGCCAAGGCGTGGTCGAGCACGTATTCGTAGCCGCGCAGCATCCCGTCGAAGGCGCGCTCGCTCCATTGGTAGAACCTGCCGTGGGTCACCTCGCCATGCGCGCGCAGGAAGCGCGAGGCCATCATCGGCGTCAGCGTCAGCGACACGAACATCGAGACGAAGATGGTCATCGCCAGCACCACGGCGAACTCGCGGAACAGGCGCCCGATGATGCCGCCCATCAGCAGCAGGGGAATCAGCACCGCCACCAGCGAGATGCTGATCGAAACGATCGTGAAGCCGATTTCCTTGGAGCCCTTGAAGGCGGCCACCATGGGCGAGTCGCCTTCCTCGATGTAGCGGGTGATGTTCTCGAGCATCACGATGGCGTCGTCGACCACGAATCCGACCGCAATGGTGAGCGCCATCAGCGACAAATTGTCGAGCGAATAGCCGACCACCCACATCAAGGCGCACGCGCCCAACAACGCCAATGGCACCGTCACCGTGGGAATGACGGTGGCCCAGAAGCTGCGCAGGAAGATGAAGATGACCATGACCACGAGCGCGATGGTCAGGAGCAGGGTGAACTGGACGTCTTCGACCGCGGCACGGATTGTCGTGGTGCGGTCGCTGATCAGCTCGATCTTGATTGCGGGCGGAATAGCAGCCACCAGCCGGGGCAGGGTGGCCTTGATGCGGTCGACCGTCTCGATGACGTTGGCACCGGGCTGCTTGAATATCACCAGGAACACGCCGCGCTTGCCGTTGGCCCAGGCTGCCTGCTTGGCGTCTTCGGCGGCGCTGACCGCCTGGCCGATGTCACGGATGCGCAACGGACCGCCGTTGCGATAGGCGATGATGACGTCGTTCCAGTCCTTCGCGTGCGTGAGCTGGTCGTTGGCGTAGATCGTATAGGCGCGCTTCTCGCCGTCGATATTGCCCTTGGGGCTGTCGACCGTGGTGATCGCGATCGCACTGCGCACGTCTTCCAGCGACAGGCCCTTTGCCACGAGCTTGCCGGGATCGACCTGAATGCGGATCGAAGGTTTCTGCTGGCCGCCGATGAAGACCTGCGCGACGCCCGAAAGCTGGCTGATCTGCTGGGCGAGCTGGGCGTCGACGGCGTCGCTGACGCTGGTCAAGGGCAGCGTCTCGGAGGTTGCCGACAGCAGCAGGATCGGGGCGTCCGCAGGGTTGACCTTGCGGTAGGTCGGCGGCGAGGGCAGATTCTTCGGCAGTTGGCCGCTGGCGGCGTTGATGGCACCCTGGACGTCGTTGGCGGCGCCGTCGATGCTGCGATTGAGGTCGAACTGGATGGTGATTGACGCCGTGCCCAGGTAGCTCGTCGAGGTCATCTGGGCGATGCCGGGGATCTGGGCGAATTGCCGTTCGAGCGGCTGCGCCACTGACGAGGCCATCGTCTCGGGGCTGCCGCCGGGCAGGTTGGCCGTGATCTGGATGGTCGGAAAGTCCACCTGCGGCAGCGGCGCGACCGGCAGCAGCGGGTAGGCGACGAGGCCGACGAACAGGATGCCGGCCATCAGCAGCGAGGTGCCGATGGGATAACGGATGAAAGGTGCCGAAATCCCGCCCTCGGTCATTCCTGTCGAACCTTGTTCTGGGCCGGATCCGAGCTCGCCACCGCTGTCGAGACGAGGCTTCCGGGCTGCACCTTGAACTGACCGCCGGTGATGACCTGCTGCCCGGGGATCAGGCCTTCATCGACGACCGAGCGTCCGTCGATGCTGTAGCTGACCTTGATCTTGTGCACTTCGGCCTTGTTGTCCTGATTGACGGTATAAGCGTACAGGCCGTTGGTCGAATGCTGGACCGCATCATCGGGAACCACGGTCGCATCTTTCAGCGTCCGCACCAGAAGCCGCGTCGAAACCGACTGGCCCGGCCACAACGTGTGGTCCTTATTGTCGAAAACCGCCTTGAGCCGAATGGTCCCGCTGGTGGTGTCGACCTGGTTGTTGATGACCGCGAGCTTGCCCTCGGCCAGCGTCTTCTTGCCGTCGGTCGTGAAGGCGATCACTTTGAGCGCACCAGCCTGCTGGCCTTCGCTGATATAGGGGAGCTGGTCTTCCGGTGCCGTGAAGATCACGGTGATCGGCTCGACCTGCGAGATCGTGACGATGCCCGTCTGCGTCGAGGCGTTGACGATGTTGCCGATGTCGACCTGGCGGAGCCCTGCGACCCCCGTGATCGGCGCCTTGATCTGCGTGTAGTCGAGCTGGGTCTGGGCGTTGGCGATCGCGGCTTCGTCGGCGGCGATCTGGGCGGTGAGCTGGGCGACGGTGGAGCGCTGGGTATCGACCCGCTGCGCGGTCGCGAATTCGCCGAGCTTCATGGCGCGCTGAAGTTCGAGATTGGCGTTGGCGAGGCTCGCCTCGTCCTGCGCCTTCTTGGCCTTGGCCTGGTCGAGCGCGGCTTGATAGGGGCGGGGATCGATCGCGACCAGAAGCTCGCCCTGCTGGACAATCTGGCCTTCCTTGAAGGCGAGTTTGTCGATCTGACCATCCACCCGGCTGCGGACCTGGACGGTGTTGAAGCCCTGAACCGTGCCGAGACCGGTCAGGTAGACCGGGAAGTCGACCTTCTGAACCGGCGCGACGCTCACGGGGACGGCGGACGGGCGGGGTGGACCCTTCTGGGCGGTCTGGGTTTTTCCGACTCCAGGCCCGAATTTCTGCCAACCATAGTAACCCGCGGAGGCCACGGCCGCGACGATCAGAAGCCAGAGGATCGGCCGGGACTTTTTCATGTCGTCTCGTGTCGGCTCGTATGCCCTCAGCTACGAATTACGGGGCAATCGCAGGGTTCCAGCGCGTTTGTATAATACACGCCAAGTTCCAGTGTAAACAGCACTATCAGTTGAGAATCCTAAACAATTGGAAAGCTTTGCACCACCTGGGCAGTGGTCTGGCGCGGCGGTGTGCAGTGCTGCATTTTCCCGGTCGGGTCGATCGGCGGGCAAGTCTTGTGCGGCACTCGCAGACGGTGTGCTCAACCTCGATGGCGCCGCGCCGAGCCGCAGCTCGGTGCCGGCGACAAGAACGGTTCTAAATACCGCGGAAGCTGTTTCGGTTGTCAGGAATTTCGGCATCGTCCATATCGGCGCCGCCACAAGGGAGCGCAGCATGGACGAATTGAACGGCAAGCTGATCGCGTGTCAGATTCTGATCACGGGATTGATCGCGCGTGTGGCCAACGAGCAGCGCGATCCCTTGCGCTTCCTCACCGACTTCCGAGACGAGATCAAGGCCGTCGTGAATGGCGTCAACATCGCGGGGATGGACAACACCGATCGCGTGCGCGCGGTCGCGCAGAAGACCGTCGATGAATTGTTCTCGCTGATGAAGCCGCCGAGCAGCGATTGATGCTGAAAGCAAACCGTCAATTGCACGCAATTGGCGTCATCTTTAGAATGAGTCCAGCCTTAGTTTAGAACGATTTCAAACTGCAGTTTAGAATTGTTTTGATCTGGATTGATTCAAGGGTTCTTGCGAGGCGCTCGCATTGACCCACTATTTTGCGGCCGATACCAACAACCCATCGTTCGTCGAAGTGAGTGAGCGAACAGGAAGATGGGGCGTTTGGTAATGGGGCAGGTGGTCGCACCGAAGTCGTTGCGTTCGGTCGCAGCATTCGATCTGGGGAATGAAAAGTTCGCGGGCGTTTCCGGCAAGAAGGTCTCCGCGGTTGCGAGCTTGATCGCAGCGGCATCCGTGTCGAGCGGGGCGCAGGCGCAGCAGTCGAACCTGCCGCCGGTGACGGTCGACGCTCCTGTCGCGCGCCCGCGTCCGACAGCTTCGAAGCCTTCGCCGGAGCAAATCCGCGCCCGCAACGCGCTTCGTCGTGCCGCGCAACGCGAGCAGGCGGCCCAGCAGGCGGCGCCGACTGCGCCGTCAGGCGCTCCCGATGGCAATCCATATGCCGATCCGGCCGCGCCCTACAAGGTCGACCACGTCCAGGCCTCGGGCAAGTTTCCCGAGAAGATGCTGAACACGCCCAAGTCCATCACGGTGCTCAGCAAGGAAGTGCTCGAGGACAAGAACGCGACGACGCTGAAGGAGATTGGGCGCTCGACCGCAGGCGTGACGCTGGGCTCGGGCGAAGGCGGCAACGCGTTCGGCGACCGCTTCTTCATCCGCGGCTTCGACGCGCGCAACGACGTGTTCATCGACGGCATCCGCGATCCCGCCGTTTCCATCCGCGAGAACTTCTTCACCGAGCAGATCGAGATTCTGCGCGGGCCGGCATCCTCCTACGCCGGCCGCGGCACGGCCGGCGGCGCCATCAACATCGTCACCAAGCAGGCCGGTGATCGCAACTTCCAGCGCGTGGATTCCGAGTTCGGCACCGACCAGACCAAGCGTGTCACGCTCGACGTCAACCAGGTCATCGACCCGACCTTCTCGGTGCGCACCGGCGGCCTGTTCCAGGACGCCAACGTGGCCGGCCGCAACTATGTGACCGACAATCGCTGGGGTACCTTCATCTCGACCAAATACACCCCGACCAGCGATATCAAGATCACCACGAACTATGTCCACACCGACCTCAGCGGTCTGCCGGATTTCGGCGTGCCCTTTTACAGGCAGGGTAACGTGCCGGTGACGTCGGCCGGCATTCCGCGCGGAAACTGGTACGGCTTCCTCAATCGCGACTTCCAGACCGCGCGACAGGATTTCGGCACCGGCATCATCGAGTACAAGGTCAACGAGGCCATTACGCTGACCAGCAAGGTGCGCGGCGAGCATTCGGTGCTCAACTATATCGGCACGCTGCCGCAGAACCCGATTACGACCAGCCCCAATCCGCTGCTCTGGACCACGACGGCGAGCGCGCAGAGCCGGTATCAGAACGTGGACGTGTGGGCCAACCAGAACGAGGCCACGTTCAAGCTCGACACCGGCGGGGTCAAGCACACCGCCGTGTTCGGCGTCGAGTATGCGAACGAGAACATCTCGATCGACCGCTACGCCGGCCTCGCGTCGGAGCTGTCCGGCTCCGCCTTCACGAGCAGCGGCGCCGTCTCAGGGGTCAATCTCTACTCCCCCCAGTACACCAACATTCCCTTCGGCATTCCGTCGCTCCTCGGAAATCCAACGCGCTACGGTGTCAACACCAGCAGCGTCTACGTCATGGACACCGCGAACTGGCAGGACACCATCATCGTCAACGGCGGCGTGCGCTACGACGGCTATAGCCAGAGCGCGTCGAACAATGCGAGCTATGTGAAACAGAACGCCGATCTGGTGAACTACAATGTCGGCCTGGTCTACAAGCCGATGTCGATCGGCAGCATCTATGCAGCCTACGCGACCTCGGCCAATCCGTTCGGTTCTGAACTAGACGCGACCGCCACCGACTACGGCGGTGTTCCTCCCAACTCGACCCTCTTGCTCGGGCCCGAGCGCAACAAGGCAATCGAGCTCGGCACCAAATGGGAGCTCGCCGATCGCCACCTGCTGGTCACCGGTGCGCTGTTCCAGACCACCAAGGACAACGCGCGCGAGACCGTCGCCGGCCTGCTGACATCGGGCGCGGCCTATAGGATCCAGGGCATCGACATCGAAGCCGAGGGCAAGATCACCGATCGCTGGAGCATCTTTGGCGGCCTGGTGTTGATGCAGTCGAAGGTCACGCAGAGCGGCGTTGCCTCGAATCTCGGCCTGCAGCTTGCCAACGTTGCCCACCAGTCGTTCAGCATGCTGACCAAGTACAAGTTCGACGGCGGCTGGGAGCTCGGCGGGCAGGCGGTGTACCGCTCGAAGGTTTACGGCGGTACCTTTGCGGCCAACACCAACGAGCTGCCGAGCTATTGGCGCTTCGATGCGTTCGTCGAGAAGAAGATCGACCAGAACTGGACCATGAAGTTCTACGCGCAGAACCTGACCAACAAGCTCTATTACGACTCGTTCTATCGCAGCGCGGTGCCGTTCGTGGCGGTGGCGCCGGGCCGGGCATTCTACGTCGTGACCACGGCGAAGTTCTGATCATGTTGACGTGCCTGCCGGGCGTTCTCAGCAAGGATGATGTGGCGGATTTCCGCCGCATCATGGACGCCAGCGAATGGGAGGACGGCCGCTCCACCGCCGGCGCGCAGTCGGCGATGGTCAAACGCAACGAGCAACTGCCGCCCGATAGCGAAGTCGCGAGAAAACTCGGCAACCGCATCATCTCGGCGCTGACGTCGAATCCGCGTTTCATCGCGGCGGCAATCCCGCTCCAGATCTTCCCGCCGTTGTTCAACCGCTATGCGGCGAGCAGCGACCATCATTTCGGCCTGCATGTCGACAATGCGATCCGCGGTGACCGTCTGACCGGCCTTCGCATCCGCACAGACCTGTCGGTCACACTGTTCCTCGCCGAGCCGGAAGAGTACGACGGTGGCGAACTTGTGATCGAGGACACTTACGGCTCGCACGAAGTGAAGTTGCCAGCCGGCGACTGCGTGCTCTATCCCTCGACCAGCCTCCATCTCGTCACCCCCGTGACGAGGGGAACGCGGGTTGCGTCTTTCTTCTGGCTTCAGAGCATGATACGGGACGATCAAGCCCGGAGCATGATCTTTGACCTCGACACCGCGATACAGGCGCTGGTGGAACGGCTCGGGCGTGACGATCCCGAAACGGTCAAATTGACGGGTATCTATCACAACCTCATTCGCTACTGGGCCGAAGTATGAAGACCATGACCTCAAAAGCAAGCCTTGCCGCAGCCGCGATGCTGGCGGCCGCCTGGTTCGCATCTCCTGTTTCCGCCCAGACGCAAACCCCGGCGGCACCGGCGCAATCGGCGGCTCAGCCGGTCCCGGCCGGTCCGGCTCCGGCCGTGACTGCACCTGCCGCCCCGGCGCCTTCGGCTTCGACGGCAACCGCCCCGACTGCTCCGACGGCGTCCCTCGCGGCCACCGTTTCGACCACCGCCAAGCCCGATGCGGCGGCCGCCGTCGCGCCGGCGATGAAGGAACTGTCGCCCTGGGTCATGTTCATGTCGGCAGACGTCATCGTGAAGGCGGTGATGATCGGGCTCGCCTTCGCATCGCTGATGACCTGGACCGTCTTCATCGCCAAATCGGTCGAACTGTCGGTTGCATCCACCAAGCTTCGTTCGGCGCTGAAGAAGATTTCGGAGACGCGCTCGCTTGCGGAAGCGCAGATGGCGCTCGGAGCCAAGGAGGGGATTCTGCCGTCCTTCCTGGCGGCGGCCCTGCGCGAGGCGCGGATGTCGGCCGGCCTGTCCAGCGATGCCGGCATCAAGGAGCGCGCGGCCTCCAGCTTTTCCGAGATCGTGCGCGCCGAGGCACGGCGCATCCGGATCGGCATGGGCGTGCTCGCGACCATCGGCTCGACGTCCCCCTTCGTCGGCCTGTTCGGCACGGTCTGGGGTATCATGAACAGCTTCATCGGCATCTCGAAGTCGCAGACCACGAATCTCGCCGTCGTTGCGCCCGGCATCGCCGAGGCGCTGCTCGCCACCGCGATCGGCCTCGTCGCCGCGATCCCCGCCGTCATCATCTACAACCACTTCTCGCGCGTGACGAAGGGCTATCTCGAGCTTGTCAGCCGCGCCTCGGGCGCCGCGGGCCGGCTGCTCTCGCGTGATCTCGACCGCAGCCACGGCAGCGTGCATTCGCGCGCAGCGGAGTGAACCATGGCCGTTTCGCTCGCAGACAACGATGACGACGACGATTTCTCGGAAACGCATGACATCAACGTCACGCCGTTCATCGACGTCATCCTGGTCCTGCTGATCATCTTCATGGTCGCAGCTCCGCTCTCCACGGTCGACCTGCCGATCGATCTGCCGACGTCGAGCGCGACGCCGCAGAAGAAGCCGGACAAGCCGACCTATCTCAGCATCAAGCCCGATCTGACGCTTGCCATCGGGGAAAACACGGTCCACCGGGCCGAGTTGATCGGGACGCTCGACGGATTGTCCGACATGAGCAAGGACAAGTACGTCTTCCTGCGCGCCGACAAGTCGGTGCCGTATGGGGAGTTGATGGGCATCATGGAGCTCTTGCGCTCAGGCGGCTATACGCGGGTGAAACTGGTGGCGCTGGAAGGCGCTCCTGGCGCGCCTGCGGCAGGCGCCGCTCAGCCTTAAGAAGGCCCGCAATGTCGGACGAACTCAGACCATCCCGGAAGCTCTGGATCCTGGCCGCGGTGGCGGCGCTCGTGCTTCATCTGGGGGGCGCCGCGCTCGCGCTGGCCCACCTGCAAGCCGATGATGACGGCGACGGTCTGGGGGCAGCCGGCGCGGAGTTCGCGGTGGAGATGACTTCGCCTCCGGTTCAAGAGTCCAATCTGCCCGTCGCGCCGACGGAATCGGACGAGTCGGAAGAGCGCCCGGCACTGCCTGAGCAAAAGACCGAGACGAAGGAGACCGACCTTCCTCAGGATCGGCCGCAACAAGTCGAGGATGCCGATCGTATCGTCACCGAGAACAAGCCGAAGAAGGAACAGGACGACGATCCGAAGGTGGCTGCGATTGAAACGCCGGCCATGGAGGCATCCCAGAAGTCGGTTGCAGCGGATCGGCAGACTTTCGAAGACGCAACGCGCGAGGCCGAGAAGGCCATGGCGCCGGTGCTCGGCATCGGTAAAGACCTGCTGAAGCTAACGGCCGATTGGAACCGCAAGATCAGTGCGCATCTCGCAGCGCATAAGGTCAATCCAGAGGGCAAGGAGCCCAAGGACCAGACTGCCAAGGTGAGCTTCGCACTCAACCGCAGAGGGAACGTGGTTTCGGTCGATGTCGTGGAATCGTCCGGAGACGCGGCTTACGATGCCGCTGCGATCTCCATGGTCCACAAATCCGATCCTTTCCCGATACCGCCGACCGAGCTGGCCGATGACCGGTTCGAGCGCACCGTCGAGATCAAGTTCAAGCCGCGGGAAGAGAAGAAAACGAAGAAATCTGCTCAGCGCCAGTAGAGCCTGATGCCGACATAGACCACGACCAGGCAGGCGAAGATCAGCGCCACCGGGAGCGGCCGTCTTTGGGCACCGGCGGCCGTGCCACCCCCGAAGAAGCTGGTGGTCTTCGGCTTCGGTGCCGGGCGGCGGAAGGCGGTAACATTGTCCGCGGCCGGCTCAGCCGCGCGTGGGCGAACGTCGGGCGGGGTTCCCGCGCCACCCATCTCGGCATAATAGGCCTTGTAGATCGCGCCGATGGTCGCCTCGGTGGCTTCACCCTCGCTCATTTGCGCCAGCAGGTTCTGGTAGCTCGCCAGGAACTCCTGGGCCTCCGGCGGCAGCGCGGACGATCCGTTCAGCTTGGCCATCATTTTCCAGGTGGCGAAATCGGCGCGGGCGCGGGTGTCCGCGCGTCGCGCGATCAGCATATCGGCAGCTTTGACCAAGTCGGCCTCTGGCCCTTCGGCTTGTGTTCGGTGTCGCTGTTCAACTAAGCGTTGCCGGTCAGGAAGAGAACAGCCTGAATCACATAACCGGTCAACGTTCGCAGTATTGCTGAAATAACATCAAGATTTAGACCGAACCGGGACCCCGCAAGCGGTAGCAGGATCAGGAGCGCGATCAGGACCAGCATCCCGAACGGCTCGAGCCGGGCCAGCGGTACGGCGAGGGGCCGCGGCAACAGCCCGACCGCGACGCGCCCGCCGTCGAGCGGCGGAATCGGCATCATGTTGAACACCGCGAGGATCGCGTTGATCACGAGGGCATTCTTGAGGTTGTCCGCGACCCATTTCGCCGAACTCGCGGGGACCAGGGGCAGCGCATGGAAGGCGAGGGCCGCGGCCAGCGCCAGCACGACGTTGGTGACGGGTCCGGCCAGCGCCACCCAGACCATGTCGAGCCTGGGGTTGTTGAGCTTGCGGAAATTCACCGGCACCGGCTTGGCGTAGCCGAACAGGAACGGCGAATGCGCAAACAGCAGCATCGCCGGCAGGATCAGCGTGCCGAACGGATCAATGTGCCTGAGCGGATTGAAGCTGACGCGGCCCAGCTGCGAGGCCGTGTTGTCCCCGAGCCGGTCCGCGACGAAGGCATGCGCGGCCTCGTGGAAGGTGATGGCGAGCACGAGGGGGAGCACCCACACCGACAGGTCATAAAAGGAAATGTTCACGGCTCGTCCGTCCCGGTTCGCTCGCGGCCTGGCAGCCGTTCCAGCCAAACCGGCGGTGCAGCGACGCTTCAGCCCAACATAGGGTGGCCGGTTCCGAAATGCCACGCCGCAAATGATCCGCTCGGCGCGGCGTCGTGCAAATCAGGCCGGGATCGTCCCCGGATGTTGCGTCAGACCGTCGTCGAGCTTCAGCCAGTCGGGCTTTTCCGAGACCCAGATGTGCTCGGTCGGCGCAAAGGCGTTGCGATCGTCGAAAACGGAGAGGGACACGCCTGCGAGCGTGCCATTGCGCCGCCAGGCGAACAGCCGCGTGCCGCAATGCTTGCAGAACACGCGGTCGATGTTCTCGGAGGAGGCGTAGCGGGCGGTGTCACCCTCCACGGTCAGCGCGCGCTGGTCGAACTGCGCGCGGGCGAAGAAGGGCGAGCCCATCGCTTTCTGGCAGGTGCGGCAATGGCAGACGCGAACGTTGAGCGGCTCGCCCTCCGCCTTGAACCGAACCGCGCCGCACAGGCATCCACCTTCCCGGAGCATGATGTCCTCAATAGGTTGCGCGTCCGCCCGAGATGTCGAACACCGCACCGGTCGAGAAGGCGCAGTCCTCGGACGCGAGCCAGCTCACCATCGCGGCCAGCTCTTCGACCAGCACGAAGCGCCCCTTCGGGATCTTCGACAGCATGAAGTCGATATGCTGCTGCGTCATCTGGTCGAAGATCGCCGTCTTCGCGGCCGCCGGCGTTACCGCGTTGACGAGAATGTCGTGGGCGGCGAGCTCCTTGCCGAGCGATTTCGTCAGCGCGATCAGGCCGGCCTTGGACGCCGAATAATGCGAGGCGTTCGGATTGCCTTCCTTGCCGGCGATCGAGGCGATGTTGACGATGCGCCCGTATTTCTGCTTGAGCATCGCGGGCACGATGGCCTTGCAGACGATGAAGGGGCCGTCAAGGTTGATGCGCAGAACCTTGCGCCATTCCTCGAGGTCGGTCTCCCAGACCGGCTTGTTGATGCCGGCGATGCCGGCATTGTTGACGAGGATGTCGATCTTGCCGAAGGCGGCCAGCGTCGCATCGCGGGCCTGCTCGACGGCCGCGGTATCGGTGACGTCGACCTTGAACACGCGGACGCTATCGCCGATTTCCTTTGCGGTTTTCTCAGCCAGAGCCGCATCAAAATCCCAGATCGCGACCTTGGCGCCGGAGGCGACAAAACGCTCGGCGATCGCGCGGCCAAAACCCTGCGCGCCGCCGGTGACGATGGCGATGCGGCCGGTGAGATCGATCTTGTTCATGAGATTTGATCTCCTGGCGTCAGAGCATGTAACCGCCGTCGACGACGAGGTCGACGCCGGTGGTGAAGGCGCTCTCGTCGCTGCCGAGATAGACCGCCATGTTGGCGATTTCCTCGGCGGTACCGAGCCGGCCCATCTTCTGGCGGGAGACGAACATCTCCTTGCCTTGCGGGCCTTGCGCGGCGGCGCGATCGAGCATCGAAGGCGTCTCGATGGTGCCGGGGCAGATCGAGTTGCAGCGGATGCCCTTGGTGATGAAGTCGAGCGCGACCGCGCGCGACAGCAGCGACACCGCAGCCTTGGACGAGCTGTAGACGTAACGGTTGGCCGGCGGCCTCAAGGCTGCGCAGGACGAAATGTTGACGATGCTGCCGCCGCCGCCCGCGATCATGTCGGGCAGGAACGCCCTGATGGTCCGGTGCATCGACTTGACGTTGAGGTCGAACGAGAAATCAAAGTCCTCTTCCGAGCATTCCAGGATGGTGCCGTGGTGCACGAAACCCGCCGCATTGAGCAGGATGTCGATCTTGCCGACACGCTTGGCAAAGGCATTGACGTCGGCGGTGTTGCGGACGTCGAGCTTTGCGACCTCGGCGATGCCTTCCTTGGTCAAGCCAGCGATGCCGGCTTCATTGATGTCGGTGGCAATGACGGTTGCGCCCTCACGCGCGAATGCGATGGCGCAGGCGCGGCCGATGCCAGCGGCTGCAGCCGTGACGACGGCGCGCTTTCCCTTGAGGCGGTCTGCCATGTTGTTGTTCTCCTCACCTTGAATCTGATTGCCAATGCCGTAGCCCGGATGAGCGCGCAAGCGCGACATCCGGGAACGGAATGTCCCGGGTGTCGCTTCGCTCACCCGGGCTACGTGTGCCTAGCTCAGTGATTATCCCGCGCCACGCCAAACGTGCCGGCGACGTTCTGGTAGCGCGTGGCGAGCTCCATGCAGGCGCCGGTCGATTGCTGGCCGACGGTGTTGCGATAGATTTCCTGCCACGGCGTCTGGTTTTCGGGATGCTTGAAGCCGCCATTGGCCTTCAGCTCGGCGTGACGCTTCTTCAGCTCCTCGTCCGAGATCAGGATGTTGGCGCTGCCCTTGTTGAGGTCGACGCGGACCTTGTCGCCGGTCTTGAGGATCGCGAGGCCCCCATTGGCGGCAGCTTCCGGCGAGGCGTTCAGGATCGAGGGCGATCCCGAGGTGCCGGACTGGCGGCCGTCGCCGATGCAGGGCAGGGACAGGATGCCGCGTTTGATCAGCGCCGCGGGCGGCTGCATGTTCACGACCTCGGCGCCACCAGGGTAGCCGATCGGGCCGGTGCCGCGGATGAACAGCACGCAGCGCTCGTCGATGTCGAGCGAGGCATCGTCGATCCGCTCGTGATAGTCCTCCGGTCCCTCGAACACGATGGCGCGGCCCTCGAATGCGTTGAGGTCCTTCGGATTGCTGAGATAGCGATCGCGGAATTCCTTGGAGATCACGCTGGTCTTCATGATCGCGGAATCGAACAGATTGCCCTTCAACACCAGGAAGCCGGCGTCCTTGACCAGCGGCTTGTCGTAAGCCCAGATCACGTCGTTGTCGGGCTTTGGCGCATCCTTGCAGTTCTCGCCGATGCCGCGGCCGTTGACGGTGACCGCGTCTTCATGGATGCGCTTGTGCTTCATCAACTCGCGCACCACGGCGGGTACGCCGCCAGCGCGGTGGAATTCCTCGCCGAGATAGAAGCCGGCCGGCTGCATGTTGACCAGCAGCGGCACGTCGTGGCCTACCTTCTGCCAGTCCTCGATCGTGAGCTCGACGCCAATGTGACGGGCCAGCGCGTTGATGTGGATCGGCGCGTTGGTCGAGCCGCCGATCGCCGAATTGATCACGATGCAGTTCTCGAACGCCTTGCGGGTCAGGATGTCCGACGGCTTGAGGTCTTCCCAGACCATCTCGACGGCGCGCTTGCCGGTCTCATAGGCGATCTGGCCGCGCTCGCGATAAGGTGCGGGGATCGCCGCGCAGCCCGGCAGCGAGAAGCCGAGTGCTTCGGCAAGCCCGTTCATGGTCGAAGCGGTGCCCATGGTGTTGCAATGGCCGACCGAGGGCGCGGAGGAGGCCACGATCTCCATGAACTCTTCATAGTCGATCTCGCCGGCGGCGAGCCGCTCGCGCGACTTCCAGACGATGGTGCCGGAGCCGGTGCGCTCGCCGGCATGCCAGCCGTTCAGCATCGGGCCGCCCGACAGCACGATCGCGGGCAGGTTCACGGTCGCCGCCGCCATCATGCAGGCCGGCGTGGTCTTGTCGCAGCCGGTGGTGAGCACGACGCCGTCGAGCGGATAGCCGTAGAGGATCTCGACCAGGCCAAGATAGGCGAGGTTGCGGTCGAGCGCTGCGGTCGGGCGCTTGCCGGTCTCCTGGATCGGATGGGTCGGGAATTCCATCGCAATGCCGCCGGCCTCGCGGATGCCCTCGCGGACGCGGTGGGCAAGTTCGATATGGTGGCGGTTGCAGGGGGAAAGGTCGTTGCCGGTCTGGGCGATGCCGATGATCGGCTTGCCGGACTGCAGCTCGGCGCGGGTGAGGCCGTAATTGAGGTAACGCTCCATATAGAGCGCGGTCATGCCCGGATTGTGCGGGTTGTTGAACCATTCCTGCGAGCGAAGGTGGCGTCGTGAGCCGTTGCCGGCGGGCGCTTGCCCATTGGTTGGTTTTTTTGTCATTGGCTTCTCCTGCAATGCAAACGCACTGGCGTCCGTCCTAGGGTGTCGGCTTGTGCGATGCCCAACGGCGCGAATGATGGATCGCTGGCCCGCTGGCGGGGCGTTTCCTCATGAATGCAATACTAGTCGTGGCCACTTGGTAACGCTACCATTTTGTTCGCCGCACCCGCGCCTGAACCGGCTGGCCTGCTCTCCGAATGGCGCGACGACGAGCTTTGCCGCTCGATCACCTTGAAGCCGAGATCGAGCACCGGCTGCTCCGGACGCCGCCCCTCGATCGCCTCGATCAGCATGTTGGCGGCCGTCTTGCCCATCTCGTAGCGGTTGGTGCGCACGCTGGTGAGGGTAGGGACGGCAGACGCCATGAATTCGAGGTCGTTGAAGCCGACGATCGCGATCTGGTCGGGGACCGCGATCTCGCGGCGCCGGCATTCGAACAGAACGCCGAGCGCGAGGTCGTCATTGGCGCAGAACACTGCATCGAGGTCGGGCTCTCGCGCCAGGAGATCGGTGAATAGGGCGCCGCCGAGCGTCACCGAGGTCGGCGTCGCGGTCGTGACGACGAGACGCTGCTCGAACATTGCGGCGTCCTTCATGGCCGAGACATATCCGTCCAGCCGCCGCTGCACCCGCGGATCCATGCGGGCGCCGACGAAGCCGATCCTGCGGTGCCCTTGTTCGAACAGGTGCGCAACCGCTGCGCGGGCTGCATCATAGTGCGAAAAGCCGATCATCATGTCGACCGGATCGGGGCCGATCTCCATGATCTGCACGATCGGGCAGTCGGCGGCCTCCAGCATCGCGCGCGATTCCGCGGTCTGGTCGATGCCGGTGACGATCAGTCCGGCCGGCTTCTGCGCCAGAAACAGACGCAGCAGCTTCTCCTCCTGGAGAATGCTGTAGCGTGTGTTGGACAACTGGATCGAGTAACGGTTGCCTTCGGACGCATCGTAGATGCCGCGCAGCACGTCCGAGAACACGTTGTTGGTGAGAGAGGGAATCAGGACACCGATGACCTCGGTGCGTTGCGAGGCCAACGCGCGTGCCGCAAGGTTCGGGACATAGCCGAGCTCCTTGGCCGCGCTCTCGACCCGCGTCCGCTTGGCGATCGACAGGGCCTCCGGATTACGAAAGAAGCGGGACGCTGTAATGGGGCTGACGCCGGCAAGCTCGGCGACTTCCGCCAGCCGGATTTTGCCTGACTTGGTGCGTTTTCGACCCATTTGCTGCTCATAACACAGTCGGTCCCGCAAACAAAGGAACGTTGACAGCGCTACCAGCAGCGACTAACCAAAGACAAATTGCCAAAACCGCACAAACTGCCGACAATATAGCCCGCTAAGGTCGGGCCTTGGTTCGGCGAAGTCTGAAAAACAAGACGGTCGCGGCGCTAAGATGTGTCGTGGACTTTCGAGGAGGGAGCTAGATGTCGTCTGTGCAAATCCGCGACGTGCGGAAATCGTTTGGCAATTTTGAAGTCCTGCACGGCGTGACTGTACCGATCGAGGACGGCCAATTCGTCGTCCTGGTTGGCCCCTCCGGCTGCGGCAAGTCGACGCTTCTGCGCATGCTCGCCGGTCTCGAGAACATCACCTCCGGCACGATCTCGATCGGCGACCGCGTCGTCAACAATGTCCAGCCGAAGGAGCGGGACATTGCAATGGTATTCCAAAACTACGCGCTCTATCCGCACATGACGGTGGCCGACAACATGGGCTTCTCGCTGAAGCTGCGGAATGCCGGCTCCGACGAGATCAACAAGCGCGTCAAGCGGGCTGCCGAAATTCTCGCTCTGTCGCCGCTGCTCGATCGCTATCCGCGTCAGCTCTCCGGCGGCCAGCGCCAGCGCGTCGCGATGGGCCGCGCCATCGTGCGCGATCCGCAGGTCTTCCTGTTCGACGAGCCCTTGTCCAACCTCGACGCCAAGCTGCGCGTCGCCATGCGCACCGAGATCAAGGAGCTGCACCAGCGGCTGAAGACGACGACCGTCTACGTCACCCACGACCAGATCGAAGCCATGACCATGGCCGACAAGATCGTCGTCATGCATGACGGCATCGTCGAGCAGATGGGCACGCCGCTCGAGCTCTACGACAAGCCCGACAACCAGTTCGTCGCCGGCTTCATCGGCTCACCCGCGATGAACTTCCTGAAGGGCCATGTGCGCGTCAACGGCGTTGCCACCTTCGAAGGGCCGAACGGCGTCAAGCTGCCGCTCAAGACCGCGCCCGCGGCGTCCGACGGCCTTCCCGCAGTCTACGGCGTGCGGCCCGAGCATTTCACCATCGCCGACGACGGCGCCGAGGCCGAGATCGTCGTGGTCGAGCCGACCGGCTCGGAGACGCAAGTGTTCGCCAAGATCGGCGGCGAGCAGGTCGTCGCGGTCTTCCGCGAACGCCACCAGTTCAACCCGGGCGACAAGGTCCGGCTGAAGCCCGACCCGTCACTGGTGCACTTGTTCGACGAAGCGACGGGAAAGCGCCTGAACGCGTAGCGTAAGTTTTACTTAAGACAATAAAAAAGCATCACAGGGAGGACGACATGCAAGACTTTACCCGCCGGACTCTGCTTCAGGGCGGAACGGCACTGGCTGCAACCGGCATGCTCACCGGGCCGGCACTGTTCGATTTCGCCAAGGCCTGGGCGCAGAGCGCGCCCTGGAAGGCTGAGCCCGGCGCCAAGCTGACCGTGATGCGGTGGAAGCGCTTCGTGCCGGCGGAAGACGATGCGTTCAACGCAATGGTCGCGGCGTTCAAGGCTGCCACCGGCACCGAGATGAACGTGTTCAGCGAATCCTTCGAGGACGTGCAGCCGAAGGCCTCGGTTGCGGCCAACACCGGCTCCGGCCTCGATCTCGCCTGGGGCTTGCATACGCTGCCGCAGCTGTTCCCCACCAAAGTGCTGAAGATGAACGACGTCGCCGATTATCTCGGCAACAAATATGGCGGCTGGACCGATGCCGCCGCCAAGACCTGCAAGCAAGGCAACGACTGGCTCGGCATTCCCGTCGCAACCAACGGCGGCTACATGACGTACCGCAAGTCGGCGCTCGACAAGGCGGGGTTCAAGGAATTTCCGAAGGATTTCCCCAGCTTCCTCGAGATGTGCAAGGCGCTGAAGGCGAACAACACGCCGGCCGGCTTCGCTCTCGGGCACGCGTCGGGCGACGGCAATTCCTGGCTGCACTGGGTGCTGTGGGGACACGGGGCCTACACGGTGGACCAGAACGACAAGATCGTCATCAATTCGCCGGAGACCGCGAAGGCGCTGGAATATTGCAAGGCGCTGTATGAGAGCTTCATCCCGGGCACGGCGTCCTGGAACGATTCCTCCAACAACAAGGCGTTCCTCGCCGGCGAGCTCTATTGCACGGCGAACGGCATCTCGATCTACGTCGCCGCCAAGACCGATGCGAGCAAGAAGGAACTCACCCAGGATACCTATCACGCGCTCTGGCCGGTCGGACCGGTCGGCAAGCCGACCGAGCTGCAGCTTGCGCTGCCAATCCTCGCCTTCAACTTCACCAAATATCCGAACGCGGCGAAGGCCTTTGTCGCCTTCATGCTGGAGAAGGAAAACTACGAGAAGTGGCTGGATGGCGCGCAGGGCTATCTGACGCAGACCTTGAACGGCTATGAATCGGCGCCGATCTGGACCGCGGATCCCAAGAATGCCGTGTTCTCGCAGGCGTCCAAGCGCACTCTACCGGCAGCCGGTATCGGTACGGTCGGCGAGAAGGCGGCAACGGCAATCGCCGACTTCATCGTCGTCGACATGTTCGCCAACTACTGCACCGGCACCAAGGATGCGAAGGGCGCGATGGCGGAAGCCGAGCGCCAGCTGAAGCGCATCTATCGCTAAGCGTCACGGAGCGGGCGGCAGTTGTGCCGCCCGCTCGTCAACATTTCGATCAGGGATATCGGGCATGGCTGATGTCGCAATTCCCCGGGCCAAGCCTCAGATGAGCGAGGACAACGCCTGGACCCAGCTCAAACACAATCGCAACTGGCTCGGCTTCTGGTTCATGGTGCCGGCCATGGCGTTCCTGATCTTCTTCCTGGCCTATCCGCTGGGGCTCGGGATCTGGCTGTCCTTCACGGATACCCGCATCGGCAGGGTCGGGCACTTCGTCGCCACCGAGAACTATGAGTGGTTGTGGGACGACTCCATCTTCTGGCTGTCGGTGTTCAACACGCTGCTCTACACCTTCGTCGCAAGCGCCCTCAAATTTGCGATCGGACTCTATCTCGCGCTGCTGCTGAACGAGAATATGCCGTTCAAGGCGATGCTCCGCGCGATGGTGCTCATCCCCTTCATCGTGCCGACGGTGCTCTCGGCATTGGCGTTCTGGTGGATCTTCGACTCGCAATTCTCCATCATCTCCTGGTCGCTGAAGCATCTCGGTGTGATCAATCAAAATATCAACTTCCTCGGCGACACGACCTGGGCACGCATTTGCGTGATCTTCGCCAATATCTGGCGCGGCGTGCCGTTCGTGGCGATCACGCTGCTCGCAGGCCTGCAGACGGTGTCGCCGTCGCTCTATGAAGCCGCAACGCTCGACGGGGCCACGCGCTGGCAGAATTTCCGGTTCATCACCTATCCGCTGCTGACGCCGATCATCGCCGTCGTGATGACCTTCTCGGTGCTGTTCACCTTCACCGACTTCCAGCTGATCTGGGCGATGACGCGCGGCGGCCCCGTCAACGCAACCCATCTGATGGCGACGCTGTCCTACCAGCGCGCGATCATCGCCGGGCAGCTCGGGGAGGGCGCGGCGATATCCAGTGCCATGATTCCATTCCTGCTCGCGGCGATCATGGTGTCCTGGTTCGGCCTGCAGCGTCGCAAGTGGCAACAGGGAGAGAACAATGACTGATCTTCCTGCCTCGAAAGTAGATCTCAAGGCCGTCATATCGGCGCCCGCGCGCGTCGATAACAGCGAGGGCATGAGCTATCTGCAGTCGGTGCCGCGCCGGATGGTGACGCTGTACCTGCCGCTCGCGATCATCGTCGTGGTGCTCTTGTTTCCGTTCTACTGGATGGCGCTGACTTCGGTGAAGCCGGACGATCAGTTGCTCGATCTCGACAGGTTCAACCCGTTCTGGACCTGGAATCCGACCTTCAAGCATTTCCACAAGCTGCTGTTCGAGAGCTACTATCCGTACTGGCTCTGGAACACGATGTACGTGGCGGTCTGCGCCACGGTGCTCTCGATCATCGCATCGGTGTTAGCTGCCTACGCCATCGTGCGCCTGCGCTACAAGGGCGCCAATCTCGTCGGCGGGCTGATCTTCCTTGCCTATCTGGTGCCGCCCTCGATCCTGTTCATTCCGCTCGCCACCGTCGTGTTTCAATACGGCCTGTTCGACTCGCCGCTGGCGCTGATCCTGACCTATCCGACCATCCTGATTCCGTTCTCGACCTGGCTCCTGATGGGCTACTTCAAGACCATCCCGTTCGAGCTCGAGGAATGCGCGCTGATCGACGGAGCGAGCCGCTGGCAGATCCTGATCAAGATCGTGCTGCCGCTCGCCATTCCCGGCCTGATCTCGGCCTTCATCTTCTGCTTCACGCTGTGCTGGAACGAGTTCATCTACGCGTTGACGTTCCTGCAGTCGACCAGCAACAAGACGGTGCCGGTCGCGATCGTCAACGAGTTCGTGGACGGTGACATCTACCGCTGGGGTTCGCTGATGGCGGGAGCCCTGGCCGGCTCGCTGCCGCTCGTCATCCTTTACGCCTTCTTCGTGGAGCATTATGTGTCCGCGATGACCGGCGCCGTGAAGGAGTGATCGCGGGGGGTCTGCCACGGGAGCGCGCGAGGGGCTGCGCGTTCCGGCCAATAACAAGGAGTTAAGCTCTTGCACATTCTGGTTCTCGGCGCCGCCGGCATGGTCGGCCGCAAATTGTGTGAACGGCTGCTCCGCGACGGCCGGCTCGGCAAGAGCGACATCACGAAACTGACCATGCATGACGTGGTGGAGCCGAAAAAGCCGGAGAAGGCTGGTTTCCCCGTCGAGACGGTGTCGGGTGATTTCGCCGTGCCAGGCGCTGCCGAAAAGCTGATCGCCGGCCGCCCGGACGTGATCTTCCATCTCGCGGCCATCGTCTCCGGTGAAGCCGAGCTCGATTTCGACAAAGGCTACCGCATCAATCTCGACGGCACCCGGATGCTGCTCGACGCCGTCAGGCTCGTCGGCGGCGGCTACAAGCCGCGGGTGGTCTTCACGTCCTCGATCGCCGTGTTCGGCGCGCCGTTCCCGGATGCGATCGGCGACGAATTCTTCCACACGCCGCTGCTCAGCTACGGCACCCAGAAGGCGATCGGCGAACTCCTGCTGGCCGACTATTCGCGCCGCGGCTTCCTCGACGGCATCGGCATCCGCCTGCCGACCATCTGCATCCGGCCCGGCCTGCCCAACAAGGCGGCATCGGGCTTCTTCTCCAATATCCTGCGCGAGCCCCTGGCGGGCAAGGAAGTGGTACTTCCCGTTTCCGAGGACGTTCGTCACTGGCACGCCACACCGCGCTCCGCGGTCGGCTTCCTGCTCCACGCCGGCACCATGGACCTCGCCGCGGTCGGCCCGCGCCGCAATCTGACCATGCCGGGCCTGTCGGCGACGGTCGGCGAGCAGATCGCCGCGTTGAAGCGGGTTGCGGGTGAGAAGGTCGCTGCCCGGATCAAGCGCGAGCCGGATCCCTTCATCGTCGGCATCGTCGGCGGCTGGCCGCGCAATTTCAACGCAAAGCGGTCGCTCGAGTTCGGCTTCACCACCGCCGAGAAGAGCTTCGACGACATCATCCGTATTCACATCGAAGACGAGCTCGGCGGCAATTTCGTCGCCTGACCTCTGACTGAGCGGGTCACATGATGGCGAGCGTTGCTTGCATCGGCGAGTGCATGGTCGAGCTCAGGCAGGCCCAGGGCGGGCAACCTGCCGGGCAGTCCAGCGGGCAGGGCGGCGGCCTGTATTCGCGCGGCTTCGGCGGTGACACTCTCAACACCGCGGTGTACCTCGCGCGGCTCGAGGTCAAGGTCGACTATCTCACGGCGCTCGGCGATGACGGTCTCAGCGACGAGATGATCGCGGCCTGGAATGCGGAGGGCGTCGGCACGAGGCGGGTCGTGCGGCTGGCGGGCAAGCTGCCCGGCCTGTACATGATCCAGCTCGATGCGAAGGGCGAGCGCCAGTTCTTTCACTGGCGCGACAGCGCGGCGGCGCGCCAACTGATGAATCTGCCGGAGACGGATGAGCTCCTCAACTCGCTGATGAGCTACGACATCGTCTATCTCTCCGCGATCACGCTCTCGATCTACGATGCGGGCGGACGCGATCGCCTGTTCGCGGCGATCAAGCGCGCGCGCCTGCTCGGCACCCGCTTCGTGTTCGACACCAATTTCCGCGCGCGGGGGTGGCCCGACCGCGACGTCGCGCGCGAGGTGTTTGCTGCGGCGTTTGCGGCCGCCGACATCGTGCTGACCTCGACCGAGGATCTGCTCGCGCTCTATCCCGGCGAGAGCAACGAGCAATTGATGGCGCGGATCCCCACGCCGGAGCTGGTGTTCCGGCTGACCGAGCCGGTGAGCCTCTTGCGCTTCCCCGGCGGCACGAGCGAAGTCCGCGCCGAACCCATGACAAACCCCGTCGTCGACACCACGGCGGCCGGCGACAGCTTTGCTGCGGCCTACATTGCGGCCCGGCTCGCCGGTTCCGATCCGGTCGAGGCGGCCCAGGCCGGGCATCGCCTCGCCAGCCTCGTGATCTGCTATCCCGGCGCCATCATTCCGGGCTATGCCATGCCGCCGAAGAAGCGGCACCGGCCGGCGGCCACGCGCCAAGCGACCAAGTAAAACGAAAAGATCCACGAAATGCCCACGTCTGCCCAACAGAACCACCTCGTCGCGCTGTTCAGGGATGCGACCGTCATTCCGGTCCTCACCATCGAGCGCATCCAGGACGCCGTGCCGCTGGCGCGTGCGCTGGTCGCCGGCGGCGTCCGCACGCTGGAGGTGACACTGCGCACCCCCGTTGCGATCGAGGCCGCGCGGGCGATGATGGCCGAAGTGCCCGAGGCGGTCGTCGGTATCGGCACGATTCTCAATCCGGCCGACTTCACCCGTGTCGAGAAGCTTGGCGTCGCGTTCGGCATCAGCCCGGGCCTGACACCCGATCTCCTGAAGGCCGCAGCGCACAGCTCCTTGCCGTTCGCGCCGGGCATCGCGACCGCGTCCGAGCTGATGATGGCGCTGTCCTACGGCCTCGATGTCGCAAAGTTCTTTCCGGCCGAGCAGGCCGGCGGCATCAAGGGCCTGCGCGCCCTCGGCGGCCCATTCCCGAACGTGCGGTTCTGCCCGACCGGCGGGGTGGGCGAGGCCAATGCGGCGAGCTGGCTGGCCGAGCCCAACGTGGTCGCGGTCGGCGGTTCCTGGCTGTGTCCGACGGCGGAGATCAGGGCCGGGAACTGGGCCGGCATAACTGCCATCTGCCAGCGCACCCTCAAGGCCCTGAAAGCCGCGTGAAGTCTTGCCATCCCTGGGCTAAGACTTAGCTCAGGAAGAGACCCCAGGGAGAGAAGATCATGACCGCCAGCATCGTCGGATGGGCGCATACGCCGTTCGGCAAGTTCGACACCGAAACCGTCGAAAGCCTCGTCACCCGCGTTGCCAACGAGGCGCTGGCCGATGCCGGCATTTCGGCCGGCGATGTCGACGAGATCGTGCTCGGCCATTTCAACGCCGGCTTCTCGCCGCAGGATTTTACCGCCTCCCTGGTGCTCCAGGCCGACCCGAAGCTGCGCTTCAAGCCGGCAACCCGCGTCGAGAATGCCTGCGCCACGGGCTCGGCGGCCGTTCACCAGGGCCTGCGCGCGATTGCCGCAGGCGCGGCCAAGATCGTGCTGGTCGTCGGCGTCGAGCAGATGACGCGCACGCCCGGTCCGGAGATCGGCAAGTACCTGCTCAAGGCGTCCTACCTGCCCGAGGACGGCGACACCGTCGGCGGCTTTGCCGGCGTGTTCGGTAAGATCGCCAGCTCCTATTTTCAGAAATACGGCGATCAGTCCGACGCACTGGCGCTGATCGCGGCCAAGAACCACAAGAACGGCGTCGCCAACCCCTTCGCCCAGATGCGCAAGGATTTTGGCTTCGACTTCTGCCGCGCCGAGAGCGAGAAGAACCCTTACGTCGCAGGTCCCTTGAAGCGCACCGACTGCTCGCTGGTCTCCGACGGCGCCGCCGCGCTGGTTTTGGCCGATGCCGAGACCGCCAAGGCCTTGACCAAGTCGATCGGCTTCCGCGCCACCGCGCACGCCCAGGATTTTCTGCCGATGTCCAAGCGCGACATCCTGCAGTTCGAGGGCTGCACGGTCGCCTGGCAGCGCGCGCTGGAAAAGGCGGGCGTTGCGCTCAGCGATCTCTCCTTCGTCGAGACCCATGATTGCTTCACCGTCGCCGAGCTGATCGAGTACGAAGCGATGGGCCTGACGCCGAGGGGGCAGGGCGCCCGCGCCATCAAGGAAGGCTGGACGCTGAAGGACGGCAAGCTGCCGGTCAATCCGTCCGGCGGCCTGAAGGCCAAGGGCCATCCGATCGGCGCCACCGGTGTCTCCATGCACGTGATGACCGCGATGCAGCTCGCAGGCCAGGCGCCCGAGGGCATGCAGTTGAAGAATGCCAAGCTCGGCGGCATCTTCAACATGGGCGGTGCCGCGGTCGCCAACTACGTCTCCGTGCTGGAGCCGCTGAAGTAGGCTCAGTCCTGTAGGGTGGGCAAAGGCGCCATGCGCCGTGCCCACCTTCTTCCTTGCGCTAGATCATGGTGGGCGCGCTTCGCTTTGCCCACCTTAACGCTCCTGATTGATTTGCGGGAAATGCATCATGAGCACTGACTACGAAACCTCACTATCGATGGACGCACTCAACGATCGTATCGCGATCATCGAGGACAATATCCGCCAGCTCATCGAGCAGGCCGCGGCCGCCTCGGGCGAGCAGAACGAGTCGCGCATCGCCGACCGGATCAGCCAGCAGAACGACGAGCTCGACCGGCTCCTCAAGATCCGCGAATCCCGCCAAAAGAAATAGCGGTCGATATCGCCGCGCGGCGCATGCGGCCATACGCCGGCCGCCCTTGCGCGCGCGGCCGCGCTGCCTTTAGCTGGACCGAAATTGCGGGGCCGCGCCTTGAGCCCCCCGCGCAATCGGGAGCGAACGATGGGGCCGCTGAAGGGCATCAAGGTCATCGACATGACCACCGTGCTGATGGGGCCCTATGCGACCCAGATGCTCGGCGACTACGGTGCCGATGTCATCAAGGTGGAATCGCTCGACGGCGACGTCACCCGCCTGATCGGCCCGATGCGTCACGCCGGCATGGGCCCGGTGTTTCTCAACACCAACCGCAGCAAGCGCTCGATCTGCCTCGACCTGAAGAAACCCGCGGGCCGCGACGCCGTGCTGCGGTTAATCAAGGACGCCGACGTATTGGTCTACAACGTCCGCCCGCAAGCCATGGCGCGGCTTCAGCTCGGCTACGATGTCGTCTCCGCGATCAATCCGCGTCTGGTCTATGCCGGCGTGTTCGGCTTCGGCCAGGACGGGCCTTACGCTGCAAAACCCGCCTATGACGATCTGATCCAGGGCGCCACCGCGCTGCCGGCGTTGATGGCGCAGACTGGCGACGGCGTGCCGCGCTACGTGCCGAACGCGCTGGTCGATCGCATCGTCGGCCTCACCGCGGTCGGTGCGATCTGCGCCAGCCTCGTACACCGCGACCGCACCGGCCGCGGCCAGCGCGTCGACATCCCGATGTTCGAGACCATGGCCGGATTCGTCATGGGCGACCATATGGGCGGGCTCACCTATGAGCCGCCGCTCGACAAGGGCGGCTATGCCCGCCACCTCTCGCGGGATCGGAGGCCCTACAAGACGTCGGACGGCTATCTCAGCGTCATCGTCTACAACGACAAGCAGTGGGAGAATTTCTTCAAGGCGACCGCCCGCGACGATTTGCGCGCCGATCCCAAATTCGCAACCTTCGCGGGACGCGCCGCCAATATCGACGTGGTCTATGCCGAGCTCGCCCGCATCTTCGAGACGCGTACCACGGCCGAATGGATCGACCTGCTGACCAAGGCCGACGTCCCGGTCATGCCGATGCACGACCTTGCCTCGATCCTGCACGATGAGCATCTGGAGGCGACGAATTTCTTCCCCGTCGTGACCCATCCCACGGAAGGGCCGATCCGCAGCATGAAGGTGACGGCGACCTGGTCCGAGACCGAGGCCGAGCCGGTGCGGCTGGCGCCGCAGCTCAACGAGCACGGCGCGGAGATTCTTCGCGAGGTTGGTTATTCCGCCGATGAAGTCGCCGCCATGGTTCGCGATGGCGTCACGCGGTCACCGCCGGAGCAGGGAGGGGCGCCATGAGCTTCATCACCGGCGTCGGCCTCACGCCGTTCGGCAAGCATGAAGGCTCGTCCTCGCTCGACCTGATGAGCAAGGCCGCGCAAGCCGCGCTCGACGATGCCGGGCTGAAGCGATCCGACATCGACGGGGTTCTCTGCGGCTATTCCACCGTCTCGCCGCACATCATGCTGGCGACCGTCTTCGCCGAGCATTTTGGCATCCGCCCATCTTACGCCCATGCCGTGCAGGTCGGCGGCGCCACCGGGCTCGCGATGACGATGCTGGCGCATCACCTCGTCGACGCAGGCGTTGCGCGCCACGTGCTCGTCGTCGCCGGCGAGAACCGCCTCACCGGGCAGAGCCGCGACGCCTCGATCCAGGCGCTGGCGCAGGTCGGCCATCCCGACTACGACGTGCCGCTAGGCCCGACCATTCCGGCCTATTACGGCCTCGTCGCCAGCAGGTACATGCACGAATACGGCGTGACTGAAGAAGATCTCGCCGAGTTCGCGGTGCTGATGCGGGCCCACGCCTGCACCCATCCCGGCGCGCAATTCCACGATCCCATCACCGTCGCCGACGTCATGGCCTCCAAGCCGGTGGCGATGCCCTTAAAACTGCTCGACTGCTGCCCGGTGTCCGACGGTGGCGCCGCCTTCGTCATCAGCCGCGAGCGGACAGGGGAAGCGGGCGTGCGCATCCGCGGCTGCGCCCAGGCGCATACACACCAGCATGTCACGGCCGCGCCCGCGCTCAGTGAGCTCGGCGCCGAGATCTCCATCGCGCGCACCAAGGAGGCCACTGGCCTTGCGATCTCCGACGTGCGCTACGCCGCGATCTACGACAGTTTCACCATCACGCTCGCAATGCTGCTGGAAGACCTCGGCCTTGCCGGGCGCGGCGAGGCGGCTGCCCGCGTGCGATCAGGTCATTTCGGCCGCGACGGCGCGATGCCGCTCAACACCCATGGCGGCCTGCTCAGCTACGGCCATTGCGGCGTCGGCGGCGCCATGGCGCATCTGGTCGAAGCGCATTTGCAGATGACGGGACGGGCGGCCAATCGCCAGGTGCGTGACGCTTCGATCGCGCTGTTGCACGGCGACGGCGGCGTGCTGTCGTCCCATGTCAGCATGTTCCTGGAGCAGGTGCGATGAGCGAGCGTCTGGCCGATTGGACCAAGGGCGAACAGGCCATCATTTTTCAGACCTGCGCCGCGTGCGGTCACGTGCAGTATTTCCACCGCGGCTTCTGCGCGGCGTGCGGCGCGTCCGATCCGCGTGAGCAGCGCGCCAGCGGCAAGGGCAGGGTCTACGCGACCTCGCTGGTCTGCCGTGCCGCCACATCAGAGACGCGCGCGCACGTGCCCTACAACATCCTGCTGGTCGATTGCGCCGAGGGTTTTCGCATGATGGCCCACGGCGAGAATGACCTTGCCATTGGCGATTCGGTCGTTGCGAGCTTCAAGCCGTTTGCCGGCAGGCTCGTGCCGTTTTTTGCAAAGAGCAGATAGTGGGGATGCTGTAGCCCGGATGGAGCGCAGCGAAATGCGGGATTCTCACCCCGCAATAGACTTTCCCGGATTGCGCTGCGCTCCATCCAGGCTACCGCCGAGAGCGAGTGGTGGGATTCGTCATTCGGGGGCGGTCCGAAGGACCGAGCCTGGAACGGGATTCTGGGCCTGGCCTGTGCGAGAGCCACCCCGGAATGACGAAAACTCTAAAACTCCAGCTAGCGCCCGTAGAACAAGATGCTGGCGATGACGAGCATCGCCGTCACCGCCAGCATATGCGCGAGCGCTCCCGAGGCCGCCCCCTTGGTGGCTTCCTTCATGCCTTTTCTCCCTAGACTTGGGCGTGACTCATCGTTGTGCGGCTAGCGCACCCGACGGCCAATTGTTTTACTCGGAACACCCCATTTGCGAGTACTCACCGCGATTTGTCCCCACGCGGCGAATATCGACTGTGTCAGGGTCGATCAGCAATGCGGCGGCAATTTGACTCGATGATGTTGCTCCTGCGTCGGCGCAAGAATAGAGTTTCAGAGAACTCTCGCCGACAACGACAAAGAGCATCAAAAATTTAGGGAAAACTTCAGGAAAATCATGGCCCGCATCAACTATAGCGACCCGTCCAAGGCATCCGACCGCACCCGCGAAATTCTCGACAAGAACCGCAACGCCAACATCTTCCGCATGATGGCGCACTCGCCAAGCTATTTCGAGCAGTACTGCCGCTTAGGGGGCGCCATCCGCCACAAGGGCGAGCTCGACCCCATCGTGCGCGAGCTCGCAATCACCCGCACCGGCATCTTGTGCGAGGCGCCCTACGAGATCGTCGCGCACAAGCGCATCGGCAAGAATGTCGGCGTCACCGACGAGCAGAACGAGGCGCTCGAGAACTGGGAGGCGGCGACATGCTTCAACGAGGTGCAGCGCGCAGCGCTCGCCTTCACCGACGAGATCGTGACGCTGAAGAAGCCGACGGATGTGACCTTCAAGGCGATCGCAGCGAAGCTGACGCCGGCCGCGCTGGTCGAGCTGCAGCTTTCGGTCGGCTTCTACATCATGACGTCAAAGTTCTTGGAGACATTCGAGATCGACCTCCAGCCCGTGACGGAAGTGGTGGGTTGATCCGATAGCAGCGGCGAGGGATGCCGATGACGATCGATGAATATGCGGTTTGGGCCGCGAGCCTTGCGAAAGTCGAAGAGCATCCGTCCAACGAGCGGCTGTCCTATCTCGGTCTTGGCCTTGCCGGCGAAGCCGGCGAGGTCGCCGACCATATCAAGAAGTTGCTGCGCGACGACTGGCTCGACAAGGCGGGTCTGGTCGATGAGCTGGGCGATGTCATCTACTACTGGGCTTGTCTGTGCGCGGCGACAGGCCAGCAGCCGTCCGAGCTACTGGAGAAGAGTGCGGCGAAGATCAAGCGGCGCCTGAGCGAGGCCGCGAGCCGCTAGAGCAAAAGGCCTAGGCTAAGGTACCGACAGCCTCCACAGCGTCATGGCCGCTCTTGTCCCGGCCATCCACGCCTTGCCACGCAGCACGGAGAACGTGGATGCCCGGGACAAGCCCGGGCACGACGACCTGCTGTGAATGAACCACCGTCACTCACGTCGCTGTCAAGATATCCACCCTCGCGTTGGCGACGATCAGGCGGTCGGCGAGGAGCTGGGACAGATTGCGCATGACGCGCTCGCTGGCGCGTGGGTGCTGCTTGCGGAAGCGTTCGAAATCCTTCAGCGGTACTTCGAACGCGGTCGCCGCCATGTCGGCAAAGACGTCGGCGGAGCGCGTCGTCTCGAGCAGCGCCATCTCTCCGAAGGCCATGCCGGCAGTCAGCGTCGCCAGCCGCACGCCGTCGGGCAGCGTGACATGCACCGCACCGCTGCGCAGGAAGAACAGGGAGGAGGCCGGATCGCCCGTGGTGATGATCTTGGCGCCGGCCTGAAAGGTTCGGATCGTGCAGATCGAAGCGAGATCCGCCAGCTCTTCCTCGCTCATACCTGATAGCAGCGGCTGTTCGGCAAGCTCGGTGGTCTCGTGGAAGTCGATCGAGCCGCCGTAGCGGTAGACGATCTGGTCCTCGGCCCATTCGATCGCGGTGTCGAGCAGGTAGAAGTCGCGGACGTTCTTCAGCTCGGCGGTCCATTCCCGCAAGCTGTCCCATTCCTTGGAGGCGCGCCGGACGCCTGACAGCACCACGGTCACGTTCAGTGCGGCGAGCTCCTCGAAAGTTTCGGCGACAAGCCGCGCACCGGCGCGCGTGGTCGAGGTGACGCGGTGCAGGTCGAACACGACGATTTGCGGCCGCGGTCTTCCCGCCAGCCGGCGCGAGACGTAGTCGACGGCCGACAGCGACAGCGTGCCGACCAGCTCGATGACCCGCACCTCCTGCTCATGTGCAGCCAGGATTTCGCGCTCCTGCGGCCGGCGCACGCGTCGTGACGGGCTCCTGCCGATATCGTAGTCGGCGATGACGGCGTTGCGGGCATCGTCGCTGCGGTTGAGCATGTGCAGATCGTAATGCGAGGACAGCGCCTCGCAGACCTTGATGCCGCGCACGCTGTTGCCGTGCTTGTCGAGCTTTGGCGAATAGCTGCCGAGGCCGAGGCGGGCAGGGAGCGCGGCCAGAATGCCGCCGCCGACGCCGCTCTTGGCGGGGATGCCGATGCGGTAGATCCATTCGCCGGCATAGTCGTACATGCCCGACGAGGTCATCACCGAGAGCGTGCGCGAGATCGCGTAAGCGCTCAGCACCTGCTCGCCTGTGACCGGATTGATGCCACGGTTGGCAAGCGTTGCCGCCATCACCGCGATGTCGCGCGCGGTCACCAGCACGGCGCATTGCCGGAAATAGACGTCGAGCACGGCGGCGACGTTGTCCGAGATCACGGCGTTGGTCTTGAGCAGATAGCCGATGGCGCGGTTGCGGTCGCCGGTCTGGCTTTCGGAGGCATAGACGGCCTCGTCCACGGCGAGCTCGCGTCCGGCAAAGCGGCCGAGCGCCAGGCGAATCTGCTCGAAAGCGTCGGCGCCCTTGCTGTCGTAGATCAGTCCGGTGCAGGCGATTGCGCCGGCATTGACCATCGGGTTGAACGGATGGTTCTCCGAATTGAGCCGGATCGAGTTGAAAGGGTCACCCGAGGGCTCGACACCGATCGCGCTCTCGACCTTGCCTGCGCCCAAAAGGTCCAGCGCCAGCGCGAACACGAACGGCTTCGACATCGACTGGATGGTGAAGGGCACCCTGGAGTCGCCGACCTCGTAGACGTGGCCATCCAGTGTCGCGAGGCTGATGCCGAAATAGGCAGGATCGGCCTTGCTCAGCTCGGGAATGTAATCGGCGACATGGCCCGAGGTTTCCGCGGAGAATTCGTTGAGGCAATTGTCCAGAAACCGCAGCAAAGGCGGCTTCGAGCGGGTCCAGGCGGAGGCGGGAGGCGAGAGCGGTGTCATCGCCTCACTTGTGCAACGCAATCAGGGGGCGCGCAACCCGTCCGGCACCACGGTCTGCCGCCGGACCAGGACAAGCGCCAGCAAGACCGTAGGCGCGAGGATGGCAAGGCCCAGCAGCGTCACCTGCAGCTGCGACAGCGGCATGATCCCGCCGCCGGGCGTGGCCACCACGAAGCCGCCGATCACCAGCAGCACGCGGATCGGCCACTCCAGCGCACCAGTACCGCGCAAGTCGCCGACGAAGGCCTGGTAACCCTGGATGCCGGCACAGATGAACAGCGTGCCGAACGCGGCAAGACCCATCAGGCCGAGGCCGGCCAGATACGGGCTCGGCCCCTGCAATACCAGCGCCGGATTGAGCACGAAGAAGAACGGCAGGAAATAGATGATGCTGCCGACCCACATCGATTCCCAGCCCGTCTTCATCGCCGGCGAGCCGGCGATGCCGGCTGCGGCGAACGAAGCAATCGCGACCGGCGGGGTGATCGACGACAGCATGCCCCAGTAGAAAATGAACATGTGCACCGCCATGCGGTTCAGCCCGAGCTTCTCCAGCGCAGGCGCGACCAGGATGGCGAGGAAGATGTAGCAGGCCGTCGTCGTCAGGCCGAGGCCGAGGATGAGGCTGGTGAGGGCGCACATCCCGAGCAGCAGGAAGGGATTGTCGCCGGCAATATGCAGGAGGTCATTGGCAAGGCTCGACACAACGCCGGTCATCGAGAACGCGCCGATCAGGAGGCCGCAGCCGGCGAGGATGCCGACGAGCTCGACGAAGGTGCGTCCGTTGACCTCCAGGAATTTGCCGATCGTCGCAGGCGTCCAGCGCGTCTCCTTGGAGAACAACTGGTTGAGGACCAGCAGCAGCGCGGTGGCGTAGAACGGCGCGTGGCTCTCGCGCTTGAAATAGAGCAGCATCACGATCAGCAGCGCGATGACGAAGACGTAGTACCAGCCGTCCTTGATCGTATCCATGACGCGCGGCAGATCGGCGCGCGGAATGCCTTTCAGCCCGTGCCGCGCCGCATAGGCGTCGACCTGCATGAACAGGCCGACGTAATAGAGCACGGCGGGAATGATCGCGGCGAGCGCGACGTCGGCGTAGCTGACGTTGAGGAATTGCGCGATCACGAAGGCGGTGGCGCCCATCACCGGCGGCGCCAGCACCGCGCCGGTCGAGGCGCAGGCCTCGATCGCGGCGGCATAGGAGGCACGAAAGCCGCTCTTCTTCATGACGGGGATAGTCATGGTGCCGGCGGTCAAAACGTTGGAGATGATCGAGCCCGACATCATGCCGAGCAGGCCGCTCGCAAAGATGCAGACCTTCGCCGCGCCGCCGCGGAACGTGCCGCACATCGCGAAAGAAAGATTGATGAAGAATTTGCCCGCGCCGGTCATCATCAGCGCGGTGCCGAACACGAGGAAGCCGATCACGGTGTCGGCGAAGGCCTGGATGGGAATGCCGAGCAGGCTTTCGCCCGAGAGCACGTGATAGGCGGTCGCCTGCTCCAGCGTCGATTGGGTGCCGCGGAAGGGGCCGAGCCAGCGGGCCTCGGCAAACAGCGGATAGACGGTGAAGGGGAGCACGCTCAAGAGCAGGCTCCAGCCGCCGGTGCGGCGCAGCGCCTCCAACAGCATCACCCACATCACGAGGCCGGCGGCGATCACGCTGGTCGGCGCGCCGCCGAACTCCCAGCCGGCCTCGGCCGCCTTGCGCACGCTCGACATCAGCAGCAGCGATGCGGCAAAAGTCGCGACGAAGAGCAACAGGTCGTACCAGGGAATCCGATCGAGCGGTGCGCGTTCCGTGCCCGGGAAGATCAGGAAGGTGAACGGCAGCATCAAGGCGATCAGGAGGTAGAAATACTCCGTGTTGAGCTGAGTGTAGCCGATGAAGAAGCGCAGCGAGAATTGCTGGTTGATGCAGAGCAGGATCGTCGCCGCGGTCGCGACCACCAGCGTCCAGCGCCAGCCGCCGCGCAAGGTGCGCACGCGCGTCACCTCAGCTTCCTGCATGTTGCCGGCGGCGCCGTGCGGATCGTCGAACACGACCCGCTTGGGCTCGTCTTGCGGGGCGGTGGAGGTGGAAGACATCATTGATCCCGAAGCGTCGACTGGAAATTGCTAACTAGGCGAATGGCAGTTGTTTGAATCGCTCGGGCCGCGGGCTCAACCTCTCCCGCTTGCGGGAGAGGTTGGCGCGCAGCGCCGGGTGAGGGTTTTCTCCTCTGGGGGAATCCCACCGCGGAGACACCCTCTCCCCAACCCTCTCCCGCAAGCGGGAGAGGGAGCGCACTGCCGTCCTGGCAACCGTCAATTCCATTGCCAGACTATTCGTCGAACCCGCTCGGCATGTCGGCTTTCGCAAGCGCGGCTGCCCGCGCCTTCATCCAGCCGTCGAGGAAGGCCTTGTCATCCGATGGCGGATTGGATTTGCCGTACTCCGCCCACGCCGCGCCGAGCACCTCCTGCCGCTTGATCAGCTTGTTGTTGTGCGCCTCCTGCGCATCGCTCCAATGCCCGGCTTCCTTCAGCGCCTTCACCGCGCCGGGATGCACCGGCACCACCCAGTTCTTGGTCTGGCGGTCGGCGGCGAGACCGCCGGCGCCGGGCGCGGAATCCTTGTAGGCGTCGTAGTTCACGATCATCGCCTTGGTCATCGCATAGACCTGGTCGGCCGGCTGCGAAGCGTAGGCGACGAAGATCGGGTAGGGGTAATTGCCGAGCTCGACCGGCTTGTCCGGCGAAATGCCGGCGCCGCAGGTCGCGGTCTGCGGGAAGAAGAACGATCCGACCTTCTGCATCCGCGCCCAGCCTTCCTTGTCCTTGGCTGGCAGCGGCGGCCAGATCAGGCCACGCGGCGAGGTCTCGGCCTCTTTGGCGGGGCCGGTGATGGTGGTGCCGAAGGCGGCATCGACGTCGTTGTTGATCAGTCCTTTCCACATCGCGCCGTAGCTCGCGAACTCGACGGCCTTGATGTCCTTCTGCGTCAGCCCCGCGAAGGCGAGCACCGCGAGCGAATTCTGGTTCAGCGCGGGCGAGCCGACCACGAAGCCGACGCGCTTGCCCTTGAGGTCCTTCAACTCCTTCACGCCGGTGTCGGCGGCAACGCCCAGCGAGCCGCAATTGCAGTCGACGGACGAGAGCAGGATCTGGAGCGGCTGCGGGCCCCATTCCTTCGACCCGAACTCGAACACGCCTTCCTGTGCGAAATAGGTGCCCGATCCCATCGCAGATGAAACCGCGCGTTTGGCGCGCAGCGGCGCGAGGCGTGCGACGTCGTTGCCTGCGGGGAGCACGCGCACGTCGGTGCCGTATTTGTCCTTCATCATCTTGCCGACGCCGACCGCGATGTTGAAGCCGGCGGTTCCGGTGTCGTAGGCCGTGAAGGTCAAGGTCGCCGGCAGCTTGACGTCCTCGGCGAACGAGTAGCGTGTAGACGCAATAGAAATACCCGCCACCAAGGCAGGCGCGAGTATGAGCAGCCCACGAAGCATGTTTCCCTCCCTCCATCTTCGCGTTTGTCGCGAAGATTTTCTTTCTTTGTTTGAAACACAGTTTTGTTTGAAACAGATCATGTCACCGCGATCAAGCGATGGCAACGCCGACCGCGAACGTGGAAACAAGGACAGACAGATTGTCGCGGGAACGACGGATGCGCCGTTAATTCGCGACGATCGCGATCGCCTGTCCCTCGGCAACGATGTCGTCGAGTTTCACCAGAAGCGACGTGATCGTGCCGTTCGCAGGCGAAGGCACCGGTATCTCCATCTTCATCGCTTCGACCACCACAATTTCATCTCCATCCGCGACGGTTCCTCCAACTTGCACGGGAGTTGCGCAGATGCGTCCCGCGACCTCGGTGACGATCTTAATTTCTGGCATGCCATCGCCTTTTTGTTGTCGTTGCAAAATGCCTGAGGTAGCGTCGTCTGCAAGTGGAATTTAATTCCGCAGAGCGGAACAGACGGTAGGGAACAAATGGGACGACGATCGGAGCGGTTGAGTAGGCAAGGCATGCTCGCTGGCGATGCCGGTGAGGGTGATGTCATCCAGGTGGTCTCGCGCGCGTTCGACGTGTTGCGATGCTTCGAGGGCCACGACGCGAGGCTCGGCAATCTCGAGATTTCGAATCGCTGCGGCCTGCCGCGCTCGACGGTGTCGCGGCTCACGCACACGCTGACGCGGATGGGACAACTGGTCTATCTGCCGCGTGATCAAAAATATCGCATCGGCCCGAGCGCGGTGGCGATGAGCGCTTCGATGATGAAGGGCGCACAGCTGCGCAGCATGATCCGCCAGCGGCTGCAGGAAGTTGCCGAGCAGCTTCCCGGCACGGTCGGCTTAGTCGTGCCCGATCGCTTCAATCTCGTCTATCTCCAGTTCGCGCGCTCGGCCTCTGCGCTCGGCCTGCACGAGGGCACCGGCAGCCGCATCTCGATGGCCTCCACCGCAGCAGGCGCGGCCTACACGGCGGCGTTGTCGCCGGAAGTCGGCGATGCCTTCATCGCGGAGATGGAGCGCGAAGCGCCCGAGGCTGCGAAGATCCTCAGGCCCCGCATCGAGGCCAACCGGCAGATGCTGCGCGAGCGCGGCTATGTCGTGGCCTGCGGCCTGTGGAGCCCGCACATCAATGGCCTCGCGGTGCCGATCTGGTCACCGCAATATCAGACCTTCGTGGTCATCACGATTGGTCTGCTCTCGGCGATGTATGACGAGCAGCGTCTGCATGACGAAGTCGCCCCGCTGATGCTGCAGCTTGGCCGCTCGCTCGGCAGCCTGGTGGAAGGCGCGGAGGGCGATGCCTTCAACAACCGCATCTCGCGTAAGCCGGTCGCCATGGCCGTGCACAACAATAACAAGCCGATCAATTCGGAGGGAGTGAATGAACTGGAAGCCGGAACTCGACGAGCTCGCCCGGCGCGAAGCCTTCGCGCGGGAGATGGGCGGCGTTGACAAGGTCAAGCGACAGCATGACCAGGGCCGGCTGACTGTTCGGGAGCGTATCGACAAGCTGATCGACGAAGGCAGCTTTCACGAGATCGGTGCCGTCTCCGGCATCGGTGAGTACGATACCAGCGGCGAGCTGCAGAAACTGACGCCGGCGAACTGCGTATTCGGCCGCGCGCGCGTCGACGGCCGCACCGTGGTCGTGGTCGGCGACGACTTTACCGTGCGCGGCGGCTCGGCCGATGCGTCGATCTCCGCAAAACCGCTGATGGCGGAGGAGATGGCGCACGACTTCCGTCTGCCGATCGTCCGCATCATCGAGGGCTCCGGCGGCGGCGGCTCGGTCAAGACCATCGAGACCAAGGGCGCGGCCAATCTGCCGGGCGGCATCGGCGGCACGCGCTGGTATCGCTTCACGACGGAGAATTTGTCGCGCGTGCCGGTGGTCGCACTCGGCCTCGGTTCGGTCGCAGGGCTCGGTGCCGCGCGTCTCGCGTCCAGCCACTATTCCATCATGACCAGGAAGTCCGCGATGTTCGTCGCGGGGCCGCCGGTGGTGAAGGCGCTGGGGCAGGACCTCTCCAAGGAAGAATTAGGCGGCGCCGACATCCAGACCCGCGCCGGCGCGGTCGATCATGCCGTCGATACGGAAGAAGAGGCGTTCGCCTGCGCGCGGCGTTTCCTCTCTTACCTGCCGCCGTCGGTTTACGAGCTGCCGCCGACCTTGCCCTGCGCTGACAATCCGGAGCGCAGCGACGAAGCGCTGCTGAATGTGGTGCCGCGCAACCGCAAGCAGGTCTACAAGATGCGGCCGATCATCGAGTCCGTCGTCGACAAGGGCTCGTTCTTCGAAGTTGCCAAGAACTTCGGCAAGCCTGTCATCGTCGGCCTCGCCCGGCTCGAGGGCAGGGCGGTGCTGCTGCTCGCCAGCGACAGCTTCCACTATGGCGGCTCCTGGACCGCGGATGCCTGCCAGAAAGTGGTGCGTTGGGTCGACTTCGCCGAGACCTTCCATCTGCCGGTCGTCTATCTCATGGACTGCCCCGGCTTCATGATCGGCCTCGACGCCGAGAAAGCCGCCACCATCCGTCACGGCGTGCGCGCCATGGCCGCGGTCAACCAGACCACCGTGCCCTGGTGCACCGTGATCCTGAGAAACGCCTTCGGTGTCGCGGGCGTCGTGCATCAGCCGGCCGATCGCTTTTCGATCCGCTACGCCTGGCCGTCGGCCTATTGGGGCTCGCTCCCGCTCGAAGGCGGCATCGAGGCCGCCTACCGCGCCGACATCGACGCGGCCGAGGACAAGGCGGGCAAGCTGGAGGAAATCCAGGACCGCCTCAACAAGCTGCGCTCGCCGTTCCGCTCCGCCGAAAAATTCTGGGTCGAGGAGATCATCGATCCCCGCAAGACGCGCGCGCTGTTGTGCGAGTTCGCCCGGCTGGCCGAGCCCTTGCGCAAGCCGGGACCGCCAGAGAATTTTTCGATCAGGCCGTAGCATTCTTGTGCCAAGGCATGACGCTCGTGCCCCGGACGCAGCGCAGCGCTTCTTCAGCGGTGCGCTGCAGAGCCGGGGCCCATGCAAGAGCGAGCTCGCGGCCTCCTGGGTCCCGGCTCAGCGCTGCAACGCCTGAAGCGTTGCAGCGCGTCCGGGACACGAGAGATGGTGGCGTTGACGCAATCCAAAAGCCTTTCACGGCAAAACAATAACGCGCTAAGCTCTCCCAACAAGAACAAGAGGAAGCGCCAATCGTGTACGACTTCATCATCGTGGGCGGCGGCTCGGCGGGGTCCGTGCTGGCCCACCGGCTCTCGGCAAAGAGCGCCAACAAGGTCCTGCTGTGCGAAGCGGGGCAGGACACGCCGCCCGGAAACGAGCCGGCCGAAATCCGAGACAGCTATCCCGGCACCGCCTATTTCGATCCGCGCTTCCACTGGACCGAACTGAAGGTCACGACCCAGGTCGTCAGCCACAACAATCCGAATGAAGCGCGTCCTCCTTTACGCAAATACGAGCAGGCGCGCGTGCTCGGCGGCGGCTCGTCGATCAACGGCCAGATGGCCAACCGCGGCGCACCGACCGATTACGACGAATGGGACGCGCGGGGCGCTGCGGGCTGGAGCTGGAACGACGTGCTGCCCTTCTTCAAGAAGATCGAGCGCGACCTCGATTTCGACGGTCCCTTCCACGGCAAGGACGGCAAGATCCCGGTCCGACGGATTCCGCGCGAGCACTGGACCAAGCATTCGCAGGCGCTCGGCGAGGCGTTCCAGCAGGCCGGCCATCAATATTTGCCGGACCAGAACGGCGAATTCGTCGACGGCTTTTTCCCGGTGACGCATTCCAATCAGGCTGAGCAGCGCGTCTCGGCCGCGATGGGCTATCTCGATCGCGACACCCGCAAGCGTGCGAACCTGACGATTTCCACCGACACCCAGGTCCGGGAGCTGCTGTTCGAAGGCACGCAATGCGTTGGCGTGAAGGCCATTGTCGGCGGGCGCGAGCAGGAGTTCCGCGGCCGCGAGATCATCCTCTCCAGCGGTGCGATCCACTCGCCGGCGCACCTCTTGCGCGCCGGCATCGGTCCGGTCGGCCATCTCAAGGACTTGGGAATTCCGGTCCGGATGGGCCTGGCGGGCGTCGGCCAGCGCCTGATGGATCATCCCTCGATTTCACTGTCGTCCTACATCCGCCGGGGCGCGCGCATGAACGAGCATACGCGGCGCCACATGCAGGTGGGCTTGCGCTATTCGTCCGGGCTGTCCGGCGTGCCGAAGGGCGACATGTTCGTCGTCGTGCTCAGCAAATCGGCCTGGCACGCGGTCGGTGGGCAGATCGGCTCGCTGCTCACCTTCGTCAACAAGACCTATTCCGAGACCGGGCAGGTCAAGCTTGCCTCGCGCGATCCCGCCGCAGAGCCGATCGTCGAGTTCAACCTGTTGTCCGACCGGCGCGACCTCGATCGCCTGATGAGCGGCTTCCGCAAGATGGCGGCCGTGCAAATGAGCGAGGCGGTCAGGGCGGTGACGGACAAGCCGTTCCCCGCCTCCTACACCGACCGCGTGCGCAAAATTGGTGTGGTCAATACGACGAACAGGATCTTGACCACGATCGCCGCGGCCCTGATGGACGGGCCGGCGGCGCTGCGCCACTACATGATCGACAATTTCGTCGTCGAAGGTTTCAGCTTCGAGGACGTCATCAATGACGACGAGGCGCTGGAAGCTTTCGTGCGCAAGGCGACCATCGGCGTGTGGCACGCCTCCTGCTCATGCCGCATGGGCCGGGCCGACGATCCGATGGCAGTGGTCGATACAGAAGGCCGCGTCAAGGGCATTCAGGGCCTGCGCGTCGTCGACGCCTCGATCTTCCCGGTGGTGCCATGCGCCAACACCAACTTCCCGGTCCTGATGTCGGCGGAGAAGATCGCGGCTGCGATCATGCAGTAGGCTTCCGGCGTTGCTTCGCTTGGCGAGGCCGTCCAGTCAGATCATAGCCGCAGCACCTTGCCGGGATTCATGATGTTCTGCGGATCGAGCGCGCGCTTGATGGTTCGCATGATGTCGAGCTCGGTCTTCGAGCGGTAGTGGCTGAGCTCGTCGAGCTTGTCGATGCCGATGCCGTGTTCCGCCGAGATCGAGCCGCCCATGGACGTGATGAGATCGTTCACGGCTCGCGTGATCGCGGCCTTGTATTGGGTCAGCGTCTGCTGATCCATGCCGAGCGGCCCCATGAACGAGAAATGCAGATTGCCATCGCCAATGTGCCCCAAAGGATAGGGGCGAATGGCCGGGAGAATGTCGCACACGGCCTTGAGCCCGAGGTCGATGAACTCCGGAATCCTGGAGATGGCCACCGACACATCGAAGCTGAGTCCCGGCCCCTCGGCCCGGGAGGCCTCGGCGACGCTTTCCCGGATGCGCCACATGTTCTGCGATTGGCTTCCGGTCTGGGCGATCGCCGCGTCGATCACGCGTCCGGCCTCGAGCTGATCGGCGAGAAATTGCTCCATCTTCGCCGCGATGCCCTCAGCCCCGTCCTCGCGCGCCCGCGAGGAGGACCATTCGAGCAGCAGATACCATGGCGTGTCCGCCCGAAGCGGATCCTGCGTGCCGGGAATGTGGCGGAGCACCATGTCGACGGCGGCGCGGCTCATCAGCTCGCAGGAGCCGACATTGTCCTCGGATGCGCCATGGGCTTCCGACAGGATCTCAAGCGCCGCGCGCGGATCCCGGATCGCCAGCCACGCGGTGCAGACGTCCTTGGGAGCCGGCCACAGCTTGAGCACGGCCTTCGTGATGATGCCGAGCGTTCCTTCGGCGCCCATGAAGAGATGCTTGAGGTCGTAGCCGGTATTGTCCTTCTTGAGCGCACGCAAGCCGTCCCAGACCTCGCCATTGGCCAGCACGACCTCCAGGCCCAGAACGAGATTGCGGGCATTGCCGTAGCGGAGCACCTGCACGCCGCCGGCGTTGGTCGACAGATTGCCGCCGATCATGCACGAGCCCTGGGCGCCAAGGCTGAGCGGCAGGAACCTGTCGTGCCTGACTGCAGTCTCCTGAAGAGCCTGCAGCACGCAGCCGGCCTCGACCGTCATGGTGTAACCGGTGGCATCGACGTCCAGCACGCGGTCCATGCGGCCAAGCGACAACACGATGCCGGTGTGCGCGGGCCAGGGCGTGGCTCCGCCCATCAGACCGGTGTTTCCACCCTGCGGCACGATCGCGACCCCGTGTTCATGGCAGAGCCTGACCACCTTCGCGACCTCTTCGGTACTGCCGGGACGAACGACGGCTCCGGCCCCTCCAACCAGCAGTCCGCGCCAGTCCGTCACGAACGGCTGCTTGCCGTGCTCGTCCTCGATGAGGCCCTTCTCACCCACGATCGCGCGCAGCGAATCGCGCATCTGGGCCGTCAGCGGAGCGGTTGGAATGATGGGTTCGGACGACGGACCGGCAGCCGGCATTTGTTTCCCCTGGCGCATCTTGGTGTGCACTGCGCACGTAACGTGCGTCGGGGTATTGTCCACGTTTGCGCCGTCGAGTCTAACGGCAAGATGGCTCTGGCCCGCAAAGCCCGGAAGCAGGGCGCCTTGCGCCGGCGACCGTGCAGGGGGGCGTTTTCGGATTTCCTGTTTGAGCCGTGCCGCACCGGATGCCGGACGCGCGCTCTGTCGGCGGGCGCAGATCGTGTTTCCTCCGGTATTTTACGGGTGTTCTTACCGTTTACCGCCAATCTCTGCGATCGCATTTAAGCGACATTAATGATGCTTTCTCGATATGAGACATCTCGATCCCGTGCGGTTCCTGTTTGCGGATGACCCGTAAGTGTTGATTAACGGGGCGCTCGACATATTCCGCCCATGATGGGCGAGTGCCGGGATCGAACCCCGGCGATCTCTTCCGTCGATTTCAGGGAAAGGGCCGCTGCCGCAGCGACGGCAGTAAGGATGAACCTCATGCTCCGCCGCGCAGTGCTCCGTTTCGCGACAGACCGGAAGGCCAACGTCGCCATCATTTTTGCGCTGACGCTGGTTCCTATCATCTTTCTGCTGGGGATGACGCTCGACTATACGCTGGCCCTGCGCAAGCGGGAGCAGTTGAACGCGGCCGCCGACGCGGCCGCGATCGCGGCCGTGCGGCCGGCGATGCTGACGCAGACCAATAGCGATACCATCAAGGAGACCGCGAAGGCCGTCTTTGCCGCCAAGGCGAATCTTCCCGGGCTGGCGGCCACGCCGACTCCGACGGTCACGGTCACCGATTCTGGTCTCGCGCGGACCATCACGGTTTCCTACACCGCGGAGTCCGTCAACAATTTCCCGGGCGTTCTCGGCAAGCAGACTTGGCAGGTGGCCGGTTCGGCGATCGCGAAGGCGTCGAGCGCGCCCAACATGAATTTCTACCTGTTGCTGGATGATTCCCCGTCAATGGCGCTGGCCGCGACCCAGGGCGACATCGACAACATGGTTCTCGCCACGAAGACCCAACCAGCCTACGCGAGGAATTGTGCATTCGCCTGTCATGAGGCGCATCCCAACAACGCGGCCCCCAGCTCGACGAACAAGGACAACCTCACGGTCGCGCGCGCGAACAACATCACGCTGCGGATCGATCTCGTGACCAATGCCGTCAAGCAGTTGATGGTCGGACCCTGGTCGTGCCCTCAGTCGGGCACGTCGGGCGGCGTCATGCAGTGCATGTCGGCGCTCAACAATACGACCTACAAGGCGGCCATCTACACCTTCGACTACGCCCTGAACACGATCCAGACGCTGACCACCCCGAGCACGGCCGGCACGAAGATCGGCAACATTCAGCTCCTGACGGTCGACCACCAGAACTGCCCCGTTCTCAACGGTTCGGGCGGCTGCATCTACACCACCGACTACGGCACCGATATCTCGAAGGGGCTGACGGACCTCAACACCATCATGCCCAATCCCGGCGACGGTAGCGCGACCGGTACACCGCAGGAAGTGGTCTTCCTCGTCACCGACGGCGTCGAGGACAAGCTCATCCCGAAGTCGGGGGGCAGCTGCGACCCCAACGCTACCTATCCGCTTCCGTCAGCCAACTCCACGACTGCGCGATGCCAGCAACCGCTTAATACGGCGATATGCGATACCATTAAGAATCGAAACATTCGTATCGCGATCCTCTACACCGAGTACCTGGAACTGCCGAGCGACAGCTGGTACACCAGCCGTATCTCGCAGTTCAACAATCCGTCCTCATCGACGGGCACGATCGCGCAACGGCTGCAATCCTGTGCGTCACCGGGCCTGTACGCAAATGTCAAGAATGGTGGCGACATCAACAAGGCTCTGACGGACCTGTTCATCAAGGTCGCGTCCAGCACGGCCAGCCTCGTGAAGTAGGGAAAGGGCCATGTTCGGATACGGTTCGACCATCATCAGACGCCGCAATCGCTGCGCCGCATTCGCGCAGGACAGCAGGGGCGCCACGGCCGTCGAGTTCGCGCTCGTCGCCGCGCCGTTTCTCGCCCTCGTCATCGCACTCATTCAGACGTTTCTGGTCTTCTTCGCCCAGCAGATGCTCGAATCCGTCGTGCGCCAATCGGCGCGGCTTGTCATGACTGGACAGGTTCAGTCCGCGAACATGACGCAGGCGGTTTTCAAGCAGAAGGTCTGCGACCAGATCGTGATCCTGTTCACTTGCAACGGCCTGATGATCGACATGCAGGTCGCAACCTCGTGGAATTCCGCGAACACGGCGTTGCCGACCCTGACCTACGATGCATCGGGCAAGGTCTCCAATGTCTGGCTGTACGATCCGGGCGACGCCGGCGATATCGTCGTGCTCCGCGTGATGTACGAGTGGCCGGTCGTCCTCGGCCCGCTCGGTTTCAACCTCTCGAATCTCAGCAACGGCAATCGGCTGATCATGTCGTCTGCCGCGTTCCAGAACGAGCCAGGAGCTACCTGATGATCTCCGCCCTGTCGTCTCGCGCCCGGCACCTGTTGACCGATGTCCGCGCCGTTGCAGCGACGGAGTTCGCCATCGTGACGCCGTTCATGCTGGTGCTCTATATCGGTGGCGTCGAGCTCGGCAATGGGCTCGCCATGAACGTCAAGGTCAGCGCGACCGCGCACAGTGTCGCCGACATGATCACGCAGAACACCGCCGTTAGCACGACCCAGATGGACGGCATTCTCGCGGCCGCGAGTGCCATCATGGCTCCATATCCCACCAAGAGTGGCAGCACCTCCTTGATGACGATCACCGTCTCGGAGGTCTCGACGGACAGCAACGGCAATGCGACGGTGCGATGGAGCAAGTCGACAAGCTCCTCGGGCGCACGAACCGTCGGTCAGCAGATGACCTTGTCGTCCTTTACCGCGCCCGGCGGCACCACCAATGCCAACATCTCCCTCATCCTGAGCGAGGTGTCCTATGACTACACGCCGAACCTCGGCTTCACCATCGCGGGCACCATCAAGCTGTCCGACAGCTACTATCTGTTCCCGCGCTGCTCGACCAACGGCCCGGGCGGCTCCTCGAGCTTTCCTTATTACGACGTGAAATATCCGGCGACGTCCACCTGCACCTGTGTCCAGCATTTGCAGCAGAAGAGCTGTTAAGTCGCGCGGGGCCGGGCGATCGCATTACGGCAATTCGCGCGAGCTGACGCGCGCCTCGTCCTTCGGGACGACCGCTCCGCGGTCTCCTCAGGATGAGGCTAAGCAGCACCGGTTCCTGTTGAAACCGGTGCCGCGCACCCGATCCTCATCCTGAGGGCCCGCCAACGGCGGGCGTCTCGAAGGATGGCCACAGGCCAAATCGCCCATCTGCGATTGCCCTGCGGGAGCGGCATTTCTTCGCACATCGAAGTATGGCCCGCCAAGGCTCGCATTCACGCGCCAGCAGCGCCGGTACACTGTCGCTGCAAACAGGCTTGGCAGCACATTCAATCGACGGGTTGATTTTCCAAGCCGATCGGTCTAATAAATCCTCATGAGCAGCGAAGCCTCGGTTTCAGAGCCGCGTCGACGAGGTCGTCCTCCCAGGGACCAGTCGCATCCGAATGCGCCGCGCGCGCGTCTGCTGCGTACCGGTGTTGCGATCCTGACCGAGAAGGGATTCAGCGCCGTAGGCGTGGACGAGATCCTGGCCTCCGCGGACGTGCCGAAGGGGTCGTTCTATCACTACTTCGGCAGCAAGGAGGCGTTTGGTCTCGCGCTGATCGATGCCTATGCGGCCTATTTCGCGCGCAAGCTGAATCGATGGTTCGACGATGCAGAGCGGGCTCCGCTGGAGCGCCTGCGCGATTTCATCGCAGACGCCCGGTCGGGCATGGCCCGCCACGGCTATCGACGTGGCTGTCTCGTCGGCAATCTCGGACAGGAGATGGGGGCCCTGCCGGAGCCGTTCCGAATGCGCCTCGCCGCCGTTTTCAGGGATTGGGAGATGCGGACCTCACGCTGCCTCCGCGCGGCGCAGGCGGCGGGTGACATCCCCAAGGGCATCGATTGCGACAGCCTCGCGCATTTCTTCTGGATCGGCTGGGAGGGGGCGGTGCTGCGGGCGAAGCTGGAAAGACGTCCCGATGCGCTCGACGTCTTCGCGCGCGGATTTCTCGCGATGATCCAGGCCAACGACATGGGGCCACGACGGTGAGCAATAGTTTCATCGAGAATGAACGCGGGCAAACAGTCCGTTGAACTGGCAGAGCTTCCGCTGGACAGGTTGCCCGAGGGGGCGTGTGATCGTACCGATTTCCATCGACTAACACTGAGGATATTCAGGCCATGACCAAGGCACTTGCAGTCAGTCGCTTCCCCGTCCCTGATCTGGCCGACATGCCAGACGACATCCGCGCCCGTATCCTGGCTGTCCAGGAGAAGTCCGGCTTCATTCCGAACGTGTTTCTCGTGCTGGCGCACCGGCCGGACGAATTTCGCGCGTTTTTTGCCTATCACGATGCGCTGATGGACAAGCCCGGCAACCTCACCAAGGCAGAGCGGGAAATGATCGTGGTTGCGACCAGCAACCTCAATCAATGCCAATATTGCGTCATCGCGCATGGCGCGATCCTGCGCATCCGGGCCAAGGATCCGCTGATCGCCGATCAGGTCGCGGTCAACTACCGCAAGGCTGATATCACCGACCGGCAGAAGGCGATGCTCGACTTCGCCGTATGCGTGTCGACCGAGGCCTACAAGGTTTCCGAATCCGATTTCGCCACTCTGAAATCGCACGGGTTCACGGAAGACGACATCTGGGACATTGCCGCGATCTCGGCCTTCTTCGGCCTCTCCAACCGGCTTGCCAACGTCACCAGCATGCGTCCGAACCCGGAATTCTACAGCATGGGACGCGGCTGACGGGGCTGACTGACATCTTCGGCAAACACGCTCGCCCGTGCGGAATGGAGAACGGTCATGGAACTCTCATCCCAGCAACTGGCCTTGAAGGAAAAGGCTGCGGCGCTCTCGAACGGGATGATACGGACGCGTGCTGCCGACATCGATCAGTCGCGTGAATATCCATGGGACGTCGTCGAGGCGCTGAAGGCCGAGCGCTTCATGGGAATGACCATTCCGCCGGAATATGGCGGCGAGGGTCGGAGCTTCCTCGACACGGTGTTGGTCATCGAGGAAATCGCCCGGTCCTGTACCGTCTCCGCGCGCATCGTGGTCGAGGCCAATATGGGCGCCATCTCGACCGTCATGGCCTATGGGACCGAGGCGCAGAAGAAGCGCGCTGCCGATCTCGTCCTCGGGGGCGACAAGCCGGCCATTTGCATCACGGAGCCCGATGCGGGGAGCGATGCGAGCGGAATGACCACGCGAGCCGACAAACGTGGCAACCGCTACGTGCTCAACGGCAGGAAGCATTGGATCACCGGCGCCGGGGTGTCCCGCCTTCACCTGATCTTTGCCCGTGTGTTCGATGAGAGTGGCGAGGAGCTGGGCGTCGGTGGCTTCCTGGCCATACGCGGCGAGGTGCAAGGCCTCCGCGTCAGCAAGCGCGAAACGACGATGGGGCTGTGCGGCATGCCCGAGGGCGAGCTCGTCTTCGAGGACCTCGAGATCACGCCGGACATGGTGCTGCTGCCTCCATCGGGCTTCAAGCGCGGCTTTGCCGACCTCATCAATGCCTACAACAGTCAGCGCGTCGGCGCCGGCACGGTCGCCATGGGGATTGCGGCCGGCGCACTGGAGCACGCCATCGCATGGGCGAAGACGCGCGAGCAGTTCGGCCGGCCGATCGGCGAGTTTCAAGGTCTGCACTGGATGCTCGCCGACATGCAGACGCAACTGACCGCATCGCGCCTGATGCTGCACGCGGCTGCTGCTTCACGCGGACCGGGCGGCAGCTCGTTCCCGGATCCAATGCTTGCCGCCCAGGCGAAGATCTTCGCCTCGGAAGCCGCGATCAAGATCGTCAATGACGCCCTGCAGGTGTTCGGAGCGCGCGGCTATTCGCGCGACTTTCCGCTCGAACGCATGGCGCGCGATGTCCGCATGTTCACGATCGGCGGCGGCACGGCTCAGGTGCTGCGCACTTTGGTAGCTGGCAAGGTCCTGGGCTGGAAGCTGCCGCAGACGCGCGATGGCTACGTCGCGTCGAGGGACCTTACGGAAAAGAACTAGGGCGCCGTCGTGAGTGACTGCGGCGTCCGGATTGGGACTCGAGGGAGAGGTGCAGAGATGACAGAGTTCGTAACGCCGCAGAAGATGGCGGAGATGATTCCGTCGGGGTGCAAGCTTGGTTTGGCGCCGGATGACTACGGCGCGTCGCCCAGATTGGTTCGGATGCTGATCGATCGCGGCATTCGTGATCTCCATGTGGTCTGTGCGCCGATTGGCGGCATGCAGGTCGATATGTTGATCGGCGCCGGCGCTGTGGCTACGCTGGAGACGAGCGCCGTCAGTCTCGGCGAAGCGGGCGGTGCGCCCTGTTTCAGCCGGGCTGTCCGCGACGGATCCATTCGCCTTCGTGATGCCACTTGTCCCGCGGTGTTCGCGGGCCTGACCGCCGCGGAGAAGGGGGTTCCGTTCATGCCGATCCGCGGCATCATCGGTAGCGACGTCCTAGAGAAACGGGACGACTGGAAGGTGACGTCCAACCCGTTCGACGATGGTGAGCAGATCGTCGTTGTCTCGGCGATTCAGCCCGACATCGCCTTGTTTCATGCGCCTGAAGCGGACCGGTTTGGCAACGTTCGGCTGGGGCGTCGGCGCGAGGTGATGTTGCTGGCCCATGCGTCGAAGAAGGCGTTCGTGACCGTCGAGCGCATCTCTGATGTGTCGCTGCTCGAGGATGAGAAAATGGCCGCGGGCGTCTTGCCCGCGATCTACGTGAGTGCGGTGGCACAGCTTCAGAACGGTGGATGGCCCACGGGGCTTTACGCGGAGTATCCCAGGGACGGGCAGGAGATCGAGAAATACGCCCGAGCGGCGCGCTCCCCGGAAGGATTTTTGGCCTACGTCCGGGACTCCAGGAGCGCCGCATGAGCGAGGCGTGCACCAGCCGTGAGTTGATGATCTACACGATCTCGCGGCTGCTGAAGGGCGTGCGGCATGTTGCGGTTGGTCAATCGTCGCCGATGCCGGCGGCTGGAGCGATGCTGTTGCGGGCGATTAACCAGCGTGACGGACTGGAGCACGTGCAGGTCTCGATCCTCGGCTCGGTCAAGCACAATTCCTTCACCGGCGGTGCCGAGGAGTTGTTCGATTGTGCCGCGCAGGGACGCCTCGACGCCTTCTTTCTCGGCGGAGGCCAGATCGACGGCCAGGGCAATGTCAATCTCGTCGGCACCGGCGACTATCCGAACAATCCCGTCCGATGGCCCGGCTCGTTCGGCTCGGCCTACCTGTATTTCCTGGTTCCGCGGGTCATACTGTTCCGTGAAGAGCATAGCTTGCGATCCCTGGTCGAGCGCGTCGACTTCGTGTCTGCGCCTGGTGTTACCGACGAGACGGTCTATCGGCGCGGCGGGCCTCATGCGCTGCTGACCAATGCGGCGCTGTTTTCCTTCGAACGAGAGGCGGGACGTTTCCGTCTCGAAAGCACGCATCCCGGCCACGATTGGCGCGACATTCGCGGCACGACGGGCTTCGCGTACGATAACGAGCAATGCGAGGCCACGACGCCGTCGCCGGACGAGGCGACACTGGCATTGATCCGGGGACGGATTCGCGAGGAACTGCGCGAATGCTATCCGCAGTTCGCGGGCAATATGCCGGGTCCGTGTTAGGATCTCGCGTCTGGCATTTTGCGACTTATGTCAATTTAGGGCGCGTACTCGCCTGCTTCGCGATGGGGGGCAACTCGCCCCTTATCAAAGCGCTTGGCTTGAGGATGCCTATGCGTGGCTGAACGCCCATCTACCTTGTCCGCCATTCTCAACGAGCAACTGGGGACCAGAAGCAGTTTCTTGGTTTAAGGACACGGCCGAACCCTCGATTAAAAAGATGTGGGAAATCGCGGTTCTGCTCGAAGAGCATGGCACCGCAGTGCGCCTTCTCAGATCGAAGAACCCGGGAAAGATTATCTATGAGGACGACTTCCAGATCGTAGTTCGGGAGTGGAAGCGCCTTTAGACGGGAGCCGAACGCCCCTGTCTCCTTTGGGTCAGGCATCGAAGAACTCAGAACGAGTATCCCGGCTGCTCTGCCCCTCATTGCCGACAGGAAAGACTTCGGATCGAGTTTGTCGCGAAGGGCCAGAAGCTGAAGTGTCCGTTATCGCGGTCGTGTGCTATTCCGTTCTGGCGCCGTCAGCCCGCACCAAATAGGGAGCTGCAATGAGCCGATCCATAAAGGTCGCTGCAGGATTGTTTGATAGTCGACCGTATGGCTTTGCTGAGGTCGCAGTCGTCCGGACGCCGTTCGGCGACGTTGCAAATGTTTCTGGCCAAGTCGCTTGGGATGCCGATCGAAAAATCATTGGTGTCGGTGACATCGCGCGTCAACTTGAAAAGAGCCTCGAAAATCTAGCTGTCGCACTGGCTTCGGTTGGCGCGACGCTCAATGACGTCGGCGCACTTCGCCTCTACATCAAGCAGGAATATCTGCACGAAAGCGAGGCGATCAGTGGCGCGCTCAGGGCAACATTCGGAGACAATCCGCCTTGCGCAACGTGGATGGGGTTGCCGAGCCTCGCCAACGACGCGTTCCTGATTGAGGTGGAGCCTTCCAGCGTTTTCCTTGCGCGCGTCGTGTGAACGTCCGCTTTGGGGTCACAAGCTGACGCGTGGCGGGCAGTGCGGCAAGGTCAACTATGGGCCAATTGCAGACGTCCGCCGTCCGTCAGTCGGGCTTGTTAGAGGTGGCATCACGGCGTTCGGACTGGCTCGACTGGACGACTTGGGTTTTCTGCATGACGACGCAAAAATGTACGTATGACCGATCATCACCAGTGCGGTCTCCGGTCAAAAATTGATCTGAAAGTTCAAGCCGCCATAGACGCCTTTGCCGTAGTTGCTATCGCGGACATAGCCGAGCGAAACGCCCGTATTCATGCTGCCGACGGTAAACCCCGTAATGTGTCCTCCAAGACGAAGCTGGTTGTAGGTCCAGCTGCCTGAATAGGCCGCTTCAGGTCCCACAAAAATATTTGGGGCGATTGCAATGCCTGTCTTGCCCTGCGCGTAATAGAACTCGGATGCAGTATTGTAGTGTGCTTGGACATAGACCATCGTTTGGTCAGTTGGCTTGCCGTACAGCGAAGTGAGCACCTTCAGTCCGTACAGCTGTGCGTCGGATCGCGGCAAGCCAGGCGCGGCATAGACGTGACTGTTCACGCCCGTCACGCCGGCGGCGACAAGCCATGACCAGCCATGCGGGGTGAATTGGTATCCCGCGAGCAGATCCAGCGTTGCATCGAGCCCGACCCGTTTCTGGCCGTTTTCCACAAAGCTGTAGCGGCGGGCTGAGGCAATGCCTTCCACGCGCCAGCCAGGCTCCCACAAGGTCCCGAACGGAGAATACAAGGCCGTAAGGTCAGTGTAAAAAGCGCCGTAGGATGCAAAATCGCTAGTACTCTGCAGTGAAAGGCGCGGCGGCTCCTCTGCGGCTGCGACGCCTGCCAAACTAGCCGTCAAGACCGAAGCGAAGCCCTTTAGCAACTTCACCGGCTCCCTCCGACGGCATGTAATCGGTGAAATGCCATGTCATTACACCTGGAGGTTCGACTGCCTAGCAAGCGTCGTCGCTTCTCCGCGCGCGTAATGGCCGGGTTTTCGTACCCAGATACCAGCTCTGATATCTTCGACGGCATCGCGCCATCCAATCAGGCTCCAGATTCCATACAAAAGAAACACGGCATTTGCTGCAGAGAAGCTAGAGAAGAGCACGCTACCTCCCCACAGATTGGCTGCGGCCGAAACAAGGGAAGTAGTCAGAAGACCGACCAAGAAGATCAGATGGGACGGCGGCGCTGCGGTCCGGCCCTCGATCTTGGGAGTGCGGGCGAACGCACTCTTACGCCCAGTAACTAATTGCTCCAGGGATCGGTAGACTCCAGCGAGATTAACAGGCACGAGCAACAGCGTCAGCGCATAGATCCGCACCGCATCCGACCATTTGTATCCGCACCGGATAAGGTCTCGTCCATACAAGAGGTAATACGGCGCCGCAGCCAACGGAAACCAAATGTTCGAGAATCCCTCGCCGAAGGGAACCACGAGAAGTAACAACAAGCCGACATTGGCGAGCGCGGGAGAGATTAGGTAGTGAGACCGAACGAATGTTTCGAGGCCGCCCGCGCGGGCCGAGCCGCGACCACGCCAATGCGCAAGAAGGCTCGGCAATATGATCAGGCCGCCATTTGCCCAGCGACGCCGCTGAATGACAAGCGCGCCGAAGTCAGGAGGCGTGGCGCTATATGCGAGCCGTTCGGGATGATTGTGCAGGCGCCATCCCTTTGCGACGAGGTCGATCGTCGAGCCCGTGTCTTCAATAAGCGTTTTGTCTTGGATAAAAACGGGCACGGCATGACCACGTTCCGTCGTCATGGCTTTGATGTCGTGCAAAGCCGAATGGCGTAGCACCGCGTTGGCGCCTACCCAGAAGGTTGCGTTGTAGGCAGTAAATCCTTGATGGACGAGGTATTGAATATCGGTAGTTGCAGCTGCAACTCGCTCCAGCCTTGAAGGTGAATTCGGATAGGCGGAGTACGGCGTCTGTGCAATGGCAATTGCTGGATCTGCCTGCATGATAGAGACGAGCTTGCCGATATAGTTGGGCAGGATGATACTGTCGGCATCAATGGTGAGGACGTAATCTGCCGCTGGCACAATGAGGTCTGCCTCGCCTTCGGGACAGTCTTTGAGAACCAACCTGCCATCAGATCCCTTGGATACCTGAAAGGCGCGTCCAATCAGGCCAATATAGCTGTTGAGGTTCATGGCCTTATTCGGCGCATGAGAGAGGTTTCCAAATCGCTTGCGCTCAAAGCAGCCGATCGGCACCTCGAAAAGGCTGACCAAACGTCTGTACTCGGAGCGAATGCGCTCAAGATCGAGGTCCGCTGGATTGCGAAGAGCGTCGGCAAGCCTCCGATATTCGGCATCGAGCTGACCGATGACTTCGCGAGCGAAAACTTCGTCTCCATGAGCAAACACCGGCTGAGAACGCTCCGCGTAAAGCAGCCCCAGCCCGCTCACGAAATCAGCGGCTTCTACGTAAAGTCCGGCGAGGACGATGCCCTCTTTCTCCAGGGAGAAGCCGGTCGAGGTACGGCGAACGTTGAAGTCATCGGCGGCCGTGTGAAATCGCTGCGACACTCCGCGGAAAAGATCATGCAGTTCAGAGACCAGCGCGCGCGCGGCCTCAAGTCCCGTCAAATCGGTCCCTTTGCTCGTCGGTGGATCGTCAAGGAGCAGTGTGATTCGCCGATTTGGATGCTCGGAAAGAGCCGCCGACAAAACCGTCTGCATTATAACCGGGATCTGCTCTTTGTAGGACGGTATGAGGATGCTGATCCGTGGCGCTTCCGTATCTTTGGCCGGGCGGCAGTGGTTTGCCTCCTCGCGGTGGGCGGCATGCCGTCTGATCTCGCCAAGTCGCGTCAACTGATAAACGATGTTCCCGTAAAACAGGCTGATCACGGCAGCACAGAAAACCAACGTCAGGAAGGCTTTCTGCAGGAAAGGGCCATTGAAGGCCGGTTCTAAACCAGAAAGGACGGTGGTGAGGCCAAGCGCAAACGCGAGCGTGCTCACGCCCGCGGCGACGCGGGTCAACAGGATCTCGTGCTTCATTTAGGAATGATGCCCCAGTGTTGCGGAAGTGCGGTGATGACGGATTTGCGGGCGCCAAATGCGAGGTGAAAGGTGACGCAAATGCGACCCGGATCGTGGGAAAAGGTGGCAATCCGCGTGCATTTTACGGCATCCGCATCTTCTAAAACCAACGTTTGGCGGCCGCATCGCGAGCGCTCAAGTTGCTGGAGGAGGCCGTGCAGCTAACCCGAGATCTGCATCGGCATCAGGAAGAACGGGCAAAGCGGCGTGTGGACATCTATCAGCCACTTGAAGTTTGGGATCCTTACGAGGCTGAGCTGCTCGCGCAACCAGCCGCCTCTAACAAAGCATCTGCCAAGTTTGGATCGACTGCTAGCGACGTCATTCGGCGATTTCCGCATTGGGTCAAAAGCGGAATATTGGAGCTGCTCAAGACACGATCTGCTCTGCCTCCCAAAGCGGACAAGCCAGAGCTTCAGCTGAACGTTGCCATCGGGCCATGAGCGGACTGGGTCTACCCAGGTGGGTCGGCTTTTCCACGGCGGCTAAAGGCAATGCGAGCGTGGCAAGGCCCTGCCGACGACGGAATTACTGGCTTGCCGCCGCAGCGGCGGTCGCCACATATTTCGTGTAGAATTCGGCGACCCGGCCGCGCCACATGCCGACGAACGCCTCGGACGTCACGTTGTCCACCGATTTCCAGGTGCGCTTGAAGGCGGGAAGTGCATTGCCCCAAATCGCGCGTTTGCACCACCTCTCACCCTTCTCCTTGCCCTCGCTGGTGGCGCACATGGATTTCCAGGCGGTGCGAGCGGGCCGGCTAATGTGCTGAGCGGCGCCTTCCCAGCCCTGCTGATGGATCAGGTAAAGATCGCTCATGTCCGGCGTCCGGTGCGTGATCCACCCGAACTGGACGCCTTCGGTAATGATTTTGTAGGCGGCCGCAACGGCGTTGTCCCGCGGATTGCGAATCTGCCCGAAGCCGAACTTCCCGAACTCGTAGTGGCTCAGCTGAAACAGACCAATATACGACCCGGTGCGTTGATTGGGGTTGAAACCGGATTCGATCTTTGCAACCGCCATCATGAAATTGAAATCGAGACCAAACGCGTCGGAAGCGCGCTTGATCTCTTCGGCCGGCGTTCCGACCGGAATGTCCTTGAACGCACGCAAGACGATCTCCGCCGGTTTCTCGGCAGGCGGCAGTTCGGACCAGACGTAGTAGACCAGATAGCGGAAATCCTGCGTCGACGCCGCTTTCGGAGCATCGCTTGACGCATCGCGCGCTGCCGGCAGCGGTTGGACGATATCCTGTCCCAACGACGCCAATTTTGGCGCGACGGGCTCATCGACGAGCTCGGCCCCGGTGCTCAACGGCCCGGAACCTGCTGACGTCACCGACCCAGGCTCTGCTCTTTCTGCCCGAAGCGCTGCCGCAAGTCTGGCGGATGCCTCTTCGTACAACGCAGGTGTCACCATGTTCGCAGGAGCTGTGATGTTCGCAGGAGCCGCTATGTTCGCTGCAGCTTCCGGCATGACATCCGGTACCGTCCCGGCCAGTCTGTTACCCGCGGCCAGACAAAGTCCCACGGATGCGAGAGCCGCCACGATGCAGCTGGTCTGCCAAACCTTCATTACCCGAAGTCCAGGGATGGCTTCTGTACAAAGGCTGTTCGCATGTCCTTGCGCCTGTGGGTGAGGGTTCTTCGTAGAATCTTAAGGTTTAAATGTGGTGAACGAGGCAGGCCTTCTGCCGCGCCATCATCCGATGTGTCCCGATTTGGGTCACAAGCGGCCCCGGCGGGAGGCGCTCGTGAGGCGCGGCCATGGGTCCTTTTTCGGCGGACGCACCGGGATCATTGGCTGGTCGATGTTCGCTTTTGCCCATAAGCGGCGACCGGGGCTGGGCCGGGAGCGTTGCGGTCGGACGGCCCCTCATGATTCAAACTCCCAAACTTGGAACGCCGTAATGAATCCGCGTCCTGGTATCTTCGTGGCCCGGGTCCTCGATCTAAGTCCACGATCCCCCGTATCTCGGCTACTGTGCATGGGGTGTTTCCTCGCTTTTGGTCGACCGCTCCCCGCGGGTGCTTCCGTCTGCCGTCGATAGCCTGTTCAAAATTCGCTTTACAAGAATTCGGATATACCGTATGTTTCGCGCATCCCGCCCGCCACAAGGGGCGTTTCGCGATCGTCACGGGACGCGGGCTGGGAGGCGGTGGCCGCGACGGCGTCGGCGCGCTGGGCAGGCTGCAGGGCGGGATTTCCCGTGAGCAGCGGCACGCGCGATACGACACGGCGCTGACAGCGTCCTCGTTCGGCCGCGATGGCGAGCGCACGCCAGCCGTCGCGGACAGGAGCGGGGATGTGCGCGGACGGCAAAATCGTGTGGTCCTGACGCCCGGGGTCTGTGCGTCAAGTGTTGCGGTGATGCGGCGGCCCAACCGGGTTCGCGCATCAGCCATCCGCAAGGCGACGGGGGCAATAGTGCATCGCTCCCCGAGGAGAGCACGACATAAGCCGTAAAACCATCCGCGCAGGGAAGGCCGGTCGTTGCGGCGTCACCTGTAGTCCACCCCGTGCGCGTCTTGTTCGCACACGGGACCGCGGGTGCCAGCCGGCGCCCGGCCTTCCCTGCGCCCTTTCTTAAGAAAGGGAGCACCGAAGAGAGCAAAGCTCGGGCGAAATGAGCCGCGGGAACGCGAAAGTGCGTCTACGATGACGATGCGATTGGAAAGAGCGACGCCGCCCCCACACACTCCGTCATTGCGAGCGCAGCGCCCGCCTCACGCGCTCTCCGTCTCCCGGTGCACGTCGTGCACGACGAGGCCCATGCCTTCGTCCGGCATCTTGATCCAGTCGCGCCGCTTAAGCGTCCGCTTGGTGTCTTCGTAGCCGCTTCCCCAGTGCTCGCGCATCGAGGTGCCCGAGAATTCGTGGTCCTTGGCGTCGCCCTCATAGGCCTTCTGCTGATAGATCAGATGCAGGATCGCGATCTCCGGCATGTTGCGCAGGCTCGACTTGAGCTTGCGCTCCTCCTCGGAGAGCTGCTCGTCCGGCAGCTTCGCCAGCGCCTTGTAGAGCAGGACCTTGAGATTGTGGGTGCGGCGGTAGACGTCGGTGTTGTGGCGGGTGCGGGAGGAATACATGATGTCCTTGTGGCGGGCCATCACGTCCTGGATCGAGCGCGGCAGCACACCCCTCGCGCTGAACAGGTCGACCTGGAACACCAGCGAATTGAGCGCGTCCTCCTGGTCGAGCAGGTGCTGCAGCGGGGTGTTGGAGACGATGCCGCCATCCCAGAAATGATCGGTGCCGATCCGCACCATCGGCAGCGCCGGCGGCAGGGCGCCGGAGGCCATGATGTGCTCCGGCTCGATCTCGTCATGGGCGTTGTCGAAATAGATGAAATTGCCCGAGAGCACGTTCACCGCGCCGACCGCGAAGCGGACCTTCTTCTCGTTGATGAGGTCGAAGTCGACGAGCTCGAGCAGGCTCTCCTTCAACGGCATCGTGTCGTAATAGCTGGTGGCGGTGCGTGCGCCGACCGGGCTGAGCCAGGGATTGACCTGGTGCGGGGTGAAGAATCCGGGCTGGCCCATCGCCGAGGTCATCCACGCGCTGGTGAAGTTGCGCCACTGGCGGAAGACGTCGCCGTCGGGCGTGTAGTGCCAGATCTTGCGGTTGGTGATGCGCTCCCAGAAGGTGCGCAGCGCCTCAAGACGCTTCTCCGGCCTGTTGCCGGCGATGATGGCGGAGTTGATCGCGCCGATCGAGACGCCGCAAACCCAGTCGGGCTCGATGCCGGCCTCGTGCAGCGCCTGATAGACGCCGGCCTGGTAGGCACCGAGCGCACCGCCGCCCTGCAGCACCAGCGCGACCCGATCGCAGCGCTCAGGCCGCCAGCCGTGCGCGGGAGGCTGATGCGTCTGATGGGTCGGTTGCGGCGTGCGGGCGTCCATGGCGTGCCTCCTGCGTGCGCCGAACGATTACGTCCCGCCGTGACGCGCTGATGACAATTGCGGCTCGCCTGCATCGTCTGCATGCAAGGCAGCTGCACCGGAAATGATGAGAGGTCACGCCCCTGACGGAAATCCATCACATCGCAGTCAACGAGGGCCGCTAGCAATTCGCGCCAAGCCTGTCGCGGCCGGGGCGGGCATCACAGAAGGCATCACGCGAGGAGACCAGCGATGCGCAGGGAAGATTTGCTGAAACTTCCGTCCATGCCGGCCGCCGGGCCGAGCTATCCGGCTGGGCCGTACCGCTTCGTCAATCGCGAATTCCTCGTCATCACCTACGAGACCGATCCCGACTTGATCCGGGCCGGACTGCCTGAGCCGCTGGAGCCGATCAGCCAGCCGATCGTGCATTACGAATGGATCAGGATGCCCGACTCCTCCGGCTTCGGCAGCTACACCGAGTCCGGCCTCGTCATCCCCGCGCGCCTCAATGGCGAGGAGGTCAATTTCGTCTCGCAGATGTACCTGGACGATGATCCGCCGATCGCGGCCGGCCGCGAGATCTGGGGCTTTCCCAAGAAATACGCCCACCCAAAACTCGAGATCGTCAAGGACACGCTGACGGGCACGCTGGAATATGCCGGCCAGCTCGTCGCCATGGGCACCATGGGTTACAAGCACGAAAGCATGGCCGGCAACGGCGATCTGACCCGCGCCACGCTGTCGAAGACGCAGATCAATCTGAAGATGATCCCGGGCGTGGATGGTCGTCTCGAAGTCTGCCAGCTTGTCGCGATCAATCTCACCGACATCGTGCCGAAAGGCTCCTGGATGGGACCCGGCCGGCTGCATCTGGTGCCGCACGTCAACGCCCCCGTTGCGGATTTCCCGGTCCGTCGCTGTATCGGCGCGCATCACTACATCGCCGACCTGACGCTGCCGTTCGGCCGTGTCGTGCATGACTACATCAGGGAAGCCGAGGCGGCGGCGACGGGGCTCGCGGCCGAATAGGCGCCATCATCAAACTGTAACACTGGCGTAATTGAGTACCCGCGTGGGTTCGGAAGATGCCGTTAGCCATCTTCCGAATCCGGGGCATTGTTGACGGTTGGAGTTGGCCATGGCGGAGCCGGCAAAGCTGGTCAGCGCGACAACGAATGCCGAACCGGCCATTCCCGGGCTGGTCTGGGCGTTTCGCCTGCACAGCGACGGCGGTGCCGAGGCGCTGCCGATCGACCAGCCGATCGAGTTCAGCCATGACGGCCGGCTCTGGCTGCATTTCAACCTGACCGACGCGCGCGTGCGACCGTGGATCGCCGCATCGCAGTTGCCGCCGCTCGCGCGCGAGCTCTTGCTGTCGAACGATACGTTCCAGCAGCTTCACGTCATCGATCACTGCGTCTACGGCGTGTTCTCCGACCTCGTGCGCGAGATCGACAGCCCGACGGAGGAGACCGCGTTCCTGCGCTTTGCCATGACCGAGCGCCTCCTGGTCAGCGGCCGCCATCAGACGCTCTGCTCGGCGGATGCGACGCGCCGCGTCCTCGAAGGCGGTTACCGCGTCGACAATGTCGCCCATCTCCTGGAGAAGATCGTCGACGAGGTCGCCGACACGCTGGACAGGATGGCCGACAAGCTGGGCCAGGAGATCGACGACATCGAGGAGCGCATCCTAGCCGACGATGCAAAACCGGAGATGCGCCGCAATCTTGGCCGCCTGCGCCGGACCTGTGTGAGATTGCACCGGCAGCTCACCGGCCTGCGCGTGCTGTTTCACCGGCTCGACCAGAAGAACACCGATCACCTCTCGCCCGCCTTGCGGATCCAGGCCGGCAAGCTCGCGCAGCGGCTCGATGGCCTCGACCACGACATCGTCGAGCTCAGGGAGCGCAGTCGCCTGCTCGAGGAGGAGCTGCGCTTCAAGAACGAGGAAGAGAGCAACCGTCATCTCCATACGCTCTCGATCGTGACCTCGCTGTTGCTGCCGCCGACGCTGATCACCGGCATCTTCGGCATGAACACCAAGGGCCTGCCGCTGACCGAGGTCGAGAGTGGATTCCTCTGGGCGGCGGTGCTGATGGCCTGCTCGGTTGCCACGGCCTATCTCTTCATGCGGCGCACGGGCATCTTCAAGTAGCGTATTGATCGTGAGTTGGCGTGCCCAGAGATCTCCGTTGCGATGCGCGGCCACGATTGCGCTGGCGTGCACGGCGGGGAACACCAGTGCGTTTGGCGGCGCCAAGGATGAGAGCGCGGCCCCATGGTTGTTTCCGAAATGGTTCAACGAGTGGCATGACGGTCTCGCAGGCAAGGGCCTGAATTTCGGCGCGACCTACATCGCCGACAATATCGCCAACGTCTCCGGCGGCGTGAAGCGCGGCGCCATCCATTTCGGCCGCCTCGATCTGTCGGTCGATGCCGACCTCGACAAGCTCGTCGGCTGGACCGGCGGGCGATTCTACGCCAATGCCTTCGTCATCTACGGCCAGGGACTCAGCCGCAACTACGTGATGAACCTCGCAACCATCAGCGAAATCGAGGCGCTGCCGGATCAGCGGCTCTACAATGCGTATTTCGAGCAGAGCCTCTTCAATGACCGCCTGAACATCAGGGCAGGTCAGCAAGCCGCCGACGTCGAGTTTTTCGACAGCCAGACCGACGACCTCTTCATCAACGGCACCTTCGGCTGGCCCGCGATCAAAGCCTCCAACTTACCCGCTGGCGGTCCGGCGCCGCCGATCGCGGTGCCCGGCATCCGCATCAAGGCCACGCTGACCGACAGGATCACCGCCTATGGCGCGGTGTTCAACGGCGATCCGGCAGGGCCGGGCGAGATCGATCCGCAGCTGCGCGACCATCACGGTCTCGCATTCCGCGTCAACGATCCGCCGTGGGTGATCGGGCAGGTCCGCTTCAGCTACGTCCTCGATATCGGCACCCGTCCGCTCGCCGGCAATTTCACGCCGGGTGCCTGGAAGCATTACGGCTCATTCGACAGCCAGCGTTTTACGGCGGAGGGCCGCTCGATCGCCGACCCCGGCGGAAGCGGCATCCCCGCGAAACTTGGCGGCAATTACGGAATCTTCGCCGTCATCGAGCAGGTGCTCTATCGGCCGCCGGAGGTGAAGGAGAACAGCACCTCGGCCTCGCTCCCCGGCATCACGGCGTTCGGCCGCATCGCCTACAGCCCGCCGGATCGCAATCTGATCGACCTGTACATGGACGGCGGCATCGGCTTTGTCGGCTTCACGCCGGGCCGTCCGCTCGACCGGTTCGGCGTGGCGATGGCCTACATGCGGATTTCGAACACCGCCCGCAATCTCGATCTCGACACGCAGGCCTTCACCGGCGTCCAGAGTCCGGTGCGCAGCAACGAGACGCTGATCGAGATGATCTACGAGGCGCACGTCAAGCCGGGCTGGCTGGTGGCGCCATATTTCCAATACGTGTTCCGTCCCTCGGGCGGCATTCCGAACCCGAACGATCCGAACGGCGTCTCGCGGATTGGTGACGCCGCGGTGTTCGGCGTCACCAGCACGATCAGGTACTAGGCCATCGCGGCTTGCGGCTTCGGCTTGGTTTGCCGCGACAATGCCAGCACGATCAGCGAGGCGAACACGCAGAGCGCGCCGGCGATGAAGAACGCAGGCAAATAGCTCTGATAGACCGTCCGAGACAGGCCGGCGCCGAAGGCGGCGGTGCCGGCGCCGAGCTGGTGGCCGGCAAAGATCCAGCCGAACACCAGATTGGCGCGCTCGGGTCCGAACTTCTGCGCAGTGAGCCGCACCGTCGGCGGCACGGTCGCGATCCAGTCGAGCCCGTAGAACATCGCGAAGATCGAGAGGCCGTAGAACGAGAAATCGCTGAAGGGCAGGAAGATCAGCGAGAGCCCGCGCAGCCCGTAGTACCAGAACAGGAGGTAGCGGTTGTCGTAGCGGTCCGACAACCAGCCGGACATGATGGTGCCGAAGAAGTCGAAGATGCCCATTGCCGCCAGCAGGCTCGCCGCCTGCACCTGCGGGATGCCGAAATCGAGGCACATCGGGATCAGGTGCACCTGGACAAGGCCGTTGGTCGAGCCGCCGCAGACGAAGAAGGTCGCAAACAGGATCCAGAACGTAGTCGACTTCGAAGCGTCGCGCAGCGTGCCGAGGGCAACGCCCGTGATCGAGCCGTGGCTGACGGGCGGGGCGGGCAGGGGCTCGGTGCCTTCGTCGCCGAACGGGCGCAGGCCCAAATCGCTCGGACGGTCGCGCATCACGAGCAGGATCGCCAGCGCCGAAACGCCGAGCATGATGCAGACGAAGCCGAGGGCGAGGCGCCAGCCGTAGCGTTCGGTGAGGCTCGCCAGCAGCGGGAGGAACACGAGCTGGCCGGTGGCGACACTCGCGGTCAGGATGCCGATAACGAGCCCGCGCCGCGCAGCGAACCAGCGCGTCGCGATGGTGGCGCCCAGCACCATCGCGGTCATGCCGGTGCCAATGCCGATCACCACGCCCCACAGCGCGATGAGCTGCCAGACTTCGGTCATGCCGAGCGAGAGTACCAGCGCGGAAACGACGACCAACTGCGCGACCAGTGTGACGTTGCGCAGGCCATAGCGGTTGAGCAGGGCAGCCGCGAACGGCGCCATCAGTCCGAACAGGATGAAGCGGATCGACAGCGCGGAGGAGATCTCCGCCGTGCTCCAGCCGAACTCCTTCTGCAGCGGAACAATGAACACGCCGGGCGCGCCGACCGTGCCGGCGCTGATCAGCGCGGCGAGGAAGGTCACACCGACCATCATCCAGCCGTAGTGGATGTTGCGGCGGGACAATGCTGCCGCGAGCCAGTTCGAGATCATTGGGCCTCAATCGTGGTTGGCGAGCCCCAAAGAGACCCGCATGATCGTTGCAATCTGGCACAAAAAAGGGAAGTCTGAAATGTCAGACTTCCCTCTATTCCGGACATGTACAGTCAGTGCGCCGACCGCTCGATGGCGATTGCCGTGGCTTCGCCGCCGCCGATGCACAGCGCCGCGACACCGCGTTTGAGATTCTGCGCCTCGAGCGCATGCAGCAGCGTCACGATCAACCGTGCGCCGGTCGCCCCGATGGGATGGCCGAGCGCGCAGGCGCCGCCATTAACGTTCAGCTTCTCGCGGGGAATGCCGAGGTCGCGCTGTGCCGCCATCGCCACGACGGCAAACGCCTCGTTGATCTCGAACAGGTCGACATCGGAAGCAGCCCAGCCGACCTTGTCGAGCAGCTTGCGGATCGCCGGGATCGGTGCCGTGGTGAACCATTGCGGCTCCTGGCTGTGGGTGGCGTGGCCCTTGATCTCGGCGAGAGCAGGCAGGCCGCCTCGATCGGCGAGCGAGCGCTTCGTCAGCACCAGCGCGGCGGCGCCGTCGGCATTCGCGGAGGAGGCGGCCGGCGTGATGGTGCCGTTGGCACGGAACGCCGGCTTCAGGCCGGGAATCTTGGCAGGATCAACCTTCAGCGGATGTTCGTCATTGGCGATCACGCGAGGGCCGGCCTTCTCGGTCAGCGTGATCGGCGCGATCTCGGCCTTGAATGCGCCGCCCTCGACCGCCTTGCGGGCGCGGCTGAGCGTTTCCATCGCATAGGCATCCTGGTCCTTGCGGGTGAATTGGTAGGCTTCGGCCGTGGCCTCGCCGAAATCGCCCATGGAGCGGCCGGTCTCGTAGGCGTCCTCGAGGCCGTCCATCATCATGTGGTCGATGATGCGGTCGTGGCCGGCGCGATAGCCGCCGCGTGCCCTGGCGAGGAGATACGGCGCGTTGCTCATGCTCTCCATGCCGCCGGAGACGACGATCTCGGCCGAGCCGGCGCGGATGATGTCGTGCGCCAGCATGGTCGCCTTCATGCCGGAGCCGCAGACCTTGTTGACGGTGGTCGCGCCCGTGGCGTCGGGCAGCCCCGCCGCGCGCGCGGCCTGGCGTGCGGGCGCCTGGCCCTGGCCGGCCGGCAGCACGCAGCCCATGAAGACCTCGTCGACCTTCTCGGGCGCAAGCTTCGCGCGCTCCAGCGCCGCGCCGATCACATGCGATCCGAGCTTGTGCGCGGGGAGCGGCGACAGCTCGCCCATGAAGCGGCCAAGCGGGGTGCGGGCGGCGGAGACGATGACGACGGGATCGGCGACTTCGGCCATGACAAAATTCCCTGCGGTGATGATTGAGATTATGAGCATCATATGATGCGGCGCAAAAAATGCAACCGCGGCAGGGATGAGAAAATGTCCGGGTTCGGATGAGATTTGGTCGGTCGGGTTGGGGTGGTGGTTGACGCTGGCGCTCCGACGTTGGCGCAGTGGCCCCCCAAAATGACGCGGTCATCGCCCGCCTTGTGCGCAATTGCGCACTGGGGCGGGCGATCCAGTATTCCAGAGGCCAACGTTGGCGAACTCGCTCTTGCAACTGGCGCAGCGGCGTACTGGAGGCCTCGCCTTCGCGGGGCATGACACCGTGTTTGACGCGCCTACCGCTTCCGGTTCACGAACGCCTGCATCAGCCGCGTCGGCTCGTCGGTCAGGAACGACTCGCCGAACACTTTCACGCTCAAATTCACCGACTCCGTCAGCGGCAGTTCCTCCCATTGCCGCAGCAGCGCCTTCTGCGACCGCAGCGCTTCGGGGCCGCATTCGAGCAGCGCCTTGACGACGTGCTCGACCTCGGCATCGAGCCCGCCTTCGGCTGCGACCTTGTCGACCAGTCCCCAGGAGAGCGCCGTCGGCGCGTCGATGTTCTCCGCCGTCATCACCAGCCAGCGCGCGCGGGCCCAACCGATCAGGCGTGGCAGCAGCGCGGCGTGGATCACCGAGGGGATGCCGACGCGGACCTCCGGCATGCCGAAATGCGCATCATGCGCGGCGATGCGGAAATCGCAGGCCGCGGCCACTTCGAGCCCGCCCCCGAGGCACCAGCCGGGCATGCGCGCGATCACCGGAGCAGGGAAGGCGCGCACGGCTTCGCAGAGATCGCGCAGGCGGCCGATGAAGGTTTCGGCCGATGTCTGGTCGAGCTTGGCCATCTCCTTGATGTCGGCGCCGCCGATCATGCTCTTCTCGCTCTGGCCGCGCAGCACCACGACGCGGATGCTGCGGTCGGACGCCAGCTGTTGCAAGCCTTCGCGCACGGCGTCGGTCACGTGCGAGCCGAGAATGTTGAGCAAGCCGGCGTTGCAGATCGCGACATGAACGACGCCGCGCGCATCGCGCGTCACGCCGCAGTGGGTGTTGAGCATTTCCATCGTGGCACTCGAAGGTTTCGTGGACATGCGCGGGGCGCGCCGGTCAGGATCACTTCCGGGCCGAAACGCCCGGCTTGTCAAGCGGGGCGGGGTGGAGTTGCCAGCGCGAAGTCCGCACCATAGTATGATTTATGTAATATAATGAGGCTGACATGACCTGTAGCGATCAACTCGACCTGTTTTCGCCGGCGCAGCGGCGCGAGCGTGTGGTGGAGTGGCAGGTGCCCGCGCCGGTCGCGAAAGTGGCGATGGGCCTATCCGGCATGGACGCCATGCTGGGCATTCGCGACGGCCGGCTGCCGCCGCCGCCTTTCGCGAAACTGATCGGTTTCACGGTGGGGACGGTCGAGCCGGGTCGGGTCGTCGTGGAACTGGAGCCGCGCGAGGATCTCGAAAACACCATCGGTCTCATCCACGGAGCGACCGCCGCCGGGCTGCTCGATACCGCCATGGGCTGCGCCATTTCGACCCGGCTGGAAGCCGGCCAGAGCTCGGTGACTCTCGACCTGAAGCTGGCCTTCCTGCGCCCGCTCTCGGTTCGTTCCGGGCTGATCTCGGCCGAAGGCAAGGTGATCAAGCTGGGGCGGCAGACCAGCTACGCCGAGGGCTTCGTCCGCGACGGCAAGGGCGCCCTTGCGGTGCACGCAACTGCAACGTTCTCCATGATCGCAAGCAACTTAACATGAATTAATGCACCCATTTCGTCGTTTGCGTGTTATGAGATGACCATCGACATCCAATGAGATCCACATGCGCTATTCCCGGGAACACAAGCAGGAAACTCACGGCCGCATCGTGAAGAAAGCTTCGGTGCGGCTGCGCGAGAAGGGGGCCCACGGCATCGGTGTCGCCGATCTCATGAAAGAGGCGGGCCTGACCCATGGCGGCTTCTATGCGCATTTTGATTCGCGCGAGGCGCTGGTGATGGAAGCCTTCGCCTACGCCATGGATCGTTCCATGGACCATTGGCGCAAGCTCACCGATGAGGCCGCTCCTGAAAAGCGCTTGGCGCTGGTCGCCGAGAGCTATCTCTCCACGCTGCATCGCGACAATCCGGGCAGTGGCTGCTCGATCCCCGCCCTCGGCGCCGAGATCGCCCGCGAGAGCCCGAAGACGCGAAAGGCCTTCGCCGGCAAGCTCGACGAGATGATCGAGCTGCTGGCGGACTACATCCCGAACATGCCGCGCAAAGCCGCGCGCAAACAAGCGATCGCGACATTGGCGACGATGGCCGGCACCATGCTGCTGGCGCGCGTTGCCGGGTCGAGCGAGCTCTCGGACGAGGTGTTGAAGGCGGGCAGGGACAGCGCGCTCGACGGCGCGAAGCGCGAGCCGAAGGTGACGGCGGCGAAGAAGGCGAAGCAGAACTAGGCGAGATGCCGTAGGGTGGGCAAAGGCGCGTCAGCGCCGTGCCCACCATTTCTCACGGTTGCGATAGGTGGTGGGCACGCTTCGCTTTGCCCACCCTACCACACCTGCGCTCACCTTCCCGCAAACAGCGCTCGTTCGCGCTCCACGATCTCACTGACGTAATCCGCCACCGCCCTGATCCGTGCCAGATCCTTGCTGTCGGCGTGCATCAGCATCCAGAACGTCCGCGTGATCGAGATCTCCTCCGGCAGCACGGCCACCAGCTGCGGATAATCGCTCGCCATGAAGTGGGGCAGCACCGCGATGCCGAAGCCTGAGAGCGTGGCATTGAGCTGTGCGATCAGATTGGCGCTGCGGAAGCGCGCGGAAATCTTTGGCGAGACCTGCGGCAGGTAGTCGAGCTCCGGCGTGAACAGCAGCTCCTCGATGTAGCCGACGAAGCGGTGCTGCGGCAGCACCTCGCGCGAGGTGATCGTCGGAAAACGGTCGAGATAGGCCGGCGCGGCATAGAGCCCGAGGCGGTAGTCGAGCAGCTTGCGGCCGACGATGCGGCCTTCCTTCGGCATGGTCAGGCTGATGGCGATATCGGCCTCGCGCTTGGAGAGGCTGAATAGCCGTGCGGTGGCCACAAGTTGCAAATCGAGATCGGGATACCGGTCGGCGAAGGGCGCGAGCCGTGGAGCCAGGAAAGCGGTGCCGAATCCGTCGGGAGCGCCAATCCGCACCGTGCCGGTCAGCCGGGCCACCGAGCCGCCGACCTGCTCCTGGTTGGCGACAATGGTTGATTCCATCGCCTCCGCGCTGTCGGCGACGCGCTGGCCGGCCTCGGTGAGCAGGTAGCCGGTCTTGCGCCGGTCGAACAGCTTGGCCGAAAGGTGCTTTTCCAGCCGGTCCACGCGGCGGATGACGGTCGCATGGTCCACGCCGAGCTGTTTTGCCGCAGCCGACACCGAGCCGCCCCTCACGATGGCCAGCACGAAGCGGAAGTCGTCCCAATCGATAGCGCCTTGATCCAGCATTTTCGCACATCTATGGTGCATTATCTCAGACTTGAATCCCAATAAATGCAGGTCGATAGGATTTGTCAAAGCGTTCAAGCTCGACCTCAAGGAGATCATTCCATGCGTTCAGTCGGACATTTCATCGGTGGCAAGGAAGTGAAGGGCACGTCGGGCCGGACGGCAGACGTCTTTGAGCCGATGACCGGTGACGTCCAGGCCAAGGTCGCGCTGGCGTCCAAGGCCGAGGTCCGCGCCGCCGTCGAGAACGCCCGTGCCGCGCAGCCGGAATGGGCCGCCACCAACCCGCAGCGCCGCGCCCGCGTTATGATGAAATTCGTCGAGCTGGTGCAGCGCGACTACGACAAGCTCGCCGAGCTGCTGGCCCGCGAGCACGGCAAGACCGTGCCGGACGCCAAGGGTGACATCCAGCGTGGCCTCGAAGTCGCCGAGTTCGCCTGCGGCATCCCGCATCTGATGAAGGGCGAATACACCGAAGGCGCCGGCCCCGGCATCGACATCTATTCGATGCGGCAGGCGCTCGGCGTCGTTGCCGGCATCACGCCGTTCAATTTCCCGGCGATGATCCCGATGTGGAAGTTCGCGCCTGCGATCGCCTGCGGCAACGCCTTCATCCTGAAGCCGTCGGAGCGCGATCCCGGCGTGCCGATGCTGCTCGCTGAACTCATGATCGAGGCGGGCCTGCCGGCCGGCATCCTCAACGTCGTCAACGGCGACAAGGAGGCAGTCGACGCCATCCTCGACGATCCCGATATCAAGGCCGTCGGCTTCGTCGGCTCGACGCCGATCGCGCAATACATCTACGAGCGCGCCGCGCAAACCGGCAAGCGCTGCCAGTGTTTCGGCGGCGCCAAGAACCACGCCATCATCATGCCCGATGCCGACATGGACCAGGCCGTGGACGCGCTGATCGGCGCCGGCTACGGCTCGGCCGGCGAGCGCTGCATGGCCGTTTCGGTCGCGGTCCCCGTCGGCAAGTCCACCGCCGACCGCCTGATGGAAAAGCTGATCCCGCGCGTCGAGAGCCTCAAGATCGGCACCTCGATCGATCCGTCGGCCGATTACGGTCCGCTGGTGACGCGCGAGGCGGTCGAGAAGGTCAAGAGCTATATCGATATCGGCCTCAAGGAAGGCGCGACGCTCGCCGTCGACGGCCGCGGCTTCAAGATGCAGGGCTACGAGAAGGGCTTTTATCTCGGCGGTTCGCTGTTCGACAACGTCACCAAGGACATGCGGATCTACAAGGAAGAGATCTTTGGCCCGGTGCTCTCGGTCGTGCGTGCGCACGACTACAAGGAAGCGCTGGCGCTGCCGTCGGATCATGACTACGGCAACGGCGTTGCCATCTTCACCCGCGACGGTGACGCTGCGCGCGATTTCGCGGCCAAGGTCAACGTCGGCATGGTCGGCATCAACGTGCCGATCCCGGTGCCGATCGCGTACTACACCTTCGGCGGCTGGAAGAAGTCTGGCTTCGGCGATCTCAACCAGCATGGCCCGGACTCGGTCCGCTTCTACACCAAGACCAAGACGGTGACCTCGCGCTGGCCGTCCGGTGTCAAGGAAGGTGCGGAGTTCTCGATCCCGCTGATGAAGTAAACTCCCTCAGCGGTCATTGCGGGGAGCTCTTGCGGCGAAGCAATCCAGACTATCTCCGCGGGGATGCTGGATTGCTTCGCTGCGCTCGCAATGACGGTGGGGTGAAAGGGTAGGCGGCAGCATGCAGTTCGCTCTGAACGAGGATCAGGTTGCGGTTCGCGACATGGCGTTGGCGTTTGCGGCCGAGAAGATCGCGCCGCACGCGCTGCGCTGGGACGAGGAGAAGCATTTTCCCGTCGACGTGATGCGCGAGGCGGCAACGCTCGGCATGGGCGGCATCTACATCCGCGAGGATGTCGGCGGCTCCGCCATGACACGGTTCGACGCGGCGCTGATCTTTGAGGCGCTGGCAACGGGCTGCCCGACCACCTCGGCCTTCATCTCCATCCACAACATGGCGAGCTGGATGATCGATGCCTTCGGCAGCGACACCCAGCGTCACACATGGCTGCCAAAGCTCTGCACCATGGAGCTGATCGCGAGCTATTGCCTGACCGAGCCGGGCGCCGGCTCGGACGCGGCGGCGCTGCGCACCCGTGCGGTGCGTGATGGCGATCATTACGTCCTCAACGGCCAGAAGCAGTTTATTTCGGGCGCCGGCGGCACGGATCTGCTGGTCGCGATGGTCAGGACCGGAGGCGACGGTCCCGGCGGCATCTCGACCCTGGTCATCGACGGCAAGACGCCCGGTGTCTCCTTCGGCGCCAATGAGCGCAAGATGGGCTGGAACGCGCAGCCGACCCGCGCCGTCATGTTCGAGAACGCGCGCGTGCCGGTCGCCAATCGCCTCGGCGAGGAGGGCATCGGCTTCAAGATCGCGATGGCCGGTCTCGACGGCGGCCGCCTCAACATCACGGCGTGCTCGCTCGGTGGTGCGCAGACCGCGCTCGACAAGGCGCGCAGCTACATGAAGGAGCGCAAGGCGTTCGGAAAGCGGCTCGACGAATTCCAGGCGCTGCAATTCCGCCTTGCCGACATGGCGATCGAACTGGAGGCTGCTCGCACCTTTCTATGGCGCGCTGCGGCGGCGCTGGATCGGAAGGATCCTGATGCCACCATGCTGTGTGCGATGGCCAAGCGGTTCGGCACCGACGTCGGCTTCGAGGTCGCCAACCACGCGCTGCAGCTTCATGGCGGCTATGGCTATCTCAGCGAATACGGCATCGAGAAGATCGTGCGCGATCTGCGCGTGCACCAGATCCTCGAAGGCACCAATGAAATCATGCGGCTCATCGTGGCGCGCAAACTGATCGAGGGCGCGCGATGAGTTCAGTGGAAGAGGGCGATCTGGTCGCCCGAATCGAGGGCGGCGCCGGCATCATCAGGCTCAACCGTCCCAAGGCGATCAACGCCGTCACGCTGGAGATGTTTCGCGACATCGAGAAGGCGCTCGATCGCTTCGAGGCTGATCCTGATGTCGCCGTGATCCTGCTGGAGGGCGCCGGCGAGCGTGGGCTTTGCGCGGGTGGCGACATCCGCGCGCTCTGGGAAAGCTCGAAGGTCAATGGCGACCTCGGCAAAACCCTCTGGCGGGAAGAATACATCCTCAACGCCCGCATCAAGACGTTTCCGAAGCCGTATGTCGCGTTCATGGACGGCATCGTGATGGGCGGCGGCGTCGGGCTCTCCGCCCATGCCAGCCATCGCGTCGTCACCGAACGCACCAAGCTCGCAATGCCTGAGGTCGGGCTCGGCTTCTTCCCCGATGTCGGTGGCACCTTCCTGCTGTCGCGCTCGCCTGGCGAGATCGGTACTTACTTTGGCCTGACCGGCCAGACCATGAACGGGCCCGACGCGATCCACGCGAAATTCGCCGATGCCGTGGTGCCGGTGGCCAAATGGCCGGAGCTGCGCGAGGCGTTGACCAGGGTTCGCCAAGGCGTGACCGCGGCCGAGGTCAGCAAGCTCATCAACGGTGTTGCGACCGGCGAAACCGCCGGGCCGGTCGCCGCCAAGGAGCCGATCATCGATGCGCTGTTCGGCTTCGACCGCATGGAAGACATCTTCGCTGCGCTGAAGCGCGACGGCTCCGAGTTCGCGCTGGCCACGCTGAAGACGCTGAACGAAAAATCGCCGCGCGGCATGGTGGTGACGCTGAAACTGCTGCGACTGGCGCGGACCGCGTCGAGCCTGAAAGAGTGTCTGGTGCGCGAATACCGCGCCGCACTCGAGGTCTTCCGCAGCGATGATTTTCGCGAGGGCGTGCGCGCGGCCGTGATCGACAAGGACCGCAACCCGACCTGGTCGCCACGAGGTATCGAGGATGTGACGCCGCAGATGCTTGCACCGTATCTCGCCGAGATCGGCGCCGACGAGCTGAAGTTCAACTAACAACGCGACAGCGGAGGAAACGACAATGGCCACGATCGCATTCATTGGTCTGGGCAACATGGGCGGCCCGATGGCCGCCAATCTGGTCAAGGCCGGCCACAAGGTGGTGGCGTTCGATCTCGTCGAGGCCTCGCGCGCGCAAGCCAAGGCCGACGGTGCCGGCATCGCCGACAGCGCGCCCGGCGCGGTGAAGGGCGCCGATGTCGTCGTCACCATGCTGCCGGCTGGCAAGCATGTGCTCGGCGTCTGGAACGAGGTCGTGCCCGCGATGGCCAAGGGCGCGCTGATCATCGATAGCTCCACCATCGACGTCGAGAGCTCGCGGCAGGCGCATGCGCTGGCGGCGAAGCACGGCGTGCTTTCGATCGACGCACCGGTCTCCGGCGGCACCGGCGGTGCCAAGGGCGCGACGCTCACCTTCATGTGCGGCGGCGAGGAGAAGGCATTTGCCGCGGCCAAGGCGGTGCTGGAGAACATGGGCAAGAAGATCGTGCATTGCGGCGGCGGCGGCGCGGGCCAGGCGGCCAAGATCTGCAACAACATGATCCTCGGCATCTCCATGATTGCGGTCAGCGAGGCGTTTGCGCTTGGCGAGAAGCTCGGTCTTTCGCATCAGGCACTGTTCGACGTCGCCTCGACCTCGTCGGGCCAGTGCTGGTCGCTGACGACCTATTGCCCGGTGCCGGGCCCGGTGCCAACTTCGCCGGCGAACAACGACTACAAGCCGGGCTTCGCCTCGGCGCTGATGGTGAAGGATTTGACGCTGGCTCAGGACGCGGCGAAGGCTGCCGGCGCTGCGACGCCGCTCGGCAAGCATGCGCAGGAGATTTATCAGTCTTTCGACGCAGCCGGCCAGGGTGGGGTGGATTTTTCCGGAATTATCAAGCACGTTCGCAGCCTCGCTGGAAAATAGCGAGGCTTCGTAGCCCGGATGGAGCGAAGCGAAATCCGGGATAGCTCCCTCGTTTGGCGCGACGGGCCCCGGATTGCGCTTCGCTCCATCCGGGCTACGCTCGAAGATCAATTCGAGGGGCTCGGACCATGACGACATTTCAGGATGCGCGCGCGTTTCTGCTGAAGCACCGCACGGATTACGAGACGGCGGTTAGGGATTTCCGCTGGCCCGATCCTGGTCCGTTCAACTGGGCGCGCGACTGGTTTGATGCCGAACTGGCGGCGAATCCAGACAGCAAGGACCGCCCCGCGCTCTGGATTGTCGATGCCGCACAGGACAAACAGACAAAACTCTCTTTCGCGGCGCTCGCGAAGCGCTCCAATCAGGTTGCCAACTTCCTCCGCGCGCAGGGCCTGAAGCGCGGCGACCATCTTCTGCTGCTGCTCGGCAACGTGGTTCCGCTGTGGGAGACGATGCTGGCGGCGATGAAGCTCGGCGTCGTCGTGATCCCCGCGACCACGCTGCTCACGGCGGACGAGCTGCGCGACCGGCTCGATCGCGGCAAGGCGAAGGCGGTGGTTGCCGCGCAAGATCAGGTCGCGAAATTCGCAAGCCTTGGCGCGGAGAACGTCGTTCGCATCGTGGTCGGCACCGCCTCCGACGGATGGCTTTCATACGACGATGCAACGAAGGCTTCGGAGAGTTTTAGCGCCGACGGCCCGACCAACGCCGACGACCCCATGCTGCTCTATTTTACCTCGGGGACGACGGCGAAACCGAAGCTCGTCCGGCACAGCCAGCGCAGCTATCCCGTCGGGCACCTGTCGACCATGTACTGGATCGGGCTGAAACCCGGCGACGTCCATCTCAACATCTCCTCGCCCGGCTGGGCCAAGCATGCCTGGAGCTGCTTCTTCGCGCCGTGGAATGCGGGCGCCACCGTGTTCGTCGTCAACCAGCCGCGCTTCGACGCCAAGGGGCTGCTTGCCACCATCGGCCGCTGTGGCGTCACCACGCTGTGCGCGCCGCCGACGGTGTGGCGGCTGTTCATCCAGGAGAATCTCGCATCGTTCAAGGTGGTCTTGCGCGAGGTCTGCGGTGCCGGCGAGCCGCTGAACCCTGAAGTGATCGACCAGGTGCGGGCGGCCTGGGGCCTGACCATCCGCGACGGATATGGCCAGACCGAAACCACCGCGCTGGCCGGCAATTCGCCGGGCCAGAAGATCAAAATCGGCTCGATGGGCCGGCCGCTGCCGGGCTATCGCGTGCAGATCAGCGACGCCGACGGCAACCCCGCGCGGGAAGGCGAGGTCTCCCTGGTGCTCGGCTCCGAGCGGCCCGCCGGCCTGATGCAGGGCTATCAGGGTGAGGACGGCAAGCTGTCTGGCGCCGAAGGCGAGCTGTATCGCAGTGGCGATGTCGTGTTCGAGGACGAGGAGGGCTATCTCACCTTCGTCGGCCGTTCCGACGACGTGTTCAAATCGTCGGATTATCGCATCAGCCCGTTCGAGCTCGAGAGCGTGTTGCTAGAGCACGAGCTCGTCGCGGAAGCCGCGGTCGTGCCGAGCCCGGACCCGATCCGCCTCGCTGTCCCCAAAGCGTTCGTGCTGCTGACGTCGGGCGCCGAGCGCTCGCCGGAGACGGCGCTGTCGATCTTCAAGCATCTGCACGCCCGCCTTGCGCCGTTCAAGCGGATCCGCCGCCTCGAAATCGTCACGGAACTGCCGAAGACGATCTCTGGCAAAATCCGCCGGGTCCAGCTACGCAGGCTCGAACGCGACGATGATCGCAATGATCCGCTACGCGGCCGGGAATTCCGCGAGGAGGATTTTCCCGAGCTGCCGAAAACACGGAGTGAGACCTAAGTGAACCAAATCTGGAAGTCGCCGCCGATCACGCTGGAGGCCTATCAAGCCCTGGTCGGCAAGGAGATCGGCGTATCGTCCTGGCACCTGATCGACCAGCCCCGCATCGACACCTATGCCGACGTGACCGAGGATCATCAGTTCATCCATGTCGATCCCGAGCGCGCCAAGAAGGAAACCGCCTTCGGCACCACCATCGCGCATGGCTTCCTGACGATGTCGATGTTGTCAGTGATGTCCTACGAAGTGATGCCGGCGATTGCGGGTACCACGATGGGCGTCAATTACGGTTTCGACAAACTGCGCTTCATCTCGCCGGTGCGCTCGGGCAAGCGCGTCCGCGGCCGCTTCGTGCTGGCGGAAGCCAAGCTGCGCAAGCCGAATGAATTGCAGTCCCGCACCAACGTGACCGTGGAGATCGAAGGCGAGGACAAGCCGGCGCTGGTCGCGGAATGGCTGGGGCTGATCTATTTCGCGTAGGCCCGAGGCGTCGTTGCCGGGCTTGACCCGGCCATCCATCGCTGGTCAAAAGCTGACAAAAGTCGGGGCTTCCCTCTCCCCTTGCGGGAGAGGGTGCCTCGCGAAGCGAGGCGGGTGAGGGGTCTCTTTCCGCGAGCGCATCTGTTGCGAGAGACCCCTCATCCGGCGCTTCGCGCCACCTTCTCCCGCAAGGGGAGAAGGAAGAAGAGCAGGAACTGCACAATGGCAATCAGGTTCGACGGACGCGTCGCCATCGTCACCGGCGCGGGCAATGGTCTCGGTAAAGCGCATGCGCTGGGACTGGCCAGCCGCGGCGCGAAAGTCGTGGTCAATGATTTCGGCGGCGCGCGTGACGGCAGCGGTGGCTCGCTGTCGCCGGCCGAAGCGGTGGTCGAGGAGATCCGCAAAGCGGGCGGTACCGCGATGGCCGACGGCGCCGACGTCTCGAATTTCGAGCAGGTCACCGCCATGGTCGAGCGCGCCACCAAGGAGTGGGGCAGTGTCGACCTCTTGTGCGCCAATGCCGGCATCCTGCGCGACAAGTCGTTCGGCAAGATGGAAGCGGCCGATTTCCAGAAGGTGCTCGACGTGCATCTCGTCGGCACCTTCTATTGCTGCAAGGCGGCCTGGGCCGGCATGCGCGACCGGAATTACGGCCGCATCGTGCTGACTACGTCGTCCTCCGGCCTCTACGGCAATTTCGGCCAGGCCAATTACGGTGCGGCGAAATCCGGCATGGTCGGCCTGATGAACGTGCTCGCCGAGGAAGGCCGCAAGACCGACATCCGCGTCAACATCATCTCGCCGACGGCGGCGACCCGCATGACCGAAGAGCTGCTGCCGCCGCAGGCGCTGCAGCTAATGAAGCCGAACGCGATCACGCCCGCGGTCGAGTACATGCTGAGCGAGGACGCGCCGACCCGCACCATCATGGGCGCCGGCGCCGGCTCCTTCGCCGTGATCAAGATCATGGAGAGCGAAGGCATCAACCTGCCGGAGTCCGATTGGACGCCGGACGCGATCGCCGCGCATTTCACTGAGATCAGCGACATGTCGAAGGCCAAGGCGCTCACGGGTGCGTTCGAGCAGACGCAGAAATACGTGGCGCAGGCCGCGGCGCGGGCGGGGATCAAGCTCTGACAGCCGTCGCCGTCATCGGCGCAGGTCCGGCCGGGTTGATGGCGGCGGAGGTGCTGGCGCGGGGTGGCGCCCGCGTCACCGTCTATGACGCGATGCCGTCCGCCGGCCGCAAATTCCTGATGGCGGGCCGGGGCGGGCTCAATCTCACCCACAGCGAGCCGCTGCCGCTATTCATGGCGCGATATCGCGAGGCCGCACTGAGGCTGCAAGCCGCGATTGAGGCGTTTTCGCCTGAGGCGTTGCGTGCGTGGAGCGAAGCGCTGGGCGAGCCGACCTTCGTCGGCACCAGCGGCCGGGTGTTTCCGAAAGCGTTCAAGGCCTCGCCCTTGCTGCGGGCCTGGCTGCGGCGCCTCGACGCCAGCGGTGTGCGATTTGCCTTCCGGCATCGCTGGACCGGATGGGACGGCGAGGGGCGGCTGCTGTTTCGAACACCGGATGGCGAGGCGGCCGTCGTCGCCAACGCCACGGTCCTCGCGCTCGGCGGCGCGAGCTGGCCGCGGCTCGGGTCGGATGGCGGCTGGGTCGAACGCCTCGCGGCAAGAGGCGTCGTCATCTCAAAACTGCGGCCAGCCAATTCCGGTTTCATCGTCGCGTGGTCCGACGTCTTCCGTGATCGCTTCGAGGGGCAGCCGCTCAAGGGCGTGGCGCTGACGGTTGGTGCACACACGGTGCGCGGCGAAGCGATGATCACGCGGGGCGGCATCGAAGGCGGCGCGATCTACGCGCTGTCGGCGGAGTTGCGGGAGGCGGTGCTGGGTCTCGGGCAGGCCACGCTGATGATCGCATTGCGGCCCGACCTCGACGCCGCCGCTCTGACGACGCGGCTATCAGGCACGCGCGGCAAGCAATCGCTGGCGAACTTCCTGCGCAAGGCAGCGCAATTGTCGCCGGTCGGCATCGGCCTGATGCAGGAGGCCGCCATCGCCTCCGGCCGGCCGCTGGCCACGTTCTTGCCGGCCGAGCTTGCGCATCTGGTGAACGCAATCCCCGTTCAGCTCACGGGCGTGGCGCCGATCGAGCGCGCGATCTCGACCGCGGGTGGGATTAAGTTCGACGAGCTCGACGACAACTTCATGCTGCGCAAGCAGCCGGGCGTGTTCGCTGCCGGCGAGATGCTGGACTGGGAAGCACCAACGGGCGGCTATCTGCTGCAGGCATCGTTCGCGACGGGTGCTGCTGCGGCCAAGGGCGTGCTGCGTTGGCTGGGGTCCTCCTGATCAAGTCGTGCCGGTCCTGGTCAGAACATCGGTGAGGAGGCCGAGCATACCGAAACCCGCCGCGACGGCGCAGACCGCGGTCCAGCCGGCATAGCTCCAGGCCAGTGAAGCCGCCGCGGAGCCGACGCCTCCGCCGATGAAGAACAGCGCAACGAACAGACCGTTGATGCGGCCGCGCGCCTCTGGCCGCAGCAAATTGATGGCACGGCGCCGGAGCGTCTGGTCGGCGGTGATGCCGACGTCCAGCAGGATGGTGCCGAAGCTCAACACCAAGAGGGCCGCGCCGCGGGACTCGATCACGCCCGCCCAGGCGCAAATGGCGAGTGAGCCGATGATGCACAGGTGAGCCGCGAAGAACATCGGCCGTGCCCAGCCCTTGTCACCCCAGCGGCCCGCGAGCGGTGTCGCAGCGGCGCCAACTACGCCGATCAAAGCGAAAGCGGCGATTCCCTTGGCGTCCAGGGCGAATGGTGCTTCCGGAAGGCGCAGCGCGATCGCGGACCAGAATGCGGTGAAAGAGGCCATGACCAGCGAGGCGGTCCAGGCGCGCACGCGCAGCACAGGCTCTTCCTGCAGCAGTTTTGGGAACGAGCGGAGCAAATCGACGTATCCGACGCGGGCCGCTGGCTGCAGCGTTGGCAGATAGCGACCGAGCGCGCCGGCAAGCAGCGTCATCAGGATAGCTGAGGCGAGATAATAGGCGCGCCAGCTCCAGAGATCGGCGATCAGGCTTGCCGCGGGCCGCGACAGCAAGATGCCGACCATCAATCCGCTCATCACCTCGCCGATAGCCTGGCCGCGACGCTCCGGTGCGACCATCGAGGCCACAAGTGGAACCATCATCTGGATGGCCGCGCAGGACGCTCCGAGCACGAAGGTGGCGAGCAATAGCAGCGAGGGTGTCGGCGCCAATGCCGTTGCCAGGGCCGCGAGGATGGCGCAGCCGAGCGTGCGCAGGATCAGGCGCCGGTTCTCGAGAAGGTCGACAAGTGGCACCAGCAACAACAAGCCGAGCGCGTAGCCGAGCAGGGTCAACGTGCTGACGAGACCGGCCTGAAAGGTGGTCATGGCCAGGGATCGGCCGATCAGGCCAACCAGAATCTGCGGCGCGAACAAATTGGTGACGACGACGCCGGTCGTGACGGCGCCGAGCCAGATCAGGGATCGCTCGGCGAGCTGCTTGGGGGATGCAAGCCTGCTGATTTCGGAGATGGTCATGGGACCTCGCGGACTGGATGCGTGGTCCCCTTTAAGCGGGACGTCTAATATGCTACAATTCAAATAAGTCTATAAAGAATATGCGAGTTTCTTATGAATACCCATGACCTTGTCGCTTTCGTCGCGGTGGTCGAGACCGGATCGATCGTGGCGGCATCGATGCGCCTCAATCTCACCCAGCCCGGCGTGACGCGGCGCATCCAGAATCTCGAGGAGATGCTGGGCGCGCAGTTATTGGACCGCATGTCGAAACCACTGAAACCGACGGCCGCAGGGCATGAAGCCTATGAGCAGGGCCGCCGTCTGCTCAGAATGCTGGATGATCTCAAGGCTGGCGTTGCCAATGATGGCGTGGTGCGAGGCGAGTTCAGGCTCGGCCTCACGCCGTTTCTCTCCGAGGCCGGGCTCAGCGCGCCGCTCGATGCGGTGCGTGCCGAATTTCCGGCGCTGAGCGTGCGCGTCGTCTCGGGCTGGTCGCCCAACCAGGTCGAGCGGGTCAGCCGCAACGAGCTGGATGCCGCCGCGGTCTGCCTGCCCGACGGGGCCGCACCGCCCGCCGATCTGGTCGCTGACGATCTCGGTTCGCAGCCCGTGGTGTTCGTCGTCGCGCGCGACACGAAGATCCCGCGCACCGTTGACCTCGAGCGCCTGTCGCAACTCTCATGGGTCATCAACCAGGACGGCTGCGGATTTCGCGACGCACTCAAGCGGAGCTTCGATGCCGAGCATTTGCCGTTCACGGTCGCCGTGGAGGCGCTTGACAGCGAGCTTCGCCTGTCGCTCGTGGCGCGGGGCCTTGGCGTCGGCCTGGTGACGCCGCTCGCATTGAAGCGCAGCGCGTTTCGCGACAAGCTCAAGCCGGTCGCTGCGCGAGACTTCAATCCCGCCGTGCGCGCATGGCTGGTGCATCGCCCGCCCGCCGGGCGACTGGCCCGCCCGATCAACCTGTTCCGCGAAGGCCTGGATCGGGAGCTACAGGCTCTATGTCGCGCCTAAAGCGCGATGCGATTAGGAAAATCGCCATCGCGCTTTAGGTTGTTGTTTAAGCATGATCTTTTCGGAAAACCGCTGCGCACTTTTCCGGATCATGCTTTAGCGCAGCTTCCCGCGTGCGGCCACCGGCAGCGTACCGATGATCTCCTCGCCGCGGACCATCACGACCTCGTCCATCATGTTGACGACGACGCAGACGTGGTTCGGTACGATGCGGACGACGTCGCCGACATTGGGCCGCGTGTTGCTGCGGGACAGGTCGAGGAAGCCGTGCTCCTCGGCGAAGCGCGCGATCTTTGCTTCGGGGTGCTCCAGGATCAGGCCGTGGCCGTCGAGGCCGCCGGTGTCCGTGGTCAGCGTCTTCGAGCCGGCATCGAGGATGCCGCGCTCGGGCGCGGCGCGGCTCACCACCGTCGAATAGATGTGCAGCGCGCAGTCGTCCCAGGTGGCCGAACCGGCCGCGACCTGCATGCGGTCGTTGTAGATATAGGTGCCGAAGCGGTGCTCGGTGCCGCCCTTGAGCTTGCCGAGGTTCTTCAGGTTCGGCGTGCCGCCGGTCGAGACGATTTTCGCATCCAGCCCATGCACGCGCACGCCGGCAAGCGCCTCGTCGTAGAATTTCTGCGCGTCCGCCCAGCCGGTCTCGGTCGGATACATCATGAAGCCGGCGAACTGCAGTCCCTTGGACGCGGCGATCTCGCGCGCCAGCGCAATGGCTTCAGCCGGCGTCTCGACGCCGGCGCGCTTGCGGCCCGTATCGCATTCGACCACGACCGACAGCGGACGGCCCGACGCCGCGGCTGCCTTGGGCAGGCCGGCCACGACCGTCGAATTGTCGGCGGCGACCGTCATGTTGGCCTTGGCCTGGAGCGCGCCGAGCCGCGCCATCTTCTCTTCGCCGAGCAGGTTGTAGCTGATCAGGATGTCGTCGATGCCCGCGTTGGCCATGATCTCGGCTTCGCCCAGCTTCTGACAGGTGATGCCCTTCGCGCCGGCCGCGACCTGCATCTTGGCGATCGTCGGGTTCTTGTGCGTCTTGATGTGGGGGCGGTTGGCGATTCCGGCCTCGTCGCAGGCTTTCTGGATCCGCGCAATGTTGCGCTCGACCCTGTCCATGTCGATGACGGCGCAGGGCGTGCCGTATTCGCGGGCGATCTTGGCGGCGAGAGCAGTTGTCATGGAAGTCCTTTAGTTGGCGCGTATTCTGATCGCAAAACCGGTCTCCACTTTTGCGGAATACGCGCTATGCCTGTTCTATCTCTTCACGCAGCATTTCAAGTTCGAGCCAGCGCTCTTCGGCGGCGGACAAATCTTCATGCGCCTTGGCGATGGCGGCGGATGTATCGTCGAATCCCTTGCGATCCTTGGCATAGAGGTTGGGATCGTCGAGCACGCGCTGCAGCTTGGCGATGTCGGCCTGCAGCGTTTCCATCCTCTTCGGTAGCGTTTCCAGCGCGTGCTTCTCGTTGAAGCTGAGCTTGCGCTTTGGCGAGGAGGCGGGAGCGGCCGGCCGCTCCTCTTTCTTTTCGGCCGGGGCTTGCGCCTTCGCCGTCTCGCGCTTCAGGTCCGCACCGCGCTGCGTCAGCATGTCTGTGTAGCCGCCGGCATATTCGATCCATTTGCCGTTGCCCTCGGGCGCGATCACCGAGGTGACGACGCGGTCGAGGAAGTCGCGGTCGTGGCTGATCAGGATGACGGTGCCCTCGTAGTCGCCGAGCATCTCCTCGAGCACGTCGAGCGTTTCGAGATCGAGATCGTTGGTCGGCTCGTCCAGGACCAGGAGATTCGACGGCTTTGCCAGCGCACGCGCGAGCATCAGCCGGCCGCGCTCGCCGCCCGAGAGCACCTCCACCGGAGTGCCGCGCTGCTCCTGCGCGAACAGGAAGTCCTTCATGTAGCCGACGACGTGCTTCGGCTTGCCGCCGACCATGATTTGATCGCCGCGCCCGCCGGTCAGGGCTTCCGCCAGCGTCGATTTGGGATCGAGGCTTTCGCGGTGCTGGTCGAGCGTGGCCGTCTCCAGATTGGCGCCGAGACGTATCGTGCCGGAATCCGGCTGCATGCCGCCGGTGAGCAGATTGACCAGCGTGGTCTTGCCGGCGCCGTTCGGTCCGATGATGCCGAGCCGGTCGCCGCGCTGGATGCGGGTCGAAAAACTCTCGACGATCTTGCGCTCGCCATAGGCCTTGGTGACGCCCTTGGCCTCGATCACGAGCTTGCCCGACTGCTCCGCTTCGGCCGCCGCGAGACTGGCGGTGCCGGCGGTGCCGCGATAATTGCGGCGCTGGTCGCGCAGCGTGTGCAGATTGGCGAGGCGCTTGACGTTGCGCTTGCGCCGGCCGGAGACGCCGTGGCGCAGCCAGTGCTCTTCGTCGACGATCTTGCGGTCGAGCTTGTGCTGGTCGCGCTCTTCCTCCGCCAGCACCTCGTCGCGCCAGGTCTCGAACGAGGCAAAGCCGCGGTCGATCTGCTTGATCTTGCCGCGGTCGAGCCACGCCGTGGAGCGCGACAGATTGGTCAGGAAGCGGCGGTCGTGGCTGATGATCACCAGCGCGCTGCGGCGGCTGTCCAGCTCCTGTTCCAGCCACTCGATGGTGGCGAGATCGAGATGGTTGGTCGGCTCGTCCAGCAGCAAAATGTCGGGCGAAGGCGCCAGCACATACGCCAGCGCCGCGCGACGGGCTTCACCCCCGGAGACATTGTGCGGGTTCTCATCGCCCGTGAGCCCGAGCTGCTCCAAGAGATAGCGTGCCTGATGCTGATCGTCGCCGGGCGCGAGGCCGGACTCGACATAGGCGAGCGTGGTCTTGTGCTCGCCGAAGTCAGGTTCCTGCGGCAAATAGCGCACGGTCGCGCCGGGCTGCACGAAGCGCATGCCGCCGTCGGGCTCGGCGAGACCGGCCGCGATCTTCAGCAGCGTCGACTTGCCCGAGCCGTTGCGGCCGATCAGGCAGACGCGCTCGCTTGGTGCGACGTTGAGCTCGACGCCTGACAGCAGCGGCGTGCCGCCAAAGGTCAGCCTGATGTCCTTGAGTTGGATCAGCGGCGGCGCCATGGTCAGCTCTGGCTGGTTGCGGCTGTATCCGCGCGCCTGCGCTGGATCCGGCGCAGGGTTTGGTCGAGCGCCGAGAGGAAGGTGGAGCGATCGCGCGGCGCGAACGATCGGGGGCCGCCGGTGACTTCGCCGGCCGAACGCAAATCAGTCATGAGGTTGCGCACCGCCAGCGTCATCCCGATCGACTCTTCCGTGAACGGTTTTCCGTTCGGCGCGATCACATCGGCGCCCGCCTTCACGCAGCGGCTCGCCAGCGGAATGTCCGATGTCACGACGACGTCGCCGGGCTTGGCGCGCTCGGCGATCCAGTCGTCGGCCGCGTCCATGCCGGCGCCGGCCGCGATCCGCTCGATCAGCGGATCGTGCGGCACGCGAATGAAATTGCCTGCGACGACGCTCACGGGCACGCCGTGCCGGTTCGCGACGCGATAGATCTCGTCCTTCACCGGACAGGCGTCGGCGTCGACATAGATGCGCGTGGGGGTGTCGGTCATTGGCCGCGTGGTACCCCATTCGGGCCGCAAAGGCGAGGGGATTGACCGGTGTTCCCCTAGGCCTACGATTGGCCTGAAACAACAAGAATGCAGGGAACGCCCATCATGCCGAACCGGCTCGAAACCCACCGCGTCGAGGCCTACAACACCGCCAGGCAATCCGAAAACAAGATGAATGACGACAATGTGGCGCGCCGCTTCGGCTTTTCCGGCGGGCTGGTCCCGGGCGTCGATGTCTTCGCCTACATGATGCACGTGCCGATTGCCCGCTGGGGCCGCGATTTCCTCAGCCGCGGGCTGGTCGAGGCGCGCTTCATCAAGCCGGTCTATGATGGCGAGATCGCCGATGTCGATGCAACCGAGCACAACGAGTTGCTGACGATAGAGGTGTTCAGCCGCACCGAGCTCTGCGCGACCGGAACGGCCTCGCTGCCGGCCGCGGCGCCGGCGGTGTTGCTGAGCGACTATGTCGCGGCGCCCGTGGTCGCCGAGCGCAAGCCCGTCAGTCCCGCGACGTTCGTAACAGGCAAGTGGCTCGGCACGACGCCGCGCCGCTGGGCCGGGCAGCACGCGGCCGATTATCTCGTTGACATCAGGGAGACCGACCCAATCTTCGCGCGCGAGGGGCTCGGCCATCCCGGCCTGATCCAGCGCGTGATGAACCGCGTGCTGGTCGACAACACCATTCTTGGTCCGTGGATCCACGTCGGCAGCCGCATGCAGCTGTTGTCGGCCGCGCGCGCCGGTGATGAGATCACCGCGCGGGCGAAAGTCACCGCAAACTACGAGAAGAAAGGCCACCGCTTCGTCGAGCTCGACGCGCTCGTCGTCGCCAACGGCACGACGCCGGTTGCGCACTGCCAGCACACCGCGATCTACCAGCCGCGCGAGCACGCGGTGGCCTAGGCAAGGGGCATGTCGTCACCACACCGTCATGCCCGGGCTTGTCCCGGGCATCCACGTTCTTTACGTGTCAAGGCGTGGATGGCCGGGTCAAGCCCGGCCATGACGGCGGAAAGAGCGCAGGCTCAGGCCGCCTTCACCTTCGCGTCCTGGATCGCGCGCCACACCCGCTCCGGGGTCAGCGGCATGTCGATGTGCTTGATGCCGTAGTCCGACAACGCGTCGAGTACCGCGTTCACCACCGTCGACAGGCTGCCGGCGCAGCCGGCTTCGCCGCAGCCCTTGCTGCCGAGCGGATTGGTCGTGGCCGGCACCGGGTGATCGCCGACCGTCATGTTCGGCACGTCCTCGGCGCGGGGCAGCGCGTAGTCCATCAGCGAGCCCGTGATCGGCTGGCCGCTTTCGTCGTAGCGGATGTGCTCCATCAGCGCTTGTCCGATGCCCTGGACGACGCCGCCATGGAGCTGGCCTGCGACCAGCAGCGGGTTGATCACCGTGCCGAAATCGTTGACCGCGCTGTAGCGCACGATCTGCACCACGCCGGTCTCCGGATCGATCTCGACTTCCGCGACGTGGCAGCCGTTCGGGAAGGCCGAGGGCACCGGCTCGCTGGTGTGGTCGACGTCGAGGCTGTCGGGCACGCCGTCCGGCGTCTTGCCGTCGTGCAGCTTCTTAGCGAGCTCCATGATGTCGATGCTGCGGTCGGTGCCGGCGATGGTGAAGCTGCCGCCTTCGAACTCGATGTCGGCCTCGGAGGCCTCCAGCATGTGCGCCGCGGCGCGCTTGCCCTTCTCGATGACGAGCTTTGCGGCGCCCACGATCGCCATGCCGCTCGCGGTGATCGAGCGCGAGCCGCCGGTGCCGTTGCCGGTATGGACGATGTCGCTGTCGCCCTGCACCAGTTTCACGCTCTCGAAGGGGACGCCGAGTTGCTCGGACAACACCTGCGCGAACGGCGTCGCATGGCCCTGGCCGTAATCGAGCGTGCCGGTGATGAGCTGCACCGTGCCGTCGGGATCGAACACGATCTTGCCGAGCTCGACGCCGGGCGGCGCGGTGACTTCGAGATAGGAGCCGACGGCGATGCCGCGTAGCTTGCCGGCCTTTTTGCTCTCCTTCTTGCGCTTCGCAAAATTCTCGTGGTCGGAGATTTCAAGCGCCTTGTTGAACACGGCCTGGAAGTCGCCGCTGTCATAGGTGACGCCGGAGGACGCCGCGAACGGCATCTGGTTCGGCTTGATGAAGTTGCGCTTGCGCAAGGTCAGCCGGTTGATGCCCATCTCGTCGGCGGCGCGGTCGATCAGTCGCTCCATGTAATAGTTCGCCTCGGGCCGGCCGGCACCGCGATAGGCGCCCATCAGCGTGGTGTTGGTCAGCACCACCTTGATGTCGACCGCCATCAAGGGCGTGCGGTAGACGCTGGAAAAATTCTTGCCGGTGTTGAGCGAGAGCGGCCCCGGCGCGACGCCGGTGATGTAGGCGCCGAGATTGCCGTAGCCTTCGAGCTTGGCCGCGAGGAAATGCCCCTCGGCATCGAGCGCGAGCTCGGCGTGGATTTTTTGCGCGCGGCCGTGGCTGTCGGAGAGGAAGGCGGTCGAGCGTTCGTCGAGCCATTTCACCGGCCGTCCCAGTGCCTTCGCCGCGTACAGGATGCACATGTATTCGGGATAGTTGATGTTCTTCATGCCGAAGGAGCCGCCGACATTGGCGGTGAGGATGCGCACCTTCTCGTTCGGCACTTTCAGGTTCTTGGCGAGGTTGGCGCGGTTGCCCGCGACTCCCTGGGTCGGCACCTGAAGCGTATAGCGCTCGGTTGTCTTGTCGTAGGAGGCAAGGCCGACGCGCGGCTCCATCGAGACTACGGCGACACGGGTGTTCTCGATGTCGATCCTGGTGACATGGGCGGCGCTGGCAAAGGCCGCGTTCACCTTGTCGATGTCGCCATAATGGTAGTCGAGCGCCACGTTATCAGGGATGTGCTCATAGAGCTGCGGCGCGCCGGGCCTGGAAGCTTCCTCGGGGTCGGTCACGGCCGGGAGCGGCTCGACGTCGAGCTCGACCGCCTCGGCCGCATCGCGGGCCTGCGCCAGCGTCTCGGCCACCACGAAGGCGACGGGATCGCCGACGAAGCGGACCTTGTCGGTCGCGAGCGGCTGGCGGTTGGTCTGAAGCAGGGGCGAGCCGTCGCGGCTCTTCAGCGGCAGGCCGCAGGTGAAGGGGCCGTAGCCGGCGGCATCGAGATCCTTGCCGGTCCAAACCCCCAGCACGCCCGGCAACGCCTTGGCGGCGTCAATGCCGAGACCGCGGATGATGCCATGGGCGTGGGTGGAACGGACGACCACGGCATAGGCCTGGCCGGGCAGGTTGAAATCGTCGGTATAGCGGCCCTTGCCGCGCACCAGCGTGTCGTCCTCCTTGCGGCGGACGGGCTGCCCGACGCCATATTTTTGCAGTGCAATAGCGTTTTCGAGCGTGGACGATTTGGTGTGTTCTTGCATGGAATTGACCTGAAAAGCCGGCATTTGCGCATTTTCGCGGCAGCGGGGGACCGGACTCCACTGAGATAACCCACCACCCTGTTCACGACAACGCACGAATGGGCATGGTCCCATGTGATGCGTTGTTGCGCATACCCGCCGCGCTGCTAATGTTTCAGGCGAAAAAGCAATTCCAGACCGGCCCGACCGGCCGCGGAAAGACAGTTTGTATGAATGACCACACGCGGCTCCGCGACGGCCATGCGCCGCACGGTGAGCTGGGGTCGATGGCGGCGGTGGCGTTGGCCACCGAACCGGCCGTTGGCGCGCACGCGTCGGGAACCGGCGTCTATGCGGCGCTGGACCTCGGCACCAACAATTGCAGGCTGCTGATCGCCTGTCCGACCCAGGATGGCTTTCGCGTCGTCGATTCCTTCTCGCGCATCATCCGGCTCGGGGAGGGTGTCTCGGCGACCGGCTGCATCAGCGATGCCGCCATCGAGCGCGCCATCGCCGCGCTCAGCATCTGTCGCGACAAGATCAACTTACGGAAAGCGCGGCGGTTGCGGCTGATCGCAACCGAGGCCTGCCGCGCGGCCTCGAATGCGGAGGGTTTCCGCAGCCGTGTCGCGGCCGAGACCGGCATCGAGCTCGAGGTGATCGACCGCGAGACCGAGGCCGCGCTCGCCGTGCTCGGCTGCTCGCCGCTGGTCGACCCGAGGGGGCGTGGCGCGATCCTGTTCGACATCGGCGGCGGCTCGACCGAGCTGGTGCGGATCGAGCGCGACCCGGAAAATCCGGAGCCGCGCATCAAGGCCTGGATGTCGATCCCCTATGGTGTGGTGACGCTCGCCGAGCAGTTCGGCGGCCGCGACGTGACGCCGGAGATTTATGCTGCGATGGAGCAGGTGGTCGCGAACCACGTCGCGCCGTTCGCGGAAGAGCATGGCGGCGATCTCGCCGACATGCACCTGCTGGGCACATCAGGCACGGTGACGACGCTCGCCGGTATCCATCTCAACCTCGCGCGCTACGACCGCCGCCGCATCGACAGCATCTGGATGAACGATTCCGACATCACCGCGACCATCAACAAGCTGCTCGGCATGAGCTACGAGGAGCGCGCCGGCAACAACTGCATCAGCGTCGAGCGCGCCGATCTCGTGCTCGCCGGCTGCGCCATCCTCGATGCCATCAGGCGCGCCTTTCCGCTGCCGCGCCTGCGCGTCGCCGACCGCGGCCTGCGCGAAGGCATGCTGGTCGAGATGATGCGCGAGGACGGCGCGCTCAGGAGCTGGTGAGATGGCCAAGGACACCACCGGCCGCTTGCACGTCCAGGTCAAGACCGGCGGCAAGCGCAAATTGTCGTCAAAGCTCTGGCTGGAGCGCCAGCTCAACGATCCCTATGTCGCCAAAGCCAAGGCGGCCGGCTATCGCTCGCGCGCGGCGTTCAAGCTGCTCGAGATCGACGACAAGTTCCGGTTTCTGAAGTCCGGCATGGCCGTGGTCGACCTCGGCGCGGCTCCCGGCGGCTGGAGCCAGATCGCCGCCAAGCGCGTCGGCTCCGCGGAGGGCAAGGGCAAGGTCGTCGCGATCGATCTGCTCGAGATGCCCGAGATTCCCGGCGTCGATTTCGCGCAGCTGGATTTCATGGAGAATGACGCGCCCGCGAAGCTGACCGCGATGCTCGGCGGCGGCGCCGACATCGTGATGTCCGACATGGCCGCCAACACCACCGGCCACCGCAAGACCGACCAGCTCCGCATCGTCGGCCTGGTCGAAACGGCGGCAGCCTTTGCCTGCGACGTGCTCAAGCCCGGCGGCACGTTTTTGGCAAAAACGTTCCAGAGCGGCGCCGATGCCGATCTGCTCGCCCAGCTCAAGCGCGACTTCGCCACCGTGCGCCACGTCAAGCCCGCCGCGAGCCGGCAGGATTCTTCGGAGCGCTACGTGCTGGCGACGGGATTTCGGGGCGGGGCGCAGGAGTAGCTACAAACTCCGTCATCGTAGCCCGCATGAAGCGAAGCAGAATGCGGGGCCGCTCCCGGATTTCGCTGCGCTCGATCCGGGCTACAGGAAATCGCTACCCCAGCCTTTGATCCCGCACGTCCTGCGTATCCTCGCTCGCCGCCTTGACCGCCGCCTTCTCGGCGCCCTTGCCGGCGCCTTTGCGGCTCGCGATCTCCACGGCCTTGCGGCCGGAGATCTCGTGGCCGGCATCAGCGGGCATCTGCCAGAAGAACCAGCTCGATGCCGCCGAGGTCAGCGCGATCACGACAAAGGCCGGTGCGAACACGGTGGCGTCGATCTCGCCGACATGGTTGAACCACATGGTCGTTTCCACGCAGGCCGCGCCGACCGCCACGCCGGCCGAGACCGCCAGCTGCTGGTTGACGCTCACGAGGGTGGTGGCGCGGCTCATCTGCGCGGTCTCGACGTCGGCATAGGCGACCGTGTTGATCGCGGTGAATTCCAGCGAGCGGAAGAAGCCGCCGACCACCAGGATCACCATGATGATGAGCAGCGGCGTCGTCACCGTGAACAGCGCGCAGACGCCGAGGAAGAACGCGCTGACGATCGCGTTCACCGTCATCAGGTTGCGGAAGCCGAAGGTGCGGATGATGCGCGCGGCCAGCGTCTTCATGCCCATCGCGCCGAGCGAGGAGGCGAAGGTGACGAGGCCGGAATGGAACGGCGACAGCCCGAAGCCGATCTGCATCAGGAGCGGAAGCAGGAACGGCAGCGCGCCGATGCCGAGCCGGAACATGAAGCCGCCAAACACGGCTGCGCGCAGTGTCGGCAGGTTCAGGAGCGAGAAGTCGAGCACTGGCGAGCCCGTGCGCCGGGCGTGCAGGACATACAGCGTCATCGCAATCGCGCCACCCACGACCAGGGCGGCGACCGTGCTCCACGGCAGCAGGTTCAGTCCGGCAACAGAGAGTCCGAATGCGATGCCGGCAAGCCCGATCCCCGCGAGCACCATGCCGTAGAGATCGAACGGCTCCTGAGTCTCGCTCTTGATGGGATCGATGAAGCGCAGCGCCATGAAGATGCCGAGCAGCCCGATCGGGATGTTGATCAGGAAGATCCAGTGCCAGGAGGCGTAGGTGGTGATGAAGCCGCCGAGCGGCGGGCCGATCACCGGGCCGATCAGGGCAGGGACCGTCACCCAGGCCATCGCATTGACCAACGCGCTCTTGTCGACCGAGCGCAGCAGCACGAGGCGCCCGACCGGCGTCATCATGGCGCCGCCCATGCCCTGCAGGATGCGCGCGAACACGAAATCGGTAACCGAGGACGACAGCGCACAGCCAACCGAGCCGACCATGAACACCCCGACCGCAATCGCAAACACCATCCGCGCGCCGAACCGGTCGGCGGTCCAGCCGCTCGCCGGGATGAACACCGCGAGCGACAGCAGATAGGAGGTGATCGCGAGCTTGAGGGTCAGCGGACTTGTGCCGATGTCAGCCGCGATCGCCGGCAGCGAGGTGGCGATCACCGTCGAGTCCATGTTCTCCATGAAGAGAGCAGTGGCCACGATCAGCGGAATGATGCGTTGCTTGTCGACCATGACGGATTGGTAATGAAAATCGGAAGGAAGGGGTGCTTGCGGCTTATCACCGCCGCCGGCCCGCGACCATTGTGGATCGACGCATAGCACCTAAATCCTGCGTGACCTCAGGTGTGACTCGCCCCGCTTCCGTCATTCCGGGGCGCGCTTGGCGCTCTCTCGTCACTAAGGGTTCGCGACTTCGTCGCGCCCCGGAATGACAGCGGAGGGGAGGGCGTACCGAGCCTATCCCTGCTCAATTCGGCCAAAAAAGCCTGTGCATGGCTGGCCGGCGGTCCGAATTGCTTTGATTCGTCACGCGGCCGTGCTATCGACCCGCGTCAACCCCACCGATGGGCTCCGATTCTCCGGCGTTGCCGCAAGGTACGCCGAGGGCGGCGCTCATCCATTAGCATTTGCGGCAGGGCCGCAGGAAGGAGTTGGCAAATGGCCACGGTGCAACTTCAGGGCATCCGCGAAGCCTTTACGTTCGACGACGTGCTGCTGAAGCCGGGCCTGTCGGACGTCATGCCGGGTGAGGTCGATATCCGCTCCCGCGTCACCCGCGCCATTCCGCTCAACATCCCGATCATGGCCTCGGCCATGGACACCGTCACCGAAGCCCGCATGGCCATCGCCATGGCGCAGGCCGGCGGCCTCGGCGTCATCCACCGCAATTTCGATCCCGAAGGGCAGGCCGCCCAGGTGCGGCAGGTCAAGCGCTACGAGTCGGGCATGGTGGTGAACCCGCTCACCATCAGCCCGGAGGCCACGCTCGACGACGCGCTCAAGCTGATGAGCGATCACGGCATCTCTGGCATTCCCGTCGTCACCGGCGCCGGCAAGAACACACCGGGCAAGCTGGTCGGCATCCTCACCAACCGCGACGTCCGGTTTGCGACCAATCGCCAGCAAAAAATCTCCGAGCTTATGACGCACGAAAACCTCGTCACGGTGCGCGAGAATGTCAGCCAGGACGAGGCGCGGCGGATGCTGCACCAGCATCGCATCGAGAAGCTGCTCGTGGTTGACGAGCAATATCGCTGCGTCGGCCTCATCACCGTGAAGGACATGGAGAAGGCAGTCGCCCATCCGCTCGCCTGCAAGGACGCGCAGGGGCGCCTGCGCGTCGCCGCCGCCACCACCGTCGGCGACACCGGCTTCGAGCGCACCGAGCGGCTGATCGATGCCGGCGTCGACCTCGTCGTCGTCGACACCGCGCACGGCCATTCCCGCCACGTGCTGCACGCTGTGAACCGCATCAAGCGTCTGTCCAATTCGGTGCAGGTGGTGGCCGGCAACGTCGCCACCACCGAGGGCACGCAGGCGCTGATCGACGCGGGCGCGGATTGCATCAAGGTCGGCATCGGCCCGGGCTCGATCTGCACCACGCGCATCGTCGCCGGCGTCGGCGTTCCCCAGCTCACCGCGATCATGGATGCGGTGGAGGCGGCGAAGAAGGCCGACATCCCCGTCATCGCCGACGGCGGCATCAAGTTCTCCGGCGACCTTGCCAAGGCGCTCGCCGCCGGCGCCGACATCGCCATGGTCGGCTCGCTGCTGGCCGGCACCGACGAGACGCCAGGCGAAGTGTTCCTGTGGCAGGGCCGTTCCTACAAGGCCTATCGCGGCATGGGCTCGGTCGGCGCGATGGCGCGCGGATCTGCCGACCGCTACTTCCAGCAGGACATCAAGGACACGCTGAAGCTCGTGCCTGAGGGCATCGAGGGCCAGGTGCCGTATAAAGGCCCGGTCGGCAACGTCATGCACCAGCTCGCCGGCGGCCTGCGCGCCGCAATGGGTTATGTCGGCGCACGCGACATGAAGGAGCTGCACGACAAGGCGCAGTTCGTTCGCATCACCGGCGCCGGCCTGCGTGAAAGCCACGTCCACGACGTCACCATCACGCGCGAGAGCCCGAACTATCCGGGCGGGGGTTAGTCGCCGGTCGCGCTTTCAGCGCCGGTCTCGTGCCCCGGACGCAGCGCAGCGCTTCTTCAGCGGTGCGCTGCAGAGCCGGGGCCCATCGCTCGACTGGAGTGCGTGTTGCTTTCTGGGTCCCGGCTCTGCGCAGCAGCGCAAGAGCGCTGCAGCGCGTCCGGGACACGGGAGATGCGCATGACGAAACGCCATCACGCTCCTCCGCTTTTGTATTGACGCAGCTACCTCCCTCCGCTTCCGTCCACGTCGAAAGACAATCAGGAGGAAGCCATCATGTCCCAAGCAAAACGCATCGTTCTCGCCGCGCGTCCCGTCGGCGAACCCAAGCCATCCGATTTCCGTATCGAGGAATTCGCAGTGCCGACGCCTGCGGCAGATGAAGTCCTGCTGCGCACGATCTGGCTGTCGCTCGATCCCTATATGCGCGGGCGCATGAGCGATGGCCCGTCCTACGCGGCTCCGGTGCCGATCGGCGGGGTGATGGAAGGCGAGGCGGTCAGCGAGGTCGCGGCGTCCAACAATCCCGACTTCGCCAAGGGCGACATCGTGCGCATCCGCTCCGGCTGGCAGACGCACGCGATCTCGAACGGCAAGGGCCTGGCCAAGGTCGATCCCAAGCTCGGGCCGATCTCGACCTCGGTCGGCGTGCTCGGCATGCCCGGCATGACCGCGTATACGGGCCTGCTCGACATCGGCAAGCCGCAAGCCGGCGAGACCGTCGTCGTTGCCGGTGCCTCCGGCGCGGTCGGCTCGGCCGTCGGCCAGATCGCGAGGATCAAGGGCGCGCGTGCAGTTGGAATCGCCGGCGGCAAGGACAAGTGCAACTACGTGGTGCGGGAGCTCGGCTTCGATGCCTGTATCGATCATCGCGACCCTGATCTCGCCGCGAAGCTGAAAGATGCCTGCCCGAAGGGCATCGACGTCTATTTCGAGAATGTCGGCGGCGCCGTGTTCGAGGCGGTGTTCCCGCTGCTCAACCCGTTTGCCCGCGTGCCGGTCTGCGGCCTGATCGCGCACTACAACGACACCGAGGCCAAGCCGCCGAAATGGGCCGCCAGCATGATGCGCGCGACGCTGACCAAGCGGCTGACCTTCCGCGGCTTCATCGTCTCTGATTTCGCCAGCCGCCACGGCGACTTCCTGCGCGACATGTCCACCTGGGTCCGCGACGGCAAGGTCAAGTACAAGGAGTTCGTCACCGAGGGCCTGGAGAGCGCACCCGGCGCCTTCATGGGGCTGCTGAAGGGCGCTAATTTCGGCAAGCAGCTGGTCCGGGTCGGGCAGGACAAGGCCTGACCTGCCGCGTCCGCCCCAAGGGAGGGGGCGGGCATGGTTAACAAAGAGTGACCGATCGGCCACACCTGTTCCGCAAAAACCGCAGGTGTGACCGTCGGTTCATTGACCCCAAGCCGAAGACGTTGAATCATCGCGCATATTTCAGGTGTTGCGATGTTAGAGATCAGTGTTTTCTGCGTTATCCTGCTTGCCGCTGGCTATTGGCTGGCCATGTTCGTCATGGGCCGCCATGACGACGTCATCCATGGCAAGTTCGTCCATGTCGATGAGCAGGGCGATTTGACCCGTCCCTCGATGCCGGCACCGCCCCCGCCGTTCCCAAAGCGCCCGGTCAAGGCCGCGCAGCCTGCCAGGCATCCGCCTGCGAATAATCTGGCGGCCAAGCCGGTGAACAGCGAGGCGCTGCAATCCTTGCTCGCCGCAATCCAGCAGGACCTCAAGAGCGTCGCCTGAGCCGCCAGGTGCGTTAGTGCTCGCCGCCCATCTGGGCGAGGAGTTCCTCGACGTCGACATCGACCTGGCCCGCCGCCCTGACGTGGCGAACCTCGAAACTGTCGGGTCGGAAGCGATATTCGACCAGGCCGACTTCCTTGATCGCGATCCGGTCTTGGCGCTGATCGTTGATGACGAAGCCGGCCGATGGCGCCCAGACATGGCGGGTGCGGCGCCAGGTGAAATCGCGCCGCTGGTGCACGTGGCCGCTGGCGATGAGCCGCAGATCGACATGCGCGAACATCTCGATCAGCCGGGCCCGCGCCGGCTGCGGCACGTAGCGGATCGAGGTCTCCGGCGTCTCGGGGTCGTTGGGCAGGTTGAGAAACACAGGCTTGTGCAGGAACAGCGCGACCGGCCTGCCGTTCGTATGCGCAATCTCGGAAGCCAGCCAGTCGAACTGTTCGGCCTCGAAGGCAAGCCCTGAATTCATCACCAGCGTATTGAGGCCGATGAAGCGCCAGCCGGCGGCCTCGAACGCCCAATGATCTTCGCCGATGATGTCGCAGAATTGCCGGCGATGCGCTTCGGTGACCGGCGGCTTTGGTGCCGGCCCGATCGCGGTCGGATTGTCGCCGATGTCGTGATTGCCGGGGAGGTAGCGGCACGCGACGGGCAGAGCGTCGTGCAGGCCCTTTGCAAAGACGACGTCATCGCGGCCGGTCGGCCCGTCGAAGGAGACGTCGCCGCTATTGATGACAAGGTCGGGCCTGTCAGCATCGATGTGCTCGCAAACGCGATGGAAGTTGGCGACCAGGCCGGGGAAGCGCCGGCCGAGATGGGTGTCGGAAATCTGAGTCAGGCGAAATTCGGACATGCGATCATCGTACCCGTTGTCGCGCGTCGGAACGATGACGGCGCGGGCATGGATCGCAACGAACAAAGTTTAAAGCACGCGGTAGCGGATCGTGTAGGCGTCCTGCGGCGCCACGGAGCCGGCGCGCGGCGAGGCGATGCGGTCGGCGAGGTGCCAGGGACCGAACTCAACGGAGCGATGCGGCTCGGCAGGCAGACGGAGACGGAACTCGAAAATGCCCTTGCCGGGCAGGTTCACGACCAGCACGCGGTCCGCGGTGCGGTGGTTGAGCGCGACCGCGCCGCGCAGCATCGTGCGGCCGTCGGAGAGGTCGCGCACGCCGTCGACCAGCGCCAGCGTCTGGTTGCGGTCGGTGTGCAGTTCGATCTGGGTGTCGGTCGCCGCCGTCAGCATCTCCCGGGGCATGCGGATCTCGAACTCGACCGCGGGCTTGGAGGGATTGAGGCCGAGATAGGCGAGGGCGGCGTGGCGCATGTCGTAGGCAGCAAAGGCGAACAGGGCGACCGCGGCGAGCGTCGCAAGGCCATGCCTGGCAACGTCCCGCCAGGTCCGGTAGCTCAGGCGGAAGTACACCGTCATCGCCAGCGCGACCGCGAGCGCCACCGCGATACCTGATAGCGCCGACATCAGGATACCGAGCCGGCCGTCGGCGGATTCGGTCCAAAGGCTGGTCAGGGTGGTCATGGCGCCATCTCGCCTCGGGGCCCCCGAAAGGGGGCGAAATCGCTTTAACTATCGGTGGTTGGTCGCAAGACCGGGAAGGCCGGTTCAACTGGTTGATTGTCAGGACGAGGAGCGGCGGCTAATGGACGGTCCGGCGGCCTCCGCCGGATGGGAAAGCTCAGATGTCCGTTCAAATGGTCTTGCTGCCGGTCTTCGTCCAGATCGGGCTCACCTTCGCGCTTCTGATCGGCATGGTCTTCGCGCGCCGCAAGACGCTGGTCGCGGGCGAGACGAAAATCCGCGACATCGCGCTCGGCGAGCCCAACTGGCCCAAGGGCGCCACACAAATCGCCAATTGCTACCGCAACCAGTTCGAGCTGCCGGTGCTGTTCTACGTCCTGATCGCGCTGGCCTTGCCCTTGCGCCGCGCCGATCTCTTCATCGTGCTGATGTCCTGGGTGTTCGTGGTGACGCGCTTTGCCCATGCCGGGGTCTTCGTCTCCTCGAACGATCTCGGCCGGCGCTCCATGGTCTGGCTCGCCGGCGTGCTCGTGCTGCTGGCGATGTGGATCTACTTCGCCTTGAAGCTCTTGTTGCTGATCTAGGCGCTTGCCCGCCAATGCTGATCTGAAAGATTGAGAATGACCCCCGCTGCCCGGCTGTCCGCAGCCATGGAACTCATCGATACCATCGAGAAAGACCGCGTGCCCGCGGCCAAGGCGCTGAAGGAGTGGGGCACCGCGCACCGCTTTGCCGGTTCCGGCGACCGCGCCGCCATCGCCGGCCTCGTCTGGGACGTGCTGCGCCGCTACGCCTCGAGCGCGTTCCTGATGGATTCCGACACCGCGCGTGCCAGGCTGATCGGCATGCTCCGGCTGGAGCGCAACATGGACACGGCGACGATGGGCGCGTTGTTCGACGGCAGCCGCTTTGCGCCGGCGCCGCTGAGCGAGGCCGAGGAGGGCGCGCTCGCCTCGCGCTCCCTCGCGGATGCGCCTGCCGCGATCGCCGGCGACTATCCCGAATGGCTGGATCCGCACCTTGCAAAAGTGTTCGGCGAGGACCGTGCGGCGGAAGCGGCCGCGATGGCGAGCCGGGCGCCGCTCGACCTGCGCGTCAACACGCTAAAATTCAATCGCGACAAGGCAATGCAGTCGCTTGCTCATCTTCATGCGAAACCGACGCCTTGGTCCGCAACGGGCCTGCGCATCGAGCTTTCGGCCGACGCGCGCAACCCCGGCATCCAGGCCGAGGAGGATTTCATCAAGGGCGGAATTGAAGTGCAGGATGAGGGATCGCAGCTCGCGGCCCAACTCACCGCGGCAAAACCCGGCGAGCAGGTGATCGACCTCTGCGCGGGCGCGGGCGGCAAGACGCTGGCGCTCGCCGCCTTGATGCAGGGCAAGGGCCGGTTGATCGCGACCGACAGCGACAAACGCCAGCTCGCGCCGATCCACGAACGGCTGTCGCGCGCCGGCGTCCACAACGCCGATGTCCGCACGCCCAAGGGCGAGGCCGATCCGCTGGCCGACATCCGCGGCACCGCCGACCTCGTCGTGATCGATGCGCCCTGCACGGGAACCGGAACATGGCGCCGCAATCCCGACGCCAAATGGCGCATGCGCCCGGGTGCGCTGGAGATCCGCCTGCGCGATCAGGCCGAGGTGCTGGAGCGCGCGGTGCCGCTGGTGAAGGCGGGCGGCCGCATCGCCTACATCACCTGCTCGGTGCTATCAGAGGAGAACGGCGAGCAGGTGAGGGCCTTCGTCGCGCGCCATCCCGAGTTCGCGGTCGTCCCGCCCGAGCAGACCGCGAGCGTGCTGTGGGACAAGGCGGAGGATTTTGGCGAGGCCGCGCTGCGGTCGGACGAGGGCTGGCTGTTGACGCCGCGGCGAACCGGAACGGATGGGTTCTTCGTTTCGGTGCTGCGGAAGGCGTAAGTTCGTAGGGTGGGCAAAGGCGCGAAGCGCCATGCCCACCATTTGCCCGATGTTGAAAGGCGTGGGCACGCTTCGCTTTGCCCACCCTACGGCACCGCGCCTGACGCGACGGCCCGTTCCACACTCCCCAAAAACAAAAGCCCCGCGAACCGAAGCTCGCGGGGCTTTCTTTTTCTAACGTTCTGCCGGTACGTCCGTGGTCAGAACGCTGAGCGGGCGTTAGCCGACGCGGAGATTGTCAGCCGACGACTTGCCGCTGCGACGATCGGCGACGATGTCGAACGAGACCTTCTGACCCTCGTTGAGGGAGGAGAGGCCAGCGCGCTCGACGGCGCTGATGTGCACGAACACGTCCTTCTGGCCGTCGTCCGGCTGGATGAAACCATAACCCTTTTGGGTGTTGAACCACTTCACGGTGCCCATAGCCATGGGAATTTCCTTTAGTTAGTTAGAGAGAGTACGCACGTGGACCGGTACGCAGCATTGCGCCCATAGCCCTGTTCAGTCGATGTTTGGAGAAGTCATCTGAAGCGTGCGCGCCCGTCAGCAACGAAGCGAAGCGGCCCAGTCGTTCGGCCAAGTATCGATGATCACAATATAGCGAGAATTTGGGGCCAGTTCAAGGCACCACCCGTGGCCCGGGACCTCACGCGACTTTTCTATTTTGCGGTGCAAAGTAACCGTCCGGCGCATGTCAGTCCACGATGAAGAGCGTGGCGCCGGTCGCGGTCGAGGACCGGTGCGCGGGGTCGCCGAAATCCGAGACCTGGTAGCTCATGCCCGCCGTGAGCTTGAATGTGCGCCCGTCACGCAGCTCGCTGTCGATCTCGCCCTTCAGCACGTAGAGCACGTGGCCGCGATCGCACCAATGGTCGGCCCGGTAGCCCGGCGAATACTCCACCACCCGCACCCGGAGATCGCCGATATTGAGCGTGCGCCACAACGCCTGGCCGCTCTCGCCAGGATGCGTGGTCGCCTCGACTTTGCTCCAGTCGGTGACGGTGAAGGGGGAAGCGGGGAGTTTCATGGGGGAGTCCTTTATCAGTGCGAGCAGTGTTGTTGTTAGCGCGTGCTTGGGCCGCAGTCTCCGTCACATGGAAGCCGCGCACCCAATGTTGGACCGTCATCCTTCGAGGCTCGCCCTGCGTCGCTGCGCGCCGCAGAGCTCACGCCTCAGGATGACGGAACAACGGGGGCGCTGTGCAATGGGCAGAAAATCACCCCGCCAAATGGTTCGCCGATCCCTGGACGATCAGCCCCGCATCATTCACCCGCAGATACTCGCAGATGCGCTTGCCCCGCTCGTTCGCGTAAAACACCACGACGCTGTCGGGGCTGACGAACAGATCGAGCAGCGAGAAGTGCAGCTCCGGCAACAGCCCAAGCGCCTTGCCCCAATAGGCGCGCAAGGCGTCCTTGCCGCGCACAGTGCCGCTGGCGTCGAACCCCAGGATCGGGATGCGATCCGAGGTCATAACGGCCGCCTCGTCATAGAGGGCGAGCACGCGCTCGAGGTCGCGCGAATTCCAGGCCTCGATCCAGGTGCGGCCGAGCGCGGCGAGCGATGATGGCTGGTGGTGCTGTGGCATGATGATCCTCCCGATCGGCCCCTGGTTGAGCAGTGGGGCAAATTAGGTCAATAATACTTACCTATATTGGCTTTGTCCATGCCCAAAGAAGAATGTGGGCGCGCGCGCCCCGCGGTTGCGGCGCGCGCGCTGCCAGCGTATTTGCTGGCCATGACAGCAGCACAGAACGACCGCTCCGCGTCGACGCCCTCGGTGGCCTCGGCGCACGACAAGATTCTCATCGTCGACTTCGGCAGCCAGGTGACGCAGCTGATCGCGCGTCGCGTGCGCGAGGACGGGGTCTATTGCGAGATCGTCCCGTTCAACAAGGCCGAAGCCGCCTTCGACGAGATGAAGCCGAAAGCGGTGATCCTCTCCGGCGGCCCTGAATCGGTGCATGAGGCCGGCTCGCCCCGCGCCCCCCAGGCCATCTTCGATTCCGGCGTGCCCGTGATGGGCATCTGCTACGGCCAGATGACCATGGCAGCGCAACTCGGCGGCGAGGTCGAGGGCGGCCATCACCGCGAATTCGGCCGTGCCGATGTCGAGGTCAAGGCGCCGAGCAAGCTGTTCGAGGACGTCTGGTCGCCGGGCGGCAAGAACCAGGTCTGGATGAGCCATGGCGACCGCATCACGAAGATGCCGCCGGGCTTCTCCGTCGCAGGCACTTCGCCTAACGCGCCGTTCGCCATCATCCAGGACGAGAAGCGCAAATATTACGGCCTGATGTTCCACCCCGAAGTCGTGCACACGCCCGACGGCGCCAAGCTGATCCGTAACTTCGTGCGCAAGATCGCAGGCCTGTCCGGCGACTGGACCATGCGCGCCTTCCGCGAGGAGGAGATCGCGAAGATCCGCGGCCAGGTCGGCAAGGGCAAGGTGATCTGCGGCCTCTCCGGCGGCGTCGATTCCGCCGTCGCGGCCGTCTTGATTCACGAGGCCATCGGCGACCAGCTCACCTGCGTCTTCGTCGATCATGGTCTCTTGCGCCTCGATGAAGCCAAGACGGTGGTCGACCTGTTCCGCCACCACTACAACATCCCGCTCGTCCACGTGGATGCCTCAAAACAGTTTTTGGGCGAGCTCGAAGGCGTCACCGATCCGGAAACCAAGCGCAAGACCATCGGCCGCCTCTTCATCGAGGTGTTCGAAGCGGAAGCCAAGAAGATCGGCGGCGCCGACTTCCTCGCGCAAGGCACGCTCTATCCTGATGTGATCGAGAGCGTCTCCTTCACCGGCGGCCCCTCGGTGACGATCAAGTCGCACCACAATGTCGGCGGCCTGCCTGACCGCATGAACATGAAGCTCGTCGAGCCCCTGCGCGAGCTGTTCAAGGACGAGGTGCGCAAGTTAGGGCGCGAGCTCGGCCTTCCCGAGATCTTCGTCGGCCGCCACCCGTTCCCGGGCCCGGGCCTCGCCATCCGTTGCCCCGGCGACATCACCCGCGACAAGCTCGACATCCTGCGCAAGGCCGACGCCGTCTACATCGACCAGATCCGCAAGCACGGCCTCTACGACGAGATCTGGCAGGCCTTCGCCGTGCTGCTCCCGGTGAAGACGGTGGGCGTCATGGGCGACGGCCGCACCTACGACTACGTCGTCGGCCTGCGCGCCGTCACGTCAACCGACGGCATGACCGCGGACTTCTATCAGTTCGACATGAAGTTCCTGGGCGAGACGGCGACGCGCATCATCAACGAGGTGAAGGGCGTGAACCGGGTGGTGTATGACGTGACGAGCAAGCCGCCTGGGACGATCGAGTGGGAGTAGGGGCGGCTATTCAATGTGGAGTATCGCTCCGAAGAGGCGGCGTCGCATAGATCATGGGATTTGGGGTATTCATCCATCGATCGGACTCGATCTATGATGACAGCCCTGCTGAACGGTATCAGTTTCCCGGTCAGTATTTGCGTCGCGTTGAAGCCTGTGTCGGCGATTGGATAATCTATTACGAACCAAGCAAGGTCGCCGAGACGCGCGGCTACTTTGCGATCGCCCGGGTTCAGCAGGTAATTCCTGACCCCGGTACTTCGGGCATGTATCTCGCTCTGATCGAGCCTGGAAGCTACCTAGACTTCGCCAATCCGGTCCCGTTCAACGGTCCGACAGGTCCCGTGGAGCGCGGGGTCCTGAATGAGCAGGGACGAATTTCGGGCCGCGCTCAGTCGGCAGTCCGTCCAATCTCTCGCGACGATTTCACTAGGATATGCGAACTTGGTTTGGCGGAGAATGTGCCGCTGCTACCCCGGCGCGATGACGATGTTCGATCGCTCGATCTCAACGAGGAGCAGGCGCCGTTCAGGTTAGACCAGGAGCGCGACCGTGTCAGTCTGACCGTGTCGAGAGTTATCCGCGATCGGGTCTTTCGTCGTATCGTGCTCCGCGCCTACGATGAGCGTTGCGCTATCACCGGCCTAAAACTCATCAACGGGATGGGGCGTGCGGAAGTTGCTGCCGCTCACATACGACCGGTTGAGGCAAACGGGCCAGACATCATCAGCAATGGCATCGCTCTTTCTGGCACCGCGCATTGGATGTTCGATCGCGGTCTCATCAGCCTTTCGGATAATTTGGAGATATTAATCTCGCGCCAGACGAACGATCCCGATGACGTGCGGTCAATTATCAACAAGACTGGCCAGGCACTTCCCCCGCGGCGGCTATCAGATCGCCCACATCCGCATTTCTTAAAGTGGCACCGCGAGTATTGCTTCAAGCAATAAGCGAAGCGGGCTTGTTGTTCGGTTGCGCTTGGGCACTCGGCAGCGATTCTCTTGAATTTCGGAAATTACGCTGACAGCGCACACAACTTCATTGCGCTCAATGAAGGGCAGGCGAGAGTCGCGGAGCACGTCGCGCCATCCGCATCTTCTTGAGATCGCCTAGAGCCGCTGGGCGTGCCTGCTTCATTCGGCGCGCGGCCGCCGTTCTGACCGTTGCGCAGGCAGCCATCCTGCGAGTCAATGGGCTCAATCTACCGCGGAGCCAACCCCGCGCCGTTCTGAAGCGCCAAAAGTCCAATGCAGAAAATCGCGGCGCCGACCCATAGCACCACCGGGACCAGGTATGGCGACGAAACGATTTCGAGCACAGGAAAAGCCTGTTCTGAAAAGAATCTTCTGTACGCGACCCATCCAGTTGCGACGAGTGGCGTGAAAGCGACGATGAGGTAAAGCGCCCCAAGGGCCCAGCCAAGGGCAGTCAAATCCTTGGATCGCGTGGCTTCTCCCGCGAAGCCGAGTGCAGCCAACGAAACGAAGGCGCTCAATGCGCTGGCGAGAATCTCGGTAGCCAGGACGACGATCGAAAGAACTGTATTCATGCTTGGATTCCGTTGAGCGTGGGATTTCCTTGAGGCCGCAGGGCGGATGCTGGCAGGGGCATCTGGCGGTTTAGCGCCTCGACCCCGGCGCTGCAATCGTGGTGATGCGTGTCGCAATCGGCGTGACGTGCTCGCGCTTTGCTGCCCGTGCGGCTAAACTGAAAGATGGGCCGCCGGTGCATTCGATCTCAGGAGCATGAGGTGATGCATCGCGCGTCAAAGCCTGGGAATCCGGATGTGCGAAGGACTATTCCGCGTGGCGCTCGGGATTTGTCCCGAGGCAGGCGCGACGTCCAACTTGTCGCATGCTGCGCTTACAGGACCAGAGTCGCAACAATGCCACAGTCGCGACGAGAGAGCATTGTTTAGACCCATTCAATTTCGTTTCCCCGTTGCCGTGTGCACATAAGTCCGCAGCTGAGGTTGTTCTCTAACCGGGGATTGGAATGCTGGGTTTGAATGCCGTGAGGCGTGGTTTTCTCGCGACCTGCAGTTTGTTTGTGTTGGATGCAGGCTTTGACGGCAAGAGTTACGCTCAAGCTCAGCTACCTCCAGTGACCGTTGAAGCTCCGGCGCAGGCCCGCCGCGCGCAAGCCGCGCGGGCTGGAGCCGCAAGCAACGTGCGGCGACCGTTACAACGCGCGAATCCGCCAAGGGCAGCACAGCTTGCGGCGGGAGCTCCGGCGTCGGCCCCGACGCTGCAGAGCGCGATCGGTCCCGTCCAGGGCTTCGTCGCTACGCGCAGCGCCACCGGCACCAAGACGAACACGGCGCTGATCGAGACGCCGCAGTCCATCTCGGTCGTGACCCAAGATCAGATCCGCGACACCGGCGCGCGAACGGTCGGCGAGGCGTTGGCCTACACCGCCGGTGTGCAGACGCAGCCCTACGGCTTCGATCCCCGCTATGATCAGTTTCTGATCCGGGGATTTGCGGCCAACGTGTACGGCAATTATCGTGACGGCTTGCGGCAGGGCAATGGTTCGTTCGCCTATTTCCGCAACGAACCTTATGGCGCCGAGCGAATCGAGGTGATGCGCGGTCCGTCATCGGTGCTGTACGGCGCCAACGAAGCCGGCGGCATGGTGAACTATGTGAGCAAGATGCCGCTCGACAAGCGGTTCAATGAGGTCGGCCTCGATATCGGAAATTTCGATCGCTATCAGGGCAGGTTCGACTTCAGCGGGCCAACCCTCGACAACGACAAGCTGCTTTACCGCTTCACCGGCCTGGTACGTGACAGCGGCACGCAAATCCCCGGGACCTGGGATGACCGCGTGTTCCTTGCTCCGAGCTTTACCGCCAAGCTGGGCGAGGATACGACGCTCACCGTGCTGGCCGACTATGAGCGCAGCAAGACGTCGATGTGGCCGTATTATCTGCGCAACCCGGTGACGGGCGTGGTCACCAATATTCGTCTCGGCGACCCCGCATTCGACGCGCTCACGCAATGGCAGGCCTCGATCGGGTACAGGCTCGACCATCGCGTCAATGAGGCGCTGGCCTTCCGGCAGCATGTCCGGATCGGGCACGTCTCGTTCGAGGGCAACATGGTCGATGCACTCAGCCTCTCGCCCGACGGACGCACGCTCAACCGCTATGGCGCGACGTTCCGGGAATGGCTGAACACTTTCAACGTCGATAATCAAATCGAGGCCAAGCTGGTCACCGGTCCGGTCAAGCATACGGTGCTCGCCGGCGTCGACTATTTCCGGCAAGGCACGACGCTGGACTATTATGCGGGCCTGGCGCCGTCGCTCGATCTGACGAATCCGGTCTACGGCAGCTCGGCGCCGACGACGCCTCTGGGGCTGATGAGCACCAACAGCCAAACGCTCGGGCAAGTCGGGCTTTACGCACAAGATCAGATGGCGTGGGGCGGCTGGCGGCTGACCATCGGCGGCCGTCAGGATTTTGCCGAGCTCTCGAACCGCAACGACCTGTCGGGTCTGACGAGCGATAGCGCGCCCAGCAAGTTCACGGGCCGCGCCGGATTGTTGTACCTGTTCGAGTCCGGCCTTGCCCCTTATGTCAACTATGCGACGTCGTTTTTGCCGCTGACCGGCACGACGGCCCCCCAGCGCGGCGGCACGCCATTTGCGCCGACAACGGGTGAATCGTTCGAAGCCGGCATCAAATATCAGCCGCTTGGCTGGAACAGTTACTTCACCGCGACCTGGTTCAATCTCACCAAGGACAACGTGCTGACCATCGATCCGGCGTTTCCCGCCTTCTCGGTGCAGACCGGCCAGGTCCGTTCGCGTGGCGCGGAGCTCGAAGCGGTGCTGTCATTGGCCGAGGGTCTGAAAGGCATCGCCTCCTACAGCTATACCGATGCCACCGTCACGCGCAGCAACGGCCTCGATCTCGGTAAGGTCCCGATCGGCGTGCCGTTGCAGCAGGCCGCGATCTTCCTCGACTACACCTGGCAAAGCGGCCCGCTTGCAGGCTTTGGCATCGGTGCCGGTGCGCGCTGGATCGGGCAGACCTGGGCGGATGAGGTCAACACGATCAGAAATCCCGCCGTCATGGCGTTTGATGCGGGTGCGCATTACGACTATCGCGGCATGCGGTTGGCCGTGAACGCGCGCAATCTGTCGGATGAGCGCGTTCCAATCTGTAATGGCGGGACCTGCTCTTTCACGCAGGGACGGACCGTGCTCGGGAGTGCGACAGCGCGGTGGTGAACGGCGCGCGCAGGCACCCAGCGCAAACGTCGGATGTCCGTCACGCTCTGCCGTGATACGCCATCCGCGTCGTCCTCTCCGGAGCCAGCTCGCATGTCCACTGCAATCGCGCCAAGCCAGCCGCCTGCCACGGCGGCCGAATCCGATCCCGAAACCCTCGGTTGGATGCAGGGCTTCCCGCCGGCGCCGGGCCGCACCATCACCTTCCAGGACGGCTCGTTCCGCAGCTTCCCGGAGCTCCGCTGGGCCTGGAGCAACATCCGTCAGCTGGTGCCGACGGTGAACGTCTGGCGCGGGGCGGGCCGGCTTCGGTGCTGCCGCGGGAGGATCATGACATCGGCGCGGTCGCCTCGACCACTTTGGACGGCCGGCCCATGACGTTTGAAAAGATGCTGGAGGAGACCTATGCCGACGGCATCGTGGTGCTGCATCGGGGCAAGCTGATCTATGAGCGCTATTTCGGCGCGTTGAAGCCGCACAAGCCGCATATCGCGATGTCGGTGACGAAGTCGTTCACCGGCGTGCTCGCAGGGCTTCTGGTTGCCGAGGGCAGGATCGATCCGCATGCACTGGTGACGGATTATGTGCCGGAGCTGAAGGCGAGCGCGTTCGGGGACGCGCGCGTGCACGAGGTCATGGATATGACCACGGGGCTCGCATACACCGAGGTCTATACCGACAAGAATTCGGATGTGTGGGGCCTGCGGCGGGCGAACGGCATGGCGCCGATCCCGCCGGGTTATGAAGGCGCGACCACCATCTTCGAGTTTCTGATGGCGCAGAAGAAGCAGGGCGAGCACGGCAGGGCGTTTGCCTACAAGACCGTCAACACCGACGTGCTGGCCTGGATCATCAGGCGCGCCAGCGGCATGACGCTGTCCGATCTTCTGTCCGAGCGCATCTGGCAGCCGATGGGTGCGGAGGAGGACGCGCACTATCACGTCGACCGCATCGGCACCGAGAGCGGCGGCGGCGGGCTCTCCACCACCTTGCGCGATCTCGCCCGCTTCGGCGAGACCATGCGCAACCACGGCCGCTTCAACGGCCGCCAGATCGTGCCGTCCCGGGTGATCGAGGACATCGCGCGCGGCGGCGATCCTGCGAAATTCAAGCCGGCCGGCTACACCACGCTGCCGGGCGCGTCGTATCGCAATCAATGGTGGATCAGCCATAACGCCCACGGCGCCTACATGGCGCGCGGCGTTCACGGCCAGGGCATCTACATCGATCCCAAAGCCGAGATGGTGATCGCGCGCTACGCCTCGCATCCCATGGCGGGCAACGCCGCCAACGAATCCGGTGACGCTGCCGGCGTATATGGCGCTGGCGAAGGCGCTGATGGCGGGCGGGTAGGCGCGCGGAAGCCGGCGTCGTCGTAGCCCGGATGGAGCGAAAGCGTAATCCGGGACAGACCAACCGCATCGCGCGACGGCCCGTGCAGAACGAACCCCGGATTGCGCTGCGCTCCATCCGGGCTACAAGGTCAGCCAAAACCGCAAGATCGGTCGATGGCCATCACTGCTAAGCGGCGCCGTCAATGCGCCTCCTGCCAATGCGGACAGGTGACGTAGGCGGTGACGGCGCCTTGCTCGTGCGAGCGGATGGTGACTGTTTCGCCCTTCGGCATGTAGACGATCTCGCCGGGACCCGCGGTGACGGTGGTGCCGTCGCTTGATACCGAGAGTTTTCCTTCCAGGACGAGCATGACGTCGTCGACGGTGAGCTTTTCGTCCAGGCTTTGATTCGGCGCGTAGCGGCCGAAGCCGATGGTGATCGGTCCGCCGTGACGCTGGTCGATCACATTGGCGGCGAAGATCTCGCCGTCCTGTCCCGGCGAGCGTTCGAACGATGCGTCGGCGATGGCGATTCTGCGAACTTTCATGAAAGCCTTCCGTTGAGACCAGCCATGGCGGGGTGGGGACGGATAGACGCGTGAGCGGGTGTTTTGTTCACGCCGCCTGCGAGGCGGTTTGACGCAGCGATAGCGCTTAATATAAGTGTTGACTTATATTAGTGTTGCTCGATATTCCTCCTTCGCGCAAAAAGATAGGGAGGAACGCAATGCAGATCGATGTCGCCAGGGTCCTGGGGCTTGTGACGCGCTCGGTGAAGACCTTCGAGAAAGACGGCAAACCTGCGAGCGCAGTGACACTGACGCGGCTCTACGACACCAGCGTCGAGGATCTCTGGGACGCCGTGACCAGCAGCGAGCGCATTCCGCGCTGGTTCTTGCCGGTCGAGGGAGACCTCCAGCTAGGCGGAAGGTATCAGCTCAAGGGCAATGCGGGCGGCACCATCACCGCATGTATGCCGCCGACCCATTTTGCCGCAACGTGGGAGTTTGCAGGGGCGGTGAGCTGGATCGACGTCAAGCTGGCAGCCGAACGAAGCCAGGCGCGTTTGACGCTTGAGCACACCGCGATCATCGAGGATCATTGGAATCAGTTCGGCCCGGGTGCGGTGGGGATCGGTTGGGACCTCGCACTTGCGGGACTGGAGCGATATGTTGCGACGGGAGCGTCGGTCGATCACGAGACGGCCGAGGCTTGGATGGGCTCGCCTGAGGGCAAGGAATTCATGACGACCAGCGGCGAGTCTTGGCGGGCGGCGCACGTCGCGAGCGGGGTCGATCCTGACACGGCGAAGCAGCGCTCGGACCGCACCATCGCGTTCTATCGCGGCGAGATGCTGCCCGACATCGCTCATCCCGGCACAGGAAGCTGATGCACGTCTTCGAGGTCCTCGCCGATCCCGTGCGCCGCCGCATCCTCGAGCTGCTCGGCCGGAACGAAATGGCGTCCGGTGAGGTCGTCGAAATGATCGGGGCCGAGTTCGGGATCACCCAGGCGGCCGTCTCGCAGCACCTCAAGGTGCTGCGCGAGAGCGGCTTTGCAAACGTTCGGGCGGAGGCACAAAGGCGGCTCTATTCGGTCGACGTCGCGGGCCTTCGCGCGGTGGATGCGTGGATCGGTCAGTTCCGTAATTTCTGGGAGCCCAAGCTGGACGCGCTGGCAACCGAGATCGCGCGCGGCAAGCGCGAGCGTCGCAACGCCCCCATTACCAAGCGGAGCGGGAAGAGGGCTTGATGAAATCGCGAACTTGACGGTGAGGGAGCGAGGTTACGCGGGCTGCAGAGCCGGCTCGCAATACTCAATCAGCAATTCGGTGAGGACCCGTATCTTCCGCGCGGGATGCTGGCCCGGCGGGCGGACCACATAGGCACCCGCCGGAGACGGGGGATATCGTGTCATGACCGGCAAAAGCGCGCCGGAGGCTACGTATTCATGGGTGAGGCTGTCGGGAAGATAGGCGATCCCGAGTCCTGCCGTTGCAGCGAAAACCAGAGCTGTGCCGTTGTCGGCCTTGAAGCGACCCTGCGGACGCACCGTGAGGATCTTGTCGCCATCCATGAGTTGCCACACTTCGTTGCCCTGCATGAGGGCCTCATGGGCGACGAGATCCTCCGGCGATTCGGGCGACCCATGGGTCTTGATGTAGTCCGGGCTCGCGACAAGCTTCCCATGTATGGGTCCAACGCGTCTTGCGATCAGATTGGAGTCCGGAAGATAGCCAAGCCGTATCGCGCAATCATATCCTTCTGCGATGAGATCGACGAAGCGATCGCTGTAACAGGTATGGATCTGAAGATGGGGATGGCGCCGGGCCATTTCCGCAAGGATGGGAGCGAAGTGGGTCGGGCCGAAAGTAAAGGGCACCGCAACTCGCAAACGTCCGCGCAACTCTCCGGCGGGTAGAACTGCCTCCCTCGCGGCATCGATCTCGGCGCAGACTCTGGCTGCATGGTCTCGAAACGTGACGCCGGCCTCCGTGAGCGCGGCCCCGCGGGTCGTTCTCGCAAGAAGTTGGACGCCAAGTTCCGCTTCAAGCCGGAGAAGCCGACGACTGACGATCGATTTGGCGACGCCCAGCCGGAGCGCGGCGGCCGAAATTCCCCCGGCGTCGGCGATTTCGACGAACGTCCGTATGTCTTCGATATCCAACTCAGCGTTCCTCTTCCCGCGACACAGCGTGCCGCGGCACGACACTACCGTATCGCATCCGGGAACACCAATCTCGGTGCCGGGCTACGTCGCTGCTGGCGTACGTCTCAGAAAAACCAGTGCCGCTCACAACGGCAGTAAAGGATGCAACGATGACTTTTCGTAACGGCCTTGCTTCGCTTCTTCGTCCCGAAGACTCGGTGCTCGTTCTGATCGACCACCAGCCGTACCAGCTCGCGAACGTGAACAGCCACGAACCTCAGATGGTGATCAACAATACGACCGGTCTGGCCAAGGCCGCCAAGGCCTTCGGCGTTCCCACGATCCTGACCACCGTGGTCGCTGAGCGGGGTGGTCTCCTTTTCCCTCAGATCACGGACGTTTTCCCCGGCCAGGAAGTGATCGACCGGACGTTCATCAACACCTGGGAGGATCGAAAGGTGGTGAACGCGGTCAAGGCAACGGGCCGCAAGCAGCTCGTCATTGCGGGCCTGTGGACCGAAATTTGCGTTGCGATGCCGGCGATTCAGGCTCTCGGCGAAGGCTGGGATGTAACTGTTATCACCGACGCCTCTGGCGCCGTTTCGGTGGAGGCCCACGAGGTCGCGATCCAGCGCATGATCGCGGCGGGCGCGAATATGATGACCTGGCTGGCGCTGGCCGCCGAATGGCAGCGCGACTGGGCTCGGACCGATCAAGCTGCCGCGCTGACGGAGGTGATCACCCAGCATGCCGGCGGGAGCGGCATCGCGTATCTGTGGGAGCAGCAGCTGCTCAACACGCCTGTCCCCGGCAAGGCCCGATGATCTGAGCGTGTGAAGGGTCCGATCGCCTCGCTCTGAAAGAGCAGTTGCATCTGGAAAGCTCGTCACACCCTCTCAAAGAAAACGCATGGGTTGCCAGCGGCCGCGCGAAAGCGCAGGCCGCTGGCGTAGTCCATCCGTCTTGCTCCGGCGCGGGCGGATAGCGGATGCGCTTCGCTGATCCGCTTAAGGTCGCGACATCTTCTCGTACTTCTTCACCAGCCGCTCGCGCTTGAGCCGCGACAGCCGCTGGATCCAGAACATGCCGTCGAGCTGGTCGATCTCGTGCTGGTGACACACGGCGCGCAAGGCGTCCGACTCCTCGGTTCGCGTGTTGCCGCCGAGATCATGGTAGCTGATCCGCACGCGCGCGTGGCGCTGCACCTCGTCGTTGACCCCGGGCATCGAGACGCTGCCTTCGCGGTGCATGATCATCTCGGGGGACGCCCATTCAATGACCGGATTGACGTAGGTGAGGGGGCCCTCCTTGGCGTCGAGCTCGAGCACGACGACACGCAAGGGCAGGCCGATATGCGGCGCGGTGATGCCGATCCCGGGCGCAGCGCGCATCGTCTCCAGCAGGTCCGCCGCAAGCTCGCGCAAGTCGTCGTCGAACGCGGTGACGGGGCGGGCCGGAATCGCGAGCCGGCGGTCGGGATAGCGGACGATGGGGCGAATGGTCATGTCAGGCTCCTAGCATTCACGGATCGTTGAAGCATCCCGTCTTGACGACCTACCAACTGGAAGGTAGCTAATCCGCTATGAGCAACGTTTCCACGACCGCCGACGATATCCTGGCCTGCGCGCGCTCGCTGATCATTGCGGGCGGCTACAACGGCTTCAGTTATGCCGACATCGCCGAGGTGGTCGGCATTCGCAAGCCGAGCATCCACCATCATTTCGCCAGCAAGGTCGACCTGGTCCGCACCCTGGTGTCGCGCTATCGCGAGGAGGCGCAGGCGGGATTGGCGGCACTCGAGCGCAACATCCCGGACCCCCGCGACCAGCTCGAAAATTATGTGGCCTATTGGGAGGCCTGCATCACCGACGCGACCGCTCCCTTCTGCGTCTGCGCGCTGCTTGCCAGCGAGCTTCCGATCCTCCCCGAAGAGGTGGCGCTGGAAGTCCGCGCGCATTTCCGTTTCCTGTCGTCGTGGCTGACCTCGGTGCTGGAGCGCGGCAAGCGGAAGGGACGGCTGCATCTTTCCAGCACCGCGAAGGTCGAGGCTGAAGGATTCATGGCGACCGTTCACGGCGCGATGCTGTCGGCGCGCGCTTATGGCGATCCCAGGATGTTCGGGACCATCACCCGGCCGCTGCTCGATCGGCTGTCCACCAGGCACTGACACGAAGAAGGCGTGACACAGGCTGCAAAGCGTCCTGTATAATCTACCAACTAGTAGGTAAGGAGAAGACAATGATAAATCGTGAGATGACTTCGGACATCGCCGACCATCCGCAATGGCTGAAGCAGTATTATTTCCTGCGGGCCGCGTTTTCCGTCGCCTGGGTCATTGCGGCCTTTGCGATCGCGCCGTCGTCGGCGGTCGTCGCGGCAACGCTGCTGGTCGCGTATCCGGCATGGGACGCCGCGGCCAATTATCTCGACGCGCTCTGCAGCGGCGGATTGAACCAGAGCCGCACGCAGGGCCTGAACGTGCTGGTCAGCCTTGCGACCACTATCGCGGTCATCCTGGCCCTGCAGGTGAGCATGAACTGGGTGCTCGGAATCTTCGGGGTCTGGGCGATCCTGTCCGGGGTGCTCCAGCTCGGCACGGCCGTGCGGCGCTGGAAGCTTTTCGGTGCACAATGGGCCATGGTGCTCAGCGGCGGCCAATCAGCGCTCGCAGGCGGCTTCTTCGTCTTTCAGGCCACGATGCCTGCGGCTCCGTCGATCGCGAACGTCGCGGGCTATGCTGCGGTCGGGGCGCTCTACTTCCTGGTCTCGGCGCTCTGGCTCACGGTCAGCACGTGGCGCCGCAGCGCAGCCATGTGAGGCTTGCTGCGGGCGTTCACGCGTCCGGATAGGGCGTGCCGTCCTTGTGCAGGAACCGGCCGTCGGACACCGGGCTCATCATGTCGATGTCGGAGCAGGTGATGAGGTCGTCTTGCGAGCGCGAGCCGACTTCGAGATAGACCGCCGTCACGTCCGATCGATTGATCATGTGATGGCCATCGCCGGTGCCTTTCGGGAAGGCGGCGCAATCGCCCGCGCGCAGCACGGTTTCGCCGCCGTCCTCGATCAGCATCACCTCGCCTTCGAGGATGTAGACGAACTCGTCCTCGTGCGAATGCCAGTGCCGCTGGCTCGACCAGCCGCCCGGCGGCAGGCGCATCAGGTTGATGCCGAAATCCGTGAGGCCGCCGGCATCGCCGAGCCGCTTGCGGATGCGGTCGGCGCAGGGAGCGTTGAAGGGTGCCGGATAGCCGGAGCCCTTGCGAGCCGGCACAGTGGCGACATCGATCTTCGGCATGAAGGGATTTCCCTGCAATTGGCGGAGCGCATGCGGCGCATCGTTGGACGCAGTCACGGCCTTATCGCGGCGACGGGACGGATCGTCACGATCGGACATGTGGACGAGATCATAATCTGCAGGATGATGATATTCTGCAGGTGTTTTTGCCCGGCGTGTCAAACCAGTCTGTGGTGATGTCGGCCATCGGCAAGGCGTGAACCGCTGAGCCGGCCGTTCCTTGGTCGGTAAGTCATTGATCCCGCAGGGGCCGGCTACTGTGCATGGGGTTGTTTTTCGAGTTTTGTTGGCAGGTCACAAAAGCCTGCGGCAAAAATGCCGTTGCATTGTCGGCCGGCGCAGTTCCCATTCGTCTTCTCCCCAGACAGATCTAACGGGAGACCAAAATGACTCAATCCCCTTATCGCTGGGTGATCGTCGCCGCCGGAGGCCTGCTCGGCTGCGTCGCCATCGGCGGCATGTTTTCGCTGCCGGTGTTCCTGCAGCCGATCGCCAAGGACACTGGCTGGTCGGTGACCGGCATTTCCAGCGCGATGACGATCGGCTTTCTGGCGATGGCGTTCACGAGCATGGCCTGGGGTACGCTGTCGGACCGGTTCGGGCCGCTGCCGGTGGTGCTGACGGGATCGACCGTGCTGGCGCTCAGCCTGTTCGCCGCGAGCCATGCGACCTCGCTTCTGGCGTTCCAGGTCGTGTTCGGCCTCCTGGTCGGCGCGTCCTGCGCGGCGATCTTCGCGCCGATGATGGCGGCCGTCACCGGCTGGTTCGAGACTCAGCGCAGCCTCGCCGTGTCGCTGGTGTCGGCCGGCATGGGCATGGCGCCGATGACGATGGCGCCGCTCGCGGCCTGGCTCGTCTCCGGCCACGATTGGCGCACCTCGATGCAGATCATGGCGCTGGTGGTCGGCGCCATCATGATCCCGGTCTCGTTCCTGGTGCGCCGTCCGCCGGCGCTGGTGCAGGCCGCGGCCGCGCCGATGGGCGCGGGGGCCGGGCAGGGCGAGATGTCGACAAGCGAGGCGCTGCGCTCGCCGCAATTCCTGATCCTGCTCGCGACCAATTTCTTCTGCTGCGCCACCCATTCCGGTCCGATCATCCACACCGTCAGCTATGCGATCAGCTGCGGCATTCCGCTGGTCGCGGCGGTGACGATCTACAGCATCGAGGGGTTTGCCGGCCTCGGCGGTCGCATTGCCTTCGGCCTTATGGGCGACCGCTTCGGCGCCAAGCGCGTGCTGGTCTCGGGCCTGTTCTTGCAGGCGTTCGGCGCGCTGGCCTACGTCTTCGCGCATCAGCTTACGACCTTCTACGCGGTCGGGGCCGTCTTCGGCTTCATCTATGCAGGCACCATGCCGCTCTACGCCGTTCTCATCCGCGAGAATTTCCCGCTCAAGATGATGGGCACGGTGATCGGCGGCACCGCGATGGCCGGCAGCCTCGGCATGGCCACCGGCCCGCTTGCCGGCGGTCTGATCTACGACGCGTTCTCCAGCTACGCCTGGCTCTACATTGCCTCCTGGGCCATGGGCCTGGGCGCGTTCCTGATGGCGATGACGTTTCGCCCGTTCGCGAAGCCGCAAGGGCAAGTGGCGCCGGTCGCGGCGTGACGTCGAGATCGAGGCGCAGCGTCAGAGCTGCGCCTCGATCGTCGCCTTGTCGATCACTGACCAAACCTGCCGGATCTTTCCATCCTGGAACGCGTAGAACACGTGCTCGGCGAAGGACACGCGCTTCCCGTTCACGGCAAGCCCAAGGAATATCCCGACCGGCGTGCAGTCGAACTTCAGCCTCGCCGCGATCCCCGGCGGATCCGACATCAGCAGCTCGATGTCAAAACGCAGATCCGGAATCTCGCGAAAGTCCTGCTCCAGCATCGCGCGATAGCCGGACAGGCCGAGCGGCCGGGTGTTGTGGACGACATCGTCATGCACGTATTGCCCGAGTGCCGCCCAGTCCTGCCGGTTCAGGCAGGCGATGTAGCTGCGGTAGGTGTCGGCGAGGTCGTCTCTGGACATATCGAAGCTCCCTGCGGCTTCGACCCTAACGCACTGACATCGCGAACCGGTCCAGCTCACAGCCGCTTTTCAAAGAACAGGTCCGGGTAGGGATCGTCGTTGTAGCGCGAAATCTCGCGCCAGCCCGTGGTGCGGTAGAGCTGGCCGGCCTCTGGCAGCGCGCTGTTGGTGTCGAGCCGCAGCAGCGTGATGCCGAGCCCGCGCGCAGCGTCCTCGGTTGCGTCCATCAGGCGCCGGCCGAGCCGCAATCCGCGCGCGGCGGGTGCGACCCACAGACGCTTGATCTCGGCGTAGCCGTGGTCGGTGCCCTTCAAGCCGACGCAGCCAATCGGCAGCGTGTCGGACATTGCGACAATGAACGTGCCGCGTGGCCGGCGCATGTCCTTGGCGTCGGGATCGCGCGAGCGCGAGACGTCGAAGCCTTGCTTGAAACGGCGGCCGAGCTCGGCATAGTACTCGCCGAGGCAGTGACGCGCTTCCGCGCTCCGCGGATCCATCTCGTCGAGCGCAATTCGCTCGCGCGTGAGGGTGGAGGCGATCAGGTCCATCGCCGCAAGCAGCGCCTCGCGTTGCGGATGTTGCGCGAGGAAGCCGTCGGCCTGGGCGTTCGACAGCGCCTCATAGGCCGCGAACTCGCGCCGGCCCGCGCGCGTCAACGTCGCGACCCGGCGGCGGGCATCGTCCTCATGCGCGGCGGTCTCGATCAACCCTTCGTCCTCGAGGCTGCGGAGCAGCCGGCTCATCAGCCCGGAATCGAGACCGAGATAGTCGCGGATCTCCGCCACGTCCGAACGCCCATGTCCGATCGCATTGAGCACCCGCGCCGCGCCCAGCGGCCGCCCACGTCCCAGGAACGAGGTATCGAGCGCACCAACCGCAGAGGTGACGGCGCGATTGAAGCGGCGGACGCGGGAGACGGGATCGAGCATGATGTCTGACTTTAGTCAGATATCCTCGTCTGTCAATCGCGCGAGAGCCGATCGAGCAGAATGCCTACGTCTCCGGCCGGATCAGCTTGATATCCTGGTCCGCGGCCCAGCCGGCAACGTCCTCTCGCTTCAGCGCGGTTGCCATCAGATCCGGGAACTGATCCGGCGTGCAGGCGAAGACGGGGATGCCAAGGTTTGCGACCCTTGCGGACAGCGCGGGATTGTAGGAGGGGTGGCCGGTATCGGTCAGCGCCAGCAGCACGATCACGTTGATCCCGCGCGTTGCGAGCCGCGCCAGCCGGTCGACCAGCTCATCCGCATTGCCGCCCTCATAGAGGTCGGTGATCAGGATCAGATGCGCTTTCGCCGGCCGTTCGATCCGCTCCTCGCAATAAGCAACGGCGCGATTGATGTCGGTGCCGCCGCCAAGCTGGACGCCGAACAGCACCTCGACGGGATCGGCGAGCTCCTCGGTCAGGTCGACGATCGCGGTATCGAAACAGACGAGCTTGGTCGCGACCACGGGCAGCGAAGCCATCACCGCCGCGAAGATCGAGGCATAGACGACGGAGGTCGCCATCGACCCCGACTGGTCGACGCACAGGATTACCTCGTCGAGATCGACAATGCGCCGCTGCTGGCGCAGGAAGCCGATCAGCCGTTCGGGCACCACGGTGCGATGCTCCGGCTGGTAATGGCGCAGATTGGCCTTGATGGTGCGCGGCCAGTCGATGTCGGCAAAGCGCGGGCGATTGGTGCGCAGCGAGCGGTTCAGGGCGCCGCGGACCGCGTCCGCCGTGCGTCGCTCGAGCCGTTCCATCAGCTCGGCCACCACCTTGCCGATCACGATGCGCGCGGTGTCCTTGGTCTTCTCCGGCATCACGCCGCGTAGCGCGACCAGATCGGCGATCAGGCTCACATCCGCCTCGACCGTAGCAAGGAATTCGGGCTCGATCAGCATCTGGCGCAAGCCCTTGCGCTCGAAGGCGTCCTTCTGGATCACCTGCACCACCGGCGCGGGGAAGAACTCCCTGATATCACCCAGCCATTTTGCGACGCGCGGCGCCGAGCCGCCGAGCCCGCCGCGGCCCTTCTTCGGTGCGTCGTCGCCGTCGCCATAGAGCGCCGTCAGCGCATCGGACATGCGGCGGTCGCTGGCGGACAGGGCAGGGCTGTTCTCGGCACCTTCGGCATCGACGCCGAGAGCTAGTGTCCAGCGGCGGCTGCGTTCGTCGGCCTCGCTCATCGCGCCGCTCCCGATTTGAGGAGCCCGAGCACGCGGGCCTGATGCTCCGGCCAGATCTTCCCTGCGCCTGCGATCAGACGATAGCCCTTCGCGCCATCGGTGCCCCGCGCGAACAGCGCGTCCATCAATCGCCGGCGCTCGGTGCGGTCCAGCGCCGAGAAGACGCGGCGGAACAGTGGCAGGCTGGCAGTGAACGCGTCCCCGTCCAGCGTCATCAACCAGGCATCGACAGCGCCGCGCAGCCTCGCATCGTGGATCAGCCGCTGGCCGGCGCCCTCGAAAAAGCCTTCGAAGAAGCCGGCAGCTTCCGCGACCGGCGTGCCGGGCGAGAGCATCCGCGTCAGCAGGTCCGCCGCATGATCGGCGGTCAAAAGCTCGGCCTCGTAGAGCAGCCGCGCCGCGGTGCCGGCGATCAGCCGGGTCGCCTGATCGTCGTCCATCAGCGCGCTCAGCGCATTGCGCCAACTCGCCACGATGTCAGTCTCGATCTGGGCGAGCTGAATCGCGGCGTCGGCTGCGAGGAGCGCACTGCGCAGCTTGGCCGCCGCGGGCCCGTCCAGATTGCGCGCAGCATAGGGCAGGGCGAGTGCCGCCTGCACCACGATGCGTGGCATCAGCGCCGCCAGATGCTCGACCGTGCCGGTGCGGGCCTCGCCATAGCGCAGGATGTCGGCCATCGGTGGCAGTGCGGCCAGCAGCGACGGGCCGTCGCTCGTCAGCGCCGCCTTGGTCTCCAGCGCATCGATACCGAACTCGGTAGCGCGAGACAGGTCGGCGATCATGGCGTTGCGCACCAGGCTCGCGAGCGGACCAAGCTCGGCTTCCTTGCCCATCGCTTCGATCAGGCGCCCGCTCGCGGCTTCCGCGATGGTCGATCCGTAGAGGAGATTTTCCACGAGCCTGACCGCGAATTCCGGCTCCCAGCGCAGCTGCCAGTTCTCGCGAAACGTACCGCGACTGCGCCCCGAATCCATCAGCCGTCCCCAGGGCACGTCGAGCGCGTTCAGCCGGTGCAGCAGCGTCGAGCGCATCAAGCCGCTTTCGCTGCGCAGATCGAGTGTCAGCGCCCGTTCGAGCGCCTCCGGCTTGAGCCGCGTCGCTTTCTGCTGCCGCTGCAGATCTTCGAGCAGCGGCGCGAGCGGTGTCGACGCCGGGATTGCGCCCACACCCGCGCCGATCAGGAGCTCGGCCGAAATGTCGTCCCACATCGCGCGCTCGCCGTTGCACAGACAGGCGATCGCCGCCTCGCGCAGCTCTGCGAAACCCGGCGCAGGGCGGCCGCGCAGCGCCGCGAGTGCCGTCCCCAGGCGCTGGGCCTCGATCACCGATGCGGTCGATACGAAGTGGCCGCGATCGCGCAGCACGCGCGTCACCTTGGCGAGCCACTCGACGGCGCGATCACGCTCGCGCGTGTCCCAGACATGTGCACACCATCCCGGCGCCACCACGCCTGCGCCATAGCCGCTGGCGCGCGACAGGCGCGGCGCCGTCCACGGCGCCCAGGTCGCCTTGATCTTCGTCTTCGGCCGGCCCTTGAGCAATTCGCGATCGGCGGCAAGGCTGCGGCGCTCGGTGAGCGCCGGCACGTGCCAGGCGCCGCAGACGACGGCCACAGCGCCGTCGCATTCCTTTGCCGCCTTCGCGATCTCGATCCGCATATGCGCTTCACGCGCGGCCTCACGGGCAGACAGTGATGTTTCGTCTGCGCGCAGCGCCGTCATCGCATCGGCGACGGCCGCGAAGATCGGGCCCGTTGCGGGATTTTCCTCGATGACGTCGGACCACCAGGATTCGCCGTCGTCATAGCCGGCGGCGGTGGCGAGCGCGCCGATCGGATCGTGGCTGACCGGATCGGCCTCGGCCCTCGCCGCAATTTCCTCCGCGATGTCGCCGGCGGCGGTGCCCAGCCGGTCCGATGCCGGCAGATCGATGAAGCGCAAAATCGCGCCGTGGCGCACCGCCCAGCGTGCGGCCTGGTATTCCGGCGAATAGTCGGCAAAGGGAAAGAAGCTGGCGTTTGCCGGATCGTCCTCGGCATAGGTGAGCAGCGCCACCGGCGTCATCATATCGGGGTCGGCGAGCATCGGCAGCAGCTCCGATGCATCCGCCGGGCCCTCGATCAACACCGCGACCGGATTCAGTGCGTCGAGCGCCTCCACCAGCCGCCGGGCGGAGCCGGGGCCGTGATGCCGGATGCCAAAGAGGGAGACCTGGCCTGCCATCGGGCGCGTCTGTCAGATCAAGTCGGTCAGCGAAGCATAATAGCCTTCGAAGCCGCGCCGCTTCTTCAGCACGGTCTCGAGATATTCGCCGAGCACGGCCGTGTCCTGCACCGGATCCTTCACGACCGCGCCGATCATGTTGCTGGCGAGCGTTTCCGGCGTCAGCTTGCCGTCGTTGAAGAAGGTCGCCTGGCTGATGCCGCCGATCATCACCGCGATCGCTTCGGCCGTCGACAGTCCGCCCGAGGGGGACTTCAACGCGACCTTGCCGTCCTCGGTCGAGCCCGAGCGCAGTTCGCGGAAGATCGAGACCACGCGCGCCACCTCGTCGGCGACGTTCTTCGGCGCCGGCAGGTCGAGGTTTTGCGCCATCTCGCCGACGCGCTTGACGATGATCGCCACTTCCTCCTCGGCGCTGTCGGGCAGGGGCAGCACGACGACGTTGAAGCGGCGCTTGAGTGCGGAGGACAGTTCGTTGACGCCCTTGTCGCGGTTGTTGGCGGTCGCGATGATGTTGAAGCCGCGCTGGGCGTAGACGGCGGTGTTGAGCTCGGGGATCGGCATCATCTTTTCGGACAGCACGGTGATCAGCGTGTCCTGCACGTCGCTGCCCATTCGCGTCAGCTCCTCGAAGCGGCAGAGCTTGCCGTTCTCCATCGCGCGCATCAGCGGAGTGGCGACCAGAGCTTCGCGGCGCGGTCCGTGCGCGAGCAATTGCGCATAGTTCCAGCCGTAGCGGATCTGGTTCTCGTCAGTCCCCGCGGTGCATTGAATCACAAGCGTGGAATCGCCGGTGATGCCGGCGGCAAGATGCTCGGAGACCCAGGATTTGGCCGTGCCGGGCACGCCCAGCAGCAACAATGCGCGATCGGTCGCAAGCGTTGCGACGGCGGTCTCGATCAGTCGCCGGTCGCCGACATATTTCGGTGTGATCACCGTGCCGTCGGTCGCCTTGCCGCCCATGAGATAAGTCACGACCTGCCGCGGCGTGAGCGCCCAGCCCGGCGGGCGAGGCTGATCGCCCGCGGCCAGCGCTTTCAGCTCCGCCGCATAGCTCTCTTCGGCTGGCAGGCGCAGTTTGTCGCTCATGGTTTCGCTCCCTTGTCGTCCAATGCGGCGTTGAGCCGCAGCATGTCGAGGCGCGGGTCGCCTTGCAGCAGTCCCGCGCCGGCCAGACGTTCGAGCGCGCCTCGCGCTCCCTCGCGCGAGACGATCAGGCCCAGCGCATGAAGTTCTTCTGCCTGGTCGGAGGGCTTTGCATCGTCGCCCTGGAGCGCCGCAAGCAGCGCCTTGCCTGCCGGCGCGGACAGCGGATCCCGTAGTCGCGCTGCCGTTCCCGCGATCAGCTGCGCCAGCTCGAAACGGATGTCGCGTGCGTTCAAGGCCGCCTCGGCGTGCCTTGCCCGCTCGGCAGGCGCCAGCCGTTCAGCTAGCGATATGATGAGACCGGGCGCATCGCGTTCGTTGACGGCGTCGGCCGCTTGCGTGACCTGCGCATCGGTTCCGGTCGCCACGATCAGATCGACCAGCGCCGCATCGGCGGCCCGGTCCGCGTTCCAGTCCCACGCGGCGATCAGCTCCTGCGGCGCAAGGCCGAGCGCGTCGGCAAACGAGGTGAGGTCGGCGCCATCGAACAGCGCCTTTCGGCGCAGCGATTGCGCCTGTGTCTTGAGTGGTTCGGCCTGGACCACGCGCGAGCGGCGCAATAGCCCCTTGGTCTTCACCGCGAAAAATCCCGCGAGCTCTGCTGTGTCTTCGCCGGCGGCAGAACCACGGCCGAGACGAGCGAGCAGCGAGGTCGCAAGCGCCTTGACCCTGGGAGCGCGATCGTTCGCCGCGATGGTTTCGAGGATGCTGAGATCGTCATCGGAGAGCCGTTCCGACAGCAGCGACAACAGGCGCCATCGCATATCGGCGTTCTCGCCCGCAAGTCTTGTCTCCAGCACCGCGCGCGCCGCGGATGGATCGCGGCGCCTGAGCTCGATCAACGCCGCTTTGCGCGCCGCCGGCCAGTAATCGTCCCAATTCTCAGCGGTGAGGCGGTCGTCCGTCTGCCGCCGTGACGCGCTGTTGGACCCTGCGATCGCCGCCCAGTCGCGCCAGTTTGCGTAGACGTCGGGCGCATCATCGTCATCGGCTTCGGGCATCCAATCGGCGGGATGCGTCGTCCAGCCGCGCGCTGCGAGGAAGTGGATGAGGTCGCTCTTGACCTTGACCTGCTTCCTGGTGGCCAGGATGCGCCGCACGAGCGGGCGCAGGGTCTCGGGCACGGTCGGCAGCGCGAGCGCGGGAATGTCGGGCAGGACTCGGAGCGCCGCGGCCGGCTCCGTTGTCACGGCAGTGCTGAGGAACTGGCCCGCAAGTGCAAGCAGCCGCAACTCGGCTTCGGCCGGATCGTCGCCAAGCTCGGTGCGCCAGAACGAGGCTGCGGGCGCGGCCGCCGAGCCCATGGTCCAGCGGGTAAGCACCGCACCCATCGCTTCGTAGATCGTCTCGGCCGTGATCGCGTCACTCATGGCTGCCGATCCGCCCCCAAGGGGACTGTGCGGCCAGGACCGTGAGCCGGTTGCCCGACCAGATTGCGGCTGCGCGGGTGAGCTCGGTGCCGCAAAGCAGACCATCGACTTCGGAGGCGACCGGCAGCGTCGCCATGCCGTCGTCTGATCGCCACCACGTCTGCCCGGCATCGTCGCGCGCGATCCGCCCCTGCGGCAGCAGCAGCGGAGTCTCGATCACCCAGGGCTCCGCGAGCAAGGGACGCGTCAGTGCGTCGCTGAGCGCTGTGTCTGGAGCTGGCCATTCCAGCGCAGATGTCTCCCCGCTCGCATCGCGCCGCATCAGCAAGGCACGCAGCGGCTGCTGCGATGGATAGAAAACGAGCTCGGCTTGGAATCTCTCGCCGGGCGTGAAGACCGAGCCGCGCCGTCCGGCGCTTGCCGGGAAGAAGTCGAGCAGCATCGCAAAGCGCGGACCGGTCGCGGCGAGATTGAGCAGCCAGGTGGTCTGCGACACCAGTCCGTCGCGGCGTGTTTGGACCTGCTCGGCCAGCACCTCCCAGCGCGCATCGACCCGCAGCGCCTGCGGGTCCGCTAGCACAACCTCACGCGTTTCCGATGCGGCGACGGCGCGCCTGATCTCGGCGTCGCGCGGCGTGGCGCGGAAGGCGCGCGCGAGCAGGACCAGCTTGCCGAGTTCGACGACGGCGCCGCGCGGTCGATCGCCCGCGGCCAGCGCGAGCAGGCGGGACGGCAGTTCGTCGATCCGGCCGGCGAGCACCGCGGCCTTGCCATCGACCAACCGCGCCGCGATCCGCCGGCATCGCGCCGTTGCATCGTCGATGAAGCCGGCCAATCCCATGCGCAGTTGATCGCCGATCCATTGCTCGAGCGCATCGAGCGCGTCGAGAATGGCGCGTTCGGTGTCCTCGCTGCGCTTGGCCGCCTGGGCCTCGCGCCGCGCCACATCCTTCGGGTCCTCCGCGACCTCAGGCTCGCCGGCGCGGGCTGCACGCAAATCCTTCTCGCCGGTGGATGGCGCGCTGCTTGCAGGCTTTGCCGCGGACGTGCCCCGCCGGCGCCCCAGCCAATCACTGACCCAGGCCGGCGTGTCTGCTGGCACGAACGGCACGACCGCTTCCGCATTCAGCCACAACAGTCCGAGCACGTGCTTGCAGGGGAATTTGCGCGAAGGGCAAGTGCACTTGTTGCCGAGGTCGCGCAAATCGGCCATCACGCGATAGGGATTGGCGCCGGAGCCCGCGCATTCGCCCCAGATCAGTGCGCCGTCCTGGCTTGCGCCGACGCCGGACCATTTGGCGGGCTTGGCAAGGCCGGCCGCCGCCTTGAGCGAGGATTGATCGGTAGCGAGTTGCTCGACCGCTTTCAGATCAATCGCCACGCCGACATCCCAAATCGAATCCTGGGCCGGCAGTATATCGGGGAAGGATGAAAGCTCAATGTCGCCGCGAGCGATCCATGCGCTGCACGTGGGAATGGTTATGCGCCGGCCTCCGGCGACACGAGCCCAAGTTCCTTGCGGGTCTTCCGCGTCAGCTTGGCCACGATCAGCGCATGGGCCTGCGCGAGATAGGTGGTGAGCTCGGCGTCCGACAGGGTGCCGTTGCTAACGAGCTGCACCCATTTGGCGCGCGCCAGATACGGCGCCGGTCGCGCCAGGCCGTGCTCGATCAACATGGCATAGGCCATGTTGGAGACCTTGAACATGTAGCCGCCCGAGCGCGCAGCAAAGCCGCCGCCAAGCGCGAACATCTTGCCGCCGACCTTGAACACGGACGTGCCCTCCCACTGCACCACCTTGGTGACGGCGGGCAGGCGCAGGCAGCGGGTTTCGAAGGACTTGGGTGGCATGGCCGGAGCGATAGCACACCGCGTGCGGCTTGCAACATGCCTGCTGGCGGCCTCGCGGAAAGACGCTCTCGGTAGGCTCGCGCTGCAATGGCGAAGTTGATTCCGTGTGCCGCTCTTTGTGAGTTGTGCCGCAGCCGCGGACCGCTACCATGCGCCTGCTCCCCGGAACTCGAGAGCCAGCACAGCAAGCGGAGACGACATGAGCGGGCAGGAACGCAATGTAAAGGGATCGGACCTGTTTGTCGCCGCGCTGGAGAACGAGGGTGTCGACCGCATCTTCGGCGTCCCCGGCGAGGAGAATCTCGACGTGGTGGAATCGCTGCGCACCTCCAAAATTGAGTTGGTCCTGACCCGCCACGAGCAGGCCGCCGCCTTCATGGCCGCCACCCATGGGCGGCTGACCGGCAAGCCCGGCGTTTGCCTGTCGACGCTCGGCCCCGGTGCCCTCAACCTGTCAACTGGCGCGGCCTATGCGCACCTCGGCGCGATGCCGATGATCCTGATCACCGGCCAAAAGCCGATCATGAGCAGCCGGCAGGCGCGCTTCCAGATCGTGGACGTGGTCGCGACCATGAAGCCGCTGACGAAGCTGTCGCGGCAGATCATCAACGCCTCCAGCATTCCCACCGTGGTGCGCGATGCCTTTCGCGTCGCGATGGAAGAGCGGCCCGGCCCGGTGCATCTCGAGCTGCCCGAGGACATCGCCGGCGACGAGGTGCCTGCCGTTCCCGTGATCCCGATCCATCCGATCGAGATCCCGGTCGCCCATCGCGCCGCGCTCGACCGTGCGGCCGAGATGATTTTGGCCGCAAAGTGCCCGCTGGTGATGATGGGCGCGGCAACCAGCCGGCCGCGATCGACCCACGGCATCGCAAGCTTCGTGCGACGTACCGGCATTCCGTTCTTCACGACGCAAATGGGCAAGGGCACCGTCCCCGGCGGCACCAATCTCTATATGGGCACTGCCGCGCTGTCCGAGCGCGACTATGTCCACGACGCCATCGACGCCGCCGACCTGATCGTCGCGATCGGTCACGACCCGATCGAGAAGCCGCCCTTCATCATGGGGCCGTCCGGGCCGAAGGTCATCCACGTCAGCTATACCTCGGCCAGCGTCGAGCAGGTCTATTTTCCGGACGCCGAGGTGGTCGGCGATGTCGGCCCGAGCCTGGAGCTGCTCGCCGATCGGCTCGAGGGCAAGCTGCCGCAGGCTGCGGCGCTGCTGCCGCTACGCGAAGAAATCCTCAATCATATCGCCGACCGCGCCACCGAGGCGCGCTGGCCGCCGACGCCGCAACGCATCGTGCACGACATCAGGCAGGTAATCCCCGAGAACGGTATCGTTGCGCTCGACAACGGCATGTACAAGATCTGGTTCGCGCGCAACTACCGCACCCGCGTCGCCAACACGCTGCTGCTCGACAATGCGTTGGCGACCATGGGCGCCGGCCTGCCGTCGGCGATGATGGCCGCGATGCTCTATCCCGACCGCCGCGTGCTCGCGGTCGCCGGCGACGGCGGCTTCATGATGAACAGCCAGGAGATGGAGACCGCCGTCCGCCTCAAGCTCAACCTTGTCGTGCTGGTGCTGGAGGACAACGCCTACGGCATGATCCGCTGGAAGCAGGCCGTCGATCATTTTGCCGATTACGGCATGACCTTTGGAAATCCAGACTTTGTCCTCTATGCGAAGGCCTATGGCGCCAAGGGGCATCGCATCGCGAGCATCGACAGCTTCGGCCCGACGCTCGATACGGCTTTCAAGGAGGGCGGCGTGCATCTCGTCGTGATCCCGATCGATTATTCGGAGAATGTGCGGGTGCTGGTCGACGAACTGCGGGCGCATGAGAAGGCCAAGGCGTGAAGACTCAGCCTCGTGCCCCGGACGCTGCGCAGCGCCTCTTCGGCGGTGCGCTGCAGAGCCGGGGCCCATGCATCAGCGAGCTCCGCGGCCTTCTGGGTCCCGGCTCCGCGCAGCAACGCCAAGAGCGTTGCAGCGCGTCGGGGACACGAGGGGAGTGGCTATACTTGTGTTGCGCGTCCCGATCGCCGACACTCTAATCACTCAACCAACCACAGGAATATGAAATGACTCGCGTTCGCTGTATCACCGAGATGGGCATGGGCGTCGACGTCCACGGCAGGGACGCCACCAAGGCAGCGAAGCGGGCGGTGTCGGATGCCATCCGGCATTCGAGCCTCGGATTCTTCCGGATGATCGGCAAAACGGCGAACGACATGTTCGTCGATGTCACGATCGCGGTGCCCAATCCCGAAGCCGTCGACAAGGCCGCGGTTGCAAAGGAGCTTCCTTACGGCACCGTGACCGTCAACGCGGTCAAGGGCGGGCTGGAGATTCCCTCGGCCACGGAAGCGGCCAACGATCCCATCCTTATCGCCAATGCCGCTGTCATCGTCAGCTTCGACAAGGATTAGGCCGGTGTCCGACAGCGATGTGGCGCTGCTGGATCGTCCGATCTGGAGCGCGCTGACAACCAGCCAGAGGCACCTGGCGGAGGGCGGCCCGCGCGCGCTGCGCTATCCCGTGGACATGACGCCCTTTGCCGACATGATGGACATGTCCCCGGCAAGCTTTGCGGCGCTCGGCGATCTCATGTCGGGCTCGCAGGTCGCCGCGCTGTTCACGCCGGAGCCGGTCGAAGTTCCCGCCGGTTTCAAGGTCGTGCTGGCCGAGACCGGCGAGCAGATGATCGGCTCGCCCGCCGACAGTCCGTTTCGCGATGCCGAGATCGTCACGCTGGGGGCTGCCGACGTTCCCGCCATGGTGGCGCTGACGGAGCTGACCAAGCCGGGTCCATTCGCGCTGCGTACGCATGAGCTCGGCACGTTCCTCGGCATCCGCGCCGGCGGCGAACTGGTCGCAATGACGGGCGAACGAATGAAGCCGGGAAAGTTCGTCGAGATGACGGCCGTCTGTGTCCATCCGGATCATCGCGGCCGCGGTTATGCGCAGGCACTGCTCGCGACGGTCGCGCGCCGGATCGAGGGGCGCGGCGAAATTCCGTTCCTGCACGTGTTTTCCCACAACACGTCCGCCATCGCGCTCTACCAGCGGCAGGGAATGCGCATCCGGCGTCGCCTGCACGTCACCGCGCTGATGAAGCAGGAATGAGCTGAGCCACAGGCTTCATGTCCGGCGAATTCGCGCTATATCATTCCTAACCAATTTGGGGGGAGGCACATGGACGCCAGGACACCAGAATTTTCCGCCGCACGGACGGCAATGCAGCGCTACGTCGATCAGGAGATCATTCCGGGCGCTTCCTGGGCCGTGCTGCGCGGGCGCGAGGTGGTCGACCAGCAATGCGTCGGCTTTGCCGACCGCGAGGCGAACACTGCGCTGCGCCCCGACCATATCTTCCGCGCGTTCTCCAACACCAAGATCTTCGTCACCTGTGCGATCATGCTGGTGGTCGAGGAAGGCCGTATCGGGCTCGATGACGCCGTCGAGACATTCCTGCCGCAGCTCGGCAATCGCAAGGTGCTGAAGCAGGGCGCTTCGAGCCTTGCCGATGTCGAGCCGGCCAAGGGCTCGATCACGATCCGCCAGCTTCTGACCCACACCTCCGGTCTCAGCTACGGCATCTTCGATCCTGGCACGGTGCTGTTCAAAGGCTATAACGAAGCGCGCGTGCTCAATCCGCTGACGCCGCTCACCGACCTGATCGACAGGCTCGCCGATCTGCCGCTGTCCTATCACCCGGGCACGTCCTGGGAATATTCGGTGGCAACCGACGTGCTCGGCCGCGTCGTGGAGGTCGTCTCGGGCAAGTCTCTCGATGCCTTCCTGAAAGCGCGCATCTTCGATCCGCTCGGTATGACGGACACCGGCTTCCACGTTCCGGACGCGCAGCACGGCAGGCTGGTTGCGCTCTACAATGGCGCTGATGTGCTCGACCCGATGAAGCCGGGCCTCACGCGCGCGGACAATCTTCCTTTTCCGCAAGCCTATCGGCGGCCGTTCCCGCGGCTCTCGGGCGGCGGCGGTCTGGTCTCGACCCTGCCGGACATGCTCGCGCTGGTGCGGGCAATGTTGCCGGCGTCGGATGCGCTGCTGAAGCCGGAGACGCTGCGGCTGATGATGACGAACCAGCTGCCCGCAGGGCAGACCATCCGCTTCGCCAATCTCGGGCCGATCCCCGGCAAGGGTTTTGGCCTCGGCGGGGCCGTCACCTTCGCGCCCGCGCCGTTCGATCCCCCGACTTCGACCGGTGAATTCCAGTGGGGCGGTCTTGCCGGAACCCATTGGTGGATCTGCCCCGAGGCCAATACCGCCGGCGTGCTGATGACCCAGCGCTACATGGGCTTCTGGAATCCCTTCTTCTTCGAGTTCAAGCGCCTGGCTTATCAGGCCGTCGGGGGTTGACCCGCGAATCCTGTTCGTCGCGACGTGCCTAACTATCTCGGCCTCGACGGATTTCGCTTCGGCTGGGTCGCAGCCTGGATCGACGAGCGCGGCGATCACGGCTTCGACTATTCGCCGGGCCTGAAGCGCCTGCTCGCGATGCCGCATGCGCGCGCGATGATCGACATGCCGATCGGATTGAACCCGAGCGGCTATCGCCTTTGCGATCTGCGTGCGCGCGAATTGATCGGCCCCGCCGTATTTCTCGGTGCGCGCCGTGAGCTCTGGACGTTCCCGGACATGGCGGCCGCCAATCGCTACTATTGGAAGCACGAAGGCAAGGGCAGGGGCGTATCGGCGCAGCTCTGGAACATCAGAGACAAGCTTAGGGAGGTCGACGATGCCATGACGCCGACGCGGCAAGCGACGATCGGCGAAGCGCATCCGGAATTGATCTTCTGGAATCTCGCCGGCCGGATGCGGCTTGAACCGAAGTCGTCGCCGCGCGGTCGAACGCAGCGTCTTGAGCTGCTGAGAGACCGAGGCTTCACCAAGGTCGAACGTTGGCTGACGCTTCGCCACGGCACAGGCATCGGCCGCGACGATCTCATCGATGCCTGCGCCTGCGCGGTCGCAGCGCGCGACAGCACGCAGCGCGTCGGCGGTGACGAGATCGATTCGCGAGGGCTGAGAATGGAGATCAACTACTGAAGCCTGTTATCCCTCGCAATCGCTTCCGTCTCCCGTATGGCCGCGACAACGATGGCAGACCCCATCGTCGTCCAGACTTGCCGCTCTCTCCTCGTACGCCTCGGCCATCGACTGCAAGCGTCGTGCGGCTTCACCATGCGCGAGATCTTCGGCGACGCGGCGACACCGTTCAGCGTGGTCGAGCAGGGCGCGCTTCTCAATGTTCATCCAGCGACAACGCTCGGAACGACCGATGGTCCCTGAGCGAGCTGACGGAACAGTGTGATGGCTTTGTCGTGTGAGCCGGGAAAAAGTAGCAATATTTTTGCGAGCTCGGAACATGGCGTTTGAGCTGACGTTTATGCAACGGATGCTGAGGGACAAACACTATGTACGACGTTTGCCAATGGGCGACCGCGATGCTCGCAGTCGCCTTTACGGCCCTGCTATTGATCTCGGGCCAACGGTTCATCGAGTATCGGCTGCAGCATGAGGCAATGACCCCGATTGTGGTGATGGCGACACTTCCTCCGTAGGCGCGGCATTGCCGACGGATCGTGAGGACGGATCGTGACTTGCGCCATTTCGCGCGTCGCCTAGATTAGGTGCGCCTCAGTTCATGCACCAAAGGTCCCGATGTCCGATCTCTCCACCTTTCCCATCACCAAGCGCTGGCCGGCCAAGCATCCGGAGTTGCTGCAGCTCTATTCGCTGCCGACGCCGAACGGCGTCAAGGTCTCGATCATGCTGGAGGAGATCGGACTGCCCTACGAGGTCCATCTCGTCGATTTCGGCAAGGACGACCAGAAGACAGCGGAGTTCCTCTCGCTCAATCCGAACGGCAAGATCCCGGCGATCCTCGATCCCAACGGCCCCGGTGGCAGGCCGCTGCCGCTGTTCGAGTCCGGAGCGATCCTGCAATACCTCGCTGAGAAGACCGGTGAGCTCCTGCCGGAGGAAGCCGCGCGCCGCTACCAGACGCTTCAGTGGCTGCACTTCCAGATGGGCGGCGTCGGGCCGATGTTCGGCCAAGTCGGCTTCTTCCACAAATTCGCCGGCAAGGATTTTGAGGACAAGCGGCCCCGTGATCGCTACGTCGCCGAAGCCAAGCGCCTGCTCGGCGTGATGGAGACGCATCTGGCCGGTCGGCAATGGTTCATGGATGACGACTACACCATTGCCGACATCTCCATGCTCGGCTGGGTGCGCAATCTTATCGGCTTCTACGGCGCCGGTGATCTCGTCGAATTCACCCAGTTCAAATCGGTCGGTGCCTGGCTCGAACGCGGGCTTGCGCGTCCGGCGGTGCAGCGCGGGCTGAACATTCCGCCGCGGCCGTAAGATCAGGTCAGCGCCTTGTGGGTCATGTAGAGCGCCATCAGCGAGATGAAGGCGATCATGACCCGGCGCAGCACAGACTTGCTGACGCCATTGGCCACGCGCGCGCCGAGATCGGTGCCAATCCAGAGACCGGCAAGAATGCCGATGATCGCCGGCCAGCCGACCATCAGGCCCTTGCTCCAGTAGATCCAGGCCGCTGGAAGGTTGGTTGGGATGATCGAGAAGACGAGGCTGACGAGCTGTGCCTGATGCTGCGGCACGCGCAGGCCCGCAGCAAGGCCGACCGTGATCGCCAGGCCCCCGCCGATGCCCATGAAGCCGGAGGAAAATCCGGCAAGCAGGCCGATGAGGAGCAGGGGTAGCCAGGGCAGTTGGTCCTGGTCGCCGGCCTCGTGGATGCCGTCCTTGCGATCGCGGCGCAGGATCAGCAGGGCGATCAGCCCGACGAGATAGGCGACATAAGTCCATTGCAAAACTTGATCGGAAACCGCTGCCGCGGCGTAACCGCCGCCGGCACCGCCGACGAGAAAGCCGATGCCGATCCAGACGATCCACGGCAAGGGGCTGCGATTGCCGCTCTGCCAGTAGCGGCGCGCGCCCGCGAGGCCCGTCGGCGGGAGCTGGGTGATCAGCGACGTTCCCTGCGCGACGTGCTGCTCCGCGCCGAGCAGCAGCACGCCAAAGATCACGAGCCCGCCACCCGGGCTCGTTCCCATGAAGCCCGATGTCAATCCGCTGACCAGGCCGACGCCGGCGCCAGCAAGGAGGTCGTGGATCCCAGACATCGCCTACGTCCTGGTTCGCCGCTTGGTATCGGGTCTGGTCGTGCGGAAGCCGTCGATCACACCAGCCACGGCCGTCATGCAGGCCTCGACGTCGAATTCATCGCCCCAGCATTTTTGCAGCACAAAACCCTGGAAGATCGCGATCAGCACGCGCGCGATCGCTTCCGCACCGAGGTCGCGCCTGACGAGGCCGTCGTGCTGGGCGCGCTCGACCAGCGCGACGATCAGAGCGCGCGGCATGTCGATGCCTTCGACGACGCTGGTGCGGACGCGGCGGTTGCGCAGGGCTTCGGCCCAGCCATGGATGCCGACACGGCGGCGGGCTTCGCCGGCGGGGTCGGTCAGCCATTGCGCGTAGACGCGGATCAGGGCGTGAAGTCCTTCGATCGGATCGCCGGATCCTTGCGCGACCGAATTGAGCACGGCTTCGCGGCGATGCCGGTCGTCGGCGAGCGCCTCGATCAGGTCGTCCTTGCTTTGGAAGTAGAGATAGACCGCGCCATGGCTCAGTCCGGACCGCTTCACGATGTCGGCCATGCCGGTCTGGTGAAAACCGTCTTCGGAGAAGCAGGCGAGGGCCGCTTCGAGGATCTGCTGCCGCCGGCCTTCGCGTTGCTTATCGCTGATCTTGGGCATTGGCCGTTCCTAAATAACTGACAGGATGATCGTTTTGCCGTTGGCGACGCCCGAGGCCGAGGAAAGGCGATCAAAATAAAAAACGATCAGTCAGTCATTTTTATTGCCGCAGACGAGTTTGGTCAAGTCCGGACCGGCCGGGACTGGGAAAGAGGAGGATGAGGCCTCGCGAATGCCCGACCGAGGCGCCGCTGTGGCCCTCGATCGCGCGGCTAGAACAGCCGTCCGCCGTTCGGCACCGGCTTGCTCGGCTGCACCAGCACGACCTTGCCGTCGGCATCGGGGAAACCGAGCGTCAGCACCTCCGAGATAACAGGTCCGATCTGGCGCGGCGGGAAGTTGACGACGGCCGCGACCTGTTGCCCCATCAATTTCTCGAGCGGATGATTTTCCGTGATCTGGGCCGAGCTCTTGCGCACACCGATTGCGGGTCCGAAGTCGATCCAGAGCCGAAAGGCCGGCTTGCGCGCCTCGGGGAACGGCTTGGCATCGACGATGGTCCCGACGCGGATATCGACCGCGAGGAAGCTGTTGAAGTCGATGGTGGGCGTGGCGGCGGCTGCGGGATCATGAGTGACGTGCATGGGATGTCCGTTCGGCGAGTTGGCGTCGTTCGCAATATTGTCGCGCGAACCGGAGTTTCGTACAACGCCACGCACATCACGATATGCCATGCGCGAGGAACGTCTTGCCCAACATCATCTACGGCATCAAGAACTGCGACACCATGAAGAAGGCGCGTGCCTGGCTCGACACCAATGGCGTGCCTTACGCATTTCATGACTACAAGGCGGCGGGCGTGGAAAAGGACAAGCTCAAGCAGTGGAGCGACAAGGTCGGTTGGGAGACGCTGCTCAATCGCGCCGGGACGACGTTCAAGAAGCTCCCCGATTCCGACAAGGAAGGCTTGAGCGAGAAGAAGGCGCTGGCGCTGATGCTAGCGCAACCATCGATGATCAAGCGGCCGGTGCTGGAAATCGGTGGCAAGCTGCTGGTCGGCTTCAAGCCGGATATTTATGCCAAGGAAGTCGGCGCCAAATCGCGCTGAGGCCAAAGCGCGATGAGATTGTCATCGCGCTTTGGCTTGTTGTTTGAGCATGATCTCCGCGCAAACGCGTTCCGCGTGTGTCGCGAGGGAAAACCGCGGCGCACTTTGCGCGAGCGCGGCCCGCCGGGTCCGGATCATGCTTAGTTCAGCTCGATGATCTCGGTGGTGATGCCGGGCTGGTCCGCGAACTCGACCAATTCGGCCGTCGCGATGCGGCCAGGCGCGCGATGGAAGAGCTCGCGGTCGATCACGGCGCGCAGCTTCGGACGCGGCAGCGCGTCATTTCCGCGCATCAGGTTCTTGATCTCGAAGCCGCCGTCCTCGCAGAAGGTCTTGACCGAGGCGATGACGTGACAGACCGTGCCGTCGGTCTGGAAAGGCAGCAGCAGCCGTTCATAAGCGACGATGCGCCCGTAGATGTCGTCGACATCGGCAACGCTGTAGACGGGCAGCCCACGCGCCACGCATTCGTGATAAATCGGCACCACGAACGGTGCGAGTCGCGGCCCGAGATAATCGTCGAGCAGAACACCCTTGCCGGTATGTCCATAGGCGCGCGAGATGCGCGTGTTTTCGCTCTGGATGGTGAGGCGCGGCGCCGGCGTCGCAGCGTCCACCGTGTAATAGATGAGATCGGACAGCTCTTCCTCGAGCCGCGCAGGCTGATACTCCCAGACCGCCGGCGCGATCTGCTGACGCGCGTAAAGTCGCAGCCACGTGTTCAGGAGATCACGTTGCCTGATCGACTTGACGACGGAAGGAGCGGCGCTTGCGAAATCCAAGACAATATTCCCGGAACGTCAAAACCCGCGCATGATCCAGCTTGCGGGAAAATTTTCTATGAAGACTGGCGCGCCCGACGAAAGACCGTTAACGACGGCTTGATGACCGGTGCTTTCGCGAACCGGGAGGCCGGGGCAGGCACGACATCAAAACGTCTCCGACTAAGGGAGCATTTGTATCCCAGCCGGAGGCCTGATCTGCTCAGCTTTCCGCCTTGCCTAACCCCCGTCACCTCCGGCATATTCCGCGCTCGGAGGCGGCGTTCCGGATGGGCTCTAAGGATAGGCTCCAAGGCCTCCCGGAAAGCCGAAGCAACAAGGATAGCCACGCGCGCCGCGCGGGCAGGGGGAAATCTGTTTGGCCGATGAGTTTATTCTCGAAACGGAAGGCTTGACCAAGGAGTTCGCGGGCTTCTTCGCCGTCCGCGACGTTGCGCTCAAGGTTCGCCGTGGCAGCATTCATGCGTTAATCGGCCCGAACGGGGCCGGCAAAACGACCTGCTTCAATCTTCTGACCAAGTTCCTCAAGCCGTCTGCCGGAAAAATCCTTTACAAGGGGCAGGACATCACCTCGATGGCGCCGGCCGACGTGGCGCGCCTGGGGCTTGTTCGTTCGTTCCAGATTTCTGCGGTGTTTCCGCATCTCACCGCGCTGGAGAACGTCCGTGTCGCGCTTCAGCGCCAGCACGGCTCTTCGTTCGATTTCTGGCGCTCCAAGTCGGTGCTCAACCGCTTCAACGATCGCGCGCGCGAATTGTTGAACGATGTCGGCCTCAACGAGTTTGCCAACACGCCTGCGGTCGAGATGCCCTATGGGCGCAAGCGTGCACTGGAGATCGCAACCACGCTAGCGCTCGACCCGGAGATGATGCTGCTGGACGAACCGATGGCCGGCATGGGCCACGAGGACATCGACAAGATCGCGGCGCTGATCAAGCGTATCTCCGCGAAATATACCATCCTGATGGTCGAGCATAATCTGAGCGTCGTGGCCAACCTCTCCGACATCATCACCGTGCTGACGCGCGGGCAGGTGCTCGCGCAAGGCCATTACAGCGAGCTCACCAAGGACGAGCGCGTCAAGGAAGCCTATCTGGGAGCCGGTCATGCCTGACACTGCGATTGCCGAGGCTCCGGCCAAGGCTGCGACCGGGGGAAACATCCTTCAGGTCCGCAACTTAGAGGCCTGGTACGGCGAGTCTCACATCCTGCACGGGATCAATTTCGACGTGAACGCGGGCGAGGTCGTCACCCTGCTCGGGCGCAACGGCGCCGGCAAGACGACCACGCTGAAGTCGATCATGGGCATCATCGGCAAGCGTACCGGCTCGGTGAAGTTCAACAACCAGGACATCATCCGCTCGACCTCCGACAAGATCGCGCGCATGGGTATCGCGTTCTGCCCGGAAGAGCGGGGGATATTCTCCAGCCTCGACGTGCGGGAGAATCTGATGCTGCCGCCGGTGGTCCGCGAAGGCGGGCTGCCGCTCGATCAGATCTTCGATCTGTTCCCGAACCTGAAGGAGCGGCTCAACAGCCAGGGCACCAAGCTGTCGGGCGGCGAGCAGCAGATGCTGGCGATCGCGCGCATCCTGCGCACCGGTGCGAGCTTCCTGATGCTGGACGAGCCGACCGAGGGCCTTGCGCCCGTCATCATTCAGCAGATCGGCCACACCATCGCGCGGCTCAAGAAGGAGGGTTTCACCATCCTCCTGGTCGAGCAGAACTTCCGGTTCGCATCGACCGTGGCCGACCGCTATTACATCGTCGAGCACGGTAAGGTGATCGACGGTTTTGCGAATTCGGAACTGTCCGCGAACATGGACAAGTTGCATACCTATCTCGGCGTCTGACGCCTCGACGCATTCAATAGTGGATTTCCCGGAGGGAATTATGAAACAGCGTTTTTCTGCACTTCTTCTCGGCGTGGCGTTGGGATTCGTCGCGAGCGGCGCGTCGGCACAGGACAAGACCGTCAAGATCGGCGTGCTGACCGATAATTCCGGTCTTTATTCCGACCTCGGTGGTGCGGGCTCCACGCTGGCCGCTCAGATGGCGATCGAGGATTCCGGGCTTGCCGCCAAGGGCTGGAAGATAGACTTGATCTCCGCCGACCATCAGAACAAGCCCGATATCGCCACCACCATCGCGCGCCAATGGATCGACGTCGAAAAGGTCGACATCTTCATGGACGTGCTGAACTCCGGTGTCGCACTCGCGGTCAACAATGTCGTCAAGGAGAAGAATTCGATCCTGATCGACACGGGTGCGGCGACCTCGGATCTGACGAACGCCCAATGTTCGCCGAACACCGTCCATTGGGTCTATGACACCTACATGCTGGCCAACAGCACCGGTCAGGCGCTGGTGAAGGCCGGCGGCGATACCTGGTACTTCCTCACGGCCGACTATGCGTTCGGCGCGGCGCTGGAGCGCGACACCACGGCTGTGGTGCAAAAGGCGGGCGGCAAGGTGCTCGGCAGCGTCAAGCACCCGCTCAATTCCTCGGACTTCTCCTCGTTCCTTTTGCAGGCGCAGGCATCGAAGGCGAAGATCGTCGGACTTGCGAATGCCGGCGGCGATACCACCAATTCGATCAAGCAGGCCGCCGAGTTCGGCATCGTTGCAGGCGGGCAGAAGCTTGCCGGACTGCTCTTGTTCATCACCGACGTTCATTCGCTCGGCCTCAACGTGGCTCAAGGGCTCAATTTCACCGAGACCTTCTATTGGGATCTCAACGACGGAACGCGCGCCTTCGCCAAGCGCTTTTCCGAGCGCATGAAGAACAAGGCGATGCCTTCGATGGTGCAGGCCGGTGTCTATTCGGGACTGATCCATTACTTCAAGGCGCTGGAGGCGATGGGCGGCAATCCGCATGACGGCGCCAAGGCGGTCGAGAAGATGAAGTCGATGCCGACCGACGATCCGCTGTTCGGTCAGGGCAGTATCCGGGTCGATGGCCGCAAGATTCACCCGGCCTACCTGTTCGAGGTCAAGAAGCCCTCGGAGTCGAAGGGGCCGTGGGACTACTACAAGCTGGTGGGCACCGTCCCCGCGGACCAGGCGTTCCGGCCGCTCTCCGAGAGCGCCTGTCCGCTGGTGAAGAAGTAACTCTCGTGGCCCGCCGCGCGGTCGTGCCGCCGGCGGGCTTTCATTTTGGTGGCGGAAGCTAATCCCGATGCAGGCTCTCTACGCACAGTTACTGGTGGGACTGATCAACGGCTCGTTCTACGCGCTGCTCAGTCTCGGGCTTGCCGTGATCTTCGGCATGCTCAACATCATCAATTTCGCCCATGGCGCGGTCTACATGATGGGCGCCTTCGTCGCCTATTTCCTCCTCAACCTCGGCGGCATCAACTACTGGTGGGCGCTGTTGCTGGCGCCCATCATCGTCGGCATCTTCGGCATGATCCTGGAACGGACCATGCTGCAATGGCTGACCGGGCTCGATCACCTCTACGGCCTGCTCCTGACCTTCGGCATCGCGCTGATCGTGCAGGGCGTGTTCCAGAACTATTTCGGCTCCTCCGGCCTGCCTTACGCCATTCCGGACCAGCTCAAGGGCGGCATGAATCTCGGCTTCATGTTCTTACCCGTCTATCGCGGCTGGGTGGTCGTGTTCTCGCTGGTGGTGTGTCTCGCCACCTGGTTCCTGATCGAGAAGACGCAGCTCGGCGCTTACCTGCGCGCCGCCACCGAAAATCCGACGCTGGTGCGCGCCTTCGGCATCAACGTGCCGCGCATGATCACGCTCACTTACGGCCTCGGCGTCGGCCTTGCGGCGCTCGCGGGCGTGCTCTCTGCGCCGATCAACCAGGTGCGGCCGCTGATGGGCGCGGATCTCATCATCGTCGTGTTCGCGGTGGTCGTGATCGGCGGCATGGGATCGATCATGGGCTCCATCATCACCGGCTTCGCGCTCGGCGTGATCGAGGGTCTGACCAAGTATTTCTACCCCGAGGCCTCCAACACCGTCGTGTTCGTGCTGATGGTGCTGGTGCTCTTGGTGAAGCCAACGGGATTGACGGGAAGGGCGGCCTGATATGACAACCCTGACGGACGACACGCTGTCGGTGACCCCTCGCGCGATGCGCGACGAGCTGATCGCGTTCGCGGTGATGGCGCTGCTGCTGGCGTCGGTGCCATTCACGGGAGTCTACCCGTTCTTCGTGATGCAGGCGCTGTGCTTCGCGCTGCTTGCCTGCGCCTTCAATCTGCTGGTCGGCTATGGCGGCCTGTTGTCGTTCGGCCACGCGATGTTTCTGGGCACCGCCGGCTATTGCAGCGCGCATGCGCTGAAAGTGTGGGCGCTGCCGCCCGAACTCGGCATCCTCGTCGGCATCGCCGCGGCTTTCGTGCTCTCGATCATCACCGGCTTTATTTCGATCCGTCGCCAGGGCATCTATTTCTCGATGATCACGCTGGCGCTGTCGCAGCTGCTGTACTTCATCTACCTCCAGGCCCCGTTTACCCACGGTGAGGACGGCATCCAGGGCATCCCGCAGGGACGCATGTTCGGCATCTTCGATCTATCCAAGCCGACGGTGCTCTATTACGTCGTGCTGGTCGGGTTTCTCGCCGGCTTCCTGCTGATCTTCCGCATCATCAACTCGCCGTTCGGCGAGGTGCTGAAGGCAATCCGCGAGAACGAGCCGCGCGCGATCTCGCTCGGCTACCGGACCGACCAGTATAAGTTCCTGGCCTTCGTGCTGTCAGGCACGCTGGCCGGTTTTGCCGGTGCGCTGAAGGTGTTCGTGGCGCAGAACGCCTCGCTCACCGATGTGCATTGGTCGATGTCGGGCGAGGTCGTGCTGATGACGCTGGTCGGCGGCCTCGGCACCATCTTCGGTCCCGTGGTCGGCGCTTTCGTGATCATCGCCATGCAGCAATATCTGGCGGGTTTCGGCCAGTGGGTGACCGTGATCCAGGGCTCGATCTTCGTGGTCTGCGTGCTCACCTTCCGCCGCGGCGTCATCGGTGAAATCGCGCATTACTTCCGGAGATCACTCTAAGTAGTTGATATCGCACCAATTCCATTGGTGCGATAATCCGGTGGATGATCCGGCTCCGCGGGCGTGAGATGACACGCACGCGGATCGAAAATGGTCTATGACAGTTTCATGACGGCCCCTTGGGCCGGGCCATTTCCAACCGGTAGCCTACCCCCATGATGCGATGGTTTCGTGCTTTCCTGCCCAAGGATCGCGCTAATTCGTCTAAGCCGTTGCAGTGACTTTATTTTCTTCCTTTGCCGGTTGTGACTGCACACTCTGTGCATCATTTTCAGCGTAGTGCGGCAGCTCGGGCCCAGTCAGCAAATCCGTCAATTTCGGGTTCTTGATCGCGTGCCCGTAGGTCTTCAGCACCTGGCCGGCGTCGGCCCAGCCGCCCAGCCACGCGACCGTCACCACATCCACCCCGCGCCGCAGGAGGCCCGTAGCGAAGCCGTGGCGGCAGCAATGCGGCGTCAGGAGCTTGATGCCGGCCTTCTTGCAGGCGGTCTTCCAGGCGTCCTTGAGCGAGCTCAGGCGGCCGTAGATGAACACCCCGCGGCCCTCGACCTTCTTCAGGTTGGCGAGCGCGACGACCAGGGCGGCCGGCAGGTGCGCAACACGCTCCTTGCTCAGCTTGGTCTCCCGGATCAGGACGGTGCGCTTCTCCAAATCGATGTCGCTCCATTGCACTGCGATAGCCTCGCCGGGCCGGGCGCCGGTTAGGTACATGAACAGGACCATGGCGCCGAGATGAGGCTTGGCCGCCGCTCGGAACTTCGTCACCCATTCTAGGGTCGCCGGCTCCTTGACCTTGGCGTCTTCCTCGTAGCGCTCGACCGTCAGCCGGGAGCAGAGCTTCGAGCGGGCCGCGTGGTTGATGACGGCGATCGTAGGCACGATCACCAGCCGATTGAGGCTGGCGTTGCCGACGTTCGGGTAGAGGTCTTTCGCCATCAGTTGAACCGATCCCTCGGTGATGTCCTTGACCAGCGTCGCGCCTAGGTACTTTTCAATCGGCTCTAGAAACGTGGTTGATTTGCCGGCGGCCCGGTAGATCTGCGCCGCGCGGGCGAACGTCAGGATTGCCTCGGGTCCATCGAAATGACCTTTCCAGTGTCCGGACTCGATTTCGGCAACCTGGCGCGCCGCGATGTCTTTGTCCGTGGTGTGAAGCGAGACGTTATAACGACGTCGCTTACCAGTCGGGCCAATTGTTCCGCGGCAATAGTAGATCCCTTTACGCCGATAGAGCTTAAGCGGCATCGTTCCCCCTCGCGAATTGCTGCTTTGACGCGTCCGATGTCGGCGACATCAAAACGTTTATTCCTTCCGATTGGAAGATAGAACGGCAGCCCGGAGCTATCCACCGGGTTCTCGGAAAGCCAATACTGAAACCAACGCTTGGACACACCAAGCTCGGCCGCCGCCTGAGCGAGGGTTAGCATCTTCATGGCTCTTTGACTCCTCCCACATCACCGCGAGCCGCTGCGGCACGTCGGGACGCTATATCAGCGACTGTATCCCAGATGATTGCGCGAAATTCGGCTGGCCATGCCGCAATCGTCCGATCAATGCCGCGAAGACCGTCCTCCGCCAACGAAACAACCTTATCTGCAACTGAAATGGCCTTTAGTGCGTGATCACTCACTGGCGCTCTCCTGGGGGCAGTCGCGAACCGCTGCGCCAGGCACTTCGCCGACTTTCGGGCGCCGAACATACGCCGTGATCCAATAACGCTGCGGATTGACGGTCGGATTGTCGTAGTCGCACATCTCGTCAATGCCGGACCAGTCGGGGTCTTTGTCAGCGGCCGAACGGTGCGACCCCATGGCCGCCCAATAGCCGTCTGCGGTCACGATCATCGGAACGCGGATTTCGATCAGATCGTCATCAGCCATGGTCGGCTCCATTTGAGGGGGTGGTGGCGCACGTCTGCGAAGAAAGTGGTGAACCCATGTTACCGCGCGCTGTTCGAAACCAGAGCACGGCTTCGTCCGGCATGAAGCCGCCTTCATTCGCGAGGATGACCTTGATCTCGTGAACGGAAAGGGCGCTGTTGAGGTATGGCTGGTCGTTGAGGATGGCCCTGAGATTTTCTACTCCATCCGGAGTCGCCGCTCTCGCCGGCGTCTCAGCATGGTCCTCGCCTTGGGGGCAATCCGGAAACTCGCAGTTTTCGTATGGATCAACACACGCGCATCGCGCTGACGGTTTGAGGGCGTTTGCAGCCTTCTCCATCAGTTCTGGAGATTTCACCTCGCCGATGTTGCGCAGATAGGCCGCGCGGCCCCGGAGACGATCAACGAGGCTTCCTCCGTCCTCAGTACGTTGATCGCCATTGTCGGCTGACGGCTCCAGCGGAGCATTCAGGCCCTTGCCGATGCGCTCGTTAAGGTCTCCAAACCAGTCGCGTGAAGAACCCTCGACCGCCCACGGCGTTATAACGGCCGCGCCGCAACCGGCATCGGTGGTGCCGGCAGAACAGCTCTGGGCCGGCAGGTTCTTGCATTCCTCTCGCGTGTGCTTCCCGTGGCAATAGGAGCACTCTGGCTCAACCGGAGCGGCCGGCGGTTGAGCGGCGTGCTCCATTAGCCAATCATAAATGTCGTCGCGATGCTCCAGAGAGCCGCACTCAATGGTTACGGTTCGGTAGGAGTAGGAAATAGTCGTCGCCGACAGGTTCGGCACAGCTTGGGCAAGACCCACGATGTAGGCCGCGATTGCGGCTCTCAGCCCGCCCTCCGTGCCGCCAGTAGCAGCCCAATATGCTTCCATCGCTGCTTCAAAGCGCGTCTCATCGAGGGGGGCGGTAGTGGCAGCGGAGGACGATTGATCCGTGCCGGTCATGTGTTGATGCTCCGGATGCTGAGCGCTAGGCCGACAACGACAAGCGCGATGATCTGGAAGAACGATCGCTCGCTTGCAGCCGCCCAATCTGGATGGTCGCTGATGAGCTGGTAGAGGTAGTTTGAACTGACGATGCCGATTCCGGCGCCAAGGAATGTCGCGATCATGGGGTGCGATCCTGTTGGAGAGCCACCGCGAGTGCGGTCAGCGAAATAGCCGGGCCTTCGTCGTAAAGGCTCAGGAACCACTCCAAGCCTTCCTGCTCGACGTCGCAGCCGGCCGTCTCGAAGTAATCGACGATGCGCCGCTCGATCTCTTGGAAGTTCATGGCTTGAACCCCAGCACGTCGAGATAGGCGCGGGTGAGCGAATCATATTGACCGGCGCGATTGCGGAGCTTCTGGCCGTCGTCCTCGTCCTTCGCGATCATGCGCTCGACGTTGCCGGAGCACTCCTGCTCAAGGCGAATCCGATAGACCTTCTCGGAAAGGTCGCGGACATAGCAGGGGTCAAAGGTGGGTTTGGGCTCGCGGGGCATGGGATACCTATTGCGGAGAGGCAACCACCGGACCCCTCGCAGGCTTGCTGGCCTTGCGCAGGATCTCGGTAAAGACGGAGATGTCGGTCTTGCGCTCGACGGCAGGGCGGAAGCGATAGGCCGCGAACGGATAGTCTGGCCACATGCCATTTTCGTTTGGTGGCCGCACAATCTCTTCAAGCCGCACTGTGATGCCGACGAGGCGATCAAATTCGTATGGCGGTTCACCTACCCAGCGGATGGTGTAAATGGCGCCTAAAGTAAGCACGTCAGACGCTGGTCTTTTTCCGTTCCGATACGGAAACGGTCCAACATCCACACATACGACCTTCTGTCCAATCCGAAACGTCATAGTCTTTCCTCAAAAAATGCGGCGGCAGTTTCCGTGAGGCGATGGGACCGAGTACCTGGTCAGTCCCGTTCCAGCTCGTAATAATCGTCGTAGCCATCGTCTTCGTGGCCGCTGCAAATCTCTTGGTAAATGTCGTCGTCCTCGTGCAGGATCGTCACGAGCCAATCAGGCGCCGGGAAGAAGTTCTCGGCTTTCGCGGTCTTGTGGTCCGCGTCTTTGGTGTTGATCTCGACCTTGACGAACTCAAGCTCTGCCGGTTCGGCAGGGTGGCCGGGATAGTTCATCGAGCCCATGTGAGCCGGGCAGCCGCCGGTCAGGGTGTATTCGGCGAACACAAGAACGGTCTTGCGGCCGACCTCGAATGAGGTTTCGTAGAAGCTGGTCATCACGCCGCCTCCGCTTCCAACTGCTTGGCCTTGACGGCCTCCACCGCGCCATTGATCGCCGCTGCCAGCGCCAACGAAAGCTCTTTGTTGTCAGTGTGGATGCTGATTTCAGACCAACCACCATCAAGCGTATCGTCGCATTGAAACGTGATGATGAGTGGCGCCGATGCCAGGTGTTCGTAAGTCCGCGCGTAGATCGTCTTGACGTTCTGGAGCGAAAAGTTGCTGAATATCGACATCAAATTCTCCTACGTTTTAAGGGGCGGCACGGTGGTGACGTAGCGAGACGCGCTAACCCCTCACCAACCGAGCCAGTGCGACGCGACCAGCATCACGGAGATTGCCGTGCCGCATCCAAAGACCAACCATGCGGACCGCTTGTCATCGCTGATGCTCCCGGTCGTCCGCATCCCGCCGGCGAACAAGATTCCTGCGGTGCAGATGAGCGTGACGCCCTCGATTGTCATTCGGCCTGCAATATTGACCCCCTGAGCCGGGGGATCGGCGTCCAAAATTGACCCCCTACAGATTGGTCTGTTGCGCTGCCTGCTTCGTAACAAAGCAGGTGGTGGGGGATGCTGATTGTGGAGACGATTGCCCGGATCCG
>NZ_JADPKR010000025.1 GCF_023074055.1 Bradyrhizobium sp. 141
GACGGCCACCGCGCCGATCCCGTACAGAAGCAAGTGCCCAGCGAGTGGATGACGCAAAAAGGGATTGACTAACCAAGGCCCGTTACAGAAGCCCGGATGGAGCGAAGCGCAATCCGGGGCCAATCGTTCCGCAGCGGCAAGGCGCCGGATTTCGCTTCGATCCATCCGGGCCACAAAAATAAGGCGGGTTACGCTGCGCGAACCCGCCTTACGATTCCGTTCTTGGAAGACGCCTACTCCGCTGCCGTCACTGGCACCTTGGCGCCCTGACCGTAGCGCTGGTCGATGTAGTCGATCACCAGCGCCTTGAAGTCGGCGGAGATCGTGGGTCCGCGCAGCGTGCGGAACTTCTTGCCGTCGACGAAAACAGGCGCGGCCGGCGCTTCACCGGTGCCGGGCAGCGAGATGCCGATATTGGCGTGCTTGGATTCGCCCGGGCCGTTGACGATGCAGCCCATCACCGCGACGTTGAGCTCCTCGACCCCGGGATATTTCGTCTTCCAGGCCGGCATCTCGTCGCGGATGAAATCCTGGATCGAGCGGGCCAGCTCCTGGAACGTGGTCGACGTGGTGCGGCCGCAGCCGGGGCACGCGGCGACCAGCGGCACGAAGGTGCGGAAGCCCATGGTCTGGAGCAGCTCCTGGCCGACCTGCACCTCGCGGGTGCGGTCGCCGCCGGGCTCCGGCGTCAGCGAGATGCGGATGGTGTCGCCGATGCCCTGCTGAAGCAGGATGCCGAGTGCGGCCGAGGACGCCACGATGCCCTTCGAGCCCATGCCGGCCTCGGTCAGGCCGAGATGGATCGCATAATCGGAACGGCTGGCGAGATCCTGATAGACCGCGATGAGATCCTGCACCGCCGAGACCTTCGCGGAGAGGATGATGCGGTCCTTGGGCATGCCGAGCTCTTCGGCGCGTGCGGCCGAAAGCAGCGCGGACTGCACCATGGCCTCGCGCGTCACCGCGCGCACGTCGCGCGGATTGGCGGACGCGGCATTCTCGTCCATCAGCTTGGTCAGCAGCTCCTGGTCGAGCGAGCCCCAATTGGCGCCGATGCGGACCGGCTTGTTGTTCTTGTTCGCGATCTCGATGATGTCGGCGAACTGGGTGTCGCGCTTGTCCTTGAAGCCGACATTGCCGGGATTGATGCGGTACTTGGCGAGCGCCTCGGCGCAGGCCGGATAGGCCGCGAGCAGCTTGTGGCCGATATAGTGGAAGTCGCCGATCAGCGGCGTGGTGATACCGCGCTTGGCGAGACCGTCGCGAATGTGCGGAACGGCGGCAGCGGCCTCCTCGCGGTCCACAGTGATGCGGACCATTTCGGAGCCGGCGCGCGCGAGCGCTGCGACCTGGGCGATGGTACCGTCGATGTCGGCGGTATCGGTGTTGGTCATCGACTGCACGACGATCGGCGCACCGCCGCCCACAGTGACGTCACCGACCTTGACCTGGGTGGTGTGATGGCGCGGCGCGGGCCCCGCGATGTCGGAATCGATGGTGGTTTCGGGCTTGTTCATGGGGTCCAAATATCAGGTTTTGGTGACGTTCAGCAATGCATCGCGCGGCGCCGCAGCCGTTGAGCTGGGACGGTTAACCAGAAAAAGCCCAGCAATTACAAGGACAGCCGCGGCTCCGAACGCCAGGCTCAAGGTGTCGTGCATGATGAAATAGCTACCCACCACGCCAAACAAAGGGGTGATGAAGGTAAAAGCCGACAATTTGCTGGCCGAATAGGCCTTCACCAGCGCGAACCAAAGCGTGAACGTGGTTCCAACCACCCAGATCGCCTGGAAGGCCATCAGGCCGAGCGATAGTGGCGCCGGCGTATGCGTGATGGTCTCGCCGAACAGCCAGGCCGCTAGCCCCAGGATCGGGATCGAAATGGCGACCTGATAGCCCAGCGCCTTCTCGGGCGCGGCGAACCGCAGCCTCGTGCCCTTGGCAACCAGCGTCGTCGCCGCCCACAGCGCGGCGCCACCGACGATCATGAGGTCGCCGAGCAGAACATGCGAATCGACGTTGGGCTGCGGCACGCCGATCGCGAGGGCGACGCCGGCAAAGCTGATGGCGAGGCCCAGCCATTGCGAGGCGCCGAGCCGCTCGCCAAGCACCTGGTAGGAGCCGAGCGCAACGAAGAACGGTGCGGTGTAGAGGAACACCACCGCGCGAGAGGCGGAGGTGAGGCGCAGCCCCTGAAAGATCAGCACGAATTCGACGCCGAACATCAGCCCCGCGATCAGGCCCGGCTTCCACGTGCCGTCATTCTCGAAGAATTTGACGCCGCGAAGTGTGCCGATGATGAACAACACCGGCAGCGCGCCCATCGAGCGGATCGTGGCCTGGAGCATCGGCGGGATGTCCGGCAGCACCAGCTTCACCGCGATCTGGTTGAACCCCCAGGTCAGGCACAGCATGAGCATCAGGGCGATGGCGCCGGCACTGAGGGGACGCGCGACGGATTGGTTGGCTTGTGGTGAGGACATGTCTTCCCGAAAAACCGGCTTTGCGCCGTTGTTGCTTTATGCAGCTTTCTGACAATGGGTGCAGACGCCCGTGACCTCCACCACGGACAATTTAGGAGCAAAGCCTGAGCTGCGTGCCGCGGCATTGAGATTCCCGGCGAAGGATGCCGATGGAATCTCGCCGACCAGGCCGCAGCGCTCGCAGATCAGGAACGCCACCGCCGAGGTCGCGTCGTGGTCGTGGGCGGCGCAGGCGAGGTAGGCGTTGCGGCTTTCGATGCGATGCACGAGGCCGTTGGCCATCAGGAAATCGAGCGCGCGATAGACCGTGATCGGCGCCGGCCGCGACATGGATTTGGCAAGCTCGTCGATCACCTCATAGGCGCCGAGCGGGCGGTGGCTGGAGAGCAGCGCTCCCAGCACCTGGCGGCGGATAGGCGTAAATTTCTGCGCGCGCTGCTCGCAGACCTCCTCGGCGTGCGCCAGCGCATCCGCGGTGCAGCGGCCGTGATCGTGATCGGGCGCGGGAAATGCCGATTTAGCAGGGGTCATGCGGCCGAGTTTCTAGCATTTCGGCGGGGGAACCTAAAGCACGACCAGCAATGCGGCGGTCAGCCATGCCATTGCAGCGGGACAGCGTCGCGTTAACCCGCCATGAAATAATCATAAGCTTGCTTATTATATGCCAAGCTTATTGGAGACCAAGCTCATGAGCCGCGGGTCTGTCGACCAGAATTTCCTGTTTACGCTGGGCGAGCTCTACCGCCTCTTGCGCGTCTATGCCGACAAGGAGGCATCGCGATTCGGCATCACCCGCGCCCAATGGGCGGTGCTGGCCAAGGTCGAGCGCAGCGAGGGCATGAAGCAGTCGGAGCTCGCCGAACTGCTCGAGATGCAGCCGATCACGCTGACCCGCATGATCGACAAACTCTGCGACAACGACTGGATCGAGCGCCGCAGCGATGCCTCGGACCGCCGCGTCAAGCGCCTGTATCTCAGGAAAGCCGGCCGGCAATTGCTGGGCCGGATGAGCGGGCTGAAGTCCGAGCTTACGGCCAACGCGCTCGACGGCATCACGCCGGCGGACGCCCATCGTCTCGTTACCCAACTCGAAACCATCAAGGAAAACGTGCGCACCGCGATCCAGACCAGCGGCGCGGAACAAGCACGTAAGGAGCAGCGCTATGGCTGACCAAGTTCTCAAGTTCCAGCCCGAGCAGAAGACCGACAGCGGCAAGCCCACCAAGAAAGCGGGCACCGATCCGCGCCGCCGCCTGATGGCGGGCCTGCGCCGCTACCGCCGCTTCCTGCTCCTGGTCGTGCTGCCTGTGATCGCCGTCATCAGCGGCGTCACCTTCTATCTCAATGGCGGACGCTATGTCGGCACCGACGATGCCTATGTCGGCGCGCAGAAGGTGCTGGTGACGCCCGACATCTCCGGCAAAATCCAGAAAGTCATCGTGAAGGAAGGCCAGTCCGTCAAGCGGGGCGACGAGCTGTTCGAGATCGACCCCGTTCCGTTTCGCCACGCGGTGGACGAAGCCAAGGCGCAGCTCGCGCAGGCCCGCACGACCTATGACAACCTTGTCGCCAACATCAAGATTTATGGCGACATGCTCAACCTCGCTCAGCAAGGCATCGATTTGAAGCAGCGCGACGTCGAGCGCAAGCAGGCGCTGGTGAAGAACAATTACGGCTCGCAGCTCGATCTCGACAACGCCTCGAATGCACTGGTGACTGCCGGCGCGCAGGCGCAATACATCAAGCAGCAGCTTTCCAACGCCAAGACGCAATTGCTCGGCGACCCCGCGTTGCCGCTGGAGCAATTCCCGTCCTACGCACAGGCGAAAGCAAAACTTGACGATGCCCAGCGCAACCTCGACCACACCGTGCTGCGCGCGCCGATGGATGGCGTGGCGACGCAGGTCGAGCAGATCCAGCTCGGCCGCTATGTCGCCGCCGGCACGCCGGTGTTTTCGATCATCGACGTCGCCCACCCCTGGGTCGACGCCAACCCGAAGGAGAGCGACCTCACCTATGTGACCGAAGGACAGCCCGTCACGCTCGAGGTCGACGCGTTCCCGAACCACGTCTTCAAGGGCAAGATCGGCTCGCTTTCGCCCGGCACCGGCGCGCAATTTGCGATCCTGCCGCCGCAGAACGCCACCGGCAATTTCGTCAAGGTCGTGCAGCGCGTACCGATCCGCATCTATTTCGACGAGACCGACAAATATGTGCGGAAGCTGAAGGCTGGCATGAGCGTCTATGCCACCATCGACACCGGCCATCAGCGCTCGCTGGCCGGCCTGCTCGGCCTGTCGGCGACAGCGAACCAAGACAAAGACTGAGTCAAGGACTGATCCGATGTCCGGTCCCAATGCCAGCTTGATGGTCCCCGGCCTGCGCCGGAACATGGTGACGATCTGCGCCATGACCGCGACCATCATGCAGGCGCTGGACACCACCATTGCCAACGTCGCTTTGCCCTACATGCAAGGCACGCTGTCGGCCTCGCAGGACCAGATCAACTGGGTGCTGACCTCCTACATCGTCGCCGCCGCGATCATGACGGCGCCGGTGGGCTGGATCGCCAACCGCTTCGGCCGCAAGCGCATCTTCATCATCTGCTCGGCCGGATTCACCATGGCCTCGGTGCTGTGCGGCCTTGCGCAGGACATCAACCAGATGGTGCTGTTCCGCCTGCTGCAAGGCGTGTTCGGCGCGGCCCTGGTGCCGCTGTCGCAATCGGTCATGCTCGACTATTACACGCTCCAGGAGCGCGCCAAGGCGATGTCGATCTGGGGCATGGGCGTGATGATGGGTCCGATCATGGGACCCTCGCTGGGCGCCTGGCTGACCGAGACCTATTCCTGGCACTGGGTGTTCTTCGTCAATCTCCCGTTCGGCTTCATCACCGTGCTCGGGCTGATCGTCTTCATGGATGAGACCGACAAGAACCGCAGCCTCAGATTCGACTGGTTCGGCTTCGCGGCGCTGGCGGTTGCGATCGGCTCGCTTCAGCTCGCGCTCGACCGCGGCGAGCAATTGGGCTGGCTGGAATCCAACGAGATCCTGGCGGAGTTCATCGTCTCGGCGGCCGCGTTCTACTTCTTCCTCGCGCACTCCTTCACGACCTCGACGCCGTTCATCCGCTTCGGCCTGTTCCGCGATCGCAACTTCGTCACCGGCTGCATCTTCATGGTCGTGATGGGGCTCGTTCTGTTCTCGACCATGGCGCTGGCCTCGCCCTACATGCAGAACGTGATCGGCTATCCCATCATCACCGCCGGCTTGCTGCTGGCAAGCCGCGGCTTCGGCACCTTCTTCGCCATGATGCTGGTCGGTCGCATGATGCGCTATTTCGAGGCGCGCACGCTGATCATCGCCGGCCTGACGTTGACCGCGGGCTCGCTGTTCCAGATGACCGGCTGGACCGACCTGACCCAGGTGCCGGAGATCGTCACCGTCAGCATCATCCAGGGCTTCGGCTTCGGCCTCGTCTTCGTGCCGCTCTCGACAGTGGCGTTCCTGACGCTGTCGAACGATCTGCGCACCGACGGCACCGCGATGCTGACCCTGATGCGCAACGTCGCGAGCTCGGTCGGCATTTCCGTCGTCATCGCGCAGTTGACGCAGGGGACGCGGCGGACCTACGCGATCCTGTCCGAGCACATCAACCCGTTCAACCATGCACTCCAGATGCCCGACGTCAGCGGCATGATCAACCTGTCTACCGACACCGGCCGCGCCATGGCCGACAGGATGGTCAGCGTGCAGGCGCAGATCATCGCGTTCGCGCACGACTACCAGCTGATGATGGTCTTCATCCTCTGCACCATCCCGCTCGCCTTGCTGATCGGCTCGACCAAAGCCACGCTGCGCAAGCAAGCGGCGGGGCCGGAGCATGCGGTGATGGAGTAGTAGATCTCTCGTGCCCCGGACGCAGCGCAGCACGCAGTGATGTGCTGCTGAGCCGGGGCCCAACCCGCGGCACGATGGGTCCCGGTTCTGCGGCGCACCGCTACGCGCTGCACCGCGCCCGGGACAAGAGCAGCGCTACAACAACTCCTCACACCCCAAATCATCCACCGCCGCAAACACCCGCTCCAGATTATTCCACCAGATCACCGGCGGGATGTTGATGCTCCACTGCCAAACCGGCTTGGTGATGTGCCACAGCACCGACCGGCGATAGTCCTGGTCGAGTGCGCCCCGCGTATAACCGGCGACACCGTGCGCGATCAGCATCTCGTAGTAACGGTTCAGCAGTGGGCGTTCGAGCGCCTGCCGGCGCTCTGGGTACCATTGCGTCGCCATCATATAGGCAAGGTCGTGGGTCGGAATGTTGATGCGCCACTGATCGAAATCGAAGATGCGTACGGCGTCCGCGACGCCCGCGCGTGGCAGCAGGAAATTCCAGGTATGCGCATCGCCATGCGCAATGGTCACGTGGCGATGCGAATGGTAGCGTTGCAACAGCTGCTCCGCCTTCTCGATGAAGCGCTGGTAGAGGATGCGACGCTCATCGCTGAGACGGTCGCCGAGCAGATCGGCGAAGCGGTCGTAATGGCCAGCGAATTTCTCCACCAGACCCGCGGTGTCATCGACGCTCATCCAGGTACCGACGGTTTCACCCAAACCCGGATGGTCCCACCAGGATGCATGCCAGCGGGCGAGCGCGGTTACGATCGCCATCGCCTGATCACGCGAGGGCGGCAATGGCCAGGCGGCTGCGACGTCATGGCTGTCAGTGAGGTCCTCGAGCAGGAGATGCCAAGTCTGGCTCTCTTCGTCGAAATGGCCATCGTAGCAACGCGGCACGATCTGCGACGGCATATTCGGCGCAAGGCGGGTGTAGAAGGCCACTTCTAACCGACCGGAATTGGCCAGCGTCTTCGCGTAGGCCGAACGCGGCATCTTGAGGATAACGGAGTGCGGGGCGCCGGCGGATTCGCCGACATAGCGCAGGCCGAGACGGATGATATGCGACACGACGGTGTCGCGCTGGTGCAGCACCTTCACCTCGCGCACCGCGCCGGCGTCCAGCACGCCGCCCCGGCGCAACGCGGCCGTCAGTCGGGCGGGCTCAACGACCGCCGGCAATTGTGGAGATGTCATGAACCACGATGCCCCTGTCCCGCGCCATACTGCACGATCACACTCCCGGGCACCAGCGGCCGAAATGCCGCCGGGCTCAGGCTGCCGCGGTCGAGTCGCGCACGGTCCGCACGACGACCGACCGGAGCTGTTCGAGATTGGTCGACATGCCGGCGATCGCCTGTCTGACCTCCGCGGCGCGCTCGTTCACGGAGGCGGCGTCGCGGCTGACATTGCCGATCTTGGCCGAGACCTCCTTCGCCGCGGACGCCGATTCGGAAATCGACCGCGTGATCTCCCGCGTCGCGGCGTCCTGCTCTTCCATCGCGGCGGCAACGGAGGTCGCGACGCCGTCGATCTCGACGATGTGCCCTCCCATCGTCTCGACGGCATCGACCGCAGCCTGCGTCGAGGCCTGGATCTCGGCGATCAGCCGCGTGATCTCCTCGGTGGATTTGGCGGTCTGGTCCGACAGGGATTTCACCTCGGCGGCGACGACGGCGAAGCCGCGACCGGCCTCGCCGGCGCGCGCTGCCTCGATCGTGGCGTTGAGCGCCAGCAGGTTGGTCTGGCCGGCGATGCCGCCAATGAGGTCGGAGACCTCGGCGATCTTCTTCACCGATCCGGCCAGCGCCTGAATAGTCGAACGCGCCTGCTCGCGGCCGGCGACTGCAGATTTGGTGACCGTGCTGGTCCGCGCGACCTGGCTCGCGATCTCACGGATCGAGGCGCTCAGCTCTTCGGCCGCGGCCGAGACGGTCTGCGAGCTGCCAAGGGCCTGAGTGGAGGCCGCGGCGACCGCCTGCGACTGCGCGGAGAGCGAACTTGCGATCTCGGACAGGCTGGACGCCGCCCGCTCCACGCCATGGCTCGCCGCGGCCGCGGTGTCGACCGAGCGGCCGGTCTCGCGCTCGACTGTCTCGGCCATCTGGAGCAGGGCGCCGCGCTTGGCGAGCGTTGCCTCCTGCTCCTGCCGCAACTGCTCCTCGCGCAGTCGGGAATTCTCGACCGCCGCCTGCTTGAACACCACAAGCGCGCCCGCCATCGAGCCGACCTCGTCCTGACGGTGCGCGAAAGGAATATCGGCGGCGAGATCGCCGGTCGCGAGCTTCTGCATCGTGTCCGTCATGCGCACGATCGGGCGCACCACGCCGAGGGCAACGCCGAGCAGACCCGCGGCAATGAAGGCCAGGACGGCGGCGGAGACGCCGAGGAGGATGAAGAGCATCGAGCTGTCGCGATCCGCGGCCAGCTTTTCCATGGCGACATTCTGCTTGTTGGCGTTCTCGACGATGCTGTCGATCACGGCGCGATGCGCGGTGTAGGCGTCCTTGAGCTGCACATAGGCGCGTTCGGAAGCGGCTGCGTCCTTGGCCTTGAGGGCCGGCAGGAGCTGGTCCGACGCTTTCCAGAACTTCTGCACCTCGGCATCGGATTTCGACACCAGCGCCGTCTTCAGGTCGGCCGAGAGGCTGGAGGTGACCCAGAATGCCTTGCGCTCATCGTAATCCTTGCGCAGCTGGACCAGGCGTTCGCCGTGGGCGGCCAGCTGGTCCGGCTCGCGCATGGCCAGCGTCGCCTCGAGATAGGCCTCGATGACATATTCCGGTGGGGGCAGAATATCCGCGATGAGATCGTTGCCGAGCTTGATGTCGGAGTACAGCGGACCGCCCACCTTGAGCTCGCGTAGCGCATAGAGGCTGGTGGACACGACCGCAGTAAAGCCGATGGCGAGAACGATCCCGAACGCAATGATCGCGGAGGACAACGACAAACGAATTTTCATGAAAATAATCCAGAGCGCGCGCCAAAACCGCGTGAAGCCTAGATCAATGTGGTAAATACGGGATTGCCTCGCGGACAAGTTGCAAAAAGAATAGCTCCGCGAAACTACGGGAATTGGATGTCAATCAGTCGGTTTTAGGTCAGGGGGACTGACGCACAGCGAGCCGAGTGACGAAAGCCACGCGGGCGCGATTGCGCGGGATGAGAACTGGCGCCGGCGAGCTGGCTCACCGGCGCGCTTGTCTCACACGTCAAAGAACACCGTCTCGTTGTCGCCCTGCAGCCGCAGGTCGAGCCGGTATACCGACTTACCCACCTCGCGCACGGCGGTCAGCGTGGCACGCCGCTCAGTGGGCACCAGCGCCAGCACGGGATCGGCGGCGTTGCCGGCCTCATCGCTGAAATAGATGCGGGTGTAGAGATGCCGCAGCATGCCGCGGCCGAACACCGCAAGGAGGATGTGCGGCGCCTGCGGCTTGCCGTCGGGATCCGGCACCGCGCCCGGCTTGATGGTCTCGAACGCGTAATTGCCGTCCTTGTCGGTGCCGCAACGGGCAAAGCCGCGAAAGCTCGCATTCGGCAAAGCACGCTTGTCCTGCGGGTCGGCAAAGCGGCCTTGTGCGTCGGCCTGCCAGATCTCCAGCATGCAATCCGGAACGACAACGCCGTCGCCGTCGAACACGCGGCCTTCGATCCGGATGCGGTCGCCCGTGACATCGGGCGTGAGCGTCGAGCTGGTGAACGCGTCGTTCCAGGCGTAATCGCCATTCGGCGTCAGGCCGTATTTGAAGAACGGACCGACGGTCTGTGATGGGGTGATCCCGTTGTCCTGCACTTAATGGTTCTCCATGGGGGTGGCATTCTTGCCGCGCAGCACGACGTCAAAGCGGTAGCACAACGCCCATTCGGGTTGGGTATTCTCTAAGTCGAACGACGAGACCATCCGCGCCCGCGCCTTCTCATCCGGCACCGAGTTGAAGATCGGATCGAACGCGAACAGCGGGTCGTTCGGGAAGTACATCTGCGTCACGAGGCGCGTGACGAAGGAATGGCCGAACACCGACAGATGGATGTGCGCGGGACGCCAGGCGTTGTGGTGATTGCCCCAAGGATAGGCGCCGGGCTTGATGCTGACAAAGCGGTAGTAGCCGGCGGCATCGCTCACCGTGCGGCCTGCCCCCGTAAAATTCGGATCGAGCGGTGCCGGATGCTGGTCGCGGACGTGAACGTAGCGGCCGCAGGAATTGGCCTGCCAGATCTCCACCAATGAATTCGGGACGCCGCGACCGTCCTCGTCGCGCACATGGCCGTGCACGATGATGCGCTCGCCGAGCGGCTCGCCACTGTGCTGGCGGGTGAGATCGCTGTCGCCCTCGCGCACGGTCTCGTGGCCGTAGACCGGGCCGGTCAGCTCCGACAATGTGTGACGCATCGGGATCAAGGGCTTGTTCGGCGCGCGCTTGATCGAACTCTTGTACTCGGGCGACAGCGGCAGCGGATGCGCCTTGTTGCTGTCAGTGGGATAGATGAACGTCATTGGCGAACTCCTCCCCGGCCATTGTGGTCCGGCCGGTCAACGCTTCCGCCAATCATTATAGGATATAACTAATCTGGGGAAGCGGGTTTGAGCTCTATTTGATCGGCGGACGCGGCAGCACGGCTTCCCCGTCTTCGAGCCGATAGACATGGTCGAGCGAATACCAGGGCGCCGCGACATCGCGCTCGGTCGGATGCGGCGCGTCATGGCGCAGGAACTTGCCGATCAGCGCCTTCGTCACGCCGAACTGCACGTCGCTATCGATATGCGGATCGGCGGGGTCGTAGACTTGCGAGATCAGCACTTTGAATCCGGGCTTGAAGACCAGGGCGTGCAGGTGCGCGGGACGATAGGGATGCCGGCTCTGCGCCTCCAGAAGACGGCCGACCACACCATCGGTCGGAATGGGATAGCCGACCATCATCACGGAGCGGAACGAGAAGTCTCCGTCCTGGTCGGTCGTAAACTTGCCGCGCAGGTTCATGTCGGCCTGGTCGGGGTCCTGGTTTTCATAGAGACCAACCGGGGAGGCGTGCCAGACGTCGACCTCGGCGCCGGCAACGGGACCGCCGTCCTTGTCCACGACGCGGCCGTTGACGAACAGCGGCGCGCCCGGCGTTTCGGAGCGGACGATCGATCCGCCGTTCTCCACCCGCGGCGAGTTCAACCGCCAGAACGGCCCGAGCAGCGACTGATCGGTTTCCGTATTGCCCTGGTCGCCATTGTTGAGCAGGCATACCAGCGGGGAGACGCCGAGCGACCCCGCCATCAGCACGACTTCATTATGCGTGTCAGTCGAGAGCTTGCCGAGTTCGGCGATGACAGCCGTGGCGTCGCGGAATTCCTTCTCTGTCAGGCGAACGTCGCGGACGAAATCGTGCAAATGCTTGACCAGCGAGACCATGATCTGGCGAAGCCGCGGATCGGACGTCCGCTCCATCACCGCCAGGGCCGCGGCCGTGACGTCCTGCTCACGCTCGATGATCATGCTGACATTCTCCCTCTCATATCGGGGCGCGAGAGAAACGAGCGAACTCGGACTCTTCACCTCGCCCCGCTTGCGGGGAGAGGTCGGATTGCGAAGCAATCCGGGTGAGGGGGTACAGGTCCCACGACCATCTCATTTGCGGAGAGAGGCCCCTCACCCCACCCCTATCCCCGTAAGAACGGGGAGAGGGAGAGGAGAGACCGTCAGTTCAGCTTCTCGATCGCAACAGCGACGCCTTGGCCGACGCCGACGCACATTGTCGCGAGTGCGAGCTTGCCGCCGCGCTTCTCCATGCCGTGAACGGCGGTGAGCGCGAGACGCGCGCCGCTCATGCCGAGGGGATGGCCAAGTGCGATCGCGCCGCCATGCGGATTGACGAAATCGGCATCGTCAGCAACACCGAGCTGACGCATGCAGGCGATGCCCTGCGAGGCGAAGGCCTCGTTGAGCTCGATCAGGTCGAAATCGCTGATCTTCCTGCCGAGCCGTTCCATCAGCTTGCGGGTCGCGGGCACGGGACCAATGCCCATGATGCGCGGCGGCACGCCGGCCGAGGCAAGGCCGAGGATGCGCGCGCGGGGCGTCAGACCATGCTTCTTCACCGCAGCTTCCGAAGCCAGGATCATCGCGGCGGCGCCGTCATTGACGCCGGAGGCATTGCCGGCGGTCACCGTGCCGGGATTGCGCACGATCGGCTTCAGCTTGGCGAGACCTTCCAGCGTGGTCTCGGGACGCGGATGCTCGTCCTTGTCGACGGTGATCGGGCCGGCCTTGCCACCGGGAATGGTGATCGGGATGATTTCCTCCGCAAAATAGCCGGCGGCGATCGCTGCGCCCGCGCGCTGCTGCGAGCGGATGGCGAAGGCGTCCTGGTCGGCGCGTGAGACCTGGAATTCCTCGGCGACGTTCTCGCCGGTCTCGGGCATGGCATCGACGCCATACTGCGCCTTCAGCAGCGGATTGATGAAGCGCCAGCCGATCGTGGTGTCGAAGATCTCAGCCGAGCGCGAGAAGGCCTCCTGCGCCTTGCCCATCACGAAGGGCGCGCGCGTCATGGATTCGACGCCGCCGGCGATGGCGAGCTCGATCTCGCCGGAGCGGATCGCGCGACCTGCGGCTCCGACCGCATCGAGGCCGGAGGCACAGAGGCGATTCAAAGTCTGGCCCGGAACCGAATCCGGGAGACCCGCGAGCAGGAGCGCCATGCGCGCGACATTGCGGTTGTCCTCGCCGGCCTGGTTGGCGCAGCCGAAGAAGACTTCGTCCACCTGCGCCCAGTCGAGGCTCGGGTGCTTGGCCATCAGCGCCTTGATCGGGGCAGCGGCGAGATCGTCGGCGCGCACCTTGGCGAGCGAGCCGCCGAAGCGGCCGATCGGGGTCCGCACGGCATCGCAGATAAAGACGTCACGCATCGTTGTTCTCCCTGAATGCCGCGGTTCGGCCAGAATTCTTCAATGACGGCGGAGTTTTAGGAGGGCGCCCGCGGCAGGTCAATTGACTGATACGCGCATGTTCCGAGGGGTCCGCACGCCGGCCACGCATGCCGCAATGCGGACAACGTGGAAAACCCGCCCCTGCCGGCCAAAGCGGTAGGAGCAGGTGCCGAAATTTTGTAGGTTGCGCCGCCCATGACCATGCAACAGCCGATACTCGCTCCGCCTCCCGACGAAGTGCCCGCCGCGCCGGCGGAAGCCATCGCGCGCGTGACGCCGATGATGGAACAGTACCTGGAGATCAAGGCAGCGCATCAGGGTCTCCTGCTGTTCTACCGGATGGGCGATTTCTACGAATTGTTCTTCGAGGACGCCGAGATCGCCTCCAAGACGCTCGGCATCGTGCTGACCAAGCGCGGCAAGCATCAGGGCGCCGACATCCCGATGTGCGGCGTGCCGGTCGAGCGCTCCGAGGACTATCTGCATCGCCTGATATCCGCCGGCCACCGCGTCGCGGTCTGCGAGCAGACCGAGGATCCCGCCGCCGCCAAGGCGCGCGGCAACAAGAGCGTGGTCCGCCGGGGCGTGGTGCGGCTGGTCACGCCGGGCACGCTGACCGAGGACACGCTGCTCGATGCGCGCGCCAACAATTATCTGCTGGCGATCGCACGCGCCCGCGCCTCCGGTGGCGGCGATCGCTTCGGCCTTGCCTGGATCGACATCTCGACCGCCGAATTCACGGTCACCGAATGCTCTAGCGGGGAGCTCGCCGCGACGCTGGCGCGCATCAACCCGAACGAGGCGATCGTCACCGACGCACTCTACAACGACAGCGAACTCGGACAGACCTTGCGCGAGCTGCCAGCCGTGACGCCGCTGACTCGCGACGTCTTCGACGGCGCCACCGCCGAGAAACGGCTGTGCGACTACTTTGCCGTCGCGACCATGGACGGGCTCTCCCAGCTTACGCGCTTGGAGGCCACTGCCGCGGCCGCGGCCGTCACCTATGTCGACCGCACCCAGGTCGGCAAGCATCCGCCGCTGTCACCGCCCGCGCGCGAGGCCTCCGGCGCGACCATGGCGATCGATCCGGCGACGCGCGCCAACCTCGAACTGACGCGGACGCTCGCAGGCGAACGACGCGGCTCGCTGCTCGACGCCATCGACTGCACCGTGACCTCGGCGGGCTCGCGCTTGCTGGCGCAGCGGCTGGCGGCGCCGCTGACGGATGCTTCAGCAATCGCACGGCGGCTCGATGCGGTCAGCACCTTCGTAGCCGATTCAGCCGCGCGCGAGGACATCCGCAGCATACTGCGCGGCGCGCCCGACATGTCGCGGGCGCTGGCGCGTCTGTCAGTCGGCCGCGGCGGCCCGCGCGATCTCGCGGGGCTGCGCGACGGCATCATCGCCGCCGACCAGGTGCTGGCGCGGCTTGGCGAACTCGACCAGCCGCCGCTAGAGATCGCCGCGATCATGGCGGCGCTGCAACGTCCGTCGCGCGAGCTTGCGGCGGAATTCGCCAGCGCGCTCGACGAGCAGCTGCCGCTGATCAAGCGCGACGGCGGCTTCGTTCGCCAGGGTTACGAACCCGCGCTCGACGAAACGCGCAACCTGCGCGACGCTTCGCGCCTGGTGGTGGCCTCGATGCAAGCCCGCTACGCCGATAGCACTGGCGTCAAGGGCCTGAAGATCCGGCACAACAACGTGCTCGGCTATTTCGTCGAAGTCACCGCGCAGCACGGCGACAAGCTGATGTCGGCACCGCTGAACGCGACCTTCATCCATCGCCAGACGCTGGCGGGCCAGGTTCGCTTCACCACCTCGGAGCTCGGCGAGATCGAGGCCAAGATCGCCAATGCCGGCGATCGCGCCCTCGGGCTCGAGCTCGAAATCTTCGAACGGCTCAGCGCCAAAGCCATGGCGATCAGCGACGATCTGCGCGCCGCCGCGCACGGCTTTGCGCTGCTCGACGTCGCGACGTCGCTGGCAAAGCTCGCGGTCGACGACAATTATGTGCGGCCGGACGTGGACGAGTCGCTCGGCTTCGCGATCGAGGCCGGCCGCCATCCCGTGGTGGAGCAGGCCCTGAAGCGCAACGGCGAGCCGTTCATCGCCAATGCGTGCGATCTATCACCCGCGCCTGCGCAAAAATCCGGCCAGCTCTGGCTGCTCACCGGCCCCAACATGGCCGGTAAATCGACCTTCCTGCGTCAGAACGCGCTGATTGCGCTGCTGGCCCAGATCGGCAGCTTCGTGCCGGCGACGCGTGCGCGGATCGGCATCATCGACCGCCTGTTCTCGCGCGTCGGCGCCGCCGACGATCTCGCGCGCGGCCGCTCCACCTTCATGGTGGAGATGGTCGAGACCGCGGCGATCCTGAACCAGGCCGGCGAGCGCTCGCTCGTGATCCTCGACGAGATCGGCCGCGGCACCGCAACGTTCGACGGCCTCTCGATCGCCTGGGCCGCGATCGAGCATCTGCACGAAAGCAATCGCTGTCGCACCCTGTTCGCCACGCATTATCACGAGCTGACCGCGCTCTCGGCAAAGCTGCCGCGGATGTTCAATGCCACCGTGCGGGTGAAGGAATGGCAGGGCAATGTCGTATTCCTGCACGAGGTGCTGCCGGGCTCGGCCGACCGCTCCTACGGCATCCAGGTGGCAAAACTCGCCGGCCTGCCGCCCGCGGTGATCACGCGCGCGAAATCAGTGCTGTCCAAGCTGGAGGCGCAGGACCGCGGCCAGACCGCGCGAGCGCTGGTGGACGATCTGCCGCTGTTCGCCGTGCCCTCGCGCGCCGCGGCTGAAGCCGCGCCGCCGAGCGAAGCCGAGCTGTTGATGGACGCTGTGAAGGCGCTGCACCCCGACGAGATGTCCCCGCGCGAGGCGCTGGATGCGCTCTATGCGTTGAAGGCCAAGCTGCCGAAATAGTGATGGTGCCGTAGGGTGGGCAAAGCGCAGCGTGCCCACCATGCAACGGCGAATTCGCAGAAGGATGGTGGGCACGGCGCGCGAAGTGCGCGCCTTTGCCCACCCTACGAAGCTACGAAGCCGCCGCCAGCCGCTTCCTTCGCCCGTTCCACCACAGCGTCAGATTCCACACGATGCAGGTGGCTAGCCCCATGCTGAGGCCGATCGCGGAGCCAAAATTGGCGGCGCCGACGTGCAGCACCGCAATCGCCGTGCCGAATCCGAGCAGACCCCAGGCGGAGTTGGCAAGCACTGCGGCGGTCGGCGGGCCGCCGATACGCGGATGCAGGATCACCATGATGCTGGAGAACACCACGGGATACAGCGCGATGATGCCGCTGATGCGGGGACCGACCCAGCCCGAGGTCGAGACCACGATCGCGACGAGGGTCGCGACCAATGCAGCCCGCATCGGCACGTCATACCAGCGGCGCGTCACCAGCGGCATCTTCACATGGCGATAGCCGGCCAGGAGCGGGATGCAGATGCCGAAGGCGATCAGATTCGCGGCCAGTCCGGCGGTGAGCGACCAGTCGAACTGACGGATGATCGAAGCAAGCACGATCCAGATCGCGACCGCGCTTCCACAACTCACCAGAAGATTGTGTCGCTGCGCCAGCACCACGTAAACGAGGCACATGAAGATCGTCGCCGCGTTGATCGGAAGACTTGCCAGCGAGCCTTGCGCGATGAAGGCGGCGTCGTGATCGAGTGCGAGGAAGACGTAGGAGGGACCGGCTGATATCGGCAAGGTCGCGACCAGCGCGCCGATCACCGGGCCCGACCGCTCGGTGATAATCGACGCCGTCACGACGAAGGTCGCCGCGATCGCCATGCGCAGGAGCAGAAAGAGGATGAAGTGGAGGTCGGGGGACATTCTATCTGTCATTCCGGGGCGCGCGAAGCGCGAGCCCGGAATCCATAACCACAGGCATTAGTGGTTTAAGAGCTGGAGCGACGACCGTCCGAATCATGACGGCCTGTGGCTATGGGTCCCGGGCTCGCGCCAAGCGGCGCGCCCCGGGACGACACCGATTGTGGAGTGGGGGCTTTCGCTCCTCACATCCGCTGCATCGATACCGACACCTTCGGGCCGTTCTTGATGGTCTGATAGACTACACAATAGCGCTCGGTCAGCTTGAGCAGGAGATCGAGCTTGTCCTGCGTCGCATCGGTGTCGACCTCGAAGCGCAGACGGATCTCGGCGAAGCCGACCGGGGTCTCCTTATCGACACCGAGCGTGCCGCGAAAATCGAGATCGCCCTCGGCATAGACGTTGCCGGTCTTCAAGGGCACCTCGATCGCGGTCGCAACCGATTTCAACGTGACACCGGCACAGGCCACCAAGGCTTCGAGGAGCATGTCGCCGGAGCAGAGCTCGAGGCCGGAGCCGCCGGTCGCAGGATGCAGGCCCGCCATTGCAATGGCGCGGCCGGTCTCGACCTTGCAGGCGATGCCTTCGCCATCGGTGGAGCCCTTGGCCTTCAGCGTGATCAGCGCGGTCTTGGGGTCGGTCTTGTAGCGCTCCTTAATCGGAGCCTGCATCTGGCGCAGCTCTGCAGCGTCCATGTTCGTTCTCTCCCGGAAAAATCGCCCTTCGATGTACCGGCTTGGCGAGAAATTGTCACCACCACATAGCCTGACCGGGACCCTGGGTTGCGTCACGGTCGGGCACGCTGCGGTCGAGCGAACGGTCGAGTGACGCCAGGACACTTCGCTTGAAATTCTCGAACAGCGGCGAGTTGCGGTCGCGCGGCCGTCCCAGATTGATCTCGATCTGATCGAACAGCCGCCCCGGTCGCGGTCGCATCACCAGGACGCGGTCGGCCAGCACCACGGCCTCGTCGACGTCATGCGTGACGAGGATGAGCGTCGGCCGCGTGTCGGCCCAGAGGTCGAGCAGATGATCCTGAAGATCCCTGCGGGTGAAGGCGTCGAGCGCGGAGAACGGCTCGTCGAGCAAGAGCACCTCCGGCTGCGGCACCAGTGCGCGGGCGATCGCGACGCGCTGCGCCTGCCCGCCGGAGAGCTCGCGCGGCCAGGCCTGCGCCTTCTCGGCCAGCCCGACCCGCTCGAGCGCACGCGCCACCTTCTCGCGCCGCTCCGCCGCGGGCAGATCGGCAAGGCCAAAGCCGATATTGTCGGCGACGCTGAGCCAGGGCAAAAGCCTGGGCTCCTGGAAGATGATGCCGATCTTGGCATGGGGCGAACTGATCGCCTCATTGTCGAGCGTCACGGTGCCTGAGCTGGCGCGATCGAGACCGGCCACGGCGCGAAGCAACGTTGATTTGCCGCAGCCGGAGCCGCCGATAATGGCGACGATCTCGCCTTGCCTGATCTCGGCGGAGAAGCGCGCCAGCGCCTGCACGCCGTTCGGATAGGTCTTGCTGACCCGGTCGAGCGCCAGCATCGCCTTTAGGCTCCCTTTGCGCGGACGAAGACATCCTGCCATCGCAGGAAGGGCGCGGCGGCGACCTCGATGAGCCAATCGGTGAGCTTGCCGAGGATGGCGAAGATCACGATCGCTGCCAGGATCTGCGCGGGCTTGCCGAGCTGCTGGCCGTCGAGCAAGAGATAACCGAGGCCTTCGGAGGCGCCGATCAGCTCGGCCGCCACGACGAACATCCAGCCGAGGCCGAGCCCGACGCGCAAGGACACGACATAGGCCGGCAACACGGCGGGCAACAGGATGCGGCGGATCATCGCCGGGCCGGACAGGCGGAAGGTGCGACCGACCTCCACGATCTTGCGGTCGACCGAAAGGATCGCGCCCATCACGCCGAGATAGACCGGGAAGAACACGCCGACCGCGATCAGCGCGACCTTCGAGGTCTCGAAGATGCCGAGCCAGAGGATGAACAGCGGCACCCAGGCAAGCGAGGGGATCGCGCGCAGCGCTTGCACGGTCGGATCGAGCAGCCGGCGGGCGAGCGACCAATAGCCGGAGATGGCTCCCAGCAGCGTGCCTGCGACCACGCCGAACGCGAAGCCGAGCGCGACGCGCCACAGCGTCGCGGTAATGTGGCGGACCAGCTCGCCTGAACGGGCGAGCTCGGCGATGGTGGCAAAGATGCGCGAGGGCGGCGGCACCAGCCGGCCGTTGGACCAGCCGAGCCAGACCACGAGTTCCCAACCGAGCGCGAGCGTCAGCGGCAGCAATATCCCAAGCAGCGGCCGCGCATAGCGCGACAGCCGCGAAGGCGCGGCGACGTTTTCGGCCGGTTCGGAGGCTTGTTGCAGAACTGGCGCGTCGGAGATCATGGTCCTAGCAAGCGCGTCTGACGAGGGAATGCAACACTCCTATTGCCGCCTCGCCGCCGCTCTCTTCCTTCTCCCCTTGTGGGAGAAGGTGGCGCGAAGCGCCGGATGAGGGGTTTTCTCCACTCGCAACACTGATCGTGAGGATAGATACCCCTCACCCGGCTTCGCGTTCCGCGAAGCCACCCTCCCCCACAAGGGGGGAGGGTTTAGAACCTCAATTCGTCGGCAGCGGGACTTGGTCGTCGATCAGGGCGTCCAGCGTCGCCTTGACGTCGACCTTGGCATCGACGACGCCGGCCTGTTGCAGCGCGAGGCCGGCGGCGAGGATCGACTCGCGCTGGGCCGCGCCGATGCGGCTGTGGGTGAGCTCGGTGCGCTCCTTGAGCTGCTTGTCGACCACCGGCTCCGGCAGCTTTGTGACTGCGATGAAGGTCTTTTTCAGCTCGTCGTAATTCGCCAGTGAATATTTGCGCGCTTCCTCGTACACCGCGAGCACGCGGCGGGCCGCATCCGGATGGTCCTTCAAGAACTGCTCGCGCACATTGAGGATGCCCCAGGTGTTGGCGTCGGCCTTGCGGTAGAACAGCTTTGCGCCCTCCTCGACCTCGGCCTGCGCCATCATCGGATCGAGGCCGGCCCAGGCATCGACGTCACCGCGGATCAGCGCGGTCTTGCCGTCGGCGTGCTGGAGCAGCACCGGCGTGATGTCCTTCTCGGTCAGGCCGGCGCCGAGCAGCGCGCGCACCAGGAAGATGTGCGGGTCGGTGCCGCGCGTCACCGCGACGCGCTTGCCCTTGAGATCGGCCACGCTCGCAATCTTGGAGTCCTTGCCGGACACCAGCGCGGTCCACTCGGGACGCGAATAGACATAGATCGACTTGATCGGGTTGCCGTTGATCTTCGCCACCAGCGCCGCCGAGCCCGCGGTCGAGCCGAAATCGATCGAGCCCGCATTGAGGAATTCGAGCGCCTTGTTGGACCCGGCCGACTGCACCCAGGTGACGGTGATACCGTCCTTGGCGAACTCCTTCTCGAGCAGCCCCTTCTGCTTCAGGACCATCGACACCGGATTGTAGGTCGCCCAGTCGATGCGGATTTCCTTGAGCGGATCCGCCGCCTTTGCCGATTGGGTCGTGGCGAGCGCAACCGCCCCCGCCAGCAGAATACGTCGTGTCATCCTGGTCATGCCCGGCCTCCTCCAAAATTTCATTGTTTTTCAATGAGTTACATCTGGAAATCAACGAGAAAATCCACCCTCGAAGGCCTTCCCGCCGAGAACAGATTTACCCAAAGCCGCAGCTTTCCAGCATGGAACGACTATTGCCAGAGAATGGCGGGTGACAGCGCCTGTCACCTCTTATATCCGGTGAGACATGGACAGCGTCGCGACTGAGCACAAGGCCGAGATGGACGATCGTTTCGACACGGCGCGGATCACCGCCGCGGTCGATGCGCTTGCCGAAAAGCATCAGGGACGCGAAGACGCGTTCCGCACCGCCATGGCGCAATTGCTCAAGGCCGAGCTGATCGCGGCACGCGCCGCGGCACAGGAAATCCTTTTGAAGGACCGCCACGGCCGTCGCTGCGCCGAGCGGCTGTGTCACGTCCAGGACGAGATCATCCGCATTCTGTATTCTGCGGCGACCCGTCATCTTTACCGCTCGCCGATCCCGAGTGGCGCCGAGCGCATGGCCGTGGTCGCGACCGGCGGCTATGGCCGCGGTCTGATGGCGCCCGAATCCGACATCGATCTCCTGTTCATCCTGCCCTACAAGCAGACCGCCTGGGGCGAGCAGGTCGCCGAAGCCATCCTCTATTGCCTCTGGGACATGGGGCTGAAGGTCGGTCACGCCACGCGCTCGGTTGACGAATCGATCCGGCAGGCGCGCGGCGACATGACCATCCGCACCGCGATCCTGGAGACGCGTTTCCTCACCGGCGACAAGCCGCTCTATGACGAGCTGGTCGCGCGCTTCGACAAGGAGGTGGTGCAGGGCACCGCGTCGGAATTCGTCACCGCAAAGCTCGCCGAGCGCGAGGAGCGGCATCGCCGCGGCGGCCAGTCGCGCTACCTGGTCGAGCCCAACGTCAAGGACGGCAAGGGGGCCTTGCGCGACCTGCACACGCTGTTCTGGATCGCCAAATATGTCTATCGCGTGCGCGACACCAGCGAGCTGGTCGAGCGCGGCGTGTTCGACGCGCAGGAATATCGCAGCTTCCGCCGCTGCGCCGATTTCCTCTGGTCGGTGCGCTGCAATCTGCACTTCTACTCCGGCCGCGCCGAAGAGCGCCTCTCCTTCGACCTCCAGCGCGAGATCGCGGTGCGGCTCGGCTACACCTCGCACCCCGGCATGCAGGACGTCGAGCGCTTCATGAAGCACTACTTCCTGGTCGCCAAGGAAGTCGGCAACCTCACCGCCATCCTCTGCGCCAAGCTTGAGGACCAGCAGGCCAAGCCCGCGCCGGTGCTGAGCCGGATGATGGCGCGGCTGCGGCCGACCGCGGTGAAGCGGCGCGTCCCCGACAGCGACGACTTCATCGTCGACAACAACCGCATCAACGTCGCAGCGCCCGACGTGTTCAAGCACGATCCGGTCAATCTGATCCGCATCTTCCGCCTCGCGCAGAAGAACAACCTCGCCTTCCACCCGGATGCGATGCGCGACGTGACGCGGTCGCTTGGCCTGATCAACGCGCAGCTTCGCGAAAATCCCGAGGCCAACCGGTTGTTCATGGAGATCCTGACCTCCGACAACGCGGAGATCGTGCTGCGGCGGATGAACGAGACCGGCGTGCTCGGCCAATTCATCCGCGCCTTCGGCAAGATCGTCTCGATGATGCAGTTCAACATGTATCATCACTACACGGTCGACGAGCATCTGATCCGCTGCATCGGTTTCCTCCAGGACATCGAGCGCGGCGGCGTCGAGGAATTCGCGCTCGCCAGCGACCTCATGCGCAAGTCCCGGCCCGAACACCGCGCGGTGATCTATATCGCCACGCTGCTGCACGACGTCGCCAAGGGCCGGCCGGAGGATCACTCGATCGCCGGCGCCAAGGTGGCGCGCCGGCTGTGCCCGCGGCTCGGCTTCAGCCCGGCCGACACCGAGCTCATCGCCTGGCTGATCGAGGAGCACCTGACGATGTCCACGGTCGCGCAGTCGCGCGACCTCTCGGATCGCAAGACCATCGAGAATTTCGCCGCCGTGGTGCAGTCGGTCGAGCAGATGAAGCTGCTGACCATCCTGACCACCGCCGACATCCGCGGCGTCGGGCCCGGCGTGTGGAACGGCTGGAAGGCGCAGCTGCTGCGCTCGCTCTACTACGAGACCGAGCCGGTGCTGACCGGCGGCTTCTCGGAGGTCGATCGCGGCAAGCGCCTCGCCGCTGCCTATGCCGAATTCCGCATGGCCTTCGCCGAATGGCCGGAGGACGAGCTCGATGCCTATATCGGCCGGCACTATCCGGCCTATTGGCTCAAGGTCGAGCTGCCGCGCAAGATCCGCCATGCCCGCTTCGTCCGCTCCAGCGAGCAGGCCGGCCACAAGCTCGCGATCAATGTCGGCTTCGACGAGGTGCGCGGCGTCACCGAGCTCACGATCTTCGCCGCCGACCATCCCTGGCTATTGTCGATCATCGCCGGCGCGTGCGCCTCGGCCGGCGCAAACATCGTCGACGCCCAGATTTACACCACGACCGACGGCCGCGCTCTCGACACGATCTCGATCTCCCGGGAATACGACCGCGACGAGGACGAGGGCCGGCGCGCCACGCGCATCGGCGAGATGATCGAGGACGTGCTCGAAGGCAAGCTGCGCCTGCCCGAAGTGGTGGCGCGGCGCACCGTGCGCAGCAAGGCGCGGCCCTTCGTGATCGAGCCGGAAGTGACCATCAACAACCAATGGTCCGACCGCTACACGGTGATCGAGGTCTCCGGCCTCGATCGCCCCGGCCTGCTCTATGAGCTGACCACCGCAATCTCGAAGCTCAACCTCAACATCGCCTCGGCCCATGTCGCGACCTTCGGCGAGCGCGCCCGCGACGTGTTCTACGTCACCGACCTCCTGGGGGCACAGATCAGCGCGCCGACCCGGCAGGCTGCGATCAAGAGCGCGCTGACCCATGTGATGGCCGGAGACAAGGCGATTGCCGCACCGGCGGCGTGATTTCCTGTCGTCATTCCGGGCTCGCCGCTGCGCGGCGTCCCGGAATGACAAGAGGAGAGGTCGGCACGCCACGCCTTCACCTCCTTACCAATCAACGCGCCGACTTCTGTTCGGAGAGTCGTAGTGCGTTCACGAGTGCAGACAGCGCAGCTGGTTGATGCTGGCGGCTGGGATAATACATGAAGAAGCCGGGAATCGGCGGCGTCCAGTCCTCCAGCACCCTGACAAGGCGGCGTTGCGCAACATATCCGGCGACCTGCTCTTCATAGGCGATTCCGATACCGACTCCAGCGAGCGCCGCCTGAATCACCAGGTGAGTATCGTCAATGATGAGCGGGCCGTTCACGTTGATCGTGACCGACTTTCGTCCCTGCTCAAACTCCCACCGATATGGACCACCCGCAAGACGCAGGGTGATGCACCGATGATCGCCAAGGTCCTTTGGCTTTTCGGGGATGCGTCGTGAAGCGAAATAGCGTGGCGACCCTACGACCGCCAATCGCAGTTCGGGCGTGACACGAACCGCGATCATGTCCTTTTGAATGTACTCGCCAAGCTGAATACCGGCATCGAACTCGCCTGCAACAAGGTCCACGGGTCCAGTGACGGTGACAACGTCCAGAACGATGTCCGGGTAGGCCTCGGCGAAAGCCCTGAGGCGCGGTAACAATACCATCACGGCAGCTGATCGTGACATGACAATTCGAAGGCGACCTTCGGGTCGACGCCGAACGCTTCGAGCTTTGTCGATAGCATGACGAATTTGCTCAAGCGCCGGGGACAAGTCTTCCAAAAGAGCTGCCCCCGCAGCGGTTGGCGCAACGCTCTTGGTTGTTCGAGCGAGCAGCTTCAGCTCGAGCCGCTGCTCAAGCCTCCGGATTGTGTGGCTCAAGGCAGACTGGGATACACCCAGCTTTATCGCAGCGCGTGTGAAGCTTCGTTCATTGGCCACGACTGCAAACGCAGCGAGTTCGTTCATTTCGTTCGTCATCATTTATGAATATCGCTCACGAGCCCATGCCATGCAAGACGTCTAGCCTCATAAGCCAGTTTGCCGTAGTCCTGCGCGGGCAAGAAGAGATCTGCAGTACCTTTATGAACGCGGCGGCAGGTTGGCGCTCGGCATAGCCGGCCCAGCTGCATGAATGAGTTCCGTGTAACAGCTTTGAGGATGACAATGGATACGGACGTTCCCGCCTTGCGCTCCCTTGCGCAGACCTATTTCGATGCTGCCTATGAAATGGATGCTGAGAAATTTGCATCCATACTTCATCCCTTGAGTTCCGTGACGAAGGTCGCCGAGGACGGCAATGTCGGCGTGACGCCGATTGCAACCTGGCTAGCAGCGGTGCGCAACATGAAAGCTCCGAAGCAACAGGGCTTCGAGCGGGATGATCAGATCCTGTCAATCGATGTTGAAGGAGAACTCGCGCTCTTGAAGGTGAAATTGAAAATTCCGCCGCGTTGCTTCACGGACCTTTTGTCATGCCTGAAGGTGAACGGGACCTGGAAGATCGTGCAGAAAGTGATGACGTCGAAAATCTGACGGATTCGGTTACAGCAGGGGCAGCAGCCGAATGGTCGCTCGACGACCCATCGCCGGGGCAGGTCCTTGAAGCCGGCTCCTTATCGCTCACACCTCGTCAAACGGGCGCTCGAACCTCCACCCCCTCGTGCCGCAGCAGCCAGCGCTTGCGCTCGAGGCCGCCGCCGTATTTCACCAGCGAACCATCTGCGCCGATCAGCCGATGGCATGGCAGCACCACGCTGATCGGGTTGGAGCCGTTGGCATGGCCGACGGCGCGAATGGCTTTTGGCGTGTCGATCCTTGCGGCGAGCGCGCCATAGCTCATGGTGGTGCCCGCAGGGATTTGCGCGAGCGCAGTCCAGACCTTCTGCTGGAACGGCGTGCCGGCGATGCGCCATGCGATGCTCGAGAGCTGACCGAGATCGCCTTCGAAATAGCCCGACAGCGCCGTCCGCATGGTCGCGGGCGCAGGCTGGTCGCTCAGATCGACCGCGCCGTAGTGCAGGCGCAGGAGCTCACGCATGCGGTGCTCATAGTCTGCCCAGTCGAGCGCGCGCAGCGCACCCTCGGCATCGGTGACGAGCAAGGCGATTCCGATCGGCGTCGTCAGGCGATCGAGGCCGAAGCGAACAGAGAGTTTGGTTGGTCGGCTGACCATTGCGGCACCATTGCATCGAAACACGCTTATCGCACTTGCCATGCCGGCCATGCTAGCGTCCACCCGAAAGCTGACGCTTTGGGGGAGCTGACCTTGATCCTGATCGCCAATGTCCTGGTGGCGCTGGTCGCCGCGCTGCACGTCTTTTTCCTGATCCTGGAGATGTTCCTCTGGGATAAGCCGCAGGGCTTGAAGGTGTTTCGCAACACGCCGGAGAAGGCCGAGATCACCAAAGTGCTGGCTGCCAATCAGGGGCTCTATAACGGCTTCCTCGCCGCCGGCCTGATCTGGGGTCTCGTCCACGGCAACCCGGCCTTCGCGTTCCAGATCAAGGCGTTCTTCCTGCTTTGCGTGATCGTGGCCGGCGCCTATGGCGCCGCGACCGTCAGCCGCCGCATCCTGATGGTGCAGGCGCTGCCGGCGGCGGTCGCGCTGGCTGCCTTGTTCCTCGCCTAGCTTTTGGCCTGAGACGCTACGGCGCAGCGCTGCGATCCTTGCGCGGTGGCGAACCTTCCTCCACAATCTTCGGCAGCGATGGCGACCGTTGCAATCAACGGAAAAAGACCGTCGGCCGAAAATTCCGTCAGGAGGAACAACCCACATGAGCAATCGCAGAGCCTTCATAGCTGCCACGGCGGCGCTCGCCTTCGCGTTCTCCGCCACCCACGCCCTCGCCCAGAAGAAATACGACACCGGGGCGAGCGACACCGAGATCAAGATCGGCCAGACCGTGCCGTTCTCCGGCGCCTACTCCGTCTATGCCAATATCGGCAAGACCCAGGCCGCCTATTTCAAAATGATCAACGATCAGGGCGGCATCAACGGCCGCAAGATCAATCTGATCCAATATGACGACGCCTATTCGCCGCCGAAGACGGTGGAGCAGGTGCGCAAGCTCGTCGAAGGCGACGAGGTGCTGTTCACGTTCCAGATCATCGGCACGGCCGCCAACGCCGCCGTGCAGAAATATCTCAACGGCAAGAAGATCCCGCAGCTGCTGGCGTCCACCGGCGCAGCGCGCTTCAACGATCCGCAAAACTATCCATGGACCATCGCCTATAATCCCAACTACGTGTCCGAGGGACGGATCTACGCCAAGTACATTCTCAAGGAGCATCCGAATGCCAAAATCGGCGTGCTCTACCAGAATGACGACATGGGCCGCGACTATCTTGCCGGCCTCAAGAGCGGCCTCGGCGACAAGGCCGCCAGCATGATCGTCGGCGAGGTGTCCTATGAGGTCACCGACCCGACCGTCGACTCGCAAGTGGTCAAGCTGAAATCGCTGGGCGCCGATCTCTTCTACGATGCCTCGACGCCGAAGTTCGCGGCGCAAGCCATCAAGAAGGTGGCCGAACTCGGCTGGAACCCGGTGCACATCCTCGACATCAATGCGAGCCCGATCTCGGCGACGCTGAAGCCGGCCGGCCTCGACATCTCCAAGGGCATCATCTCGACCCAATACGGCAAGGAGCCGAGCGATCCGCAGTGGAAGGACGATCCGGGCGTGAAAGCGTTCTTCGCCTTCATGGACAAGTATTTCCCCGAAGGCGACAAGCTCAACACGGTCAACACCTATGCTTATTCGGTCGCCGAGCTGCTGACGCAGGTGCTGAAGCAGTGCGGCGACGACCTGTCGCGTGAGAACGTGATGAAGCAGGTCGCCAACATCAAGGACTTCACCCCGAGCTTTGCGCTGCCCGGCATCAAGATCAACACCGGGCCGAACGACTATCGCGTCAACAAGCAGATGCAGATGATGCGGTTCAACGGTGAACGCTGGGAGCTGTTCGGACCGATCATCGAGGACAACGGACCGTCGGGCTAGCGCGACCTGGCAGAGGCGCGTAACGGATGCTCCGCACCCGAGGTGCGGAGCATCATGCTTTGCACGTTGCCGGCGTCGTCAACCATGTCTGAAAGTCCGCAGCGTCGGTTCGACTAAAGTCACTTCCGTGACCAGCATGTAATCTTGCGTTGCAGCAAGGCCTCCGCCACACTCCCGCCCAGCGATGACATCCGCTTGCCGCCACGGCGACGGAAAGATCATCGAGATAACAAACCGAGGAAATTGCGAATGAGGAACGGATTTTTGCATCTGGTCACAGGCACGGCCCTCGCTTTGGCGCTGTCGGTCTCGGCGGCCAGTGCCCAGAAGAAATATGATCCCGGCGCGTCGGACACCGAAATCAAGATCGGCCAGACCAACCCGTTCAGTGGCCCCGCCTCCGCTTATGCCACGATCGGCAAGACCCAGGCCGCCTACTTCAAGATGATCAACGATCAGGGCGGCATCAACGGCCGCAAGGTCAACCTGATCCAGTACGACGATGCCTATTCGCCGCCGAAGGCGGTGGAGCAGGTGCGCAAGCTCGTCGAGAGCGACGAGGTGCTGCTTACCTTCCAGCTTCTCGGCACCCCGTCGAATGCTGCCGTGCAGAAATATCTCAACGCCAAGAAGGTTCCGCAACTGTTCGCGGCCACCGGCGCCTCGAAGTTCACGGACCCAAAGAACTTCCCATGGACGATGGGCTTCAATCCCAACTACTTCGTCGAAGGCCGCATCTACGGCCAGTACATCATCAAGAACCATCCGAACGCCAAAATCGGCGTCCTCTACCAGAACGACGATCTTGGCAAAGACTATCTGAACGGCATTAAGGCCGGGCTTGGAGACAAGGCCTCCAGCATGATCGTTGCGGAAGCTTCATACGAGGTCTCCGATCCCACCATCGATTCGCAGATACTCAAGATCAAGTCGGCGGGCGCCGATCTGTTCTTCAGCGCCACGACGCCGAAACAGGCCGCGCAGGCGATCAAGAAGATCGCCGAGCTCGACTGGCATCCCGTGCACATTCTCGACATCAACGCCACTTCGGTCGGCGCCGTGATGAAGCCCGCGGGACTTGAAGCGTCCAAGGGCGTGATCAGCGTCAACTATGGCAAGGATCCGCTCGATCCGACCTGGAAGGATGATCCGGGCATGAAGAAATATTTCGAGTTCATGGCCAAGTACTATCCGGACGGCGACAAGGACTCGAGCTTCAACAGCTACGGCTACTCGACCTCGCAGTTGATGGCCTATGTGCTCCAGAAATGCGGCGACGATCTAACCCGCGAGAACGTCATGAAGGTCGCCACCAGCCTGAAGGACGTGGAGCTCGACCTGTCGCTGCCCGGCATCAAGGCCAACACCTCGCCAACCGACTATCGCGTCAACAAGCAGCTTCAGATGATGAAGTTCAACGGCGAGCGCTGGGAGCTGTTCGGCCCGATCCTGGAAGACGCAGGCCCGGCAGGTTAGTGGTTGCCTGGTTCTGAAATGCGATCGGCGGCCTTCGGGCCGCCGATTTTGTGTTCGCGACTCAAATCCCTCACCGTCACCCTAAGGTGGCCGCCTCTTCGGCGGCCCTCGAAGGGCGACGGCCCGGCTGGTCGCAGCGGGGAAGCATCGGGGCGCGATGCCTTGCATCGCGCCGCTCGCACCTCAGGATGACGGGGAGAGAGCAACGCGCCCTACGCCGGTATCTCTCCAAAATTCTTCCCCACCGGCAGCACCGCGTGCCGGATCAGCCGTGAATCCTCCACCGCGGCCTGGCGGTGCTTCACCGCCTCGCGATAGGCGGGATCGCGGATCATCTCGACGAAGGCTGAGACGCTCGGATATTCGGCGATGAAGCAATGGTCCCAGCGCTCGTCCTGCGGGCCGATCAGCATCAGCTCGAACCTGCCCTGCCAGACGATGCGGCCGCCAAGGCGTTCGAACACCGGCCCGCTCTCGCGGCCATAGGCTGCGTAGGCTTCCGCGCCGCTCGCCTTGCGTCCGTCCGGATAGGCCGCTTCTTTGCGCAGGCGCACCAGATTGAGCATGTGGATCGGGCCGGGGCGGTCGTTGTCCCGAAATTGTGCGAAGATCTCCTTGGTCGGATCGATATGGCCCATGCGTGTTTCCCTGTAGTGTTGTGCCCGCAATCCTAACGCCGTCGCCTCATCAGCGGAACTGCGGCGGGCGAATGCCCCATCTCCTAATCACGCGTTAACGTCAGGGTAACCGGGCCTTAAACTGCGACCGCTAGCGTGCGGCGGGGCGGGCGGACCGGGCGTTTTGCGTATGGGGTTGGGAAAGAAAAAGGGTGGGCGGAAGGAGCCGCTGTTCGGCTTGCCCGCGGCGCTCGCCGATCTGCGCCTGACCGCGGCGGATCGCATTCCCGGCGGCGACGACAAGCCGAAGAAATCGACGAAATCATCAATCAAGCGCAAGAGCGAGGATGCCGGCGACGAGCCGCCGCGCGAGCGAAAGGCACCGGCCGGCCGCAGCGGCGCCAAGCGCCGGTCGAAGTCACGCGGCGGCTTCGGCCTCGGTCGCCTGGTCTATTGTGGCGCGGTGCTGAGCCTGTGGGGCGTGATCGCCGTGATCGGCGTCGTGATCTATGTCGGCGCCCATCTGCCACCGATCCAGTCCCTGGAGATTCCCAAGCGCCCGCCGACGATCCAGATCGTCGGCATAGACGGCAGCATGCTGGCACAGCGCGGCGAGATGGCCGGCGCCAATGTCGCGCTGCAGGACCTGCCGCCATACCTGCCGAAGGCGTTCATCGCCATCGAGGACCGCCGCTTCTATTCGCACTTCGGCATCGATCCCATCGGCATCCTGCGTGCTCTCGTCACCAACGTGCTCCATCGCGGAGTCTCGCAGGGCGGCTCGACGCTGACGCAGCAGCTCGCGAAAAACCTGTTCCTGACCCAGGAGCGCACCATGCAGCGCAAGCTGCAGGAGGCGGAGCTCGCGATCTGGCTGGAGCGCAAGCATTCCAAGAACGAAATCTTGGAGCTCTATCTCAACCGCGTCTATTTCGGCTCGGGCGCCTATGGCGTCGAGGCGGCGGCGCAGAAATATTTCGGCAAGTCGGCCAAGAACGTCACGGTCGCCGAAGCGGCCATGCTCGCCGGCCTCGTCAAGTCGCCCTCGCGCCTCGCACCGAACCGCAATCCTGAAGGCGCGGAAGCGCGCGCGCAAATCGTGCTCGCGGCGATGGCGGATGCGAAGTTCATCACCGACGCTCAGGCGAAGGCCTCGATCGGCCACCCTTCCTACAATGTGAAGCCGGCCGGCGCCGGCACGGTCAATTACGTCGCCGACTGGATCGGCGAGGTGCTGGACGATCTGGTCGGCCAGATCGACGAGAGCATCAAGGTCGAGACCACGATCGATCCGAAGCTCCAGGGCGTTGCGGAGGCCGCCATCATCGACGAGCTCGCAGCCAAGAGCGTCAAGTTCAATGTCAGCCAGGGCGCGCTGGTGGCGATGACGCCTGATGGCGCCGTGCGCGCCATGGTGGGCGGGCGGAACTATTCCGACAGCCAGTACAACCGCGCGGTCACCGCCAAGCGCCAGCCCGGCTCCTCGTTCAAGCCGTTCGTGTACCTCACCGCGCTCGAGCAGGGGCTGACGCCTGATACCATGCGCCAGGACGCGCCGATCGAGGTCAAGGGCTGGAGACCCGAGAACTACACCCACGAATATTTCGGCGCGGTGACGCTGACGCAGGCGCTGGCGATGTCGCTCAACACCGTCGCCATCCGCCTCGGCCTCGAGGTCGGGCCGAAGAACGTTGTCCGTACCGCGCACCGGCTCGGCATCTCGTCGAAACTCGAGCCGAACGCCTCGATCGCGCTCGGCACGTCGGAAGTCTCGGTGGTCGAGCTGGTCGGCGCCTATGCGCCCTTCGCCAATGGCGGCTTCGGGGTGGCGCCGCATGTCGTGACGCGGATCAGGACGCTCAGCGGCAAGCTGCTCTACATGCGCCAGCCGGAGGAGCGCAACCAGGTCATCGACCCCCGCTATGTCGGCATGATGAACACGATGATGCGGGAAACGCTGATCTCAGGCACCGCCAAGAAGGCGGAGATCCCGGGCTGGCCGGCGGCCGGCAAGACCGGCACCAGTCAGGATTATCGCGACGCCTGGTTCATCGGCTACACCGCCAACCTCGTCACCGGTGTCTGGCTCGGCAATGACGACAACTCGCCGACCAAGAAGGCCACCGGCGGCGGCCTGCCGGTGGAAGTCTGGTCGCGCTTCATGAAGACCGCGCATGAGGGCGTGCCGGTGGCGGCGTTGCCGAGCGCACCAAGTGGCTGGGGTCTGTCGAACCTCGCGCAGGCGGCATCGCAGGTGTCACCGCCGACAGCGGCGGCGCCTGGACCGGCACCGGCGAACAATGGCGGCTATCGTCCACCGCCACCCACACGCGCCAATGTGCGTCCCGAAGCGGCGGCGGGGCTCGATGGCTGGCTGATGGACCGGCTGTTCGGCGGGAATCGATAGGTGCGAGCTGAGGGCCCACACCAAAACTGCGAAAACAACCCCATGCACAGTAGCCGAGGATAACGAAATCAACGGCTTGCGGGGGTGGCACAGACGCTTGAAGCGCGCTGCGCTGTCATTCCCCGCGACCCGGCTACGCCAAGGCTTCGCCGAGGTTTCAGTCTTGGGCGCGCCGAAGCTTTAGCGCAGGCGGCAGGCGGGGAATCCAGTACGCCGCAGCCATCGATTCAATCACTACGGCCTCTGGAATACTGGATCGCCCGCTCCAGTGCGCAAGAGCGCACAAGGCGGGCGATGACGCCTTCAAGACGTTAGCAGCGAGGGCCTAATCCTCGGCCCCGTACCGGTGCAGATCATTCCCATACGTGTCGAGCCACTTCTTGGCGCGCTCCATCGACGGGCAGACTTTTCCGCAGACGCGCCAGAACCGCGCCGAGTGGTTCATCTCGACGAGATGGGCGACTTCGTGCGCGGCGAGGTAGTCGAGCACGAAGGGCGGCGCGAGGATCAGGCGCCAGGAGAACGACAGCGAGCCGGCTGTGGTGCAGGAGCCCCAGCGGCTGGACTGATCGCGGATCGAGAGGCGCTTGACCCTGACGCCGAGCTCGGCTGCGTAAGCCTCCGCCGAGCCCTGGAGATCGCGACGCGCCTCGCGCTTGAGGAAGTCACCGACGCGGCGATCGACATGTTCGAGCCCGCCGGCAACGCAGAGAATGCGTTCACCGCTGTCGCGCACCTCGGTCCACACCGTGCCGCGCGTGCTGGCGCGATGAACGATGCGATGCGGCGTGCCGCGGAGCGGTATCACCGTGCCCGGCTGGAACGGCGCGGCCTTCGGCAAGCGACCGAGACGCGCGGCGATCCACGCTCCGTGACGCTGCGCGAAGTCTTTTGCTTCGGCGAGCGTGCCGCGCGGCGGCATCGTGAGGATGGCTTCGCGGTCGCTCGGATGAATCCTGAGCGTGTAGCGGCGCGCGCGTCTGTGCCGGCGCAATCGGATGGCAAAAAATTGCGATCCGTGGGTGATGACGAGGGTCTTCGGTTCGTGGGGCCGCCGATAGAGGAGTGCGCGAGTGGCCATGTCTGTCAGTCCGGGGGGCAGGAGGGCGCCCGGATTCTGCCATAACCGCCGCCAGGGAAAGCGCTCGGCGCAAAAACAAATCATTTGCCCAATATACAGCGGTCTGGCGTCCGGGAGACCCTACAGACTGGGGTTGGAACCGGCTTTTTTCGCCCTCGCTGGATGCATGCGGCACCCCCAAGGGGTGAGGACAGACTCACTCCTATAAAACTACCTAAATACCGCGAATCTGGAGGGAACTTGCCCCCGCCGAAGGCTCCGACAGGGGGCTGAGATTTCGACGGGAAAGCCGAAATCCGGGATTATTCGGCCGCGAGAGCCTGCAATGAGCTCGGATTCGCAGCCGAGACCATGAAGTCGTGAATCCGCGGCACGATCTCCGACTTGAAGCGCGAACCGTTGAACACGCCGTAATGTCCGACGCCCTTCTGGACGTAATGAACGCGGCGATGATCGGGAATCGCGCTGCACAACGTGTGCGTTGCTTCGGTCTGACCGAGACCGGAGATGTCGTCGTTCTCGCCTTCGACCGTCATCAACGCCACGCGCGTGACCTTGGAGGGATCGACGCGGGTTCCGCGATGGGTCATCTCGCCCTTCGGCAGCGAGTGCTTCACGAACACGGTGTCGACGGTCTGCAAATAATACTCGGCGGAGAGATCCATCACCGCGAGATATTCGTCGTAGAAGTCGCGATGCTTGTCGACGAGGTCGCCGTCGCCCTTCACCAGATGGGCGAAGAGCTGCTTGTGGGCGTCCATGTGCCGGTCGAGGTTCATGCTGATGAACCCGTTGAGCTGCAGGAAACCCGGATAGACGTCGCGCATCATGCCCGGATGCGGGAACGGCACCTTGGTGATGACGTGGTTGCGGAACCAGTCGATGCCGCGCTCCTGGGCGAGATTGTTCACCGCGGTCGGATTGCGGCGGGTGTCGATCGGGCCGCCCATCAGCGTCATCGAGGTCGGCACGAAGGGATCACGCCGCGCTTCCATGACCGAGACGGCGGCGACGACGGGCACTGAGGGCTGGCACACCGCCATGACATGGGTGTTGCCGCCGAGGACGTGCAGCATCTCGATGACGTAGTCGATGTAATCGTCGAGATCGAAGCGGCCGTCGCTGAGCGGCACCATGCGGGCGTCGGCCCAGTCGGTGATGTAGACCTCATGCGCGGGCAGGAACGCCTCGACCGTGCCGCGGAGCAGCGTCGCATAATGGCCGGACATCGGGGCGACGATCAGCACGCGCGGCTGAGGGCTGCGCAGGGGACGAGCGAACTTGCGATCGAAGTAGAGCAGCCGGCAGAACGGCTTTTCCCAGACCGAGCGGATCTCGATCGGGACGCGAAGGCCGTTGACCTCGGTGTCGTTGAGACCCCATTCCGGCTTGCCGTAGCGGCGCGTGGTGCGCTCGAACAACTCGCAGGCCGCCGCGACCGACTTGCCGACCTCAGTGCGCGCCCAGGGATTGAGCGGATTCTGAAACAGGAGCTTGGTTGCATCGGTGACGGCGCGTGCTGGATTGAGAGAGGCCTGTGCCATCTCGTACATCCAGTACATCGGCGTCGTCAGGACCGGACTGCCTTCTGCAGCCAGGGGCGGCGCGCCGCCAAACTCACCAATCGGCATAATCATATCCCTCTTCGCATCGCAACATACTGCCGAATGCGTAATATTGCGTCAATGCATGCTTACGTACATCTACGTGCCCTGAACGGCTAAACGAGCCTGAATCCACGGGAAAGTGAGGTTATTCACCGCTCGAAAGCAGCGAGCCATGCTTCCTGGCGCTGCGCAAAAGGGCAAGGAATGCCCCAAATGATACCACCAGCAGCACTGCATTGATGGCCAGCGCGCTTAACATCAGATCGGTCCTAACGGTTTGCTCGATCAAAAGCGCCCGCATGCCCTCGAACACGTAAGTCGGCGGCAGCGCCCAGGCGACATGTTGCAGCCAGAGCGGCAGCACATTGACGGGATAGTAGACGCAGGCGAGCGGCAGGATCGCGAACATCAAGGTCCACACGATGCTCTCGGCGCCGAGGCCGTTTCGCAGCACAAGCCCTGACACGAAGATGCCGACCGACCAGCTCGTGAAGATCAGATTGCAGAAGAACGCGATCAGCGGCAGGCCGAGCGCATAGACGTTGAAGTGAAACAGGAACAGGGCGAGCAGCGTCATCGGGATCACGCCGATCGCGAGCCGGATCAGGCTCATGACCATCAGCGACAACAGAAACTCGATCGGCCTCAAGGGGCTCATCATGAGGTTGCCGATGTTGCGCGCCCACATCTCCTCCAGGAACGAGATGGAGAAGCCGAGCTGGCCGCGGAACAGGATGTCCCAGAGGATGACGGCGCCGATCAGCGTGCCGCCGGCGCGCGCGAAGAAATTGGCGTTCTCGGCGATGTAGAGCTGGAGGAAGCCCCAGGTGATGACCTGCAGCGCCGGCCAGTACAAGAGCTCGAGCAGCCGCGGCCAGGACGACATCAACAGATACCAATAGCGCAGGATCATCGCGCCAATGCGATGGACGGAGATGCCGCCGTGGAGGGAGAGCTCGGTCATGGCTCTCTCCCGTAGCCCGGATGGAGCGCAGCGCAATCCGGGAATCGCGCCACAAGCGGCAGGGGTCCCGGATTACGCTTCGCCTCATCCGGGCTACGAAGACAGATCCCCCTCATCTTGCCGCCTCCTTCGCGCCGTTCACACGGCCGCGCGCGACGTCCAGAAACACCTCCTCAAGCGTGGTGCGGTTGTAGCGCGCCATGATGGCTTCGGGCGTGTCGTCGTCCTCGATGCGGCCGCGCTTCATGATGATGACGCGGTCGCAGAGCCGCTCGACCTCGAGCATGTTGTGCGAAGCCAACAGGATGGTGGCGTTGTTCTCCTTGCGATAGCGCTCCAGATGCGCCCGCACCCAGTCGGCGGTGTCAGGATCGAGCGAGGCGGTCGGCTCGTCCAGGAGCAGCAGCTCGGGCCGGTTGATCAGCGCTTTCGCAAGCGCGACGCGGGTCTTCTGCCCGGCGGACAGCTTGCCGTTGGCACGGTCGATGAACTCGTCGAGATCGAGATCGTCGGCGAGCTCCGCGATGCGACCGGCGAGGTGCTTCACCGCATAGAGCTTGCCGAACACGGTCAGGTTTTGCCGCACCGTCAGCCGCATCGGCATGTCGACATAGGGGCTCTCGAAGTTCATCCGCCCCAGCACGGCCGCGCTCTCCTCGGGCATCCGATGACCGAGCACCTGCACGCGGCCGGAGGTCGGCAGCACCAGGCCCATGATCATCGCGATGGTCGTCGTCTTGCCGGCGCCGTTGCCGCCCAGAAGCCCGGTGATGCTGCCGCGCGGCAGCGAAAAGGAGATATCGTCGACGGCGCGGGTCTGCTTGTAGACCTTGACGAGATGATCGACCGTGATCGCCACGGACGGGCTGCGCTCCGCGACAGTCGGCCGACTTGAAGCCTTGTCATTCTCGGTCATGCTGACCGTTCTTCTGCTATTGCGGCAGGGAGCGCAAGGCTTGTAATCCGGTGGTTCCGCGAGCCCAGCGTTTGTGAGCTTAGAAGGCACCGCCACATTGGCCGATATGACCGAACTTGCCGCCTCCAACTTCCGCCACGCGCAGCGGCATATCCGCCTGGACACGATCCTGCGGCTGCGCTGGCTCGCGGTGCTGGGCCAGCTCGCCGCGATCTTCATCGTGGCGCAGGGGCTGGAGTTCAACGTCGAGATCGTCCCCTGCGTCAGCATCATCGCCCTGTCGGCGGCGCTCAATCTGGGACTCCAGACCGCAGCCAATCCGATGCACCGGCTGGAGCCGATGCAGGCGGCCGGACTGCTCGCGCTGAACATCGTGGAACTGGCTGGTCTGTTGTATTTCACAGGGGGCTTGCAGAACCCGTTCTCGTTCCTGTTCCTCGCGCCGGTGCTGATCTCGGCCACGGCGCTGCCGGCGCGCTTCACGTTCGGCCTCGGCCTGCTCGCCGTGGCCTGTGCCTCGATCCTGTTCTTCTTCCACCTGCCGCTGCCCTGGGATTCCGACGATCCACTGGTGCTGCCGCCGATCTATCTGGTCGGCGTCTGGCTCTCGATCACGCTCGCGATCGGCGTCACCAGCCTCTACTCTTTCCAGGTCACCGAAGAGGCGCGCAAGCTCGCGGACGCACTGGCCGCGACCGAACTGGTGCTGACGCGCGAGCAGCACCTCACTCAGCTCGACGGGCTCGCAGCTGCAGCCGCGCACGAGCTCGGCACGCCGCTCGCCACGATCTTCTTGATCTCACGCGAGCTGGAAAAGACGGTGAACGACGCCAGTTTTGCCGCCGATCTGAAGACCCTGCGCGAGCAGACCCAGCGCTGCCGTGACATCCTGAGCAAGATCACCCAGCTCTCCTCCACCGGAGCGCCGTTCGACCGCATGAAGCTGTCGGAGCTGATCGAGGAGGTGGTGGCCCCGCACCGCGATTTCGGCGTCGACATCAAGGTGCGGATCGCGGTCGCCGCCGTGACCGAGCCGGTCGGCTCGCGCAATCCGGCGATCCTCTACGGCGTCGGCAACATCGTCGAGAACGCGGTCGATTTCGCTCGCACCACCGTCGAAGTGAACGCATGGTGGAACAAGGACGATATCGAACTCGTGATCTCCGACGACGGCCCCGGCATTCCGCCGGATATCCTCAACCGGATCGGCGAGCCCTATCTGTCGCGGCGGCGCAGCCAGGATGATGGCAGCGGTGAACGGCGCGGCCTCGGATTGGGCGTATTCATCGCGCGCACCTTGTTGGAACGCACCGGCGCCAAGGTCTCGTTTACCAACCGGACCTTTCCGGAACACGGTGCCGTGGTCCAGATCACGTGGCCCAGGCAGCGATTTGAGGCTATCGAGACCCTCGAAGAAGCAATAGGATAGACCGCGGCCTTGCGTCGCACAACGGGCCGATCGACTATTGGCGGCCTTGGCACCGCCCGATCGCAACGCCATATGTCAATGCGCTGGAAAGAGGACAACACCTTGAACGCCATCGCCGAACTGAACGAACAGACTGACCGCTCGCTGCTCATCGTCGAGGACGACAAGCCGTTCCTGGAGCGGTTGTCGCGCGCGATGGAAACGCGCGGCTTTGCGGTGACGTCATGCGATACCGTCTCGGACGGTCTCGCGCAGATCGGCAAGGCGGCGCCCGCATACGCCGTGGTGGATCTGCGGCTCGGTGACGGCAACGGCCTCGACGTGGTCTCCGCGCTGAAGAAGAAGCGCCCGGATGCGCGCGCGATCGTGCTGACCGGCTATGGCAACATCGCCACCGCCGTCACCGCGGTGAAGATGGGCGCGATCGATTATCTCTCCAAGCCCGCGGATGCCGACGACGTCGTCGCCGCGCTGCTATCGACGAGCGCGGAGAAATCCGAGCTGCCGACCAACCCGATGTCGGCCGACCGCGTGCGCTGGGAGCACATCCAGCGCATCTACGAGATGTGCAACCGCAACGTCTCGGAGACTGCGCGGCGGCTGAACATGCACCGGCGCACGTTGCAGCGCATTTTGGCGAAGCGCGCGCCAAGGTAACGGTCGCGTAGGGTGGGCAAAGGCGCACAGCGCCGTGCCCACGATCTGTCTGCGTTGGATAGAGGTGGTGGGCACGCTTCGCTTTGCCCACCCTACGGCACTGCAGCGCGTCCGGGACACGAGACCGTCCTACTCCCAGAAATCCGCATGGCCTGCGGGTCGACCAGGCGGTTGATCCTCAGAGCCGCCGCCATCGCGAACCGCACCGTCATCTGCTTGCGTGTGGCGGCCGCGAGCTTGTGCTCCGGCGCTTCGCAATGCAGGTGCGCGCCATAGGCGTCCGCGACGATCAGGCCGGTGTCCTGCGGAAAGATCTCGCACGGCAGGTCCTGCGTGAAGGCGAAGAACAGCCGGTCGCAATGCGCGCGGTATTCGTGCCATTTCTGGTCGGCGCGCAGATCCTCCACCGACGACTTGATCTCGACGATCCAGATCTCGCCGCGCTCATTCAGCGCCACGAGATCGGCGCGCCGGCCCGAGGGCAGCGGTAATTCGCTGATGCAGGAGAAGCCGAGCGAACGTAAGAGCCGCGCCGTGCCGCGCGCGACCGCGAGCGCAGTTTCCGACTGGCGACGATCGGGCGGCGGCACGAGGGTGATGCGGGCGGTGTTGTCCATGCCCGGAGATTAGCCGATTCCGTGTTGGGCGGACACTCTTCGATGAAGCCGAGCTGCGGCTCCATATTCCGCTGTCGTCCCCGCGAAAGCGAGTGTGGGGTGAACGTGCGGAACCTCCCCTTCCCCACGCACTTATCACGCAGCCGCCGCACCTCGGCGGAACCACCCGAGGCTATCGGCGGATGATCGACGATCTCTGGTACAAGAACGGCGTGATCTACTGCCTGTCCGTCGGCTCCTATATGGACGCCAACGGCGACGGCATCGGCGATTTCAAGGGCCTGCTCCGCCGGCTCGACTATTTGCACGGCCTCGGCATCACCACGATCTGGCTGATGCCGTTCCAGACCTCGCCGGGCCGCGACGACGGCTACGACATCGCCGATTATTACAGCGTCGATACCCGTTACGGCACGCTCGGCGATTTCGTCGAATTCACCCATGGCTGCAAGCAGCGCGGCATCCGGATCATCATCGACCTCGTCGTCAATCATACCTCGGACCAGCATCACTGGTTCAAGGAGGCCCGGCGCGACAAGGCCTCGCCCTATCGCGACTGGTATGTGTGGTCCGACAAGAAGCCGGCCAATGCCAACAGGGGCATGGTGTTTCCCGGCGTGCAGAAATCGACCTGGACGCGGGACAAGGAAGCGGGCGCGTACTACTTCCATCGCTTCTACGATTTCCAGCCCGACCTCAACACGTCGAACCCGTACGTGCAGGCGGAAATTCTCAAGATCATGGGCTTCTGGATCCAGCTCGGCGTCTCCGGCTTCCGGATGGATGCCGTGCCCTTCGTGATCGCGACCAAGGGCGCGAAGGTGAAGAATCCGGTCGAGCAGTACGACATGCTGCGCGCGTTCCGCGAGTTCCTGCAATGGCGGCAGGGCGACGCCATCATCCTCGCCGAGGCCAACGTGCTGCCCAAGACGGACATGGAATATTTTGGCCGCGACGCCGACCGCATGCACATGATGTTCAACTTCCAGGTCAACCAGCATTTGTTCTATGCCCTGGCCTCCGCCGATTCGCGTCCGCTGGCGAAGGCGTTGAAGGCGACCAAGCCGCGGCCGGCGACGGCGCAATGGGGCCTGTTCCTGCGCAATCACGACGAGCTCGATCTCGGCCGCCTGACCAAGGCGCAGCGCGATGCCGTGTTCAAATCGTTCGGCCCCGACAAGGATATGCAGCTCTACGACCGCGGCATTCGCCGCCGCCTCGCGCCGATGCTGGGCGGCGACCGCAGGCGGCTCGAGCTCGCCTACAGCCTGATGTGCACTTTGCCGGGAACGCCGGTCATCCGCTACGGCGACGAGATCGCGATGGGCGACGACCTCTCGCTGCCCGAGCGCAATTGCGCGCGCACGCCGATGCAATGGTCGACCGAGCCGCATGGCGGCTTCACCAAGAGCGACAAGCCCGCCTGCCCCGTCATCGACAAGGGACCGTACGGCTATCCGCACGTCAACGTCGCAAAACAGCGGCGCGATCCCAACTCCATGCTGAACTGGACCGAGCGCATCGTTCGCATGCGCAAGGAGGTGCCGGAGGTCGGCTGGGGCGATTTCGCCATCATTGCGACGCACGATCCCGCCGTGTTCATCATGCGCTACGACTGGCGCAACAATTCCGTGCTGTTCGTGCACAATCTCGATGAAAAGCCGCGCGAGATCGCGTTCTCGACGGGGCTATCAGGCGAGGCCGGCGCGCACCTGATCAATCTGCTCGCGGAGGACCACAGCCACGCCGACAAGCGCGGCCAGCACCGCATCGTGCTGGAGCCGTACGGGTATCGCTGGTACCGCGTCGGCGGGCTGGATTATTTGCTGAAGCGGAGTGATATCGACGAGGATACGGTGCGCGGGAATAAGCATCCGGGGTGATACCGAGATGCCGTCGTTTGCTCCGCTGCTTCAACGATCGTCATTGCGAGCGCAGCGAAGCAATCCAGACGACAGCTAGGGTGGAGTAACGATCACCCCCTCATTACCGCGCAGATCCAGCACGCCTTCGATCCGCTCGCCCCGGCGGTCCAGGAACGTCGACAACAAAACCTCGCTGCCGAACCGGATCGCGCTCGTCGTCACCGCGATCGGCTCGGGGCCGAGATTGAGCGCCACGATCACCGCCCTGCCCTCGGCCTCCCGGCGATAGATCAGAAGATCGCCTTGCGCCGCGATCGGATGATAATTGCCCGCGACCAGCGGCGGACAGCTCTGCCGCAAGCCGATCAGGCGCTTGTAGAGGTTGAGGATCGAGCGCGCATCGGCTTCGAGATTGACGACATTGTCGCGCACATAGTGCTCCGGCAGCGGCAGCCACGGCCGCACCGCGGAGAATCCGCCGAATTGCGAGGAATCCCACTGCATCGGCGTGCGGCAGCCGTCGCGGCCGACGCCGATGCCGGGCACGTTCTTCTCGAAGGGATCTTGGACATCCTCCGGCGCGATGGCCACCTGGTGCATGCCGATCTCATCTCCGTAATAAAGAGTTGGCGTGCCGCGCAGCGTCAGCAGCAGCATGGCGGCGACCCGGGCCTGCTCCGGCCCTACGCGGCTCGCAACACGCGGGCGATCGTGGTTGCCGAGCACCCAGTTCGGCCACGCGCCGCGCGGCAGCCCCTTCTCGTAATCCTCGATGATTGTCTCGATCGAGCGCGCGCTCCAGAACGTCGAGAGCAGCGCGAAATTGAACGGCATCTGCGCGCCGGTGAGGTCGTTGCCGTAGTAAGCCATGAGGCGATGCAGCGGCAGATAGATCTCGCCGATCAGGACGCGGGCGCCATACCCATCGGTGACGCGCCGCATCTCGGCAATGACGTCATGCACCTCGGGCTGGTCGGTGGAATATTGCGTCATGATCCTTTCGTTCGGCGGCCGACCCTCGACATAATGCGGATTTGGCGGGTTGTCGCGGAATTCGGCGTCCTTGATCAGATGCCAGATCACATCGACGCGAAAGCCGTCGACGCCCCTCTCAAGCCAGAACCGCATCACGTCGTAGATCGCGGCACGGACGTCGGGATTGCGCCAGTTCAGGTCCGGCTGCTGGGCCAGGAAGGCGTGATAATAATATTGACCTGTGGTCTCGTCGAACTGCCACGCACTGCCGCCGAACTCGGACAGCCAGTTGTTCGGCACGCCGCCGTCAGGTGCCGGATCGCGCCAGATGTACCAGTCGCGCTTGGGATTGTCGCGCGAGACGCGACTCTCGACAAACCAGGGATGCTGATCGGAGGTGTGGTTCGGCACGAGGTCGAGGATCAGCTTCAGGCCGTTGTCGTGGGCAGCACTGAGCAGCGCATCGAAGTCTTCCATCGTGCCGAACATCGGCTCGATGCCGGTATAGTCGGAGATGTCGTAGCCGAAATCGGCCATCGGCGAGGGGAAGATCGGCGATAGCCAGATCGCATCGACGCCGAGCGATTTCACATAAGGCAGCCGCTGCAAGATGCCGGCGAGATCGCCGACGCCGTCACCGTTGGAGTCCTGAAACGAGCGCGGGTAGATCTGATAGAAGATGCCGTCGCGCCACCAATTTCCGCTGCCGTGAGCCATGCCGAAAGACCACCCAAATCTGCATCTTGCGCGGGAGAACGCGATAGCGACGCCCTGGTTCAAACTGGCAAGCCAATTGGGACGGCCGTGTGACGGCGGGTGCGGCTGTTCCAGGGGGTTGGCCCGAATCTTTTGCTTGGCGGCATGGCAAAAATCGGCATTGTGGCGCCATGACCGAGCAAAACGACACCCAATCCAAGGCGGGCGCGATCATCGTTCCCGTGACGCTGTTCGAGCAGAACTGCACCATCATCTGGAACGAGCCCACCAAGAAGGCCGTGGTGATCGATCCCGGCGGGGACGTGCCGAAGATTCTGGACGCGATCAAGCAGACCGGAGTCACCGTGGAGAAGATTTGGCTGACCCACGGCCATATCGACCATGTCGGCGGCGCAGCGGACTTGCGCGATGCGCTGAAGGTGCCGATCGAGGGCCCGCATGAAGCGGACAAATTCTTGCTCGACAATGTCGTCGAGAGCGGCGCGCGCTTCGGCATGACCGGTGTGCGCAATTTCGCGCCGGACCGCTGGCTCGACGAGGGCGACACCGTGTCGATCGGTGACCTCTCATTCGAGATCTTCCACTGCCCCGGCCACTCCCCTGGCAGCGTGGTGTTCTTCAACAAGGAATTGCGTTTTGCCCATGTCGGCGACGTCTTGTTCGCCGGCTCGGTCGGGCGCACCGATTTGCCCGGCGGGAGCCATGCGACGCTGATCAACTCGATCAAGTCCAAGCTCTTGCCGCTCGGCGACGATGTCGGCTTCATCTGCGGCCACGGCGCCGGCTCGAGCATCGGCCAGGAGCGGATGACCAATCCGTTCATCACCGGCGAGATGTAGGTGCTATTCGGCGGCCTCGGTAAGTGCCGCCGCCTCACCGAGGTGACGCTCGCCCCACTCCCGGATCGCCGCGACGACGGGCACGAAACTCTTGCCCTTCCGCGTCAGGCGATACTCGACTTTCGGCGGCACCTCGCCAAAGTCCTTGCGGTCGATCAGGCCGCTCATCGTCAACGCCTTCAGCTCGCGGCTGAGCACGCGCGGAGTGATCTCCGCGCTGCCGCTCGTGCCGCGGAGCAGTCCGCTGCGGATCTCGCCATAGCGGCGCGGACCGTCCTTCAAGTCCCAGACGATGCGCAGCTTGTACTTGCCGCTGATCATCTTCTGAAAGGCCGCGACCGGACAGGTGCGCGCCGGCATTGCCTTTGCCATGTCGTCTCCTCCATGCGCATCCAGCTGATACGAGGATAGGAGCGACGTCGAAAAAGTCCATACTATCAATTTTGTCCATACTTGCAGGATCGTCCGCAAGCCGCAGATGATGACGCACATGTCGAACAGGGAGCGTCACATGAAACACTTCATGATCAGATACGACTTCAAGAACGGGACGACGGAAGCCTGGCACCAGGAGATCGGCCGCTTCGTCAGGGCGATCGACGGCGATCCCGGGCTCAAGGGGCGGATCGGCTATCGCGTGCTGAAGGCCCGCGACGGCGGCAGCTATTTCCACCTCGCCAGCGTCAGCGACGATGCCGCTCAAAAGACGCTGCAATCGCGCGAGTTCTTCAGGGCTTATCAGGAGATGACGCGAAAGGTCGCCGGCGGCGAGGTGACGGTGACGCCGATCGAATGGATCGATGCGACTGTCGGCTAGAGATTGGATTTGGCTGCCGCGGGCTCCTTCACCTCTCCCGCTTGCGGGAGAGGTCGGTGCGAAGCGCCGGGTGAGGGCTTTTTCCTCTGGGGGAGTCTTCGTTGTTGAGAAACCCTCTCCCCAACCCTCCCCCGCAAGCGGGGGAGGGAGCGCACCGCCGCCGTGGTAGATGCTGCCGGGCTTACTTCATCAGTCCCGCCGCGGTCAGCGCGCGCGTGATGATCTGGCCGAGATCGAAGCCGCGGGCCTCCTCGCGCTTCGGCTCTGCCGGCTGCTGGGCGACCGCCGCGCGGATCGAGCGGGCGAGATGCGGCGCGGGCGAAAGCGCCGGCTTTGTTGCAGGCTTGGTTGCGGCCTTGGTTACGGTCTTGGCTTCCGCCTTCGCAGCGTCTGCGATCCAGTCGGTGAGGCCGAAGAACTTTGCGATGTGATAGGACGAGGAGATCCCGGCCTCGATCAGGAAGGCGCCTTCGACGCCATAGCGCTGATCATTGTCGGCGAGCCCGAGCGGCGTGCCGTGCGCCATGTCGGTGATGGCGTAGGACTCGACCAGCGTCTCGCCGTCCTTGTTCCACCAGGCCTGGCGCGGATAGCCGTCGACATTGGTCTCCGCCATCGGCGCTTCCGGCAGATCGTGCAGATCGAGCCACTGCTTGACGATCTCGTTGGCGTTGCCGGGATTGACGGTGCGGTCGGCGCTGCCGTGCCACACCGAGATTTTCGGCCAGGGACCGCGATAGTCAGAGGCATTGCGCACGAGATCGCCGAGTTCGCGCGCCGGGCGCACCGGGGAATGGAACATGCCGTCCAGCGCTTCGCGCAGGTTCGAGGCGATGCCATAGGGCAGTCCGGCAATGACCGCGCCGGCCGCGAAGACTTCCGGGTAAGTCGCGAGCAGCACAGAGGTCATGCCACCGCCGGCGGACAGACCGGTGATGAAGACGCGCTTGTGATCGATGCGATGCGCCTCGACCATGTGCGCGATCATCTCGCGGACCGAATGCGCCTCGCCGCTGCCCCGCGCCGTATCTTCCGGATTGAACCAGTTGAAGCAGGTGTTGCCGTTGTTGATGCGCTGCTGCTCCGGCATCAAGAGCGCGAAGCCATAGTGCTTCGCGAGCGTCGACCAGCCCGCGCCGAGATCGTAGCCAGCTGCCGTCTGCCCGCAGCCATGCAGCACGACGACCAGCGCGCGCGGCTTCTGCAGCTGCGTCGGCACGAACGCGAACATGCGCAAGGCGCCGGGATTGTCGCCGAAGCCCGTGACCTCTTCCAATGGACTGGACGCATCAGCGCTACGGCCGAGCTCGGCAAAGCGCAGACCGTCCAGCCTGGGCAGACGTCTCAACAAATCGACATTTTTGGCTAACGACACGGCAAATTCCTGGTGGGGCGACGTTCAACGTCCAGCCAAACCAGATAGTTGCTGCATTGCAAAATAAAAAGACCGTGCGCTGTCAATCCTACGAAATCGTAGGGATTTCCCTGGGAATCCGATAGGCATTAACCACAAATGCCTCAACTTCGTGCAGAGGCGCGGCGCATCCACGCCAGGAATGCGGCGCAGACCATGATTAATGTCACAAACAGTGCAAGCGAAACGAGAAATCCTGCGCGCGCTGATTGCAAGGCTTCGACGGCGAAGAACACCGCGCCGATTGCGGCCACTCCGGCCGCATTTCCGATCTGCGCAATGGTGCCGTACATCCCGGAGGCCGAACCTGCGGCGGCAGGCTTCACGCTTGACAGCACGGCGCCGGAGAGTGGCGCCATCACCAATCCCTGACCGTAACCGAAGATGATCATGGTGAGCGCGAGCAGGAGCGGCGACGGCGCATCGACAGAAGACGCGACGAGCGCCAGCACAGCAAGACCCGTGATCTGTAGCGCGCAGCCTTCGATCAAGACCTTGGTGCCGCGATGGCGCGCCCGCGCGCCGCTGTGACGTGACGCCACGACGAAAGCGAGTGCAAGCGGAATGAAGGCCATGCCGGCCGAGAGCGGAGGGATTTCGAGCCCACGCTGCATGAAAAGCGTCATGACGAGGTAGAAGGAGAGATTGGCGAAGAAGAAAAAGAAGGCGGCGCCAAGCCCGCGCAGGAAAGCGGCGTCCGCCAGCAGCGTCAGGTCGATCAGCGGCATTCCGCCGGCGCGCGCGACGGTATGCTCCAGCTTCAGGAACGCGGCCAGGATGACGCCGCCGGCTGCCATCACGGCCCACAGCCAGGGTGCCCAGCCGACATCGTGACCGAACAGCAGCGGGCCGATCAGGCAGAGCAACCCCGCGAACAGAACCATGCTGCCTTTGATGTCGAGTCTTGTACCTGATCGCCGCGGCACCGACGGCATGATGCGCCAGGCGGCCGTCGCAATGACGAGGCCGCAAGGCACGTTGATGAAGAACACCGAACGCCAGCTGGTGCCGGCAAGATCAATCGTGATCAGCAGACCGCCGAGCAGAAAGCCCGCGGCGCCCGCCAGCCCGAGCACGATGCCGTAGATGGCGAACGCGCGGCTGCGCGATTCGTCGGTGAACAACAGATGCAGCGTCGCCAGCACCTGGGGCACCATCAGCGCGGCGGTCGCGCCCTGCGCCAGCCGAGCGATGATCAGCTCCACGCCCGATTGCGCGAGGCCGCACCACAGCGACGTCAGGGTGAAGCCGAGCACACCGGCCAGGAACACGTTTCTGGTGCCGTGGATGTCACCGAGCCGGCCGCCGGTGACGACCAGTGTGGCGTAAGCAATCAGATAGATCGCGATCACGGACTCGATCTGCGCCGGCGTCGCCTGCAGCTCGACCGCGATGGTAGGGATGGCGACGTTGACCACGAAGGCATCGACGCCGAACATGAACTGCGCGGCGACGACGATCGCCAGCACCCACCAGCGGCGGGAGGAATCGATTTGTCGTGTGACGATCTGATGCATCGGTGCATGGCTCTGGATTGTCGTTGCCCGATGATTTCAGACCGGGCGCGGTGTCGCGATTACCTCGCAGGTAGGCCGCAGGCGGGGAGAGGGAGAAAGTGCGCGCATGCCTGCATTCCGCAGCGCGGGACACCGCGCGATTGCGTTCGTGCCATCCGGCACGTAGCCTCACCGTCTCAACGAACAGAAAATCAAAAGCCGGAGAGAACGCCATGGCGCGCCTGAAGTTCGGAGCCTTTCTTGCCCCGCATCACCCGATCGGGGAGCATCCGATGCTCCAGTTCCGGCGCGATCTCGACCTGGTCGAGCAGCTCGACGCGCTCGGTTATGACGAGTTCTGGTGCGGCGAGCATCATTCCTCCGGCTGGGAGATGATTGCCTCGCCCGAGATGTTCCTGGCCGCCGCCGGCGAGCGCACCAAGCGGATCAAGCTCGGCACCGGCGTCGTGTCGCTGCCCTATCATCATCCCTACAACGTCGCCCAGCGCATGGTGCAACTCGACCACATGACCGGCGGACGCGCCATCTTCGGCTCCGGCCCCGGCGCGCTCGCCTCCGACGCGCACACGCTCGGCATCGACCCGATGACGCAGCGCGACCGTCAGGACGAGGCGATCGGCGTCATCCGCCGGCTCTTCAACGGCGAGCGCGTCACCGCCAAGAGTGATTGGTTCACCATGAACGACGCCGCGCTGCAGATCCTGCCGCTGCAGGAGGAGATGCCGTTCGTCGTCGCCTCGCAGATCTCGCCCTCCGGCATGACGCTCGCCGGCAAATACGGCATCGGCATCATCTCGCTGGGCTCGATGACGACGCAGGGGCTGATGTCACTGCAGCAGCAATGGCAGTTCGCCGAGGATGCCGCCAGGAAGCACGGCACCACGGTGAGCCGCGCCGACTGGCGCGTGCTGCTGACCTTTCACATCGCCGAGACCCGCGAGCAGGCGCGCCGGGAAGCCGGCGCCGGGCTGATGCGCTGGCACAACGAGTACAATGTCGGGACGTTGCAGCGGCCGGGCCTCACCGCGTTCTCCTCGCCTGATGAAGCCGTGGACAAGACTGCTTTCGTCGAGGGCGCGGCATCCACCATCGGCACGCCCGACGATCTCGTCAAAACCATCAAGAACGTGATGCAGGTCTCCGGCGGCGTCGGCGCCATCATCGGTTTCGTGCACGACTGGGCCAATCCGGAAAATACGCGCCGGAGCTGGGACATGGTGGCGCGCTACGTCGTGCCCGAGATCAACGGCTACATCGATTCCTTACGGAAGTCGCAGAAGTTCGTGATCGAGAACCGCGCGATCTTCGAGCGCGCAGGCCAGGCGGTGATGGCCAAGATCATGGAGAACGAGAAGGCCGCCGAGGCGCTGAAGGTGACCGGCGCCGGCCGCGTCGCCATTCCCGCCGTCAACGCCCCAGATCTGCAGAAGGAAGCGGCGAAGCGGTAGGCGAGCGCCTGTGGCAACGTTTACAGGCGAAACAGAGGCAGCCTGTGCTATGCTGATCTCGTCGGCATAGCGCGGGCCGCAATAATGCCGCTGTCGCGCGATCTCTGTTCGGCCTGCCAACCGGAGCAATCCTCATGTCGATGCAGAACGTGGCCGCAACGGCGCCCGACTTCACCGCGCCCAAACGCAACGCCCTGACGCACATTCCCGGCGACGAGGGCTGGCCGATCATCGGCAAGACGTTCCAGGTGCTGGCCGATCCCAAGGGCCATATCGAGGCGAACGGCGTCAAATACGGGCCGGTCTACCGCACCCATGTTTTCGGCGAGACCAATGTCGTGCTGCTCGGACCCGAGGCCAACGAGCTCGTGATGTTCGACCAGCAAAAGCTGTTCTCGTCGACCCACGGCTGGAACAAGGTGCTCGGCCTGTTGTTTCCGCGTGGGTTGATGCTGCTCGATTTCGACGAGCACCGGCTGCACCGCAAGGCTCTGTCGGTCGCGTTCAAGTCCGGGCCGATGAAGTCCTATCTCAGCGATCTCGACCGCGGCATCTCCGCGCGGGTCGCGCAGTGGAGGGCCAAGCCCGGCGAGATGCAGCTCTACCCGGCGATGAAGCAGCTCACGCTCGATCTCGCTGCAGCCTCGTTCCTCGGCGCTGATATCGGGCCGGAGGTCGACGAGATCAACCGCGCCTTCGTCGACATGGTCGCGGCTGCCGTCGCCCCGATCCGCCGCCCCCTGCCCGGCACCCAGATGGCGGCCGGCGTACGGGGGCGCAAGCGTATCGTGGCCTATTTCCGCGAGCAGATCCCGCTGCGACGCGGCAATCACGGCGGCGATGATCTGTTCTCGCAGCTCTGCCGCGCCACCCATGAGGATGGCGCGCTGCTGTCCGAGCAGGACATCATCGACCACATGAGCTTCCTGATGATGGCGGCGCACGACACGCTGACCTCGTCGCTAACCTCCTTCATCGGCGAGCTCGCCGCCAATCCGGACTGGCAGGACAAGCTGCGCGCGGAAGTTCTCGCGCTTGGGCTCGCGGCGGATGCGCCGAGCAGCTTCGACGATCTCGAAAAGATGCCGCTGTCCGAGATGGCATTCAAGGAAGCGCTGCGGATCAAGCCACCGGTGCCCTCGATGCCGCGCCGCGCCATGCGCGATTTCACCTTCAAGGGCTTTATGATTCCCGCCGGCACGGCGGTCGGCGTCAATCCGCTCTATACGCATCACATGAAGGACATCTGGCCGGAGCCGGATCGCTTCGATCCGCTGCGCTTCACCGAAGAGGCCCAGCGCAATCGCCACCGCTTCGCATGGGTCCCGTTCGGCGGCGGCGCGCATATGTGCCTCGGCCTGCACTTCGCCTACATGCAGGCGAAATGCTTCGCGCGGCACTTCCTGCAGAACATCGAGGTGTCGCTCGAGCCCGGCTACAAGCCGGACTGGCAGATGTGGCCGATCCCGAAGCCGCGGGACGGGCTGAAGGTCAGGGTGAAGGCGGTTGAATGACCGTGTCCCGGACGCGCGAAGCGCGAGCCGGGACCCAGAATCTCGCGCCACTTTTATTTGGAGAGATGGGCCCCGGCTCTGCGGAGCGGCACTTCGCGCCGCACCGCGTCCGGGGCACGGGACCTCACTCAGATCGTAGGTCTCGTAGGGTGGGCAAAGGCGCGAAGCGCCGTGCCCACCAATCACAATGGATCATGCGGATGGAGGTGGGCACGGCGCGCAAAGAGCGGCCTTTGCCCACCCTACGGCACCGTTCCCTGAGCAACTACGCCCCCTGATCGAACGCCTTGCGCAAGGCCACATAGCCCTGCTGCTGCTGGCTCCAGTTGCGGCCGCCGGTCATGGCGCCGTCGACGACGAGGTCGTGGCCGTTGATGAAGCTGGATTCGTCGCTGGCCAGGAACACCGCGGCATGGGCGATGTCGTCGGGAAGGCCGGCACGCGGGATCGGCTGCGCGGACTTGTAGACCTCGCGCATCACCGCCGGCGTCTTCTCCGCGGCGTCGGTCGAGAGCCCGAGCGCCTTGCCGAAAATGCCGGTCGCGATCGCGCCGGGCGAGATCGCGTTGACGCGCACATTGGACTCGCCGAGCTCCATCGCCACGCATTTGGTGAGATGAATCACCGCCGCCTTGGCCGCGCTATAGACCATCGAGGACGAGAACCCGGCGAGACGTCCGGCGATGCTGCCATTGTTGATGATGCTGCCGCTTCCCTGCTTCTTCATGTAGGGCGCGGCGTGCTTCATGCCGAGCATGACGCTGCGCACCAGCGTTGCCATCGCCGCATCGAAGCGCTCGACCTCGAGGCCCTCGATGCCGCCGGTCTGCGCCGGTCCGCCAGCATTGTTGAACAGGCAGTCGATCCGGCCGAACCTGTCCACGGCCAGCGCGATCAGGGCCTGCATCTGGGCTTCGACCGTCACGTCGGTCTGGCGGAAGATGCAGTCGGCCCCGAGCTGCTTCGCCAGCGCCTCGCCCTCCGGTAGGCGGCGCCCCGCGATCACAATTTTGGCACCTTCGGCAACGAAGACTTCCGCAGTGCGCAATCCGATCCCGCTCGTCGCTCCCGTGATCACCGCAACCTTGCCGTCCAGCCTGCCCATGGAATGTTCCTGTTTTCGAACGATTTGATGCCAAATGGCGAACATCGGCCGCTGCCATCGCCGCGGCGGACACTATCCCTGCCTGCCTCCGCCAAGGCAAGCTATGCTTGTGCGGGCGGGATGCGTAACATCCTCATGGACCGATCGATTTTCGAACGCATATCGCAACTGGGCTGCGCATGGGGAAGCTGATCGACGAATTCCGTAGGGGCTGGCAGGGTGCGGCGCCGCCATCGCTCGGTCTGAGCATTGCGTTTGCGGTGGCCTGCCTGCTGGTTGCGACGCTGGCGCGCTGGGCTCTCGCGCATGTGCGGCCCGACGTCTACTTCACCCCCTACTTTCCGGCCGTGTTCTTTGCGGCCGCGTTCGGAGGCTTCCGGATCGGAATCGTGACTGCGCTCTTCGGCGGCGTGCTCGGCGTCGTCGTGAATTTCAGCGATGCCTTGGCCGATCACGCACGGTTTGCCCTGCTGGCACTTTATTGGGCGGTCTGTGCGCTCACCATCTGGGGCGTCGAGCACTATCGCACCATGCTGGCGGAGCAGCGCCGGATCTCCAGGCGGCTGATCGAGGAAGAAGATTATCGCAAGCTGCTGGTCGACGAGCTCCAGCACCGGCTGAAGAACAAGCTGTCGACGGTGCATGCCGTGCTGCACCAGGTGCTGCATGACCAGCCGCTGGTCTGGGCCCGGGTCGATCCGCGGCTGCGCTCGCTGGCCGCGACCGACGATTTGATCTCGCGGATCGACAAGGCCGGCTGCGACATCCGCGATCTCCTGATCTCGGAGCTCGGCCCTTACGGCCATGTCCGCTTCACGCTCAACGGCGAGCGACTGTTCCTGCCGCCGAAGCTCGCCGTCACGCTGTCATTGATGTTTCACGAGCTTGCTACCAATGCAGGCAAATATGGTGCGTTCTCCTCGCCCCGTGGTCTGTTGCAGGTGTCGTGGACCGTCAGCGACGACCGCCTGACCATCACCTGGGACGAAACCGAGGGGCCGAGCGTCGACAAGGTGTCCGAGCCGGGCTTCGGCACCAAGCTGTTGAAATCGGCACTGTCGGCCTTCGATGGCAAATCCGAGATCTCTTACTTGAAGACCGGGCTGCATTGCATCATGCAGTGCCGAATCCCGCGAAGCGAATAGCATCGTTCGCCACGTGAAAGCGCACCCGCGGCCCTCGCCCGCGGTTTCGCATGCGCCGTTGACCCTCTGTTAATGACGATCGTCAGCGCGCGTCGCAACGTCGCAAGTTTTCTCCAAAACACCCCCGTATTTCTTCGGACCCCTTAACCAAACTTAAGAGGGAACCACGCAAGATCGCGTCCATTGCAAAGGCGCCGAAACAACAAGATTCATGACTTCTATGAACGACAACAAATACTCCGGCGCGAATGAAGCCGAGCTCGGTTTTCTCAAGGAAATCGTTAGAATGCTGCCGGCCGGCCTGACTGTGCAGGACGCGCATGGCGAGCTTCTGCTGGTTAACGATGCCGCGGCCGCGCAGCTCGGCATGGACGGCAGCCGACCCTCACCCGATCTGGCGCCGCGCCGCGAAGCCTGCCGCAAGGCTCTGAGCGCTGGCCAGCCTGTCGTCACCGAAGAGGCGCTTCACGGCGGCGCCGCGCGCCAGGTCCTGCTCACGACCCATCGTCCCGTTCGCCTTGCCGGACGCGAGCTCCTGATCTCGGCGTCTTCCGACATCACCGAGCAGAAGAATTTCGAGGACCAGCTGTTCCGCTCGGCCTATTTCGACGAGTTGACCGGACTGCCCTCGCGGCGCGTGATCGAACATCGCGCCAATAATCTGCTTGCGGCCGATGGCGGCGGCGAGCGCTTCGCGCTGGCCTTCCTCGACGTCGACAATTTCAAGCACATCAACGACTATTATGGCCATGCCGTCGGCGATGCGCTGCTGGTCGAGCTGTCGAAGCGGCTCGGTCGCGACTTGCGTGATTCCGACATGCTGTCGCGCATTTCCGGCGACGAATTCCTGCTGCTGCTGTCGCCGATCCAGAGCCAAGAGGAGGTCGCCGAATTCATGCAGTCGACGCTGGAGCGGCTGACCGCGCCGTTCTTCATCGACCATTCGGAAGTCTTCGCCTCCACCTCGGTCGGCATCAGCCTCTATCCCGACCACGGCAGCAGTTTCGAGACGCTGCGCCAGAACGCCGACATCGCGATGTACCGCATCAAGAACAACGGCAAGGGACTGGCCGCCTTCTTCGACGCCAGCATGGAGCGCGAGGCGCAGGCGCGGATGAAGGTCGAGCAGTCGCTACGGCTCGCCATCCTGGAAAAGCGTTTCTGCTGCGCCTTTCAGTCCAAGGTCGACATCCGCACACAGGCCGTGAAAGGCATCGAGGCGCTGGTACGGCTGCGCGACGACGAAGGCGTGATCCAGGCGCCCGGCTCGTTCATCAATCTCGCCGGCGAGCTCGGCCTGATCGATGAGCTGACTCACCTCGTGCTCGCCGAGATCGTCAAGTCGATCGACCTGATCAACGAGACGTTCGGCGCGGAAGCGACCATCAGCATCAACATCGCCGCCAAGCAGGCCGGCAATCCCGAATTCATGCGCAGCTTTGCGCAGGCGCTGGACGACACCGGCTTTCCCAACCGCTTCATGATCGAGCTGACGGAAGATGCCTTCGTCGCCAAGAATCATTTCCAGGACGAGATCCTGCCGACGTTCCGCAAGCTGGGTGTCGGCATCTCGATCGACGATTTCGGCACCGGCTATTCCTCGCTCTCGGCGCTGGCCGACATCACCGCCGACGAGATCAAGATCGACCGCTCCTTCATCACCGACATTCATAAGCGCCCGCGCAGCCAGGGCATCCTGCGCGCGATCGAATCCTTGAGCGAAGCGCTCGGCATGACCGTGATTGCCGAAGGTCTCGAATCCTATGAGGAACTCGCCTATCTCCAGGCCGCAACCAAGATCCGCTACGCGCAGGGCTATTACTTCTCCCGGCCGATCTTTTTGGAGGAGCTGAAGCTCGCCACACCCGCCTCCAGCGAGGCCCGGGCCAGCGTCGCGAGCCGCCCGATGCAGCAGAACCGGCAAGGCTATTCGCGGGCGAGCGGGTATCGGCGGTAGGGGGCACTCTGAAAACCGCGCTGCGCTTGTCCAAGACAATTCCGTCATCCTGAGGTGCGAGACACACGATGCGAAGCATCGTGGGTCGAGCCTCGAAGGATGAACGGCCGAGATGCAGCCGGGCCGTCGCCCTTCGAGGGCCGCTGAAGAAGCGGCCACCTCAGGGTGACGGGGATAGATCGCGAGTGGCTCAGCCCCAATTCCCCCTTTGAAAATACGACCCTTTTGGTAATAAGCAGGCGGACTTCCCTTGGGGTACGTCATGCCCGCCTCCTCGATCAGCGATCCTGCCTATCTCCGCGCACGCGCGATGGAGACGCTGTTCGAGCGGCTGGAGAAGCTCTGCGAGGGCGCGATCGCGATCGACCGCGGCGGACGGGTCGTCTACGTCAACGAAAAATATCTCGCCGCGCTCGGCCTCAAGCGCATCAGCGAGGCAATCGGCCGGCCAATCGAGGAGGTCATCCCTAACAGCCTGATGCGCAAGGTGGCCGAGACCGGCGAGCCGATCCTGCTCGACATCATGGAGCTCGGCGGCGAGCAGCTCGTCGTCACCCGCATGCCGATCGAGGACGAGAGCGGGACGGTGATCGGCGCGATCGGCTTCGTGCTCTATGACCACCTCGAAAGCCTCAAACCCCTGCTCGCCCGCGTCGCCCAGCTCGAGAGCGATCTGCGGCTGGCACGGCGGCAATTGTCCAACGCCCGCGCGGCGCGCTTCACTTTCGCCGATTACGTCGGCACCACGCCGGCAATTGCCCAGGCCAAGGCGCTGGCAAGCCGCGCCGCGCGGCAGAGCGTCACGGTGCTCCTCACCGGCGAGACCGGAACGGGCAAGGAGATGCTGGCGCAGGCGATTCACAATGCGTCCACCCGCGCAGAGAAGCCGTTCGTCAGCGTCAACGTCGCTGCTATCCCCGACACGCTGATCGAGTCGGAGTTTTTCGGCACCGCGCCGGGCGCCTATACCGGCGCCGACCGACGGGGACGCGAGGGCAAATTCCGCATCGCCGACGGCGGCACGCTCTTCCTCGACGAGATCGGCGAGATGCCACTGCAATTGCAGGCCAAGCTGCTGCGCGTGCTGCAGGAGCGCGAGATCGAGCCGCTCGGCTCGGACAAGATCTCCAAGGTCGACGTTCGCGTGGTCGCGGCGACCAATGTGGATTTGCGCAAGCGCGTCAGCGACGGCGCGTTCCGACCCGATCTCTATTATCGGCTGAACGTGCTGTCGATCGACCTGCCGCCGCTTCGGCAGTGCCTCGAGGATCTTCCTGACATCTGCGCCCGGCTGCTCGAGGACATCAGCGCCTCCGGCGATTACGTCAAGGCGAAGATCACGCCGAGCGCGCTTTCCGCGCTCGCGCGCTATGACTGGCCGGGCAACGTTCGCGAGCTCCGCAACATCCTGGAGCGGGCGCTGATTCTCAGCGATTCCGGCCGGCTGACCGGCGAGGATGTCGCGCGCATCCTTCCCGTCGGCACCGAGATCAAGCCGGCCGCACCTGAGCGCGCGGCCGGAATAGTCGTGCCCTATGCCGAGGCCGAGGCCGAATTCGAGAAGCACACGCTCGAACAGGCACTCGCCGCCAGCAACGGCCAAATCTCCGAGGCCGCCAGGATGCTGCGGATCTCGCGCGCGACCTTCTACAAGAAGCTCGCCAAGTTCGGCCTCGCCTCGGGACCGGCCTCTGTCTGAGTTTCGAGACACCGGACTGTCCGGAGTCTCGGATTCCTGACACGGCGTCTTTCCGCTCTTTCCCGGCGCCGACTTCAGAAATTGCCGTGTTTTCAGCCATTTTGCGCAAACCCTCCGCATCTGGCGCGGACCTTGCTCTTCGCTTTGCACAATGACGCATGCTGCACATGCGCATTCGCAAACAGGGAGGACGCCAGATGAGTGAAGCGATCACGGTTCATCAGCTTCAGGCCAAGCAGCCGTCGCACGTCACGGTCGCCACCGCGAGCCTGATCGGCACGGCCATCGAGTGGTACGACTTCTTCCTCTACGGCACGGCCGCGGCGCTGATCTTCAACAAGCTGTTCTTTCCGACGTTCGACCCCATGATGGGAACGCTGTTGGCGTTCGCGACCTACGCGCTCGGCTTCATCGCGCGCCCGCTCGGCGGCGTCGTGTTCGGTCATTACGGCGACAAGATCGGCCGCAAGACCATGCTGTATCTGACGCTGCTGATCATGGGCGTGGCGACAGCGGCGATCGGATTCCTGCCGACCTACGAGACTGCCGGCATCTGGGCCGCCGTCCTGCTCGTCACCTGCCGCCTGATCCAGGGCTTTGGCCTCGGCGGCGAATGGGGCGGCGCGGTGTTGATGGCAGTCGAGCACGCACCCGCGGACAAGAAGGGATTCTACGGCAGCTGGCCGCAGCTCGGGGCACCGCTCGGCCTTGTGCTCGGCACGCTGGTATTCTCGGTGGTGTCGGCGATGCTGACCGATGCGCAGCTCCTTGCGTGGGGCTGGCGCATCCCGTTCCTGTTCTCGATCGCGCTGGTGCTGGTCGGCCTGTGGATCCGCTTCACCATCGCGGAATCCCCGGAGTTCCAGAAGGTCAAGGACACCAAGCAGGAAGTGAAGATGCCGATCCTCGAGGCCATCAGGATGTATCCCAAGAACATCCTGCTCGCGATGGGCGCGCGCTTCGCCGAAAACGGCTTCTTCTACATCTACGCGACCTTCGTGCTCGCTTATGCCACGCAATCGCTCGGCATGAACAAGCAGGACATGCTCAACGGCGTGCTGATCGGCGCCGCGATCGAGACCTTCACCATTCCGGCCTTCGGCGCGCTCTCCGACCGCGTCGGGCGGCGGCCGGTCTACATCTTCGGCGCGGTGTTCTCGGCGTTGATGTCGTTCCCGCTGTTCATGCTGCTGGCGACCAAGAACCCGCAATATGCCTGGATCGCGATCGTGCTCGGCCTCGCCATCGGCCACGCCGCGATGTACGGTCCTCAGGCGAGCTTCCTGTCGGAGCTGTTCGGCACCAAGGTGCGCTATAGCGGCGTCTCGCTCGGCTACAACCTCGCCTCGATCTTCGCCGGCGCGCTGTCGCCGCTGATCGCGACGGGATTGATGACGGCCTACGCGCCGGCGACCTGGCCGATCTCGCTCTACATGATCGCGCTGGCGCTCATCACCATCGTGTCGGTCTATTTCGCCACGGAAACACGCAAGATAGTTCAGGGCTGAATGTCCTGATCATATTGTCCAGCGCGGGGAGCAGCTGTTCCGGGGCTGCTTCTCGCGATAGGATCAATGCACAACAACGGCATAGGTCGAAGGGATCGGGAGGCACGCCGTGAGCCATCATCCAGCTCTGCCCTATTTGCGCAATTCCGAGAAAGGCAAGGTCGTCACCGCGGCCGAAGCCGTCATGCTGATCCGTGACGGCGACACGGTGGCGACCGGCGGCTTCGTCGGCATCGGCTTTGCCGAGGAGATCGCGATCGCGCTGGAGGAGCTTTATCTCTCCAATGAGGGCGATGCGCCCTATACGCAGGGCAAGCCGCGCAACCTGACGCTGGTCTATGCGGCGGGTCAGGGCGACGGCAAGCAGCGCGGCCTCAATCATTTCGCGCATGAAGGCCTGGTCCGGCGCGTGATCGGGGGACATTGGGGGCTTGCGCCGAAATTGCAGCAGCTCGCGATCGCGAACCAGATCGAGGCCTATAATCTGCCGCAGGGCGTCATCACGCATCTGTTCCGCGACATCGCCGCGCACCGGCCCGGCCATGTCACCCGCGTCGGCATCGGCACCTTCGTCGACCCCCGTCAGGGCGGCGGCAAGCTGAACGCACGCACCACCGAGGACATGGTGGAGCTGATCAAGATCGGCGGCGAAGACTGCCTGCTCTACAAGACGTTTCCGATTCAAGTCGGGATCATCCGCGCCACCACAGGCGATCCCGACGGCAACCTCACCATGGAGAAGGAGGCGCTGACGCTGGAGGCGCTCGCCATCGCCATGGCGGCGCATAATTCCGGCGGCATCGTCATCGCCCAGGTCGAACGCGTGGCCGAGGCCGGCAGCCTCAATCCGCGCCAGGTCAAGATTCCCGGCATCCTCGTCGACTGCGTCGTCGTGGCCAAGCCCGAGAACCACTGGCAGACCTTCGGCACGCAATACAATCCGGCTTTCTCGAGTGAGATCCGCGTCCGTGCCGCCTCGCTGCCGGTGATGCCGGTCAGCGAGCGCAAGATCATCGCCCGGCGCGCCGCCCTCGAGCTGAAGGCTAACAGCGTGGTCAATCTCGGCATCGGCATGCCCGAGGGGATTGCGTCCGTGGCCAATGAGGAGCGGATCATCGACCTGATCACGCTGACGGCGGAGCCCGGCGTGATCGGCGGCATCCCCGCGAGCGGCATCGATTTCGGCGCGGCGATCAACACGCAGGCGGTGATCGACCAGCCCTATCAGTTCGACTTCTACGACGGCGGCGGTCTCGATGCGGCCTTTCTCGGGCTCGCCCAGGTCGATCGTGCCGGCAACCTCAATGTCAGCAAGTTCGGGCCGAAACTCGCAGGTGCCGGCGGCTTCATCAACATCAGCCAGAACGCCAAGGAGGTCATCTTCGTCGGCACCTTCGGCGCGGGCAAGCAGCGCATCGCGGTGAACGAGAGGAAGCTCGTCATCCTCGACGAAGCCAAGTCACGCAAGTTCGTAGGTAGCGTCGAGCACGTCACCTTCAGCGGCCCGTTCGCGGCCGCGCGCAAGCAGCGCACGCTTTACGTCACCGAGCGCTGCGTGTTCGAGCTGCGCTCCGACGGGCTCGAGCTCACCGAAGTCGCGCCCGGCATCGACATCGAGCGCGACATTCTGCGCCTGATGGATTTCAAGCCGCTGATCCCGCGCGATCCCGCCTTGATGGACGCGCGCATCTTCGGCGAAGGACTGATGGATCTGCGCGAGCGCCTGCTCACCATTCCGCTCGACCAGCGCTTCACGCTGGACGAGCAGCAGAACCTGTTTTTCGTCAATCTCGAGCGCTATCCGCTGCGCAGCAAGGCCGAGATCGACACCATCGCTGATATCGTCGAGGCCAGGCTCGCTCCGCTCGGCCGCCGGGTCTACGCCATCGTCAATTATGACAATTTTTCCATCCTGCCGGAACTGATGGACGATTATTCGGCCATGGTGCGCAGTCTCGTCGATCGCTTCTATTCCGGCGTGTCGCGCTACACCACGTCGGGCTTCCTGCGCATCAAGCTCGGCGAAGCCCTGGAGAAGCGCGGCGTCGCGCCGCATATTTTCGAAAGCGCTGATGAGGCGCAGTCGGATCGGCGTCAGGCCGAAGGAGCCGGCAACGCGCGGCTAGCTTAAAAATGATGCATGTTCGAAAGGCCGAGACGCTCGGCCGGAAGGTTCGATTGCAATGTTCGTAACGTTGTGCAAATCGCTGTTACCGAGAAACTTTAAATCAGGAGGGACCATCGTGCGTCGATCACTCATCTTAACAACAACCATCCTCGCGCTCGCCGCGGGTACCTCCGCACGGGCCGACGATCTCAAGGTCGCGCTGATCTACGGCAAGACCGGCCCGCTCGAGGCCTATGCCAAGCAGACCGAAACCGGCCTGAAGATGGGCTTCGAATACGCCACCAAGGGCACGATGACGCTCGACGGTCGCAAGATCGTCATCATCACCAAGGACGACCAGGGCAAGCCGGACCTTTCGAAGGCCGCGCTCGCCGAAGCCTATCAGGACGACAAGGCCGACATCGCGATCGGCACGACCTCGTCGGCCGCCGCGCTCGCCATTCTCCCGGTCGCCGAGGAGAACAAGAAGATCCTGATCGTCGAGCCCGCCGTCGCGGATCAGATTACCGGCGAGAAGTGGAATCGCTACATCTTCCGCACCGGGCGCAACTCCTCGCAGGACGCGATCTCCAACGCCGTCGCGATCGGCAAGCAGGGCGTCACCGTGGCGACGCTGGCGCAGGATTACGCCTTCGGCCGCGACGGCGTCGCCGCCTTCAAGGAGGCGCTCGTCAAGACCGGCGCGACGCTCGCTGCCGAAGAATATGCCCCGACCTCGACCACCGACTTCACCGCGGTCGGCCAGCGCCTGTTCGACGCGCTGAAGGACAAGCCCGGCCGCAAGGTGATCTGGGTGATCTGGGCCGGCGCCGGCAACCCGCTGGCCAAGCTTCAGGACATGGACCCGAAGCGCTACGGCATCGAGCTCTCCACCGGCGGCAACATCCTGCCGGCGCTCGCCGCCTATAAGGGCCTGCCCGGCATGGAAGGCGCGACCTATTATTTCTACGAGATCCCGAAGAACCCGGTGAACGACTGGCTGGTCGCAGAGCACCAGAAGCGCTTCAACGCGCCGCCGGACTTCTTCACCGCGGGCGGTTTTGCCGCCGCGATGTCCGTCGTCGCCGCCGTCACCAAGGCGAAGTCGACCGACACCGAGAAGCTGATAACGGCGATGGAAGGCCTGGAGTTCGACACGCCAAAGGGCAAGATGGTGTTCCGCAAGGAAGACCATCAGGCGCTGCAGAGCATGTATCACTTCAAGGTCAAGGTCGATCCGAACGTCGCCTGGGCCGTGCTCGAGCCGGTGCGCGAGCTGAAGATCGAAGACATGGACGTTCCCGTCCGCAACAAGCGCTGAGTTGCTTACCTCTCCCGCTCTTGTCCGCCGAAGCCTTGGCGAAGGCGGATGCGGGAGAGGCCGGGAGAGGGCTCTCACCTCTTGGGGAGTCTTCGTCGCGGAGACACCCTCTCCCCAACCCTCCCCCGCAAGCGGGGGAGGGGGCGCACCGTGATCGCGGACATAGCTCCATCTCACACTCACCCGACACACAATGACGCTGACCCTCGAAACTCGCGACCTCACCATCCGCTTCGGCGGCCATGTCGCGGTCAACAACGTCACCTGCACGTTCCGTCCGGGCGAGCTCACCGCGATCGTCGGGCCGAACGGCGCCGGCAAGACCACCTATTTCAATTTGATCTCGGGTCAGCTGCGCGCCTCGAACGGCAGTATCCTGTTCGGCGGCACCGACATCACCCAGCACTCCGCGCCGCTGCGCACCCGCGCGGGCCTCGGGCGCGCCTTCCAGCTCACCAATCTCTTTCCGAACCTCACCGTGGAAGAGAACGTCCGCCTCGCGGTGCAGGCCGCCAACGGCACCCATTACGACATGCTGCGGCCCTGGACGATACGCCGCGACCTGATCGCACGCGCGGACGCCATCCTCGATCAGGTCGCGCTCGGCAGCCGCCGCGGCGTCGCCGCGACCGCGCTGTCGCATGGCGATCAGCGCAAGCTCGAAGTCGCGCTGATGATCGCGCTGGAGCCGAAGGTTTTCATGTTCGACGAGCCGACTGCCGGCATGAGCATCGATGAGGTGCCTGTTGTCCTCAACCTGATCGCGCAGCTCAAGCAGGACAGGAGCAAGATCATCCTTCTGGTCGAGCACAAGATGGACGTGGTGCGCTCGCTCGCCGACCGCATCATCGTCCTGCATAACGGCCAGCTTGTTGCGGACGGGCCGCCTGCCGAGGTGATTGCCTCGCCGATCGTGCAGGAAGCCTATCTCGGCGTCGCCCCCAAGAACGCAGAGAGCGTCGCATGACCGACCTGCTCAAGCTCTCCGGCGTGCACACCCATATCGGCCGCTATCACATCCTTCAGGGCATCGACCTCGCGGTCCCGCAGGGGCAGGTCACGATGCTGCTCGGCCGCAACGGCGCCGGCAAGACCACGACGCTACGCACCATCATGGGGCTGTGGCGGGCTTCCAGCGGGGAGATCAGCCTCTCCGGCGATCGCATCGAAAGCCGTACCACGCCCGACATCGCCAGGCTCGGCGTCGGCTACGTGCCGGAGAGCATGGCGGTGTTCTCCGACCTCACGGTGAAGGAGAACCTGGTCCTCGCCGCGCGCGACGGCCCGCTCGACGACACCCAGCTCGACTGGATTTTCGGCTTCTTCCCGGCGCTGCGGCGGTTCTGGCTGTCGCGTGCGGGAAGTCTCTCGGGCGGACAAAAACAGATGCTGTCGATCGCCCGCGCCATCATCGAGCCGCGCAAACTCTTGCTGATCGACGAGCCGACCAAGGGCCTCGCGCCCGCCATCGTGATGGCGCTGATCGAGTGCCTGAGGGAGATCAAGCGCAAGGGCGCCACCATCCTCCTGGTCGAGCAGAACTTCTTTGCCGCCCGCGAGCTCGGCGACAACGTGCTGGTGATGGACAACGGCACCATCGTTCATCGCGGCGAGATGGCGGCGCTCGCCGCCGACGTGCCGCTGCAGGAGCGGCTGCTCGGCCTGAGCCTGGAGGCACATCAGTGACTGAACTTGCCGCAAATGATCCCCTGCCGAAGCCGAAGCGCGACATCGCGCCGATCCTGCTGCCGATCGCGCTCGCGCTCCTCATGATCCCGCTGATTGGATCGACCAGCTCCTGGCTGACGCTGACCGCCGCCAGCCTCGCCATGGGCATGATGATCTTCATCATGGCCTCGGGCCTGACGCTGGTGTTCGGCCTGATGGACGTGCTCAATTTCGGCCACGGCGCCTTCATCGCCGTCGGCGCTTATGTAGCCACGCTGGTGCTGGCGCCGTTCGCGGCCTCCATTCAGGCGGATTCGCTGTGGATGAATCTCGCGGTGCTCGCCCCGGCCGCGCTGCTCTCGATGGCGGTGTCGGGCGCGCTCGGCCTCGTCGTCGAGCGCGTGCTGATCCTGCCGGTCTACGGCCAGCATCTGAAGCAGATCCTGATGACCACCGGCGGCCTGATCGTCGCCGAGCAGACGCTCTATGCGCTGTGGGGGCCGCAGATCATCCCAATGCCGCTGCCGACCTCGCTGCGCGGCTCCTTCATCCTCGGCGACGTCGCGATCGCGAAATACCGCGTGCTGGCGATGCTGATCGGCCTGGCCATCTTCATCGCGATCCAGCTCGTGCTCAATCGCAGCAAGCTTGGCCTCTTGATCCGCGCCGGCGTCGAGAACCGCGAGATGGTCGAGGCGCTCGGCTATCGCATCCGCCGGCTGTTCCTCGGCGTGTTCATGACGGGCTCGGCGCTGGCCGGCCTCGGCGGCGTGATGTGGGCGCTTTATCGCGAGCAGGTGCACGCCTCCATGAGCGACGACCTCACCGTCTTGATTTTCATCGTCGTCATCATCGGCGGGCTCGGGTCGATCGGCGGCTGTTTCATCGGTGCGATCCTCGTGGCCATGGTCGCCAATTACGGCGGCTTCCTGGTGCCGAAACTCGCCCTCGTCTCCAACATCCTGCTGATGGTCGCCATTCTGATGTGGCGCCCACGCGGCCTCTATGCGGTGACCAGCCGATGATGATCCTCTCCGGCGACCCGCCGCGCAGCCGCGTCCTGACGCTCGTTCTCGTCCTCATCATCCTGGCGCTGGCGGCAACGCCGTTCCTGTTCCCGGGCGCCAAGGCGCTGAACGTCGCGGCCAAGATCTGCGTCTTCGCGGCGCTGGTCGCCTCCTACGATCTCCTGCTCGGCTATACCGGCTCGGTGTCGTTCGCCCACACCATGTTCTACGGCATCGGCAGCTACGCGATCGCGATCGCGCTGTACGGGATGGGTCCCAATTGGGCCGCGGTCGCAACCGGCATCGTCGTCGGACTGCCGCTCGCAGCCCTGCTCGCGCTCGCCATCGGGCTCTTTTCGCTGCGCGTCGCCGCGATCTTCTTCGCCATGATCACGCTCGCGGTCGCCTCTGCCTTCCAGGTACTGGCCTCGCAGCTCTCCTGGCTGACCGGCGGTGAGGACGGGCGCAGCTTCCAGCTGCCCGAGCTGCTCCGCCCCGGCACCGTGCTGATCTCAAAAAGCCTGTTCGGCTTCGAGGTCAACGGCCGCATCCTGACCTTCTATCTGGTGTTCGCCGTCTCGGCCCTGATGATCCTCGCTTTGCTGCGCGTCGTGAACTCGCCATTCGGGCGCGTGCTGCAAGCCATCCGCGAGAACCGTTTTCGCGCCGAGGCGCTCGGCTTTCGCACGGTGTTCCACCTGACCTACGCCAATTGCCTCGCCGCGCTGGTCGCCGCCGGCGCCGGCATCTTGAACGCGCTGTGGCTGCGCTATGCCGGTCCCGATACCTCGCTCAGCTTCTCGATCATGCTGGACATCCTGCTGATGGTCGTGATCGGGGGCATGGGCACGATCTACGGCGCGATCATCGGCGCCAGCATCTTCATCCTCGCTCAGAACTATTTGCAGTCGCTGATGGGCGTCGCCTCCACGGCGGCGTCGGAAGCCGGCCTGCCGCTGCTGCCGGGGCTGTTGCATCCCGACCGCTGGCTGCTGTGGCTCGGGCTGCTGTTCATTGCCAGCGTCTATTTCTTTCCGACCGGCGTGGTCGGACGGCTGCGCAATCCCGCCGGCGACAAGAACGGCGGCAGCTCGCATTAAGCCGCGGTTAACGATGCAGCGCAGCGATTGCTGCGCGCGCCACACAACCGCGACGCGATTCCCGCTCCGCGGCATGCGGACCCGGCTGCGCAACTGGATTAATGCTTAGGTAACTGGCTTTCCTAAGGTTTAGGCCATTTGTGCGGTGTATTCGTGTTCCTCCAGGGAGGGGGAATGCGCCAGGTCTTTTCCACGGTGGCAGCCGGAATGTCTCTAGCCGCAAGGAACGGCTGGGAGGTCTTGGCGCGGCGTGGTCCTGTGCTGTGGTTGACCCTGTGCGGCGTGTTGCTGGTCGCGGGCATCTTCGCCGTGACTGCCGTGGCCGTCGGCGAGTTTCGCGAGCGCACCCTGGTCAATCGCGAGCGCGAGCTGGAAAACACGGTGCAGCTGATCGCGCGGCACTTTGATCAACAATTCGAGGACTCTGACGTCGTCGCCGCCGATGTGATCGGGCAGATGAACCTGCCGGAGATCACCTCGCCCGCGATGTTCCGCGAACGCATGTCCAGACCTGCGACGAACCAGATGCTGCGCAGCAAGATCAGCTCGGTGTCCTATCTCGGCGACATCGCGATCTACGATGCCGACGGCGAGCTGATCAACTGGTCGCGGGCCCAGCCGCTGCCCAAGATCAACGTTTCATCCCGGGCCTACTTTCAGACATTCAAGACGAATCCGCAGTCCGAAGCGGTGCTGCTCGAATCCGTCCGCAGCTTCATCATCAACAAATGGACCACGGTCGTCGCACGCCGGTTGAACGGCGCGGACGGCACCTTCCTCGGCGCGATGGTCCGCCGGATAGATCCGGACAGCTACCAGCACTATTTCGCATCTGTCGCGCTCGCCGAGGGGACGGCGATCTCGCTGTTCGATCGCGAGGGCAAGATGCTGGCGCGCTATCCGCACCTCGAAGAAATGATCGGGCGGAGCTTCAAGGATGCGCCGCTGATGCAGAAGGTGCTGAGCAAGGGCGGTCAGCACACGCTTCGCGTCAGGAGCCCGGTCGATGGCGAGGAGCGGCTGGGCTCCGCCGCGTCACTGACGCATTTCCCGCTGGTCATCGTCGCCACCAACACCACGGCAGCCGCGCTTGCAGATTGGCGGCAGCAGACCGGCTTCATGGTCACGACCGCCGCACTTTCGGCTGCCGTCATCGCCCTGATCCTCTATCTGATCATCCGCCAGATCAACCGGCAGAACCGAGAGGCGCAGGAGCGGCTGGAAGCGGAGCGGCTGCGGCTCGACACCGCCCTCAACAACATGACCCAGGGGCTGATCCTGTATGACGCCGCCGGATACATCGTCACCTGCAACCGTCGCTATGCGGAGATGTTCGGTCTCTCCCACGACGTCATCAAGCCCGGCTGCCACATTCGTGAGGCGATGTACCATCGCAAGGAGCGTGGCGCGTTCGACGGCAATGTCGAGGAATTCTGCGCCGACGTCATGAGGATCGTTGCCGAAGGCACGGTCTCCACGAGAATTCATCAACTGGCCAACGGCCGCGCGTTCCAGGTCATCAATACCCCGCTCGCGCAGGGCGGATGGGTCGCCACGATCGAAGACATCACGGAGCGCCGCAACCTGGAGCAGGAGCGGGACCGCAATCACACCTTCCTGCGCGAGATCATCGACCATATCCCCTCGCGGATCACCGTGAAGGACGCCCAAACGCGGCGCTACCTCCTGGCCAACCAGGTCGCCGAGGAGCAACTCGACGAGGCCCATGAGACGATCGTCGGCAGGACGGTGTTCGACCTTTATCCGGCAGAGGACGCCGAGATCATCACCCGGGACGACGACAGACTGCTGCAATCGCCGGACGGGCTGTTCCTGGACGAGCACATCTGGAACACCCCGGCCATCGGGCGGCGCTACATCACCTCCCGGAGAATCGGCATCCGCGACAAATCCGGCGAGCCACGCTACATCATCAACGTCGTCGAGGACGTCACCGAGAGGCGGCGCGCCGACGAGAAGATCGCGCACATGGCGCATTACGATGCGCTGACCGACCTGCCGAACCGCACGCTGTTCCGCGAGCAGATCGAACGAGAGCTGGCGAAGGCCGCCGGCGGCGGACAGTTCGCGCTGCTCTACATCGACGTCGATGAATTCAAGGGCATCAACGATTCGCTTGGCCACCACGTCGGCGACGAGCTGTTGAAGGCGATTGCCGGCCGTCTCCGCGGCTGCCTCAAGCAGGGCGACTTGATCGCGCGGCTGGGCGGCGACGAGTTCGCCGTGATCCAGACCGCAATCCAGTCTCCTGCCGACGTGCTGTCGTTCGTGACCCGCATCTATCAGGCCATCCGGCAGCCCTATCATTGTCTCGGCCATCAGCTCTCCACCGACGCAAGCATCGGCATCGCGCTGGCGCCGCAGGACGGGACCGATCTCGACCAGCTCGTCAAGAACGCCGATCTCGCGATGTACGGCGCCAAGGCCCAAGGGCGTCGCAGCCACCGCTTCTTCGAGCCGGAGATGGATGCGAGCGCCAAGGCGCGCCTGAGCATGGAGCAGGACCTGCGGCAGGCGCTGGTGAACGGCGGTTTCGAGATTCACTATCAGCCGCTGGTCGACCTGCGCACCAACGAGGTCTCGGGCTGCGAGGCGCTGCTGCGCTGGCGGCATCCCGAGCGCGGCATGGTGTCGCCGGCGGAGTTCATTCCGGTCGCCGAGGATACCGGCCTGATCAACGAGCTCGGCGATTGGGTGCTGCGCATGGCCTGCAACGAAGCCGCGACCTGGCCGGCGCATGTGCGCGTCGCGGTCAACGTGTCGCCGGTGCAGCTCAAATGCGACACGCTGGCGCTGCGGATCGCGGGCGCACTCGCCGCCTCCGGGCTGGACCCGCGCCGGCTCGAGCTCGAGATCACCGAGGCCGTGCTGATCCGCGACGACGAGGCTGCGCTCTCGATCCTGCATCAGCTCCGCTCGATCGGCGTGCGCATCGCACTCGACGATTTCGGCACCGGCTACTCCTCGCTCAGCTATCTCAAGCGCTTCCCGTTCGACAAGATCAAGATCGACCGCTGCTTCGTCGCCGACATCGCCGAGGAGAGCGGCGCACCCGTGATCGTGCAGGCGGTGGTGAACATCGCGGCCGCCAGCAGCATGACCACGGTCGCCGAAGGGGTCGAGACCGAGGCGCAGCGCGAGCTGTTGCGCGCGCTCGGCTGCACGCAGATGCAGGGCTATCTGTTCAGCCCGCCGAAGCCGGCCAGCGAGGTGCGGAAATTGTTCGGCTCCGGCAGTGCTGTCCCGGTGGCGGCGGTGGCCTGATGGCGAAGCCAATGAGGTCGTCAAGCAAGTCGCCGGGAAAGACGTCAGGCAAACCGCCGGCTAAGACCGTCGACGTCGCGGATTCCTATGCCGTGCGGCTGATGCAGCACCTGGTGGTGCCGACCTTCGTGATCGACCCGAAGCGCCGCGTCGTGATCTGGAACAGGGCCTGCGAGCGGTTGACCGGTCTCGCCGCCTCGGAGGTGATCGGCACCAGCAAGCACTGGCAGGCCTTCTACAAAACCAAGCGCCCTTGCCTTGCCGACCTCGTCGCGCTCGACCGGCCGGAGCAACTGCCGGAGTTCTATTCGGAATATGCGGCGCGCGGTCATAACGGGCTCGGCTTTTCCGCGGAGAACTGGTGTGTGATGCCGAAGCTCGGCAGCCAGCTCTATCTCGCCATCGACGCCGGTCCCATCCATGACGAGGCCGGCCATCTGATCGCCGTGGTGGAGACGCTGCGCGACCTCACCGACCAGAAGCGCGCCGAGATGGCGCTGAAGGAGCTCGCCACCAAGGACGGCCTGACCGGCCTGTCGAACCGCCGCTCGTTCGACCAGATGCTGATGAGCGAATGGGCCCGCGCCCACCACACCCAGAAGCCGCTGGCGCTGCTGTTCGCCGACGTCGATCATTTCAAGCTGTTCAACGACCAGCACGGCCACCAGACTGGCGACGAGTGCCTGCGCGCGGTCGCCTCCGTCGTCAGCCGGCATGCCGTGCGTCCGCTCGATCTCGCCAGCCGCTACGGCGGCGAGGAGTTCGCGCTGATCCTGCCGGACATGGATTGCGATAGCGCCTGCGTCATCGCCGACGAGATCCGCTGCGCCGTGATGGCCTTAGCGATCGCCCACGGCGCCACGGGCGCCGGCGACCATGTCACCCTCAGCGTCGGCGTCGCCAGCCACATTCCCGGTGAGGCCGATGGCGGTCCCGACCGGCTGCTGGGCGCAGCCGACGAGGCGCTCTACGTGGCCAAACGCCTCGGCCGCAACCGGGTCATCTGCGCCGAAAGGGTGCTGGCCGAGTTCGCCGCCCTCGGCCGGGAGGCCGCAGCGGTTCCGGCGTCTTTTCAGCGTAAATCAGCTCGCGCGCGATAGGCGAGAAGCGGTTGCCCACCCCTCGCCAATCGGCTAAATGAACTCCCAATGCACCCGTAGCTCAGCTGGATAGAGCGTTGCCCTCCGAAGGCAAAGGTCACACGTTCGAATCGTGTCGGGTGCGCCAGCCTTGTCGCCGTTTTCATACCGGCGCCTATGTCAGCATTGCGACAATCGACTGGATCTGATCGGAGGCGGACGTCACCAGGGCGTCATACGACGTGTGGCCGTGCGCGGCGGCTTTCAGGATGCATTCGGCGACGGCTGCTTTCAGGCCGAACACCGACTGATCGGCCGGCACGCTCGCCATGACGGTCTCAAGCGCTTGACGCATGGTGTGAATGAGCTCGGAGCTGTATTGCATGGGCTGTCCTCCGCAGGCTCATATTAGGTCGCCTGACCATGCTTGCCACTCACAAGCCCGGGAGGCGGGGTAGCTCCTTGGTGAACCGATTCGTTCTGGAGCCTCCGATGCGCGTGATCGGAAGCGCGTTGCTCGCAATCTCGCGCTTCGCTTCGCCGGATTGTATCATCTCTCCATGAGCGATTACGACATGGTCGCCGGCGAGGCTTCGCCGGTGCGCAAGATCATCCATATCGACATGGATGCCTTCTATGCGTCGGTAGAACAACGCGACAATCCGGAGCTGCGCGGAAAGCCGGTTGCGGTTGGGGGCTCCGCGGAGCGCGGCGTCGTCGCGGCCGCCAGCTATGAGGCCCGCAAATTCGGCGTTCGCTCCGCCATGCCGTCGGTGACGGCGAAGCGGCAATGTCCCGAGCTGATCTTCGTCAGGCCGCGCTTCGAGGTCTACAAGGCGATCTCCAGGCAGATCCGCGAGATCTTTGCCGAGCACACGTCCATGATCGAGCCGTTGTCGCTCGACGAAGCGTATCTTGACGTCACCGAAAATCTGCAAGGCATCCCGCTGGCGCGGGACATCGCGCTGCGGATCCGCGAGAAGATCAAGGCCGAGACAGGCCTCAACGCGTCGGCGGGCATCTCCTACAACAAGTTTCTGGCCAAGCTCGCCTCCGATCATCGCAAGCCCAACGGTCAGTTCGTGATTTCGCCGGAAATGGGGCCCGCTTTCGTCGAGACGCTGCCCGTCGGCAAGTTCCACGGGATAGGCCCGGCGACGAGCGCGAAGATGAATGCGCTCGGCATGTTCACCGGCCTCGACATCCGCAATCAGTCGCTGGAGTTCATGAATGCGAATTTCGGCAAGTCGGGCGCCTATTATTATTGGATCTCGCGCGGCGTCGACGAGCGGCCGGTCCGGGCCGACCGAATTCGCAAGTCGATCGGCGCGGAGAACACGTTCTCAACCGATCTCACCGAGTATGGTGCGCTGTCCGCCGAGCTCAGACCTCTCGTCGACAAGGTCTGGCGCCATTGCGAGGCAACCGGCAATCGGGGCCGGACCGTCACCTTGAAGATCAAATTTGCCGACTTCGAGATCATCACGCGCAGCAGATCCGTCGCAGCGGCGGTTACGGGACGGAATGAGCTGGAGCGGCTGGCCTGCGGCCTGCTCGAAGCCGAGATGCCGCTGCCAAAGCGCGTCAGGCTCCTCGGCGTCTCATTGTCTGCCCTCCAGGCCGGCGACGAGCCGGAGCCGCAGCTGACATTGGGCATTTGAGCGGGCCGCAACATTTGTCCGCGACCGACGGTGGCGGGACTTTTCAGACCCGCCACCGATGAAAGTCGACTCGCTCGGGCCGCTCAATGCCTGACGTGCTCGAACACCACGATCACGCCGGTCGGCTCGGGCTCGTGCGCCATCAGGCGCGTCAGGTCGGAATCGCCCCAATCGGCGAGGCTGACGACTTCGCCGCTCTCGCGGTCGGCACCGAGCGACGGCGTGGGCTCGAGGACCTTGAGGCCCATTTCGTCGACGAAGAAGGTGTGCTCGCCGAACATGCTGTTAAGCTGCGGCATGGCGGGATGTTCGTCGGGCAGCACCTGAGCGCCGAGTTGGTTGACGGTCTGCTTCACCTGTTCGGTTGTGAGCTTCATGAGCTGCTCCGTTTCTGTCACCGGTTTCATTGGCCCGGGCGGGAGCGCGCGTTCCCTGCGCCTTTGTCCGCCTGGCTCAACTCCGAACCGGCGCTGCGCACAAATGTTCCTGCGAAATCTAATTTGTGATCGCGTGTTGCATCGGCCGTGCGCGCGGCACGAGATCGCCACAAGATGCACACGATCTGGCCGCGGGATCTATTCAACCGCTTCAACGATCCGGATGTCGCGGTCCGCGCCGTCTCCAAGCAAGTCATGCGCGGCCTGGTAGGCCGGGCTCGCATACGCCGCCTTGGCGCGCTCGACACTGTCGAACTCGATCAGAACGACGCGCTCCATCTGGCCGAGCTCGAAGACCGCAGCGGGCATCCCGCGCGCGATCACGCGGCCACCTGCCGCTTCGATGGCTTGACGCGACACCTTGGCGTAGGCCGCCATGGCATCGGGATTCTTGATCGCACGATAGGTGGCAACCCAATAGGCTTTGGCCATTATTGCTCTCCTGCTTTCGGGGACATGCTAGTCGCTGCGGTTCTCGCCGACCGACAGCGCGCAGATGCGTGACAGAAAGGTGTACGGCAGGCCGCTCTCCTCGGCCCAGGCGTTGAACTGCGCCTGCACCTTGGCGAGGTCGCCCTTCGACTTGACCTCTTCTGCAATGTCGAGGCCTGCATCGCGTAAGGACGCGACGACGTCCTTCGACGTGACAAAGCCATCCCAACCGACGAAGCGCAGCAGCATCTGGCCGGTATTGCCGCCGAGACGACTGCCGCGCTTGGTCAGGAGATCGAGCAGGCCGATCTGGTCGGACGAAGGCCATTTCGCCAGAAACTTGCCGAAGCTGCCATGCTCCCTCGCGATCTCCTGCACGAAGCCGGCATTGTCGCGCACCGACATGATCTTGGCACCGTTGCGCACGATACGCGCGTCGCGCAAAAGGCCTTCCCAATAGTCTTCCGGCTGGAAGCTGAGCTTGGCCGGCTGGAAATGCAGGAAGGCATCTTCAAAGCCATCCCATTTCGAATCGATCACGCTCCAGGCAAAGCCGGCGCAGAACACACGCTTCGTCATCTCGGCAAGGATGCGGTCGTCGCCGAGCTTGGCCAGGCGCTTCAGATCGGGCTTTGCCGGCATCAGTTTTTCCAGCGCCTTGGGGCCGCCCTTGCGTTTCTCGGCGCGGGCGCGAATGGACTTGAAGGGGGTCATGCGGACATCTGCGTTAAGGGTCCGCCACGACATCAGAATTCAACGAAACGGTCCAGTCCTGCGATGATGGCGTTGGGAAGCGACCATGCTGGTCCGCTTCTTGCTTCATGAGGTCCGGAATTCCCTGACATTTTCGCTCTCTCGCGGACGTTTCCAATGCGCTGCCTGGTCGTGGCCGACCTGCACTATTCGCTGCCGCAGCTCGACTGGCTGGTCAGCGCGGCACCGCAATTCGACCTCGTGATCTTCGCGGGCGACGCCCTCGACATCGGCTCGATGGTGGATTTTCGGGCCCAGATCGTGGTGGTGAAGAAGTACCTCGCGCTGCTTGCCGCGAAGACCCGCGTCATCCTCTGCTCCGGCAATCACGACCTCGACGAGCGCAATGCAGACGGCGAGAAGATCGCACGATGGATCTCGGAAGTGCGCGAGTTGGGCATCGCCTGCGACGGCGACAGCCTTACCATCGGCGACACGATGTTCACGGTGTGCCCGTGGTGGGACGGGCCGCTGGTCAAACAACGTATCGTCGCCCAGCTCGCCGACGCCGCCGTCCGCCGGCCGCGACGCTGGATCTGGGCACATCACGCGCCGCCGGCGGATTCACCGACGAGCTGGGGCGGCAAACGGTTCTTCGGCGACGTCGAGCTGGTGCAATGGATCATGCAGCACCAGCCGTCGATGGTGATCTCCGGCCATGTGCACCAGTCGCCGTTCATCACCGCCGGCTCGTGGTTCGACCGGCTGGGCGAGAGCTGGATCTTCAACACCGGCCTGCAGCCGGGCCGGCCGCCGACCTACATCGTGCTGGACCTCGACGCGGACAAGGCGTTCTGGCTTGCGGCCGGCGAGGCCCAGTGGATCGACCTGAATGCGCCGCTGAAACGGCCCGCAGCGTCGATCGAGGCGCCGCCCGACTGGCTCACATCCTTGGATCAGATTGCCGATCCGAGCCTGGCGAAACCTCAAGCGGCGGCAGGTTGATCATGCTCTGGAGCACCTCGCCGACCATGGCCAGATGTGTGCCGTGGCCGGCATATTGCCGTTTGAGATCGGCGAGATAGGTGTTGGCGACATTGAGCCGTTGCGCCAGCATTTTTGCGATCAGCAGGGCTACGCCCGGCTCCTTCTCGAGGAACGAGGCGGCATCCTCGAACTCGTAGACGACCGCGTCGGAGCAGGCCCGCACCGTTGCGGTGTGCGGCTGGCCCAGCAGCACGGACATCTCGCCGAGCACTGCGCCGGGCTCGGTGACGGTGGCGACCACGGTCTCGCCCTTGAGCACCTCGAGCTTGCCTTGCATCAGCACGTAGAGATGGCCGGTGGTGCCACCCTCGGCGACGACGATCGTGCCGGCGGCAACCTGCCGCTCCGTTCCGCCAGTGCAATAGTCCAGGACCGCGCGCATCGCAGAAAGCTCCCATCGCTGCGGACACCCCTCGCCGGAGACTAGAGCATGATCCGTGCCAGGCGGCAAATCAACGCGCGCCTCGCTAACGCGACAGGCGTTTCGCGAGGTGGACCGAATGCCAGTCTCCGAGCCCGGTATCGTTGAACCCCACCTTCTTCGCAAGGCCGCGCATTTCAGCGTTCGTGCGCGCCGTCTCGCCCGCGATCATCTCGTGGCCGAGATCGATCGCACGCGTTTCCATTGCCGTCATCATCTGAAGGCCAAGTCCCATGCGCTGGAAGGCATCGGCGACCGAGATGGCAAATTCGCCATGCCGTGCCGCCGCGTCGTAGGCGTATCGCGCTTCGCCGATGATCATGCTCCGCCCCTCCTCCCTGAGCTCGGCGAGCAAGGTGAAATTATCGAGACCGCCGCTCTTCGCGATGCATTCAGCCGCGACCACGCCGGGGTCCGCGCGCGCACCACTGAAGCGCTTGTTGCGGGATGTCGTGGATAGGCCGGTGAAATAGACCGACAGGTTCTCGACATCCGATGCGCCGGCGGTTCTGATGCAGACCGTGCCATTCGCTTCGGTCAGCTCGACCGGCTCGACAACGGCTCCCGGAAACAGCTGTGACATGCGTGATGCTTTCGGCAGGTGCTGGGACTTGCACACCTAGCCGAAGCCGCGCACCGGGCGCTTGGACATTGCCGCCAATCATGCGGCTGAAAACGAACAGCTCGTTTTCACGGGCCGCGCGTCACACACGGGAGAGCGACGGCACCTCCTCGGGCATGATCGCCTGAAGGCCGCCGAAGCGACGCTCGCGGCCATGGAAAGAGGCCAGGGCAGCAGCAAGATCGCTCGCGTCGAACTCGGGCCACATCCGCTCGGTGAAGTGCAGCTCGGCATAGGCGCCTTCCCAGAGCAGGAAGTCCGACAGCCGCTTCTCACCCGAGGTGCGAATGATGAGGTCGACGTCGCGCAGGCCGGCTTCGCCGGTGACGAGCTGCGAGAAGGCTTCGCGGGTGATGCTGGTCAACGCGGCCGCCTTCGCCGCGGCATTGAGAATGGCATCGCGTGCGGAATAATCGACCGCGATACGCAGGTGCAGCGTTCCGCCCCGGGCGGTGGTTTCCTCGGCGCGCGTAATCGCGGTGGCGATGCCTTCGGGCAGGCGATCGCGACGGCCGATCACGGTGAGACGCACACCGTTCTTGACCAGGCTCTGCACCTCATTGGCGAGATAGAAACGCAGCAAGGTCATCAATGCAGCGACCTCGGCCTTCGGCCTTCGCCAATTGTCGGTGGAGAAGGCGTAGAGCGTCAGCGTACCAATGCCCTGCTTGGGCGCGGCCTCGACGATTCGGCGGATCGCCTCGACGCCCGCCTCGTGGCCGCGCACGCGCGACAGGCCGCGCCGCGTCGCCCATCGTCCGTTGCCGTCCATGATGATGCCGACATGAAGCTTCTCGTTGCGGGACGTAAGATCACTTTGCATTGCAAAGTCTCCGGTCAAAAAGAGGGAGGATCAAGTCGAGGCGATACCGAGACGTCCGAGCGGCGGCGCCTCGCGGCCGGCGGCCTTCGCAGCATCGCGCACCAGGCGCTCGAGCACGGCGAGATAGTCGAGGAAACGGCGGCGCCCGGACTTGGTGAGGCGGCATGTGGTGTGCGGGCGGTTGCCCTCGTAACCCTTCGTCACCTCGACGAGGCCGGCCTCCTGGAGCACGGCAAGGTGCCGGCTGAGATTGCCGTCCGTGAGGTCGCATAACTGCTTGAGGTCGGCGAATGCCAGCCCCTTGGGATGCGCCATCAGCGAAGTCAGAAGCCCGAGCCTCGCCTTCTCGTGGATCACGCGGTCCAATCCTGCGTAAGAGAAGGGTGCGCTGTCAGTCTTCGACATCGTGGTCTCCGGATGCGACATGCAGAATGCCCGCCATCATCGACTGCCCGATCACGAAGGGCAGGCCCATGGTCCATGGCGACAGTGTGTGGGTCTGGCTTGCGAGCACCACCACCGCGAAGCCGGACACGAAATACCAGGCGCCGGCGAACGCGACGGTGCGCGGCAACGAGCGGACGGAGGCAAAAATGCCGAGCGAAACCAGGATCTGCCACAGGCCCGGGAGCAACCACAGCGTCTCGCCTGCGAACTTCCACATCAATACGGCGAGCAGCACACCGGCAACGCCTGCGGGCAGGAACTGCTCGACCGCCTGGTGGATCATGGCGTCGGCCAGACCCGAATGATGACGGCGCGATCGCGCGCGCATCTCGATCCCGATCATCAGGCCGGAGAGCGCGGCGGCGATGAACCAGCCCAAGAAGAAGCCGAGCGGCTCACTGGTGGGATCGCCGAGCAGCCAGAATTGCAGGATCGCGGTGAGCAGCGCGACGGCGCCGGTCGCGGCCATCGTCGCCGGGCCGTAGCCGCGGAACGCCGTGCCGGCCGCAATCTGGCTGCGGATCGTCACGATGTCGGCCAGTGCCTTGTCGAGATCGCGAATTGGCAACGCCGGAACCTCGCTCCCCATGCTTGCCCGGACCGTCTGTCCTCGTCACTTTGTATCGCAAAGTATATCGGAATGCAAAGTAATGACAAGTCCGAAAGTCGCCGCGAAGGGATTGCGCCGGAACGGACAACTGGCGGTTGCGCGGCGCATGGTCCCCCAGATATGATGGAACCAAAAGGGTCCGGGGGCTGGTATGTGGCTTAAGTCATTAATCGTTGCGACCTTATTGCAGATGGGTATCGCCGCAGCCGCGCATGCGGCGGGACCGTTCGGCAGCGTCAATGTCGGCAACTGGATCGGCGGCGCCTTCAGTAATGACGAGACGGGCGCCTTCTCCCATTGCGCGGCAACGGCGCCTTACGCCAACGGGGTGAGTCTCGTCGTGGGGCAGAATGCGGCGGGCTCGTGGCTTCTAAGCTTCGCCAGCCCTGGCTTTCGTTTCAACAAGGGCGATACCGCGCCCGTTGACTTCATCTTCGATGGACAAGAGCAGGCCAGGTTATTTGCGACCTCCAACGCCCCCAACATGGTGACGACCATCCTGCCGCTCAATGTCGCTCGCACCTTCCAGAAGGCAAGCTTGATGGTGGTGACGACCAACGGCAGTAAGCCACTCCAATTCGTGTTGACGTCGACGGCGCCCCTGGTCGCGGCGCTGGCGAACTGCGTCACTCGGGTGAAGGCAGACGGGCTCAGCAAGGCCGGGGATTTCACAAAGGGTACCGCGAAGCCAGCGGCCACAGCGGACAAGCAGGCGTCCCCGCCGGCCAGCAAGTCCGCCAAGTCCAAGAGCGGCACCGGCTTCGTGGTCAGCGCCAACGGGCACATCGTCACGAACCACCATGTGATCGACGGTTGCAGCGACCTCAAAGGCAATCTCACGGGCGAGGCCGCAATGACGTTGCGCGTCGTATCGAGCGATGCCATGAACGATCTAGCCCTCTTGCAGGCGCCGTCAACAACGACGTTCAAAGAGTTTGCGCGGATCCGCGACCGCTCAATCCGCTCCGGCGATTCCGTCGTGGCGATCGGCTTTCCCTACCGCGGGCTTCTGAGCTCGGACTTCACCGTGACCACCGGTATCGTGAGCTCGCTCAGTGGGATGCGCAACGATTCGCGTTTCCTTCAGATCAGCGCACCCGTGCAGCCCGGCAACAGCGGAGGCCCGCTGTTCGACACCACCGGGCAGATCGTCGGCGTGGTTACGGGAAAGCTCGACAATCTGCGGATCGCGGTCGCAACCGGCAACATCCCCGAAAACATCAACTTCGCCATCAAGACCGGCGCGCTACGCGACTTCCTCGACAATTCCGTGGTGCCCTACCAGACCGCAGAGCCCAAGGGTGAACTGAAGACCACCGACATCGCCGCCAACGCCCGCGCCTATACGATGCTGATCTCGTGCACCGGGACGGAACAGGCGGACGCGAAACGGTAAAATCGGTCAGCTCTTAATACGGCGCGACGGGCCGCGCGCGCCGCTGCGGCCGGGGTTGCGGCTGCACCTGGCCGTAGGCGAAGCGAGGGTTGCGGTCGCAGTACAGCAGCCGGCCGGATACGCTGGCCTGGCATTGTTCATAGGTGTTGTAGGAGCATTCGCCGGGATAATCATAGTCGCCGCCCTGGGCGCACCATGGATAGTCGCGTGCGGCTGCGGGCGTGACGGTGGCGAAGCCGCCCAGGACCGCAACGCCGAGCGTCACCAGCACCAATTGCGTCTTGCGCATGATCCAACTCCTCTCCAGCTGGCCCGAGATACGGCGCCTCTCTCATCAGGTTTCGCGGCGCCGTTTTATTCCAGATCAACGAAACAAAGAACGAAAAAAGCCCTGCCGGACGGCAGGGCTCCTATCCTCACGATCACAAGATCGCTACTCGACCTTCAGGCCGGCGAACTCGACGACCTTTCTCCACTTCTCGGTCTCGGCCTTGATCTCCTCGCCGAACGCCTCGGGCGTCTGCGCGCGCGGCTCGCCGCCGAGCTCGACCAGACGCTTGGCCATGTCGGGCTCCTTGATCACCGCGTTGACCTCGGCGTTGAGCTTGGCGATGATTTCCTTCGGCGTGTTCTTGGGCGCGCCCATGCCGAACAGTGCACTGGCCTCATAGCCCTTGACGGTGTCGGCGATCGGCTGGACATCGGGCAGCTGCGGCGAGCGTTCCGTGGTGGTGACGCCGATGGCGCGAAGCGAGCCGGAGCGGATGTGCTGGATGATCGAAGGCATGTTGTCGAAGATCACCTGCACCTGGCCGCCGAGCATGTCGGTGATCGCGGGCGCCGCGCCACGATAGGGCACGTGCTGCATCTTGCAGCCGGTCATGGCCATGAACATCTCGCCGGACAGATGCACCGAGGTGCCGTTGCCGGACGAGGCCATGTTCACCTTGCCGGGATTTGCCTTCACGTACTCGATGAACTCGGCGACGTTCTTCGCCGGCACGTCCTTATTGACGGTCATCACATTCGGCACGCGCTGGAACGAGGCGACCGGCGCCATATCCTGCACGAAGTTGAACTTGAGGTTCTTGTAGAGCGAGGCGTTGATGTAGTTGGCCGGGTTGACCAGTTGCAGCGTGTAGCCGTCCGGCTCGGCGTTGATGACCGATTCGGTGGCGATGTTGTTCCCGGCGCCCGGCTTGTTCTCGATCACGAATTGCTGGCCGAGCTTTTCCGACAGCCGCTGGCCGATCAGCCGCGCCAGAATGTCGGTGGCCCCGCCCGGCGGATAGCCGACCACCCATTTCACCGGGCGGGCCGGATAATCGGCGGCAAGGGCCTTCGACAGCGGGGTGGCTGCAAGCGGACTGGCGGCGAGCAGGCCCAGCGCGGTACGGCGAGTGATCATCTCAAGGGTTCTCCCAACGTGTTGTTCTTGAAGCCAGATATCTTGAAGCCGGCGTCGGTGGGGTTGTAACAAAGCTTGCTGCAGGCGGAAAGTGCGCGGGGCGCATCGCGACGAAAGGATAAGGCATGCCGGTCAAGGTCGAAGCCCTCGATCATCTCGTGATCAACGTCGCCGACGTCGCGGCCACTGCGGAGTGGTACCGCAGGATTCTCGGCATGGAAGTCAAGGTGTTCGATCCCGGCGGCGGCAAAGCGCCGCGGACGTCACTCGTCTTTGGTAACCAGAAGATCAACGTTCGGCCGCGCGATGCTGACAAGGTGGAGTGGTTCACCGCGGACCACCAGACCGCCGGCAGCGAGGACCTCTGCTTCCTCACCTCTGCTGCGCCCGACGAGGTGGTGGCGCATTTGCAGGCACACGGCGTCGCGATCGAGGAAGGCCCGGTTCCCAAGCAGGGCGCCCGCGGCACGCTGCGCTCGGTCTATTGCCGGGATCCGGATGGCAGCCTGATCGAGATTTCGTCGTACGCGGATTAGGTCAGCCTGGCGCGACACACTCCATCGTCATGCCCGGGTTTGTCCCGGGCATCCACGTTCTTCGCGCGGCAAGACGTGGATGGCCGGGTCAAGCCCGGCCATGACGGAGGAGAGAACGTGCGCACCTCACATGGCACGGCACGCCTCGCCCGCCTGCACCCCGGATTTGCTCCCCGCGCCATCCAGTGGCAGGAAGACGCAATAATCCAGAGACAGCCGCCATCAAGATGCAGGCTGCACGGGAGGACACCATGCCTGTTCAACAGACCGCAGCCGGAATCGTCGGCCCATTCGATGGGCTTGACGTGCCCTGGCTCTTGAGGATGCGGGCCGAGGTGCGCAGCTCACATCCGTTCCTGATCTGGGCGCCGTTCGATGCGCCGGCACGGCGCTGGAGTTATGGCGAATTTCACGAGCGGGTCGGCGCGCTCGCGGCGGGGCTGGCGGGACGCGGCATCAAGCCCGGGGAATATGTGCTCACTCATCTGGACAATTGCATCGAGGCGATGCTGGCCTGGTTTGCCTGCGTCGAGCTCGGCGCCATCGCGGTCACCACCAACACGCGCTCGGCGCCGGCCGAGATCGCGTATTTCGCGGATCATTGCGGCGCAGTCGCCGCGATCACACAGCCGGCCTATGCGGAGATCGTCGCGCAGAACTGCCGCAACATCCGCTGGATGACGGTGACCTCGCATGATGCGGGCACGGCGCCCGCGCAGGCGGTCTCGCGCGGCGAGAGCTTTGAATCCCTGTTCGCCGACAGCGCCGACCGTCCCCACCGCCCCACCGATCCGCTCGCGCCGTGCAGCGTGCAATACACCTCCGGCACGACGTCGCGTCCGAAGGCGGTGCTGTGGACCCATGCCAACGCGCTGTGGGGCGCCAAGATCAACGCCGCGCACGAGGACCTGCATGCCGGCGACGTGCACCAGGCCTATCTGCCGCTGTTCCACACCAACGCTCTCGCCTATTCCATGCTGGCGACGCTGTGGGTCGGTGGCTCCTGCGTGATCCAGCCGCGCTTCTCCGCGTCCCGGTTCTGGGGCGTCGCGCGCGAGCACGGCGCGACCTGGACCTCGACGATACCGTTCTGCATGAAGGCGCTGCTCGAGCAGGAGATCCCGAAAGACCACAAATTCCGCCTGTGGGGCACCGCGATCAACGAGCCGCCGGCCTTTGCCGCGTTCGGCGTCAAGATGATCGGCTGGTGGGGCATGACCGAGACCATCACCCACGGCATCGTCGGCGAGGTCGATCAGCCCAACATCCCGATGTCGATCGGCCGCGCGGCGCCGGAGTATCAGATCCGCATCACCGACGATGACGGACGGCCGACCGAAGTCGGCGACACCGGCAACCTCGCGATCAAGGGCATCCCCGGCCTGTCGCTGTTCGCCGAGTACCTGCACAACGAGAAGGCCACGCGCGAGAGTTTTGATGAGAAAGGCTTCTTCCTCACCGGCGATCGCGTCGAGCGTCTCGCGAACGGCTACATCAAGTTCGGCGACCGTGCCAAGGACATGCTGAAGGTCGGCGGCGAGAACGTCGCGGCCTCCGAGATCGAGCAGGTGATCGCACTCGTATCAGGCGTGCGAGAGGCCGCCGTGGTGGCGAAGTCGCATCCGATGCTGGACGAGGTGCCTGTCGTCTTCATCGTCCCGCAGGGCGGCGTCGCAGGCGCTGCGCCCGATCTCCATGATCGCGTGATGGCCGCCTGCCGCAAAAGCCTTGCCGACTTCAAGGTGCCTCGCGAGATCAGGTTCGTCGACGACATGCCGCGCTCGACGCTCGAGAAGGTCGCGAAGGCGGAGTTGAGGAAGATGGTGGGGTGAGCGAGGTGCCGTAGGGTGGGCAAAGCGAAGCGTGCCCACCTTCTGAGTGTGATCGGAGAATGCTCGTGGGCACGGCGCTGCGCGCCTTTGCCCACCCTACCGCAGCGGAGAGTGCTGCCTCAGAACGACCCCAGCGCCACCGGGCGGAACGCCTGCAGCAGCTGCTGATCCAGCTTGCCGCCCATGCCTTCCATCATCCCGAACGCACGCGAGTGCGTGAAGGGCATGCGGTAGGCGCGTTTCTCGACCAGCGCGGCGTAGATGTCGACGATCGTCGTCACCCGCACGATATCGCTGATCTGGTTCGACGACAGGCCGTTCGGATAGCCGCTGCCGTCGAGGAATTCGTGGTGATGCAAGACGACGTCGAGCATCTCGGGCGGGAAGCCGCCTTGGGCTGCGAGCGCGTCATAGCCGCGGCGCGGATGCTGACGGACCTCGGCCATCTCGTCGTCGGTGAGCTTGCCGGGCTTGTCGAGCAGCGCGGAGGGAACGAAGGCCTTGCCGACGTCGTGCAGCAGCGCGGCGCGGGTCAGGCGGCGCTGGTCGTCCTCGCGCATGCCGAGATGCTGCGCGAAGGCGACGGCGAAGCCGGTGACGAACAGGCAGTGACGATAGCTGCCGACATGGTGGCAGCCGACCGTGGTGAGCCATTCGCGCAGCGAGGAGTGCTTGATCGCCTTCAGGATCTTGGTTTCCGCGGCGATGACATCGTCGAAGGTCAGGGCCACGCCGAGCGGAAGCTTCTCGAACATCTTCTTCAGCACCGCATGCGCCGCATCGACCCCGCGGTTGAGCGTCTTGCCGCGGTCGGTCGCGTCATAGGCGGCGGTATCGGGGAAAGCGGCGCGGATGCGCTGCAAAATAGCGTCGGCCTGGAGCGGCCGCGAGATCGTGTCGGTGGCGCCCAGCGCCCAGGCCTGCATGGTGCCGTGATGCAGGGCGTCCGCGAGCACGAACAGCCGCGGCATCGACCGATAGGCATCGCCGCGCAGCTTGTTGCGCACCCGCTGCACGCTCTCGGGCGAGCGCAGGTTGATGTCGACCACGAGGCCGGAGAGATCACGCGCCGGCTGGGCGGGAATCGCCTCTGTCGACACCGTCGCGACCTCGCCGACCGCTTTCAAAATGCTGGCGAGCTCCGTGCTCTCGTCGCTTCGGTCGGAGGCGAGCAGAAGCCGGCGTTTGGCGGCGGTTTTGGCTAGCGCGTTCATGACTTCCCCAAAGCATGGGACTGAATTTGGCGACAGCCTAAGCCGGATCAGGTTCTCTGGCCCTTAAGAGGCGTGCTCAATGGAACCTTGGGGGATCGCGTGCAATTTTAGGGATTTTTGGGTTCCGGGGCGGGAACTTCAAAACCGCGAAAACAACCCCATGCACAGTAGACGGGGTCTTGATAACAAAGGGGAATTTGGAGCCTCAACGTCTCCGTCATGGCCGGGCTTGTCCCGGCCATCCACGCCTTGGTTCGGCGCACGAAGAACGTGGATGCCCGGGACAAGCCCGGGCATGACGGCGAATGTGGAGACACAGAACTCCAAAACAAATCCGCCGGAGGGTTGGCCCTCCGGCGGATCATCTCGTTCACTGATAGCAGTCCAGCCCTTACGCCTTCATGCTTGCCTTCACCGCCTCCGCCGTGATCGGCAGTGCTCGCACACGGGCGCCGCTCGCCTTGAAGATGGCGTTGCCGATGGCGGGGGCGACCACCGTCACGGCGGGCTCGCCGACGCCGGTGGCCTTTTCGCCATTGGCGATCACGGCAATCGCGACCTCGGGCATCTGGCTCATGCGCAGGGGCGTATAGCTATCGAAATTGGTCTGCTCGATGCCACCGTCCTTCAGCGTCGCCTTCTCGTACATCGCCAGCGACAGCCCCCACAGCGCCGCGCCCTCGACCTGGGCACGGATGTTGTCGGGATGTACCTGGGTGCCGACGTCGGTTGCCACCGTGAGCTTCTTCACGGTCACCTCGCCCGATGGCGCCACCGCGACATGGGCGACGCACGCCGTCCAGCTCGCGGTCGCACGCTCCTGCGACGACACGCAGGCAACGCCCATGCCCTCGCCTTTTGGCAATGGCTTGGTGCCGTAGCCCGACAGTCCCATCGCGGCCAGCAGCGTGTTGCGCAGCCGCTGCGCGCCGCCGTCGTTCTTGCCGGCACCGTCGAGCAGCGAGATGCGGAACTGGGCGGGATCCTTGCCCGTGGCAGCCGCGATCTCGTCGATCATGCTTTCGACCGCCCAGAAGGTCCAGCCCGGTGCCACCGAGCGGAGCTGGCCGGACGGCGTGGCATTGTGCGCGAGCTCATTCTTGATCGCGCGCACATAGTGGTTGGGCACGGTGTAGAAGAAGTCGGCTCCGTTCACCGTGAAGCTATCGAGCGGGCCCTTCTTGTCGACCGAGGGCGTCAGGAAATCGGGGATTCCCCAGCGCGCAGTCGGCCAGGCCGAGACCACGTCGTGGCTAAGCGCGACCAGCTTGCCGTCGCCGTCTACGCCGGCCTTGACCTTTTGATAGGTGAGCGGACGCGAGAAATCCATCGTCATGTCGTTCTCGCGCGTGTAGATCACCTTCACCGGCTTGCCGATCGCCTTCGCCGCCTGCACCGCGGGAATCATCATGTCGGCATCGAGCCTGCGGCCAAAGCCGCCGCCGAGCCACATTTGATGCATCACCACGAACTTCGGATCGATCCCGGCTGCGCCTGCTGCAATCGCGCCGGAGCGCGTTGCGAACTGATTGCCGGAATAGACGTGCAGGATGTCGCCCTTGAACTCCGCAGTGGCGTTCATCGGCTCCAGCGGCGCATGGATGTTGATGCTGGTGGTGTACTCGGCCTCGACCACCTTCGCCGCCGTGCCGAATGCAGCGTTGGGATCGCCGTCCTTGACGAAAAACTGGCCGGAATCCTCGAGTTTCTGAAGCCGCATGGCCTCGTCGAGCAGCGACTGGCTCGACAGCTTCGCGTTCGGACCGCCGTCATAGGCGATCTTGAGCGCCTGCGCCGCCTTCTTGGCGTTGGCATAGGTGCTGGCGACCGCAACGACCCAGCCGGAGGTCGTGCCTGTCTTGTCGTCGAGGGCGACGGCCTTGATGAAGCCCGGCACCTTCTTCGCCGCGCTGTCGTCGACCGATTTCACCGTGGCTCCGAAGCGCACCGGCGGCGTCACCACCGCGCCATAGGCCATGCCCGGCAGCATCACGTCGATGCCGTATTTGGCCGTGCCGTTGGTCTTGGAGGGGATGTCGAGCTGCGGCACCGAGACACCGATCATGGTGTACTGATCCGGCGTCTTCAGCTTGATCGCCTTCAGCTCATCCGGTGTGAAGGTTTTCGTCGCCTTGCCGCTCTTGACCACGTCGGCAAACGACATCTGCTTCTTCGACTTCGGATGCACGATCATGGAATCGCGCACCGTAAGCTCGGACGCCGGCACGCCCATTGCGGCGGCCGCGCCTTCCGTCAATGCCATGCGGCCGGCGGCACCCGCGCGGCTCATGGCATCGAAGTTCATCATCGTCGACCAGCTTCCGCCGGTGATCTGCGCGCCCAGAACTGGATCGTTGAACTTCGGATCGTTGGAGGCGAGATTAACCCGCATGTCGCTCCATTTCGCGCCGAGTTCCTCGGCTACGATCTGCGCCATGGTGGAGGCGATGTGCTGGCCCATGTCGGCCTTGCCGCAGGTCACGGTGACCAGGCCATCGGGCGCGATCGCGTACCAGACGCTCGGCTCGAAGTTCGAGGGTGCAGCGAGCGCTTCGCCGATGCCGGGGACGCCGGCGTAGCCCAGCACGAGGCCGGTCGCGGCGCTGCCGACAAGGAAGGAGCGGCGGCTGAGATCCGTCGTCTCAGGCGTGACGTTTTTCACGTGCTCGTTCATGTGGGCCTCCGCTCGCTGGAGGTGGCCGATGCGGTGCGCATCTCGGATGCGGCGCGCATGATCGCTTTCTGGATCCGTGAATAGGTCATGCAGCGGCAGAGATTGCCGTCCATATGCGCGACCACTTCCTCTTTGGACGGATTAGGATTTTTCGACAGCAGCGAGGCTGCCTGCATGATCTGCCCGGATTGGCAATAGCCGCATTGCGGCACCTGCTCGGCGACCCACGCCTTCTGCAAGGGATGATCGCCCTTGGCGGAGAGGCCTTCGATGGTGGTGATCTTCTTGCCGGCGACGTCGCCGACCATGGTCTGGCACGAGCGCACGGCTTCGCCGTTGACGTGCACGGTGCACGCACCGCACAGCCCGGCACCGCAGCCGAACTTGGTGCCGGTCATCTGCAATTGCTCGCGGATCGCCCAGAGGAGCGGCGAGTCGTTCGCCGCATCCACGGACATACTCCGCCCGTTGATGGTGAGAGTTGGCATAGGCGTCTTCCCCTGCCGGTGCATGAAGCCGCTTACGGCGGCAACTTGAATGGCGGACGCCCACCGGGCCGGCGCCAGCCTTGGCCACAAGCATGATCGCGTTCGCGTGCCGTGGCAAATGCAATTTGGAATGAGTCGAAACAGACCACCTCTGCACTCGCTCGTTGTGCGCCGCGCCAATGGCGCCGACGTAGCCACTGAACGCAACAGCCAGCGCATCGCACATGCGTGCCATCGCGTTGAGGCAGTTTCTTCCAGGTAACTTGGCAGGCTAAAGTGATGAAAGAAGTGGCACCGCGATGTCCCACAAGGGGAAAGGGTGCACCGAGGTCGTCGCAAGAATAAGATGAAGGGCGGAAACAATGCCGAAGATCAATCGGGACGGCGTCGAGATCTACTACGAAGTCCACGGCAAAGGGCCGCCATTGCTGCTCACCCACGGTTACTCATCGACGTCGGCGATGTGGCATGGGCAGATCGATGCGCTCGCGAAGGCGCACAAGCTGATCCTGTGGGACATGCGCGGCCACGGCCAATCCGATTATCCCGATGATGCGAACGCCTACAGTGAAGCTCTGACTGTCGGCGACATGGCGGCGATCCTCGATGCGGTCGGCGCGACGCGCGCCATCATCGGCGGACTATCGCTCGGCGGCTACATGTCGCTCGCGTTCTACCGGGCCCATCCAGAGCGTGCCCGCGCGCTGCTGATCATCGACACCGGCCCGGGCTTCAAAAAGGATGACGCGCGCGAGGCCTGGAATGCACGTGCACTGGCCACCGCCGACAGGCTCGACCGCGAAGGCCTCGACGTCTTGAAATCGGCAACGCGTGAACGCGCCACCGCCAGTCATCGCAGCGCCAAGGGACTGGCGCTCGCCGCGCGCGGCATGCTGACCCAGCGCGACGCCCGCGTGATCGAGCTGCTGTCCGACATCAAGGTGCCCTCCCTGATCGTGGTCGGCGCCGACGACACGCCGTTCCTCGCCGCGTCCGATTACATGGCCGCAAAAATCCCCGGCGCACAAAAGGTCGTGATCCCCGCGGCCGGTCACGCCGTCAACATCGATCAGCCCAAGGCTTTTGTTGACGCCGTGCTGCCTTTCCTGAAGAACTTGCCGGCATAGGCCGGGCAATGGGGATGCGGACCATGATGCGAGCGATATTCGCGGCGGGCGCAATGGCGTCGCTGCTGTCGGCGGCGGCACAGGCCGAACCATTCGACGCGGTGCGCTCGCGGCAGCCCTTCGTCGCAACCTTGTCGAACAACATTCCGCTCGCGTTCGGCATGGATGCCGAACAGACCGCCCGTGCCCTCGGGCAGCCGCTGCAATATGTGCGGGGGCGTCCCGGCAACGAAATCTATCTCGCGCTGCGCAACATCGGCGGCAGCGGCTTGATCCCGTATCGCCACCGCCTGTTCCTGCAATTCCGTCACGGACGGCTGGCAGGATGGAAGGAGGATTACGGCGAGAACTGGATGTGGGAGTGAAGGCGGCGCTTCGTGGTGCAAAGTCATCACATCTGCGCCGTCGTGCGTTGATGTTGCCCCATCGTCATGGCCGGGCTTGTCCCGGCCATCCACGATCTTTCGTCCAGCACGAAGGACGTGGATGCCCGGGACAAGCCCGGGCATGACGAGATTGTGGAACGAGCGAACTCCCTATCGACAACCAACCAAGAAGGACAACCCGCGTGGGACAAGACATCAAACTGACGGCGTCCGACAATTTCCAGTTTGGCGCCTATCGCGCCGATCCCTCGGGCGCGCCGAAGGGCGCGGTGGTGGTGATCCAGGAGATCTTTGGCGTCAATCACCACATCCGCTCGGTCTGCGACCGCCTCGCCGGGGAAGGCTATGTCGCGATCGCGCCGTCGATCTTCGACCGCACCGCGCCCAAATTCCAGTCGGGCTATTCGCCCGACGAGATTGCGGAGGCGCGAAAATTCGTCGCTAGTCCGGACTGGGCTGCGATGCTGCGCGACACTCAGGCGGCGATCGATGCGGTCCAAAGCGTCGGCCCAGTCGGCATCATCGGCTTTTGCTTAGGGGGCAGCATCGCCTTCGTCGCAGCGACGCGATTGACCGGCCTGAAAGCCGCGATCGGCTATTACGGCGGCGCGGTGGTGCGTTTTGCCGACGAGACGCCGAAAGTGCCGACGCAACTGCATTTCGGCGAGAAGGATGCCGGCATCCCCCTGACCGACGTCGAGACCATCAAGTCGAAGCGGCCGGATGTGGAGACCTTCGTCTATCCGGGCGCCCAGCACGGCTTCCATTGCGACGAGCGAGCGAGTTACGACAAGGCCAGCGCCGACATCGCCTGGCCGCGCAGCATGGAGTTTTTCGCGAAACATTTGACGAAGTAGCGCCCGCCTCTCTCAAAGCAGGAATCGGGTGGTTGCATATGGTACCCGGCGATAGAGCTGGCGGATCAAGCCAACTCACGCCGGAAGATCGCCATGCAACAAGCCATCACGCACCTCGTCATCCGCAATCCGTTCGGAACCATGGATGTCCCCGCACCCGATGATTCCGAAGTGATGGACTATGCCGCGACGGCCACGCTGGCCGGCGATGCTGCAGACGGCAACGCGGCGGCGTGGGCAGCGATCGCAGCACCATCAGATCCGGTCGAGGGAATCTGGGCGAGCCGCTGGAATGGCGGCGCCGATCCGACCATCGCCGGCGATACGCCGGACAAGTGGAAGCAGGGACGCGCGGAGATCCGCATCGCGGGGAGCCGGATCTATCTGCGCTTCGACTGGGACAACGGCCGCCGCCACGGGCTGATCGACGCCGCGCGCGACGGCGCGGGTCGCCTGGCCGGGAAGTACATCAATCTGACCACGCCGGCGATCACGCGGCCATGGGTCGGGCGCGTGGTCGATGCTGTCAGGATCGACGGGTGCTTTCCAGAGGGCCGGCTGGATTTCAGACGCTGAGCTAGAACCAGCGCTCGCCGACGAACACGGTGTCGCCGGGGTTCAAGGGGGTGCCGAGCGGCACCACGGCACGCATGGAGCCGCCATTCTCGGTGTGCGTGACGGTGACCACGTCACGCTTGGCGCGCGGCGAGAATCCGCCGGCGATGGCGACCGCGCTTTCGACCGTCATGTTCGGAACGTAAGGATATTGGCCGGGCGCCGTGACTTCGCCGAGAATGAAGAACGGGCGATAGGCCTCGATCTCGACGGCGACCGAGGGCTCGCGGATGTAGCCGTTGCGCAGGCGCGCGGCGATCTCGCCGGCAAGACCAGCCGTGGTGCGGCCGCGCGCCGGCACCGCGCCGATCAGCGGCATGGTGATGGAGCCGCCGGCATCGATGGCGTAACTGTTGGTGAGGCCTTCCTGGCCGTAGACGACGACGCGGAGCTTGTCGCCGGCATCGAGATGGTAGGAGGCGTCATAGCGCACCGGCGCCGCCATCGGCGCGGCGTAGCCGACCGGCATGGGTGCAGGCGAAGAGGCAAAGGAATTGCGCAACGCGCCGATGGCGCCGCCGCCATCGGCGACGACAACCGGCTGCGGCGCGCTGTAGGGCTGGCCATAGGCCATGGAGTCGAGATCGGCGCGCGGCTGCACCATCGCGACCGGGCCGGCAGTCTGCATGCAGCCGCCAAGGGCAAGCGCGGCGGACGCTGCCAAGACCACTGCCGAGATCGACGATCGAAACGCGCGTGCAACTGGCACCGGACCTACCCTCGAAACGAGATGGCTCCAGTGATGCACCGGTTATGGTTAATAAAGCGTTGAACGGGGGGCGGTGCTGCCACGGCATCGTATGAGCCGCGCGACTCCCGCAGACGTTCCCACACCGTCATGCCCGGGCTTGTCCCGGGCATCCACGTTCTTGGGTGCCGCGCGGAGATCGTGGATGGCCGGGACAAGCCCGGCCATGACGAACCTCTGGTAGGACTACGCGCTCACACCGACGCCGATCGGGCAGGACACGCCGGTGCCGCCGAGGCCGCAATAGCCGGCGGGATTCTTCGCCAGATATTGCTGATGGTAGTCCTCGGCGAAATAGAATTCGCCTGATGGCGCGATCTCGGTGGTGATGGCACCGAGGCCTCTTCCTGCGAGCGCCTTCTGATAGAGCGCCTTCGACTCGTCCGCCGCTTTCTTCTGCGCGTCGGAATAGGTGTAGATCGCGCTTCGGTACTGCGTACCGACATCGTTGCCCTGGCGCATCCCCTGCGTCGGGTTGTGGCTTTCCCAGAACGTCTTCAACAGCGTTGCATAGGAGATCTTGCTCGGATCGAACACGACCAGCACCACTTCGGTGTGGCCGGTGCGCCCCGAACAGGTTTCTTCATAGGTCTGGTTCGGCGTGTGGCCGCCGGCATAGCCGACAGCAGTCGTGGCGATGCCATCGCCGAGCTCCCAGAACTTGCGCTCGGCGCCCCAGAAACAGCCGAGCCCGAACACGGCCTGCTCAAGGCCGGCGGGATAAGGAGGCTGCAGCTTACTACCGTTGACGAAATGGGTGGTCGCGGTCGGAATAGCTTGCGCACGGCCGGGCAGCGCCTCAGTTGCGCTCGGCAATGCGGTGGTCTTGCGCATGAACAGCATGATTGGATCTCCGGAGGCGAGCTGTCCGTCGCCTGAGCCAGATGCTCACGCGGCGTGCTCGCGATCAGGTGGGAATATAGGGCTCTACGTGAGCGTAGGCCGCGTTGTTACGCCGCGCGCCTCCCAGCGCTCAATCCCGGCGGGAATTGAAGGTCAATCCCCGGGAATTGAAGTTCAATCCCGGCGGGAATTGAAGTTCAATCCCGGGAATAGCCGATCAGCGGTTTCCGCGGGCGGAACAGGATCATCAGCAGGATGCCCAGAATGCCGAGGACGGCAAAGACCGGCTGATCCAGCAGCAGGCGGATCACCGAGGTCCAGAGCCAGGGGGCCTTGGCCTCGACCCAGGTGCGGAAGGCCGATTGGCTGGCCTGATTGATGTCGTTCCAGAACTGGCCGAACCGGGTGAACCGCAGGGTCTGGTCGGCCACCCAGCGGGCGCCGTCATAGACCATGAAGATGAACCCGCCTGCGAGCAGCAACAGCCCAATCAGTCGGAAAAAGCCGCGGATCATGCCTCACCTTATATGGTCGTCCGATCGGAGGACCCGATAAAACGCCGCCTGCCAATAGCCGGGAGACGGCAGAAATTCAACCTCTTCAGGGCGTTACCGTGCTCCCTGGAGCTCTTTGGGGGCGGCTTTTCCAGCCCGGAAAGCGTTGACGGTGCCGAAGACCCTCTCTATAAGGGCGCCAACTGGCGGCGGGCGCAATCCTGCCGCCGCTGTTCTTTGAGCAGTTGCAGGCTCCTCGAGCTTAGAGGCTCTTTGAGGCCTCATGTTCCGGGGACAGCCTAGCAACCGAACACCCTAAATCCGAGCGTCGATTACGCGGTCAAGCAAGCCGGCGCTACCCGACCAAGACGCGACCGGTACCCGCAAAGGATATTGAGACCATGGCCAATACCACTTCCGCCAAGAAAGCGACGCGCAAGATCGCCCGCCGCACCGCCGTCAACAAGTCGCGCCGCACCCAGATGCGCGGTGCTGTGCGGACCGTCGAAGAAGCCATCGCGACCGGCGACCGTGCCGCTGCCGCAAAGGCGCTGGCGAATGCCGAGCCCGCCCTGATGCGTGCCGCCCAGCGCAACATCATTCACAAGAACAATGCCAGCCGCAAAGTCTCGCGGCTCACCGCGCAGATCGCCAAGCTCGCCAAGTAAGCGCGCCAAGTAAGCGCGTTAGGTAAGTTCGCCAAGTAACGGCGGACCATCGGTCGACTGATCGATCGAACATCGCACGCGTCAAACAGCCCGGCATCGCGCCGGGCTTTTTTGTTGCCTGTCATATTACGCACGCAGTCACGCCGCAGCCAATCTTCGATTGGAAGGTTTGCTCCGCCTGCGCTATGTTTCGTTCCGTAGTTTTACCTGCCGATGTTTTGCAACAGCGGAAACTTTCATTGCGTTGCAAAAAACTCCTGCGCCGCGCGCTCGAATTGAATCCGCGGGCGACGAAAGTTCTACACACCGTAGATTCACAGGCGCGCACACCGGGTGGGAGTTACCCTGTGAAACGAGACTCAAAAAACGATGTCTCGCTAATCACTTATCGACATAGTGATCGCAAGCGTTTGGAAAAATCACCCGCGCGTCGGGGTGCGTGACGAATTTGTTAAAAAATTTCGGCGGTGGCTGAGAATTGTCACATGAGGTGTGGCGTTCTCGATTCTGTGCACGAATCCAAAAACTTGCTTCGAAGCCTGTGAACAACTCGCGCGGGGCGTTAACCGAGGTCAAGTTTTTTGGTGCCTCAAGTGTGAATCAATTTCGTTGCGAGTCTTTCTGCATAGTGTATTCCTTAAGTCGTCAGCGGCGCCCACGATCTTCAGACCAGCGCGGTTTAGGAAACGGGGCGAGCGTGCAAATCGGCGGCGGTGTGCACGTAGGCGACGCTTCAACAAGCGATGTCGGTTCACAACCCATAGCAATATGGGAATGGTAGCTATTTGTCTGAATGTCTCCAAGCGGGATCTTCCCGCCTCGTGCCACGCGCATTTGAGAGACGTCGCAAAGCTACCCCGGCAGGCAAGGCGGCGAAGTCGAGCGGACGACCAGTACACGGGCAGGCATCCGCGACAGGAGTACGGCGCGGCTGTCGTCAAGACACGCAGGACCTTGCCGTGAGCGATCACGGCAGGATGGGGAGGTATCATGTCTTACGGACTCAACGCGGTATTGCAGCACGTTTCGCATTCCAACGATGCCGTCCCAGATCCGTCAGATATCCAGCCTCCCGCGTGTGACGGAGCGCCGAGTACGCGCTGACCTCGCGACCCCTCCATCTCTGACATCGCTGATCTGACGCGGCGTTCCCGCCGGACGGTCGAGCTATGCCTGACGATGGACTCGCTTTGAGGTCGCGCCATTCCAAGGGCCCTGCTCAAGGGGTCCTGCAGGAACACCTGCATGGCGCTCACAACGCAACTATATCTCTCAAGAGAAGTTTTCTGACGATGACAATGGAACAGGATCGCTGGTCACGCGTGAAGGGTCGGCTGCGCTCGAGCGTTGGCGAGGACGTTTACACGAGCTGGTTTGCACGCATGGATCTGGAAGGCGTGCAGGACGAGAGCGTGCGACTCTCAGTGCCGACCCGCTTCCTGAAGAGCTGGATCCAGGCCCATTATGCCGAGCGCGTGCTGTCGTGCTGGCAGGCCGAGATGCCGGAAGTGCATCGCATCGACCTCACGGTGCGTTCGGCCGTGCGCCCGGTGGTGCCGAAGGAAGCCCCGGCGCCCGTCGAGATGCGACGCACGCCCACGCCGGAGCTGCGTTCGACCGCGACCGCGCCGGTCTCGGCCAATCACGACGCGCTCGGCGGCTCGCCGCTCGATCCGCGCCTGACCTTTGCGAGCTTCGTCGTCGGCCGCTCCAACACGCTGGCGCATGCGGCTGCGCGCCAGGTCGCGGAAGGTCGCCGCGGCGATCCCGTGATGTTCAACCCGCTCTACATCCATGCCGGCGTCGGACTCGGCAAGACGCATCTGCTCCAGGCGGTGACCTGGGCCGGCAATTCCGGCAACGAGCGCAAGGTGCTGTATCTCACGGCGGAAAAATTCATGTACGGCTTCGTCGCCGCGCTGAAGACGCAGACGGCGCTGGCCTTCAAGGAAGCGCTGCGCGGCATCGACGTGCTGGTGATCGACGATCTCCAGTTCCTGCAGGGCAAGTCGACCCAGGCCGAGTTCTGTCACACGCTGAACGCGCTGATCGACGCCGGCCGTCAGGTCGTGATCGCGGCCGACCGTCCGCCGTCCGACCTCGAAAGCCTCGATGACCGCGTGCGCTCGCGGCTCGCCGGCGGCCTCGTGGTCGAGATGGGCTCGCTCGGCGAGGAGCTGCGCCACGGCATTCTCAAGTCGCGCGTCGCCGCGGCCCGGGCCCATCATGCGACGTTCGAGGTGCCCGAGGAGGTGCTGCATTATCTGGCGCGCACCATCACCCACAATGGCCGCGACCTCGAAGGCGCGATCAACCGTCTGCTCGCGCACTCGAAGCTCAACAACCGGCCGGTGACGCTGGAAATGGCCGAGCACGAGGTGCGCGACCTGGTCCGGCCGCAGGAGCCGAAGCGGATCAAGATCGAGGACATCCAGCGCGTGGTGGCGCGGCAGTATAATGTCAGCCGCTCCGACCTCCTCTCCTCGCGCCGCACCGCCAACGTGGTCCGCCCGCGCCAGGTGGCGATGTACCTCGCCAAGACGCTGACCCTGCGCTCGCTCCCGGAGATCGGCCGCCGCTTCGGCGGGCGCGACCACACCACGGTGCTGCACGCCGTGCGCAAGATCGAGGCCCTGGTCTCCAAGGACAACGCGCTGTCGGAGGAAGTGGAGTCGCTGAAGCGCCAGCTTCAGGAATAAACGCCTAAGGCGCTCTGCCATTCTGCCGCCGCCCCGGCCATGCCTGGGCGGCGGTCTTCGTTTGCCTGGGCGGCGACCCTGGTTTTGGGCGGTAAATCGTGGGGAACTGCTCGGCAATCCCTTGAAACCGATGACTTTCCGCGCCACCTTGCGCGACCCTGACGGCTTTGGTCATATCGGCTGGATGATCCGGCTTTCCGGGGTCTTCGGTGCCGTGGTGCGCGTCCCGCCGCCCGGCCTTCTCAACGTTGTGTTTCCTTGGGGATCGGGCGAGTAGTGCAATGAAGGTTACGGTCGAACGCGCGCAACTCCTGAAGTCGCTGGGCCACGTCCACCGCGTAGTCGAGCGCCGCAACACGATTCCGATCCTCGGCAACGTGCTGGTCCGCGCCGAGAACGCCAAATTGTCGCTGAAGGCGACCGACCTCGACCTCGAGGTGACGGAGACGCTGCCGGCGGAAACCGCGACCGCGGGCTCCACCACCGTGCCGGCGCACATGTTCTACGACATCGTGCGCAAGCTGCCGGATGGCTCGCAGATCGTGCTGGAGGCCGACGGCGACCGTGCGGTGCTGGCGATCCGCGCCGGCCGCTCCCGCTTCACGCTGCAGACCCTGCCCGAGAATGATTTCCCGGATCTGGCCGCCGGCGACATGTCGCATTCCTTCTCGCTCGCTGCCAAGGACGTCAAGCGGCTGATCGACCGCACCCAGTTCGCGATCTCCACCGAGGAGACGCGCTACTACCTCAACGGCATCTATCTGCACGCCGCCGGCACGCCCGCGGCCGCTACCCTGCGCGGCGTCGCCACCGACGGTCACCGCCTCGCCCAGCTCGATCTGGTACAGCCCAAGGGCGCCGAGGGCATGCCCGGCGTGATCGTGCCGCGCAAGACCGTCGGCGAGGTGCAGCGTCTGATCGAGGACACCGACGCCGAGATGACGATCGAGCTGTCGCAGGCCAAAATCCGCTTTACGATCGGTAACGTCGTGCTGACCTCGAAACTGATCGACGGCACCTTCCCCGACTACGGCCGCGTCATCCCGCAAGGCAACGACAAGGAGCTCGTCGTCGACAAGAAGGATTTCGAGAACGCGGTCGACCGCGTCTCGACGATTTCGAGCGAGCGTGGCCGCGCGGTCAAGCTGTCGCTGGCGCCGGGCAAGCTGGTGCTGTCGGTGACCAATCCGGATTCCGGCAGCGCGACCGAAGAGCTCGAGGTCGAATACGCCTCCGACGCCCTCGATATCGGCTTCAACTCCCGCTATTTGCTCGACATCGCCGCCCAGATCGAAGGCGACGTGGCAACCCTCAGGCTCGCCGACCCCGGCTCGCCGACCCTGGTGCAAGACCGCGACGACAAGAGCGCGCTCTACGTGCTGATGCCGATGCGGGTGTGAGGGTGAGGCAGCGGCTTCTCCTATCAACGAAAGCGCGATGCATGTTGCTGCGCCCTCTCCCCTTGTGGGAGAGGGCAGCTCCGCTGGCGGATACAAACTCAGTCGGGTGAGGGGTTGGTGCCGCAGGATCCGTCCCATCGGCCGGTCCCCAAACCTCTCCGCCAATTCGCGAAGAATATGCGGCACGAACCGACGGATGCGGAAGGCGCAATGTGGCGCTTGCTGAGGGACCGTCGCCTCTCCACATTCAAGTTTCGTCGACAGGTTCCGTTCAAGAACTACATTCTCGATTTTGTCTGCTTCGAGAAGCGCCTTGTGATCGAGATCGACGGCAGCCAGCACGCAGATTCACAACGCGATGTCGCTCGTGACGCAGCCCTCTCCGCTGAAGGCTTTGCCATTGCGCGTTATTGGAACAATGAGGTGCTACAACAGCCCACTTCTGTGTTGGAAGACGTCCTTGCAAAGCTTGCCGGGCGGTAAGATACCCCTCACCCATCGCCTCACTTCGTGCGGCGCCACCCTCCCCCACAAGGGGGAGGGGAAGCCAAGCCCGGCAATGACAGAGTGACATGACCCCCTCCCGCATTCATCGCCTGACGCTGACGCATTTCCGCAATTATCGGGCGGCGGGGCTCGAGACGGCGGCTGACATGGTGGCGCTGGTTGGGCCCAATGGGGCGGGCAAGACCAATTGCATCGAGGCGATCTCGTTTCTGTCGCCGGGACGTGGCTTGCGGCGGGCAACGCTGGAAGACGTCGCCGACAACCAGGGCGACGGCTCCTGGGCGGTGTCGGCGCAGGTCGAGGGCGCGCTGGGACTGGCGACGCTCGGCACCGGCATCGATGCGCCGCGGCCCGACAGCGCGGTGAGCCGGCGCTGCCGCATCGACCGCGAGCCGGTGGGATCGGCCGCATCCTTCGGCGATCACATCCGCATGGTCTGGCTGACGCCGGCGATGGATGGGCTGTTCATGGGCGCGGCGTCCGAGCGGCGGCGCTTCTTCGACCGCCTGGTGCTCGCCATCGACAGCGATCATTCCAGCCGCATCTCCGCGCTTGAACGCTCTCTGCGCTCGCGCAACCGCCTGCTCGAAACCCGCAATTACGACGACCATTGGTGTGACGCGATCGAGCGCGAGACCGCCGAGCTTGCGGTCGCGGTCGCGGCAACGCGCGGCCAGACCGCAGCGAGGCTCACCGGCATGCTCAATGCGCGCGCGCAGGCCTCCGCCTTTCCCTCAGCGCAAATCGCGCTCGACGGCTGGATGGAGAACGCGCTGCTCCAGGAGACTGCGACGTCGGTCGAGGACCGCTACCGGCAGATCCTGCGCGACAACCGTCCGCGCGACGCCATCGCCGGCCGCACCACCGACGGACCGCATCTGACCGATCTCCAGGTGATCTATGCGCCCAAGAGCATGCCGGCGCGCGACGCCTCCACCGGCGAGCAGAAGGCGCTGCTGATCGGCCTCGTGCTGGCGCATGCGACGCTGGTGGCGGAAATGACCGGCATCGTGCCGCTGCTGCTGCTCGACGAGGTCGTCGCCCATCTCGATCCTAGCAGGCGCGCCGCGCTGTTCGACGAGCTGAAGAAGCTCGGCGCGCAGGTGTGGCTGACCGGCGCGGACCCTGCCGCGTTCGCCGAGATCGGCGCCGGAGGCGAAGTCTTCGACGTCGAGAGCGGACAGGTCTCGGCCCGAAGGTAGGCCGACGGGTTGAACCCGCTCGGTTTCATCAGCGACTAGCTGCTTGAGGCCGCTGGCAGCGGCCATCGCGCCGAACTCGGACACGCGCGATATCCTTGGAGCATGAGCATGACGACGGTGAGGCATGGGGCGCGAGCCCCGGCACGATGGCGGGTGTTTGCGTACGGCTTCGTCCTACTTGCGATGTGCCTGCTCGCGGCCAGCGCCGGCGCCTCGCTGCCGCATCTGTTTCCGACGACGCTCACGCTGGATTCCGATGCCAAGCTGCCCGCACCGACCCGTTACAGCTATAGAGGAATTCACACCACGCTGATGCGGGGCGTCGAAGCGCCGCTCCGCGTCAGGCTGGAAGCCACCGTACCCGCAGGGCTCGGCGACGTCCTCGCCTTCTACCGCACCGAGCTTCGAAAGCTCGGCTGGCAGGAACAGCATGACGCTGTGGTCAGCGCCGACCACGTCCAGCTCGCCTTCGTCTCGCCGCTGGGACCGGCCGCGTTGAAGCTCGACCGCAAGGATTCCGGCACATCGGTCCATCTCGTGCAGAAGAACGCGGAGACGGCGACCAAAGCGAACGTCCTGCCCGAGCCCGGCCAGGCGAAGCTGGTGTTCAGCAACATCGGCGAAAAGGAAGCCGTGCTTGAGATCAACGAGCAAACCATCCCGCGCCGGGCCGGCGCGAACGCGGTCGCGCTTGACCTCGTGCCCGGCAAATATCCCTACAGGCTGGGCGTGCCGGGCTATCCGGCCACGACGAACATCCTCAGTGTCGCAGCCGGCGATACCTGGGAGCTCACGGTCGGGCGCGATGGCGACGCCTGGCCACCGCTGCAGCTGTACTGCCTGCCAATGCGCGAGGGCAGGACGACCCGCGCGACATCCAGGAGTTTTGACGATGCCGATGATCCGGCGCGGGGCGCAAGTCCCGGCAAGATGGCTGCTGCTTGCCTGCGGCATTATCGCGATGGCGAGCACCTCGCGTCCGGCGGGCGCCGCAGACGAAGGCATCGTCGACGTCCACGCGCTGCCGCGGCTCGAGGGCGCGGTGGAGGACACCTCGCGTCCCGATCCCTACCGCGTCGAATATCGCATGCCGACGCCCCAAGCCGCGACATCGCCGGCGGTGCGCAAACTGCTGAGCGCCGAGGGCTGGGTGCCCTATGTTCTGCCGCTGGAAGAGAAGAGCGCCGCGCTGAAATTCAAGAAGGGGCGGCAGGGACTTTCGGTTCACTTCACGCAGGCGCTCGGCCGGCCGGACCAGTCCGTGTTCTATTACACGACCGACCGGATCTATTCGAACGTGCCGTTCCCCGACGGCGCGAGCGACCTCGTATTCGACGGCACAAGACCCTATCTCGGCTGCATCGCGCCCAGCGCGCTCGATGCGACCTCGGAGTTCTTTGCGAAGGACATGGCGGCGATGGGATGGCGCAAGCTCACGCCCGAGACGGCGGCGCGCTGGCCGAATGCTGATCTCAGCGAGATCGTCCCGAACGGCGTGCGCGTCTTCTACGATCATCCCGACGGCGACACGACGCAGTTCTACAAGCAGAAACCGGTGATGCTGACCCTGACGCGCCGCGACGACGGCCGCACCAATGTCGAGATCAGGGTGGCGCCGTTCGCACTGCCCCAAGAACTCGAGGCCGACGACGACATGGCCGGCCTGCCGCGGCCCAAGCCGACCAAATCTGCGCGAGGCCTTGGCAGCGCCAGCTCCAACAAGCGCGAGATCAGCGCCGCCGCGATGGCCGAGCTGCCCGCCGTGCTCGCCTTCTATCATCGCGAGCTCGCCGCGCGCGGCTGGCAGGAGGATGGTAGCGCGCCGCTCGCCCCCGGCGACGAGGTCGCGCTCAAGATCTCGAACGCCGAGGAGACCGGCGTGCTGCGGCTCGGCCGCAAATATGATTTCACCATGGTCAGCCTGACCGCGCAGGTGAAGGAATCAGCGCTGGCCGCCCGCGCCAAGGCGAAGAAGGAGGCCGACGAGAGGTTCCTCGGCGATGCCTTGGGTGCGGCTCAGAAGCTCATCGCTGCCGATGAGGCCAGGCGCAAAACGCAGGCCGTCTCCCTGTCGGACACGCCACTCAATGAGCTCGCCGACAGCAAGACGCCGGTGCCGCTGCCCGAGAATGCCGAAGGCGTGACGTTCGAAGGCGGCGGCGGCCGGCTGGAATTCACCTCGGCGTCGAGCGTGAAGGCGCTCAGCAGCTTCTATCGCACGGCGCTGAAGAGCTCGGGGTGGAAGGAGCAGCCCTCCGTCATCAACCAGCCCAACATGGCGGTGATGGCGTTCTCCAAGGGCGGCAAGTCGATCTCGATGACCGTGATGCAGATGGGTCCGAAGGTGAATGTCCGGGCCGACGGATCGGGCCTGGTGACGGAAGCGGCCAAGCCTGCGGCCACTGCAGAAGTGGAAGTACAGGCCAAATCCTCCGAGCCGCTCAAGCCAGATCCTGACTCCCAACTGCCCGTGCCGACGCAGCGTTCGTCGAAATCGCTTGCCACCACGAAGATCCCCGGCGGCGAGGCGCCGCTCCGCCGCGAGCTGACAGCCAGCATCGCGGCGCCGCTCCAGGATGTCCTCGCCTTCTACCGTGCGGAGCTGTCCAAGCTCGGCTGGCAGGAAAAGACCGACGGCGCGACCGTGTCCGCAGACCACGCGCAGATCGACTTCACCTCGCCGCAGGGACCCGCCGTGCTCAAGCTCGACCGGGCCAAGGGGGAGACCACGGTCAATCTGGCGCAGAAGAATTCCGATGCTGCGGCCAAGGCCGACATCATGCCGAAGGCGGGACAAGCGAGGCTTATGCTCGGAAATATGGGACCGAACGAGGCCTCGCTGACGATCAACAAGCAGACGGTGAAGATCGCGGCCGGCGCCGGCGGCCCGCGATCACCGAAGGGCCCGATGCTCGATCTGCCGCCGGGCAAGTACCAGTACGCGCTGCGCCTGCCCGGGCAGCCCGCCCGCACCGAGGCCCTCACCGTTGCCGCCGGCGAGGCCTGGGGCCTGTTGGTGGGGCCGAGCGGGGACGTGCTGCCGCTTCAGATGTACTAGCGCTACGCTCCCAGCTTTTCCGCATCGTCGTGGCCGGGCTTGTCCCGGCCATCCACGTCTTCCCCACGGCGCCAAAGGACGTGGATGCCCGGGACAAGCCCGGGCATGACGGCATCTGATTAGGCCGCACCAAGATAGCCCGGAACCACCCTTCCCGATCCCGCAAAAACACGCCTTTTGAGCCCCGAACCGAGCCCCCGAATCGGGCTTTTCGCAAGCCTCGGAATCGGCTTTCAAAAGCCTTGAAAACTCGCCTAAAAACCCTATCTGCTCAAAGGGTTGCCGGAAGATACTTTGCGCTAGGCGCAAACCCTCTTTCATGGCACAAATAGCCTGCAGATCAGCGCCTTTTGCGCCGCTGATTCGGGCGACATTTCGAAGGCCTCTCATGACAGAACCTGCTCGGCAGCCCGCTGCCGAAAACGAGCCCTCCACCGCGAGCGAATACGGCGCGGAATCGATCCGCGTGCTCAAGGGTCTCGATGCCGTCCGCAAGCGCCCGGGCATGTATATCGGCGATACCGACGACGGCTCCGGCCTGCACCACATGGTGTATGAGGTCGTCGACAACGCGATCGACGAAGCGCTCGCGGGCCACGCCACGCGCGTCGATGTCGTGCTCAACGCCGACAATTCCGTCACCGTGCGCGACGACGGCCGCGGCATCCCCGTCGACATCCACAAGGGCGAAGGCATCTCGGCAGCCGAGGTCATCATGACCCAGCTCCATGCCGGTGGAAAGTTCGACCAGAATTCCTACAAGGTCTCCGGCGGCCTGCACGGCGTCGGCGTCTCCGTCGTCAACGCGCTGTCGAGCAAGCTCGTGCTGCGCATCTGGCGCGACAACAAGGAGCATACCATCGAGTTCGCCCATGGCGATGCCGTTGCACCGCTCAAGGTCGTCGGCGATGCGCCGGGCAAGCGCGGCACCGAGGTGACGTTCCACGCTTCCCCCGAGACCTTCAAGAACATCGAATACGACTTCGCAACGCTCGAGCACCGGCTGCGCGAGCTCGCCTTCCTCAATTCCGGCGTCAACATCGCCCTCTCCGACATGCGTCACGCGGTCGAGAAGCGCGAGGAGATGCACTATTCCGGCGGCGTCGAGGAATTCGTCAAATATCTCGACCGCAACAAGAAGGCGATCGTGCCGGCGCCGATCATGGTGCGCGCGGAAGCCAACGGCATCGGCGTCGAAGCCGCGCTGTGGTGGAACGACAGCTACCACGAGAACGTGCTGTGCTTCACCAACAACATCCCGCAGCGTGACGGCGGCACCCATCTGGCCGGTTTCCGTGGCGCGCTGACGCGCCAGGTCAACGGCTATGCCGAGGCCAACGCGAAAAAGGAAAAGATCGCGCTGACCGGCGACGACTGCCGCGAAGGTCTCACCGCCGTGCTGTCGGTGAAGGTGCCGGATCCGAAATTCTCGTCGCAGACCAAGGACAAGCTGGTGTCCTCGGAAGTGCGCCCCGTGGTCGAGAACGTCCTCAACGAGGCGCTCCAGGCCTGGTTCGAGGAGCATCCGAGCGAAGCCAAGATGATCGTCGGCAAGGTGATCCAGGCCGCAGCCGCCCGCGAAGCCGCGCGCAAAGCCCGCGAGCTGACGCGCAAGAGCCCGCTCTCGGTCTCCTCGCTGCCGGGCAAGCTCGCCGACTGCCAGGAGAAGGATCCGGCCAAGTCCGAGCTCTTCATCGTCGAGGGCGACTCGGCAGGCGGCAGCGCCAAGCAGGGCCGCAACCGCGAATTCCAGGCCGTCTTGCCGCTCCGCGGCAAGATCTTGAACGTCGAACGCGTGCGTCCCGACAAGATGCTGGGAAGCGAGCAGATCGGCACGCTGATCACCGCGCTCGGCACCGGCATCAGCGACGAGTTCTCGATCGAGAAGCTACGCTATCACAAGATCATCGTGATGACGGACGCCGACGTCGACGGCGCCCACATCCGCACCCTGCTGCTCACTTTCTTCTACCGCCAGATGCGCGACATCATCGACGGCGGCTATCTCTATATCGCCCAGCCGCCGCTCTATAAGGTCTCACGCGGCAAGTCCGAGCAGTATCTGAAGGACGAGCGGGCGCTGGAAGACTATCTGATCGACGCCGGCCTCGACGACTGCGTCTTCATTCCCGGCACCGGCGGCGACCGCACCGGCCGCGACCTGCGCTCGCTGGTGGACGACGCGCGCGTGGTTCGCAGCATTTTGCGCAATCTGCACAGCCGCTACAACCGCAAGGTCATCGAGCAGGCCGCCATCACCGGCGTGTTGAACAAATCGATCTACGGCAATCCCGAGAACGCCGCTGCCGCCGCACAATACATCGCGAGCCGGCTGGACAACCAGGCCGAGGAAGTCGAACGCGGCTGGATCGGACAATTCGTGGAAGGCCAGGGCTTCCAGTTCGAGCGCACCGTGCGCGGCGTCAAGGAAACCGCTGTTATCGACGACGCCTTCCTCGGATCGGCCGAAGCCCGGAAGCTCGACGAGTACACGACGAAACTCCAGGACATCTATGCCCGCTCCGGCAAGCTGCGGCGGAAGGATACCGAGCACATGGTCCATGGCCCGGTCGACCTGTTCGAGGCGGTGACCGAAGCCGGCCGCAAGGGCATCTCGCTGCAGCGCTACAAAGGTCTCGGCGAGATGAACCCGGAGCAGCTCTGGGAGACGACGCTGGATACCGACGTGCGCTCGCTGCTGCAGGTGAAGGTCAAGGAGGTCGACGAGGCCGACGATATCTTCACCAAGCTGATGGGCGACGTGGTCGAGCCGCGCCGCGACTTCATCCAGGAACACTCGTTGAGCGCGACGATCGATATCTAGCGCTTCCTGCTTCAACAGCGTCATGGCGGGGCTTGACCCGGCCATCCACGCCTTGCTCCGCGGAACGAAGACCGTGGATGCCCGGGACAAGCCCGGGCATGACGGCTAGGCCAATCCCGGAATCCCTGAACCTCGCCTCCCGCCGTCGCGACGAAACGGCATGATCCCGCAAGGCCGATTTCCGGCCGGGAAACCTCACGCCATGACCGCCTCCGCAACGACCAGTTCCGCCGTGCCATCCCGCCGCCTCGGCATCATCGGCAGCATTGTCGGTGTGCTGGCGCTGATGGCGGCGGTGCTGCCGCGTTGGGTCGTGCCGATCGTGTTTCCCCCGCCGCCGGCGGATAAGGTGATCGTCGACACCGGGCATCGCATCAAGGACCGCGTCATCGCGAAGGTGAAGGGCGTGGAGTATCAGGCCCCGAAGGTCGAGAAATCCACGGGGCGAAGCTGGAGCGAAACCGCGTCGGTCACCGCGATCTCGCTCGGCCTGCTCGCCATCCTGCTCTCGGTCCTCTCGCTGATCTTCAGGGAAGAACGGCTCCTCGCCGCCGTCGCCGCCGCGCTCGGCACCGGCGCCATCGCGATCGAAATCTCCTTCGTCATGATCGGTGCGCTGATCCTGATCGCGATCCTCTATGTGGTGGGGAACATCATCGGGTTATTCTAAGAGCTGCCGCCTGCCACAAGCTCCAGATCGATGGGCGGGCACGGCCAGCACAATTGCTCCCGCGCTCAATTCTCTGTAGTTTCCGCTCCGAAACAGCCCACCCAACAGGACAGCGAGAACCAAGTGGCGCCCATCCAATACATCGTCGAGGGCGGTCACCGGCTCTCGGGCTCGATCGAGCCATCCGGCAACAAGAATTCGGCGCTGCCGATCATCGCAGCCGCGCTGCTCACCGAGCATCCGGTGACGCTGGAGAACGTGCCGCGGATCCGCGACACCGAGACGCTGGTCGAGCTGATCCGCTCGGTCGGCGCGTCGGCGGAATGGACCGCGCGCAATACGCTGCACATCCACGCCAAGAGCATCCGAGCCGCCGACCTCGATCCCGAGTTGTGCGTGCGCATCCGCGCCTCGATCCTGCTCGCGGGCCCCCTGCTCGCGCGCTGCGGCGAAGTGATGCTGCCGCCGCCCGGCGGCGACGTCATCGGCCGCCGCAGGCTGGATACGCATGTGCTGGCTTTGGAACAGCTCGGCGCGAAAGTCACCGCGACCGACCGGCTCGAATTCCGCGCGCCCAAGCTTGCCGGCGCCGACGTGTTCCTGGACGAGCCGAGCGTCACCGCGACCGAGAATGCGCTGGTGGCGGCGGTCGCCGCCGACGGCGTCACCCATTTGCGCAACGCGGCCTCCGAGCCGCATGTGCAGGATCTCGCCAACTTCCTGGTCGCGCTCGGCGCGAAGATCGAGGGCATCGGCACCAACACCATGATCGTGCATGGGCCGGCAACGCTGGGCGCTGCGACCTATCGGATCCAGCCCGACCACATCGAGGTCGGCTCGCTGATCGGGCTCGCCGCCGTGACGCGCTCGCCGCTGCGCATCACGCGCGCCGGCGTCGAGCACCTGCGCTCGGTCCGCATGGGGTTCGAGCGGCTCGGCATCGTCTGCCGCGTCGAGGGCGACGACCTGATCGTGCCGTCGAACCAGACGCTGAAGATCCAGGACGATTTCGGCGGCCACGTGCCGAAGCTGGAAGATCAGCCCTGGCCGGCCTTCCCGGCCGACCTGATGTCGATCGCGATCGTCACCGCCACGCAATGCGAGGGCGTGATCCTGATGTTCGAGAAGATGTTCGAATCGCGGATGTTCTTCGTCGACAAGCTGATCGCGATGGGCGCGCGCATCGTGCTGTGCGACCCGCATCGCGCGATCATCGCAGGACCCAGCCGCCTGCACGGCGCGACCATGACCTCGCCCGACATCCGCGCCGGCATGGCCATGCTGCTGGCGGCCGTGTGCGCCCAAGGCACCTCCACCATCAACAACGCCGACCAGATCGAGCGCGGCTACGAGCGCATCGAGGAGCGGCTCAACGCACTGGGCGCGAAGATCAAGCGCGTGCCGGAGCGGAAGGGCTGAGGCACTTTCTTCTCTTGAGGGAGAAAGTAGCGCGAAGCGCACAGTATCGTAGGGTGGGCAAAGCGAAGCGTGCCCACCACGTCTCTCGAAATCCTTGATGATGGTGGGCAGGGCGCAAGTGCGCCTTTGCCCACCCTACGGTACCGAGCTAGCGGATAGATCCCCTCGCCGTCCTACTCTCGAGGCCATGTTTTCGTCGCTCGGCTGTGCTATTCACCCGCCATGCTCGACACCGTGCAACATCATTCGCAGCCGCAAGCCGGCATGCCGCCAAACCATCTCGCGCAAGAATTCGTCGAGACGCTGCGGCTGGCCGTGCCGTTGATGCTGACGCAGCTCGGGCAGATCGCGATGATCACGACCGATCTCGCGTTGATCGGTCGGCTCGGTGAGGATGCGGTGGCCGCGGCGGCGCTGGCGCATACGGTCTATTTCGTCAGCTTCACCTTCGGGCTCGGGCTGATGGCCGCGGTGTCGCCGCTGGCCGCGCAGGCCTTCGGCGCCGGCGATGTCAGGCTGATCCGCCGCTCCTTGCGCGTCGGGCTGTGGGTCGCGCTGCTGATCTCGCTGCCGATGATGGCCTCGCCGCTCTATGGCGAACAGATCCTGCTCGCGCTCGGACAGGCGCCGCAACCAGCCGGTCTCGCCCAACGCTATCTGAACGGCCTCGCCTGGGGCATCGCACCGGCACTCGGCTTCATCGCGGTGCGCAGCATGATGAGCGCGGTGAACCGGCCGCAGCCGCCGCTGTGGATCACGCTGGCGGCGATCCCGGTCAATGCCGCGCTGGTCTATGCCCTGATCCACGGCCTGTTCGGCCTGCCGGAGCTCGGCCTGTTCGGCGCGGGACTTGCGACCACGATGGTCAACCTCGGCACGTTCGTCGCGGTGCTCGCCATCGCGGGGCTGCGCAAGCCGTTTTCGGACTACCGCCCGCTCGCCCGCCTCTGGCGGATCGACTGGCCTCTGATGCGCCAGCTGATCGCGATCGGCGCGCCGATCTCGTTTTCGCTGCTGCTTGAGTATGGCCTGTTCTCCTCGGCGGCGCTGCTGATGGGATTGATCTCGACCGCCGCGATTGCCGCGCATCAGATCGCGCTGCAGATCACCGCCGTGCTGTTCATGGTGCCGCTCGGCATCGGCATGGCGGCAACGGTGCGGGTCGGCCACGCCTTCGGCCGCGGCGATCCGGCGGCGGTAAGGCGCGCCGGGTTGGCCGCAGCCGTGCTCGGCGTCGGATTGGTCTCCGCCCTGACGATCGCCATCATCCTCGGCCGCTACCAGCTGGGCCGGCTGTTCTTCGGCAGCGGCGCCGAGAGCGCGGCCACCGTCGAGCTGACTGCGACGCTGCTGCTGGTCGGCGCCACCTTCTTCATCGCCGACGGCCTCCAGACCATCATGGGCGGCGCGCTGCGCGGCATCAACGACACCAGGATGACGCTGCTGTTCGCTGCGATCGGCTATTGGGGCATCGCCTTTCCGATCGCCTGGGTGCTGGCCTTCAACGCCGGCCTCGGCGCGGTCGGCGTCTGGGTCGGGTTTTCGGTCGGGACGTTCGTCTATGCCGGGCTGCTGATCTTGCGCTTCCGGATGCTGACGCGCAGATTGGCGGGATGAACGAGACCGTCCGCGAAGTCGCACCCGAGGTCGATGCCAGCACGCTGCTATCAGGCGCGCAGTTCGCCGACGCGTTTCGCGTCGAGATCGGCGCAGCACAAGTGAATGCCCGCGAGGCCTGCACCCGGATGGTGCTGCACGGGCCGCGCTGGATCGATACGCTGCTGAGCCTGCGCAACATTCTGGTGACGCCGTTCGGGCTGAAGACATCGGGTGAAGGCGCGCCGGCGCCGGGCGGATTGATCGGCCTGTTTCCGGTGTTGAGCGAAACGCCCGAGCGGCTGGTCGCCGGCTTCGACGATTCTCATCTGGATTTCCGCATCGTCGTCGACGTGGCGGGCGCTGCGGCGAGCCGTCGGGTGACCTCGACCACGCTGGTGCGGACGCATAATCTCCTCGGCCGGACCTATCTCACCCTCATCACGCCCTTCCACAAGCTGGTGGTCCGCAGCATGATGGGACGGATCATAGGGCCCGCGCGCTAGCTCATTCAGCGGCCCGCGCCGGTTTGCCCGCCGCAGCCTCCGACCATTCGCCGACGACGCGATCGAGATCGCAGAGATTCTGGTGCATCTGCTCCAGCGAGAAGCCGAGCGCGAAGAAACGCTCGGCGGTGTCGCCGGCATGACCGCGGATCAGGCCGTCCTGACGCACGGCGGCGACCGCTTCGGCATAGTGCTGAAGCGCGACATGGACGGGATGGATCGGCGGCGCGCCGGCGCCTTCGCGCAAGGCGCTAGCTGCCGAACGCAGGAAGCGCGCGATCGCGGTCGACACTTCCGTCAAGGGAGACGCGAGCCGCGTCTGCACCTCGATCGGCAGCGGCACCACAGTGGCGCGGCCGATCATCACGACATCATGGCGCAACCGCAGCACGGTTCGCAGCAGCGGACCGGTGTCCGGGCCGCTCGAGAGCCGCGCGGCGCGCTCGCGCTCGGCCTCGGTGCCGATCGCATTGAGACCAACCATCGCGGTGCCGATGCCGTCCTGAATCCGGTGCAGCGCGTCATTGTCGCGGCCGCGGGTGAGGCCCGCGAGCAGCTCGGTGAAGGCATCAGCGATCAGCTCGAGCAGCGTGGCTGCGCTGGCGCGGATCTGCCGCACCGCGCGCGAGGGCAGCACTAGGAACGAAACCAGCAGCCCGGTGATGGCACCGACCGCGACCTCGCTGACGCGGTCGATCGCCGAGGTCATGGGATCGGAATGATGCATGGTCGGAACCAGCAGCACGATCACGGCGGTCACGGTGGCCGCGCTCAGGCTCGGATTGATCGCGGCGATGAAGGCGAGCGGGGCGACTGACAGCACCAGCAATCCAAGCAGCCCGGCTTCGCTGGAATAAGGGATCAGGATCGCGATGGCACCGCCATAGATCGCGCCGCCGATGGTGCCTAGCATGTAGTCGCGCGTCGCCTTCAGCGAGCGGCCGACGCTCATCTGGGTCACGATCAGCGAGGTCAGGACCGCCCAGAGCGGCAACAGCAGATGCAGCGCGGTGGCGATCGCATAGGCCGCGGTCGCGGCGACCGTGACCCGGATCGCGAGCCCCAGTTGCGTCCGCCGCGACCTGATCCGGTCGAACAGCTGCCTTACGCGCGTCATACGGAAAATCCCGATCCTCTTACGCCAGGCAAAAGCATGGCTGATGCCCGCGGCCGCAAGGCCGCTTGAAAGGCCAAATCAGCCCGCCTAACTTGCGCGCCAAAACGAGGAAACACGATGGCTCACGAAACCGCAACGCTCGCCGCCTATGTCTTTAACCTGAAATACCAGGATATTCCGGCAGAGGTGCTGGATCGCGCAAAAGTGCTGACGCTGGACTTCCTCGGCAGTGCCATCCGGGCGCGGCGCGAGGCGGAATCGACCCCGTCGATGCTGAAAATGCTGGAAGCGCTGGCACTCGACACCAAGGGCGAATCCACCGTGTTCGGCGACAGCAAGACCTGGACGCCGGCAGTCGCCGCGCTGCTCAATGGCGCGCTCGGCCATTCCCTCGATTTCGACGATACCCACGCCGATTCCTCGCTGCATCCGAGTGCGCCGGTGGTTTCCGCCGCCTTCGCCGTCGGCGAGATGGTCGGCGCCTCCGGACGCGACGTCTTGACCGCGATCGTGGCGGGCTATGAGGTCTGCTGCCGTCTCGGCAATGCGCTCGATCCGACCTCGCATTATGCGCGCGGCTTCCACCCGACCGCGACCGCCGGCACCTATGGTGCGGCTGCAGCGGCCGGAAAGCTGTTCGGCCTCTCCGAGCAACAACTCATCGCCGCCTTCGGCGTCTCCGGCAGCCAGGCCGCAGGCTCGCTGCAATTTCTGGTCAACGGCGCCTGGAACAAGCGTTACCAGGTCGGCGCCGCCGCGATGAACGGGGTGATCGCCGCGACGCTGGCGCGCAACGATTTCGTCGGCGCTGCGGAATCGGTCGAGGGCAAGCACGGCCTGCTCGCCGGCTACACCGACAATGCGCATCCGGACAAGGCGGTCGCCGAGCTCGGCAAGACCTACGAGACCATGAAGATCGGCGTAAAGCCGTATCCGAGCTGCCGCTACACCCACGCCGCCATCGATGCGCTGATCGCGATGCGGCGCGAGCACAATCTGACGCCCGACCAGGTCAAGCGCGTCGAGATCGGGCTGCACCGCAACGGCATCACGCTGACCGGCGATGCCGCCACCAAACGGCATCCGACCTCGATCGTCGGCGGACAGTTCTCGATGTTCTTCACCGGCGCGCTCGCGCTCGACCAGGGTTCATTCGGCTGGGACGATTACAGCCGCCTTGGCGACGCCGCGATCGACGCGCTCGCCGACAAGTTCGACGTGGTGCAGGACGATCGGCTCGAGATCGGCCGCACGCATCCGTTTGGGGCGCGCGTGAGTATCACGACTGACGACGGTGTGCATGAGCGGCTCTATGCCGATCCCTCGGGTGAGCCGAGCTCCTTCCCCGACGCGCAGGCGATGCAGCAGAAGTTTCTGACCTTGGCGCGCCCGGTGCTGAACGCGCGGGCGGAGAAATTTGCCGATGCGATCATGACGCTGGAGCGGTTCGATCGCGTGGCGCAGGCGACGGAGCTGGGGAGGTAATCAAGTCTCTCCGCGCAGACGGTGCACCCTCGCCCCTTGTGGGAGAGGGTGGATGCGCGAAGCGCAGCCGGGTGAGGGGTATGTCTCCGCAAACGCTTCAGCAGATGAGTTTGCGGAGACATACCCCTCATCCGGCGCTTCGCGCCACCTTCTCCCACAAGGGGAGAAGGAAGAAGGCGCGGCACTTCGCTCTCAATTCGCCCCCGCCATTTTTCCCTTCTCGCGCGTCGCGGCCACCACGTCGCGCACCAGATCGAACACGCCGTCCGCTTGCGGCGGTCCGTTCGGCGAGCGTCCCATCCGCACGATCACCAGCTTCTCGGACGGAATCACGATGGTGTATTGCCCGATCGTGCCTTTGGCGAAGAACGCGTCGCGTGGCCAGCCGTGCCCTACGCGAAATTTTGCACCAAAGCTGTCGCCCTGGTTGGTCCAGAAGCCGGCGCCTATGCCGACCCACGCGTTCGGTGTCGGCGAGGCCGTGTAGTTCACCCAACCCTCGGGCAGGATGCGTTTGCCGCCGGCGACGCCGTCATTGAGATAGAGCTGGCAGAAGCGCGCCCAGTCGCGCGCCGATGCCACCATTTCACTCGAGCCCTCGATCGTGCCGGCACCGTCGAGCTGGAGCGTGACATGGCGCATGCCGAGCGGGGCGAACAATTCGCGGCGCGCGAAGGCAAGCGCATCTGCGGAATTTCCGCCGGCAGCATCGCGGATCAGATGCGAGAGGATGAGCGTGTTGCCGTCGTGATAGTTCCACGCCGCACCCGGCCCAGTCTCGAGCCGGATGCTCTCGGCATAGGCAGCCTTGTCCGATTCAACGAACTTCATCCGGTTGACCGGCTCGAAGGCGGAGCCGAGCGAAGCCTCAAGCGAACTGCCAAGTGCAAGGCCGGCGGTGTGGCGCAGAAGCTGATCGATCGTGATGGCGTGGCGCGGATCGTCAGGATGTTTCCAGGCAGCGACCGGCGCGGGCCCGTCGAGCTTCAGCTTGCCCTGGCGCACCAGCACGCCTGTTAGCGCCGAAATCATCGATTTCGTCATGGAGAAGCCGAGCAGCGGCGTCTCCGGTCCGACGCCGTCGGCATAGCGCTCGGCGATGACGCGGCCAGACTTCATGACAACGACAGCACGGGTGCGCCGATAAGGCGGCTGAGCCGGCTCGGCGAAGGCGCGGTCGAGTGCGGCAGCAAGCTCCTCGCTCTGCGGCGCCACGATCGCAGGGCCCGCGATCTGCGGCAGCAGCGCCGGCTGCCCGTCCTCCACAGGCACCTTTACATCGGCGAGCGGCGCGCCATTGTCGAGCGTACAGCCGAGCCCCTCGCGATAAATGGCGTGGCTGCGGCCGATCCCGAACAACGTCACCGTGACGTCCTTGCGGACCCGGTCGACCCGGTAGTCCATCGCCCAGGTGATCAGCCCGGTGCCGGGCATGGCATCGGTGGTTTCCGTGAAAGTGCGCCGGGGATCGAGGCCGGAGACAAAGGTCTCCGAGCACAGGATGTCGGCGACGAAGCCGGTCGCTATCTTGGGCACGTCGCGGGCGCGCGCCGCGCCGAGCGCGAGGCCGGCACAGATGGTGACGGTGAGAACGGTGATCTTGCGACGGTGGGGCACGTGCTTTCTCCGGCTGAGGGACGTGCCGGGGAGGAAGCGTAATGCCGACGGTCAATGCTCGCCGGATTTGAAAAATCGGCTGGTTAAAGTCGGAGGGGACTTGGTCGATTCTGGAATTACACTGCAACTCCAAATCCTTAGCGGGCAGTGCGTCACCGCGGCGGCGGTGCGCTCCCTCACCCCGTTCTCACGAGGAGAGGTTAAGGGGGCTCACGCCGCGTTCACCTTCAGCCGTCGGTACTCCGTCGGCGTCACGCCCGTGACCGCCTTGAAGGCGCGGTTGAACGGCCCCAGAGACTGGAAGCCAGCGTCCATGGCGATGGTGATGACGGGCACCTCGGCCTGGGCGGGATCGGCGAGCGCGGCCTTGGCCTCCTCGATCCGGTGATTGTTCAGGAACACATTGAAGTTGCGGTAGCCGAGGCGCTGGTTGATCAGCCGGCGCAGGCGGTATTCGGGAATCTTCAGCCGGCCCGCCAGCGCGCCGATGGTGATGTTCTCCTGTCGATAGATCCGCTCTTCCGCCATCAGTCGCATCAGGGCGTCGATGAGCTTTCGATCGGCGGCGTCCTCGGTGGCTTGCGGAGAGAAAACGACCGCCGGTGCGGCCTTCGCTTCGAGCGGAAACAGATCGCTGGCATCGACGCGCATCATGGCGTAGGCGATGGCCGCGACGATGCAGGCGAGCACGCCGGCATTGATCGCATCGGCGGCCTCGCCGACGCGGGACCCCGCGACGGAGATCTGAAGCAGCGCATTCACCCCGCCGTAGAGCGCGCCGGCACCGACGATGAAGACGCGAACGCGACGGCGGCGCTCGACCAGGTCGGCAGGCCACGAGGCGATCGTCTGCCCGATCGCAAGCGCGATGAAACCGAGGACGATCAGGTTGACCATCGTCACCGAGAAGCGCACGTGGCCGCTTGGCGCAATCCAGACACAGCCTGCGAAGCTGAACGCCGTCACAAGCGCCCAGACCCATCCGTGCCACCAGCGGAGGTGAAACTCGTCGTCGAACAGCGCACGCGTGAACAGCCAGAACACCACGATGTTGCCGGTCGACAGCGCGATCAACGGCGCGTGCGACGCCGGGACCCGCGACGTGACATCCACCGAGTAGCTCACCGCATGCGCGGCCAGGCCCAGTGCGAGCGCCGCACCAAGCCGCCCCGCCAGAACGTTGCGGAAATCGGCGACCAATGATGCCGCCAGCACCAGCAGCAGCGCGACGCTGGCGGCGCGAAAGGCAAGCTCGGTTGTGGCAAGGGTCATCGGATGATGCAATTGGCCGCAGTTAGAAGCAGCCGAACATCGTTTGTTGTGCCGGCTTTTTCAAGGACCATCCTCATTCACTGTCATCGCCCGGCTTTCCAGATCGTAGGGTGGGCAAAGCGAAGCGTGCCCACCGATCTTCTCGACCGGAGAAGGATGGTGGGCACGGCGCTGACCCGCCTTTGCCCACCCTACAGCCTGGCATCGCCGAGCATGCCTGCGGAGTGCTGCGCTGTCGCACCCGTGACGTCTGCCCCGGGCTTTGTCGCGACGGCGCTGCGAAATCCTGCTACGATCGCGCCCAAGAAAGTCAAAAAGGAGTCCCCCATGAGCTGGCAACCCTCGAACGATCCCGTGCTCGGCGATCCCATGTCCTGCGACGCGCTCGATCTCGTCATCGTGCCGCGCACGCGTGATCTCGGCGACGGATTCGCGGTGCGGCGCGCGTTGCCGCATGGCAAGCGGCAGATGGTCGGGCCGTTCATCTTCTTCGACCATTTCGGACCGGTGCAGTTCGTCTCCGGCAAGGGCATGGACGTGCGGCCGCATCCGCATATCGGGCTCGCCACCGTGACCTATCTGTTCGATGGCGCGATCATGCATCGCGACAGCGAGGGCAATGTCCAGGAGATCGCACCCGGCGCGATGAATTTGATGACGGCCGGGCGCGGCATCGCCCATTCCGAGCGCACGCCGGATGCACAGCGCGCCTCGGGCCAGAAGATGCTCGGCTTGCAGAGCTGGATCGCGCTGCCGGCGGGATCCGAAGAGATCGCGCCGTCATTCCAGCACTACGGCGCGGGCGATTTGCCGATGATCTCCGAACGCGATTTTACCGCGCGGGTGATCGCAGGCTCGTCCTTCGGCATCGCCTCGCCTGTCACGATGGTGTCGCCCTGGTTCTACACCGAGGTCACGGCGGTCGCGGGCGCGAGCGTACCGCTCGATCCCGATCATGAGGAGCGCGCGATTTACGTGGTGGAGGGCGAGGTCGAGATCGCGAACGAGCGCTATGAGGGGCCGCGGCTCCTGATCTTCCGGCCCGGCGACCGTATCACGGTGAAGGCGCTGAAGGCGACGCGGATGATGTTTCTCGGCGGCGATGCACTGGAGGGCCCGCGCCACATCTGGTGGAATTTCGTCTCCTCCAACAAGGAGCGGATCGAACAGGCCAAGCAGGACTGGAAAACCGGCCGCTTCGCCGCAGTTCCGCAGGAACATGAGTTCATTCCACTGCCGGAATAGGCTAATCCGGTTTCCGGCTGCGCCATCAGACGCGGCCGGATGTCCTGCCTGAAAGTCTTGCCTGAAAGCCTTGTCTGCGAAAGATTTGCCGATGACCACCATGCTCTCCAGCGACCTGCCCCTGACCAAGACCGGACGCGGCAAGGTGCGCGATATCTACGACGTCGACGGCGACCGCCTGCTGCTCGTCACCACCGACCGCATCAGCGCCTTCGACGTCGTGATGGGCGAGACCATTCCGATGAAGGGGGCGGTGCTGACCCAAATCAGCGCCTGGTGGTTCAACGAACTCGAAGGCGTGGTGCCGCATCACATGATCAGCGCCGACACCGACGCAATCATCGCCGCCGTGCCGGCCTTGAAACCGCACCGCGCCGAGATTCTCGGCCGTGCCATGCTGTGCAAGCGCACCACAGTATTCCCGATTGAGTGCGTGATCCGCGGCTATCTCTCGGGCTCTGCCTGGAAGGAGTACGCAGCTTCCGGCACGCTCGCCGGCGAGAAGCTGAAGGCCGGCCTCGTCGAGAGCGAGAAGCTGGAGCCTTCGATCTTCAGCCCGGCGACCAAGGCCGAGAGCGGCCATGACGAGAACATCACCATTGCGAAGATGCGCACCGTGGTCGGCGACGAGGTCGCCTACACGCTGGAGAGCATGACGCGCGCGATCTACACGCTCGGCGAGGAGCTGGCGCGCGAGCAGGGCATCATCATCGCCGACACCAAATTCGAGTTCGGCCGTGACAAGGACGGCCGCATCATCCTGATCGACGAGGTGATGACCCCGGATTCCTCGCGCTTCTGGGCGGCCAGTGCCTACAAGCCGGGCCAGCCGCAGGCGAGCTTCGACAAGCAACCGCTGCGCGACTATCTCGACGTCGAGCGCCGCGCCAGCCGCTGGAACGGCGACGCCCCGCCCCCGCCGCTGCCGGCGAGCGTGGTGGACGCAACCAGCAAGCGGTACCTGGAGGCGTATCGCCGCGTGACGGGGAAAGAGCTGAAGATTTAGGCGCGGCTGCTGCGTCTGGCTCCGTCATTGCGAGGAGCCCTTGCGACGAAGCAATCCAGACTGCCTCTGCGGATGGATTTCTGGATTGCTTCCGCCTTCGCCGAAGGCTTCGGCGGACAAGTCGCTTCGCTCGCAATGACGCGGAGGGACCGGTGCGTCTGTCCCCTATCCCCAATCCGGCTTTGTCGGCCCATCCGCCTGCCGCATATGATCGGCCGTTCACACGGGGCACACGCAGAAACTGTCAGATACTTCATAGTACCAAGAATCCAGTTGCGTTAAGCCCGCAGTCGTCTACGTCTCAGACTGACTTTTCAGGAGCGAGCGCAACGGCGTGACCGATCCAGCAATTATTTTCAGTCCGGCTGCTCGATTCAACCCGGCCGTCAAGCGTGCGCTGAATGACATATTGGGCGGCAGCGCTGCCAGCGTCCTGACCGTCACGTTCGGGCTGTCCTATTCGCTGCTGATATTCGCTGGCCCGCTGTCGCCCTATCTGTCCTACGGAATCGCGGCGACCTTCATCAGCTCCGCGGTGCTTGCCGCCGCCATCGCGCTCGGCAGCTCCCTGCCCTTCGCGATTGCCGCACCCGACAGCTCGACCGCCGCGGTGACGGGAATTTTGATGGCCTCGCTGGTCGAACGCATCGCGGCGGCCGATCCGTCGGCGCCGCTGCTCTCACCCGTCCTGACCACGCTCTGCTTGTCAACTGTGCTGACTGGCGTCGTCTTGTGCGGATTGGGCCTGACGCGGATGGGCCGGGCGATCCGCTACGTACCCTATCCCGTGGTAGGCGGCTTTCTCGGCGCCACCGGGCTCTTGATCGTCACGGGCGCGATCCGGGTGATCACCGACCATCCCGTGCAGCTCGCCACGCTGCCGCGCTTCGCCGACGGCGTCGCATTGTCGGAGCTGGGCGCGGCCTGCGCCATGGCGCTGGTGCTGTATCTGACCTGGCACCGCTCGCGCAGCCCGTTCGGACTGCCGGTCATCCTGGTCGGCGGCGTGCTCACGGCGCATCTGGCGTTCTGGATCTCCGGCATCTCGCCCGACGAAGCCCGCGCGCTCGGCTGGACGTTCCGGCCGCCGCCGGCTGCCTCCTTCATGGTGCCCTGGCACGCCGACGGTTTCATTCAATATCCCTGGTTCGCCGTACCGGACCTGCTCGGCAATCTCGTCGCCGTGATTTTCGTCACCGCATCCAGCACGCTGTTCAACACCACCGGCATCGAGGTGGCCGTGCATCGCGAGGCAAACCTGGAGCGCGAGCTGAACGTCACCGGCACGGCCAACATGCTGACCGGCGTGCTCGGCGGCTATTCCGGTTGCGTCTCGGTGAGCCGCACGATCCTCAATTTCTCCAGCGGCGGCCGCGGCCGCTTGTCCGGCCTCACCGCCTCGGCGTTGTCGCTGCTGATCCTCGCGATCGCGCCCCAACTGCTCGGCTACATCCCGAAATTCGTGCTTGGCGGATTGTTGCTCTATCTCGGCGCCGACCAGCTGCACAAATGGATCGTCGAATCGCGCAGGCGGCTTTCGGAGCTCGAATATCTCTCGCTGATCGCGATCATCGTCATCATCGTCACCTGGGGCTTCGTGCCGGGCATCCTGATCGGCGTGATCATCGGCTGCGCGACCTTTGCCTTCAGCGCGGCGCGGGTGGAGTCGATCAAGTACAGCTTCGACGGATCCGAATACCGCTCCTCGCTCGACCGCTCGCGTGACGACCAGGAGGTGCTGCTGGCCCATGGCGGCAACATCCAGGGGCTCAATCTGCAGAGCTATCTGTTCTTCGGCTCGGCCAACCGGCTCTACCAGCACGTCAAGCGACTGCTGCAGGCGCGCCCGGAGTGCCGCTATCTGCTGTTCGACTTCAAGCTCGTCACCGGCGTCGATTCGTCGGCGGCCTACAGCTTTGCCCAGATCAAGCGCAGCGCGGCCGATCTCGGCGTCGAGCTGATCCTGGTGCACCTGTCGGCCGCGACCGAGAAGGTGCTGCGCTCCAGCGATTTCGTCGGCGAGGGCGTCACCATCATCCCCGAACTCGATCATGCGCTGGAATGGTGCGAGAACGAGATCATCGCACAGCATCAGGGCCTGGTTCAGGAAGAAGCCAGTCTGCGCGGCTGGTTCACAGGGATACTCGACAGCGAGAACGATGCCGACCATCTGATCCGCCGCTGCCAGCGCATCGAGGTCGAGGCCGGCGAGATCATCGTGCAGTCCGGCGATCCCGCCGATTCCATGCATTTCATCCTGGACGGCCGCGTCGGCATTATGGTGCCCGCCGAAGACGATCGCACCACCCGCGTGCGCAGCCTCGGCCGTTACACCACGATCGGCGAGATGGGCCTGGTGTCGCATTCGCCGCGCAGCGCCACGATCCAGGCCGAGGTCGACAGCGTGCTCTACGTGCTCAACACGCATCAGTTCGACGCGATCCGGGACGAGGACCCCGCACTCAGCCACAAGCTACTGACGTATTTCGTGTCGGTGATGGCCGAGCGGCTGACATTCGCAAACCGCACCATCGCGGTGCTGCGGCGGTGATGGGCTCGTAGCCCGGATGGAGCGAAACGCAATCCGGGATCTCGCGATGAGCTGAGAAATCCTGATTTCGCGGAAATTGTCATGGGGCGGCGCTTTGCGCCGACCTTTGGCTCCAACTGGGCTGCGATCTCGACTCCATTGATCCAGATCAAACCGGGAGCCAACGATGAAAGAAAGCTGACCACCTCGGCTTGATACAACAACGAGGGAGATTGCCATGAGGCTGGTCGGCACCAAGCAAACGTTACTTTTTGCAGCCGTTCTGGGCTGCGGAATTTTCGGCTCGACCAACTGGTCAAACGACGCCGGCATCGCGTTCGGCGTTCCAAGCGCTGAAGCCAGGGTCGGCCGGCCGGCAACTCCCGCGAGCGTTGCCGGCGTCGCCCGTCGAACCACGCGACGCGCGGTCGTAGGGGGAGCGGCTGTAGGTGCGGCAGCTGCCGGCGCAGCATGCGTCCGCGTCTATGTGAACGGCGCCTACGTGTGCCGCTGATGCCATTCGCGCCGGCGAATTCAATCGCCGGCGCGCATCGCCGATCGCCGGGTTAGACCCCCGCCATCATCACGTATTTGATCTCGACATATTCTTCCATGCCGTGACGCGAGCCTTCGCGCCCCAGGCCGCTTTCCTTGACGCCGCCGAAGGGCGCGACTTCGGTGGTGATGAGGCCGGTGTTGACGCCGACCATGCCGGACTCCAGCGCCTCGGCGACGCGCCAGACACGGCCGAGATCACGGGAGTAGAAATATGACGCCAGGCCAAACGGCGAGGCGTTGCACATCGCAATGACGTCGGCCTCGTCCTTGAAGCGGATCACCGGCGCGAGCGGACCAAAGGTTTCCTCCTGCGACACCAGCGAGTCCGACTTGACGTCGGCCAGCACCGTCGGCTCGAAGAACGAGCGTCCGAGCTCGCTGCGCTTGCCGCCGGTGACGATTTTGGCGCCGCGCTTGACCGCATCCGCAATGTGGCGCTCGACCTTGTCGACCGCCTTCATGTTGATGAGCGGGCCCTGGGTGACGCCGCTCTCGGTGCCGTCGCCGATCTTCATCGCGGCGACCTTCTTCGACAGCTTCTGCACGAACTCGTCGTAGATCTTGTCCTGGGCGTAGAGGCGGTTGGCGCAGACGCAGGTCTGACCCATGTTGCGATATTTCGAGACGATTGCGCCTTCGACCGCGGCGTCGATGTCGGCGTCGTCGAACACCACGAAGGGCGCATTGCCGCCGAGCTCCAGGCCAAGCCGCTTCACGCCGACGGACGCCTGCTGATAGAGGATCTTGCCGACCGCGGTCGAGCCGGTGAAGCCGACGAAGCGCACCGCCGGATGCTCGCACAGCACCTTGCCGATCGGCGGCGCGTCACCCGTGATGATGTTGAGCACACCCTTGGGGATGCCGGCCTTCTCGGCGAGCACGGCCAGCGCCAGCGCCGACAGCGGCGTTTCATTGGCGGGCTTGAGCACGACGGTGCAGCCGGCCGCGAGCGCGGGTGAAACCTTTCGGGTGATCATCGAGTTCGGAAAATTCCACGGCGTGATGGCGCCGCAGACGCCGCTCGGCTGCTTGATCGCGAGCAGGCGCGCATCGGGCCGCTGCGTCGGGATGGTCTCGCCATAGACGCGGCGGGCTTCCTCCGCGAAGAACTCGATATAGGCGGCGCCGATGTCGACCTCGCCGAGCGCCTCCGAAAGCGGCTTGCCCTGCTCGGAGGTGAGGATCAGCGCGAGGTCTTCGCGATTGGCGATAATCAGTTCGAACCATTTGCGCAGGATGTTGGAGCGCTGCTTGGCGGTATGCTTGGCCCAGGCCGGGAACGCGCGCTCGGCGGCTTCGACCGCCTTGGTCGTATCATCAGCACCAAGCTGCGGAACTTTGGCGAGCTCCACGCCGGTCGCGGGATTGTTGACGGCGAAAACCGGCGAGCCGACCCAGGCGCCGTCGATGTAGCAGGCCTCTTTCAGCAGCGAAGGGTCCTTCAACCGGTCGCGCAGATTGGACGAGGCTTGCGTGGCGCGTGCGGCGGCGGTCGGTGTCATGGCGGACTCCCTGAGGGCGATCGGATCGGCCCGGAATATAGGGATAAGCAGCGCGCAATGCACCGCCCCGTAACGCACATCTGCTGGGGGGCTAAGTTGGGAGCGGCGAACTTATTGTTTGAGCATGATCTTTCCGGAAAACCGCTGCACACTTTTCCGGATCATGCTCTACGCCGCGCCGCTCATATAGGTCTCACGCCGGCCGATCATGCGCTCGGCCGCGGCCTTGGCGTCGGCCTTCGACGACGTTGCGCACGTCCGATATTCGAGATCGGGAACGTCGGACGGGTTGCGGCGGCCGAACCAGTTTTTCGAGCCGACCGGCAGCAGCGCCAGGGATTGCGCCAGATTGTCGACCGCACCGAAGGAATAGAGTGCGCCGGTGCCGGCGATGCGCACCTCGTAGATGCCGGGCGAAATCGGCGCCTCCAGATTCTCGCCCCGTCCGGGACGGGGATAGCGCTTCCATTCGCTCCAGGTCGAAATCATCTGAGATCCCCTCGCGGCCGTTCAGCAGCCGCCAATTTGCATCAAGTCTTAACGTCGGCCGCCGATTGGGCCGAGTGCTGAACGCCGCAACGCACAAAATGTTTCAGGTGCTTCAAACACGTGAAGCATATCGCCAGAGCCCATCCACGGTCACGGCGAAGTACGGCCTTCCACCGCAGATTGTGACGGAGTGTTGCCGTTCGGCCCGTCCGTCGTCCTGCGTGGAGCATGGACCGTCAAGTCACGACATCGCGACCACCGATGGCATCCGGACGCGCTTGCCGCGCGGGGCGTGCGGGAGGACAATCGATCACTTCCAACAATAATCAAACCGGAGGAAACACGCATGCAGAGCAAAGCTGAGATCGACGAGATCCTGCGCCAGAAGAGCGACGCCAAGGAGATTCCCGGCGTCGTCGCGATCGCCGCCAGCGGTAACGACGTGCTGTATCAGGGCGCGTTCGGCAAGCGCGACCTGTCCAAGCCCGATGCGATGACGGCGGATAGCGTGTTCTGGATCGCCTCGATGACGAAGGCGGTGACCTCGGCAGGCGCGATGCAGCTGGTCGAGCAGGGCAAGCTGTCGCTGGATGCGCCGATCGGCGAGGTGTTGCCAGATCTCGCCAACCCGCAGGTGCTCGAAGGCTTCGATGCCAAGGGCGAGGCGAAGCTGCGGCCGGCCAAGCGGCCGATCACGCTGCGCCAGCTCATGACCCACACCGCCGGCTTCTGCTACAACATGTGGAACGGCGATCTCGCGGTCTATCTCGACAAGAACGGCATTCCCGCCATCACCACTTGCCAGAACGCGGCGCTGAAGACGCCTGTCATGACCGACCCCGGCACGCGCTGGGAATACGGCACCAACATCGATTTCGTCGGCAAGGCTGTCGAAGCTGCCAGCGGCAAGCGGCTCGACGCTTACCTGCGCGACAATCTGTTCAACCCGCTCGGCATGAGCGACACGGCGTTCAAGATCACCGACGACATGCGCAAGCGCCTCGTCGGCATGCATGCGCGCGGCGAGGACGGCCAGCTCGCATCGATCCCGTTCGAGCTCGAGCAGGAGCCGGAATTCCACATGGGCGGGGGCGGCCTCTACGCGACGGCGGCCGACTACATCAAGTTCACCCAGATGATCCTCAACAAGGGCCGCGGCAACGGCAACCAGGTGCTGAAGGCCGAGACGGTCGCGACGATGGGACAAAATCACATCGGCGACCTCGCCATGGGCAAGATGACCACGGCGGCACCGATGTACACCAACGATGTCGACCTCTACCCGGAGCAGGTGAAGAAGTGGGGCCTCAGCTTCATGATCAACACCGCCAAGACCGCGGAAGGACGCAGCGCAGGCAGCCTCGCCTGGGCGGGCCTCGCCAATACCTATTATTGGATCGACCCGGCCCGCGACGTCACCGGCGTGATCCTGATGCAGCTATTGCCGTTCGCCGACGCGAAATGCCTGGAAGCGTTCGCGGGATTTGAGCGCGGGGTCTATGCCGGGCTCGATACGGGAAGCGGACAGAAGGCGGCGTGAGAAACTGACCGTCATGGCCGGGCTTGTCCCGGCCATCCACGTCTTACCGCGGCACGTAGAACGTGGATGCCCGGGACAAGCCCGGGCATGACGACCGAAGGCGACCGCGCCGACTGTCTTTGACGAAAGGACTTTGAATTGACTGATAAAGCGGACAGCTACGTTTGCGGCATCTCGGACGCGCCGCTGCTCGGCGACACCATCGGCCGCAGCCTCGACCAGGCCGCGCAGCGCTGGGGGACCCGCGAAGCGCTGGTCTCTCCCAGCCACGGCGTGAGATGGACATGGCGAGAATTCGCCGAGCGGGTCGATGCGCTCGCCGCCGGCTTTCTCGCGCTCGGCCTCGAGCGGGGGCAGCGGATCGGAATCTGGTCACTGAACCGGCCAGAATGGACGCTGACCCAGTTCGCCGCCGCCAAGGCCGGCCTGATCCTGGTGACGATCAATCCCGCCTATCGACTCAGCGAGCTGGAATTTGCGCTGAAGAAGGTCGGCTGCGCGGCGATCGTCACCGCGACCGCGTTCAAGACCAGCAACTACATGGAGATGCTCAACACGCTTTTGCCGGAGCTGTCAGCCGCCAAGCCAGGGCAGTTGCAGGCGGCACGGCTGCCGGCCCTGCGCAATGTCATCCAGATCGGCGGCCCGGCAGCATCAGGCACGATCCCGTTCGAAGAAGTCGCCCGCATCGGCCGAGCGGAGCATCACGAGCAACTCGCGGCGCTCGGCGCCGCCCTGCAATTCGACGACCCCGTCAACATCCAGTTCACCAGTGGCACGACGGGATCGCCCAAGGGGGTGACGCTGACCCATCACAACATCCTCAACAACGGCTATTTCACCGGACGCGCGATGCGCCTGACCGAGCAGGATCGCATCTGCATTCCCGTGCCGCTCTACCATTGCTTCGGCATGGTGATGGGGAATCTTGCTTCCGTCACACTCGGCACGACCATGGTTTATCCCGGCGAGGGGTTCGATCCACTCACGACGCTGCGTACGATCGAACAGGAGAAATGCACGGCGCTCTACGGCGTGCCGACCATGTTCATCGCCGAGCTCGATCATCCCGAATTCGCCAGCTTCGACCTGAAGTCACTGCGCACCGGCATCATGGCCGGCGCGCCCTGCCCGATCGAGGTGATGAAGCGCGTCAACACCGAGATGAACATGCGCGAGGTCACCATCGCCTATGGCATGACCGAGACCAGCCCGGTCAGCTTCCAGAGCGCGACGGACGACCCCCTGGAGCGCCGCGTCTCCACGGTCGGACGGATCCATCCGCATGTCGAGGTCAAGGTCGTCGATCTCGAGGGCAGGATCGTCAAGCGCGGCGAACGCGGCGAGCTGTGCACCCGCGGCTACAGCGTCATGCTGGGCTATTGGGAAGAGAGCGAGAAGACCGCCGACGTGCTCGATGCGAACGGCTGGATGCACACCGGCGACCTCGCCGTCATCGACGATGAGGGCTATTGCAACATCGTCGGCCGCATCAAGGACATGGTGATCCGCGGCGGCGAAAATCTCTATCCGCGCGAGATCGAGGAGTTTCTCTATCGTCACCCCAAGATCCAGGACGTGCAAATCTTCGGCGTGGCGGATAGCCGCTATGGCGAGGAGCTCTGCGCCTGGGTCCGCGTCCGATCGGGCGAGACGCTGACCGCAGAGGAGGTCCGCGCCTTCTGCGAGGGCCAGATCGCCCACAACAAGATCCCGCGCTACGTGGAGTTCGTTGACGAATTCCCGATGACGGTGACGGGAAAGATCCAGAAGTTCCTGATGCGCGATGCCGTGGAGCAGCGGCTGGGGCTGAAGGCGGCGAAGACGGCGTGAGCCTCGCTGTCATTGCGAGGAGCACTTGCGACGAAGCAATCCAGAATCTTTCCGGGGAGGGAGACTGGATTGCTTCGCTACGCTCGCAATGACGGCTGGGAGAGAGCGACGTCCTTAAACCGTCAGCCCGCGCTGCCCGGCGAGCTCCTTCAACGACACCAGCGGGCGGGCGCCGATGTGCTGAATCACTTCGGCGGCCGCAAGCGCGCCGAGCTCGCCACACTGCTTGTACGCAAGATTGCGCGCGAGGCCATACAGGAAGCCCGCGGCGAAGAGATCGCCGGCGCCGGTGGTGTCGATCACCTTGTCGACCGGGAAGGCCGGCGCAGCGACGGCATCTTCCGACGACACCACCATGCAGCCCTTCTCGCTGCGGGTGACGATTCCGAGATTGACGTCGTTGCGCAGCTGCTTCAGCGCGGTGTCGAAATCCGAGGTCATGTAGAGCGAGTGCAGCTCGGACTCGTTGGCGAACACGATGTCGACGGTGCCGTTGCGCATCAAGGCCAGGAACTCGTCGCGATAGCGATCGACGCAGAAGGAATCCGACAAGGTCAGCGCCACCTTGCGCTTGGCATCATGGGCGATCTTGGCCGCCTTGACGAAGGCCTCCTTGGCGTTCTTGGGGTCCCAGAGATAGCCTTCGAGATAGACGATTGCAGCGCCGGCGATTTCGGCCGGATCGATATCGGCGGGCGACAGATCCTGCGCCGCGCCGAGATAGGTGTTCATGGTGCGCTCGCCGTCATCCGTGACCAGGATGTAGGAGCAACCGGTGGCGGGACCGTCCGTCGCGGCGGGCGTGTTGAAGGCGACGCCGGCAGCGCGGATATCGTGGACGTAGAGCTTGCCGATCTGGTCGTCCTTGACCTTGCCGACATAGGCGGCACGTGCCCCCAGGCTGCCGATGCCGACGATGGTGTTGGCGGCCGAGCCGCCCGAGACTTCCGTGGCCGGACCCATGTCCTTGTAAATGGCCGCTGCCCGCGCCTCGTCGATCAGGGACATGCTGCCCTTGGTCATGCCGTGCTTGGCCAAAAAGGCCTCGTCGGTCCTGACCAGCACGTCGAACAGCGCGTTGCCGATGCCGAGAACGTCATATTTCACGTCAGCCATTCACCTTGATCCTGTTTGGCGGATTGCGATCCCTGCGGAAATCCGCTTCCTGTCGGCCTGAAATCTGGCTCGCGGCCTATCACGACCGGCCCCAAGCGGGCAAGCAACGGTATTATGTAAGTCCGATGATCCGCTCCTTCCTGACCGTCTCGACGGGAACGCTGGCCTCGCGGTTGCTGGGCTTTGCCCGCGATTCCCTGATCGCGGCGCTGCTCGGCACCGGCGCCGTGGCGGATGCGTTCCTGGCGGCCTTCCAGCTCGTCAATGTGGTGCGCCGCCTGCTCAGCGAGGGGGCGCTGAACGCGGCACTGATTCCGGCATGGCTGCGTGTCAGGGACCGCGATGGCGCGGCGGCCGCGGCGGCGTTCGCCGGACGCTTGCTCGGCACGGTCAGCGCCGCCCTGATCGCGATCTCGATCCTGATCGCATTGTCGATGCCGCTGATCATCACGGTCATCGCGCCCGGCTTTCTCGGCAGCGGCACGCTCGACCTTGCGGTTCAGAACGCGCGGCTGATGCTGCCTTATCTTGCCTTCGCCGGCCCCGTCACTGTGCTGATGGGCCTGCTGAACGCGAAAGGACGCTTTGCGCTCACGGCGTTCTCGCCGCTGCTGTTCAACATCGCCTTGATCGCCGCGATCGCTGTGCTCCTGGTCGGGCACACCGATGCGGCTTTCGCGGCGTGGGCGCTGGCGGCGACCGTCGGACTTGCCGGCCTGCTGCAACTCCTGATGCTGCTGTCGCAGCGAAGTGCGCGCCTCGCCACTCCCCTGCGCATGAGTTTCGACAAGGAGATGCGCCGCTTCTTCGCCAAGGCCATTCCCGGCATGATCGCAAGCTCGGGACCGCAATGGCTGATGGTGGCCGGTGCGATCATCGCATCCGCGACGCCGTCCGCTGTGTCCTGGCTCTATTTCGCCAACCGGCTGATCGAGCTGCCGCTCGGCATCGTCGGCGTCGCCATGGGCACGGTGCTGGTGCCCGAGTTGACGCGGGCCACCGCCAGCTCCGACCGCGAGGCGGTTGCGCATGCGGAATCGCGCGCGCTGGAGCTTGCGACGGGGCTGGCGCTGCCCGCCACGCTCGGCCTGATCGTGCTGGCCGAGCCGATCGTGCGGCTGCTGTTCGAGCATGGCGCGTTCGGCGCGGATGACAGCGCGGCGACCGCGCACGCGCTGATGTGGCTGGCGCTTGGCCTGCCCGCCCACGTGCTGATCAAGGCGCTGTCGCCGGCCTTCTATGCCCGCAGCGACACGATGACGCCGCTGCTCGCCACGGCCAAGGGCTTCGTGGTTGCGGTCGCGCTCGCGGTTCTCCTCGGCCATGTCTTCGGCACGAGCGGGATCGCCGCGAGCATCGCGGCCGGCGCCTGGAGCAGTGCGCTCTCATTGCTCCGCAAAGGCACGGCCGAGTTCGGCTTCTCGGTCGATGCCACCGCCCGCAAGCGGCTGCCGCGGATCGTGCTCGCCGCAGCCGCCATGGGCGCCCTGCTCTGGCTCACCGTGGGCCTCGTGCCTGCCGAGACCCATGGCTTCATCAAGTTCATCGTGCTGGGCGCGCAGATCGCGGCCGGAATCGCCGTCTACGGCCTGCTCCTGCAGATCCTCGGCGCGGCCTCGTGGCGCGAGGCGGTTAACGCGTTGAAACGGCCCACCTAGACCGCGAGCCCAGCGAAATACCCTTGACGGGGCAGCGCCGCTGTTGGAAACGACGGCCGAATACCTTCCAGGAAAGCTGACCATGGCATTCGTTGAACGGGTCTTTTCGGGCGTCCAGCCGACGGGCAATCTGCATCTCGGCAATTACCTCGGCGCGATCGTCAACTTCGTGAAGATGCAGGAAACCCACAACTGCATCTATTGCGTCGTCGACATGCACGCGATCACGCAAGGCGTCGACGTCTGGGGCGGCCCGGCCGAGCTCACCCGCAACACCCGCGAGGTCACCGCGGCGTTCATCGCCGCCGGCATCGATCCCAACAAGCACATCGTGTTCAACCAGAGCCAGGTCTCGGGCCATGCCGAGCTCGCCTGGATCTTCAACTGCGTCGCGCGCATGGGCTGGCTCGGCCGCATGACCCAGTTCAAGGAGAAGGCCGGCAAGGACCGCGAGAACGCGTCGGTCGGGCTGTTCGATTATCCCGTGCTGATGGCGGCCGACATTTTGCTCTACCGCGCAACTCACGTGCCCGTCGGCGAGGACCAGAAGCAGCATCTCGAGCTCTCGCGCGACATCGCGCAGAAATTCAACAACGACTTCGGTGACTCGATTCGCGCCCAGGGCGCCAATGACGGCCTGTTCTTCCCGCTGCCGGAACCCTTGATCACGGGCCCGGCGACGCGCGTGATGAGCTTGCGCGACGGCACCAAGAAGATGTCGAAGTCGGACGCGTCGGACAATTCGCGCATCAATCTGACCGACGACGCCGACACCATCGCGCAGAAGGTCCGCAAGGCGAAGACCGATCCGGAGCCGCTGCCATCAGAGGAGAAGGGCCTGGAAGCCCGCCCCGAAGCCGACAATCTCGTCGGCATCTTCGCCGCGCTCTCCGGCCGTTCCAAGGCCGACGTGCTGCGCGAATTCGGCGGCGGCCAGTTCTCCAGCTTCAAGAACGCGCTGGTCGAGCTGTGCGTCACCAAGCTCGCGCCGATCGCCGGCGAGATGAAGCGCCTCGTCGCCGACCCCGGCCATATCGACACGATCCTGAACGATGGCGCCGACCGTGCCCGCGCCATCGCCGACGAGACGATGAAGCTCTCCAAGGATATCGTCGGCTTCATCTACCGGCGCTAGAGACGGTCGCGCCGGCGCGCCAGTCGCATCTCCTCTCCCCAACGCTGCGGGAGTGTGGCAGCATGCCGTCCCTGCACATTCCGGGACATGCATGACCAGCAAGCGACTTTGCTTCGAGCCGGGTCACAAGCCCAAATGCCTCGTCATCGTCGATGACACCGCCGAATGGGATCGCGCGGTCTACTATGCCAGCCGCTGGGCGATCCGCGCCGGCGGCGGCGTGGTGATGCTGCGCATCATCGAGCCCAATCAGCAGAGTCAGGAATGGCTGGGGGTCGCCGACATCATGCGCGCGGAGGCGCAGGAAGCAGCGGAGGCCGCGCTCGACCGCGCCGCCGGCCGGGCCAACGGCATCGCCGCGATCACACCGGAACGGGTGATCCGCGAGGGCGCGCCGATGGAACAACTGCTCGCCGTGATCGACGAGGACCCCGACATCGCCATGCTGGTGCTCGCCGCCAATCCCGGCGCGGAAGGGCCGGGCCCCCTGGTTGCGCTGCTCGCGCATGCGGTGGGGACGTTCCCGATCCCGGTAACCATCATTTCCGGCGCGCTGAGCGACGGAAGCGTGGATTCGCTGTCGTAGGTATCCCGATCTGATAGGCGGCAATTGGGGCTCGTCATGCCCGGGCTTGTCCCGGGCATCCACGTTCTTCGCGGGACCAGGCAAGACGTGGATGGCCGGGTCAAGCCCGGCCATGACGCCGCGGAGATTTCAGCACCCTAACCCGCTGATATGACAACGAAACACCCTCCTCGCCCCTTGATCGTGCGTTCGCCGTCGCCATCTGCTAGTGGATAGGGCACGCGCCGGCCTTGAACCGGCGACGTCTGGAGAAAACCATGTTCATTCAAACCGAAGCCACCCCCAATCCCGCCACGCTGAAGTTCATTCCCGGCCGCGTCGTGGTCGACGGCAGCCCGATGGAATTTGCCAGCCGCGAATCGGCCACGCGCTCGCCGCTCGCCGAAAAGCTGTTCGAGGTACCCGGCGTCACCGGCGTGTTCTACGGATCGGACTTCATCACCGTGACCAAGGCGAACGGTGAATGGCAGCAGCTCAAGCCCGCGATCCTCGGTGCCATCATGGAGCACTACATGTCCGGCGCGCCACTGCTCGCCGACGGCGCGGCGCAAGGCGATGCCGATCTCGACGACGAGGACGAGTTCTTCGACGAGGCCGATGCCGAAACAGTCGACATGATCAAGGACCTGATCGAGACCCGTGTGCGGCCGGCGGTTGCCAATGACGGCGGCGACATCACCTTCCGCGGCTTCAAGGACGGCATCGTCTATCTCAACATGAAGGGCGCCTGCTCCGGCTGCCCGTCATCGACCGCGACGCTCCAGCACGGCATCCAGAACCTCTTGAAGCATTTCGTGCCCGACGTGGTCGAAGTCCGGCCGATGTAGGAGATGCCGTAGGGTGGGCAAAGCGAAGCGTGCCCACCGTTTCTTTCGGCGACAAAAGTGGCGGGCACGGCGCAAGAGCGCCTTTGCCCACCCTACGAAATGCGGCGCGATCAGGGGCTACGAATTGTGAATGACGAATGGCGGATAGACGGTTGGTTCGCTAGACTGCTCCCCATTCGCCACTCGCCATTCGCTTTTCCATGCTGATCCTCGCCATCGATACTGCGCTCGACGCCTGCTCCGTCGCCGTGCTGGACACCGACGCCGGCGAGCTCCTCGCGCAGGAGCAGCTTCTCATGAAGCGCGGCCACGCCGAGGCCCTGATGCCGATGATCGCGCGCGTCATGCAATCGGCCAATCTCGCCTTCACCTCGGTCGACCGCATCGCGGTCACCGTCGGACCCGGCAGTTTCACCGGCCTGCGCGTCGCAATTTCGGCGGCGCGCGGCCTTGCGCTCGCGGCCGAGCGACCGGCGATCGGCCTCACCACCTTGTCGGCCTATGCCGCCGCCATCGTCGGCCAGAGCAAATCGGCGCCCGTGATCTCGGCGATCGACGCGCGGCACGACCACGTCTATTTCCAGATCGTCGCCGGCGACGGCAGCCAGCTGGTGCGACCGAAGGTCGCCAGCATCGACGAGGCGATCGCGGCGTCGCAATTCGGCGCGCCGCACCTGGTCGGCAATGCCGCAGGAATCCTCGCCGAGCGCTGGCCGAAGGATATTCCGCAGCCGGTCGCGGTCGACGCGCAGGCCGCGCCTGACATCAGCTGGGTCGCATGGCTCGGCGCTGCGGCCGATCCGGCGACGAATCCGGCGCGACCGTTCTATCTGCGCGCGCCCGACGCCAAGCCGCCGGCCCAGCCGCCATTTGCAGCACAAGCCGCAACCTCATGATGAGATGGCTGTCGGAATGGTGGCACGGCGGCACCGCCGCCGTCGAGCCCGCATCCGCGCGCGATGCCGCGCGGTTGGCGCAGCTTCACGGCGCCTCCTTCGCGCGCGGCTGGGGCGAAGGCGAGTTCGAGAGTATGCTCAGCGAGCGCAACACGCTGGTGCATCGCTTGCGTCTCGGCCGCAGGACGATCGGCTTCGCGGTGTCGCGGATCGGCGCGGACGAGGCGGAAATCCTCTCGATCGCGGTGGACGAGGCCTATCGCGGCCGCGGCCTCTCCCGCACGCTACTGATGACCCATCTCGGCCACCTCGCAGGGCGCGGCGTGCGCACAATTTTTCTCGAAGTCGAGGAAAATAACCAGCCGGCGCGGCGGCTCTACGATCGAGCCGGATTCATGGTGGTCGGGCGCCGCGAACGCTACTATAAGCAGCCGGACGGGGAACATTTGAACGCCCTTCTGATGCGACGTGACTTGTCGTAACATCGGTGGCAGAAAGCGCCCCGCCAGGCAGACAAACCATGACCGTACTGAAACCTTCTTCCGCATCCAAGGCGTCCGGCATCGAGGCGCGCTGTGCCGCCACCGGCATGCGCATGACCGAGCAGCGCCGCGTCATCGCCCGCGTGCTCGCGGAGGCGATCGATCATCCCGATGTCGAGGAACTGTACCGGCGCTGCGTCGCCGTCGACGACAAGATCTCGATCTCGACCGTGTATCGTACCGTCAAGCTGTTCGAGGACGCCGGCATCATCGAGCGCCATGATTTCCGCGAGGGCCGCGCGCGCTACGAGCAGATGCGCGATAGCCATCACGACCACCTCATCAACCTGCGCGACGGCAAGGTGATCGAGTTCACCTCCGAAGAGATCGAGAAACTCCAGGCCGAAATCGCTCGCAAGCTTGGCTACAAGCTGGTGGATCACCGGCTCGAACTCTATTGCGTCCCACTCGACGACGACAAGCCGACGTCCTAGTTGGGCATGATCTCGTCGGAAAACCGCTCCACACTTTTCCGGATCATGCCTTAGTGCCCATCGACCTCATCATCTTCGATTGCGACGGCGTGCTCGTGGACAGCGAGGTCATTTCCTGTCGCGCGCATGCGGATGTGCTGACGAAGCACGGCTATCCGATCACGCCGGAGCAGGTGTTCGCGCGCTTCCTCGGCCGCTCGACGCGGCAGGCCAATCTCGAGATCGAATCCGAGCTCGGCCGCAAGCTGCCCGAGGCCTATCACGGCGAGCTGCAGGACGAGTTGTTCCGCGCGTTCGAGGCCGACCTCGAAGCGATCCGCGGCATTCATGACGCGCTCGATGTGGTGCCTCAACGCGTCTGCGTCGCCTCGAGCGGCTCGCATCAGCGCATGCGCGTCAGCCTGGGGAGCACCGGCCTCTACGAGCGCCTCGCGCCGAACATCTTCTCGGCCTCGCAGGTGAAGAACGGCAAGCCGGCACCGGACCTGTTCCTGTTCGCGGCGAACGAGATGGGTGTGCCGCCCCAGCGCTGCGTCGTGATCGAGGACAGCCTGGCCGGCATTGCCGGCGCGCGGGCGGCGGGAATGACCGTATTCGGCTTTTACGGGGGCAGCCATTGCCGCGACGGCTATGCCGAGACGCTGCGCGAGGCTGGCGCCGATCTGCTCTTTGCCGACATGCATCAGCTGCCGGAGCTGGTCCGGCGGGTCGAGGCGGACGCTTTGGCGGGCTGATTTCGGCTGATTGCCGTCATTCCGGGACACGCGCGCAGCGCGTGAACCCGGAATCCGGAGATTTTGGCGCGAGATTCCGGGTTCGTGCTGCGCGCGCCCCGGAATGACGGCGCAAATGTCCCATTCGCTGGATTTTCGCGCCTCCAGCCTATATCTGAAGGCCGTCCTCCATCTCAATTCCGGGTTCCATGACGCCGCCGCGCAAGCTGCACATCAAATCATATGGCTGCCAGATGAACGTCTACGATGCCCAGCGCATGGTGGACACGCTGGCTCCGGAAGGATTCGTGGAGACGGCCAGTGCCGAGGAGGCCGACCTCGTCATCCTCAATACCTGCCATATCCGCGAGAAAGCCTCGGAAAAAGTCTATTCCGAGCTCGGCCGCCTGCGCGTCGCCAAGGACGAGGCCGCGCGCGGGGGCCGCACCATGCAGATCGCGGTTGCGGGCTGCGTGGCGCAGGCTGAAGGTGAGGAAATCGTGCGCCGCGCGCCTGCCGTGGACGTCGTGGTGGGACCGCAGAGCTATCATCATCTGCCGGAGCTGTTGAAGCGCGCCGGCGACGAAGGCCGGGCAATCGAGACCGAGTTTCCGGCCGAGGACAAGTTCGGCTACCTGGCCCAGCCCAAGCCCGCAGCGATCCGCGCGCGCGGCATTTCCGCTTTTGTCACGGTGCAGGAAGGTTGCGACAAGTTCTGCACCTTCTGCGTGGTGCCCTACACGCGCGGCGCCGAAGTGTCGCGCCCTGTCGCGAAGATCGTCGATGACGTGAAGCGGCTTGCCGACAACGGCGTGCGCGAGCTCACGCTGATCGGGCAGAACGTCAACGCCTATCATGGCGAGGGACCGGACGGGAAAGCCTGGCCGCTCGGCAGACTGCTCGAGCATCTGACGACGATTCCCGGCATTGCGCGGCTGCGCTATTCGACCAGCCATCCCCGCGACGTCGACGACAGTCTGATTGCAGCCCATCGCGATCTCGGTGCCCTTATGCCGTTCGTGCACTTGCCGGTGCAGTCGGGGTCGGACCGCATTCTGGCGGCCATGAACCGGAAACATACCGCCGATGATTACCGGCGGGTCATCGACCGTTTCCGCACCGCGCGCCAAAACATTGCTTTTTCGTCGGATTTCATCGTCGGCTTCCCCGGGGAAAGCGAGCAAGATTTTCTCGCCACCCTCGCGCTTGTCACGCAAATCGGCTACGCTGCGGCTTATTCGTTCAAATACTCCGCCCGGCCGGGAACGCCGGCCGCGGACATGCAGGAGACGGTGTCCCCCGCCGAGATGGACCAGCGATTGGAGCGGCTCCAGGAACTGATCGACAGCCAGCAATCGGCCTTCAACAAGGCTGCGATTGGCTCAACGGTCGACGTGCTGTTCGAACGTCCGGCGCGCAAGGACGGCCAGATCGTCGGCCGCACCGCATTCCTCCAGCCCGCTCACGTGATGGCCTCGCCCGACATCATCGGACACATCCTGCCTGTCAGGATCGACAGCCTCGAGCGCTACAGTTTCCTCGGCGAGCTCGCCACACCGCGCACCGCGCGCGAGCCCGCTTTATCGCAAGCCAGTGGAGCCTGAACCCTTGCCAAAAAGCGCATCGGATTCGTCTTCTATCGCTCCCAGCCGCAAATTTGACCGCGACATGCAAGTTCCGCCCGAGACCCAGGTCGTCATCGACTTCGACGACAACCGCGCCGCTTCGGCGCTGGTCGGCCCCTACGGCCAGCATCTCGCGCAGATCGAGCGACGGCTCGGCGTCGTCGTCGATTCCAAGGGCAACCACATCACCATCGGCGGCACGCGCGACGGCTGCGACGCCGCACGCCGCGTGCTGGAGATGCTCTACGCGCAGGCCGTGAAGGGCCAGGATCTCGACCAGGGCGAGGTCGAAGGCGCGATCCGTGCCGTGATTGCCCAGGGCTCGCTGTTCGAGTTCGACGCCAAATCGGCCAAATCGGCCTTCGACAGCATCAATCTGCGCAAGCGCCCGGTGCGCGCCCGCACGGCCGCTCAGGACTCCTACATCCGCGCGCTCAAGCGCCACGAGCTGGTGTTCGGCATCGGCCCCGCCGGCACCGGCAAGACCTGGCTCGCGGTTGCGCATGCCGCGCAGCTGTTCGAGCGCAAGGAGGTCGACAAGATCATCCTGTCACGTCCGGCGGTGGAAGCCGGCGAGCGGCTCGGCTTCCTGCCCGGCGATCTCCGCGAAAAGGTCGATCCTTATCTTCGTCCGATCTACGACGCGCTCTACGACCTCATGGATGCGCGCATCGTCGAGCGCGCGCTCCAGACCGGCGAGATCGAGATCGCGCCGCTCGCCTTCATGCGCGGCCGCACCCTCACCAACGCAGCCATCATCCTGGACGAGGCGCAGAACACCACGTCGATGCAGATGAAGATGTTCCTGACGCGCCTCGGCGAGAACAGCCGCATGATCGTGACCGGCGATCCCTCGCAGATCGACCTGCCGAACGGCCAGACTTCGGGCCTGGCCGAAGCGACCCGCCTCCTGGGCGGCGTCGAGGGCATTGCCCAAGTTCATTTCAAAGCCGAGGACGTGATCCGCCACGAACTCGTGGCGCGGATCGTCGCCGCCTACGAAGGTTCGCCGCAGCGGCCGGCCGCCGGCCAATCCTGACGAGGCAACAGTCGGACCCCAGAGGGCGCGGACACGGGCCCTTTTCGTCCCAGACAACACAATGTCCCATCCCAACCTTCCCATGACCGAGGTCCTCGTCGTCGCCGATTGCTGGCAGCGCGAGCCCGATTCCGAAGCCGTGATCCAGCGCGCCGTTGCGGCCGCCGCCGAGAGTGTCGACGAAGACGTTGCCGACGCGGAAGTGGCCGTGATGCTGACCGATGATGCCGGCATCCGCACCCTCAACAGCAACTGGCGCGGCATCGACAAGCCGACCAACGTGCTGTCGTTTCCCGCGCTCCAGCCGGAGGGTGAGTGGAAGCCGGGCGATGCGCCGCGCATGCTCGGCGATATCGCGATCGCCTACGAGACCATGCGGCGCGAGGCCGACGAGGAACAAAAGCCGTTCGACCACCATTTGAGCCATCTCGCCGTGCACGGCTTCCTGCATCTGATCGGCTACGATCACGAGAACGAAGTCGACGCCGGGGAGATGGAAGCGCTGGAGACGCAGATCCTGGCTCACCTTGGAATTCCCGATCCCTATGCAGAGCGCGCAGGGACGCACTGAGATGCCGGATTCCGACCCAATTCAGGACAACCCGCGCCATACGGCCAACCTCCCCGCCGTGGTGACCCAAGGCGAAGTGATGCGCCCGACCGCGGAAGGATGGCTGCTGCGCGCCATCCGGACGCTGTTCGGCTGGAAGGCGGGATCGGTGCGCGACGACCTCCAGGTCGTGCTCGATGCGACGACGCCTGGCGACTCCGGCTTCTCCGCGGTCGAGCGCACCATGCTGCGCAACATCCTCGGACTGCACGAGCGCCGCATCGCCGACGTCATGGTGCATCGCGCCGACATCATCGCAGTGAAGCGCGACATCCCGCTCGGCGAGTTGATGGACCGCTTCGAAAGCGCCGGCCATTCGCGCCTCGTGGTCTACAACGAGACGCTCGACGATCCCGTCGGCATCGTCCACATCCGCGACCTGCTCGCCTTCATGACCGCGCGTGCCCGCGTGTCGGAAGCCACCAAGACCAAGCGCAAGAAGCCGCTGCCGGCCGGGCTCGACCTCCGCGCCGTCGATCTCGCGCTGCCTCTCGAGGATGCGCGCATCATCCGCAAGCTGCTCTACGTGCCGCCATCGATGCGGGCGATCGACCTGCTCGTGCAGATGCAGGCCACGCGCATCCATCTGGCGCTGGTGGTCGACGAATATGGCGGCAGTGACGGGCTGGTTTCGATCGAGGACATCGTCGAGCAGATCGTCGGCGAGATCGACGACGAGCACGACAGCGACGAGCCGCCCTCGATCGTACGCCTGCCCGACAACGCCTTCATCGCCGACGCTCGCGCCAGCCTCGACGACGTCCGCTCGGTGATCGGCGAGGATTTCGTCACCGGCGAAGCCGGCGAGGAGGTGGAGACGCTGGGCGGCTATCTCGTCAGCTTCGTCGGGCGTCTGCCGGTGCGCGGCGAGGTGATCTCGGGCCCCGGCAATTACGAGGTCGAGGTGCTCGATGCCGATCCGCGGCGCGTCAAGCGGCTGCGCATCGCGACGCGCAAAGAGCGTCCCGCCCCGCGCACCCAGCGCGAGAGCCGGCGTCGCGAGGCCGCGCCGGACAGCGGTCAATCGCCGGCCAATGACACGCCCAGCCCGCCGCCGAGCGACGGGACCGGCCAACAGTGAGTCCGTTCCAGCGACTTCGGCAGATTGCGCTTGCCATCATCCTCGCCTGGGGATGGAAGCGCGCCGTCATCGCCATGGCGGCCGGAGCACTGTCGGTGCTGGCACTGGCGCCGTTCAACCTCTTCCCGGTGCTGTTCATCACCTTCCCGGTGCTGGTCTGGCTGATCGACGGCACTGGGGCCGGACGATATCGCGGTGTCCCGGCCGCGGCGCTGACCGGCTACTGGTTCGGGCTCGGCTATTTCGTGCCCGGCCTCTACTGGATCGGCTACGCCTTCTTCGTCGATGCCGATGTGTTCGCCTGGCTGACGCCGTTCGCCGTGCTCGGCCTGCCGGCCTATCTGTCCATCTTCACGGCCATTGGCTTTGCGCTGGCACGCCTGCTCTGGACCAAGGACGCCACGCGGGTGCTTGCGCTCGCGGCAAGCCTCACCGTCAGCGAATGGTTGCGCGGCCACGCGCTGACCGGCTTTCCCTGGAACGCGTTCGGCTATGCGCTATCCGAGCCGCTGCCGCTGGCGCAGACGGCGTCGCTGATCGGCCTGTGGGGCATGACGTTCCTGACGGTTGCGATCTTCGCGAGCCCCGCCACGCTGATCGACCGCACGTCCGATCGTCGCCTGCCGTGGCGCGTGTCGGCGGCGGCAATTGCGCTCTTGCTTGGCATGAGCATCTTTGGCGCGATCCGCCTGTCGCTGCATCCGACCACGATGGTATCAGGCGCCAAGTTGCGCCTGATGCAGCCGAACCTGCAGCAGGACGCCAAATTCAACTACGCCGCCAAGACGGAGGTGATGAAAAAATACCTGGCGCTGTCGGACCGCGCCTCCGGCCCGCAATCGACCGGCGTGCGCGATGCCACGATCCTGATCTGGCCGGAATCCGCCTTTCCGTTCTTCCTGACCCGCGAAGCCGACGCGATGGCACAAATCGCCGAGCTATTGCCGAAAGGCACCGTGCTGATCACGGGTTCGGTCCGCGCGCCCGACCTGCCGCGGGGCACGCCGATCACGCGTGCCTATAATTCGATCTACGTCATCGATCACGACGGCAGCGTGCTCGCTGTGTACGACAAGTTGCATTTGGTGCCGTTCGGCGAATTTCTTCCTTACCAGGCGCTGATGGAGAAGCTCGGTTTCGAGCAACTGACGCGTGTGCGCGGCGGCTTCATTCCCGGCACGGTGCGGCATGCGCTGCCGGTACCCGGTGCACCGCCCGCGCTACCCCTGATCTGTTACGAAGCCATCTTTCCCGGCGAAGTGGCCGGACGCAATGAGCGTCCGGGCTGGATCGTGAACCTCACCAATGATGGTTGGTTCGGCATCTCGACCGGCCCCTATCAGCATCTGGAGCAGTCGCGGATGCGCGCGATCGAACTCGGATTGCCGCTGGTTCGCTCCGCCAATACCGGCGTTTCCGCAGTGATCGATCCGGTGGGCCGCACCGTCGCCAGCCTCGGTCTCGGCATCGAAGGCATTTTGGATGCAAGCCTGCCCGCCGCGATCCCGCCGACCATCTATGCGCGGGTGGGCGATGTGCCCGCCGCCATGCTCGTCGCGCTAGCCGTGGTTCTGGCCGTCCGGCGGCGTGTCGCCAAGCCGCATCGCTGATTGCAGCCTCGTCAGCAACGCGGCCGGAAACTTTTGACAACCGCAGTCCCACGGTTGACAGACTGCACGCGGGCTCCCCATTCTGCGCCGGCTGCAAAAGACAGTGGTGCGTTGCTAAATTTCTCCGCAATGTTTCCCAATAAGAGGGTTTGATTTGACGATGCTTGCACCTGAGGCATTCCTAAAGATTGCGCTGAGGGTGGTGTTTGGAGGGCTGAGGAAATGTCGAAAGCGCCCAACCCTGTTGACAAATATGTCGGCAGTCGCGTGCGTATGCGCCGCATCATGTTGGGCATGAGCCAGGAGAAGCTCGGTGAAGCTTTGGGCCTGACTTTCCAGCAGATCCAGAAGTACGAGAAGGGCACCAACCGGGTCGGCGCGAGCCGCATCCAGCAGATCGCCGAGATTCTCCAGGTACCCGTGTCGTTCCTGTTCGAAGGCGGTCCGAGCGGCGTGCCGGGTCCGAACGGCTTCAGCGAAGGTGCCTCGCCCTCTTACGTGTCGGACTTTCTCGCGACCTCCGAAGGACTTGCCTTGACCAAGGCGTTCACGCGAATCACCGACTCGAAGATGCGCCGCTCGATCGTCGATCTCGTCGAGCAGATCGCGGCTCGCGAAGGGCCCGACAAGCGCTGACGCGCCTTCTCAATGGCGATTTGAGACCGCGTCAAATCTGGCCTATGTCGTCATTTATGGCCGCGCCTTGATGCGCGTCCGCTTCGATGATGCGATTCAAAGGCACAGATGCGTCCATGGCCAGCTCCAATTGGTTCGATTCCCAAACTATTCTCGATGGCATCCGCCGCTGGGTGGAGGTCGAGACGCCGACGGAAGCGCCTGAACAGGTCAACAGGCTGGTCTCCATGGTCGCGGACCAATACCGCGATCTGCCCGTCACCCTGGAGCGCATCGCCGGCGTCGATGGCTGCGGCGATCATCTCCTGGCGCGGTCGAATTGGGGCCAGGACCGGCCGGGCATCCTGGTGCTGAGCCACCTCGATACCGTTCATCCCATGGGATTCATCGAGCGCCTGCCGTTCAAGGTCGAAGGCGACGTCGCGTTCGGTCCGGGCATCTACGACATGAAGGGCGGTGCCTACATCGCCCATCACGCCTTTCGCGCGCTGTGCGCGACGGCCGAACGCTCGCCGCTAGGCATCACGCATTTGTTCACCTCCGACGAGGAGATCGGCAGCCCCACCTCGCGCGCACTCATCGAGCAGGAAGGGCGCAACGCCAAATACGTGCTGGTGACTGAACCGGCGCGTGACGGCGGCAAGATCGTCACCGGACGTAAAGGCGTCGGACGCTTCCGCGTGCTCATCAAGGGCGTGCCGGCGCATGCCGGCTCCCGGCCCGAAGACGGCCGCAGCGCCGTCCGCGAGCTCGCCAACGTCATCCTGGCGCTGGAAGGGATGAACGACCTCGCGCGCGGCGTCAGCGTCAATGTCGGTGTGGTGCGCGGCGGCACGCGCCCCAACGTCACGCCGGAAGAGGCCTATGCCGAAGTCGATCTGCGCGTACTGAGCCTCAAGGACGCCGACGAGTTCGTCGGCAAGATCCTTGGGCTGACGTCGAAGACCGAAGGCGTCACCGTCGAGGTCACGGGCGGGCTCAATCGGCCGCCTTACGAGAAGAGCAATGCAGGCGCCTCACTCTACGAGCATGCGAAGACGGTTGCCGCCGAGATCGGCTTCGAGCTGATCGACACCCATACCGGCGGCGGCTCGGACGGCAATTTCACCGCCGCGCAGACCGCAACGCTCGACGGACTCGGCGTCGACGGCAAGGGCGCGCACACCCATTATGAGCAGCTCTATATCTCGTCGCTCGCACCGCGCGCGCGGCTGCTCCATCGCCTGTATCAGACGCTGCGATGAGCGAGCGCAAATCAGACCCCGATCGCGAGGACAGCGAGCGCGCCTTCTTCGGGCGCCGCAAGGGCCACAAGCTCAGGCAGCACCAGGCCGAGCTGGTGGATCATCTGCTGCCGCATCTTGCGCTCGACATCGACGGCGAAACGCCAGCGAACGCCCGCGAGATCTTTGACCCCGCAGCCGAAGATGTGCGGCTCGAGATCGGCTTCGGCGGCGGCGAGCATCTCGCGGCCGAGGCACAGAGCTTCGCCACGACGGGCTTCATCGGCTGCGAGCCTTATGTCAACGGCATGGCAAAGATCCTCGCGCAGATCGAGGCCGCCAACATCGGCAACATCCGCCTGTTCGCCGGCGATGCCGCCGAACTGCTGGCCTGGCTGCCGAAAGCATCCCTGTCTCGGATCGACCTGATCCATCCCGATCCCTGGCCGAAGCGGCGGCACTGGAAACGGCGCTTCGTTCAGGACAGGACGATCGCCGCGATGGCGCGCGTGCTGAAGCCGAACGGCGAATTCCGCTTCGTCTGCGACATCGACGATTACTGCGCCTGGACGCTGTCGCATCTTGCGCGTTCGCAGGATTTCGTCTGGCTTGCCGAACGCGCCGACGACTTCAGGCAGCCATGGGACGGCTACACCATGACGCGCTACGGCCGGAAGGCCGCACGCGAAGGACGTAAGGCCGCGTATTTGCGGTTCAGGCGAGTGTAGATTTCTTGTGCGCCCCACCCGCGATCGTCATGCCCGGGCTTGTCCCGGGCATCCACGGACTTTGCCTCGTGCACACAGAACGTGGATGGCCGGGACAGGCCCGGCCATGACGGCAAGACCTGAACTTGGCTAGATCGTCCGCCGGTTGCGCCAGAAATTCACGACGCGCTCGGCGGTCGTCGGCATCAGGCGCGTGAAGTTCACGCGGGCGGCCTCGATGTCGGCATCAGCAGGCGTGCGGTGCGGACCGTACCAGAGCAGGACGAGCGCGCGCACCGTGGGCCAGCCCAGATTCAGCACGCGGCCGATGATGAGAATCGGATCGTAGCGGTCGCCTGCGACCAGGCGATCGAGAACCGAAAGACGGACGCCGGACATCGCCGAGAGCGAAGCGATCGATTCCTCGTATTTGTGCGCCTTGGCAAAGCCCAGCAGCGCGCTCTCGCCGAGATGGCCCTCGCGATGCAAGGTGAGGACCGTGCGCTGTGCCCCTGAGAAATCGCGCCGCGGCCCCGGCGGCAGCGCGGCCTCCTCGATCGCCGCCATCGCGCGCTTGATCTCGACCTGGCGGGCGGGGTTGACCACGCTGGAGAGGCGCCGGCGGATGACGTCGAGCGTCCCATCGAGAAGCTCTTTCAGGTGCTCGCCCGAAAGGTCGCGGCGCTGACCGATCTTGAGTGTCAGCACACCGTCCTGCGCCGCGCGCTTGATCATCTCGGAATAGCTGCTCGGCGAGAACACCGCGCCGGCATTGCCCGCGGCGCGGCGCACCACGTCGCGATCGCCGCGCTCGACCAGCACGTCGGTGATCTCAGCCGACAATGCGGGCCGCTCCGTCATCGCCAGAAGATGGCCCTGGCCCTTCAGCCGCGCGATCTCGACCAGAGCGGAATCATCGAGCACGGGTGAGCGGCGCAGCACGGGGGCCGCCACCATGATCTCGTTTTCGCGCGCGAGTTGATTGACCAGGTGCGGCGGCGCGTTGTTCAGGCGCGAGAAGCGCTCGGCCAGGTCAACGCGCGAGGCAAGCTCCGCATGCGGCACGAGATCGATCAGAAGATTGTCGAAGAGATCGATGAGTTCGGGACGAAGGTTGGCGGAATCCTGGAAGAACAGTTCGGAGATGGCGCGCGCGATCTCGCCGCGTCGCCGCGGATCGCCGCGTTTGACGATATCGTCCAGTCCGGGAATGAGCGACGTGGCAACGGTCATGAAAACAACTCGATCAGGGCACGCCGCGGGTGCGCCCTTGGTCCAAGCCGCCCCACAATCAGGGAATTTAGCCCCCCGAGGTGAAAGAAGCGTTAGGCCCGGGACGCCGCGAATCGGGCGCAAAAAGCCCCATTTGACCCGCGATGGGCCTTGTCCGGGGAGACAGAAAGCGCTATATCAGCGCCAATTCATCTTCTCATACGATCCGCGTAGTGAGAGTGGGCCCGAAAGGACCCGCTCTTTTTTATTACCTGAACGCGGCTTGGCGGAAGATGCGGCCCGACGCGTGTCGGGAGAGTTCCGAAGCGGGCTTTGAAATCTTAACCAAGCCTTAACGCAAGCCTTATTCAAACGAGCGCCTTGACCCCTGATATGACCGAACCGAACCCTGGTTCCACCGATGCCGAATTGCTGGCCGAGCCGAGGCTCGTGGTCGAGCCGGGCGCGGCGGCACGGGTGTCCGCGGTCGCAGCGCCGGTGCTCGAGGGCATGGGCTACCGCCTGGTGCGGATCCGCATTTCCGGGGAAGCCGGCTGCACTGTGCAGATCATGGCCGAGCGGCCGGACGGCTCGATGCAGCTCGAGGATTGCGAGGCGATCTCGCGGGCGCTGTCGCCCGTGCTCGATGTCGCCGACCCCATCGATCGCGCCTATCGGCTGGAAATCTCCTCGCCGGGGATCGACCGGCCGCTGGTCCGCCGTTCCGATTTCGAGCGCTATTTTGGCCATCTGGTGAAGATCGACATGGCTGTTGCCCATGAAGGGCGCAAGCGGTTCCGCGGCAGGATCGGTCCCGTCGAAGGCGATCGCGTGCATCTGCATCGCGACGACGTCAAGGCGGCCGAGGATCCCGACGTGCTCCTGACGATGGAGGATATCGGCGAGGCCCGGCTGGTGCTGACCGACGAGCTGATTGCGGAATCGATGCGCCGCGGCAAGGCCGAGGAGCGCCAGATGCGCCGCGATCTCGGCCTTGAGCCGCCGCAGGCGCCGCACGCCAAGATCAGCGAAAAGACCACCAAGAACACCAAGCCGAAGAAGAAGCCGGCACCGACCAATACGAAGAAACATCGCCTGGCCGCCGAACGCGCGCGACGGGGCGAGATCGAGCCTGACGAAGGAGACTAGCCATGGCAGTCAGCGCCAATCGACTTGAATTGCTCCAGATCGCCGACGCCGTTGCGCGCGAGAAATCCATCGACCGCGGCATCGTCATCGCGGCGATGGAGGATGCCATCGCCAAGGCCGCGCGCGCACGTTACGGCAGCGAGACTGATGTTCATGCCGAGATCGACCCGAAGAAGGGCGAGCTGCGGCTGTCGCGCCACATGCTTGTGGTCGAGAAGGTCGAAAACCACTCCAACCAGATCTCGCTTGTGGATGCGCAGCGCGCCAATCCCGGCGCCCAGGTCGGCGACACCATCGCCGACACCCTGCCGCCGCTGGAATATGGCCGTATCGCCGCGCAATCGGCCAAGCAGGTCATCGTACAGAAGGTGCGCGAGGCCGAGCGCGATCGGCAATACCAGGAATTCAAGGACCGCATCGGCGACATCGTCAACGGCGTCGTCAAGCGCGTCGAATATGGCAGCGTGATCGTCGACCTCGGCCGCGGCGAAGCCATCATCCGCCGCGACGAGATGCTGCCGCGCGAAGTGTTCCGCAACGGCGACCGTGTCCGCGCCTACATCTTCGACGTCCGCCGCGAGACCCGCGGTCCGCAGATCTTCCTCTCCCGCACCCATCCGCAGTTCATGGCGAAGCTGTTCGCGCAGGAAGTGCCGGAAATCTATGACGGCATCGTCGAGATCAAGGCGGTCGCCCGCGATCCGGGCTCGCGCGCCAAAATCGGCGTGATTTCCCGCGATTCCTCGGTCGATCCGGTCGGCGCCTGCGTCGGCATGCGCGGCTCGCGCGTGCAGGCCGTGGTGAACGAATTGCAGGGCGAGAAGATCGACATCATCCCCTGGTCGCCCGACATCGCGACCTTCGTGGTCAACGCGTTGGCGCCGGCCGAAGTGTCCAAAGTCGTCATCGACGAAGACCGCGAGCGCATCGAGGTCGTCGTGCCTGATACCAACAACCAGCTCTCGCTGGCGATCGGCCGCCGCGGCCAGAACGTGCGTCTGGCCTCGCAGCTCACCGGCTGGGACATCGACATCCTGACCGAGCAGGAGGAATCGGAGCGCCGCCAGGCCGACTTCGAGAACTCCACCCGCGTCTTCATGGAATCGCTCAACGTCGACGAAGTGGTCGGCCAGCTGCTGGCGTCCGAAGGCTTCACCTCGGTCGAGGAACTCGCCATGGTGGACCTCAAGGAACTCGCCGGCATCGAGGGTTTCGACGAGGAGACCGCGCAGGAGCTCCAGAGCCGTGCCCGCGAATATCTCGAGCAGCAGGAAGCGGAGATCGAGGCCAGGCGCAAGGAGCTTGGTGTCGAGGACGCCGTCAAGGACGTGCCCGGCGTCACCTCCAAGATGCTGGTGAAGTTCGGCGAGAACGACATCAAGACGGTCGACGACCTCGCGGGCTGCGCCACCGACGATCTGGTCGGCTGGACCGAGCGCAAGGAAGGCGGCGAGCAGACCAAATTCCCAGGCGCCCTCGACGGCATCGATATTTCCCGTGACGATGCCGAAGCGATGATCATGCAGGCCCGCGTCAAGGCCGGCTGGATCACCGAGGCCGATCTCGCCAAGCCCGCAGAAGAGGCTGAGGCGACCGAAGATCAGCCGGCTTAAGGACGAAGGAGGATGTCGCCCGGATGCTCACCGATACTGACCCCGAACTCGACCATGGACCGCGGACCGAAAGGTCCGCGACCATGCGGATGTGCGCGGTCAGTCGGCAGGTCCGGCCGATCGACGAGCTGATCCGCTTCGTCATTTCGCCGCAAGGCGACGTGGTTCCAGATCTCAAGCGCAAGCTGCCCGGACGCGGCATGTGGCTCACAGCCTCCCGCGGGGTGGTTGCGGAAGCCGTGCGGCGTCACCAATTTAGCAAGACCTTCAAGCGCGAGCTGCGCATCCCCCAGACGCTTCCTGCCGACATCGAGGCGCTCCTGGTCCGGAGCGTGACGGAAGCCCTTGGGATCGCCGCCAAGGCCGGCCAGGTTGTGGCCGGCTTCGGCAAGGTCGAAAGCGCCCTTGGGGAAGGCACGGTCGAGGTCCTGATCCACGCCAGCGACGGGGCCGCGGACGGAATCCGCAAATTGGACATGCTGGCGCGTCAAAATACCGGAAATCGCGGCGCCAAGCCGCAGATTCCCGTCGTTACCGCACTGAAATCGTTAGAATTGGATTTGGCACTGACCCGGTCAAATGTGATACATGCTGCCGTGCTCGCGGGCCCGGCGAGCAAGTCATTCCTGTCACGTAGCCAGATGCTGGTCCGATACCGGATGGCGGACGCTGACAAGACTGCCGAAAAGCCCGGCCAGGATTTCTGAGAGACAACCACGACCCGATAGGACGGTGCGGCAACGCACAACGTTAACAAAGATCAGGATTAGGACTGCTGAATGGTTGATACCAAGACCCCTGACGACAAGAAGCTGAGCGTTCCGAGCAAGACGCTATCGCTCAAGCCGCGCGTCGAAACGGGCACTGTACGTCAGAGCTTCAGCCATGGCCGCAGCAAGCAGGTCGTGGTCGAGAAGCGCGGCAAGCGCCGCATCGACGGCAGCCCCGAGCCGCAGGCTCCGACGGTCGTTGCAAAGCCGACACCGGCCGCGCCCACGCCCGCTCCGTCGCGCCCTGCGCCGCCGCGCAACGCCGGCTCCGGCGTGGTGCTGCGCACGCTGACCGAGGACGAACGCTCCGCCCGCGCCAGCGCGCTGGCCGATGCCAAGGTTCGCGAAGTCGAAGAGCGCCGCGTGGCCGAGGAAGAGGCGCAGCGCCGCGCTGTTCGCGAAGCCGCCGAACGCGCCGACCGCGAGGCCGCCGAATCCCGCCGCAAGGCCGAGGAAGAACGTCACCGTCACGAGGACGAAGCCAAGCGCAAGGCCGAGACCGAAGCCAAGAAGCGTTTTGGCGAAGGCGAACAGCCGCAATCTGCGCCGCGCCCCGCGGCGGCAGCCCCGGCTGCCCCTGCACCGCGCCCCGGCGCGCCCACGGCGCGGCCTGGAACCGCGACGGGACGCCCGGGAACGACGACGGCACGCCCTGGAACCACCACGCAGCGGCCGGCCGGCGGACCGGTGGGTCGCGCGCCCGCGGTCGCGGCCGGACCGGACGAGGACGATGGTCCGCGCCAGATTCGTCGCGGTCCCGGCGGCGCCGCGCGTCCCGTGGTCGCCCCCAAGCCCACCCACAAGCCCGGCCCGCAGAAGGAGCGCGGCCGCCTGACGGTTGTCACGGCGCTCAATGCCGATGAGGTGCGCGAGCGTTCGATCGCCTCGTTCCGCCGCCGTACCCAGCGCCTGAAGGGCCACGCCTCGAACGAGCCGAAGGAAAAGCTCATCCGCGAGGTGGTCATTCCGGAAGCGATCACGATCCAGGAACTCGCCAACCGCATGGCCGAGCGCGCGGTCGACGTCATCCGCATGCTGATGAAGCAGGGCGCGATGCACAAGATCACCGACGTGATCGATGCCGACACTGCCCAGCTGATCGCCGAAGAGCTCGGCCACACCGTCAAGCGGGTTGCCGCCTCCGACGTTGAGGAAGGCCTGTTCGACGCCATCGACGATTCCACCGACACCGAGACACGCTCGCCTGTCGTGACCGTGATGGGTCACGTCGACCACGGCAAGACCTCGCTGCTCGACGCGCTCCGTCATGCCAACGTGGTCTCCGGCGAGGCCGGCGGCATCACCCAGCATATCGGCGCCTATCAGGTGGTGTCGCCCGAGAGCGGCAAGAAGATCACCTTCATCGACACGCCCGGCCACGCCGCGTTCACCGCGATGCGCGCCCGCGGCGCCAAGGTCACCGACATCGTCGTGCTGGTGGTCGCGGCCGATGACGGCGTGATGCCGCAGACGATCGAAGCCATCAACCACGCCAAGGCGGCGCGGGTGCCGATCATCGTTGCCATCAACAAGATCGACAAGCCCGACGCCAAGCCCGAGCGCGTGCGCACCGAGCTTCTCCAGCACGAGGTGCAAGTCGAATCGTTCGGCGGCGAAGTCGTCGACGTCGAAGTGTCCGCCAAGAACAAGACCAATCTCGACAAGCTGCTCGAGATGATCGCGCTCCAGGCCGACATTCTCGACCTCAAGACCAATTCGGAGCGTCCGGCCGAAGGCACCGTGATCGAGGCCAAGCTCGATCGCGGCCGCGGCCCGGTCGCGACCGTGCTGGTCCAGCGCGGCACGCTCCGGGTCGGCGACATCATCGTCGCAGGCGCCGAGATGGGCCGCGTCCGCGCGCTGATCTCGGATCAGGGCGAGACCGTGCAGGAAGCAGGTCCGTCGGTGCCGGTCGAAGTGCTCGGCTTCAACGGTCCGCCGGAAGCCGGCGATCGTCTCGCCGTGGTCGAGAACGAAGCCCGCGCCCGCCAGGTCACCAGCTATCGTGCGCACCAGAAGCGCGAGAACGCGGCTGCCTCGATCTCCGGCATGCGCGGCTCGCTCGAGCAGATGATGTCTCAATTGAAGACCGCGGGCCGCAAGGAATTCCCGCTGATCATCAAGGCCGACGTGCAGGGCTCGCTGGAAGCGATCCTCGGCTCGCTGGAGAAGCTCGGCACCGACGAAGTCGCAGCCCGCATCCTGCATGCCGGCGTCGGCGGCATCTCGGAATCCGACGTGACGCTGGCCGAAGGCTTCAACGCCGCGATCATCGGCTTCTCGGTTCGTGCCAACAAGGAGGCCGCTGCGGCCGCCAAGCGCAACGGCATCGAGATCCGCTACTACAACATCATCTACGATCTCGTGGACGACGTGAAGAAGGCGATGAGCGGCTTGCTCGCGCCGACCTTGCGCGAAACCATGCTCGGCAATGCCGCCATCCTGGAGATCTTCAACATCTCCAAGGTCGGCAAGGTCGCCGGCTGCCGTGTCACCGACGGCACCGTGGAACGCGGCGCCAATGTGCGCCTGATCCGCGACAACGTCGTCGTGCACGAAGGCAAGCTGTCGACGCTGAAGCGCTTCAAGGACGAAGTGAAGGAAGTCCAGTCCGGTCAGGAATGCGGCATGGCCTTCGAGAACTACCACGACATGCGTGCCGGTGACGTGATCGAGTGTTACCGCGTGGAGACGATCCAGCGCTCCCTGTAAGTCCAAATCTTACCGAAGCGCCCGGATCTTTTTGAGCTGAAATTGCGGGAGTGCGATGGCCGGATTTTTTCCGGCCATCCACCCCTCTTCGTTTCAACAGGACAAATGACAATGCCCGTGTCCCAAACACGGGCATGACGAGGTGATTTTCGAGAATGCCACGCCATCATCAGAAGAAGAGTTCCGCACCAGGCGGGGGCTCGCAACGCCAGTTGCGCGTCGGCGAGCAGGTTCGCCACGCGATGGCCGAGATTCTGGCGCAAGGCAATGTGCATGATGCGGATCTCGAAGGTCACATCATCACCGTGCCGGAGGTGCGGATGTCGCCCGACCTGAAGCTCGCGACCGTCTACGTGATGCCGCTCGGTGGCCGCGACACCGAGATCATCATCGCTGCGCTCGAACGCAACAAGAAGTTCTTGCGCGGCGAGGTCGCGCGGCGCGTTAACCTGAAATTTGCACCTGACCTTCGCTTCCGCGTCGACGAGCGATTCGACGAAGCGGAACGGATCGAGAAGCTTTTGCGAACACCTGCGGTGCAGAAGGACCTCGAACAGGACTTGGAACAGAATCCGGATACGGATCGGGAAGAAGAACAATGACGATGGACCCGGCTCACGGCACGATCGGCGGCGAAGAAGCCGATCAGCGCGACGTGCAGAAAAATAATTTTGCGGACGTCGGCGGCCATTCTCAGCCGCATCAGGAGCCGCGCCGCGTCAACAACGATCCGCGTGCCAATAACAAGCAGAAGGGCAACCAGGTTCGCCGCGACCGGCGCGACGTCCATGGCTGGGTCGTGCTCGACAAGCCGATCGGCATGACCTCGACGCAGGCGGTTGCGGTGCTCAAGCGCTTGTTCAACGCCAAGCGCGCCGGACACGCCGGCACGCTCGATCCGCTCGCCTCGGGCGGGCTGCCGATCGCGCTCGGGGAAGCCACTAAGACCGTTCCCTTCGTCATGGACGGCCGCAAGCGCTACCAGTTCACGGTGTGCTGGGGCGAGGAGCGCGACACCGACGACATCGAGGGCCGGGTCACCGCGACCTCGGACCAGCGTCCGACCCGGGAGGCCATCCAGGCCCTCCTGCCCCGCTTCACCGGGGTGATCGAGCAGATCCCGCCGCGCTATTCCGCGATCAAGATCCAGGGCGAGCGCGCCTATGACCTCGCCCGCGACGGCGAGGTCGTCGAACTGGCCGCCCGTCCGGTCGAGATTCACCATTTAACCCTTGTAGATCAACCGGATAACGACCGGGCCGTGTTCGAAGCCGAATGCGGCAAGGGCACCTATGTCCGCGCCCTCGCCCGCGATATGGGCCGGATTCTCGGCACTTTCGGCCATATCTGCGCGCTGCGGCGGACCCTGGTCGGCCCATTTGGCGAAAACGACATGATTCCACTGGATCAGCTGGAGGCTTTGTGCGATAGAGCCGCGTCCGGCGAGGGTAGCCTCGCGGACGCGCTTATGCCCGTTGAGACCGCGCTGGACGACATCCCGGCACTGGCCGTCACTCGGGCTGATGCGGCAAGGCTCCATCGGGGCCAGGCCGTTTTGTTGCGCGGACGGGATGCGCCCACTTGTAGCGGCACAGTCTATGTCACGGTGGCAGGCCGGCTTCTCGCGCTTGCTGAAGTCGGCAATGGCGAAATCATCCCCAAGCGTGTGTTCAACCTGACCGGCTTGACTGCCTCAACCGGTCGCAACGAGAGAAATTGACGATGTCGATTGCCGCAGAACGCAAAGCGGAAGTCATCAAGACGAATGCTAACAAGGCCGGCGACACCGGCTCGCCCGAGGTTCAGGTCGCGATCCTGTCGGAACGCATCAACAACCTCACCAACCATTTCAAGACCCACGTGAAGGACAACCATTCGCGTCGCGGCCTCTTGAAGCTGGTCTCGACCCGCCGCTCGCTGCTCGACTACCTCAAGAAGCGGGACGAAGCGCGGTACAAGGCGCTGCTCGAGAAGCACAACATTCGTCGCTAACAGTTCTTGCGCGCGCCAACGGCGCGCGTTTTCGCACGTGGCTTCGAACGAAAGCGCCTATTTTAAGCTTTTTGATCGAGGCTGCGCGCACGTCGGATGCGAGCCGTTGACGGCTGGCATCCGGGGCACGATCGGCGAAGACCGCGGTTCGGTGTTCGCATTCGTGCCGACTGAAAGTCCAGCAGCAATCCGGCGGCTGGGCACAACGGGCAAGGCGCCCGTATGACCCGAAAGGATGGACGCCATCCGAAATCCAAAAACCATGGCAGGATCGCAGGACGCTGATCACCCGCTTCGATCAGCGCCCCGCAATCTTGCGCATGGTTTTTGTTTTTCGAGAGCCGTCCCTTCTTTCGAGAACCCATGAAAGAAGACATCTATGTTCAATAAGCATTCAGTCGAGATCGACTGGGGCGGACGCCCTCTCAAGCTGGAAACCGGCAAGATCGCCCGCCAGGCCGACGGCGCCGTCGTCGCCACCTATGGCGAGACCGTGGTGCTCGCCACCGTCGTCGCGGCGAAGGCGCCGCGCGAAGGCGTCGACTTCCTGCCGCTGACCGTCGACTACCAGGAAAAGACCTACGCTGCGGGCCGCATTCCCGGCGGCTATTTCAAGCGCGAAGGACGTCCGACCGAGAAGGAGACGCTGGTCTCCCGCCTGATCGACCGTCCGATCCGTCCGCTGTTCGTCGACGGCTGGCGCAACGAGACCCAGGTGATCGTCACCGTGCTTTCGCATGATATGGAAAACGACCCCGACATCGTCGCGCTGGTGGCCTCGTCGGCGGCGCTGACCCTGTCGGGCGCACCGTTCAAGGGCCCGATCGGCGCGGCCCGCGTCGGCTTCGCCAATGACGAGTTCATCCTCAACCCGACGCTCGACGAAATGGTCGACACCCAGCTCGACCTCGTGGTCGCCGGCACTGCCGACGCCGTGCTGATGGTGGAATCGGAAGCCAAGGAACTGAACGAAGAGATCATGCTCGGCGCGGTGATGTTCGGTCACCGTCATTTCCAGCCGGTGATCAACGCGATCATCGAGCTCGCCGAGAAGGCCGCCAAGGAGCCGCGCGAAGTCACCACAATCGACAATTCCGCGCTCGAAAAGGAAATGCTCGGCATGGTCGAGCAGGAGCTGCGGGCCGCCTACGCCATTCCGGTCAAGCAGGATCGCTATGCCGCGGTCGGCAAGGTCAAGGAAAAGGTGATCGCCCATTACTTCCCCGAAGGGCAGGAGCCGAAATACGACAAGCTGCGCATCGGCGGCGTGTTCAAGGAGCTCGAAGCCAAGATCGTTCGCTGGAACATCCTCGACACCGGCAAGCGCATCGACGGTCGCGACAGCAAGACCGTGCGCAACATCGTCGCCGAAGTCGGCGTGCTGCCCCGCGCCCACGGCTCGGCGCTGTTCACCCGCGGCGAGACCCAGGCGATGGTCGTGACCACGCTCGGCACCGGCGAGGACGAGCAGTACATCGACGCGCTTTCGGGAACGTACAAAGAGACGTTCCTGCTGCACTACAATTTCCCTCCCTACTCGGTCGGTGAGACCGGTCGCCTCGGCGGCACCAAGCGCCGCGAGATCGGCCATGGCAAGCTGGCCTGGCGCGCGATCCACCCGGTGCTGCCGCCGCACCACGAATTCCCCTACACCACGCGCGTGGTGTCGGAGATCACCGAGTCGAACGGCTCGTCCTCGATGGCTTCGGTCTGCGGCGCTTCGCTCGCGTTGATGGATGCCGGCGTGCCGTTGAAGCGGCCGACCGCGGGCATCGCGATGGGCCTGATCCTCGAAGACAAGCGCTTCGCGGTTCTCTCGGACATCCTCGGCGACGAGGACCATCTCGGCGACATGGACTTCAAGGTCGCCGGCACCGAGCAGGGTATCACCTCGCTCCAGATGGACATCAAGATCGAGGGCATCACCGAAGAGATCATGAAGGTCGCGCTCGCCCAGGCCAAGGATGGACGTATCCACATCCTCGGCGAGATGGCCAAGGCGCTCACCAACGCCCGTGCCGAGCTCGGCGAATACGCGCCGCGCATCGAGACCTTCAAGATCGCCACCGACAAGATCCGCGAAGTGATCGGCACCGGCGGCAAGGTGATCCGCGAGATCGTCGAGAAGACCGGCGCCAAGGTCAACATCGAGGACGACGGCACCGTGAAGGTCGCCTCCAGCGACGGCGAGGCGATGAAGGCCGCGATCAAGTGGATCAAGTCGATCGCGTCCGATCCGGAAGTCGGCCAGATCTATGACGGCACCGTCGTCAAGGTGATGGAGTTCGGCGCCTTCGTGAACTTCTTCGGCTCCAAGGACGGCCTCGTCCACATCAGCCAGCTCGCTTCGGCGCGCGTGCAGAAGACCTCCGACGTCGTCAAGGAAGGCGACAAGGTCAAGGTCAAGCTGCTCGGCTTCGATGACCGCGGCAAGACCCGCCTGTCGATGAAGGTCGTCGACCAGACCACCGGCGAAGACCTCGAGGGCAAGGGCGGCGACGGCGAGAAGGCTCCCCGCGAAGCCGCTGGCGAGTAATCGCACCGCACATCAGACACACGAAGGGCGGCCTCTCGGCCGCCCTTTTTGTTTGTTTGTGCTCGCTCCGGCGATCTGCGCTCCCTCTCCCGCTTGCGGGAGAGGGTCGGGGAGAGGGTGTCTCCCCGGAGAGACTCCCGATGAGGAGACCCTCACCCGCGCCTCCGGCGCGACCTCTCCCGCAAGCGGGAGAGATGAAGTGCCTCAAACCGCGATGTCGTACCGGTCGAGGTTCATCACCTTGGTCCAGGCCTTGGCAAAATCCAGCACTAACTGCTGCTTGGAATCCGACGTGGCATAGACTTCCGCGTAGGCCCGGAGCTGCGAGTGCGCGCCGAAGATCAGGTCGACGCGCGTGCCGGTCCACTTCACCGCATTTGTCTTGCGGTCGCGGGCTTCGTAGGTGCCGTCAGCTGCCGGCGTCCACTGCGTGCCCATGTCGAGCAGGTTGACGAAGTAGTCGTTGCTCAGCGTGCCAACCTTCGCGGTGAGGACACCGTGCTTCGAACCATTCGCATTGGCGCCGAGCACGCGCAAGCCGCCGACCAGCGCCGTCATCTCGGGGCCGCTCAGCTTGAGAAGCTGGGCGCGATCGACGAGGGCTTCTTCCTGCTGCAGGAACTGATGCTTCTTGCCGACGTAGTTGCGGAAGCCATCGGCCCGCGGCTCGAGCGGCGCGAAGGACTCCGCGTCGGTCTGCTCCTGCGAAGCATCCATGCGGCCCGGCGTGAACGCAACCTTCACGTCGACGCCGGCATCCTTCGCGGCCTTCTCGACCGCGGCGGTGCCGCCAAGGACGATGAGATCCGCGAGCGAGACCTTCTTCGCGCCTGACGACGCGTTGAAGTCCTTCTGGATCGCTTCGAGCTTGCCGAGCACTTTCGAGAGCTGAGCCGGCTGGTTCACCTCCCAATCCTTCTGCGGGGCAAGGCGAATGCGCGCGCCATTGGCGCCGCCACGCTTGTCCGAGCCGCGGAACGTCGAGGCCGACGCCCAGGCGGTCGAGACCAGCTCCGAGACCGAGAGGCCCGAAGCCAGGATCTTGGTCTTCAGCGCAGCGATGTCCTGGTCGCTGACCAGCTCGTGGTTCAAGGCCGGAATCGGATCCTGCCAGATCAACGTCTCCTTCGGCACGAGCGGGCCGAGATAGCGCTGGATCGGACCCATGTCGCGATGGGTCAGCTTGAACCAGGCGCGGGCGAAGGCGTCCGCGAACTGAGCCGGATTCTCCAGGAAGCGACGCGAGATCTTCTCGTAGGCGGGATCGAGGCGCAGCGAGAGGTCGGTGGTCAGCATCGTCGGCCGATGCTTCTTCGACTTGTCGAAGGCGTCAGGAATGATCGCCTCGGCGCCCTTGGCCGTCCACTGCTGCGCACCGCCCGGGCTCTTCGTCAGCTCCCATTCGTACTTGAACAGGTTCTCGAAGAAGTTGTTGCTCCACTTCGTCGGCGTCGTCGTCCAAGTCACCTCGAGGCCGCTGGTGATGGAATCTCCAGAGTGGCCCGACGCGTGCTTGCTCTTCCAGCCGAGGCCCTGATCTTCCAGTGCGCCCGCTTCCGGCTCCGGGCCGACCAGCGAGGGATCACCCGCGCCATGGGTTTTGCCGAAGCTGTGACCGCCGGCGATCAGCGCGACGGTTTCCTCGTCGTTCATCGCCATGCGGGCGAAGGTCTCGCGGATGTCCTTTGCCGCGGCGACCGGATCCGGCTTGCCGTTCGGGCCTTCCGGATTGACGTAGATGAGGCCCATCTGCACCGCGCCGAGCGGCTCGGCGAGCTGACGCTCGCCGCTGTAGCGCTCATCGCCGAGCCAGGTGCCTTCGGGACCCCAATAGAGCTCTTCAGGCTCCCACACGTCGGCGCGGCCGCCGGCGAAGCCGAAGGTCTTGAAGCCCATCGATTCCAGCGCGACGTTGCCGGCCAGCACCATCAAATCGGCCCAGGAGATCTTGCGGCCGTATTTCTGCTTGATCGGCCACAGCAGACGGCGCGCCTTGTCGAGATTGGCATTGTCGGGCCAGCTGTTGAGCGGTGCGAAACGCTGCTGGCCGGCGCCGGCGCCGCCGCGGCCGTCGGTGGTGCGGTAGGTGCCCGCGCTGTGCCAGGCCATGCGGATCATCAGGCCACCATAATGACCGAAGTCGGCTGGCCACCACTCCTGCGAGTCGGTCATCAGAGCGGTGAGGTCCTTGATGACCGCGTTCAGGTCGAGCGTCTTGAATTCCTTGGCATAGTCGAAGTCCTTGCCCATCGGATCGGACAGGTTGGAATTCTTATGCAGCATCTCGATGCTGAGCTGCGTCGGCCACCAGTCGCGGTTCGCCGGCACGCGTTTTCCACCCGAAAACGGGCACTTCGAAGTGTCGTCCATGAATACCTCCTCTGGTGGCGTCGAACTCGCGCCTTTGACCAGGTAGAACCACTCTAAGCGTCGCGTCCTATCAGGTAAAGTTGACTTTAATGATCGCTGCGATAGGATTTTCTGATGATCAACGTGACGCTGCGCCAGCTCCGGTACTTCGATGCGCTGGCGCGTCATGGTCATTTCGGCCGCGCGGCCGAGTCCTGCTCCATCTCGCAACCGGCCTTGTCGATGCAGATCAAGGAGTTGGAGGAGACGCTCGGCGGCTTGCTGCTGGAGCGTAGCGCCCGGCAGGTGGCGCTGACCCGGTTCGGCGAGGAGCTCGCACAACGCGTCCGCGACATTTTGCGCTCGGTCGATGAGCTCGGCGATTTCGCCCGCGCCTCGCAGGATCGCTTCGCGGGCCGGCTGCGCATCGGCATGATTCCGACGATCGCGCCCTATCTCCTGCCCACGATCACCAAGAATCTCACGCGCCTGCATCCGGAGCTCGACATCCGCGTGCGCGAGACCATGACGCCGCGGCTGATCCAGGAGCTGGTGGAGGGACGGCTCGACACCGCCATCGTGGCGCTGCCGGTGTCAGAGCCCTCGCTGACCGAGGTCGCCCTGTTCGAGGAAAAATTCCTGCTGGTCCGGCCGGGCGCGGATGAGGGAACGCCGGCGCCGTCGCGCGAGATGATGCGGGAGATGCGGCTGTTGCTGCTCGAGGAGGGGCACTGCTTTCGCGATCAGGCGCTGTCGTTCTGCAACATGCAATCGGCGCCGCCGCGCGAGATGCTGGACGCCAATTCGCTGTCGACGCTGGTCCAGATGGTCAGCGCCGGCATCGGCGTCACCTTGATTCCGGAGATGGCGGTGCCGGTGGAGACGCGATCGGCTTCGGTCTCGCTCGCGCGCTTCCGCGACCCCGAGCCGTCCCGCACCATCGGCATGGTCTGGCGCAAGACCAGCCCCTTGGCCCGGCAGCTGCTGCAGATCTCCGAAGTGGTGTGCCTGTCGGCCGGCAAGGCGCCGCGTCCGGCCGCGTGCAATCACCGGACCTGAGCGCCGGATGTCGCATCCGCTCATTCGCCCCGCCCGCGCAGACGAATACGATGAGGTCGGCCGCGTCTGGATGGAGAGCTGGGTCTCGACCGGCCTCGGCGAGGCCAGCGACTTCCTGCTGGCAAATCTGCGCGCGCGCATCCGGCGCGAGATCGAGGACGGCTGGAGCCTGTTTGTCGCCGACGATCAAGGCACGATCGCCGCCATGCTGGCTCTGCATTTGCGGATGCTCTATCTCGACATGCTCTTCGTCGCGCCGGCCTATCAGGGCCGATCGCTCGGCCGGCAATTGCTCGCCTTCACCCGCACGCAAATGCCTGATGAGATGTACCTGCGTTGCGTCCGCGAGAACGAAAAAGCCTGGCGCTGGTACGAGCGCGCAGGTTTTGTGTTCGAGAAGGAAGAGATTGAGCCGTCGAATGGGTTCGTGATGAAGTACTATCGGTGGAAGCGGCAGCGACCGATTGGATAGACGGCGACCTCCGGGTGCAGCTTGCGGTTGTCACAGTCCCACCCTAGTGTGGGTCATCCGACGACCTCCTGTTTCTGATCCCCCTGGAATCCATGTTTCGATTTGCTGCCTCATTGCTCGTCCCATTGTCCCTTCTGGCTTCGGCATCAGCGCAAACTCCTCCCGCAACCTCCGCGTCTCCCGCAGCGGCCGCACCGGCAAAACCAGCTGCCAAGAAGGCCACGCCGAAGGCCAAACCGGTGGCGAAGCAGCCGGTCGCGGTCGAGAGCGGCCCCTGCAAGCTCGGCGTGATCTCGGTGATCGGCGAGCGCTACTCCGTCCAGAAATTCGGACTGACCATTTTCGAGAACGAGGAGGCCGAAATCCCCATCGACTGGGGTCTCGACGATCTCGTGTTTGCGCGGGTGAAAGCCGCAACGGGCGGCGATCCCGGCGTTCGCAGGATCGCCTACCCCAAGGGAGCCTTCGAACCCTTCTATCATCCGAAATCGCGATTCATTCCCGATCCTAACGAACGCCTGCCGGCGATCGTGCGCGGCATCACGCCGAACGTGAGCTGCGATCGCTATCTCGTTGCGACCACGTACAAGGGAGAATTGCCGGGCAGCCGCATGATGTTGAATGGCATCGGCACATTCAATCAAGGGCTCGGAAATCTGATCCGGCATTCGCACTTGTTCGCGAACATCTCGATCAACCTGATCGACGGCCGGAGCTACGAGGAGATCAAGCGCCCCTTTGTGAATTTCGGCGCGAACTTCGCCGCAAGTATGCGACTGACCGAAGACCCGCTTAACAAGCTCGACAATGACCAGTTCCCCAACCCGCCCGCGACGGCTTCGAGCAGCGCGATCCTGCGCGAGAAAACGCGGGCGCTCATCACCGACAGGCTCGATCGGGGGCTTCCCGGCTATCTGAAGCAAGACTGATACGCGCTCATTCGCGTCGACCAAGATGTTGACGACCGAACACTGCATCGGGCCAACCGTAGTGCGTTGCGATTTCGATACAGACACGCGATGAATGGGCCTCGCCCCGCCTCACGCCGATGGAAGGTCCCCCGCCATGATCAAGCTCTATTGGTCGCCCCGCTCGCGCTCGTTCACGACACTCTGGCTGATGGAAGAGAGCGGCCTTGCCTATGAGCGCGTGCTGACCGACATCTCGACCGGCGCGCAGAAGGCGCCGGAGTTTCTCAAGGTCAATCCGATGGGCAAGGTTCCGGCGCTCGCCGACGGCGACGTTGCACTCGGCGAAGCCGCCGCGATCTGCGCCTACATTGCCGACCGCTATCCCGAGACGAAGCTGGCGCCACTCGTGACCGATCCGCGCCGTGGGCGGTATCTGCAATGGCTGTTCTTTTCGCCGGGCTGCATCGAGCCCGCCATCATCCAGATCTTCACCAAGATCGAGATCCCGACCTCGACCGCCGCCTGGGGCAGCGCGACGCAGGTCTTCGACGTGCTGGAAGCCGCGCTCGCCAAGGGGCCCTGGATCCTCGGCGAGGAATTTTCGGCCGCCGACATCACGATCGGATCGGGCCTGAACTTCGCGGTGCGCCTGTTCAAGATGGTGCCGTCACGTCCCGCCTTCGATGCCTATCTCGCGCGCTGCATGGCGCGGCCGGCGTTCCAGCGTGCGGAAAAGGTCGCGGCGGGTTGAAGCAGCTCTCGTAGGGTGGGCAAAGGCGCCTTCGCCGTGCCCACCATCTGAAATCATTGAGAGACGGTGGGCACGTCGCTTGCGCTCCTTTGCCCACCCTACGGAATCTGCGAACGGTTCATTCCGCCTTCAGATCGTCGGGCCTCGGCATCAGGACGATGTTGTAGCCGGAATCGACATAGTGGATCTCGCCGGTCACGCCGCCGGACAGATCCGACAGCAGATACAGCGCCGAGCCGCCGAGCTCGTCGAGCGTGACGCCGCGGCGGAGCGGCGAATGCTTCTGCATGTAAGCGAACATCGCGCGCGCCTCGCCGATGCCCGAGCCGGCGAGCGTGCGGATGGGGCCTGCGGAGATTGCGTTGACGCGGATGCCGCGGGGTCCGAAATCGGAGGCGAGATAGCGCACCGAGGCTTCCAGCGCCGCCTTGGCCACGCCCATCACGTTGTAGTTCGGCATCGCGCGCTCCGAGGCCCCGAAGGTCAGCGTGATCATGCTGCCGCCCTCCGTCATCAGCTCTGCGGCGCGCTTTGCGACTTCCGTGAACGAGAAGCAGGAGATCACCATCGTGCGCGAGAAGTTCTCGCGGCTGGTGTCGGCGTAGCGGCCCTTCAGCTCGTTCTTGTCGGCAAAGCCGATGGCGTGGATCACGAAATCGAGCTTGCCCCACTTTTCGCGCAGCACATCGAAGGTGGCATCGACACTTGCGATGTCCTCGACATCGCAAGGCAGCACCAGATCGACCCCGAGCTGCTCGGCCAGCGGCTTGACGCGCTTGCCCAGCGCCTCGCCCTGGAAGGTGAAGGCAAGCTCGGCACCGTGGGCATGCAGCGTCTTCGCCATGCCCCAGGCGATCGAGTGATCATTAGCGATGCCCATGATCAGACCGCGCTTGCCTTTCATCAAACCTTCCATCTCGCGACTACCTTCCGCTTTCGTCATGCCCGGGCATAGCCGTCTGAAGGACGGCGTCGATTCGCTCGCCTATGACCCGGGCATCCACGCCCTTCAGCGCCTGAGGCTAAGACGTGGATGGCCGGGACATCTGGCGCGAAGACGCGCTTCGCGCTTTTGCCCGGCCATGACGAGAAATTACCAACACGTCCGCGAGGACGTCACGCATCCAGCCGGCTGAATACCAGCGTGGCGTTGGTGCCGCCGAAGCCGAAGGAGTTCGACAGCACGGTGCCGATCTTGACGTTGTCGATGCGCTTGCGCACGATCGGCATGTCGGCGAAAACAGGATCGAGCTCCTGGATGTGCGCGCTCTCGCAGATGAAGCCGTTATTCATCATCAGCAGCGAGTAGATCGCCTCCTGCACGCCGGTAGCGCCCAGCGAGTGGCCGGTCAGCGCCTTGGTGGCCGAGATCGGCGGGCACTTCTCGCCACTTCCGAACACCCGACGGAGCGCGTCGATCTCCGGGGGATCGCCGGCCGGCGTCGAGGTCGCGTGGGGATTGATGTAGTCCACCTTGGTCTTCACCGTCGACATTGCCATGCGCATGCAGCGCTCGGCGCCTTCACCCGATGGCGCGACCATGTCGTAGCCGTCCGAAGTCGCGCCGTAACCGACGATCTCGCCGTAAATGCGGGCGCCCCGCGCCTTGGCATGCTCGAGCTCTTCCAGCACCAGCACGCCGGCGCCGCCGGCGATGACGAAGCCGTCGCGGTTGACGTCGTAGGGACGCGAGGCCGTGGCAGGCGTGTCATTGTACTTCGAGGACATCGCGCCCATGGCGTCGAACAGCACCGACAGCGACCAGTCCAATTCTTCACAGCCACCGGCGAAGATGACGTCCTGCTTGCCGATCTGGATCGTCTCATAGGCATTGCCGACGCAATGATTCGACGTCGCGCAGGCCGAGGAGATCGAGTAGTTCACGCCCTTGATCTTGAACCAGGTCGCAAGCGTCGCGGAGGCCGTGGACGACATCGCCTTCGGCACTGCAAACGGTCCGACGCGCTTCGGTCCCTTGGTGCGGGTGATGTCGGCGGCTTCGACGATGGTGCGGGCGGACGGGCCGCCGGAGCCCATGATGATGCCGGTGCGGATGTTGGAGACTTCGTCAGGCGACAGACCGGAATCCTGAATCGCCTGCTCCATCGCAACATGATTCCACGCCGCGCCCTGACCGAGGAAACGCATGGCGCGGCGGTCGACCACCGTCGCGGGATCGAGCGTCGGCGCGCCTTGCACCTGCGAACGAAACCCTAGCTCGGCATGTTTCTCAGCCCGAGAAATGCCCGACTTCGCCTCGTGAAGGCTCGCAAGCACTTCCTGGGTGTTGTTTCCGATCGACGAGACGATGCCCATCCCGGTGACCACAACCCGCCTCATGACAGCCTCGCCCTGCTCGTTGTCTTGCTCGTTCTCTTCGTGGTGATGCGCTCAGCCCAGGCTCGTGCCCTGCTTGAACAGGCCGACCTTCAGGTCCTTGGCGCGATAGATAATCTGGTCATCGACCGAAAGCCATCCGTCGGCAATCCCGAGCACCAGCTTTGAACGCATCACGCGCTTGATATCGATGTTGTACACAACCTTGCGCGCCTCGGGCAGCACCTGGCCGCTGAACTTTAATTCGTTCAGACCAAGCGCGCGCCCCCGACCTTCGCCCCCGGTCCAACCCAGATAAAAGCCGACCATTTGCCACAGCGCATCGAGGCCGAGGCAGCCGGGCATCACCGGATCGTTCTTGAAGTGGCAGCCGAAGAACCAGAGGTCGGGCTTCACGTCGAGCTCGGCGCGCACCACGCCCTTGCCAAACTCCCCGCCGGTCTCGCTGATTTCCGTGATGCGATCGAACATCAGCATCGGCGGCAGCGGCAGCTGGGCATTGCCCGGGCCGAACATCTCGCCACGGGCGCATGCCAGCAGATCTTCGTATTCGTAACCGTTGCGCCTGTTCAGCATGCACGAGCCTCTGTTTGAATTCCGATTGAGCGGCGTTCTTTGGCGAAAATGGGCCCCGTCTCGGTCGGAGAGCAACGCCAATGCCATAGTCAGGCGCGACTCCCGCATGCCCCGGATGGACTGCCGACCGGGCCTCCATGCCCGGCTGCGCCAAAAATTGGCTAAGCGGAACCGCGCGCTCTCTAACACAGGCCATTTCGGGTGGCAAAGCGCATCCATGAAGGTAAAATGACGCGATCCCGGCCCGGTTCCAAGTCTGATTAGAACCCCTCTAGTTGCGAGAAACTTGCATCTGCATCTTTCTGTTCTTATATTGCAGATAGATATTGTTCACGCGTGCCCGAAATCTGGAAATGAGCGAGAATATAACGCCCCGTCACGACGACGACGTCCATTCCGCAGCCCTGCTGTCCGGCCGCCAGCCGGCTTTGACCGGCTGCCCCTGGCATGACGTCAACGAAATGCTCCAGTCCGCCGGGCTGCGTCCGACGCGCCAGCGCATGGCGCTCGGTTGGCTGTTGTTCGGCAAGGGCGCACGGCACCTCACGGCTGAAATGCTCTACGAGGAAGCAACACTGGCCAAGGTTCCGGTGTCGTTGGCGACCGTCTACAACACCCTGAACCAGCTCACCGATGCCGGTCTGCTCCGCCAGGTCAGCGTCGACGGCACCAAGACCTATTTCGACACTAACGTCACCACCCACCATCATTACTACCTCGAGAACAGCCACGAGCTGGTCGACATTGAGGATCCGCATCTGGCGCTGTCCAAGATGCCGGAGGTGCCCGAGGGTTATGAGATCGCGCGCATCGACATGGTCGTGCGCCTGCGCAAAAAGCGCTGAGATTTCTCTAAGCTGAGAAGATCGTCATGGCCGGGCTTGTCCCGGCCATCCACGTTTTTGGAGCAGGCGAGAAGCGCGTGGATGCCCGGGACAAGCCCGGGCATGACGGTGGGGCGAACGCTTCGCCCGCCTCCGGCTCAATTCACCTGCTCGTCCGAATACACGCCCCAGAGGCGCTCCTGCTGGATCCAGCCGTCGAAGCCGTTGCCGGTGACGCGGCACCAGTTTGCAGTGCACTTCTTCACCTGGGTGACGACGCCGGCCTGGAGCTTTGCTGCAACGGCGCTGTCGAGATCGGCACGATCGTAGATCGGGGCGAGCTCGTCCTTGTGCTTCATGGTGACGACCGCGGTGCGGCGGCCCGACAGCAGCGAGTGATAGACCCAGCCCTCGGCGCCCTCGGAATCGCGCACCCGGCGCCAATTCTCGAACTCGGCGGTGATTTCGACCGGCAGACCGGCACGGGTGTAGACCCAAGCCACGTCATTGTCCTTGGTCGGGCCGGCGCGAACATTGACGTGATCCGATTTGAGGCTGACGTAACGCGGCACCGGCAGGCCGCTGGTGGTCTGCGGGGTATTGTCCTTGGCCGATTGCGAGGGGCCGACCGAGGCGCTCCACCAGGTGCAGACAAGCGCCATCACCGAACAAAAACGCCCCAACGCCATCAACCCGTCTCCTGTCGAGGACCCGGCCTTGCCGGACCCTCACCCCAAAATTCCAAACCCTGCCGCGTAGATCCCGACCCGCCCCACGCGGGTGTTCCCCAAGCCTGGCCCGTGGTTCTTGTCTTGGCCCGGCCTTCTGCTAGAGAGGACGGGCACTTGAACAACCAGTTTGCCCCGATTTTCCGGCCGGAAATCTCGGGAGAGCTTGGAGGAAACGCCGGGGACGGACACGGCAAGGGCAGTGTCGAACAACCGGGTTAATGAGGCCTCAACGGCCGGCCTTTGGCGACAGAGGCGGTCTGCGACGCCTCATGAGAGCAGGACATGTCGGTGAAGAAAAAGCCCCTCGTCGTGGTGACGCGCAAGCTGCCGGATTCGATCGAGACGCGGATGCGCGAATTGTTCGACGCGCGGATCAATCTCGAGGACACGCCGATGTCCGCCGAACAGATCGCGGAAGCCGCGCGCACCGCCGACGTGCTGGTTCCGACCGTCACCGACCATATCAGCGCCGACATCGTCAACCAGCCCGACTGCAAGCTGCGCCTGATCGCCAATTTCGGTAACGGTGTCGACAATATCGACGTCGAAGCCGCGCACGCCCGCGGCATCACCGTCACCAACACGCCGAAAGTTCTGACCGAGGACACCGCCGACATGACCATGGCGCTGATCCTCGCCGTGCCCAGGCGGATGATCGAAGGCGCCTCGATCCTGACCGAAGGAAAACCCTGGCCCGGCTGGTCGCCGACCTGGATGCTCGGCCACCGCATCGGCGGCAAGCGGCTCGGCATCATCGGCATGGGCCGCATCGGCCAGGCGGTCGCGCGCCGCGCCCGCGCCTTCGGCCTGCAGATCCACTATCACAACCGCCGTCCCGTGGCGCCAAAGATCGCCGAAGAGCTTGGCGCGACCTATTGGGAAAGCCTCGACCAGATGCTGGCGCGGATGGACATCATCTCGGTGAACTGTCCGCATACGCCGGCGACCTATCATCTGCTCTCGGCGCGCCGGCTGAAGCTGATCCGGAAAGACGCCTATATCGTCAACACCGCGCGCGGCGAGGTCACCGACGAGGACACGCTGATCAAGCTGATCGAAGGCGGCGAGATCGGCGGCGCCGGGCTCGACGTCTACGAGCACGAGCCCGCGGTCAATCCAAAACTGGTGCGGCTCGCCAAGGCCGGCAAGGTGACGCTGCTGCCGCATATGGGCTCGGCCACGATCGAAGGCCGCGTCGAGATGGGCGAGAAGGTGATCATCAACATCCGCACCTTCCTCGACGCGCACAAGCCGCCGGATCGCGTGCTGCCGAGCATGCTCTGAAGACTTAAGACTAGCCGCGTCCCAAGCTCTCCGTCCTCATCCTGAGGAGCCGCGAAGCGGCGTCTCGAAGGATGGCCACAGGCGATATCCGGGCTTTCATGGTTCGAGACGCGCATTCCGCGCTCCTCACCATGAGGATCCACTATCTGCGCGTTTCGCGCTTGCGCCAGTCGGCGACGAAATCGATGAAGGCGCGCAGCGCGGGCGGCGTCTGGCGTCGGCTCGGGTAGTACAGGAACGGGCCCGGGAACGGTTCGCACCAATCCTCCATCAAGCTGACCAGCGTGCCGGACTTCAGGGCATCGCCGACATAGCCATCGAGCGTCGCCCAGATGCCGACGCCGTCGAGCGCGGCGCGCATGGCAAGGTTCATGTTAGTCGAGATCAGTTTTGCGGGCGGATCGACCTTCACGACCTGGCCGGCCTTCTCGAACTCCCAATCGTGCATGACGCCGCTCGAATAGCGGGCGCGGATGCAATCGTGGTCGAGTAAGTCCTTCGGATGAAGCGGCTTGGCGCGGCGCGCGACGTAATCGGGCGAAGCCACCACCACGTAGCTCTGCGGTCCACTCAGCGGGATCGCCACCATATCCTGCGCGAGATGTTCGCCATAGCGCACGCCGGCATCGAAGCCGGCACTGACGATGTCGACGAAGCCGCTTTCAGAGACGATGTCGAGGTCGACCTGTGGATAGACGCTAAGAAACGGCCCGACCATCGGCGCCAGCACGAGATCGACCGCCGGCGGCGGCGCATTGATGCGCAGGCGGCCCGAAGCGACCTCGCGCAGGCCCCGCACCTGATCGAGCGCATCGCCGACATCGCGCAGCGCCGGCGCCACCCGCGACAGCAGCAGCTCGCCCGCCTCGGTCAGGGCAACGCTGCGGGTGGTGCGGTTCATCAGGCGGACGCCGAGGCGCTCCTCCAGGTCTCGCAGCCGCTGGCTAAGGCTCGACACAGACACACGAATTTCGACCGCGGCACGCCGGAAATTGCGGGTGCGGGCGACGGCCACGAAGACATCGAGATCGCGCAGGTCGGGCTCAGTCATTGTTCGCCAGTGTGAACAAGCCGTCCTAGATTGTCCAGCTTATCGGCGCAATCGGGCCGGTGCATATCTGGCCTGGTCACGCGGCGCAATCAGCCGCCTTTTCGAGGAGAGCCATCATGGAACAGCGCAAACTTGGTTCAACCGGCCCTACCGTCTCCGCCCTCGGCCTCGGCTGCATGGGTATGTCGGAGGTCTATGGCCCCGCGGATCGCGACGAGAGCATCGCCACGGTCCATGCGGCAGTCGACGCCGGTATCACGTTGCTCGACACCGGCGACTTCTACGCGATGGGTCACAACGAGATGCTGGTTCGCGAGGCGCTGAAGGATTTCTCGCGCGACAAGGTGCAGATCAGCGTCAAGTACGGCGCGCTGCGTGGTCCCGCCGGCGAGTTCGCCGGAATGGACACCAGGCCAACCGCGACCAAGAACTTCCTCGCCTATTCGATGCAGCGGCTCGGCACCGACTATATCGACATCTATCGCCCCGCGCGGCTCGACCCCAGCGTTCCCATCGAGGAGACCATTGGCGGCCTCGCCGATCTCGTGAAGGCCGGCTACATCAGGCATATCGGCCTGTCCGAGGTCGGCTCCGACACCATCCGCCGCGCGCATGCCGTGCATCCGATCGCCGATCTCCAGATCGAATATTCGCTGATCGAGCGCGGCATCGAGCGCGATATCCTCAAGACCTGCCGCGAGCTCGGCATCGGCATCACGGCTTACGGCGTGCTCGCGCGCGGACTGATCAGCGGCCACTGGACCAAGGACAGCGGCAAAGCCGGCAGAGACCACCGGCTGATGACGCCGCGTTTCCAGGGCGCGAACCTCGATGCCAATCTCGCGCTCGTCGAATCGCTTCGCACGGTTGCGAACGACGTTGGAGCAACGCCGGCGCAGGTCGCGATCGCCTGGGTGGCGGCGCAGGGCAAGGAGATCGTGCCGCTGGTCGGGGCGAGAACTCGCAATCGTCTCACCGAGGCGTTCGGCGCGACCAGGTTCACGCTGACACAGGCCCATCTCGCTGCGCTGGCAAAAGCCTTCCCGCCGGATGTGGCTTCCGGCACGCGCTACGCCGCCGAGCAGATGGCGCATCTCGACAGCGAGAAACCGGCCGCGGCGTAACCGCGGCAATCAGGCGCGATGGGCGCTGAGGTCGGTGACCACGGGCCCATCGCCGTTGAGCGGGTTGGCCGGATCGCGCGAATAGCGCAACGTCTCGAAGCGCATCGCGCGCGCATCGATCATCAGGAGGCGGCCGACCAGGCCGTCGCCGAAACCGACGATCTCGCGGATTGCCTCCAGTGCCATCATCGAGCCGAGCACGCCCGCCAACGCGCCCATGACGCCGGCTTCCGCGCAGGCCGGTACGGTGCCGGGCGGCGGCGCCTCCGGAAACAGGCAGCGATAGGTCGGATTGAATTCGCCCTGCTCGTTCGTCTCATGCGCGCGGATGGTGGTCAGCGAGCCGTCGAAGGTGCCGAGCGCGGCGGTAATCAGCGGCCTCTTCGCGAAGAAGCAGGCGTCCGAGACCAGATAGCGTGTCGAGAAATTGTCGGAGCCGTCGAGCACGAGATCGTAGTCGCCGATCAGGCTGAGCGCATTGTCGGCATTCAGCCAGGTGGCATGGCCGACGAAACGGACATGCGGATTGAGCGCCGCGATCCGCTCGGCGGCGCTCTCGACCTTGTGCCGGCCGATGTCGGGCGTCGTGTGGATCACCTGGCGCTGCAGGTTGGACAGCGACACCACGTCGTCGTCGACCACACCGAGCGTGCCGATGCCGGCGGCGGCCAGATACATCAGAGCGGGCGCGCCGAGCCCGCCGGCGCCGATCACCAGCGCGGAGGCCTGCTTCAGCGCGGCCTGGCCGGGACCACCGACATCGCGCAGCACGATATGACGGGCATAACGTTCGAGTTCGTCCGGGCTCAGCATCGTCGTCCGTTCCTCTCAACCCTCATGGTGAGGAGCGCGGAACGCGCGTCTCGAACCATGAAGGCCCCGTTCTCGCCTGTGGCATCCTTCGAGACGCGGCCTTCGGCCGCTCCTCAGGATGAGGACCTGGGTGCCTGGCTCGGCTCTTGGCCTGAACCACCGCTACATTGTTCGCGACCAACGAGATGTGCTTCAATGGCATTGCGTTCAATGGGCTGGTTGGATTTGTCATGAGATCGATGCTTGCGGCAACCTTGATGTTTGCGGCTGCCACAGGCGCGAACGCCCAGATGACGGCGCCACAAATCCCCGGCTCCACCCCGAAAACGGTTCAGACCGTTCCGGTCAAGCCTCCCGCAATGCAGACGCCATCGGCGACGGCCGATGCCATGGCAAAAGCAGAGCGACTGTCGCTGCAGTCCGACCTCGCCTGGGTCGGCCGGTATAATGGCGCCATCACCGGCGACGTCAGCGAACGCATGGTCAACGCCATCAAGGAATACCAGAAGGCCAAGGGCGGCAAGCCGACCGGCGTGCTCAATCCGCAGGAGCGCGCCGCGCTCGCCGAGGCGGCGCGAAAGAAGCAGGACAGCGTCGGCTGGAAGATCGTGACGGAGCCGACCAGTGGCGCCCGGCTTGGCATCCCCTCAAAACTGGTGCCGCAGCAGGCGAGCGACGCCAACGGCTCGAAATGGACCTCGCCGACTGGAACCGTGCAGGTGCTGCTCAGCCGCCGCAAGGAGGCGAACCCGACCGCGGCGAAACTCGCGGAGCTGGAGAAGGAGCCGTCCGGGCGCAAGGTCGACTACACCGTGGTGAAGCCGGACTTCTTCGTGCTGTCGGGCTTGCAGGGTCTGAAGAAGTTTTACGTCCGCGGCAGCTTCAAGGGCGACGAGGTCCGCACCATCACGATCCTCTACGACCAGGCGACCGAGAACACGGTCGAGCCGGTCGTGATCGCGATGTCGAGCGCCTTCAATGCATTTCCGCCTGGGCCGCAGGTCGGGCCGCCGCCGCGCAAGACCGTCGAGTACGGCACCGGAATCGTCGTCAGCGACGATGGCGCAATTGTTGCTGACCGCCTCGTCACCGACGGCTGCCTCGCGATCACGATCGCCGGCCATGGCAGTGCCGACCGTGTCACTGATGACAAGGAGCGCGGTCTCGCGCTGTTACACATCTACGGCGCACGCGGCCTGAAGCCGTTCAGCCTTGCTGGCGGCGTGGCAAAGACGAACGTGGATGTCGTCGGCATCGCCGATCCGCAGAACCAGGGCGGCTCGGGCGGCGTGTCGATCGTCAAGGCCGCACTGACGCCAGTCCCGAGCAGCCAGTCCATGCTGTCCCCGCCGCCGGCAGTTGGGCTTTCCGGTGGTCCGGCGATCGACGGCGACGGCAGGTTCGCCGGCATTGCGCTGTTGAAGCCAGCAATGGTGGCGGGACCCGCGACATCAGTGCCGGCGTCGCAGGCCGTGATGGTGTCCGCGGACGCGGTGCGTGATTTCCTGAAGGCGAACGATGTCGCGGCGAATGGCACGTCGACGGACGCGAAAGCCGCTGTCGTCCGCGTGATCTGCGTGCGGAAGTAAGGCAGCCAAAATCACCAGGCTCTCGTATCCCGGACGCGGCTATGAATGCCGCTCCGCTGAGCCGGGGCACCAGATCAACTAAGCCGCGAGCATCGTCACACGTACCACTACGGGTCCAGTAATGGTACGGATTCGCTGGCATTCCCTGTTCCGCCATCATCGCTACTGCTGATTCGGACTCCGCGATCCCCCTTTGGATCGGGCCGGCACGTCCTGAGCGAGAAGAGCTCAGCATCGAGATCGATGCACGTTCGCGTGGCGTATTCCTGACCCAGGCACTCCAAAGGATTGATCTTCAAATGCACACGATCGTACTGGCCACCCAAAAGGGTGGCAGCGGGAAGAGCACGCTGGCCATCGGCCTCGCGCTCGCAGCCAAGCAAGCCGGCTTCACCGTCCGCCTGATCGAGACCGACCCGCAGGGCACCCTGTCCAACTGGCAGCGGCGCCGCACCGCCGATGATCTCGTCGTCGAGCCGATCTACCATGCCGCCGACATCGCGCCGCGCCTGAAGATGCTGGCCGACAGCGGCCTCGAGCTCGCGATCGTCGACACTGCCGCCGGCCTCAGCGCCGCGACCACCGCGGCGATCCGTCATTCCGATCTCTGCCTGATCCCGGCCCGCCCGAGCGTCGCCGACATCGAGGCGACCGCCTCGACACTCAGCGTCGCGCGCGCCTGGAAGCGGCCCTACAGCTTCGTGCTCAACCAGACGCCGATCCGCGGCCAGCGCATCGACAACGCCGCCAACACCCTCGCCGAAGAAGCCGCGCGCGATCTCACGGACGTGCTCGCGCGCCCGCTGATCGTGATGCGCAACGATCACCAGGACTCGCTCGCGAGCGGCCTTGCCGTGAGCGAATTCGCGCCGAACGGCAAGTCGGCGGACGAGATCCGCGGCCTCTGGCGCTGGATCGAAGCCCGGCTCGAGCTCGCTGCGACAACCGGTGTCCTGATCGGCCAAGTGATGTCAGCTGCGGACGGCATGCTGCATGCCGGCGCCGAGCTTTCGGTGGACGAGACCACCACGCTGGCGTCCTGAGCGGGACGATCGCTCAGACGGCAGTTGGCCCTTCACCATCCGGAAGGGCCCCAGCGACGAAGCAATCCGGCTACCAGCTCGGCCGGATTGCTTCGCTGCGCGTTTTGCGGAATGCTCTATCCACCCGTCATTGCGAGGAGCCCTTGCGACGAAGCAATCCAGAATTCCTCCGCGGAAAGATTCTGGATTGCTTCGCTGCGCTCGCAATGACGGAGCAACATCTTGCGGTCCGGCGCTCCATCCGGGCTACGGCGCTACGTCACTTCTGACATTTCGGGCACCAGAACGTCGAACGTCCGTTCTGGGTGAAACGCTTGATCGTGCCGCCGCAGCGCGGCGTAGTGCACTTCTGGCCTTCGCGATCATAGACCTTGAAGGAATGCTGGAAATAACCGAGCTCGCCCGAGGTCTGGCGATGGTCGCGCAATGACGAGCCTCCGGCCTTGATGGCGTCGTTCAGCACGGTGTGGATCGCACTGACTAATCGCTTGGCATGATCGGTCGGCGCGCCGCCGGCAACGCCTTTGCGCTGTCCGGCCTTGGTCGCGAGCGTCGCGGCGATCCGGCGCGGCGACAGATGCGAGCGATGCAGGGCTTCGCAGACATAGATGTTGCCGAGCCCGGCGACCACGCGCTGGTCGAGCAGCGCCGCCTTCAGGCTCGTGGTCTTGCCGGCGCAGGAGCGCGCCAGCATCGCGGCATCGAACTCGTTGCCGAGCGGCTCGGGGCCGAGCCCACGCAGCAGCGGCTCTTCTTCAAGCGCGCTGCGTGCGATCACTTTCATGTAACCGAAGCGGCGCGGATCGTTGAAGACGATGTCGGCGCCGGAGGACATCCGAAACAGCACGTGGTCGTGCGCGGAATCCTTGGCCTTCGGATAGTGAAACTCGCCGGGCTGCACATCGTTGTCCGGCTTGATGACACGGAACGAGCCCGACATGCCCAGATGCATCAAGAGCACGTCGCCGGAGGCGAGGTCCGCCATGAGATATTTTGCACGGCGGCCGAGACCCGTGACGACCTGGCCCTTGAGCCGGGCCACGAAATCCGGCTGGAACGGAAAGCGCAGGTCGGGCCGGCGGGCCTCCGCATTGAGGATTTTCGCACCCTCCATGACAGGCTGAAGGCCGCGGCGGACGGTCTCGACTTCGGGCAATTCAGGCATGGTCAGGCATTCACCTTATGAGGGCGGTGTGATAGCGCCATTGCGGCGGGCGCGCTATGGTCCGCCCAGTGGAGTAGAGTAATGGATCGGCCGGGCGAAACCACGCATTTTGGCTTCAGGGACGTCCCCCTCGGGGACAAGCAGACGCTGGTGAACGACGTGTTTCGCAGCGTGGCCTCGCGCTATGATCTGATGAACGATTTGATGTCCGGTGGCCTGCACCGGGTCTGGAAGGACATCATGATCACCGCGCTCGACCCGCCCAGGAGCGACCGGCCGTTCGCGTTGCTCGACGTGGCCGGCGGCACCGGCGACATCTCGTTCCGCGCCGCCAAGGCGGCAGGTACAGGCTTCCATGCCACCGTCTGCGACATCAACACCGACATGCTCGCGGTCGGCCGCGAGCGCGCCGTCAAGCGGCATCTCGAAACCCGGGTCGATTTCGTCGAAGGCAATGCCGAAGCGCTTGGCTTCGCCGATCGCCGCTTCGATGCCTATACGATCGCTTTCGGCATTCGCAACGTGCCCCGGATCGATCTGGCGCTGCACGAGGCCTATCGCGTGTTGAAGCCCGGCAGCCGCTTCCTCTGCCTGGAATTCTCCAGCGTCGAGATGCCCGGGCTCGATCGTCTCTATGACCTGTTCTCGTTCAAGGTGATCCCGCCGCTCGGCCGCATGATCACGGGCGATGCCGAATCCTATCAATATCTCGTCGAATCGATCCGCAAGTTTCCAAAACCCAACGCCTTCGCCGACATGATCCGCGACGCCGGCTTTGCCCGCGTCAGCTGGCAGACATTGTCCGGCGGCATCGTCGCACTGCATTCGGGCTGGCGTTTGTGATCTCTGCCTTTAACCACATTGCGCGCCTGATCCGCGCCGCGTTCGTGTTTGCCCGCGAGGGCGTGTTCGGCTCGGTCGATCCGAGCCTGGTGCCGCCGCCGGGACAGCTCGCGCTGAAGCTGGCGCGCCTCGTCGAACGCCGCGGCACCAAGCACGGCCCGCGGATCTCGCGCGCGCTGACCCGGATGGGCCCCGCCTATCTCAAGCTGGGGCAGTTCCTGGCGACGCGCCCCGACGTCGTCGGCGTCATCATGGCGCGCGACCTCGAAAGCCTCCAGGACCGCCTGCCGCCGTTTCCGCAGGACGAAGCCGAGGCCGCAATCGCGACCTCGCTGGAGCGGCCGCTGAAGGACGTCTTCGTGAGCTTCGGGCCTCCCGTCGCGGCCGCCTCGATCGCGCAGGTGCATCGCGGCGAAGTCTTGCGCGACGGGATCCGCACGTCAGTGGCGGTCAAGGTGCTCAGGCCGAACGTGGCCGCGCGCTTCCGCCGCGATCTCTCCGACTTCTTCTTCGTCGCACACAAGGCCGAGACCTATTCGGCGGAAGCGCGGCGGCTGCGCCTCATCGAGGTCATCAACACCATGTCGCGCTCGGTCGCCATGGAGATGGACCTGCGGCTGGAGGCGGCTGCGCTGTCGGAGATGGCGGAGAATACGCGCGACGACCCTGACTTCCGCGTGCCGACCGTTGACTGGGACCGCACCACGCACAACGTGCTGACGATGGAGTGGATCGACGGCATCGCGTTGAACGACCACAAGCGCCTGGCGGAGACGCAGGTCGACCTGCCCGATCTTGGCCGTAAGGTGATCCAGAGCTTTTTGCGGCACGCGCTGCGCGACGGTTTCTTCCATGCCGACATGCATCCGGGCAATCTGTTCCTCGACGACGCCGGCCGTCTCGTCGCGGTCGATTTCGGCATCATGGGCCGGCTCGGCATGAAGGAGCGGCGCTTCCTCGCCGAAATCCTGCTCGGCTTCATCACCCGCGATTATCGCCGCGTCGCCGAGGTGCATTTCGAGGCGGGCTACGTGCCCGCGCATCACTCGGTCGAGAATTTCGCGCAAGCCATCCGCGCCATCGGCGAGCCGATTCACAACCGCACGGCGGAAGAGATCTCGATGGCGCGGCTGCTGACGCTGCTGCTCGAGGTCACCGGCCTGTTCGACATGACGACGCGGCCCGAGCTGATCCTGCTCCAGAAGACCATGGTGGTGGTCGAAGGCGTGGCGCGCGGCTTCGATCCCAAGCTCGACATCTGGAAGATCGCCGACCCCGTGGTGCGCGAATGGATCGAGCGCAATCTCGGCCCGCTCGGCCGGGTGCAGGGGGCGCTCGCCGGGACCGGAGACATCGCGCGCGTGCTGATGCGCCTGCCGGAGATCGCCGAGCGATCGGTGAAGGTGCTCGAGCAGCTCGAGACCATGACGCGGGAGGGCATCAGGCTGTCGCCGGAGAGCATCGCCGCGATGGGACGGAGCGAGGGCCGCAAGAACCGCTGGCGCACCGTCGCGCTCTGGATCATCGCCGCGACCTTCATCGGCATCCTGATCGCCGTCCGGAATCTATGATTGCACTGCAATCATACGAATGATAGCATCGCTATCATTCCGTGCTGGAGGGCGCCATGGCAAGCCTGACCATCCGCAAGCTCGACGATAACGTCAAAACCTATCTGCGACTGCGCTCGGCCAAGAACCGCAGGTCGGTCGAGGAGGAGGTCCGGGTCATCCTGCGGGAGCTGATCGAGGGCCGCGAGGAGCCGCTGACGCCGTTTTCGGCCCCGCCAGTCGCGTCCAACGCCCTTACGCCCCAGCGCACCGGCGCCCTTCCCGAGGCCAGTGTCACCCTGATCATCGGCGGCGGCATCGCCGCCTACAAATCGCTCGACCTGATCCGCCGGCTGAAGGAACGCCGCATCGAGGTCCGCTGCGTCCTGACCAAGGCGGCGCAGCAATTCGTCACGCCGCTGGCCGTGAGCGCACTGTCGCATGAGCGCGTCTATACCGACCTGTTCGACCCCCAGAGCGAGTTCGACGCCGGCCATATTCGCCTCGCGCGCGATTGCGACCTGATCGTGGTGGCGCCCGCGACCGCCGATCTGATGGCCAAGATGGCGAACGGCCATGCCGACGATCTCGCCAGCGCCATCCTGCTCGCGACCAACCGCAAGGTGCTGCTGGCGCCGGCTATGAACCCGCTGATGTGGAACAATACGGCGACGCGCCGCAACGTCGGCTTGCTCCAGCGTGACGGCGTGGTGCTGATCGGGCCCAATTCCGGCGAGATGGCCGAAGCCGGCGAGTCCGGAACCGGCCGCATGTCGGAGGCGATCGAGATCGCCAACGCCGCCGAGCGGCTGCTGCGGCCGCCGGTGCCGAAGCCGCTTGCCGGCAAGCGCGTGCTGATCACCGCAGGTCCCACGCACGAGCCGATCGATCCGGTGCGCTATATCGCCAACCGCTCCTCCGGCAAGCAGGGCTTTGCCATTGCCGCCGCCGCGCAGGCAGCCGGCGCCGAGGTGATACTGGTGAGCGGTCCCGTCGATCTCGGCGATCCCCAGGGCGTGACGGTGAAGCATGTGGAATCGGCGCGGCAGATGCTGGAGCAGGTGCAGGCTGCGCTGCCCGCCGACATCGCGATCTTTGCCGCCGCCGTCGCCGACTGGCGCGTTGCCAATGAAGGCGAGCAGAAGCTGAAGAAGACCTCGGCCGGCATGCCGCCGCTTCAGCTGGTCGAGAACCCCGACATCCTCGCCACCATCTCGAAGCTGACCGACAAGCGCCCGCCGCTGGTGATCGGCTTTGCCGCCGAGACCGAGCACCTCATCGACAACGCCAAGTCAAAACTCGCGCGCAAGGGCTGCGACTGGATCGTCGCCAACGACGTCTCGCCGGCGACCGGCGTGATGGGCGGCGACCGCAACACGGTGCATTTGATCAGCCGCAAGGACGACGAGAAGGACGGCGAGATTGCAGTTGATTCCTGGCCGGTGATGACCAAGGAACAGGTCGCCATCGAACTGGTCGCGCATGTCGCAAGAAGCGTGACCGACAAATCCCGGGAGCCGGCAACTTGAGCACAAAGGTCACTGTCGAACTGCAACGCCTCGCCCATGCCGACGGCCTGCCAATGCCGGCCTATCAGACCGCGGAGGCCGCCGGCCTCGACCTGATGGCGGCGGTTCCTGACAACGAGCCCGTCACGCTCGCGCCCGGCCAATATGCGCTGGTGCCGACGGGGCTCGCGATCGCCTTGCCGCCCGGCCACGAGGCCCAGGTGCGGCCGCGCTCGGGGCTTGCGGCCAAGCACGGCGTCACCGTGCTGAATTCGCCCGGCACGATCGACGCGGACTACCGCGGCGAGATCAAGGTGATCCTGATCAATCACGGCCAAGCCGCCTTCGTGATCAAGCGCGGCGAGCGAATCGCCCAGATGGTGATCGCGCCCGTGGTGCAGGCCGCCCTGGTTCCCGTGACCACCTTGTCGACGACCGATCGCGGCGCCGGCGGCTTCGGCTCGACCGGCCGCTAGCTGAGCTGCGAGTTGGATGCACCTCTCTCGCTTGCGGGAGAGGTCGCGGAGCGAAGCGACGCAGGTGAGGGTTCTCTCCTCTAGGGGAATGTCCCGCTGTGGAGACACCCTCTCCCCGACCCTCCCCGCAAGCGGGGGAGGGAGCGCACCTTCATCGCGGCGCGCGCGCAGCGCTAACGCACGGCAGTTCCAGCCGAATCATCCCGAAGAACGACGTGAACTGGAACATCGCGCCCGCATTTTTGGGGAGCCGCGTTTACGTTCACGATCTGGACTCTTACCGGCGGAGTCACGGTGAGGGTATTGTCTTTTGATTCGCGCGCGACGGGGGTCGTCGCGCGCAAATCCGTGCGATCTTGGGGCAACTATGTCAGGCGTGATCGTGTCGATGCGTCGGACGCTGCTGTCGTGCACATCGCTCGTGCGCAACGGCTTGTTGGGAGGCGCTCTTGCAGCGCTGCTGCCGGCTGCGCCGGCCGAGGCCGCCGACCTCATCGACACCCTCTCCATCATGCTGGATTTCAACCGGCAGGAACTCGCGGTGCTCGCCACCGCGCTGGCCCTGCTCGGCTTCTCTGTGATGGCCGCGATCCTGTTGATGCGCACGCGCGTGCGCACGGCCAAGAACGAGGCGCGGCTGCGCGCCCGAATCGGGGAACTCCAGCTCCAGGCCGACCGTTTCGGCGCGCTGCTGTTCGCCGAGCCGCAGATTCTGATCTCCTGGCCGGCCGGCGACAACCGCGCGCAAATCTCGGGCGACCTCTCCATGGTGCTGCCGCGCGACTCTTCCCCGCAGCGCGTGCTCGCATTCGGAACCTGGCTGCCGCCGGAACCTGCGCTGCAGATGGATCATGCGGTCGATGCGCTGCGCGACCGCGGCGACGGGTTCCAACTGACGCTGACCACCGCGCATGGCCACACGCTGGAGGCCATCGGCCGCGCCATCGGCGGCCAGGCCATTGTCCGGATTCGCGAACTCTCTGGGCTCCGCCGCGATCTGGCCGAGACCAATCTGCGCTACAACGCGCTCTCCGACGAGACCGAGATGCTGCGCGGCTTTGCCGCCGCCGCACCCTGGCCGATCTGGGCCAAGGGCGAGAACGGCGCGCTGACCTACGCCAACCCGGCCTATGTCCGTGCCACCGAGGCGAACAACGTCACCGACGCGCAGGAGCGCAAGCTCGAGCTGCTCGACAGCGCCGACCGCACCGCGATGGAGCGGGGACTGAAGGACGCGGCCAATTTCAACGCGCGGCTGCCGATCGTGATCAGCGGCGAGCGCCGAATCTACGACGTGCGCGCCGTCAATGTCGGCAGCGGCAGCGTCGGCGTCGCCATCGATGCCAGCGAGGCGGATGCGCTCAGCTCGGCGCTGGTGCGGATGGCGGAGGCGCATCGCCGCACGCTCGACCAGCTCTCCTCCGGCGTTGCCGTGTTCGACGGCCAGCGGCGCCTTGCGTTCTACAACGATTCCTATCGCCGGCTGTGGGACCTCGACCGCAACTTCCTCGACGCCAATCCTGATGATTCCAGCGTGCTCGACCAGCTCCGCGCCGCGCGCAAGCTGCCGGAGCAGCCGGACTTCCGCGCCTGGAAGTCCAAGTTGCACGAGGCCTATCGCGCGGTCGAGACCACCAAGGACACCTGGTACCTGCCCGACGGCCGCGCGCTCTCGGTCGTCACCACGCCGAATCCGGAAGGCGGCGTCACCTATCTGTTCGACGACGTCACCGAGAGCCTTGAGCTCGCCCGCCGCTTCGACGGCATGATCCGCGTCCAGCGCGAGACGCTGGACAGCCTCGCCGAGGGCGTCGCCGTGTTCGGCAGCAACGGCAAGGCGCAACTGTTCAACCCGGCCTTCGTCCGGATGTGGAAGCTGTCGAGCGATGCCATGCGCGACGAGCCGCATATCCAGACCGTCGAAGGCTGGTGCCACCAGCTGTTCGACGACCCCGCGGTCTGGCGCCAGATCCGCGAGGCCGTCACCTCGATCGAGAGCCGCGCCGACGTTCCGCTGAAGCTGGAACGCAAGGACGGCAGCGTGCTCGACGGCATGATCCGGCCGCTGCATGACGGCGCGACCATGCTGACGTTCCAGGACATCACCGACACCGAGAACGTCGAGCGTGCGCTGCGCGAACGCAACGAGGCGCTGGAGGCCGCGGACCAGATGAAGGTGGATTTCGTCCACCACGTCTCCTACGAGCTGCGCTCGCCGCTCACCACCATCATCGGCTTCGCGCACTTCCTCAGCGATCCCTCGACCGGGCCGCTGACGCCGAAGCAGGCCGAATATCTCGACTACGTCACCAAATCGACCAATGCGTTGCTGGCGCTGACCAACAACATCCTCGATCTCGCCACCATCGACGCCGGCGCCATGAAGCTGGAACTCGGCCCGGTCGACGTCAGCAAGACCATCGAGCTTGCCGCCGAGGGCATTCAGGACCGGCTTGCCACCGACCGCATCCGCCTCAAGGTCGAGATCGCGCCCGATATCGGCAGCTTCATCGGCGACGAGAAGCGCGTGGTGCAGGTGCTCTATAACCTCCTCGCCAATGCCGTCGGGTTTTCTCCACAGGATTCCACCGTCGGCATCAGCGCGCGGCGCACCGAGCGCAGCGTGGTCTTCACAGTGACAGATTCGGGACCTGGAATACCTGCCGACATGAAGGACAAGGTGTTCAACTGGTTCGAAAGCCGCTCGCAGGGCTCGCGTCACCGCGGCGCCGGGCTCGGCCTGTCGCTGGTGCGCTCCTTCGTCGAGCTGCATGGCGGCAAGGTGCGGGTGGATTCGATCGTCGGCCGGGGCACGGTCGTGATCTGCGATTTCCCGACCGACCAGGCGGCGCATCGCGACGCCGCCGAATGACCGAACCCGTCACATTCTCCGTCGCGCTTCACAACGAGACGGCCACCGCACAATTGATGGCCGACCTCGCGCTGCTGGTCGGCCCCGGCGACGTCATCACCCTCACCGGCGATCTCGGCGCCGGCAAGACCGCGGCGGCGCGGAGCCTGATCCGCTATCTCGCCGGCGACGATGCGCTGGAAGTGCCGAGCCCGACCTTCACGCTGGTGCAGAGCTATGAGCTGCCGCCTTTCCCGGTGCTGCACGCCGATCTCTACCGCGTCGAGGACGAGCGCGAGCTCGAGGAGATCGGGCTGTCGCCACTGCCCGATGCCACCCTCGTCCTGATCGAGTGGCCGGAGCGTGCGCCGTCGGCAATGCCTCAAGACCGCATCGACATCGCGCTGACGCACCGTCCGGCGCTGGGCTCGAACGCACGCGCGGCCGACATCACCGGCTACGGCAAGGGTGCCGCGCAAGTCGCGCGGCTGAAGGCGCTGCGCGAATTCCTCGACGCCTCCGGTTACATGAATGCGACGCGCAAGCGCATGGCCGGCGACGCTTCGACCCGCTCCTATGCACGCCTCCTGCGCGGCGACGAGATCGTCATCCTCATGAACTTTCCGCAGCGGCCCGATGGTGCTGCGATGTACAACGGAAAGTCCTACAGCGCGGCGGTGCATCTCGCCGAGAATGTCAAACCCTTCGTCGCCATCGACGAAGGCCTGCGCGCCCAGGGCATCTCGGCGCCCGCGATCCATCATTCCGATCTCGACCATGGCTTTCTGATCACCGAGGATTTCGGCAGCGAAGGCGTGATCGAAGGCGATCCGGCGCGGCCGATTGCCGAGCGCTACGAAGCTGCGACCGACGTGCTGGCCACGCTGCACGCCAAGACGCTGCCGGACACCCTGCCGCTGGCGGGCCAGAGCTATGATATCCCGGTCTTCGACATCGACGCGCTCTTGATCGAAATCGGCCTGATGCCGGAATGGTATCTGCCCGACCGCAACGCGCCGCTGAGCGAAGCGGCCCGCGCGGAATTTTTCGCGATGTGGCGCGAGCTGCTGAGGAAGCCGCTGGCGGCGCCGAAGACGTGGGTCATCCGCGATTACCACTCGCCCAATCTGATCTGGCTTGCCGATCGCAGCGGCATCGCGCGCGTCGGCGTGATCGATTTCCAGGACACGGTGCTCGGACCGCAATCCTACGATGTCGTCTCGCTGCTCCAGGACGCCCGCATCGACGTGCCCGAGACGGTCGAGCTGACGCTGCTTTCGCGCTACATCAAAGCACGCCGCGCGAACGATGCAGGCTTCGACGCCGCCGGCTTCGCCGAGCTTTACGCCCTCATGTCGGCGCAGCGGAACACGCGCCTGCTCGGCACCTTCGCCCGCCTCAACCGCCGCGACGGCAAACCGCATTATTTGCGTCACCAGCCGCGGATCTGGACCTATCTTCAGCGCTCGCTGGCGCATCCGGCGCTGAACTCCTTGCGCGACTGGTATCTCGCCAACGTCCCACCGCCGCAGGCCTGATTTGGGCCCGATTTACCGGCTGTTAGCCAAGACGTCGGTATTCTGGCGGCGAGACAGCCGGATCATTACGGGGCTGGAGCGGGCACATGGCGGTAAAGACGGACCAGCGCGGCAACAGCCGGGTTGTTTTCGAGCGCGGGATTTCGGCCCAGATGATGGGGATCGACGGCACCTGGCGGCGCGACTGCACCATGGAGGACGTCTCCGAAACTGGCGCCAAGCTGACCATCGACGGCTCGGTGGAAGGGCTGCATCTGAAAGAGTTCTTTCTGCTGCTGTCGTCCACCGGCTTGGCCTACCGGCGCTGCGAGCTTGCCTGGGTCAATGGCGACCAGATCGGCGTCAACTTCCTCAAGCTCGGCGACAGGAAGAAAAAGGCGCGTTCCACAGCCGTCGGGGCATGATGGCAACACCCGTCGTACAACCGTCACGGCGGCTGTTTAAGGCGGTTGAGATGCGGTGCGGCTGATCGAACCTCGTGTTAGGATTGCTGCGAACGCGAAAGGTCTGAGAAAGCGAAGGATGTCCGTCAAACCGACCAAAGCCATGGTGCTCGCCGCAGGGTTCGGCCTGCGCATGCGTCCGCTGACGGACAAGATGCCGAAGCCGATGGTGCCGGTGGCCGGCCAGCCGCTGCTCGACCATGTGCTCGACAAGCTCGGCCAGGCCGGCGTGGCCGAGGCCGTGGTCAACGTGCATTACCTGCCCGACCAGATCATCGATCACACCGCATCGCGCCAGCATCCGCGCGTGACCATCTCCGACGAACGCGACCAGGTGCTGGGCACCGGCGGCGGCGTGGTCAAGGCGCTGCCTCTGCTCGGCGATGCGCCGTTCTTCCACATCAATTCCGATACGCTGTGGATCGATGGCGTGCGATCGAACCTGACGCGGCTCGCTGAAAACTTCGACCCTGAGCGCATGGACATTCTGCTCCTGATGGCGCCGACCGCGACCAGCATCGGCTATAGCGGCCGCGGTGATTACGGCATGCTGCCCGACGGCGCCCTGCGCAAGCGCAAGGAAAAAGAGGTCGTTCCGTTCGTCTATGCCGGCGCGGCGATCCTGTCGCCGTCGATCTTCGAAGGCGCACCGGCGGGCGAATTCTCGCTGACAAAGATGTTCGACCGCGCCAACGAGCAGGAGCGGCTGTTCGGCCTCCGCCTCGACGGCGTCTGGATGCATGTCGGCACGCCTGATGCGGTGCATGCGGCGGAAGAGGCGTTTCTGGAGAGCGTGGCGTAGGGCGGCCCCAAACTCGGTGCCGTAGGGTGGGCAAAGGCGCACTTGCGCCGTGCCCACCATCTCTCTCGATCGCAAAAAAGCGTGGGCACGCTTCGCTTTGCCCACCCTACGGCACCTGTCCTGGTCTCGCGAACAGCGGGGACGACTTCTTCCCAGCCCATGACCATTTGAGCCCACCTCCCTATATTGGCGCCTGATTCCCGAATCAGGCAGCTCATGCGCGTTTTCAGCGTTCCCATCTCGGTTCCGTTCCTGCGCACGGTCGTCGCGGCCCTGCTCGAGGGACGGCTGGTCGAGGGATTCGAGGCGCGCAAGGAACCGGCGCGGCTGGCGGACGCCACGCTGTACCTGCCGACCCGCCGCGCGATGCGCGTCGTCCGCGAGATCTTCCTCGAGGAGATGAAGGCCGACGCCGTGGTGCTGCCGCGCATCGTCGCGCTCGGCGACATCGACGAGGACGAGCTCGCTTTCGCCGACGAAGCCGAGCAATTTTCCGGCGCGACGCCGCTCGACATTCCGCCGCGGCTCGGAGAGCTCGAACGGCGGCTGACGCTGGCGCAGCTGGTCGCCGCCTGGGCCAAGGGCCCGGTGCTGGCGCCGCTGGTGGTCGGCGGCCCCGCTTCCACGCTTGCTCTCGCCGGCGACCTCGCACGCCTGATCGACGACATGGTCACGCGCGGCGTCGACTGGAATGCGCTCGACGGCCTCGTGCCTGATAACCTCGACCGCTATTGGCAGCACTCGCTCGAATTTTTGCGCATCGCGCGCATCGCCTGGCCGGCTCATCTCGCCGAAATCAAACGCATCGAGCCGGCGGCGCGGCGCGATCTCCTGATCGCGGCGGAAGCCAAACGCCTGACTGCGCATCCCAATGGCCCCGTGATCGCGGCGGGCTCGACCGGCTCGATGCCCGCAACGGCGAAATTCCTGCACGCTGTCGCATCGCTGCCGCATGGCGCCGTGGTGCTGCCGGGGCTCGACACCGACCTCGACGACGATGCTTGGCGGAGCATCGGCGGCATTCGCGATGCGCTCGGCAAATTCGCGGAGCACCCGGCCTCGAACCATCCGCAATATGCCATGAATGCGCTGCTGGATCGGTTCGGCATCAAACGCAGCGACGTCGACATCCTTCAGCCGCCGGCAGAACGCGGCCGCGATCTGCTCGCCTCGGAATCGATGCGGCCCTCGGCCAAGACGGAAGTCTGGCACGACCGGTTGAAGCAGCCGGATGTCGCCACCAAGATCGCGGGCGGCATGACGAACCTTGCGGTCGTCGAAGCCCCTAATCCTGAAATGGAAGCCCTCGCGATCGCCATCGCAATGCGCGAGGCGCGGCATCTCGACAAGTCGGCGGCGCTGGTGACGCCCGATCGTGCGCTGGCGCGACGGGTGATGGCTGCGCTGACGCGATGGGATCTCGCGTTCGACGATTCCGGCGGCGACGTGCTGATGGAAACCTCGGCCGGTGTTTTTGCCCGGCTCACCGCGGAGGCCGCGACCAACGGGCTGGAGCCACCGACGCTGCTGGCGATGCTGAAGCATCCGCTGTGCCGGCTCGGCCGGCTGCCCGGCGCGTGGAAGGCGGCGATCGAGGGACTCGAGCTCGCGGTCTTGCGCGGCACACGGCCACCCGCAGGCACGGCCGGCCTGTTGCGTGAATTCAACCGCTTCCGCGACGAGCTAGCAAAGCTGTGGCGCAGCGAACCATCCGCACTGCATCGCGCCGAGCCGCGTGCGCGGTTGAAAGCGGAAGACCTCGACCTCATCCAGGCGCTGATCGATGCTCTGCAAAGATCATTGGCGCCGATCGAAAGCTTGGCGTCATCGAAGCCGTATGACTTCGCCGAGCTGGCGCATCGCCACCGCGAGATCATGATCGAGCTGTCGCGCGACGAGCAAGGCATTCCACTGGCCTTCGAGGAGCGCGAAGGCCTCGCGCTCGCCAGTGCCTTCGACGATCTCCTGCGCGGCGGTACGACCAGCGGATTGATGGTGCCGCTGCCCGACTATCCTGATGTGTTCCAGACCGCGTTCGGCGATCGCGCGGTACGGCGGCGGGATAAGCCCGGCGCGCGGCTCCAGATCTACGGTCCGCTGGAATCGCGCCTGATGCAGGCCGACCGCATCATCATCGGTGGCCTGATCGAAGGCGTCTGGCCGCCAGCACCACGGATCGACCCCTGGCTCAGCCGGCCGATGCGGCACGAGCTCGGTCTCGATCTGCCGGAGCGGCGCATCGGCCTCTCCGCCCACGATTTTGCCCAGCTGCTCGGCGGTGACGAGGTGATCCTCACCCATTCCGCCAAGGCCGGCGGCGCGCCGGCGGTGGCTTCGCGCTTCCTGCACCGGCTGGAGGCGGTTGCCGGCGACGATCATTGGAAGGCGGCCGTTCGCGCCGGCGAGAAATACGTGCAATTCGCCGGCGCCCTCGACCAGCCCGCCGAAGTCAGGCCGATCAAGCAGCCCGAGCCGCGGCCGCCGCGCGCGGTGCGACCGCTCAAAATGTCCGTCACCGCGATCGAGGACTGGCTGCGCGATCCCTACACGATCTACGCCAAGCACATTTTGCGGCTCGACGCACTCGATCCCGTCGACATGCCGCTGTCAGCCGCCGACCGCGGCTCGGCCATCCACGATGCACTCGGCGAATTCACCGAAACCTACGCCACGCGTCTGCCGGACGATCCCGCCCGCGTTCTGCGCGCGATCGGTGAAAAGTATTTTGAGCCGCTGATGGAGCGCCCCGAGGCGCGAGCGCTGTGGTGGCCGCGCTTCCAGCGCATCGCGCGCTGGTTCGGCGAATGGGAGACCGTGCGCCGCGAGGCGATCGAGGCGATTGCCGCGGAGACCCGCGGCGAGATCTCGATCCGGCTCGACAATGCGCGCACTTTCTATCTGTCCGCGCGCGCCGACCGCATCGAGCGCCGCAACGGCGGCGGCTATGCCATTCTCGACTACAAGACCGGACAGCCGCCGACCGGCAAGCAGGTCCGCATGGGCCTGTCGCCGCAGCTGACGCTGGAGGCCGCGATCCTGCGCGAAGGCGGCTTTCCCGATATCGATGCCGGCTCCTCCGTGAGCCAGCTCGTTTATGTCCGTCTCAGCGGCAACAATCCGCCGGGCGAGGAGCGCATCCTCGAGCTCAAATTCAAGCAGGGCGACGAGCCGCAGCCGCCGGATACGGCGGCCGCAGAAGCGCGGACAAAGCTGGAGGCGCTGATCCGTGCGTTCGAGGACGAGAATCAGCCGTACACCTCGCTGAACCTGCCGATGTGGACGAACCGCTACGGCGCCTATGACGACCTCGCCCGGATCAAGGAATGGTCCGCGGCCGGCGGATTGGGGATCGAGGAATGGTGAAGGCACCGCGCCCCATCCCCGACGAGGTGCGCGCGCGGCAGGCGCGTGCGTCCGATCCGACCGCGTCGGCCTTCGTGTCGGCCAATGCCGGCTCGGGCAAGACACATGTGCTGGTGCAGCGCGTGATCCGCCTGCTGCTATCAGGCGTGCCGCCGGAAAAGATCCTCTGCATCACCTTCACCAAGGCCGCCGCCGCCAACATGGCCGAGCGCGTGTTCACCACGCTTGGTCATTGGGTGACGCTCGACGACACCGCGCTCGACGCGGCGATCAAGGCCGTCGGCATTCCGTATCCTGATCGAACGTTGCGCCGCAACGCGCGAAAACTGTTCGCCTGCGCGCTGGAGACGCCGGGCGGGCTGAAGGTGCAGACCATCCACGCGCTGTGCACCCGCCTGCTCCAGCAGTTTCCGTTCGAGGCCAACGTGCCGGCGCGCTTCGCCGTGATCGACGAGCGCGACCAGACCGACATGATGGAGCGCGCCAACCTGAAGGTGCTGCTGGAGGCCGCGCGTGACCCGGAAAGCCTCACCGGCCGCGCGCTGTTGACGGCGATGGCCAGCGCCGCCGACGTCACCTTCAAGGAGGTCGTGCGCGAGGCGTGTCTCAGCCGCGATCACTTCATGGCCTGGACCGACGAGGCTGGCAATGCCGGGGCGGCGGTCGAACAGATGGCAGCTGTGCTGGGCGTCGATGCGGGCGACCGGATCGAGGACGTCGAGACCGAGATTCTCGACGGCCCGTTCCTGCCGCGGTCGCGCTGGGACGATATCGCCTTTGCGCTGGAAGACGGCAGCAAATCCGACAACGACCAGGCCGGCCGGCTGCGCGAAGCAAAAGTCTTTTCCGGCAGCGCGCAGGTCGATGCCTATCTCTGCGTCTTCCTCACCGACGAGAAGCTGCCGCGCAAGGCGGTGCTGACCAAGAAGTTTTGCGATCACAACCCGTCCGTCGCCCGCCTTTTCGAAAACGAGGCGCAGCGGCTCGGTGAGCTGATCGAGAAGCGCCGCGCTGTGACCATGCGCGATCGCACCGCGGCCCTGCTGCACATCGCAACCGCTGCCGCCCAGAACTATCGCCGCGAGAAGCAGGAGCGCGGGCTGCTCGATTATGACGACCTCATCGACAAGACGCTGGCGATGCTGAACCGCGTCGCCTCGGGCTGGGTGCATTACAAGCTCGACCGCGGCGTCGATCACGTCCTGATCGACGAGGCCCAGGACACCAGTCCGCGACAATGGGACATCGTCGCCCACATCATCTCGGAGTTCACGGCCGGAGAAGGCGCGCGCGAAGGGCTGAACCGCACCATCTTCGCCGTGGGCGACGAGAAGCAATCGATCTTCTCGTTCCAGGGCGCTGACCCGCGCGAATTCGATACGCGCAAGCGCGAGTTGGACCGCAAGTTCAAATCTGCCGGGCTGAAGTTCGACCCGGTCGCGTTCACCTATTCGTTCCGATCCGGCGCCGCGATCCTGCACTCGGTCGACCACGTCTTCCGCGATCCCCAGATCTACAAGAGCATCCATTCGATTGACATCGGCCACCCCTTGCACAATTCCCTCAGCGATGCCGGTCCAAGCGTCGTCGAGCTCTGGGATCTCGCGGAAGCCGACGACCGACAGGAGATCGAGGGCTGGCGCGCGCCGTTTGACGGCGTCGCCGTCACCAGCCCCGAGGTCAAGCTCGCACGCCGCATCCAGGCCGAGATCAAACGGCTGGTCGAGAGCGGCACGCTGACCGGGCACGAAGGCGAACGTCGTCCGCTACGCTATGGCGACATGCTGATCCTGGTGCGCCGGCGCGGCAACGCCTTCGACGCGGTGATCCAGGCGCTGAAGCACGCTGGCGTCCCGGTCGCCGGCGCCGACCGGCTCAAGCTCACCGAGCATATCGCGATCATCGATCTGATGAACCTTGCGGACGCGCTGCTGCTGCCGCAGGACGATCTCGCGCTCGCGGTGGCGCTGAAAAGCCCGCTGTTCGGGCTCGATGACGACGATCTGTTCCAGCTCGCCTTTGACCGCAAAGGATCGCTGCGCCGCGCGCTGGGCGACCATGCGGGCACAAGCGAGATATTCGCGACCGCATTGCGCCGTCTCGAGGCCTGCGAGATTCGTGCCCGCCACGAAACTCCGTTCGCCTTCTACGCTTGGCTGCTCGGCGGCGACGGCGGTCGCGCGCGCATCCTGCGCCGGCTCGGCCACGAGGCCAACGACGCGCTCGACGAGTTCCTGGAGCTGGCGCTGAACTACGAGCGCAAGGCGCCGGCCTCGCTGCAGGGTTTCATGGCCTGGCTGCGCTCGGCCGATACCGAGGTGAAGCGCGACATGGAGATCTCGCGCGACGAGGTGCGGGTGATGACCGTGCACGGCGCCAAGGGCCTGGAAGCTTCCGTGGTGTTCATGGTCGACACCACCTCCTCGCCTGCGGATTCGCAGCGACTTCAACTGATCCACGTCCCGCGCGGCAATGGCAGCGAGGTCGTGGTCTGGGCCGGGCGCAAGGCGGACGATCCCAAGCCGGTCGCCGAGGCGCGCACCGCGATGCTCGAGGAGACCGAGGATGAGTATCGCCGCCTGCTCTACGTTGCGATGACGCGCGCGGCGGATCGGCTGATCGTGGGGGGCTGTCTGCCGGGCAACAGGAAGGCGGTCCGCAAGTTGAGCTGGTATGACCTGATCGACACCGGCCTCGCTGGCGCGGGCCTGGACAAGCAGGTCATCGAGACGCCGCTCGGCAAGGTGACGCGATTCGCCCGGCCGGAGGATGCCACAGCGCTCGGCACGCCCGCGACGTCCGTGGACCAGACCGTCGCCCTGCCCGATTGGTTGCGGGCGCCGGCCCCGCACGAGACCGCCGACGACGATCCGGTGCGTCCCTCCGGCCAGCCGGCTGAGGAGGGACGCGCGGTGCGATCAGGCGAATCGGTCCAGTCCCGCGCCCTCGCATTGCAGCGCGGCACGCTGGTGCATCGGCTGCTGCAATCCCTGCCCGACATCGCCGTTGAGCGGCGTCACGAGGCCGCGCTCGGCTTCATGGCCCGCAACGCCGCGGACTGGCCGGAGGCCGACCGCACCGCTTTGGCCGACAAAGCGCTCGCCTTGATCACCGAACCGCGTTTTGCGCCGGTCTTCGCTGCCGGCAGCCGGGCCGAGGTCGCCATTGTCGGCAAGTTGGAGCGGCCGGGCCGCACGCCGGCGCTGGTGTCGGGGCAGATCGACCGGCTGGTCGTGCGTCCGGATGAGGTTTTGATCGTGGATTTCAAGACCAACCAGGCGGCACCCAAAAGCGCGGCTGAGGCGCCTGCCGCCTATGTCCGGCAGCTCGCGCTGTACCGGGCGGTGCTGTCGCGGCTTTATCCCCAAAAGCCGGTCAGGGCCGTCCTGCTCTGGACCGAGGCCCTTGAATATATGGAGATTTCAGCCCCCGCGCTGGACGCGGCGCTGGCATCCCTTCATCTCGGTGTGAGCGTCCTTGACCCGGCAAGGAGCCGTTCATAGGTTGACCGCATGATCCCGGGCGCGATTCCAGGTCGCGCCGATTCTTTCAACGAGTGAGGTACTCCAATGGCGGTTAGCAAGGTTTCCGACGCCGATTTCGAAGCCGAAGTGCTCAAGGCGAACGGCCCCGTGGTCGTCGATTTCTGGGCCGAATGGTGCGGCCCCTGCCGCATGATCGCACCCGCCCTCGACGAGATCGCCGGCGCGATGGGCGACAAGGTCAAGATCGTGAAGCTCAATGTCGACGAGAGCCCGAAGACCGCTTCGAAGTATGGCGTGATGTCGATCCCGACCCTGATGATCTTCAAGGGCGGCGAGATGGCCTCCCGTCAGGTCGGCGCCGCGCCGAAGGCGAAGCTGCAGCAGTGGATCACCTCCGCAGTCTGATCGGCGCCGCATCCAGTTATTTTTCGACAACGGCCGGCGAAATGCCGGCCGTTTGCGTTGATGGGACGTGTTCAGCGTATGACGAGTCCCGCCCTTGCCAGCCCCTCCCGCGAAGCGCGCCCGAAGATCAACCTCTCTCGTCGCGATGGAGGCGCGTTCGGTCGACGAGATCCCGCGCGGCAAGGAGTGGCAATACGAGCCGAAATGGGATGGCTTCCGCTGCCTGCTGTCGCGCAACGGCAGCGACGTCGATCTGCGCTCCAAATCCGGCGAGGATCTCGCGCGCTATTTTCCCGAGATCGTCGCGGCCGCCTTGAAGCTGAAGGCGGATCGCTTCTCGCTCGACGGCGAGATCGTCGTGCCTCAAGGCAAGAGCTTTTCCTTCGACGCGCTCCTGCAACGCATTCATCCGGCGGCGAGCCGCGTGAAGAGACTCTCGGAGGAGACACCGGCGCTGTACCTCGTCTTCGACCTGCTCGCGACGTCCCGGGCGAAAGGTCTGGCTGAGAAGACGCTGAGCGAACGACGGCCGGCGCTGGAAGCTTTTGCGAAGGCCAATCTCAAGGGCAGCATCTTCCGTCTCTCACCGTCGACAGCGAGTTACGCCACGGCCCAAAAATGGCTGGCGCAATCCGGCGGCGGCTCGGACGGCGTCATCGCCAAGCGCGTCGACCTGCCCTATCAGGCCGGAAATCGCGACGGCATGCAGAAGATCAAGAAATTCCGCAGCGCCGATTGCGTGGTCGGCGGCTTCCGCTATGCCACCAACAAGATCGCGGGCCGGAAGGTCGTCGGCTCGCTGCTGCTCGGACTCTATGACGATAGCGGCTTGCTGCACCATGTCGGCTTCTCCTCGGCGATCAAGGCCGAACAGAAACCGGCATTGACCGACCGCCTGGAGGCGCTGATCGGCGAGCCAGGCTTCACCGGGAACGCGCCGGGCGGACCGAGCCGGTGGTCCACGGAGCGTTCGGCGAAATGGTGCCCGCTGAAGCCGAAGCTCGTGATCGAGGTCTGCTACGATCATTTCAGCGGCGAACGTTTTCGCCACGGCACCTCGATCCTGCGCTGGCGCCCCGACAAGGCACCGCGGCAATGCACCTTCGAGCAGCTGAAGCAGAAGGTGGCGGATCCGATGAAGCTGTTGAAGTGAATTGCTACCCGAGCCATCCTGTCGCAATCGCCTGCGCCAGTTCCGGCTGACGGTTGCGCCGCGCCAGCGCGGCCATGGCCTCGTGATCATAGGCGACGTGGCGGAACGTCACTTGCCAGGCTCCATTCGTCAGCTCGAGGAGTGCATAACGCGCGTGCGGCGTACCTGCCTCCACCACATGCGGATATGGATGCTTGTCGCGAAAGCCGGGGCTGCCGACGCTGCCGGGATTGACGATCAGCCGGCCGTCGCGCAGGCGCACGGCACGGGCGAGATGGGTGTGGGCGCAGAGGATCAGGGACTGCATGATGCCTTGGGCGAATTGCTCGATCCTGTCGAGCGACGACAGCGCCACCGCACCGTCGGGATGCACGGTGTCGAGCCAGTAGACTTCGTCGTTGTCGGGCGTCGCGTGGCAGAGGAAAACCTGCCCGCGGAAGATCCGCGTCATCGGCTGTGCCCGCAGCCAGCCGAGTTGCGCAGTATCGAGTTGCGCATGGGCAGGACGATCCCACGAGCCCATCTTCTCCGGCGGACGGTCGAGCAGATAGCGGTCGTGATTGCCGAGCACGTGCACAGCGTCGAGCTGCATCAGGATCTCGATGGTACGGCGCGCATCGAGCGGGCCGCTCAGCATGTCGCCGAGATTGACGATGTCGGCGATGCCTTGCGCACGGATGTCGGCGAGCACAGCTTCCAGCGCGAGATGGTTTCCGTGGACGTCGGCAATCGCAGCAAAACGCATTGTTGTATCCCCACTCTCGTGCCCCGGACGCGGCGCAGCGCGTCTCCCGCGGTGCGCTGCAGAGCCGGGGCCCATCTCGCCGCACTAGGCCGTGTCGCCTTCTGGGTCCCGGCTCTGCGCAGCAACGCTAAGGGCGTTGCAGCGCGTCCGGGACACGCGAGCTCTCATGCAGGAGGCGTGCCGTTCAGCCCCAGCACATGGCCGGCGAGATACAGCGAGCCGGTGATCAGGATGCGCGGCGGCACCTCGTAGGCGAGCTTCGCCAAGGCGCGCAGCGCGGCTTCGACGCCCGAGACGGTCTCGACGCGCATGCCGAGGCTGCGCGCGGCGTCGGCGAGGCGGTCGACCGGCATCGCGTTCTCGGTATCAGGGATCGGCACCGCGATGATGTGACGGGTGAGGCCGGCGAAATTGGCGAGAAAGCCCTGCGCATCCTTGTTGGCCATCATGCCTGCGATAACGACCAGCGGCCGCGACACCCGCTCCTCGAGGTCGCCAAGCGCGGCAGCCGCGACGCGGCCGCCTTCGGCATTGTGGCCGCCGTCGAGCCAGATCTCAGAGCCCTGCGGCCCGAGAGCAAGCAGCTCGCCGGAGGTGATGCGCTGCATCCGCGCCGGCCATTCCGCGCCGACGATACCGGCCTCGAACGCTGCCTGATTGATCTTGAAGCTCGGAACGGCGCGCAGCGTCGCGATTGCAAGGCCGGCATTGTCGAACTGGTGGCGACCGAACAGGCGTGGTGCTGGCAGATCCATCAGGCCGCGATCGTCCGAATAGACCAGACGTCCGCGCTCGACATTGACGTGCCAGCTCTCGTTCGCGGCAAACAGCGGCGCGCGCATGCGCCTGGCCTGCGCCTCGATCACGGCCATCGCCTCGCTCGTCTGCTCTGCGCAAACCACGGGCACGCCGCGCTTGATGATCGCCGCCTTCTCGCCGGCGATCGACGTCAACGTATCGCCAAGGAAGTCCATGTGATCCATGCTGATCGGCGTGATCACGCAAGCCGCCGGCGCGTCGACCACATTGGTCGAATCGAGCCGGCCGCCGAGCCCGACTTCGAGCAGCACCACGTCGGCCGGGTTCTGTGCGAACAGAAGGAACGCGGCCGCCGTCTTCAGCTCGAACAATGTCGCGGCTTCGCCGGCATTGACACGTTCGACCTCTTCGAGTGCCGCACGCAACTCGTCGTCGCCGACGAGCACGCCGCCGCCGACGCGGCCGAGCCGGAAGCATTCGTTGATGCGGACGAGATAAGGCGAGGTATAGGCGTGGACGCGCAAGCCTGAGGCTTCCAGCGTCGCGCGCAGATAAGCGAGCGTCGAGCCCTTGCCGTTGGTGCCGGCGATGTGGATCACCGGCGGCAGCTTGCTTTCAGGGTGCCCGAGCCGCTCGAGCAGACGGTGCATCCGCTCCAGCCCGAGATCGATGCGTTTCTGATGCAGGGCCGACAGCCGCCCGATCAGTTCGCCGAGCGGCGGCTTCTCGCTGTCGGAGGACGCGTTCACGCGTGGGGCGCAGCCGGCGCCGTCTCAGCGGCCGATACGATCTGGGCCGGGCTCGTGACGGCCTGCGTCGGCTTCGATGCGCCTTCCTGTGCCGGCGCCTTGGTCAATAGACGGCAGAGCCGCGCCAGGGTCGGGCGCAGCTCGTGGCGATGCACGACCATGTCGACCATGCCGTGCTCCTTGAGATACTCGGCACGCTGGAAACCTTCCGGGAGCTTTTCACGGATGGTCTGCTCGATGACGCGCGCGCCGGCAAAGCCGATCAGCGCGCCGGGCTCGGCGATCTGCACGTCGCCCAGCATCGCGTAGGACGCGGTGACGCCGCCCGTGGTCGGGTTGGTCAGCACGACGATGTAGGGCTGCTTCGCCTCGCGCAGCATCTGCACCGCGACCGTGGTGCGCGGCATCTGCATCAGCGACAGGATACCCTCCTGCATGCGCGCGCCGCCGGATGCGGCGAACACGATGAACGGTGACTTCTTCTCGACCGCAAGCTCGAGCCCGCGCACGATGGCTTCGCCCGCGGCCATGCCGAGCGAGCCGCCCATGAAATCGAAATCCTGCACGGCGACGACGGCGGCGGAGCCTTCGAGCTTGCCGTAGCCGACCTTGATCGCGTCGTTGAGATTGGTCCGCGCCCGCGCATCCTTGATGCGGTCGACGTATTTCTTTTCATCGCGGAACTTGAGCGGGTCGGGCGTCACTTCGGGCAGCGCGACGTCGAACCATGTCTCGTTGTCGAAGATCGACTTCAGGCGCGCCACCGCGCCCATGCGCATGTGGTAGTTCGAGCCGGGGATGACGAACTGGTTGGCCTCGACGTCCTTGTAAAACACCAGCTGCCCGGAATCCGGGCACTTGATCCACAGATTCTCCGGCGTCTCCCGCCGCAGCATGTTGCGGATCTTCGGCCGGACCACATTGGTAAGCCAGTTCATGGTTTGCTCCGATGTGCGAACCCGCCTTGCGGATCGCCTGAAGGGATATATGGCGGCCGGGCCTCCGCCCGGCAAGCCGCCGTGTCGTCCGCGTTAGAGCATGATCCGGAAAAGTGTGAAGCGGTTTTCCGACAAGATCATGCTCAAACTAAAGAGCTAAAGCGGAATTATGGCCTATTCCGCCGCCTGCTGCGCGCCCTTGACGCCCTGGGCCAGGGCCGCGGTCAGCTCAGCCACTGCGTTAACGGTTTTGCCGGTCGCCCGTCCCTCGGCATCAAGGCTGTTCTTGAGCGCATCGACCAGCGCCGTGCCGACGACGGCACCATTGGCATGGGAGGCAATGGCGCGTGCCGTCTCCGGCGTGCGGATGCCGAAGCCGACGCAGACCGGCAGCTTGGTGTGCCGCTTGATGCGGGCCACAGCCTCGCTCACGGCGGTGGTATCAGCAGCGGCCGCGCCGGTGATGCCGGTGATCGAGACGTAGTAGACGAAGCCCGAGGTGTTGGCGAGCACGGCGGGCAAACGCTTGTCGTCGGTGGTCGGCGTCGCCAGGCGGATGAAGTTGAGGCCGGCCTTCATCGCGGGCAGGCAGAGCTCGTTGTCCTCTTCCGGCGGCAGATCGACGATGATCAGACCGTCGACGCCGGCGCTCTTCGCATCGACCAGGAATTTGTCGACGCCGTAGATGTAGATCGGGTTGTAGTAGCCCATCAGCACGATGGGCGTTGCGTTGTCGTCCTTGCGGAAGCCACGCACCAGCTCCAGCGTCTTCTTCAGCGTCATGCCGGCCTTGAGCGCGCGCAGCCCCGCGGCCTGGATCGACGGGCCGTCGGCCATCGGGTCGGTGAAGGGCATGCCGATCTCGATCACGTCGGCGCCGGATTTCGGCAGCGCCTTGATGATTTCGAGCGAGGTCGCGGGATCGGGATCACCGGCCATCAGGAAGGTCACGAAGGCCGAGCGGCCCTGCTTCGCAAGCTCGGCAAAACGGGTGTCGATACGCGTGGTCACTTCTTGCCCCTCAGGATGTCGCCGACCTGCGGGACGTCCTTGTCGCCGCGGCCGGAGAGGTTGACGACCATCAGGTGATCCCTCGGCCGCTTCGGTGCGAGCTCCATCACCTTGGCGATGGCGTGCGCGGGCTCGAGCGCGGGAATGATGCCTTCGAGCTTTGACAGCAGCTGGAACGCGGCGAGCGCCTCGTCATCGGTTGCTGAGAGATAATTCACGCGGCCGACCTCGTGCAGCCAGGAATGCTCAGGGCCGATGCCGGGATAATCGAGACCGGCAGAGATCGAATGCGCGTCCTGAATCTGGCCGTCGGCGTCCATCAGGAGATAGGTGCGATTGCCGTGGAGCACGCCGGGACGGCCGCCTGCGATCGACGCCGCATGCAGTTGCGTCAGGCCGTGACCTGCGGCTTCGACGCCAAAGATTTCGACCGAGGGATCATCGAGGAACGGATGGAACAGGCCCATCGCATTCGAGCCGCCGCCGATGCAGGCGACCAGCGAATCCGGCAGGCGGCCTTCGATCTCCTGCATCTGCGCCTTGGTCTCGTTGCCGATGATCGACTGGAAGTCGCGCACCAGCGTCGGATAGGGGTGCGGTCCCGCCACCGTGCCGATGCAGTAGAACGTGTTGTGCACGTTGGTGACCCAATCACGCAGCGCCTCGTTCATGGCGTCCTTCAGCGTGCGCGTGCCCGATTGCACCGGCATCACCTTGGCACCCAGCATCTCCATGCGGATAACGTTGGGCTGCTGCCGCTCGACGTCGACGGCGCCCATATAGACCACGCATTCGAGACCGAAGCGCGCGCACAGCGTCGCGGTGGCGACACCGTGCTGGCCCGCACCGGTCTCGGCGATGATGCGCTTCTTGCCCATGCGCCGCGCCAACATGATCTGGCCGAGCACGTTGTTCACCTTGTGCGAGCCGGTGTGGTTGAGCTCTTCGCGCTTGAGGTAGATCTTGGCGCCGCCGAGATGCTCGGTGAGGCGCTCGGCGAAATAGAGTGGCGACGGCCGGCCGACATAGTTCTTGAGATAGCCGTTCATCTCGGCCTGGAACGCCGGATCGGCCTTGGCCTCGGTGTAGGCCTTGTCCAGGTCGAGGATCAACGGCATCAGGGTTTCCGCGACGAAGCGGCCGCCGAAATTGCCGAAATGGCCGCGGTCGTCGGGGCCGCTGCGATAGGAATTTGGCTTGGCGATGTTCATCTGACGCTCAACTCTTGACTTGCATCTTGGGTGGCGCGCGCGGCGCGGATGAAGGCCTTGATCATTTCGGGATCCTTGACGCCGGGCGTGCTCTCGACACCCGAGGACACGTCGACGCCGCCGGCGCGGGTGACACGGAGCGCCTCGGCGAGGTTGTCGGCGTGAAGCCCGCCCGAGACCATGTAGGGCAGCGTCAGATCAAGCTTTTCGAGCAGGTGCCAGTCGAAGGGCTCCCCGAGGCCGCCGGGCCGCGTCGCGTCCTTCGGCGCGCGCGCATCGAACAGGATGCGATCGGCGACCGCGGCATAGCCGGGCAGCACGGCGAGATCGGCAGACGTTGCGACCGGGACCGCCTTCATCACCGGGCGGCCGAACCGCTGCTTGATGTCGCGCAGCCGTGCCACGCTCTCCTTGCCATGGAGCTGGAAAATGTCCGGCGACAGCGCGTCCATGATGTTGTCGAGCGTCGCATCGTCGGCATCGACGGTGAGCGCCACCTTGAGCGCGCGCCCCTTCACCTCGCGGCCGAGGTCACGGCCGAGCTCCAGGGACAGGTGTCGCGGCGACGGCGCAAAGAACACGAACCCCACCATGTCAGCGCCGGCGTCGAGCGCGATTTCAAGCGTCTCGCGCGTGGACAGGCCGCAGATCTTGACGAGCAGGGACATGGTCTCAAAGCAAATGGAGGCCGCCAGGCGCGGCCGGAAAACGGGGCTTTCGGTTGCGGCCGCTTCTACAACGTCGCGCGCTGCTTGTCTCGCCCGATGGGCCCGTAAAGGCCGACCCCCGAGGGGACCGGGAGGCGGTGGGACTCGGGCCTTGCCGCAGCCATTTGGGCCCGCAGGTCGGCCAGCTCTCCCCTGGCCGCCCGTGCCTCCGCCTCGTGGCGGCGCGCCGCGCGCCGCCAGCGCCGCTGGCCGACCCAGACGGCAGAGCCGCCCGCGAAGACCCCGAGGGCGGCGACCAGTATCAGGAGCAGGAACAGCGGCAGCGTGACCGACAATGACGGGTCGTTCGCAATGAAGGGATCGAACGAGACTGTGATGAAGTGCCGGTTGGCCACCGCGAAGGCCACCAGGATCAGGCCCAGCGGAATCACGATCAGCGCGGTCAGGAACTTTCGCATCTCGCTTCGCTCGCCTTGAATCGAGTTTCCGGCCGCATCTCGCGCGACCGCAGGAAACCCTGACGCTAGACTCAGTCTGGCGCGCCGGGATCCGGATGGTCGCGGTTCAGCCGCTCGCGCATTTCCTTGCCGGTCTTGAAGAACGGAACGCTCTTCTGATCGACGGGCACATGAGCGCCGGTACGCGGATTGCGCCCGGCGCGTGCAGGGCGATGCTTGACCGAGAAGGCACCGAAGCCGCGCAGCTCGACGCGATCACCGCGCGCGAGGGCCGCTACGATCTCTTCGAGAATCGCATTCACAATGTTCTCGACATCCCGCTGGTACAGATGCGGGTTGTGCTCGGCGATACGCTGAACAAGTTCGGATTTGATCATCGAGAGATAGGACCCGGAAGCGTGCGGATGACCATTTCCGTGAAAATACCTTGATCTGTCAAGACGCTAAATCAAGGTTGAGCGTCGTGAAAATGCGTGACAAATGCCAAAAAAGCGGGCTGCCCCGACGCCCGTCAGACGGGAAAACCCTGAGGCGCTCGCCCAGTTCCCTCAGTTTGAGGCGGCCGGCTGCCACAGGGCCAGCATTCCATCCATTCCGAACCGATCGACCGCCTGCGCAACGCCGGTTTGCCCAATTTGATGCGCAATCGAGCCCAAACCGAGCGCTTCCAGCGTGATGGCTGCCGCACTCTTGAGGAACGGCAGATCGCCAAAGCGCGGCTCGAGCTTGTAATCGCGCACAGAGAGCCCCTTCTTGACGCCCTTCTGCTCGACCAGCCAGGTCACCGCGGCCTTCTCGTCGCCGATCTGATCGATCAGCTTGAGGTCGATTGCCTGGCGCCCCGTGAAGACGCGGCCGTCGGCCACTTTCTCGAGCTGCGTGTCATCCATGCCACGCCGTTCCTTCACCAGCCCCCTGAACCAGGCGTAGGAATCCTTCACCAGCGCGTCGAGCGCGGCGCGCGCCTCGGGGCTGGTGGGCTCGAAACCGTTGGGCGCGGCCTTCAGCGGCGACGACTTCACCTCCTCGACCTTGACGCCGATGGTCTTCAGGAGCTCCGAGACGTTGGGATATTGGAACAGCACACCGATCGACCCGACCAGCGAGCTCTGCTGGGCAATGATGTGGTCGCTGGCAATCGCCGTAATGTAGCCGCCGGAGGCAGCCAGGCCCTCGACGACCACGACGAGCGGCTTCTTCGCCTTCAACCGGACGAGCGAATCGTAGAGCTGCTCGGAGCCGGCAGTGGTGCCGCCCGGCGAGTTGATGTGAACGATGACCGCGGCGGCCTGCGAATTCTCCAGCCGCTCCAGCGCCTGCGTGCGATCGGAATCGCTGCGGATCAGGCCCTCGATGTGGACCCGCGCGATCGAGCCAGCGGATGCGAACGTGCCGCGCGCGCCTGGCGTCGCAATCAGCGCAAAGCTTGCGATCGCCGCGATCGCGATCAGCGCGGCCATGACGCGCCAGAACGTCAGCTTGCGACGGATCCGGCGACGATCGACGATGATGTCCGAATCGAGCGACATCGAGATATCTCCAAATGAAAGGCCGGGCGCGTTGTGCCGTCACGGCGTGACCAACGGCTTATCTGGATACATCAATTGCGGCGCAATTTGAAGACAACAAGGCTGTGACTGCGTAGCCCGGATGGAGCGAAGCGTAATCCGGGGAAGTCGATCCGCGAGGTGAGAATCCCGGATTTTCGCTTCGCTCCATCCGGGCTACAGGCGGCAACTACGAGCAACACACAAAAAAGCCCCGGCTCACGCCGGGGCTTTGATGTCAGCGAAACGCAGGTTTCGCTTACTTGCTGTCGCGGTTCTTGAGCGCGGTGCCCAGGATGTCGCCGAGCGTCGCCCCCGAATCGGAGGAGCCGTACTGCGCGATGGCTTCCTTCTCCTCGGCGACTTCGAGCGCCTTGATCGACACCTGGACCTTGCGGGCCTTCTTGTCGAACTGGATCACGCGGGCATCGACCTTCTCACCGACGGCAAAGCGTTCGGCGCGCTGGTCGTTGCGGTCACGGGCGAGCTCCGAGCGCTTGATGAAGGTCGAGAAGTCGGTACCGGTGATCTTCACCTCGATACCGCTTTCCTTCACTTCGAGCACTTCGCAGGTCACGACCGCGCCCTTCTTGACATCGCCCGGCTCGGCGAAGGGGTCGCCTTCGAGCTGCTTGATGCCGAGCGAGATGCGCTCCTTCTCGACGTCCACATCGAGCACCACGGCCTTCACCATGTCGCCCTTCTTGTAGTTGTCGATCACCTGCTCGCCCGGAAGCTTCCAGTCGAGGTCGGAGAGATGGACCATGCCGTCGACGTCGCCCTCGAGGCCCAGGAACAGGCCGAACTCGGTCTTGTTCTTGACCTCGCCCTCGACCGTCGAACCGGTCGGGTGACCTTCGACGAAGACCTCCCAGGGGTTGCGCATGGTCTGCTTGAGGCCGAGCGAGATGCGGCGCTTGACGGAATCGACTTCCAGCACCTGCACGTCGACTTCCTGCGAGGTCGAGACGATCTTGCCGGGGTGCATGTTCTTCTTGGTCCACGACATCTCGGAGACGTGGATCAGGCCTTCGATGCCCGGCTCGAGCTCGACGAACGCACCGTAGTCGGTGATGTTGGTGACGCGGCCGGTGAAGCGGGCACCCAGCGGGTACTTGGCTTCGATGCCCTGCCACGGATCGTCCAGCAGCTGCTTCATGCCCAGCGAGATGCGGTGCGTCTCGTGGTTGATCTTGATGATCTTGACCTTCACGGTCTGGCCGATCGAGAGCACCTCGGTCGGATGGTTGACGCGGCGCCACGCGATGTCGGTGACGTGGAGCAGGCCGTCGATGCCGCCGAGATCAACGAACGCACCGTAATCGGTGATGTTCTTGACCACGCCGTCGATGACCTGACCCTCTTCGAGGTTCTGCACCAGCTCCTGACGCTGCTCGGCGCGGGTCTCTTCCAGCACGGTGCGGCGGGACACGACGATGTTGCCGCGGCGGCGGTCCATCTTGAGGATCTGGAACGGCTGCGAGTTGTTCATCAGCGGCGCAACGTCGCGGATCGGACGGATGTCGACCTGCGAGCGCGGCAGGAAGGCCACGGCACCGTCGAGATCGACGGTGAAGCCGCCCTTGACCTGGTTGAAGATGACGCCGTTGACCTTCTCGTTGCTCTGGAACGCCTTCTCGAGCTTGCCCCAGCTCTCTTCACGGCGCGCCTTGTCGCGCGACAGCACGGCTTCGCCGAGGGCGTTCTCGATGCGATCGAGGAACACTTCAACCTCGTCGCCGACCTTCAGTTCACTGTCACGGCCGGGGCCGGAAAATTCGCGCAGGGCGACGCGGCCCTCGGTCTTCAGGCCGACGTCGATGACGGCCATGTCCTTTTCAATTGCAACCACCTTGCCCTTGACGACGGAGCTTTCCTGCAGGTTGCCGCCTGCGAAGGACTCGTCGAGCATCGCGGCGAAATCGTCGCGCGACGGGCTATAGGTATCAGCAGAAGTCGAAGCCATTTGTTCTCCAGTTGCGGATGTCGTGCCGGCCGTTGGGTTCATGGGCGCATCGCACACGCAGTGTCGGAAGGTCCGCAAAACCTTCGAGCGACCGCTCGGTGCTCCGGCCTTGGAGGCGGAGCAGCGGAAGCGGGCCGGCAGAGGCCCGCGCGTTCGATACGTGGAAAATCTTTGTCCGGAGCCTGGATCGCGCCGGTCCCGAACAGGGAGCTGACGTATCGACCTCAAAGAGCGGGAGCGGGCGCTTCCTCCAATGACGGCGGCGGCTTAACCCCGCGACCGGCCCGCTCGGACAGCCTCGATAATGTCGATGGCGGCCCGGACGCCGCCTTCTATATCCAGTTGGGAGTTATCTAGCAAGTAAGCATCCGGGGCCGGTTTCAAAGGCGCGATCGGGCGGTTCTTGTCGCGTTCGTCGCGCTGGATGATATCGGCGAGCACGGCGGCCTCGTCCGCCTCTTCCCCCCTCGCCTTGGCCTCCATGGTCCGGCGGCGGGCGCGGACCTTGGGGTCGGCGACGACGAAGATCTTTACGTCGGCGTCCGGGCAGATCACGGTTCCAATGTCCCGGCCATCAAGCACGGCGCCGGGCGGATCGGCGGCGAATTGCCGCTGGAAATTGACCAGGACCTCGCGAACCCTGGGGATCGCCGAGACAATCGAGGCGCCCTCACCGGCCTTCTGGGTCTTCAGGGCGGGATTGCCGAACTTCTCGGGATCGAGCTCCAAGGCGGCCTGCACCGCAGCCGCCTCGTCGTTGAGATCCTGCCCGGACTGCATCAGCGCATAGGCCACCGCGCGATAGATCACGCCGGTATCGAGATGACGATAGCCGTAATGGTGCGCAAGACGCTTGCCGAGCGTCCCCTTGCCCGAGGCCGCGGGCCCGTCGATGGCGATGATCATGAAAACTCGGCCCCTAGCGAACGCATCATCGGAATGAAGTCCGGAAAGCTGGTGGCGATGAAGGCGGTGTCGTCGACGCTCACGGGCTGGTCGGAGGCGCAGCCCATCACCAGCGCGGACATCGCGATGCGATGGTCCATGTGGGTGGCGACGAGGCCGCCGCCGGGAACGTGGCCACGGCCTTCGACGATGAGATCGTCGCCGGACACCTCGACCTTCACACCGTTGACGCGCAGCATGTCGGCGGTTGCCTCCAGGCGGTCGGATTCCTTGACGCGCAGTTCGTGCAAGCCGCGCATGATGGTGGTGCCTTCGGCGAAGGACGCCGCCACCGCCAGCACCAGATATTCGTCGATCATCGAGGGCGCACGCTCCGGCGGCACCTCGACGCCGCGCAGTTTCGAGGCCCGCACGCGCAGCTGCGCCATCGGCTCGCCGGTGTCCCCGCGCACCTCGCTTTCCTCGATGGAAGCGCCCATCTCGCGTAGCGTGGTGAACAGGCCGGTGCGCAGCGGATTGGTCATGACGTCGGACAGGACGACGTCGGAGCCCTCGACGATCAGCGCTGCGACCACCGGGAAAGCGGCCGAGGAGGGATCGGCGGGCACCACCACGGTGGCGCCGTGCAGCTCGGGTTGGCCCTTGAGCGTGATACGGCGGCCATGCACGCCCTCCCGCGCGGAGGAGATGTCGGCGCCAAAATGCTTCAGCATCAATTCGGTATGGTCGCGGCTGGCTTCGGTCTCGATGACGGTCGTGGTGCCGGGTGCGGCGAGGCCCGCCAGCAGCACCGCCGACTTGATCTGGGCCGAGGCGACCGGGGTCGTGTAGGTGATCGGCAGCGGATCGCGCGCGCCCTGGAGGGTCAGCGGCAGCCGACCGCCCTCACCACCAGAAATGACCTTCGCGCCCATCTTTTCGAGCGGATCGAGGATCCGGCGCATCGGGCGGCTGCGCAGCGAGGCATCGCCGTCGAACACCGCCGAGATCGGGCAGCCAGCCACGGCACCCATCACCAGCCGGCAGCCGGTGCCGGAGTTGCCGAAATCCAGAGGCGCCTTGGGTGGGGCGAAGCCCGCGACGCCGACGCCGTTTAGCTTCCAGGCGAAATCACCGGTGCGCTCGACCTTGGCGCCCAGCGCCTGCATGGATTTGGCGGTGTTGAGGACGTCCTCGCCCTCCAGAAGACCCGAAATCTTGGTCTCGCCGACCGCGAGCGCACCCAGGATGAGGGCCCGGTGAGAGATCGACTTGTCCCCGGGCACCCGTACTTTCCCGGTCAGGGGACCGCTGGCGCGAGACTGAAGCGGCCTCGGTTGGTCGGAATGAGTCAAGATTGTGTCCTTGGATGAGCCCTGAGGGGACTGCGGCGCAGGTACCACATGGTCCGGGCCCCGTCACGGGCATGTCGTTCTCCCGTAATGCGCTATTGACAGCGGGCCGCCAACTAGCCAAGTGAAACACCGCTTTTCAGACATTCCCAGGATTCCTGCCGTGGCCAAGTCCGAACTCGGAACTAAACGTATTTGCCCGACCACGGGCAAGAAGTTCTATGACCTCAACAAGAATCCGGTGATCTCGCCCTATACCGGCGAAGTGGTGCCGATCGCCCCGGTGGCGCCCGCGCGCGTGCCCCGCGGCGCCGAAGCCCGGCACACGGCGACGGCGGACGCCACGCCGGAGCCGGCGGAGGTCGAAGAGGTCTCGCTCGAGGAGGCCGACGCCGAGGAGAACACCGGCAAGGTCAAGGCTGCCGTGCCCGAATCCGAGGACGACATCGAGGCCGACGAGACCATTGACGACGACGATGACGATGATTCGACCTTCATCGCCGACGACGAAGAGGGCGACGAGGACGTGACCGACATCATTGGTGATGTCGGCGGTGATGAAGAGACTTGAGATCAGCCCTGATCTGTGAAAAAGGGTGCACCGCGCGAGTCACCAGGGCTCGCCGGTTGGGGTGAACCACCAGGGTTCATCCCGCGAGGACTAAGGGGCCATAGCTCAGCTGGGAGAGCGCTTGCATGGCATGCAAGAGGTCGGCGGTTCGATCCCGCCTGGCTCCACCAGCCTTCGCTGGCTTCGCCAGCTACGGCTCGGCAAGCCCTCTCGTAGCGAAGGCTGCCGCGGCGTAGCCCGGAGGGCGAAGCCGGGCTTCATCAGATCAAGAGCGGATGTAAGCTCTCCCTCTACAGTTGGGGGAGCATTCCGTGAAATACGTCTACATTCTTGAGAGCCTCGATTCCCTCCACTTCTATGTCGGGATTACCGACGACGTGCGCGCCCGATTGACGAAGCACAATGCTGGCGAGGTAGCTCACACCTCGAAATACGGACCTTGGCGTCTTAAGACTTATATTGCGTTCAGCAACGAGAAGCAGGCAATCGCGTTCGAAAGGTACCTAAAGTCAGCGTCCGGCCGCGCGTTCGCCAAGAAGCGGCTCTAACCGCCCCTACTCCCCAATCACCGCATTCAGCCGGTCCCGCAGCGCGACGATCTCGTCCTTCATCGCAACCAGTTCCGGCACCGAGCAGTCCGAGGCCGCCAGGATCGACTGCGGCACATTGCGGGCTTTTTCCTTCAAGGCGTGTCCCTGCGCCGTCAGCGCGATCAGGACCTGACGCTCATCCTCGCTCGAGCGGGTGCGCCTCACGAGATGGGCGGCCTCCAGCCGCTTGAGCAGCGGCGTCAGCGTGCCCGAATCCAGGAACAATCTTTCGCCGATGTCCTTGACCGGGACGTCGTCGCGCTCCCACAGCACCAGCATGACGAGATATTGGGGATAGGTCAGGCCGAGCCGGTCCAAAAGCGGCTTGTAGACGCGGTTGAACGCATGCGCGGCCGAATAGACCGCAAAGCAGATCTGGTTGTCGAGCCGCAGCGGCGCGTCCGCTGCAGATGATTTTCGAGGCATGGAGAATCTCTCGGGTTTGTCTCATTCTGGGGCCGCGCGCGGCCACATTCAATTGCGAACAATTAAATGTGAGACTTTGCAATTTCAATTGCGCACAATCTAATTGTCTGCGATATGGATTGCACCCCATCGAAACCCAGGGAGACGACAATGTCCGTGAACGTCCTCTACAAGACCAGCGCCAAGGCCACCGGCGGCCGCGACGGCCATGCTGCAACCCTTGACGGCGCGCTCGACGTCAAGCTGACCACGCCGAAGGAGCTCGGCGGCGGAGGCGGCGCCGGTAACAATCCCGAGCAGCTGTTCGCGGCCGGCTATGCCGCCTGCTTCATCGGCGCGATGAAGTTCGTGGCCTCGCAGGGCGGTCCCAAGGTTCCGGCCGACGCCTCCGTGACCTCGACCGTCGGCATCGGTCCGCGCTCGGAGGGCGGCTTCGGTCTCGACATCGATCTCGCCGTCTCGCTGCCGGGCCTTGCCCGCACTGAAGCCGAGGCGCTGGTCGAGAAGGCGCACCAAGTGTGCCCCTATTCCAACGCCACGCGCGGCAATGTCGACGTTCGCCTGACGGTCGTCTGATCGGAACGGCGGATTGGCTGGCCCGGGATCCCCCTCGGGCCGGCCGCTTCCGTTTGTTTTACCACGCCGCGGGATTGACCGGCGGCGGCGCATACGGCCCTACGCGCGGGGCCATTGCTGGCATGCACGAACCTCGCTAGGCCTGTGATCGAACATCGACACAGGGAAGCGAAAGCATGAGTTCGGAAGCCGCCACAGGTGCCATGAGCGGACTGCGCGTCATCGATCTCACGCGCGTGCTCGGCGGTCCTTACTGCACTCAGATCCTCGCCGACCATGGCGCCGACGTGATCAAGATCGAGCCGCCTGCGGGCGACGAGGTGCGCGAATGGGGCCCTCCCTTCCACGAGGAGGACGCGGCCTATTTCATCGGCATCAACCGCAACAAGCGCTCGATCGGTCTCGACCTCGCCTCCGAGGGCGGCCGGATTGTGCTGCTGAAGATGCTGGAGATCGCCGACGTCCTGATCGAGAATTTCAAGCCGGGCACGCTGGAGAAATGGGGCATCGGCAGCGAGGTGCTGCGCGAGAAATTCCCGCGCCTCGTGCACTGCCGGATCTGCGGCTTCGGCGCCGACGGTCCGCGCGGCGGCAATCCCGGCTATGACGCCATCATCCAGGCCATGACCGGCATGATCGCCGCGACCGGCTCGCCCGAGAGCGGGCCGATGCGGATCGGCGTGCCCTTGGTCGACATCACCACCGGACTCTATGCGGCGATCGGCATCCTGATGGCACTGTCGGAGCGGCAGCGCTCCGGCAAGGGCCAGTTCCTGGAGACGACGCTGTACGAGACCGGTCTTGCCATCATGCATCCGCACACCGCGAATTATTTCATGCATGGCAAGCCGCCGTCGCTCACCGGCAACGAGCACCCGAACCTCGTGCCCTACGCGATCTTCCCGACCAAGACCGACGACATCTTCATCGGCGTCGGCAATGACGGCACCTTCCGCAAGCTCGCCAAGGAGATCGGCAAGCCCGAGCTCGGCACCGATCCGCGCTTTGCCCGCAACAAGGACCGCATCGCCAACCGCGAGGCGCTGCGTGCCGAGCTCGCCGCCGTGTTCAGCCAGCACGAGGCCGAGCCGCTGTGCAATCGCCTGCTTGCCGCGGGCCTGCCTGCAGGGCCCGTGCAGAAGATCGATCAGGCGTTGACCAACCCGCACACGATCGCGCGCGGGGATATTATCGAGAAGGACTGGTACAAGGGCGTCGCGTCGCCGATCCGGCTGGACCGCAGCAAGCCGAGCCTGCGCCGGCTACCGCCGAAATTCAGTCAGCACTCCCAGGAAGTGCTGCGCGAGTTCGGCTACTCCAAGGCCGAGATCGACGCGATGGTCGAAAAGGGCACGGTCTGCGGCCCCGAGCGCAAGCGCTAGGGCGAGAACTAGATCGAGCGTCAACGGTGGTGCGCTCCCTCTCCCGCTAGCGGGAGAGGGTTGGGGAGAGGGTGTCTCCACAACGGGACAATTCCCTAGAGGAAAGAACCCTCACCCGCGCCTTCGGAGCGACCTCTCCCGCAAGCGGGAGAGGTTTTCGAATGCGTGGCCCGAGCTTTCCACATCTGAGCAATGCCGCACTGCGGCGCGGGCACGTCAGTGCACTGCGAACGGCGGAGGCTGTCCCTTCGCCTTCGCCTATTTTCCGGCTTCCCTTTTGCAGCGCTTGCCGCTTTCGTTTCGGCCGCTTACACAGTCATGTGAACGTCATATGGCACTGCTAGCGCAAGCGCTTCTTTAGTGACGGGCAAGGGAGGTTTTCTTGATGGCTCTTCGACATTTTGGTGCGGCTGCCGCTGTTGCGGTCACGGTTGGCCTGACGGCCTCGCCGGCCTTCGCTGTGACGGAAATCCAGTGGTGGCATGCGATGACCGGCGCGAACAACGACGTCATCGTCAAGCTTGCCAACGACTTCAACACGTCGCAGAGCGACTACAAGGTGATCCCGACCTACAAGGGCAATTACGCCGACACGATGAATGCGGGCATCGCCGCGTTCCGCGCCGGCAACGCCCCGCACATCATGCAGGTGTTCGAGGTCGGCACCGCCACCATGATGGCTGCGACCGGCGCCGTGAAGCCCGTTTACAAGCTCATGGCCGACGCGGGCGAAAAGTTCGATCCCAAGATCTACCTGCCCGCCATCACCGGCTACTACTCGACCTCCAAGGGCGAGATGCTGTCGTTCCCCTTCAACTCGTCCTCGACCGTGATGTGGGTCAATCTCGACGAGCTGAAGAAGGCCAATGTCGAGGTCCCCAAGACCTGGCCCGAAACGTTCGAGGCGGCCAAGAAGCTCCATGACAACGGTCATGCGACCTGCGGCTTCTCCAACTCGTGGGTGACCTGGGTCAATCTCGAGCAGCTCTCCGCCTGGCACAACGTGCCGCTCGCCAGCAAGGCCAACGGCCTCGACGGCTTCGACACTGTGCTGGAGTTCAACGGACCGCTCCAGGTCAAGCACCTCGAGAAGCTGGTCGAGCTCCAGAAGGACAAGACCTACGATTACGCCGGCCGCACCAACACCGGAGAAGGCCGCTTCACCTCGGGCGAATGCCCGCTCTACCTGACCTCGTCGGCCTTCTTCGGCAACGTCAAGGCGCAGGCCAAGTTCAACTTCACCGCCGTGCCGATGCCCTATTATCCCGACGCAAAGGGCGCGCCGCAGAACTCGATCATCGGCGGCGCTTCGCTCTGGGTCATGGGCGGCAAGCCGGCCGAGGAATACAAGGGCGTCGCAAAATTCCTGACCTTCCTCTCGGACACCGATCGCCAGGTCTACATCCACAAGGCCTCGGGCTACCTGCCGATCACCAAGGCGGCCTATGAGAAGGCCAAGGCGGAAGGCTTCTACAAGGATCAGCCCTATCTCGAGACCCCGCTGCTCGAGCTGACCAACAAGGAGCCGACCGAGAACTCTCGCGGCCTGCGCCTTGGCAACATGGTTCAGCTCCGCGACGTCTGGTCGGAAGAGATCGAGCAGGCGCTCGCCGGCAAGAAGACCGCCAAGCAGGCGCTGGACGCGGCCGTCGAACGCGGCAACACGATGCTGCGCCAGTTCGAAAAGACCGCCGTCAAGTGAGGCGATCAGCGGCAGGCCGCTAACCCGGCCTGCCGCTCTGGGGCATCATGCAAAAGCAAGCCATTTTCCAATCGAAGCTATTGCCTTACGCGCTGGTTGCGCCGCAGCTCGCGATCGTCCTGATTTTCTTCTACTGGCCGGCCCTGCAGGCCGTGATCCAGTCCTTCCTGCTCCAGGATGCGTTCGGCCTTTCGACGAGCTTCGTCTGGTTCGACAATTATCTCGAGCTGCTGAAGGACCGCGCCTATTTCGAGGCGATCGTGCGGACCTTCTTCTTCTCGTTCGCCATCGCTGTGTCGTCGCTGTCGTTTGCGCTGCTGCTTGCCGTGATGGCGGACAAGCCGCTGCGCGGTTCGATGCTCTACCGGACGCTGCTGATCTGGCCCTATGCGGTGGCACCGCCGGTCGTCGGCGTGCTCTGGATCTTCATGCTGCATCCCTCGCTGGGTGTGCTCTCGCGATACTTGCGCGCCCTCGGCATCGACTGGAATCCGATGCTCGACGGTGACCAGGCCGCTGCGCTGATCATCCTCGCCGCCGCCTGGAAGCAGATCTCCTACAATTTCCTGTTCTTCCTCGCCGGCCTGCAAAGCATCCCGCGAAGCGTGCTCGAGGCCGCCGCGATCGACGGCGCGCGCCCCATGCGGCGGTTCTGGACCGTGACGTTTCCGCTGCTGTCGCCGACCATCTTCTTCCTGCTGGTCGTCAACATCGTCTACGCCTTCTTCGACACGTTCGGCATCATCGACACCATGACCCGCGGCGGTCCCGGCACGTCGACGGTCACGCTGGTCTACAAGGTCTATTCCGACGGCCTGCTCGGCGGCAATCTCGGCAGCTCGGCGGCGCAATCGGTGATCCTGATGATCATGGTGATCGTGCTGACCGGAATCCAGTTCCGCTTCGTCGAACGCAAGGTGACCTACTGATGGTCGAGGAAGAGGGCTTCCGGCGCTACGTCGCCCACATCATCCTCTGGATCGGGATCGCGATCGTCGCGTTCCCCGTCTACATCGCGATCGTCGCCTCGACCCAGGACAACGCGCTGATCGCCAACGGGCAAATGTCGCTGCTGCCCGGCGGGCATTTCCTCCAAACCTATTACCAGACCATCTTTGTCGGCACGAGCGGCTCGACCCGCGAGCCGGTCGGCAACATGATGCTGAACTCGCTGGTGATGGCGCTGCTGATCGCGGTCGGCAAGATCGCGATCTCGATCATTTCGGCCTATGCGATCGTGTATTTCCGATTTCCGTTCCGGATGCCGATCTTCTGGATCATCTTCATCACTTTGATGCTGCCGGTCGAAGTCCGCATCTATCCGACCTACAAGATCGTCGCCGATCTGCACATGCTCGACAGCTATGCCGGCCTGTCGCTGCCGCTGATCGCCTCGGCCACCGCGACGCTGCTGTTCCGCCAGTTCTTCATGACCGTGCCGGACGAGTTACTGGAAGCCTCGCGCATCGACGGCGCCGGTCCCTTCCGCTTCTTCTGGGATACGCTGCTGCCGCTGTCGCGCACCAACATGGCCGCGCTGTTCGTGATCCTGTTCATCCTCGGCTGGAATCAATATCTCTGGCCGCTGCTGATCACCACGCGCGACGACATGCAGACCATCCAGATCGGCATCCGCAAGATGATCACCACCACCGACGCGTTGACCGAATGGCCGATCGTGATGGCGACCGCCGTGCTCGCGATGCTGCCGCCGGTCTTCGTCGTCGTCGTCATGCAGAAATTGTTCGTGCGCGGCCTGGTCGAGACGGAGAAGTAGAGAGTTATGGCGAACGTCACCCTGCGCAGCGTCCGCAAGACTTATCCCGGCGGCTTCGAGGCCATCAAGGGCGTCGACGTCGATGTCGGCGACGGACAATTCTGCGTGCTGGTCGGCCCCTCCGGCTGCGGCAAGTCCACGCTGCTGCGCATGGTCGCGGGGCTCGAAACGGTCACTGGCGGCGAGATCGACATCGGCGGCCGGATCGTCAACCAGGTCGAACCCGCCGATCGCGACATCGCGATGGTGTTCCAGAACTACGCGCTCTATCCGCATATGAGCGTCTACAACAACATGGCCTACGGCCTGCGCAACCGCGGCATGGCGGAAGCCGAGATCAAGTCCCGCGTCGAGGAAGCCGCGCGCGTGCTCGAATTGTCGCCGATGCTGGAGCGCAAGCCGCGCCAGCTCTCGGGCGGCCAGCGCCAGCGCGTCGCCATGGGCCGCGCCATCGTGCGCCAGCCGAAGGTGTTCCTGTTCGACGAGCCGCTCTCGAACCTCGACGCCAAGCTGCGCATCGCGATGCGCGTCGAGATCCGCAAATTGCAGCGCCGGCTCAACACCACGTCGATCTACGTCACCCACGATCAGCTCGAGGCGATGACGCTCGCCGACATTCTCGTCGTGATGAATGGCGGCCAGGTCGAGCAGGTCGGCAATCCCCTGGCGATCTACGAAAAGCCGGCGACCACCTTCGTCGCCTCCTTCATCGGCGCACCGCCGATGAATTTGATGTCGACACGCCCCGAGGAGATCAAATCACAGCTCGGGGGCAGTGCGTCTGACGTTGGCATCCTCGGCATCCGCCCGGAGGATTTCGTCATCACCGACCAGACCCCGGCCGGCGGCGTCGCTTTGCCGCTGACCGTGGAAGCGATCGAGCGCGTCGGCGCCGAAACCTTCGTCTACGGCTCGCGTGAGCAGGAAGAGCAGCGCGTCGCCGCCACGCCCGGCGAGCTGCCGCCCGGCGAGATCATCGTCCGCATTCCCGGAACCGAGGCCCCCGCCATCGGCGCGAAAATCCGGGTCGCGGCGGTGCGGGCAAAGCTGCATCTGTTCAGCGGTGACGGGCGGACGCGGATCGAAGCCTGAGGGTTCCTAGGCCTCGCAACTCAAAAAATGCGAAAACAACCCCATGCACAGTAGAAGGGCCTTGTTTTCGTTGGGATAAATCGCGCCCCAAATTCGTCATGCCCGGGCTTGTCCCGGGCATCCACGTTCTTCGTGCGTAAGAAAGATCGTGGATGGCCGGGACAAGCCCGGCCATGACGATGTGGAAGCGATTGGATGAAAGCAAATCGGATCACATGTGGGAATGACGCCTGTGCAGTCTCCCGCTACCTGCTTGAACCAACATGGGAACATGCCCATATTGCTGACCAAGGGGTGCCGCTTGCGGGCCCTGATGCACCAAAGTCGCTTCGAGAGGACTTTGTAAACTATGTCTCGTGTTCCAACGCTCTCCAGTCCGTTCCTTCTGGGCTTCGACGAGATCGAGCGCGTGCTCGATCGGGTCGTCAAAGGCGCCGACGGTTATCCTCCCTACAATATCGAGAGGTGCGGCGGCGCGGACGGCCAGCCCGAGCGCTTACGAATCACGCTGGCGGTCGCAGGATTCACGCGCGACCAACTCGATGTAACCATTGAGGAAAACCAGCTCGTGATCCGCGGGCGGCAGCAGGACGACAAGTCCCGGCAATACATCCATCGCGGCATCGCCGCGCGCCACTTCCAGCGCACCTTCGTGCTGGCGGAGGGGATGCTGGTGCTGGGTGCGGATCTGAAGAACGGGCTGTTGTCGGTCGATCTTGCCCGGCCTGAACCGGAGAGGATCGTTAAGACAATCGCTATCAATGAGCACGAATAATGGAACGAGTAGCGGACTCGACCGCTTAGTGTTCCAGAGGAGTCGAGACCATGAGTGAAGGTCACGTTGCGTTCGAATACGAAGCCAAGAATGTCTCGCCCGAGACGCTGGCAACCCTCGGCGAAGGTCATATCGCCTATGTGAAGCAGATCCGTTCCGAGGATGTGCCGGGCCTGTTTCCCGAAGCGCCGAAAATCGCGCCGGGCCTCAAGCTCTTCGCGCTCCACGCCGCCGACGGCACGCCGATCATGCTGACCGACAGCCGCGAAGCCGCGATCGCCAACGCCTGGAGCAACGAGCTGCAAGCGGTGAGCGTGCACTGAGGACGCGCACGTCGCACGAATAGGGTTTTGGCGGGCATGCCTTCGCAGGAAGGCGTGCCCGTTTTCATTTTGGGCGATGATGTTGCCGCGCCGTCATTGCGAGGAGCGAAGCGACGAAGCAATCCAGAATGCCTTCGCGGATGGATTCACCACTGTCTCGCACATCACTTCACAAATCCGAGCCCTTCACGCGCCGTGTCCACGGCCCATTTGTCGGTCGGCGGCAGTGCGAGCACGCTGTTGAAGTCGGCGCGCGCATGCTTGGCATCGGACATCATCATGTAGAGAAGGCCGCGATTGACCAGGACATCCTGGTTGTTGGGATCGAGCCGAAGCGCCTCGTTGTAGTCGGCGAGCGCGCGATCGTGCTGTCCGAGGTCGCGAAACACGCCGGCGCGATCGGTATAGACCTGCGAATCTCGCGGCTGTAGCCGAATCGCTTCGTCGAAATCGGCAAGGGCCCGTTTATCGTCGCCCTTCCTGTGCAGGACAACGGCGCGAACGCGATAGGCCTTCTGGAAAGACGGCGTGATTCTCGTGACGTCATCCAACTCCCGGATGGTGCCGTCGGTGTCATCCTTGTTCAGGAACACAATGGCCCGGCAATAATGGCCGCCGGCACTTCCGGGCTCGAGACGAACGGCGCTGTCGCAGTCTTCCAGGGCTGCATCGATCTCGCCCTTGTTGAGACGAATGTTGCTTCGCAGTTCGTAGGGCCAGGCAGCGGCTGGATTCCGCTGCATCGCCTCGGTGTAATCGGCGGCGGCGCGATCGGCGGCGCCCTTCACCGCATAGACCTGCCCGCGCATCATGAGCGCACGGTAGGCCTGCTTGGGGCTGCGTTCGATGGCCTCGGTGAAGCCGGCGATCGCGAGATCGAAATCGCGGTGGTTAAAATATTCCTCGGCGCGCGAGGTGTAGGGCGCGCCATAGTCGGGATCGAGGCGGATGGCCTCGTTGTAGTCGGCCATCGCGCGATCGCGGTCGCCTTTGGCGGAATAGGCGCGGCCGCGGCAATGATAGGCACGCCCGAAGTTCGGGTCGATCCGGATCGCAGCGCTGCAATCGTCGAAGGCGCGATTCCAGTCCCGCTTGAGATAGTAGGCTTCTCCCCGCAGCTCGTAAGCCGCCGCATTCGCCGGCTCCGCCGCGATGATCGCGGTCTTCTCAGCGATGACGCGATCGTTGGATGCCTCGTCAGCATGCGCCACGGCCGTCACAGCGATCGTGACCGAGCAAAGCAGACCGAAAACCCGGCCGATCGAACCGCAAATCATGTGTTGAAAATTCCTGCGCCGAATCCCTGCCGGACGCGTGCGGAATCCGATCGACAGCGCCCGGCCGTGAAATTAAGTCGCAGACGTTGCGGGGTGGGTTCGAACGGGCGGGAGGCCTTACGCCGCGGTCGCCGGCGGCAGGGCCAGCACCGAATAGATCGCCTGGGCATCGCGCGAGGCGCGGAGTTTTTTGGCGATGTCCTGGTCGCGCAGGAGGCGGGCGATGCGGGCGAGCGCCTTGAGGTGATCGGCGCCGGCGCCTTCGGGGGCGAGCAGCAGGAAGACCAGATCGACCGGTTGGCCGTCCATCGATTCGAAATCGATCGGGCGGTCGAGCCGTGCGAACAGGCCAAAGATCTTTTCGAGCTTGGGCAGCTTGCCGTGCGGAATGGCAACGCCGTAGCCGACCGCTGTGGTGCCGAGCTTCTCCCGCTGCAGCAGCACCTCGAACACGGAGCGCTCGTTCTGGCCGGTCAGCTCGGCGGCCTTGGCCGCAAGCTCCTGCAAGGCCTGCTTCTTGCTGTTGACCTTCAATGCCGGGAGAATCGCCTCGGGTGCGACCAGATCGGTAATCGGCATGGAGGCTTTCCGAGGTGAATTAAACCGTCAGGTTCCGATTTGGCCAGCTTGATAGACCAAGCTGAGCCGGCGTCAATAACATGAAGCAGGAGGGGGACTTAGCCAAGGTCCTGCCAAGTCCAGATGTGGGGGGCTTCTACTCCAACGCAATCCCGGTGCCAACTCCCGCGTGCGGCTTTGCCACGGTCATTGTTAAGGGCCGGGATCGTACGGACCCCCGCCTCGGCCTAGCCGCCCGCCTTGCCGTCCACCTTGGCCCCCGGCGGATCGATCCAGCCCACATTGCCGTCCGCCCGGCGGTAAATGATGTTCACCCGGCCCGACGAGCCATGCTGGAAGACCAGGCAAGGCGCTCCGCTGAGATCGAGTTCCATGACCGCCTCGCTGACCGACAGCGGCCTTAGCGAGGTGGTCGCCTCGGCGATGATAACGGGGCTGTAGCCGGTGACCTCGTCCTCGCCCTCCGGAGCCTCCAGCACGTAGCTCGTCGCATCGAGCGCAGCCATCGCCTCGGAGGCGACATGGGCCTTGCGGGCGGAGCGGTCCTTGAGGCGATTCTTGTAGCGACGCAGCCGCTTCTCGATCATTACCAGCGCCTGGTCGGCGCTGGCATAGGCATCCGGCGCGTTCGAATCGGCTTCCAGCGTGATTCCCGAATCGAGATGCAGGGCGCAATCGGTGCGGAAGCCGAAGCCGTCCTTGCTGAGCGTGATGTGGCCGGAATAATTGCCGTCGAAATATTTGCGCAGCACCTCGTCGGTGCGGTCGGCGACGCGGCCGCGCAGGGCCTCACCGACGCTGATGCTCTTGCCCGAAATCCGAAGAGTCATGGGATGCCTCGCTTGGTTTGCTCCTCAGCTGCGACGACGAATCATCGCAGTTGAAGTCGTTCCCTGCGCATGATCTCCCCACGAACCCTTTCCGCGTTTGTCGGGAGAGGAAACCGCTGTGCACTTTTCCGGATCATGCGCGTGCCTGGATCGGTTGCAAAGGGGAGCCGAGAGTAGCGCGATTTCGCGCCAGCGCAATCAGGCCGGTTCGGGATTGCGGGAACGATCGGACAAGGCGGTGGAGAGGACGTTACCAAGAGCGCTCTGCTTGTCGCGGCGGCGTTGCACCGAAGAGGGTATGCGCATGGCTTCGCGGTACTTCGCGACCGTGCGGCGGGCAATATCAATGCCCGAGGCGCGCAAGCGTTCCACGATGGTATCGTCCGACAGGATCGCCGCGGGCGCTTCCGAATCGATCAGCTGCTTGATGTGATGGCGAACGGCTTCGGCAGAATGCGCCTCGCCGCCGTCGGCGGAGGCGATCGAGGCCGTGAAGAAATATTTCAACTCGAATGTGCCGCGATTTGTCGCCATGTATTTGTTGGCGGTGACGCGCGACACCGTGGATTCATGCATCTGAATGGCGTCGGCGACGGCCTTCAGATTGAGCGGCCGCAGGTGCGCCACGCCGTGGGTGAAGAAGCCGTCCTGCTGGCGCACGATCTCGGTTGCAACCTTCAGGATGGTGCGGGCGCGCTGGTCGAGCGCGCGCACCAGCCAGGTCGCGTTCTGAAGCGCGTCGGTGAAATAGGACTTGTCGCCATCCTTGCCGATCTTCTTCGACAGCTGGGAATAGTAAGTCTGATTGACCAGCACGCGCGGCAAGGTGTCGCTGTTGAGCTCGACATGCCAGCCGCCGTCAGGACCTGGGCGGACATAGACATCAGGCACCATGGTCTGCAGACGCGCCGAGCCGAACTTCATGCCGGGCTTGGGATTGAGGCGGCGGATCTCGCCGATCATGTCGGCGATGTCCTCGTCGTCGACGCCGCAGATCTTGCGCAAGGCCACGATGTCGCGCTTGGCGAGGAGATCGAGATGCTCGACCAGGGCCTGCATTGCGGGATCATAGCGGTCGAGCTCGCGGAGCTGGATCGCAAGGCATTCGCTGAGAGATCGCGCGCAGACGCCGGGCGGATCGAATTTTTGCAGCACGGCAAGGACGCCCTCGACGTCGGCTTGCGATGCGCCAAGGCGCTCGGCGGCCTGGCCGAGATCACCCGGCAGATAGCCGGCCTCGTCGACGAGGTCGATCAGGTACTGGCCGATCATGCGCTGCGCAGGACCAGTGAAGGCGACCGAGAGCTGCTCGGCGAGATGGTCCGACAGGGTCAACTCCGCGGCGACGAAGGCTTCGAGATTGTAGTCCTCATCGCCGGAGGCGCCGCCGCCCCATTCGGTATAGGTGGTCGGCGCGGCGTCCTGGGCGTTGCGCGCCGCAGCCTCGGCCGGCTCCTCGGAGAAGACGTTGTCCAGGCCCGTGTCCAGTGTCTGCTCGATCTCGGCGCGGGTGCCGAGATCCTTGCTCATCCATTCTTCCTGGCCCGGCTCGAAGCCTTCCGCACTGCCGCCAAAGCCGTCGTCACCCTGACCGTCACCTTGGCCGCCGGCCTCGTCGCCATCGCCGTACTGACCGGCATCAGTGGGGGTCTCGCCCGCGGGGGCCTCGTCATTGGCCCGTTCCAGCAGGGGGTTACGCTCGAGCTCCTCTTCCACGAACGTCGTGAGATCGAGATTGGACAATTGCAGCAGCTTGATCGCCTGCATCAACTGCGGCGTCATGACCAGCGACTGCGATTGCCGGAACTCTAATCTCTGCGTAAGCGCCATGAAGCAAGAACCGATCCAAAAAGTTGGTCCGATTTTTGCTTATCCTAGTCCAGGCCCGATGTACACGTCTTGACGAACGCAAAAACGGCTAGAGGCGGAATTCCTCGCCAAGGTAAAGGCGGCGCACGTCCGGATCGGCGACGATCTCATCCGGACTCCCCTCGGTCAAGATTTCGCCGGCATAGACGATGTAGGCGCGATCGGTGAGGCCGAGCGTCTCGCGGACGTTGTGGTCGGTGATGAGCACGCCGATGCCGCGATTGGTGAGATGGCGGACGAGGTCCTGGATGTCGCCGACGGCGATCGGGTCGATGCCGGCGAAGGGCTCGTCGAGCAGCATGTAGTTCGGACGTGTCGCCAGCGCACGCGCGATCTCGACGCGGCGCCGCTCGCCGCCGGAGAGCGCGATCGACGGCGATTTGCGCAGCCGCGTGATATTGAATTCATCGAGCAGGGAGTCGAGCTGCTGCTCGCGCTTCTTGCGCGAGGGCTCGACCACTTCGAGCACGGCACGGATGTTCTGCTCGACGGTGAGGCCGCGGAAAATCGAGGCTTCCTGCGGCAGATAGCCGATCCCGAGCCGCGCGCGCTGATACATCGGGAGTTTCGTGACATCGTGGCCGTCGAGCTCGATCGCGCCGCGATCGGCCTTGATCAGCCCGGTGATCATGTAGAACACGGTGGTCTTGCCGGCGCCGTTCGGACCAAGCAGGCCGACCGCTTCACCGCGGCGCACATAGATGCTGACGCCGCGCACCACCTGGCGGCTGCCGAAGGCCTTTTCCACGCTATGCACGGCCAGAAAGCCCGGCCGCTTCAGGAGCTGCGGCGCCCCCGCGCCATTGGGCCTGCCGGCAGCCCTGACGGGGTGAACAGCCTGCGGACGCGGCTCGGCTTGGTAGTCGGCTTGATAGTCGTCCTGGTAATCACCCTGGAACTGGTCGGGCGCATGCAACGCCTGGTCACGGGCCATCGGCGGCGCGTCCCGGATCGGGCTGGTCACGAGCCCGCCGACGCTGTCATTGAGCGCGGTGATGTCCTGACGCGCAAATCCTGGCCGGCCGCGCTTGGCGGGGCGCCGACGGAACATGCTGAAGAGATCGACCATCCCCGCCTTTTAGCCTTTCGCGACGATCCTGCGCGAATTCGCGCGATCTGCCGCACCGGCCTTTCGATTCGCCGACGCAGCATGAGTGAAGGGATGTCTCATGCCCAGTGAAACACGCCCGAAAAGCGGCGGACCCCGCTTCGATAGCCCTGCGCGCTAGATACAGTCTCGCCGGCCAAGCTTCAACCTCGGTTCGGGAGCATCCGAACCAAGTTGTTGAATTCATTTTGGTTTACTTGCACCAGGCAATTGCAAGGGCGGCGCCCCGCCGGGCTTGCCCGAACCGCAATCGTTGCCGCCCTGCGGCAGCAGGGCCTGAACCCGGCCGTTGTCGGATTCCACCCGCGACACGCCGGTCGTCATGTCGACCATCAAACGGTCGCCGCGCAGCACGTTCTTGCACTGCGTCAGAACCACCTGGCCGCCACCGCCGAGCATGGTGATGAGATTGGTTCTGGTATCGAACACGGCGGTCTCGCCGGTTACCACCTGATCCTTCTGGGTGACCACGACGTTGCCGCGCGCCTCCAGCCGCTTGATCGAGGAACTGCCGCCCGGACCCGGCTGCGCCGACTGCATCGGCGCCGACTTCGCGCCCTTCGCCGCCGGCTGCGGCGTCGCGGGCTTGTCCGCGCCCGAGTCGTAAAACACCACCAGCGTCTTCGAGGTCATGGTGGTGTCGCCCTGCACGACCTTCACATTGCCGGCGAAGGTCGCCTCCTTCTTCTTGTCGCGCATCTCGAGCGAGGCGGCTTCGATCTGGATCGGCTGGTCGCGGTTCTGCGAAAAGCCCTGCATCGCGTTGGGCACGCCCTGCATCGTGCTCTGCGCGATGGCCGCACCGCCAGCGACCAGCGCGATACCGACCGCAAGTGCAGCCGCGCTGATGATGGCGCACCGCTTGTTGTCGCTGCGCGAAAAAGGCTTGGTCATGAAAATCATCTTGAGTTGGCAGATTTGTTCTGAGGCGTACGTGTCTTCGCCGGCGGCGCGGGCTCGGGTGGTGCAGGCTGCGCGGCGGCGGGCTCCTCCAGCTTGTCCAGATGCATCACCACATTGCCCTCGAAGCGGATGACGTCGCCGCCTTCGGTGATGCGTAAGCGGTCAGCGGTCAGCGTGCCGTTGGTCAACTTGACGTCGACATGCTCGTCCGAGGAGACCGTGCCCTTGTTCATGTCGACGAAGGCAGAGTTCAGCCGCGCCTCATAGCCGGTGGAGGTGCGCAGGAAGATGTCCTTGTGCAGATCGAGCTGCTGCTGCTTGTTGTCGAAGCGGCCGGTGCGGGCATCGAGGAACAGGGTGGATTGATCCTCCATCAGCACTTTCGCGCGCAGGTCCTTGAGATCGACGTGATCCGGGTCGGTGATGTCCTGGGTCGCGGTCTTGGCCCAGAGCTCGTAGGGGCGCTGGTCCGGCGTGAAGCCGGCCAGATGCGGCGACTCCATGGTGATCTTGGTGCCCGACACCACCATGTTTTCGACGGTGAGCGGCAGCTCCGGAATCCGGAATTTGTTGAAGAACGCGATGTAGATGATCACGGCCATGGCCACGACCACCATCGCCGGCACCGAGACGCGCAGAATCCGCACCAGGCGGCTGTGGCGCGCCGCGCTGGCGAACTTCGCCGCAAGCGCGGCGTCGTAGGTGGGATTGTGGGCCGAATTCACCTGGGTTCCTGAGGTGTCGCTCGCCTGTTCCGGTTGAAGGGCGCCCCATTGTACCCGGCGGCGCCAAAATATGCAGCCCGCGACAGGCTGTTACGAAAGTGTCCGAAACGGGGCGACAACTCCGTCCAAGAGGGCTCAGGAGTGCGCGAAAATGTCCTCTTCCTCCCAGCCCTGGAGATCGAGCAGGGCACGGGTCGGCAGGAAATCGAAACAGGCCTTGGCCAGCTGAGTACGGCCTTCCCGCACCAGCATGGCGTCGAGCCGCTCGCGGAGGGCATGCAGATGCAGCACGTCGGAGGCGGCATAGGCGAGCTGCGGCTCGGTCAGGCTGTCGGATCCCCAGTCGCTTGACTGCTGCTGCTTGGAGAGGTCGACATTGAGCACCTCGCGCACGAGGTCCTTGAGGCCATGGCGGTCGGTATAGGTGCGGATCAGGCGGGAGGCGATCTTGGTGCAGTAGATCGGCCCGGTCATGACGCCAAAAGTCTGGTACAGCACCGCGACGTCGAACCGCGCAAAGTGGAAGATCTTGGTGATCTCAGGATTGGCCAGCAGCGCCTTCAGGTTCGGCGCGTCGGTGTGCCCCTTGGGGATCTGCACCACGTCGGCGCTGCCGTCGCCTGGCGAGAGCTGCACCACGCAGAGCCGGTCACGGTGCGGGTTCAGCCCCATGGTCTCGGTATCGATCGCCACCGCTCCGGTGTAGCGGGACAGGTCCGGCAGGTCGCCGCGATGCAGGCGTACGGTCATGGCGTTTCAAAACCTCGGGTCGGATCGGTGCGTCGGCACAATAACGAATTCGGATTGCCCGCGATGTAGCCATTGCCGGCGAGCCGCGCAAGCACGGGGTTCGGTCAGATTGCCGCCAGCATGATGCAGATCATCGCCGCGACCGTGATGCGGCTGGCGCCGTCGCGGAAGGTGTAGAGAATCGGATCATCCGGCATCTCGCGGCGATGCGCCATCATCAGGGCGCGGCCGAACCAGTAGAGCAGCAGCGGGTTGAGCAGCCACAGCATCCAGGGCCGGCTGTACAGCGGCGTGACCGCGCTCGAGGAGACGTAGAGCGAGAACACGGTCACCGCGTTCATCGCGCTCGCCGCCGCCATCGCGGCGATGACATGCAGATCGGTGACGCGATAGTCGCGGTTGGAAGGATCGGCAAGGCCCGCGCTCTCGCGCATGCTGAGCTCGCTGAAGCGCTTGATCAGCGCCAGCGAGGTGAACACGAACAGCGAGAAGATCAGCAGCCATTCCGACAGCACCACGCCGACGCCGACCGCGCCGGCCACGATTCGAAGCGTGTAGAGACCGGCGAGCGTGACGATGTCGACCAGCATCTTGCGCTTGAGCACGAGCGAATAGGCGATCGTGGTGGCGAGATAGCCCCCGAGCACGCCGAGGAACAGCGGCGAGATGCAGAGGGAGGCGGCGACCGCGAACAGCCACAGCGCGGGGATCGCAAGCAGCGCGGACGAGATCGGCAAGTCGCCGGCCGCGAGCGCGCGATGGCGCTTGGTCGGATGCTGCCGGTCGGCCGAAAGATCGAGAAGATCGTTCATCAGATAGGCGCCGGACGCGCAGGCCGAGAACGCCAGGAACGCCAGCAGCGCGGAGCCGAAGCTGGCAAGGTTCAGCTGATGCGCGGTGATGACAGGCACGAACACCAGCGTGTTCTTGGCGTATTGATAGACGCGCAGCGCTTTCGCCCAGGTCTTGAAGCCGGCTCTGCTTCTGTCGCGATTTTCGACGTGGTCGATGGAGGCACGATCGAACGGCAGGCTGCCCGCAGCGAGGTCGGCCGGCGTCACCACGCCGTCGAAGCCGAGATGCGTCGCGATACCGGCGGCATGCTCGGCGAAACGATGCGCGACCAAGTAGATCTTCTCGCCCCGCGCCCGCGCCGCCAGCGCCCGGTTCAGCAGGTCGGAATCATAGGGCAGATGGGCGTAGTCGATCTCGGCCCGCGCCAGGATGTCGGTGAGCGCCGCCATGCCCGGTCGCCCGCCGGCACCGAAGCGGGCGAGCATGAGGGCGGGCCGGCTGAAGAGCGCTTCCATCAGCAGCTCGGAGCGCAACAGCGCGCCTTCGAGATCGATGACGAGCGTCCGCACAGCCACCGCCGTTGCCGACGGCGTGGACGCGCCAGAATCATACTGCCGGGCAGGCTGCTCCATCCGAAAAACGCTCTGACTTGCCGCAAACTGACCGGCCCAAAGGGATGGCCGGGGAGCAGGGAAATGGACGGCCGCGAGCCTAGGAGGCATTCGCTAAGGGCGGCTTAATTCAGCCGTAGCAGGGAAAAGCGGGTGAGCGCCGGGCCCAATCGGTCTGCCCGGCTGTTGCAGGGATCCCACAACCTCGCGCCGCCCTCACATTCCGGCACGATCTGCGCCGTGCGCCCCGTGAAAATCGTCCCTGCCCACCCCATCTGCCAGTTTCCTCCCCGCTTCCGACGAAATCGAGACCCATGACCGAACAGACGCTCGCTGCGCCTATCGACGATCCATCGGAGCGCCCGCGCGGCTTCTCGCGCTACCAGGCGCTTCTCATTGCGCTGCTCGCGTTCACGCAGTTCACGATCATCCTCGACTTCATCATCATGTCGCCGCTCGGCGCCATCCTGATGCCCGCGCTCGACATCACGGCGGGGCAATTCGGCGTCGCGGTGTCGGCCTACGCGTTCAGTGCGGGCATTTCGGGGGTGCTGGCCGCCGGCTTTGCCGATCGCTTCGATCGCAAGCGCCTGCTGCTGTTCTTCTATGTCGGCTTCACGCTCGGCACCATGCTCTGCGCCGCGGCGCCGAACTACCACGTGCTGCTGCTCGGCCGGATCGTGACCGGATTGTTCGGCGGCGTGATCGGCTCGGTCGTGCTGGCCATCGTCACCGATTTGTTCGCGCTGCATTTGCGCGGCCGCGTGATGGGCTTCATCCAGACGGCCTTCGCCGCGAGCCAGGTGCTCGGCATTCCGGCCGGGCTGTTTCTCGCCAATCACTGGAGCTGGCATGTCTGCTTCATCGCGATCGTCATCGTGTCGATCGCGGCGATCATCATCATCGCCTTCGCGATGGAGCCGGTCGATGCGCATCTGAAGCTGAGGCAGGACAGAAACCCGTTCCGCCACCTGGTCGCGACGATCGGTGAGCCGCGCTACACGCTGGCCTTTGCCGTCACGACATTGCTGGCGACCGGCGGATACATGCTGATGCCGTTCTCCAGCGCCTTCACCGTGCACAATCTCGGCATCGACCTCACGCATCTGCCGACGATCTACCTCGTCTCCGGCCTGTTCAGCATCGTCACGGGGCCGCTGGTCGGCAGGGCGAGCGATGCGTTCGGCAAATACCCGACCTTCGTCTTCGGCTGCGTGATGACCGTGGTCATGGTGCTGATCTACACCCATCTCGGCCCCGTCTCGCTCGTGACCGCGATCACCGTCAACGTGCTGATGTTCGTCGGCATCTTTTCACGGATGATCCCGTCGCAGGCCCTGATGTCGGCAATCCCCGATTCCACCCAGCGCGGATCATTCAGCGCGGTCAGCGCCTCGCTCCAGCAGCTCTCCGGCGGCCTCGGCTCGGTGCTCGCCGGCGCGATCATCGCGCAAGGGCCCGACGGCTCGCTGATCCATTTCGACCGGATCGGCTACGTCGTCGTCACGACGACGATCGTCACGCTGGTGATGATGTATTTTGTGCAGAAGGCGGTGCGGGAGCGCGCGGGGAAGCGGGTGGTGTGAGGGGCGGGCCGACCTGCTCACCAGGGGACCATAGCCGCGTCGATGCATGGATCGCCGGTGGCCATCTCGACTGATCGGAAGCGGCCCCATTTTGCGTCAAAACTTGCAAAATGGTGCCCAGGAAAGGATTGCATCGGCCAAAAATTTACGACCGTGTTATCAACGACTTAACCGTTACCGGCCTTTAGCATGTTACACAGCTTCGTGACAAGCTTTCCCCGCATCCAAGCAATTTTCTCCATCAAGGCGTTTAGCCCGCCTCCCCAGTTTGAAAGGTCATTTCGAAGCGAGGGCGGTGGGGATATGGACGCCGATGATAGACAGCACATCCGATGCACGTTATGCGTGTTGCGCAGGCTGGGGAGAGAAACGGATAATGGCGCTTCACGTGCGGCCGGACCATTTACCCGAGATTATCTATGATAAAATCCAGAGGGACCTATCCCCCGAATTGCTAAGAAATAACCTCTTAGATGCATGCGAGGCTGCGGGCGAAGCCAGCATGATTGCCGAGTTCGATGCACATTGTGAGCGCAATCCTCTTGCTGGAGGCAGCGTCGCGTTGTCACCGGGTGAGTTGTTGGGTCACGTAAAGCCGGAGCAGAGAACAATTGCTCACGTTGCACGAGAGCTTAGTATCGATCCGGCGGAGGTAGCGTCGTTGTTCCAGGGCTTGGCCGGTGAGCTGACCAAGGTTGATAACGAATTGGCATCGGAGTGGTTTACCGAAGAGATCGTCAATGGGCAGGGTCAGCGCATAAGTCTCGCACGAAGAATTGCTTGGCTTTTTCGGACAGACCCTCCCGCCCAAGATCCTTTCCTGTGTGACGTCGAATGCTTACCCTGGAATCTTGGGCTGCCGGTTTGTGCGAATCTTCCCGGTAGAACCCCGCCCTCCGCAAGCCTGGACTGCATCGGATTTCGCGTGCCGGCTTCTTGCGTCACCAACGCAAGCCAACCGACCGTCTTTGATGCGGGCTTCGAGGCCGCCCTGCACTACTGGTCACCCGGCGGCAAGACTGTCCCTCATCCTCATCGCCCCGTTGGTTGTTCGGGAGCGTTCGATGAAATCGTAGCGGAAACACCTATGTTACGAGAGGTGTCGTCGGAATTCGTACGCTTTAAGAGCAAAGTCTCGTGATGGCCAAAGAACGGAAAAACAATCTGACCATGACGATCCAAGTCGCCATCAACGATCACGTGGCTGGGGTGGAGGACCCAAAAGGCTTCTCCAAACTGGACGTGCTGTTGGCGACTCTCGTCGACGGGCAAATACCCAAAGATCTCTTGGAGGCTTCCCTTCTGCAAATCTTGCCGAACGTCCAGCCTGCCGGCGAGAGGGCGTGGGAAGCCTTGCGATTGATCGTTGAAGGCGCAAAGATCAAATCAGCCACACTTTCGACCGCTGTAATGCGGGTTCTTGATCAACAAAAAGAACCTTCGGATGGCCTTGCGCGATTCCAAGCTTTCTTAGTCGTTAGGGCTTTGGGTGGTACGTTAGTGCGTCGTCGGTTGGATGAAGAGCGCACGCTCTATTCCGAGCATCGTCCGCTCTGGGTCGATCTTGTCGTCTCCTCCCTGAAGGGGATGCCCGATCACATCGTTGCGCTCCTCGAACAACAGGCGAGCCAAGGGGCAGCACAATTCACTTGGCGAGATATCATCCGTCGCTTGCCATTCCTGTTTCGCTTGTTGGGCGATGACTTCAATCGAGCCATTGTCCGGATAACCCACGCGATCCCGGACGCGGCGGGCAAAGCAAAGCTCGCTGCAATCGTAAATAAGTCTTTCAACATCAACCCGCTTGTTGAGCAGAACCCGAACTTAGAAGATCAACAGGCGCCCCAAAAGAAGTTCGGCCGATTTTCACGCTTGACCCGCTCTGCAGCCCGAGGGGCGCGTGCGTCGCACAGCATGGACCGCGTGTTTAAGGACGTGTTGTCAGCCGGCATGTCCGACTTGAGGAATCAAAAAAATATTCAGGCGGCCTACGGAAATCATCCATGAGGCCCCGCCTAGGCTCAGACGCCTTCTTAGGCTTCACGCCGTTCGGCAAGGCGTCGAACATCATCCTTGATGGATGGTTCGCTGCAGCTCGGTTATTTACTGAGACGCTTCCTACTGAATGGGAGAATGATCATTTTGTTGAATCTGTGAGCGATTGCTTCTCTGGGCTTGGTCGACTCGCGACCTTTAATGATCCACACCTCGCTCAGGGGCCTTACGGAAGTGTTCGTCGCACACGAAGTGACAGCAAGCGACGGGCGGTGATCACCCGACCATACTTGCTACTTGCGAATGACTTTAACGAAGAAGCCGTGTTTCACAGTCTTTATGCCGTCGAGACCGATGGCACGGATAGTTTTAATCGGCCGAGGCAACTACTCTTTTCTCCACTCTACTTTCTAAGACGGATGTTAACGTCGCCGGAATTTCTCACTAGCGATGCTTATGCGCACGCAATCATTCGCGCTGAGATTTTTTCACTTAGCTTGGGCTGGCCTGTGCGGCGCCGGCAAGAAGGATCTGCCGAAGACCAGATAAAGGAAATAATCGGCTTCGAGCGCGTCGCGGGCTCGTTGCATAAGGCTGAAGCCTATCGCAGCAACGGAGACACCTTCTATCTGGCGGATCAAACCGACGTAGTCGTCGGCCATTTGCTCGCCTCTCTCGGCATGGCTTACTATTCTTTTGCGCCAAATTCTTCGACATATACTTCGAAGAGATCGCACGAATTTCCTATTTGGGGCCGTGATAGTTATGTGGCTGGGAAAGAGCTAGCACCCGCTGATGGGATGACATTCGAGGTTCGCTTTATCGACAACATCGAGCGACTGCCATCTGCATCGTCCTTGATGAACTTGCTCGATGGAATCCCGATCCCTATCCCCGGTGCTGACGCTATCTTTGCAGGCGGACTGCGTCTTTCGAAGGCAAGAGGTGTCGTCGCTCGCGTATCAGGCGCATCGGGCACCGGCAAAACAAGTCTGGCGCTGGGGATTGCCACCGCACTCGCCCCGCTAGGAACGCGCACTTGCTATCTATCATGCGAAGAAGATCCACGCGATCTCGCTCAGCGTATCCTTACGCTCACGCCGCCATTCATCGCCCGCACCTCAAGTTTCGCTGGTCGCGAGTTTTCAGACTGGTTTGCAGCAATTCATCTCGACAGCTCGGACCCCGAAGAGAATCGTGAGCAGATTTTCAACTTCATACAGCACGTACAATCCACGGCCGAACAAAATGGCATAGATCTTACTGAAGATCGCTCGCCAGGCTACACGCCCTTCTTTGTTGTTTTGGACGGCGTTCACGAGCTAATTAATCGACCGGCTTTGGAGGGATCCGACGAAGTCGGTGACATGCGAGAGCTAGTAGAAGCTTTTCGCAAGCTGGGCGTGTTCGTCATGATCTTAACGGCTCAAACTGGAGAAAGAGCGCTCCAGGAGCTGGACTACCTTGTCGATGTCGTTCTCACGCTGGAGCACGAAGATAGATCCAGTATCGCACAGGAGCCCAAGCGAAAGTTGGTGCTTCATAAAACCCGCCTCCAGCACTCGTGGCCGGGAGCTCACCATCTACATATCTCGAAGCGTGACGGCATAAAGCTCTATCCGCAGTTACCCGCTCAACTTGAACAATTTGCCGGATGGCGATGGCAGGCAATTCGCCGCTCCCGCTATTTCGATATGCTGCTAACCGGAATCCGGCTCGGAACGCCATTGAAGGACGTTCCGCCACTCGTTCGCATCTACGAGAAATCTCAGGTCCTGATCTCGGGGAAGGGTAGTTCCGGTAAGGCTGGTTTCGGCCTGAAGCTGTTAGCTTCGCCAATGATCTCAGAGGACGACAGCGAGCCTGACGTCGGATTGTTTGACGCCGATGGCGTTCGCATGAATAAGCGCCGGATCCTGGTAATCTCGTTTCTATATCCGCCCGAATACTACCAAGGCTTGCTGGAGAAGATTGTTCAGCAAACGGCAGATCAACTGTCTTTCGAAACGCAAGAGGCCGAGGTCGAGACCTTGTCTTTCTATCCGGGTTTTGTCACGCCGGAGGTCTTAGTTTCTAAGATCGTCACAAGGCTTAAGTCCGCCGACCTTCAAGGAATTCCTTTCCACGGCGTGCTGATTGATGGTCTTCATAACGTTTTTCTTCAATTTCCGCGCCTGCAGGAGAATGTACTGTTCTGGCCTGTTTTGTACGAAACCTTTCGCGTCCTCGGCCTCACAGTCGTGACCACTCACACGCATTTCGCGGTTAAGGGCATGGACGCCAATCCGCTCTATGGTGCAGACGTAAATCTAGTCACTCACCGCATCGCGCCTCTGCTCCAAGCAATCGTGAACGCGGCGGATTTCTATCTGAACATTTCGCAGCCCGCTGAAGACCAAATCATTAGTTCGCCCATCGAGTTGGTCAGCGCCCTCGCCCAGCCCATTCGACAGCAGCCCTATTTCTGGAATTCACAGGCGCTGATGGTAGAAATCCGCTCCCGGCGTTAACTTCGCCCGCGCGGCGACTATGTGCGCGATTTTTGGAGAATAATAAGAGTTTCAGCAAGACCGGGCTTACCTCCCTGCTGAGGGGCGACTCTCATGGATCGGAACGGCTCTTGGCTCAGCACCTCGAATCCAAGTTCTGTTGCCAAAGCGCTCAAGATCGGGGCCGTGGGAATTTTCACGCCAGCGTATCTGCTCTCACCTACGACCATGAATACCTTACCCCGGACCGAGAGCCGGTCGTAGATCGCATGCAAGACGGTGCGCATGTCAGCAAAGTAGGCACCGATCATTGCAGGAATATCTCTGTGCCACAGCTCATTGCGCTGATGGTGAAGCTTTGCCAAGACAGAGCTCAGAAGTTTAGAGCCCTTAGGAGGAGCCTCGTAAGAGCGTTGTAACTGAACATGGGAGCTTAGAGTTCTTGCTCGCAGCTCGGCATTGCTGTCCTTGGAATGCAGATATCCAAGAGTCCAAAGTTCGACATTATACACGTCAGTGTAGTCCGCCGAGTTCGGATAGGGCGGAGAGAACACGGCAAGATCGACGGGCTCTGACTTGGTCGTGAGCGCACGCGCGTCGCCTCGCAATATCGAATAATCCCGTACGGGACGAGTTCCGAACCGCTTAAGATCTGCCTCCGCGCCGTGTACGAGTTCTGAAAATAGACGGTCAACGTCTTGAACTTTTATCACGCGGTCCCGCCAGCCGCCTCTATAGCGTCGTCCTTTCCCGCTGACAGTGACGTTGCTGACAGGAATTGCCACAGACGCGAGCAAGACTCTGAACAGTCGCCGAAGCTGCTCATCGCGAACTAGATCGATTGCAAATCGAAACTGAAAAAGTCTCTTGAGGATTGCTCGCTTATAGATGAATTTCGAATCTAAACCGGGCTCTACAAATGTGGCCGGCGCATTACGTTTGAACTCGTTCAACGCCGCCGTCACCTCCATATCATCAACCCTCGCGATCAACCTATTAAACGCGCCTCGAAGGGCGGGCAGATGGTAGGTGCTCAACTTTGCTTCAATAAGGTCGCTCAAATATGGATTGACCTCAATGGTCGTCGGGCGAATACCAAGAAATTGACAAGCAAGCGCAGACGTTCCGGAGCCCCCAAAGGGGTCGAGGCAGGTAGCGACACGAATATCGCTCTCGCGTACAGCCCTAGCAATCAGCTCAGGAGGGAAAGCCTCTTTGAAATGCCTCCACCCCTGGAACGGAATTTCAGGTGCGCCCGCATTCGTTCCTATCGATGCGATCGATCGGTTTCCTAGCCAGCTTTCAAATAAATCTACCGACCCGGAAATGCTCAGAGCCGAAAGCTTTCCCTCAATTTCAATACTATCAATTGCTTGCATGTCATTTGGCCTGCCCTGGACAACCTTAGCGAGCCCGCGAGGTTGGGCAAGGGAAAAAGCCCTTGCAGCCATCGTTGCAAGTAAAACGCTGTGGGTCCTCCGGACTCGGCCACCTATCGCGAGCTATCGCTGCTCAATGGAAATTGGCTCTAGCCAAAGTGGCTGGCAGCCCCGGCAGTTATTCAAATGGGGTCTCTTATCTTAGACGTGACCTTGTGGCGGCGGCCTTAAGATTCCCCCCATGCCCCTCCTAAATCTCCAACGTTGGGCCCATCTTTAGTGGCTCACGCGTGCGCATATAACGCTGCGCTTCTGCCGGACACTGAGTCCTTTTGACTCACTCAACTCCTCTTGCCAGGCGATTCCCTCGAAAAATATGGTGACAACGCTCGTTGACTAAGTTTTTCGCGAGCGACCATCGAGAGGAAATTGCCGTGAAGCGCAAGTTCATTGCCTACTATCGCGTATCCACCCCTAAGCAGGGCCGCTCTGGATTGGGCCTAGACGCTCAGAGAGCCGCTGTGGCCAAGTCAGTTGCAGACGGACCCGCGAACATCATCGCTGAGTTCACCGAGGTCGAGAGCGGACGGCGCAACAACAGGCCTGCCTTGGAGGAGGCACTCACCGTAGCACGCTTGCACCGGGCGACCCTCGTGGTCGCGAAGGTGGACCGGCTGACCCGCTTAGTGGGTTTCCTAGAGCGGCTGCTGGAGGCGGGGGTGGACGTGCGGTTCGCTGACCTCCCTGCCATCGAGGGTCCCACCGGGCGCTTCATGCTGCAACAGATGGCAGCAGTCGCGGAGCTAGAGGCGGGCCTCATCTCTGCACGCACCAAGGCAGCACTGGCGGCAGCTAAGGCACGGGGACAGCGGCTCGGGGGGCACCGAGGAGGAAGCTTATCCAGCGAGGCAAGAAGACGGGGGAGGGACAGTCAGTCGAGCCTCGCGGATAGAAGAGCACAAGACCTAGGCCCTGTATTGAAGCAGCTGAGGGCGCAGGGGATCGCCTCGCCTACGGCAATCGCAAGAGCATTGACCGCACGTGGCATCCCCACGGCAAGAGGTGGCACCAATTGGTCGGGGCCTCAGGTCAGGTTGATAGAAGCACGGCTGGCCCGGTCGGGCGGCTAATGTCTGCCCCCGAGGCAGTGATAGAGCCACTGAGTACAGGGAAGGTAGTTTGGGTGTTTTACCCGAACTGAGCTTCTGGAAAATGTCGCTAACTGGAAATGGAGCTAGCGATATGAGCCTGACGAACAAGCCGTTTGTTTTCGAAATTGAATATACAACTGACATTCCTCGCCGCATCGGCCGCGGTCAGGATGGCGATCCTATCTATGCTCCACTTTCCGCGGCGGATTGGAAGGCGTGCCTTCGGTACTTCGAAGCCGTCGAGAGCTTTCTTGCCGGTAGAACCACTCGGATGCCCGCACTTGGAGCCGTGGCTAAAATCGCGCATGGCACAATCCTCAGCATCAAGATCGATCGCGCGAAAGAAGACCTCTTCGGCCCTAAGGCTTTCGTTGTCATCAAAGACGACGATAGACCGAGGGAAAGGCGGCGCCCCCGCATATTCGATCCGATCTATGTGCCAGCCCTTCTAATGCTGGCCGCCGCCGGAGGTAGCTTCCGATTCAACGACTCCAAATCGAAGCGCGACGCGCGAGGTCAACTTCTCAGGGAGGATGATCGCAGGTTCTACGTTAGCTTCGGTCGAAGAGCGGGACAGAATGTCCGCGTTTTAAGGATCATTTCCGACCCTCGCCCCGGCCAGCAAGTACATCGGAGTATCCGCCAGTTTGACGCGAATTATCATTATGATCATCGAAAGAGCACAATGGCCTTGCGCCTCGATGACTCCGCTCGATCAACTCAGCATTCCGCCGGCTTCAGTAGAAAGGGCCGAGCTGCGGCGATTAAGGCCGCGGGGGAGCATTATGAACGCGCTATCAAGCTGCGGGGTCGCGATTGCGTTCAACATCTGGGCAAAAGCCGGGGCGAGTACGAGAGGCAGCTGACCCGGATGTTTGCCCTGGCCGACGAATGCCACATGGCGCTTGTCAAACTTCGACGTTCGAAATGAGGCGCCAGTGCAATTAATCAGGCGCAAGAGGGTTCAACTCATCAAACGACGCGTTGCAAGCACACATGCGGCGGACTTTCAGGCAACTTGTGCAATTCCGGCTTGCGGACGACCGACCATGAGAGCAGCAGGGATTGGTTTAGCCCCATTCCACTGCCGCCATCACGTTGAGCACCGGCAGCGTCATGGCTCCTATTGGCGGCCTAGCTTCAAGGCTTCCGAGTTGCGGCCATACATCACGGCAGCGACCGCGTATGTCGGCCTTCGGGCAACCAACGACAAGTTCATCGCCGCCGCGATTGCGGACATGGGACGGACCCTAGCGGACGCTGGCCCCGTGGAGATTGCGACGCGCCTCAAAGGGATGTCCGCCACGAAGCGAGCCAGGATCGGGCTGGCGCGGCTTCGCGTTGAAGGCGTGCCCCCGCAGCGCATCGTCTCCATCGTCCTCGCCGTCTCCGCTCTGATTAAGGCCGACGCCACGGCGCCCCGCGCAAAGGAGTTTCGGACGGTCCAGATTTGCAAGGCGGTTCACCGGCTAGCCTCGGGCACGCACCGAGTGTGGGTCGTGGAGGACCATCAGGGCAGGAAGCGGCGGACCGAAATGCACGCCTTTCCCAAGTCCACCGGGCGTGTTCTGCGGGAGATGGGGCGGATGCTGGAGGGGCCCTGCGAATGGGTCATTGAGAAGCATGTCGTGGGCGTCCTGGCCCATCGATGTCCGCAAGAATTCGCGAGCCGCAGCATTCGCACGAGATATCTGGTCGGAGTGAAGCAGTGCGTGCATATCGACGGTTCGGGCAGGTCACTTTGAACACACGCTTCACGCTCACATGACACAATCACCCAATATAATGTGGTTCGATCCACTGCTCCGGGCCAAGACGAATGAGCTCGCCCATGCGGTCCAGTGTTTGCGCGATGCGCTGCTGCTCCACGAGACCGATAGCGGCGCGAGGAAGCGAGCGCGGAAGGAAGCGGATAAGGAAAAGTTCGGCCTCGCCGTTGAGGCGCTGGCCTGCAACTTGATCCTGCTCAGCGCAATCGAGTCCGGGCCCAAGCTCGCGGTGCCCCGGTCGCACGGCTTTCTTTGGCGGGGCGATGGCAGCGCCAACCCGGTATACGGCCAGCACTTCCTATCGGCGCTAGATGGGCTTGCATCGCTTGGCCTGATCGAAGAGGAGCGAAGGGGATATAGGCTGTCCGCTAGAATGCGGGTGCCGTCGCTCATTCGACCAAGCACAGCGCTCGCCCAGCATCTTCCGCTGGCACCACCCGATTGGCGAAGCGTTAAGCAAATCGACGACCGCGCTCTGATCATCTTGAAGGAAGGCAAGGATGATGACGGGCGTGCGGCCACGATTGCCTTCCGGGAGACAGCCAACACACGCCAACTTGCGGGACAGATGCGGCGGATCAATGAGTTTCTGCGCAGCGCGGATATCGAGGTGACCGGTCAGGACGCCGGCCTCTCTTTAGGGAAGGATGGGCAAGTCATCGCGCCCTATCGCCGCTCTCTTCGGCGTATCTTCAATAACGACAACTGGCAGCACGGAGGCAGGCTCGCTGGCGGTTTCTGGATGGGCATGGAACGAGCCGAGCGGTTTGAGCGCATTCGGATTAATGGCGAGCGAATTGCCGATGTCGATTACAGACAGCTCTTCCCGCGCCTCGCATATGTGCGGGCGGGACAGCCGCAGAAGGAAGGCGACATATATAATGTGGCCGGTGACGGCTCCGGGCGTGATGGCTGGAAACGGCTGATGAACGCGATGTTGTTCGCGGACGGCCCGTTGCGGAATTGGCCGGAGGGCACGCTTCAACATTTCCCCTCGGGCACGAAACTCCGGGACGCCATTAAGATGTTAGCCACCCACCATGCGCCCATCGCTGATTTGTTCGGCACCGGGCTGGGCTTTCAGTTGATGCGCATCGAAAGCGACATGCTGATCGCAATCATCACGCATCTTGCGAGCCTCGGGGTCACCGCCCTGCCGCTTCATGACGCGGTGCTGGTCGCGAAATCGAAGGCCGACGTTGCGGCCGACGCGATGCAGGCTGCTTTCAGCATGGGCACAGGATCTTCCTGCGCGATTGTCTCGATAGAATTTTGCACGAAATAACAGACGCTTAGGGCGGGATTAGCCCTTACGCCTCCGCTAATGGAGGAGGAAGCTAGAGAGGGGAGAGAACTTAGAGGAGCAACCTTGGTGGGTTTATCTCTGTGGGCCTCTAAGGGTTTCCTTCAAGTTGGGAGGGTGACACCACCCCCTCCTACATGGCCACCTTTAAGGCAATCCACTAAGGCCGAGCTTGCGGCCCCCAAGGTCGGTCCAGTAGGGCCACCTCTTAGTTCGGGCGAATGAGTCCCCAAGTCCCCTTGTTGAGCCCCTCGATGATGAAGCCAAAGGGGTAGCGCGACGCAGAATGACCGAGCCTACTGGGGTCTGCTTTGGCAGGAGGCCGACATCCGCCGCACCATGAGCAAGGTCTGTGTTGAGGGCCATAAGCCGACATCGGCGCGATATTCACTTTAGGTCTTCACAGTGACGAACCCTTCGCTCCATGCATCCTTGTCGACTTCCATCTTGCTGACTTGGAAACAGTCGGGATAGTCGCGAAAGCCCTCAAATTGAAGCTTGCGCATTTTTGCCGCTTCCGCTTCGGCCGCGCTGCTGTAGACCCCGATGAGTTTGTCGTCGGTATCGTTCTCATCAAGACCGTCTTCGATTGGTCGCCTGTGCCAGAGCAGAAAAACCGTGCCCATTTGATGTATGCTCCTCGTTTCGCAGCTCTCCCGGATGTAGCCACCCGGTCGTTCGTAAGAATTTAAAAGCTCGCTTCGATATTGATCAAAGTCCGCTTTGGGTCACGTGCTGACATTGTGTGAGTGACTGCCGCAGTCCGCTTTGGATCGAGAGCGATCTTGGGCAATGCGTCGTCCCCGCTACCGGTGACGGACCCTGCTCCCTCGCGGCCGGTGCTCAAAGTGATCAACCTGACACCGGACGAGATTCAGGACTGCCCCCGCCCCTTCCTCTGAGGTACGAGCAAGCGGTCAGGGGTCGTCTTGAGGGCCTTCGCCAAGCGGGCCAGGACGATAATGGTGCAGTTGCGGGTGCCCCGCTCAACCTGACTGACGTACCGTCTGGGGATTCATTGCGCTTTGCCTGTGGTTCGAACATCAAATTATCAAGCGGCTGGATATTGAGTCGGGCACCATCCAAGCCGTCATCCTCTTGGTCAGCACACCGGCCATCTTTTTGGCGACGGTCACCCGCATCGAGAAGGACCCCAAGGCGCGGCTGATCTTGGAGCGGGCCCGTTACGTCGTGATCTTAGTCGCCGCGGCCTTGCTCGGGGCCTATCTTCACGCGAACCACAAAGACGATTCGTATGAGAGTGCCCTGCGTGATGGCGCTGTTCTGGCTTGCTCAAAGATTGCGGTCTGCAAAGCGGCAGCAACCGAATACGCCAACACACGGGCTAGAAGCTAATATCGGCTTGCGGATACTTCATCTAAGCGATGGTCGCTCTCGCGGGGCGCATACCTATTGGCGCACGCTCTTTCGCGGAACGAGCTTTGGAGTGTTCTTCGGTTCAGCGAAATTCTTGGTATCCGGAGTGGATTGAAAGATCTCTGTCTGTGGAATACGGCTCGTTGCATCGGCGGCACCGGTCGCCGGAGCAGATTGAAGTACCTGCAATTGACTCTGTGGAATGCCACTCGGTTGAACTGATGCAGTTGGAGGGGCGAGAATCCTTCCGTCTGAACCACAGTTGGATCTAAGCCAACTTAATTCGGATTGGATCGTGTTCCAATCAGCGCTCCCGGACTTCAAGTTGTTGGGATACAACTGTTCAGCCTTTTCCAATTGAACTTTGATATCGAGGCAGCTGTAATTGAATCGAGCGAGCGTTTCGCCCCAGGTCTTATGGACGGTCGCAGCCAACTGTTTCTTATAGTAGTCTGGAGAGTTGGAGCTTTCGATGGCAAGTATTGCCTTATCGAATTGGGCCGCCGCTTCCTTCGGCTTGTCCTGCGCTATCAGACTCATGCCCACCGCCGTATGGGCGCTTGCCATGTGGTGTGGTCGCTGCTCGTCCGTTATAGCCTGGTCGAGATCCTCTCCGTAAAAGGTACGTTCGACGAGTTTTGCGAATCGGCCCACAGGACTGTCGTCCTCGGCTTGTTTCGCTTGTCCGATCTGAACCGCGCGTTGAAATAGATCCATTGCTTTAGTTGGCTGACCGGCCTCAAGAAGCGCGTTCCCCACTACCAAATAGTCAATGAGGCTGCCTTTTTTCGACAAAGTTAGCTCTTGAGCCGCCTTTTGCGCGAGCATGCCGGTCTGCGAGTAAAACCAACCGGTCATGGCTCCGATGTTTGGGTCGTACCGGTTCTTAGCTAAGAACTCGAAATTCTTGAAGCCTACGTCCACAAGCTGCTGAATCGTCGCATCAAGCTGACGTCGTTGTGCGATATGGGCCTCAATATTTTCCTTCCTCCACGCAAAAACTGTGGTGCTGATTGAAATGATGAATGCTGCAATAGAAATGACTTTGGAGGGATCCTTGATGAAAGGGGCTGATCTCTCCTTGTTAAAAGCCTTGACCTTTTCTTCAAGCCTCATCAATCGCAATAGAATAGGCGATGAATCTCGATTGGACATGGCGAGCGGTCCAAAGCTTGAGTTTCAGGCGATTTATGCTACAACTTCCGTTAGAGCTGCGCCTGCGACAAATTGCTCCGGCTTTGACGATCTGTGCCGGTACTTGCAAAGCATTCCCAGACTGGGTTTCGTCCGTGGGCATACCCGAATTCCTGATTTCGATCGGACGACTCTTCGGCCTATGGCCCTTAGGTGACCTTGCAGGCCCGAAGGTTTTGTCAGCTATGGTGACTTATACGACCTCGACGGCGGGAAACTTTGCGATCGCGTTCGCCTTCGCTTTGATGGTCACGTCTCCGTAGCCCTCCGAGACATTACGCGGCGCATGTCCCTGAATGGCATCCAGCACGCGCATCTCAACACCCTGATCAATGCCGATCGTCTTGAAGCGATGGCGCCAGCCGTGGCTTGGATCAACGTTCTTGTCCTTCACCACTTCACGCACAAACTCGTTGACCTTGTTCCGCGCCGTCTTCACCGCGTTGCGCACTCCTAATTCGCCGACCTTCGGTTCAATGAACAGATAGCCGCCCTTCGAGTTCTCGGAGAAGGCCAAAAACCCCTCCTCAATGACCTGCCGATGGAGGACGACGTCCCGCGCTTCATCAGTCTTCACCGGCCCCGCCTCGGGCGTCACGTGCAGCACCCAGAGCTTGCCTTCGCGCCTGAGGTCCTCCTTGCGAATCTGGATCATCTCGCCCACGCGGCCGCCCGTGAATGCGCACAACCATGGCACCCACCGCTTGGCTGCCGCGAGCTTTGGGGCTTCCCGGCCGGGCACGAACTCGCGGGCGTGCTTCAGGATGGCGATGGCTTCCGAATCATAGAACCCCTTGGACCGGAGCTTGCGCGACTTGCCGACCTTGATGGTGATCCCCTCGGCCGGATTACTGGACAGCCGGCGATTGACCACCGCCCAGCCGAACACCGTCTTCATCCCAGCGAGGTCGCTATCCTTCACGGTCTTCGGGCTCACGCCGCTTTGCACGCGATAGTCCTTAAAGCGAACGATGTCCTCCGGCGTCACCCGGCTCGCAGTGTCGTGCTTCAGAAATGTCACGAGACGCGCCATCGAGTTGCGATAGCTCTCATAGGTGCTTTGCTTACGGCCCGCCCGCTTGGCTTCCTTCCACCAATCCTCAACGAGGCCGGTAAGGGAATTCTTGAAGGTGCCGCGCTTTGGCTTTTCCTTCGGCGCATCTGCTGGGGCCTGCCACTCGGGAAAGCGAGCCGCCTTGGGGTCGAGCGAATAGTCGCCACCCGCATTCCGCTGGCGGCTCGCGAAGGCGTCACGCAGCGCCATCCAAAAGGCGGTGAGCAAGAGCGCACGCGATTCGCTGTCCACGCGGCGGATGCCTTTGGTCAGCAAGAGGCGGCCCACGATGGGCCCGAGCGCCTTCTCTAATTTCTTGGCCTCGCCGTCGCCGCCAATCCTCTCCCACATCTCCGTTACGGCTGCCCAGTGGGCCTCCTGCTCCTCATGGCTCTCCGTGTCGGGCGCCCAGCCGACTCCGGGCGTGTGGACCATGGCGACACTCCGGGCGCGGTTCTCGCTGTCCGCCCAGACGCGATAGAGTTCGCCTGCCAAGGCCGTCGCCTGCCGGTGGGTCAGATGCACGGGAGCGTCGTTGCGGAGTGCCGCCCAGACGGTTTCCAGATAGGCCGCAGCGAGCGCCTGACGCGTCTTGACCTCGCTAGGTTCCGTGGTGCGAAGGGAGAACCGGACGGCCTGAGCGCCTTCGCTAAGCGTCACGAAGACGAAGCCATCACCAAGCGGAATCGCCAGTTCGATGCCGACCGCTTTGGCCCGGACATCAGCCGGAATGCGCTGCACGAAAAGAGGAAAACGAGACCCAACCCGGCGCATCGGCCGAACAACCCTGAACAGCAATGTTACACCCCATTGTTACACAGTCGGGGCCAACGCAACACTCTGATTGGGCTTATGTATCTGGATTTACTTCATATCCAGAATTGTATGGTGCCCAGGAAAGGACTCGAACCTTCACGGCCGTTAAGCCACTGGCACCTGAAGCCAGCGCGTCTACCAATTCCACCACCTGGGCATGCCGTTTGGGGCACGGAGGCGGTTACTACGGTTCGGTGACGCCGTTGTCAATTCATGCTTACAGCCGCGTTCGGGATGCCGATTGCGCATCGCAAACCGGCCCGATACAAGCCTGACAAGACGCACTCTTTTCCGCAGGAATGGCTCCCATGGCATCGAATCTGGACACGCTCGTCACGATTTTCGGCGGATCGGGGTTTTTGGGCCGGAGCGTGGTCCGCGCCCTGTGCAAGCGCGATTACCGGGTCCGGGTCGCGGTCCGGCGGCCGGAACTCGCCGGATTCCTCCAGCCGCTCGGCCGGGTCGGGCAGGTCCACACCGTGCAGGCGAATCTGCGCTATCCGGCCTCGGTCGAGGCGGCGCTGCGTGATTCGCATGTCGTGATCAATCTGGTCGGCGTCCTCACTGAAGCCGGCGCGCAGACCTTCGACGCCGTCCAGGCCAGGGGCGCCGAAACGGTCGCCAAGGCGGCGGCCGCGGCAGATAGCTCCCTGGTCCATGTCTCCGCGATCGGCGCCGACGCCGAATCGCCCTCGCGCTATGCCAGGGCCAAGGCGGCCGGCGAAGCGGCGGTATCGGCCGCGGTGCCCTCGGCGACGATCTTCCGCCCCTCCGTGATGTTCGGCCCCGAGGACCAGTTCACCAACCGCTTCGCCGCGCTGGCGCGGATGTCGCCGGTGCTGCCGCTGATCGGCGGCGAGACGAAGATGCAGCCGGTCTATGTCGGCGACGTCGCCACCGCGATCGCGGACGCTGTCGACGGCAAGGCCAAGGCGGGCGCGACCTACGAGCTCGGGGGTGCGGAAGTGCTGACCATGCGCGAGATCATCGAGGCCATCCTTGCCATCACCGACCGCGAGCGGACGCTGGTGCCGCTGCCGTTCGGCCTCGCCCGCTTCCAGGCCAACTTCCTGCAATTTGCGCCGGGGGCGTTCAAGCTGACGCCGGACCAGGTCACCATGCTCGAGCGCGACAATGTCGTGTCGGACGCGGCGAAGGCAGCGGGCCTGACGCTGGAAGGGCTCGGCATCACGCCGGATTCGCTGGAAGCGATCGCCCCGCAATATCTCTGGCGTTTCCGCCCGCAGGGCCAGTTCCAGCGCAAGAGCGCGTAAAGCCTCTCTCCGTCGTCATGGCCGGGCTTGACCCGGCCATCCACGTGCATCCGCATTTGCAGCAAGACGTGGATGCCCGGGTCGAGCCCGGGCATGACGAGTTTGCGGGACGAGCGAGGCCAGAGCGCGCACCGTCAGCGCGGCGACACCTTAAAACTTCAGCTTCTTGAACACCGCCTCCGGCAGCGTCTTGATGATCAGCATCACGAGGCGCCATTTGCCGCTGACATAGACGACGTCGGTCTTGTTCTCGACGGCGGTGAGGATCGCATCGCCGACCACCGGAGCTTCGACGGTGAGCGGGCCGATCAGCTTCATGCCCTCGGTCATCTTGGTGCGGACGAAGCCGGGCTTCACCGTGACGACATGCACGCCGCCACGGCTGGCACGGGCGCGCAAGCCGGAGAGGAACGCAGAGAAGCCTGCCTTGGCCGAGCCGTAGACATAGTTCGAGGCCCGGCCACGATCGCCGGCCACCGACGACACGCCAACCAGCGTCCCGCTGCCGCGCGCCAAGAACCTTTCCGCGAACAGGCCGAGGATCAGCGCAGGGCCTTCGTAGTTCGAACGCATGATCGCGGTGGCGTGGGCAAGGTCGCTCTCGGCATTCTCCTGCACCCCGAGCAATCCGACGATCGAGACGACGACATCAGGCAATGCCGGAAGGCCACCGACAAAGCTCTCGAACGAGGCGGTGTCGAGCACGTCGAATTTGTGCAGACCGACCTCGACATTGTAGCGCGCGCGCAGATCGGCGGCGTCAGGCTCCAGCGCGGCGACGTCGCGGCCGGCGAGGGCGACATCGTACCCGGCCTTGGCGAAGGCGCGCGCGGCGGCGCGGCCGATATCGGAGGAGCCACCGAGCACAATTGCGGACTTGCGTGACGTCACGGCCTAGACCTCATCGAACAGACGCTGTGAAAGTTTCGATCGGATGTTGCCGGCGGGATCGAGCGATTTGCGGATCGCGTTGAAACGCGGCAAGGCAGGATAGCCCGCCGCGAAAGTCGCCCGCGACTGGCGTGCGTCTTCGCCAGATACAGCCGTCCGCCGGCGGCGACGACCAGACGGTCGATCTCATCGAGAAAATTCAGGATGTCGCCCTTCACCGGGAAATCCAGCGCCAGCGTGTAGCCGGGCAGCGGGAACGACAGGATGCCGTCGCCCTGGCCGAGCTTCTTGAGCACGGCGAGGAAGGAGGCATCGCCGCGCCGTGCGACGCGATCGAGGATCTCGCCGAGCACGGCGCGGGCCCCTTGCTCCGGGATCACGCATTGATGCTGGAGGAAGCCGCGCTTGCCATAGATGCGGTTCCACTCACCGATGCTGTCGAGCGGAAAGAAATACGGATAGAGCGAGACCACATGGCTGCCGCCGGCGCGCCGCGCGCCCATGCGATAGTAGAGCTCGTTGAAGGCGCGGACGCTGGTGCGGTTCAGCGCCATCGACGGCAGATCGACCGGCACGCTGAGGCCGGGATCCTTGCCGACCGGAAATATATCGGCGCCTTCGGCCAGCTCGCCTTTGCCCGCGTGCTCGCCGAGATAGATCAGCGAACGGCCGAGATCGCGCCCTCGCGCCACGCAATCGATCCAGGCCACCGAATAGGTCGCGGCATCGCTCGCCTCGAGCGCGCGCATGGCGGCATCGAGATCGGACGCGGAGATCACCCGCTCACGGATCCATCCCGTTTCGACTGGACGCAGCCGCATCGTCGCTTCGAGGATGATGCCGGTCAGGCCCATGCCGCCGACGGTCGCGAAGAAAGCGTCGGAGTTCTGCTCGCGCGAGGCCTCGATGACCTCGCCCTGTCCGGTGCGCAGCAAGAGGCTGTCGACGTAGCGGCCGAAGCCGCCTTCGCAATGATGGTTCTTGCCGTGCACGTCGGCCGCGATGGCGCCGCCGATCGAGACGAACCGCGTGCCGGGTACGACGAAAGGCAGAAAGCCGCGCGGGCCAAAAGTGTCGATCAGGTCCGACAGCAGAACGCCGGCCTCCAGGCGGATGCGGCCCGTCACCGGATCGAACGACCTGACCCGGTCGAAGCCGGTCATCCCGATCGTCCTGGCGGCGCCGATCGCGGCATCGCCATAGGCGCGGCCGTTGCCGCGCGCCACGGTGCCGGACGAGACAGCCTCGCCGACCGCCGCGAACGACCGCGGGCGCAGCACATCGCTATCGACGACCGGGAAGCGCCCCCAGCCGCTGACGAGGGTCATGGCTCAGCTCCTGTGCCGGGCGCGCGCCGCCCTGCCTTGGAAACTGCCTACTGGTCAAAAGCTTATTTTAGGTTGAGGCGCGTCAGTGAGTTTTGAGAAGTTAACGGCCAAGCGCCGGCTGCGTAGATGGGGTAACGGGCCGGCCGCCCGCTCGCTACGGCGCGATTTGGAAGCGCGCTCGCGAGCGGCCTGTTGGTTGGAAGGCGGTCGTCCCTCAAAC
>NZ_JADPKR010000109.1 GCF_023074055.1 Bradyrhizobium sp. 141
AACAACGGGATCGAGGTCATCGCCAAGCCGACCGACCGTCAGCCCGCAACCGCCGCCGCCTGACCGGCTCCGGCCGTCACCAAAAATTGGCGATAGCTCGAAGACTCTTTGGCGGTCTTCTTGCGCTTCTTCTGTCACTCACCCGATGGAGTAGCCGCCGCACGTCTCTTAGACGCATAAGCGAAACCTGTCCTGCAGTCTGCGGGAGGCCAGCTCCGATCATCGAGTCAGTTGTCGGACAGATATGGACCAGCTACGAGCCACACGACAATAGGGGTTCTGCAGCCAGCGCTCGCACAACACACTGTCGAAGAGGTCGCAGGTGGGCTGAGCATCGCAAGCCGCGCCAGCAATCTTGGTCTAACTCAGCCAAGGACGTCTTCGAGTAGATACCTCAGTGCCGATCGACAGGCGGCGACTACTCGTCCGAGAACCCCTCATAGCTCTAGCTAAGCTCGAAAAGCTTCCGCACCGTACTAGTCAAGACTTCGACGCCGGACTCCGTTACACGAATAGTCTCGCTGATGACGTAACCAAATGATTCATCGATCATCCAATTACCCAAATGCAGATGGAAGGTCATGTTCGGCTTCAAGACTGTCATGTCCCCTTCTTTGAGGCTGGCCGTCCGCTCCATCCAATCGATGCCAACGGGATAACCACAGCGGGATTCTTTCTTGACGCCCAGCTTCTCAATCGCGCGATAGATTGCCTGGGCGACGTCACTGCAGGTGCGCCCCGCGCGAACAGTGTCCAGCGCGACCTCCAGACCGGCGAGCTCAGCCTCGTGTACGCGACGTAAACGCTCGGAGGCGCGGCCAATTGAGAAGGTGCGGCTGATCGGGGCAGTGTAGCCATGGCGCACACCTGCGATCTCGAGGTTTATCTGCGATCCTTCGCGAAAGACATCCTCGCTCCACGTGATGTGGCTTGTTCCCGTGCGCGGCGAGGAGCACAAATAGGGAGTTGGGATCCACGTTCCGGGCTTGCCATTGGTGCCGCGCGCCAGCGTCGCCACGATCTCGGCGATAGCTTCAGCTTCCGGCACGCCAGCGCGGATCACTTCGGCGGCACGCATGATTCCCGCATCTGCGATGGCAGCCGCTTCCTTCATGAAGGATATCTCCAGATCGGACTTTACCATTCGGATCCAGGTTACGGTGCCGGTGCAATTCACTATCCGCGCTTGCGGCAGTCGCACCTTGAACTTCTCGGCTGAAAGCGCCGACAGGGCGCCCAGTTCCAGCCCCACGCCACGTTTTGCGAGGCCAACGTCCAGAAGAAAATCGATCAAGGCGTCGTAGCCATTCATGTCAGGGTTACCCATGAGCGCTTCTGGGTAGGTAACCACCTTGCCGCGCTCCATGAAGGTCTGATGCAGGGCTGCCGGCGCATCCATTTTACGCAGGATGAACGTCGGTTCTTCCTGGTGCATCGAAACCACTAGTGCTTTCGGGTCATTGGGCGATTTAGCGGTGTAGCCCGTGAGATAAGTGATGTTGGCGCTCTCGGTTACGACAAGCGCATCAATGTCCTGCCGTGCCATCCCCGATTTCACCGCGGCAAGCCTGCGCAGGTACTCCGTTCGCGAGAACGCCTGCGGTCCTTTGCTGATCGTCATCGTCTTAGCTCCACGTGGATTCATCTCGGATGCGTATAATCACCATTGGCGAAGAAGTGAATGAAATGGCGCTCAACAGTCTATCGCAAATTTGTGTCGTGAAAGCGAGACGTCGGACAACGGCGACTGCCCACTAAATATTAGGGGTTGGCTCGGCGGCAACACTGTCATCTCGCTGTAGGATTATTACCGAGCCCGAACGCGTGCTTAATAGGAGGTTTTTTACTTGCCGAAACTCTGCGCCCAGTGGTCACGCGATTAGGGCAAGCCATACGAGCAACGCGCGCGCCTTCACTAAGTGATCGACGCATCACAGTCGGGCTTCGCTGTGAGTTAAGGTGCCTTCAAAACGTAGGAAAGGCGCATGGTCATCGAACTCTATGGCCAACTCTAATGGAGACCAGAAAGAATGAAGTGGACCCCGGAGCGGGGACCATGGATCGCCAAAGTTAAGGTGTGATCCGGCCTGCCTTGTCGTTCAAATCAAGCAGCTTTCTTGTGCTGCTGTTGCGTCTGCTGTGGGTATGTGGGCAACGCGTTTGCGTTGTCCAAGCGAAGCGGCATATCCACAGTCCTCGCCGCCTCGATCCTGTCGATGCCGGCACGCCATGCCGCCGTCGGAAACTGGTTATTCATTGCCTGGTGCGGGCGGCGATGATTGTAAAAGCTCATCCATGATCCGATGCCATCTCGCGCTTCGCGTCCGTCGGCATAGGCTTTCAGATGCACTTCCTCGTACTTGATCGAGCGCCACAGC
>NZ_JADPKR010000044.1 GCF_023074055.1 Bradyrhizobium sp. 141
TGCCTACGCACGGCTCGGGGCCGATGTGGATCGCTACTCCTTCATCGTAGTGGACTTCCACCACCTACTCCTTGCCGGTCTCCCGGCGCACCAACTGTAATGCTAGGCAAACTTCTACTCTATACACGTTGTTAGTGATAAGTGCTCGTCGGCCCGGCAAGGGGCGCCTCAAGATATCTCATAAGAAAGGGGGGCCACTTCAAAGGAGTGACCCTCCAAGTCTGGAAGAAAGGCCGCTTGGGAAGCCTCTGGGGATCAGGCAGCAGCCTGATCGGTTTGGTGAAAATGGTAGACCGACTCTCTCGGCAATGGCGTTAGAGGTCGGCCGGCCGCGGCATTAAGAGCTGCGCGCAGGTATCGGCGATCAGGGCGCGTAAGACCGTGAAGACGGCCTCCTGGATCACCTGCTCTAGGAGCTTGTCCCGGTAATGGACTTGGGATCAAGCGAATTGCGTTCTGAGCGATTTTTTGGAAGAGGCAAGTCTCTCCTCAGAGTGCGGCTACGAGTTTTGCGAGGTTGTGGGCGGTGCAGATCATGGCCCATTCGGCTTTGACCTTGTCTATGCTGCGCAGGAGGAACTGGCGGAAGCCTCTTGCCTGCTTGATCTGGCCGAAGACGGGCTCGACGATCTGTTTTCGCAATCGATACCGGCTTCGATAG
>NZ_JADPKR010000050.1 GCF_023074055.1 Bradyrhizobium sp. 141
GAGCTATCGCCAATTTTTGGTGACGGCCGGAGCCGGTCAGGCGGCGGCGGTTGCGGGCTGACGGTCGGTCGGCTTGGCGATGACCTCGATCCCGTTGTTGAATGTCACACCGAGAACGAGTTTTGGCAACTGGTTGTGGCCATCGAGACGACGCCAATTTTTCTGGGCGCCCTCGACCAGTTTGAAGACCATCGCGAGCGCGGTTTTGTTGGATAGACAGCCCTTCGATCGGATCGTGCGATGACGCACGGTGGCGAAGGTGCTTTCGATGGGGTTGGTAACCGGTATGAGATTTCTCGGTGCCAACGTTCCGCTGCGGTATTCTAGATCGTGGCGTATGGTGCGACCATCGGGACAGAGGCACCGGGAGCACGATGTGCGGGCAGGCCGATACACACGATGAGCCGAGAGCTCGAGTTAGTAGCTGGCCGCCTCTGCGACTCGCCCGGTTGCGCCGAGAGCGCGAATCCGTAGTTGTCGTGTCGTCCGCAGCTCCCGTCATATGTCTGACAGGAGGTGCGAATGCGACGAGTGATTGGCATTGATGTCCACCGAACCTTCGGGGAGGTGGTATTTTGGGAGAGCGGCAGGCTCCGACATGCGGGCCGTATTGATATGACGCGGACTGCGCTGGAGGGATTTGGCAAGACCCTACTGGCCAGTGATGAGGTGGTGCTCGAAGCGACCGGCAACAGCATGGCGGTGTCGCGAGTGCTGGCGCCATTCGTGGCGCGGGTGATTATCGCCAATCCGTTGCAGGTGAAGGCGATCGCCCAAGCTCACGTCAAGACCGACAAGATCGATGCCGGCACGCTCGCCAGTCTGCATGCGGCGGGATACCTGCCGCAGATCTGGACGCCTGACGCGGAGACCGAACGCAAGCGCAGACTGGTGGCGCGGCGCTACCAGGTTGTGCGGCATCGCACGCGGCTCAAGAACGAGGTGCATTCGATCCTGCACGCACACCTGATCCCGAAGTGCCCACATGCCGATCTTTTCAACGGCCGCGGCCGGGCGTGGTTGGCTGCTCAACAGCTGCCGGACGATGAGCGAGCGGCCATCGATCGGCACGTCCGTGAGCTTGACCGGCTGGCAGAAGACCTGGCCCTGCTCGACCGCGAGATCGCGCAGGACGCAATCGAGGATTCCGCGGTCAACAGATTGATGACGATCACCGGCGTGAATCTGGCGGTCGCCGCCGGCATCATGGCGGCGATCGGCGATATCAGCCGGTTCAACAGCCCGCAGAAGCTGGTGAGCTATTTCGGCCTGAACCCGCGGGTGCGGCAGTCCGGGCTGGGAGCGGCCCACCACGGCCGTATCAGCAAGATCGGCCGCAGTCATGCGCGCGCCATGCTGGTCGAGGCGGCCTGGGCAGCCGCCAAGGCGCCAGGTCCACTGCATGCTTTTTTCGTGCGCATCCGCGCCCGGCGCGGCCATCAGATCGCCGCGGTGGCTGTCGCTCGGAAGCTCACTGTGCTCTGCTGGCATTTGTTGACGAAGGGCGAGGATTACCTGTGGGCGCGCCCGGCGCTGGTTGCCAACAAGACCCGCGCGATGCAACTTCAAGCCGGGCATCCGCAACAGAAAGGCAGCCGACGTGGACCAACCTATGCCTACAACATCAAGGTGCTGCGCGACCGCGAGATGTCGATTGCCGCGCAGGCGGAGCAAAGCTACGAACGATTCGTGTCGCAATGGAAACCGCGACGACCGAGGGCCGGCGCGCGAGCGCCTCAGTTCGGCAAGACAAAATAGGCAGTCCGGTGACACTTGCAGCCGACGCGTCACGCTTCGTCACGAGGTCGCCCGCGCCCGACAACCATAGTCGCGGCTGACGGCAAATTCCAGCCACGCCAGGAACGCAGTCCCGTTCCACGCCAGCGTGCCGTCGTGCTCGGGCCGGTCAAGGCCAAGCCTTACGGTGGCCGCAAATGCGGCCAGCCTTGACCGCCCCTGCGCGCGGCGGCTGCGAGATAGGTGGCCGGGACGGAAGAATGGCCCGCAGCGCGGCCGAACAAAAGAATGGACCTACGGCGATCTCCGCAATCGTCGCCTCGGCCATGAAGAAATCGCTTGTCCATCTCATCCGTCGTGCGCAAGTGTTTCCAGTGCTCGGCCGGGAAGTCGTAGAAAGCCAGCAGCGTGCCTCGATCCTTGCGCAGGCAGGCGGCCGCCTTCTCGTATTTCAGCGCGTAGCTCTCGATGAAGGC
>NZ_JADPKR010000081.1 GCF_023074055.1 Bradyrhizobium sp. 141
AAGGCCTCGACGAAATCCTGACCGTCGTCCGGTTGAAGCTGCCGAAGGAGCTTCGTCGATCGCTCGCCTGTACCAACATCGCCGAGAACATGATGGGCACCATTCGCCGCGTCACGCGCAACGTCAAACGCTGGCGGGATGCCGGTATGGCCTTGCGATGGGTCGCGGCCGGCATGGGCTTCCGACGATTGAAGGCGCATAAGCAATTGTCGGTTCTGCGTGCGGCCCTTCAAGCTCGCCACAATCGCATGACGACCAACCCCGTTGCCCACGTCACGAGGGCCGCGTAACATTCATTCCGGCAACGTCGGCCCGACGTAGTTCAACAGCGATCGGGACATCCCCTTGTCGAGGCCGTCACCCGAAACAGCAGTAATGTCGGCGATCAACCCCACTGCAGCTTCACCCAGAAAGCTAAACCTGATATCCGGCTTCTTGCCGGTTGCGAGCGCCTGCTCAGACGTGAGCTTTCCTATTTTGCTAGAAGCATAGAGGAAAATTGTCTCCCACATCGCTGCCAGTCGGTCGCTACCTGGCTTGTTAAGTGCGAGCGGCAGCTTTGTCGCACTGATCATGGTCGAGCGCTTCATTTAGGTCATGAAGGCGCTGCTGAATTGCCCTCCTGGAAAAGACAAAGATGGGAATTCCGAGGCGATTTAGGGTCAGTCAGCTCTGCTGCTGTTTGCAGAATCGGTCGGAAACGACGCGGTGCGCTCTTGGCGTTTCGTCGATGTTGCGGTGGAAATTCTCCAAATGGTCTCTGAAGAATTGGTATTTTGGGCTTGTTACAGCGTCGGTCAGCTCGTTATAGACGGCGCGGAAATTCGAGAAATCGCTCATATTCGCCCTGGCTCAGCAATGGTATGTAGACAATACCATGCGAACGTTTGTGCTACACTGTCTGGTATAAACGAACCATCAGATCATGGACTGATAATCGTCATGAAGGTGGGCCGGGAAGAATCGGGTCTTCGCCGAACGGGCGGTTGATAATCGACAGCGCATCAGGCGCAGTGAATACGCGGTTGCGGGCATAGCCAGTCCGCTCCACGAGAATCTTGCGCTCGACAAGCTGCTCCACTGCTTGGGAAGCTGCCTGCACAGTGATGTCGAGAAGCTTAGCCAGGCGCTTCACGGTTAGAACTGGATAATGGGGTAATACATCGAGCGCGCGAAGGCTGGCAGAGCCCTGCCGGAATTTCCGACGTTCGCGCCACATAGCGCCAAGTGTGGCCAAGGCCTCGCGCGTCTTGAGTAGCTCATCGGTCGTGCCGACCACTGCATCTGCCATGAACCCCACGGCTTCGTGCCATTCCAGCCGTTGCTGCGCTGCCTTGAGGGAGTCGTAATAAGCCGTCTTGTGGGCCTCGATGTAGGGCGAGAGATAAAGCGGCATCATTCCCTCTGCCGCCATCATCAGCGGTAACAGCAGACGCCCAACGCGGCCGTTGCCGTCGCGGAATGGATGGACCGCCTCGAAATGCGCATGCGCCACTGACATTCGCACGATGAAGCTCTGGTACATCGCCTGCATCCCCTCGCAGCGCATGTATTTCACGGTGTCTTCGAGGCAGGCCGCGATATCGGCAGGTGGCGTTGGATTATAGGTCGAATACGCGATGTCGCCTCTGCCGCCGATCCACACCACCCGCTCTCGGAAATCTCCGGGCTTGTCATTATAGTCAGCATCGCCACGCATAACGGCACGATGCAAATCCTGAGTCAGAGCGGTCGTGAACAATTTCAGCTTTTCTTTGCGCGCGCGGGGCAGAAAATTATCGAGCGCGAGTGCGTAGTCGCGCACTTGCGCGACGGCTTCGCCCTGCGGGGAATCTTCGCTTTCCTCAACTGACAGCAGTTCGTCGAGTGTGCTGTTCGTCCCTTCGATCGACGAACTGCTTACAGCCTCGCGCCGGGGCAATATGCGGCTGATGAAATAGGGGTCCTTGAGTTCCGCCGCGAGTGTCTCAATTCGGACAAGGGCCGCGTCCGCCCCCTTAAGCCGTGCGAGGACCGGACCCACCGCAATCCCCTCCTCGGGCGGCGGCAGTGGAACGACCCCGTAATGCGAGTCGAACGGCGACGGTAGCCGTTTCAGTCGCTCCCGGATGGCATGGCTGAGATGGTCGCGATTCACGGAAAACCTTGGGTAAGAAAGCTCTATGCCTGTCCATATTCAATGTTATTGCTAAAAACTTCAATAAAGATTCAGGATTCCGGTCTGAATGCAAAGAAATTCGGCTATTTTTGCCTTTCTGGCATTGGGGAACGCATTTGAAATGTCGCCCGGCCGCATAGCCAGCGTCTCGCCTTGGGACAAGTGTTCTTATTTCTGCTCATTAAACGCAGAGCCAAATGCGGATCTGGGCTGCAGCCCACCCAATTGTGGCGGGCTCCCCTCCACCCGTCGAATTTCCGGCTGAAGGACCACTCTCATGCCTGCCGCAACCGCTTACGTCCTCCATGTTCCGGAGGGCCGGCGTGACATTATTCTGAGCTACGCCGAAGAAAATCGGCACGACGCCACGCGGTACGTCGCCGAACCCTGCCGAGCTTTTCCTACGGTAGCAACACGTTGGTCGTGCTGGCGTGCTTTCGCGACGGGCGCGATCACGCACATCGCCGACGGCCGAAAGGGCATGTCGGCGGGGACCGGGTTGGCCCGGCTCAACATGACCGAGTTGCAGAGATTGGAACGGCCCCTTCCATTTGAAGAACTTGTCGGCCTCGTTCCCGGAAGATTCAGGGCCCCCCTTCGTCGGCACCGGCGGATTGCTGCCGCCAAAGACATTCGCGGCCGCGGTGGACGCGTTGACGGCGCGCGATCCCAACCTGGCCGCAAGGCTGGCGCGGTTTTCGGAGAACCGCGCCCGGGCCATCCCGGGTCTGAGATGGAAAGAAAGAGAAAATCTTGCCGTGCAAAAGGAATCCCTGGGACTTGCACTTGCGATCGCAGGGGTGCCGCGGGCTGAAATGCTCTCTTGGTCGCCGACGCCTGGAAGACCGGCTTCGTTCCTCGAAGGCTTGCCGGGCGCACGCGTCCGCGAAGACGTGATGATCATCAAGGATTTCACATCCTTGCCCGGATTCAACGCCATCCGCGATGCTTCCAAGGTCGCGGCCATGATCTTTGTGAATCCGACCGATCGCCGTCAGGCACTCACGGTGATCATGGCGAACCGGACGCCCCTGGAAGAACAGACCGGCGCCGACCTTATCTGCTACAACGAGACCTACGGCGCCTTCGTGCTGGTGCAATACAAGGCGATGGAACAGGCCAAGGACGGCCCCGAATTCCGCTGGCGGGACGGCGATCAATTCACGCAAGAAATCCAGCGCATGGACGTGTTGCTGGCCGAACTCGCCAAGTGCGGCGCCGACCGCGCGCCCGAGGGCTACCGCCTTTGCAACAATCCGTTCTTCCTGAAATTCTGTCCACGCGTCGTGTTCAATCCGAACGACGAGGGCTTGTTCAAGGGAATCTATCTTCCGCTTGACCTTTGGAAGAGCTTGCATACGAACGGACGGTTCAAGGGGCCGAAGGGCGGCAACGTTATTGGGTTCGACAATGTCGGACGACGGCTCTCCAACACTGAATTCATCTCGCTCGTCACCAACTCCTGGGTTGGCACGACCATCCTGCAGTCTGCCGAACTTGAAAAAGTTATCCGGTCGGTTCTCGAAACCGGGCGAACCGTGATCTTCGCGGTCAAGCGCGAGACAGCGTCGGATGATTCGGACGGAATTCCAAGGTCAACCAAGAACAGCAACGACGCACTCTCGCCGCTGTTTACATCAGCCCCACAGCTAAAAGCCCGCGGTCCTTGCTCCTGAGATCGCAAGTATCCGATAGAACTCGACTCTCCAACATAGAGATCGACGCCCGGAGGACGCGGTCGCATCGAAACGAAACGTGGGCTGCATGTGATCGCCTCAATCTGAAACAGACCCCACTGTGGGGCCTGCCTTTGGGCGAACTGCAGCAAGACCGGCGCCAGAGGAGGCGGGCGCGAGGTGCTGAGGCCATTCGTATGATCTCGAAGGCGTCCGGTGGGCCGTCGCCGCCGCTCGTTGGGATGTTGAAATCCCGGGCGGCAAGCTCCAGCTCGAGCTCAGTGATCCGCTCAAAGATGCGAGCAGCAATCGCCTCCGACTCTTCCGCGGTTAAGGATCGAATGCCCCGCAAAGCAAGCTCGTCTCTGAGAACCTTCGCCACAATTAATTGGATGGCCATTGGATCAATAGTCCTAAAACGAATCCAACCGCAACCGGAGGGTGAGCGCAAGTGGTTAGGCGGTTTCCCGCGGTGCTCCGGCTAGCCCTCTCGGCATGGAATGCCGAAGCTGTCGCAGGTAATCGTTCGCTCATTGCTTAGGCCAGCTGATTGCTTCGGAAACACCCCCGGCGTTCGCGCGCTGGGGTTTTTTTTGCTTGTCAGGCCCAAGGCGGTCGACCTAGGCTGCTGTCATTGTTAACCGGGAGGCGGACGTGGCGACAGGCATTGTGAAGTGGTTTAACGCGACCAAAGGATTCGGCTTCATCCAGCCCGATGACGGCGGCCAGGATGTTTTCGTGCATATTAGCGCGGTGGAGCGCGCCGGCTTATCGGGCTTGGCTGAGGGCCAAAAGGTCTCTTATGAAGTTCAACTTGATCGGAAGCGCGGCAAGAGCAGCGCAGAAAATCTGCGCGTTTGACGACTGCCGCAACATTAGATCGGCGGTTTTGATCACTGCACTTTTTGCCCGAGGTCTCTCAAGAGCGCGTGGAGAAAGTCGCTGGCATGGTCGTAACGCGCGTTGCCATCCGTGATTTGATGGGCGCGCGGCTCCATTATGCGACCAACGGTTTCGAAGCCGAGCAGGTCAACTTTGTCCGACCATTGCTGCAATAGGCTTTCAGGAATGTCTTCCGCAGATCCGAACAGCTTCAAAAGGCAATGTTCGCCCTCGTGTTTGTGGTCGTGATGAGCCTTCGCAGCATAGAAGGCGAACAACCCACGAAAGGCATCACGGGAAACGGCAGGTTTTGCCATTGCAATGTCCCCCGAAAGAGCTGAGTTCTTAATGAGCCGAAGTCTGAAGCCGTCGTGAAGGAAAAGCTAGCAAAAAGTCGATTCATTCGCAGTCGATGTTAAACAAAGAGGCCGCCCGAAGGCGGCATCAGTTGTGTATGACGCCGATTTAAGATCGTGCTCAAAGCATGAGGTCACCCACGGCGCCGGCACGACCCAATCCCTGGCATTCAACCTATTGCAGACGGTGCGCTCTTACTCCGAGAAATAGCGAAGTAGGGCAAATACGGACCGGTGTCACGGAGCGGCGCCGTAGGCCGGAGGCTGTGGATGACGTTCCGGCCTCCCAAGAGTCTGAGCGCACCATCAGCACGATGTCGTTGAGCGCGCGCGCATAATCGGGATAGGGGGGAGCCTCGCGGCTCCGCCCCTCCCACACCACCGGACATACGGGTCCGTATCCGGCGGTTCGCTGGATTAAGCGGCAAGAGTTGTTCTATTGCCGCTGTAGTTTGGATATCAGCAACCGTGGCCTCGGCTTCGACTCCTCCGATCAGCGCCAGTCCGAGTTTCACCCTTTCTCCAAACGGAGGCCGGATGCCCGGAATTCAGCCGCATGCCGATGCTATGTCGCTTCATCTACTCGTCACTTCCAGCGTTCAGGCCTTCAGCGAAACTCGTTCCGCCTACTATGCCCTCTGCTGACTTCTGCACCGCGCTCAACACGCCTCACGGCGGGTTCAGTCCGGCAGGACCGGACAACGCCACAGATCTCCCGAGGTAAGTTCGACCGCCTTCACCGCGCACCCGCCGGATTTACCACCCCGGCCGTTGATGACCGTGGACTTCGCGATCCGTTGCTCGCTCGTCCGGCCGGGCGGGCCTCTTTTATCCGGTTCTTGTCCATCGGTTCGCGGCTTTGCTCCACGCTTCCTTCAGACCCTGACTCGCGGCAACGCCCTTGCGCTTCGCTAACCCTTCGCCGCCATCAGGCTGGGCAGAAGACTTTCACCTCCAAGCTGTCGAACATGCTCGGCACACAACGAAATAGGCCGCCATGGGAGGCGGCCTTTAGTTCATCTTCCTGCGGAGCTTCTTGATGAGCGCGCGCTGGCCTTCGATATCCTCTTGGACAGTCTGCCGCAATTCTTCTTATCGGGCTCCCGATGGTGCAGGGAAACGACCTCAGCCGTGGGCAAGGCAGGCTGAGGCCGTCCGCTACTTGGGGAACGGCGCCGGAGCCATCCCTCAATGAGCTCGATTGCCAATTGTTCCCGAAGAAGGGGCCGCCGGGGAACAAAGGGTATCGATCATCCGGAACACCAAAATAAACTTGGCACGGTCCGTGCAAGCAAGATGAGTATCCGGGATTTTGTTAGTTCCCTCTCGGGGCTGGACTGATCGCCGCCGGGACAATGTATTTCGATCCCGGCGGCGTATTCATTCGGCTACAGGCTCAAAGCCGATCCAGACGCTTGCCGAGCATTGCGAGGCACATGCTCGCCCTCAGCGCGTAGCTCGCCAGCCTGAGGGCGCATGGTTACGGCGAGAAGCTGGATCATCCTCTGCCGGATCGTCAAGCTCGCTGTCGTCGCCTTCGTCGTCGGGCTCCAGTTGCATATGGTTTTCGGTCGCGTCCAGAAACCGAATAAGCCGGTCAATCTCGTCTCTGGCCTCCTTGCGGAGTCTCCCGATAGCCTGGAAGATTTGCTCGGGGGAAGATGGCGCTGACGACGTCGTCCTTGTCCGGGAAATTCTCCGGCAACCTGACGTCGGACGACATTATCGCTAAGCTACGCGCCGCGAGCTCCTCGCAGATCAAGGAACTACCGGCCGGTAAGATCAAGACCTACAAGGCCGTCAAGGACCGCACGGGGCGCTCGCTAATCGTCGACAGCACGGGCCACATTGCAGAGGTTGCGAGCTTGTTAGACGGGCAGCCGAAGCCAAAGGTCGTTGCTGGACAGCGTACCGGCCGGCGTGGCTATCTCCATATCGAGGACGCGAAATGAGCCGGGCTCGTCATCATACAGGTAGCGAAGGTGCCAGACCGGGCCAAGTTCTGGTGTAACGGCGAAGTCATCTAAGGCAGTCGCGACGTATCGAACGGCATCGCGATGTGCTATCGGCGCGGAGAACATCGCGTCCAGCAGCGTGGCAAGGCTCATACCTTCAAGGAGCATGGTTCGCGCGACTTCGTCTCCGTAGACGAGCCTGAGGGCCGATACGAGGGCCGCGATAGCGTCAGGGTTCTTTAGAGGCACGGCAGATTCGTTTCAGGCCAAAAGCCGGACCATTGACGCAAGGGCGTGCGGACGGCGGTTGCGTGTTTTCGCAGGGCCATGGACGTCCGCTACAACACCTCAGCACGAACCTGAGCCACGCCACGATCCGTAATCCCCAAGCTGCGCGCGGCGGCGAGCGAGAGGTCGAGGACGCGGCCACGGACCCATGGTCCGCGATCGGTGATTCGAACCACCACCGACTTACTCGTCTCAAGATCAATGACGCGGACTCTCGTGCCGAACGGCAGACGGCGGTGCGCCGCGGTTAGTAGATTCCGATCAAACGATGAACCGCTCGCTGTCTTCCCTTTGGCATACGAATAGTACGAGGCTTTTCCGGAAATGGCTCGATTGAAAGATTGACCGCCTGAACGATCTTTCAAGGCCTCTTGTCCGTCCGGAGGTTGCGCTTGCGGCTCATCCTTCTTTATCTGGTCGAGTCCTTCAGGAGCGGGCTCCGCGTGAGCCTTTGGAATGATAGACCATCTCTCATTAAATGTTTGCCCAACAGCAGGGGTCGCGTGAAGCCCCGACCAAGCGGAGACCATTGCAATCACAATCATTCCAGAAAGCGGACGCATGATCGACCTCGCTACAAATCACAAAACAGAGAAACAATGCAAACTCATAAGGCGCGTTCCGGCACATCTGGGATTCATATGCTGAGAGGTGATTTCATACCGATGTTTCTGGAATGTGTTCGGAACGTAGACGCAGTGCAGCAAGCAGATAGCCCGCTGCAACGCATCACGTTAATCGGCGAGCAGTTCTAGAGCTCTCTGGCGAAGCGAGCGTCAACACCGCGTGTGCGTGCAGGCGATTCAATCAGTAGCGTGAATGTCTTCGCCTGACTATAGAGACTAGGAGGACATTGAACGGACCGCGACAATTCAGTGGGGCGAGAGGCCGCGTAAGACGCTGCGTACGTTATCCAGCCTCGCTCGCAGTGGATCGCAAACGGACGTAACGACCGGCTCGTCACGTTGGTCCGTCGTCGCCGCTCGTGGGGATGTTGAAATCCCGCACGGCAAGCTCCAGCTCGAGCTCAGTGATCCGCTCAAAGATGCGAGTAGCAATCGCCTCTTCCGCGGTTAAGGATCGAATGCCCCGCAAAGCAAGCTCGTCTCTGAGAATCTTCGCCACAATCAAATGGACGGCCATTGGATCAACAGTCCTAAAACCATGATCCAACCGCAACCAGAGAGCGAGCGCAAGTGGTTGGGCAGTGTCCCGTGGTGCTCCGGCTAGCCGTGTCGGCACGGAATGCCGAAGCTGTCGCAGGTATCCAGGCTATCTGATTGGTCGCGGTGCACTTTGCTTGAGCACGAGCTGACCAGCGTCTCCAGCTTCGATTGCTCTTCGCTCAAGCGCCTTTCGACAAACTGGCGCTCAAACTCGGTCAAGCTTGTTTGCAATAAGTGGCGATAGCGTTGAATATTGTTGCGATGTGCACGCGCCAACTGGTCGTCAATCATCGTCGTCTTCCTTTGACGAATGCTAATTCATTCCTTTTTTGCTTCACGGGGTGAGGTGGCCCCGAGGCAACATTCCAAAACGTCGCCGGAGCGGAGTATCTTCGCTCCGGGACGTCGCCATTCCCCTGACCGGGGCATTACATCCCGGCCATCTATTCTGACGGGACTTAGATGAGGGATGCAAAGAACACCCAAAGGGACAGTGCGCGCAGCGCTGTCCTTAAAACTAGTTGGCTTTTCTGCTGCAATCTGTGAACTACTTCACAAGCGAAACGGACATCGTCTGTTACTGATATCTCCCGAAGGTCTCAAGCAGGTCGGACGTCAAGCTCTCGTGCAAGCGCCGACCATGTGGCGCTGACCGGAGAGGAGGCGGGGGTGAATTTTCAGGTCACGGTGCTGAAGATCCTGGTGAGCTACCCGGACGGATTTGCCGTGATGGACGACCTCAAGCGCGACATGGCGATCCTGGCGACCGGCGGTCGGGACTAGGCCGATCGCACCAAGCGGCTGGCCGCGCGCGTGCCGGACCTGGACATCTTTTCGCAAGGCCTGGTCGCGCGCGAAAATGGCGGCTGGAAGATCACCGTCAAGGGGCGGACGGTGCTGGAGTTCATGGAGGCGCGCCCGGTCGCCGACCAGGCGATAGAGGCGGTATCAGCCGTAGACGCGCCGCTGCCGTCGCTGCCGCAGCCGGCCGAGCGGGCGAGGCGGCGTCGCGAACGTCGCGAACGTGCCCGCGAGGCCCGTGAACGGGCGCGGGCGAAGGCTTCCTACTCTGCCTAGCGGCCCCGTTCAGAACGCTCCTGGACGAAGCCGTAGCTCATTGCGGCGAGGAGAGCGCGCGGATTTGTCCGTCAGCGTCCGAAACCGCCGACCTCCGGATCACAGTGGCATCGCCCAAGTCACCCATCGGCGGATCCGGAACGGCTGTCCCCACGGGCAAGCAATCGAGCCTTTGCCACGGCAACGAAATCGCGCTTCGCGCATTGGTCGACGGGACAGGGTATCGACCCAGATGACGCCATGGCTCGGAGCAAGCAGTTCCTACTCGAGCAGATCGCCCGCGCGCAGCGTTTCGCGCCGGCGATGAATACCGACGCCGATCGGGAAAGATTCGAGAAGACGGCGGCCGAGCTGCGACGCGAATTGGATGCCGTTGAAGCGGCGGAGGGTCGGTCGTCCGCGGTCGGCGGGAGCAGGCGGTCCAAACGAACTCGTCTGCGCAGCCGGCGCCCGAGACCGCAGATCAGGCGGTAACGGCACCAGCGGCGAGTTCGGGAGGCGATCAGGGCCCAACGACGGACTAGCCGTTCTCAAGCTGCTCTGGCTGTGCGTCACGCGACGACGAGGTTCGATCCGACAGAGCGGAGAGGCTGATGACCGCCAGTCCGAGACGGATCTCGATCATCATGCTCTCGGATGGAGTTCTGATTTGCCCCCGCCCCGCCGGCGTCCATCAAAAGCAAAACGCGATGATTGGTTGCGCGTGAGGTACGAACCGCTGTCGCGGATGCACAGTCTTCCTCAAGGACGACTTCGCGCGGCCGCCTTTCGATCGACGTTCATCGTCACCCGAACGCCCCGGCCTGGCGCGGTTTGGACGTCGAGGTCCGTTTTTCCGCTTTCTCTCAGAGTCTGGACGATAAGCGCGCCGATCTTTCCCGGAACCGGCCAGACGCCGCCTTCGGGCAGACCGACGCCGTCGTCGGCGATGACGACACGATACCGGTCCTCGCTGTGGCGCACGCATTCGACCGTGATCACGCCGCGGTCGCGGCGACGGCATGTTTGAAGGAGTTGGTCAGAAGCTCGTTCGCGACAAGTCCCACAGACAGCGCGGTGTTGACCGAGACCGGCGCGTAGTCCGTGTTCTGATCGAGCCGAATTCCCTCGACGGCGCAGGTGTTCATCACGGCGGCCGCGATCTGGCTCAAATAGTGGCCGAGATCGACTTCGTCTCCCGCGCCGTCGCTGGAAAGCGCCTGGTAAAGGAGGTGCAAGGATTCGATGCGGCCGGCAAGCGTCTGCAGGTTGACCTTTTCGCCCCGCCTTTCGTTGCGCGCTTCGAGCCGTATGAGCGCGACGATCAGTTGCAGATTGTTCTTCACGCGATGCTGCAGCTCCCGCAGCAGGGTGTCCTTGTCGCGAATCCGGCGCGCATACTCCTCGCGCTCCGCGCGCGCCCGGTCGATTATGTCGATCAGCGCGACTATGCGATAATTTTCGCTCCCGTCCTCGTTCTGAATGAGACCGGACAAGGCCTCGACGACAAGCGGTTTTGGATGCTCCGCACGAAAGGTGCCGAGAAACTCTTCTCCGCTTCGCAGCATTGCCAGGTCCAGCGTGACCTTCGAATCGTTTTCGTCCTTGAATCCGGCCAGGATCGACCAGCCCTTGCCCGCGCAATCCGTGTCCCGGTCCAGGAGAGTTTCGAATGCTTTGTTCGCGTAGCAGATGCGCTGATCGCCGCGAAAGAATTTCGAGACGACTAGGGCAATGGGGATGTAATCGAGGAACTACTTGAATTCTTCCGTCTCGATGGCCCTTCGAGAGTTCTGCCGAGTCGAACTGATCGTTGATCTGCTGGGCGGTCTCGGACAGCTCCGGATCAGGTTGCTCGGACGACATCGTCGGCCCTTTCCTCGACTTCCTTGCGCGGCTTCGGCACCTCGTTTCCATGGCCGGCAATTCACCCAGCGGTCCGCGGGGGAGGCGCTTTTGCTGCGGATGCTAGGGCACGCGCGCGCCATCTGCAATCGGGAACGGAATGCCGCCGGATCGATTAATCGACATGTCCGAACGCGTGATCTACGAAAGCAGCAATGGCGATGTCTGGCTCTTGGCGCGCGCCCCGGCGTCGCAGATGCCGGCCGTGAAGCACCGGCCGAACGTCAGCTCTGGCGGCCGGTCGTCCTATACGGAGATCGGCAAATTCCTGCGCAATGGGGCCAGTGGCCCGGAACACCAGGCGCTGCTGCAGCTCATCGGCACCCTACTCGACGGCTGACCCGCCGGGCCCGCGCGCGATGTTCGTGCAACGGCGGGAGGTTGCGGTCTCTCAGACGAGGCGGTCTGCGCGGCTGGACCTGTCGGCGCTCGCCCCGTGCGGGTCCGAGGCGGCTGCTGCAGTCTGCGCGGTGGCGCTTAGCAGTTCACAATTCAATTGCGCTCCATAATGAGGAATCGAACAGATGCATCCTTTGTCAGCTCCCGATTTCGCCGGCGGCGCTGGAGCATGCAGCGGCGAGAGGGGTTATCAGACAGCGAAGGAAACGAGGGCGGCCTTGGGCTGCCTAGAAAGGAGTTGTTGTCGATGACGATGATCGCCCCAAACATGCGCTCGCGCATAGGCCCATCACGCTTAGCCAGCCAGAAAACGGCCGACGCTTGAAGAAGCCGGCAAAAACCCGGGAAGAACTCGAGGCCGCGATCAGGCTGGAAATGGAGGATATCAGCGAGTTGCCGACGGATCTCGCCATCTCGGTCGTGCCGCACGAGGATACCTGGAAGGTCACGATCATGACGCACGGACCGCAAGATGCGGGTCGCACCGACATGATCGCGGCGATCGCGGCCTGCGCAGCCAGTTCGACCTTAAAGGTTGACCTTTCCGCGCGGATCTCTTGGCTCTTTCATCGAACGCCTTCGACAGCGGTCTGCCGCCTTTCGCTTGCGCAGGGCGTTGCGCTCGCACCTGAGATACGGCGAGCTGGGAGAGAGGGCCTTTGGATGGCCCGCGTAAGTCCTAATCGGGCTGTCAGGCCTCGCCGGGCCCGGTGAAGACCGACGCCGGCGGCGTGATGCGTGGCACCGGCAGCGGGCGTTCGGCCCCTCCGGACCGCAAGGGCTCGCCCTTTGCGTCGTACCGCTTGGCGAGGTCCAGCAGACGACGCCGAGTGAACGGGTCGGCAGTCTCGGCAAGGGCTCGAACCCGGTGCGCGAGACCCCGATAGAACTCCTGCTCCATGACGCACTCCCACGATCACTGCCCAAAGTTGAGTACGTCCTTACCCGGGGAGTCAAGACGCGGTGCCGCCGGAAAAAGTTTCGGCATCCGCTTGAGTCGGCGCGGTCGCTGGAATTAGAGTTGCGGTGCGGGGGAGATCCGATGGCGGTGCTTTTTTCGATCAGGAAGGCGTGTCCGGTCTGCGGCAAGCCGATGGTTGCCGTGCCCGACAAGATCGACGAGCGGCGGTCGCGCTACGTTTGTACCCGACCCGCTGTGCAACCCGACGGCCCGCAAGTGGGCAGACAGTCCGCTGCGCCCCCCGACGAAGTAGTTGTCGGACGCTGGCGCGGGATGCGGGCGGCTGCGACGCCGTCGGCTTCTGCATTCGGAAATCCGGGAGATTCCGCCCGGTGAGGAACGACACCGGCGCGGTCTCGTTGGTGCTTCGGGCCCCGAAAATGCCTGGCCGGCGTGGTTCCGCCCCCAAGCCCCCAAAAGCCCCCAAGGCGGGGCTGCGCTCCAGGCCGCGATCCAGGATGCATTGTGCGGCGCTCCGGCGCTTAATCTTTCCGTTTCCCTCAAATGAGGTCGCTTTGCGACAAGTGCTACGCCGGGGCGGCACGGAACGTCTCGATCGGGGTCCGGCAGCCGCGGGGGACCTAGCGCTAGGCCCATTCACCGACTTGCCTCCCGCGACCAGGAGCCCGAGGCATTGCCGAAGCGCTCGCCAAAGGGCAGCCATGCCCAACTTCAGGCCTTCATGTCCAGATCGTCATGAGCCATCAATGCCGCAACTGCCGGTGAATCCGATGGCGGGCGATTTCGTTGCCACGCGCGTCGACCACCGATAGTTCGGTGTCGTCGTAATCCCGGTCATCGGTGCCGATCTCGACGGCGACGCGCGCGCCGTAGGCGTCCGCTTCGCGCGGCGTCGCGAATTCCATTCCCTCGTCGTCCACCGACACGAAGCCGCCGTCCCGGATATGAAAGAAGTACCTTCTCTGCATCGTTGCCTTTGAGCCTTCTGGAACCCAGGTCGGCATCGTGACGCGTGCATGTGGTCATAGGATGACGACGTCGGGTCGTCCCTCTCCGGAGGGCGCGGCGGCCCGCCGGGACGGCGGGCTCACAGCTGGAATCGCTTGCCCGTCACGCCGAGGTCGTCGCCCGCGACGCACCCGCCGGCAGATCGCCGACGTCTCCGATCTCGATCCAATCCTGTGGAATTTCGGAAACGCTCTCCCAGGCCCGGGGCGGCATCGCCGTCGATCCCGGCGACGCTGACGACGATCATGCGCTCCTCCGGCGGAGAACCGAGATGGTCCGCAGCCTCTTTTCGATCCGGCTCGTCCACACCATTGAGGTCGATCGCCCCGTACCCGGTCGCCGTTCCAGGCGTCGCTGCCGAATCCTTGGTATGGGACGACCTGGGGCCGCCCGGCGCCCGGACGGGTCAGCCGTCGCTATGAGACCCACCGCAGAATTCGCCGAACGCGGCGCCGCCCCGCACAGGTCAGCGTCCGGGCGAGAATCGACGAGAGGAGGGAAGCACGCCTGCCCCACTGACGCCTCCAAATCGCCTGAGGTTGATGGCCTGCCGGGCCGATCCGGTGGTACACAGCGGTGGTCACAAAACTCGACCGGTTTTTTGCATCCTTGTTTTTAGGCGGTTTTAGTGTATTCGCGGGATCGGGGGAGGGAGTCCCACTCTCTCCGCCACCGATTTTCAGCGACGAAAAATCCTTCAAAATCAGAGGTTTCGTGAACCGATGGCTTTTTGCGGTGGACACTACGGTGTAGCACTCTCCACCATGATTTATGGCGCGTTCGGACGAAATTCTCGACTCGAAAGTCCGGGCGACAGAGGCGATCGGCGCTGAATCCTCGCGCAGCCGCTGGATCGACGCTCGCGTCGCTTGGAGAGCGCAAGGAGCGTACCGTGAGGGCCGACGGCGAGGGGGTTTCAGGTGCTCGACGGCAAAGAGGGCGCGCCCTCACGGGTCAATTTCACTCCGTTCCCACCAGAGAGGGCTTGTCCGCCTCGCGAGTCATTGCTTCCCGTGCACGTCGTCCGCGGCTGCGCGCAACCTGCTGGGCCCGAGAAAGCCGTCCTGCCCGACGCGCGCCTCGCTCCGAGATAGCCGCTCTCCGAGTGATGGAACGGTATTGCGTTTCGTAACGATATAATCCAAGAGCAGTTCTGCGCCGCAGGCAGCACTGAGCCGCTTTCTTGCAACCTTGAGACTGGCATGAGATGCCTATCGCGCAGCGGTCGACACAGCGCAACCTGATGATCAGCGAGACCAAATGGCGCTCAAAAGACACTCCACTTTGCTCCGGGAAAATACATTTCGCCCCAATCAGCCCGTTGTAGTGAAAGAACTAAAGAGCTCTTGTTGAAACAAGAGCCCTGATCGGGTGGTCGAACCGGCGGCAGCTTATGATTCGCTTCCGTGAGTTAAGTCGCCGCCTGCGCGATAGAGTTTCCGATTCTCACTAGGCAATTCGCTTGGACCTGGCCCACATACTTGCAAGTCTCGGTGGCCAACATGAAGAAGGATCTACACGAGGCCTCCACAGCCGGGAATTGGTGCGAAAAACTCTAGCCAAAATCGTCACACTCGGCTGCCGCCCCTGATCGATGAGCTGTCCCTGGTTAAGGGTGACGGTCGCATCGCCGCGCGCATGAAAAGCCTCGCCAGGGTCGATCTCCTCATCCTTGATGGTGTGAACGGCCTCACCTCAACGGCATCATAGTGCCAAGGCGTGGCCGCCAGAGCGCCACAAAGAAGGAAGACCGTCCGCGACGAAGTTTACGTTGATCCGCCACAACGTCAGGCCGCCGTAGCTCGCGATCGCCGAGCTCGGGGATCTTCATACACAGCCCTGTCTGCCAATCCGTAGCGATCAGAGATGCAAGCTGTGCTTATGACGTAGGGGCGATCGCCAGATCCACAGCACGGAGGCCGCGCCCAGCACGCTGCTGGCCAATAGCGTAGTGCACAGGCCAGGCCCGGCGCCGACCACACCGCCAAGCAGTGCACCTAGTGGTGCAAGCCCCCACACTACGCTTCGGATGCTCGCGTTGACACGACCCTGCACCCGGTCCGGAGCTAGCGCGTATCGAACGAGGACCTGGTGTACGTTGTAGATCTCCTGACCGAACCACAGCACGAACTGCGAAAGCGCCACGCACACGATTGCCGCCCATCGCGGCTGCGTGAGAAGCGCTGTCAGAGTCATGCCTGCGGCGCTGAGCGCCAGGGCGACCATCAACACAGGCCCAAGGCCTATCGTGCGGCCGGCCCACGATGCGGTGAGCGCACCCACCACACCACCGAGGGCGCCGATGCTGAGTACTACCCCTGTCGTCCAGCCGTCCAAAGCTAGATGCTTCGTCAAATAGAGCAGAAAGACAGCGGAGTAAGCGTTGTAGCAGAAGATGAAGCTGCCGGTGGCCAACGTGACAGCACGCAGAATTGGGTTGCCAAACACCGTCGTCAGTCCTTCCGTGATCTGACCGAGTACCGAACCTGATCCAGCGGGCGGTGGCTCAGCCGCCCGCATTGGCACCAGTAGCAGCAACGCGGTCGCGAGCACGAAAGAGGCCGAGTCGGCGAGAATTGCGAACGGCGCGGAGAACGCGCTGACTAGCCAGCCTGCGAGGAATGGACCGACTGCCACAACGCCAGATCTGCTGAGCTGCCAGGAACTCTGCGCCCTGACGAGTCGAGCCCGATCCACGACCGTCGGCACACATGCCAAATAGGCCAAGTCGGCGATAACTGCGGCCGTCCCGACAAGCGTGGTCGCCATATATAGCAGGAACATTCCGAGTTGCCCAAGGCTGGCGAGAATCGGAATCGTTGCGAGCGTCACCGCCATCACCAAATTGGCGGTCAGCAGGATGCATCGGTGTGGGAGGCGGTCCACGAGCACCCCGGCGAACAGGCCGATCATCAGGTTCGGCGCCCGGCCGCAGGCAAGCAGTAGCCCGGTCTGTGCCGGGCCGGCCTCCAGCAGAGTGATTGCCGTCAGCGGTAGCGCCAGCACGGTCACTTCGGAACCCAATTCCGACACCGTACGCCCGGCGAGCAGTGCCAAATAGCTGCGTGGCAATCCACGAGCTGTTGTGGAGATCTCAGCGGGATTCACGCGTCGATGACCAGGCTCGAGGCCGACAAATAGCCCAATCGGGCCAATTCACTGCCGGCGATGCCCTCGAACTCCGCGATCTGCGCGGGCGTCAAATCCTGCGTGTGGCGACCAAGGCGACCGGCGTGCAAAGGCTTGCCCGTGGACTCGGCCGCCGGGTGGCCGTAGGGCCGTTCGAACAATGCGTGCTCACATTCGGCGTGTCGCAGCACGGCCCCGTCCCAGGGCAGGTGCAAGTGATTCAGAACTCGCATAAGGCTGGAGCGGGGACTCGTCACCAGATCTTCATAGCGAACCTCAAGATAGCGCTCTGGCGGCGCGAGGCGATGCGGCTGAGATACAATCTCGCGCCAGCCGTGCGCGGCTTCAGCTACGGTCCGGTAACCCCACTCCGGTACGGTTCTCAAATGCGAGGCCGCTAGGTCGCGACCATCGCGTACGATGTGCACGAAATGCGCATCTGGCCACAGACCAGCGAAGACGTCGATTTGGGCGATCTTGCGTTGCAGCTTCAGGCCCCATCGCTTGGCTCCGGTTTGCGCTCTGCGGAACTCACCAATCTCGTTGATCAGACTGCATCTGTCGGTGAACGAAACGATGTCGCTCGCTAACTCCTTCATCACGTTCGTGACGAGTCTACGCACGTCGTCGAAGTTCAAGCCGAACCGCAGGCATTGCACTACGAAGTGCGCGCCGTCATACCAGAACGGGTCGATTGCGCTTTTGACAATGCCGGTGACCCGTGGGTCATTAGCAGCGAGCAAGTCGGTCGCGTCCAGGACATGCGGGCCGAGGTTCGGCGGTTCTAGGAAATCGATCTCCGGCCCAACGACCAGATCGCGATGCGAATCCAGCACGACGCTCAGCAAGGTCGTGCCGGACCGGTTATCGCCCCCGAGCAGAACCGGCGAGGTGGAGAACGCGGCGGCCTCGGGCATGGCGGTGTCCCCTATTCGACTTCTCGTGTTCATGGATGGCTCGGCTCGGTGAACCAACGCCGGACCGAATCCGCGGTTGCGAGGAAGTGATCACCAGCAAACCGCACCGCCGCGGCCATCAGGTCCGTATCGCGGCCAGTACTCTCTAGTCGGACCAGAGCCGCCGGCAACGCCTGCCCGGCGGCTTCAATCGCGGCCTGCACGTCTGCATCGGACAGCGCGGCAGACGGCATGAAACGGCCACCGTACTGCATAAGGAAGCCGCGCGACCACATCTCCTGGAAGAACGCGAAACCAAGATCGGCGTTGGCAAACACGACGTCGAACATCGTGGGCCATGCGAACGCGCGAGCCCGCACCTGTTGGCTAGCGAAGACCCCGTTGAGACCGTTGATAATTTGCATGCCAACCTGTCGCATCCGGGCGAGCGCGGCGCCGTTGCGCAGGGCGTCCAGGGTGCTCAGCGCTGCCGCAAATGGGGTGATCTCGCGTTGATAGGTGTTGCCCAGGTAGGTCTTCTCGGCGGCGTTGAGCACCTCCGCTCGCCCTGCGACCGCCGAAAGTGCCATGCCGTTGGCCAGTCCCTTGCTAAGTGTGATCAGGTCGGGTGCAAGCCCGACCGCGGTGTGATAGCCGCCGAGGCCGTAGCGGAATCCTGTCATAACCTCGTCCAGGATAAGCAGGGCGCCGCGCCGGTGGACGAGATTTTGCAATTCCCGGTGATATTCGGGTGGGAAGAAGTTGACCTCGGGTGTGATGATTACCGCGGCGACGCGCTGCTCACCGGAAAGTTTCTCGAATAGGTCGAGATCGTAGCGGAAGTCGACACTGTCCCGGTCCCGGTCGGGTAGCCCCATCGCGGGACGGTCCTGCAAGTGCCAGTCGTGCCAACCGTGATACCCGCTGGTAAGCACCAGATTCGTACCCATGTGCGCGCGAGCTAGGCGGATTGCGGCGGTCGTAGCGCAGGAGCCGGTGCGGAAAAACAACGAGCGTTGCGCTCGTGGGAATATCTCCGCGAGCCGTTCGGCCAGCTCGATCCGGTGCACGGACAATGGCCCGGGCAGGATGCCGCCGGTGCGGCGCAGCTCTGAGACGACATGATCGACGACCGGTTCATATCCGGCTCCGAGCGGTGCAGCTCCACTACAGGAGGTGAGATCCACGTATCGTCTTCCGTCGACATCCCAGACATGCGCGCCGGAGGCACGGCTCATCACGAGGGGAAAACGCCGATTGAGATCCCATTTCTCTGACGCGGTAACCCGTAAGGCACGGCGCAGTGCCGATTTGTGCGTATCCGTCACCGCCAACGTGGCATGGGGCGTGCTGAACATAAGAATTCTCCAGTCTCAGCCGATCAGGCCAGTTGCGTGATGATTCTGCGCGCGATCCGCAGCGCATTCGCCTGAATGGTGAAGGTCGGGTTGACCCCTCCGGGATACGGGAAGAACCCGCCGTCCGCGACGTAGAGATTGTCGATGTCGTGCACGCGACCCCAGCGGTCGACCACGGACTCCCTTGGATCATTCCCCGCTCGACAGCCACCATGCAGATGACCGCTACCGAACTGATACATGGACTCCTCGTAAGCGATCTTTTTCACGCCCGCCGCAGCAAGCAGGTCCGACGCGCGCCGGGACAAATAACCTAATCGCCGTTTGTCCAGTGGATGAGTCCGGTATTCGAGAATGATGTTGGACAAGCCTAGCTGATCGTAACTGTTAGCTAGTCGAACCGCGTTGCTGCGCATAGGTTGGTCGGCCGCCAGGAAATGCACTCTCAGCGTGACGTTTCGGCCACGGACCTCCCGCTGTGCCGGACTAGCTTCGTAAATAAGTCCGCCTAGCCCGGAGGGTGCCTCGGCGTCGAGGTAATGATCGGTCATTGCAACAGTTGAGAACGGCCCGCCGGGCGGATGCGAAGGCACGCGGTCGATCGTGACGGTGCCAGACACGTAGCCGCTGACCTTGAAGCAGATGCCGCGCCCGAGCATGCCACTGGCGTTGCCGATGCCGTTAGGCGCCGCTCGCTGCGCTGAGCGTAGCAACAAGGCGGCAGATTGAATCGCATTGCCAGCGAGCACCACGCAGCGGGCGCGGACCCGGGCGCGGTGCCGAGTGACCACGTCCAGCCATTCCACGGAGTCCGCGCGGCCAAGGCTACCAAGCGCGATATGTACAGCTTTGCTGCCAGGGGCGATCGACAGCGCGCCCGGCGGCAGGGAGACGTCAGTGAACGAGGACCGCGCATCGGCCCGCGCGCCGCTTGGACAGAGGTGTTCGTTACAGGGGCCGCAGCGGTCACAAGCCGCGTGGCCGCGGTACGGGATAGAATTGATTGCCAGCGGGGTGGGAAATGGCAGCCGGCCGAGACGTCCGCCCGCAGTCGCGATCAGTTCGCCCTGCAAGCTATATCTGTGCGGCGGCAGCACGGCGGGATCGCTGGGGGGCTCGAGCGGATCGGCACCAGCTAGTCTAGCTATCCCGATCCGCTGTTCGAGCTCCTCGTAGTAGGGACGTAGTATATCGTAATCGACAGGCCAGACCGGATCGAGCGCGTCCGCGGCGACATGCGCTCTCGCGTCGAAATCGACGGTGCGATAGCGGAATGCGATGCCTGCGTACAATGTCAACCCACCGCCGAGCGCCGAGACTGTCCAGGGTCGACCCAACGGCCTCAATGTACCGGTAGGAGAGCGCGCCAGGGCGGCATCATCGACGCCGTTTCGAACCGTTGCCAGTGAGGCACCGGCGGGAAGCGTCCGGCCTGCTTCGAGGACGAGCACCCGGAATCCTTTTCGGGCGATCTCGTGGGCGACGATTGAGCCACTGGCGCCACTGCCAACTACACATACGTCAACGGACTTGGACGTCATTGTCCCACCTGTCGCAAGAGACATCGGCCAAGACTCATGGCGAAATGTCTATCAATGGGCAGGACGGCTGCGTAAACTGTTACTGCCCGCATCGAACGTACGGCCGGTCAGACCGTCGCGACCCACTTTGAAATTCTTACAATATGACGCTCCGTAAGGATCAAGTGCTTTGAGCGGTCTGTTGCCTGAATACGTTCAATATCCGCGGAGGTGGCGAGCGATGAATTTTGAAAGACAAGCCGGTATCCTCAAAGAGCACTTGGCGATGAAGCGGGCGGCAACGAGCCGCGCTGACATATCCCCATCGGCGGAAGGCTACCTTGGCGTTGAGCGCACGCCATGATCATACGGGCCCTTCTTGCACTGCCGAAACGAAAGCTCCGCCTTTTTGAGTTCGAACGAGAGATGTGTTCGCCAGTGAGCGACAATAGCTCTCGAGGGCAAGACGAAATTAAGGGTATAGCAAACAAACCCCGATTCAGAGGGGCACAGATGTCAAGCCATACAAGGCTGGTGAGGTTCAAACCCTGGAGAGGCACGCGAGACCAATAAAGGCTGCGCTGATGATGCAGCCTATCAAGATATTTTAGCGGTCTGCCCATACGCCTTCCGGTGCGGGCATCTAGACCTTTCATTTTCGTTTTTGGGCATTGCCTTCATCTTCATAAAACGACGCAACCTTTCAGCGTTGATTGGCCCGGAGATTGGGACTTTATTCTTGGCCTCTGCCAGCCTCTAGCAAGCTGGATCCGTACCCCTCACCAACGGGGTGCATAGCCCCTAACTTCCGCAGGAGCCTGGCGCATCTCTTTAGTTCAACTTGTAGGAGGCCTGGAAGAACGTTCCCCATCGCTCCATGCTGTACTTCGCAAGAGCATGGGTCTGATCGGGTATACAGCCTCTGCAGTTGGTGACGTCGCTATCGTTTTTGGTCCACATTGCCCAATACCGCGCACCAACGCCGATGCTGAAATTATTGGTGAGGAAGTAGGATAACATAGTTTCGATCTGAACGCCCGCACCGCCGTTTCCGCGCTGATAGTAGACTCTAGTTTTAGGATCAAGAAGATGATGATCGCGACCATTGAAATCGGTCCACGGCAAATAGGCAACGTCGGCGCCTAAACGCCAGCGTTCGAGCAGCATGGCCTCGGCGCTGAGACCGACGCGAGGTGCATTCCAGTCAGTGTCTTGACTGCCAATGAGCCTCCGATCGCCCGGCGCCAGGCACGCAAGGGTGGGGGAGGCGATCTGTAGGCATCCTACCGTATCGGACTTCTGGCCGTAGTAAGTCCATCCGAGAAAAGTGCCCAATTTGTAGGTGCCGTCGCGGAGAAAATCGTAACCAACATCGGCCGTGTAATACGTCAACCTCCCATTTGCCTGGCTTGATAACATATTGCTATACGCGCGGCCGTAGATGCTCGAATCTTCGTTGTTGTGTTTGAAGCGTCCGACACCAATATTGCCCTTCAGGAAGATCCCCCAGGGGTTATCAAGGCGGGCAAAGAGTTCGCCGGAAACGCCATCTAATCCCTGATAGGTGAGCCTTGAGCTAGGAATAGCGCTCTCTCCAGGCATCGGGGGTGGGAGGGTGAAGTCCCACTGGAATGTTCCCCGGCTGAGCCAAGCCCGTGAGCCGCCTTCAATCGACCAATCATCCGTATATGCAACGGGCTTCGCTTTGGCAGTCGCTTTATCCGAGTACAACGCCGCATCTGACCGCGCTGGACCGCTGGGATCGCCCCAGAGATGGTAATTCAGGCCGATTTTTCCGACGTGATAGCTGCTAGAAAGGCTGCTTGTGCTGGGGGGATGATCGCAAATGGCGGACCCTGCATGGTCGGGGGTGTCGCCAGACGTGTCCCATCAAAGCTCATGTAATCGTACTCGAATTTCAAGGACCAAGCAGGCGTGAGCGCTTGCTCAATGCCGGCTCCGACGGTCCAACCGAAACGGCCGTAATCGAATTGCGTGACGTGCCGCGGAAAGCCGGCAAAGCTTTCATCCCAGAATTCGTCGTTGTTGGCGATCTCGCCGCGATTGTTTTGCCAGGCCACCCCTGCCTTGACGTAGCCCAGCGTGCGGCCCTGCGGGCCAAACGCGTAGCCGACACGAGCGGTCCCTGAGACAAAGACGTTTGGACCTGCCTTGCAGGTAGCAATCACGACATTGCCTGAGAAGGCAAGGCAGCTGTTCGTGCCATCGGAGACAGCATGGCTCGCGTCTAACTCGGCGCCGAACACCCAGCCATTCGTCTGCCAATTGTAGCCGATCTGTCCTCCGGCCAGAAACACAGGCGTGTTGACGATGTCGCCATAAATTGATGGACCGTAGGGGTCACTGAAGGAAGTGCGGCCATGGCCGCCGCCGCCGTGCACGCCGATATATCCTCCAGTCCAGCTCCACAGAGCCACTTTCATGGCCGGATGGAGATCCGCTGAATGGGCGGCGCCAGATGCGACGAGTGCAAATGCTGCTGCGCCCCAAAAAAGAACTCCAGATCCCATATCACCTCTCAACAAACGACGATCTTCAACGCAGCTCGAGGCGTGCGTTGTGTTATCGCTTCTACGCCGCGTGTGGTGTGCAGGATCCGGGCCAGCGCGCGCTATGCACATTGCCGGGTTTTTTGGTCGCGATGTCATCTTTCCGACAAGACCCGTTGTGATCGAAACAAGCCGTGCGTCTTTGGTGAAACACAACGCATGCTGTACCCGGCACCGCCGATCGACCGTTCCAGCCAACGCTCTTGCAAAAGGCGGTGATTGCTTCAATCTTCTTGCACCCGCGCGGTGAAATAGCAGTCCAAGAAAGTTCAGCTGAGATAGATCAAATCGCAGCTGAATTGCTGGACATATAAACACCGATCGCAAACGCTATCTGGGCCGCGTGATCACAGCAGCAGGCTATGTCAGCTGGGAGGAGTTCATGGCCGACCAGGGGCGACTGGCAGATAACGTCTGCCGCTATGAGGCGGGACACTCTGGCGTTCCGCGCAAGGGGCAGCCCTGTTACAACGAATTGCGATCTGCGGCCGTTGCGGACGGCGCATGAGCATGCGCTACACGGGCCCGAATGCCGATTATCCGGTCTATTGCTGCCGTTCAGATCGGGATCAGCAAGGCAGTGCACTTTGCCAGGAAGTCCGGACCTTTGGCGGTTGACCCGCTGGTTGAGCCGGTGGTCCTCGATGCCCTGGTGCCGGATCAGATTGAGATCGCACTCGCGGCGGCGGGCCAACTGGAGCAGGAGAGCCGTCAGCTCGGGCGCCAGGCGCTTCGGGTGGAGCGCGCCCGCTACGAGGCCGAGCGCGCTCGGCGTCAGTATGACGCCGTAGAGCCCGAGAACCGTCTTGTGGCGCGCTCGCTTGAGCGGGTTTGGGAAGAGAAGCTGCGTGTCGTCGAGACGGTCGAGTAGCAGGATCGGTCATCCCCTCCGGAAGCGGCCAACTTGACCCAGCAGAGCGGGCGCGGCTCAGATAGCCGTACACGGCGCCGTTGCTGACGCCGACGCTCCGTGCGAAGGCCCGCTCCGGTGCGCCTTGAACATGCTTCAACTGAAGGACTTCCTTGATCCGGCGCATCGACAATCTCTCGGGTAGGCATTGGGCTTCCTCGTTAACGACGAGGTCATCCCTAAGCCGTAGAGTTGTCGGCCGAAGCGGCGCAAGCCTCCGAAAACCTTGCTCACGATCCCCTGAAATCCGCGCTCACGATCCTGCGAAACGCGCACGCATTGGATTTGGCTCGCGCCGATAAAGACCAGATGCTCCTGCGTTCCGAATGGATTCTCACTATCAGCGCTTCCAAGAGGAGGCGCTCAGTTGGCCAAGAACCAATCCGGGATGACCAGCTGGCTATTTGCCCCCCGGTGACGCCGCTAAAGAAGCCGGCAAAGACCGGTCAGCCGAAAATCTCCAAAAATCGCAAGCTGGCGCTAGGATTTCAGTTGCGGTCTCCCGCTGAGAAAGCGGTGACATACGACACACCCGAGCGCTTACTTGTGACTTATTTCGCCGCCGGCTTCATCATCGCTTCGACTTCTGCGCGAAAAGCCTGGCGCGATGCATCACGCGAGTAGAACATGAGGCCGCCCGGATAGACCGTGAGTTTGACGCGCGGCCCTGAGGCAAAGGCGGGCAACTGATCGAGCACGAGCTGCGAGCGGAAATAGGGCGTTACGAGGTCGAACAGGCCGTGCCCGACCAGCACCTTCATTTTCGGATCCGTCGCAAGGATCTGGCGCAGCTCAAACAAGGACTGCGGGGGACCGGCGCCAAAATCCCAGGCCCGCGTAACCGCGGCGTTGCTCAACTCATAAGAGCCATCTGGCCGCCAGTTCAGCTTGCGCGTCAGGAGATCGACGGCGGCACTGGTCCGCGGCGCCCGACGCGTCTCGCCCGAGGGATCGCCAAATCCGGGGCTACCGAAATCCGGATAGGGATCGAAGCCACGCACGGAGGCGTCGTAGAGGCCGGTCACCTCGCCGTTGTTGCGGTCGAGCTCGCGGCTGAATTCGGTAATACCGAAGCGGCCCCCGAGCCTGCGGCTCACCGTCTGGTCAATGCCGGTTAGCGTGGCGACCTTGTCAGCCAGCCGCGTGGTCGCCTCCTTGTCCACCTTGCCTTTGACGAGGTCGGTCAGGAACTCGCCGCGCGCGTAAGCTTCGACGTCGGCGAGATCGGTCCGCTTCACCGGTCCCTTGGCTCCGCGCACGGTCGCGACATAGCTCGGCAGCGTTGCGACGTATTGAAGAAGGCTCGTGCCAGACTCGCGGTAGTCAAACACGGGTGAGATCATCATTTTCCTCGCGGCCTACCAGCAACTGGAGCCTGGGATGCGCGGACCGCGCGCCGGGGAGCCGCGGCCGGCGGTACTCGGCGATGAGGGACTGCCAGCGCTTTACGATGCGCGATATGATGCGGCGCTGCTTTGGTATCGATACTTGTTTCTGGGTCGTGGCAAGCCCAGCACCCACGTGCGCGTTCTGGCCCGGCTCGATGCGGAAACCCTGAAAGCCGGTATTCCGGAAGACCTGAGGGCGCTTCTGAATCATGTCATCGCCGCGCTCGGCGTCGCGCCAGTGAGGTAACGATGCCGCTCGTCGCACCGGATGCATGGCGGCCAAGCGGCATCGCCGATCTCGAGCCAAACGCCTGGCATGTTCTCCGCCGTCAGGGAAACACCTGCGTGGTCGCGGGCCCCGGCGCCGGCAAGACCGAGTTTCTGGCGCAACGCGCCGCTTATCTCCTGGAGACCGATACATGTCCGGCGCCGCACCGCGTTTTGGCCATCTCCTTCAAGACTGACGCCGCCGAGAACCTCGCAACTCGTGTGCGCGAACGCTGCGACCGCACGCAGGCCGATCGGTTCGTGTCGATGACCTTCGACGCGTTCACGAAGAGCCTCGTTGACCGCTTCTTGCTGGCGCTTCCGGCCGACTGGCGCCCGACCAAGCCCTATGAAATCGACTTCCCCAAACGCCGGCAGGTCGAGGATTTCCTGACACGCGCGCGCCTTGCTGTACCTCAGCCGTGGCAGGCGGCCATTGCCGGCTTCAGCCCGTCCGATTTTGAATCCAAAATTGTCGGGTCCTTTCGCTTGCCGCTTCAGGCCATGGCGCCTACTGTGGCGATCGAGTTTGTGGTCGAGCGCTGGTGGACCGAGTTGCTGCGTCGGCCCGGCCGGTCTCTCCTGACGTTCATCATGCTGAACCGGCTAGCGGAATTGCTCTTGCGCGCCAGACCGCAGATCGCCCGCGCCTTGCAAGCAACCTATCCGTTCGTGTTCGTCGACGAGTTCCAGGACACGACTCACGCGCAGTATGACTTCCTGCTCTCCGCTTTTGGTCATCGAGGCATCACCGTGACGGCCGTTGGCGACGACAAGCAGCGCATCATGGTATGGGCGGGCGCGCGCACCGATGCGTTCGATCGTTTCGAAGCGGAATTCGCCGCCCAGCGCGTGCCACTGCTGTTTAATTTCCGATCATCGCCGGATCTTGTGCGCATTCAGCACGTCGTGGCGCAGGCGCTCGACGCGGGCGCCATCCCAACCGTCGCCCAATCCGGCCGGCGCGTGGATGGCGACGTCGCTCAGGTCTGGACATGCCCCGCCGCGGCCGGTGAGGCGCAGCATCTGGCGCGGTGGTTGGCTCAGGACATGGCCGCTCGCGGAACCCGGCCTCGCGACTACGCCATCCTCGTGCGGCAGACCGCGGATCGGTTTGAGGAGCAGCTTGCGCCAGCGCTAGCGGCATTCAACCTTCGTCTGCGTAACGAAAGCCGCGCGCTTGGTCGGACCACGCTGCAGGATCTCCTCGTGGACTCCTATGCTGGAATTGCGCAAGCCTTGCTGCGCCTTGGCGCCGTCCGCCGCGCGCCGGATTCTTGGCAGGTGGCGTCGGACGCAGTGCTCCGGCTGCGCGACGTCGACCCCGACGACGAGCTGGCTAGTCTGCGCGCCGAGGAAGGCCTGAGCACGTTTCTGCAGAGGGTGCGCACCACTATGGCGGCAACGCCGCCCTCGGCGGCAGTGGCGGAAGCGCTTGCCGATCAGGTACTCGCCTTCGTCGATGGGCGCGCCCTTGCCAGGTCCTTTTCGGAGTATGCGACGGGTGAAGCGCTCGCCATCGCGCTTGAAGCCTTTCGACTGCATTTCGCTGTGTGTGCGGACGGCAGCCCCGATTGGGCGACTTGCCTCGATCGCTTCGCGGGCGTCGACCAAGTGCCGTTGATGACCGTGCACAAGAGCAAGGGTCTGGAATATGACACCATCCTCTTCGTCGGTCTCGACGACGCAATGTGGTGGAGCCACAGCGCCGGCAATCCCGAAGGGATCGCGACCTTCTTTGTGGCGCTATCGCGCGCCAAGCAGCGTGCAATCTTCACCTTCTGCCGCGAGCGTGGTCAACGCGCTCGCGTCGCCGACCTCTATTATACGATGAGGGCTCCTGCTTTATCCTATAGCGACCGAGCCTACTCCACATCCCTACGGCATGCCCATCCGCTTACGACCCGAATGCAGCACAATGCAGTCACTTAAGAACTGCGATCAACTGACCCACAAGCTTTTCGCGATCTGCGGCACGCAGCTTATCAAGATTGATCTGCTTCCATCGGACTGCGGGAAGCTCTGCCGCTCCATCAACGCCCAGCAGAGCCCAATCTGGCTTCCCGAGCTTGAATCCGATCAGAAATTCCCGATGCTCCTTCGGCATCTTTCCAGATACCTCGGCGATCAAGTCCTCGCGGGCTCTCAATAGTTTATCCAGCGAGACCGGATCTGAGGTCATACCCTCGAAGCCGTGCTCGAATTCCTGGCGGATATCCTTTCGCCGCGGCGCCACGACCTCCGAAATAGGCCGATCATGGCTGATGAGATAGACGATGAAAGCGCGCCTCAGGTCGTCGCTGATGCCCTCATTCGCCAGAAGATCGCGGATGTCAAAAAGATCGCGAGGATGTTGGCGGTCAAGGGCGGCGACGATTTTTCCCGCGTAGAGGTCGGAAAACGAGACGACTTGTGTCTCTGCAAAACCAAAGCTCTCCTCGACGTTCGGAAGCACGGATCTCATCTCGGGATCGAAGACGCAACCACGAAGGACGGGAGTGACTTCGATCTTGATCTGAGCGCCAGCCCTTTGAAGTGTCAGCTTGGTAACGATGCCTTCCGCGCGGTTCACGACCTCATTCACCTTGACGCCCGGAATTCCCTTGCCAATGGCGACAGCCATTCTTTTCATGCCCGCATCGATCGCGGCCAGCGATTCCGGCCGGCCGGCGACAGGCAGGTAGGTTAAGTCGATATCGACTGACAAACGCGGCATATCGCGCACGAATAGATTGATCGCAGTCCCGCCTTTGAGAGCAAAATCCTTTTCCGCCGCAACGAATGGCAAGGTCTCGATCAGCAGCGCAACCTGATGCCGATAGTGTTCAGACAGGGGCACTGAGATCCTCCGGTACGGTGATCAGGTATGTCGGATCGAGCCTTCCGCCTTTCACCAGCATGCGCTTTCCTTTCCCCAAATCGACCTTGTCACGGTCTATTTGCTTCAGCCATGAATGGTTGTGCCGGTCGGCAAACCAGAAGAACAGCCTTTTGACTTTCACGCTTCGGCAATCGTCCAGCAGCTTTTGCAGCTTGCGGGGACTGAGGTTGCGCAAGCCTTCAACAAGCATGTCAGCCTGGTGGAAGCTCTCGCTATTCGGCAGCTCGTCGAGCAGTTCGAGCAACGCGCGCTCGGGCGATGAGACGGTGAGCGGCCATTCGCCCTGGCCCCATATCTGCTTGAATGGGCCTGCCTGGAATTCATCGGCGGCTGCGCCGGTATTGTTCTGGACATTCCAGGCGAAGTTCTTGAGCCCCTTCGTCACCGGATCGGCTTTGAAGAGCGTTGTGCTCTTGCGGAATGTGAAGCGTTCCTTGAGCGGAAGCTTGGACAGCCAGCTGGGCGGAGCAGTGGGACCATACAGATAAACGACGGTCGGCCCTTCAGCCCGGAGGTAGTGCGAGAAGCCCTGCAATTCGAGCGCGGTTCGCCCTCCGACGATCAGGGGGCGCTCAAGCAGCGTCTGAAGCGATATGACGGCCTTCTGCCATGTCAGAGTGCCAAGCGGACGCTTGAAGGTGCCACGCGTCGGCTGAACCAGCCAGCCAGCCGAGACGTACTGGCTGCGCAGACCTGTCGAATAGCCATGTTTCGTCATCCACCCAGCATCGACCAATAGGCCTTCCGGGAGGGTATGTTCAAGGTGGTTTAGTTTCCCGCCTGAATGCCCAGTCATACTAAGCAATATAGCAATATTTCAAACCAACGGCAAGTTTATAGATTTGCAAATTTGCTAAGCCTGACTATGCAGAAATCTCATGATCAAAACCTGGCTTGCCGGGGCACGCCCAATCACATTTCGATCTCCAATGCGCAGCCATGGGTGAAGCGAGGCGAAAAAGGGAAGCCGTCTTAAACGGGCCGTGTCCATGCAGCTCGGGGAAGACCGCGCGCCTTTGTTGCTTCAACGGGCAGGGCTGGCACAAGCCGTCCGCAGTCCTTGGACTCAAAGCGCTGCCTGCCACGGGACGTGTCGAAAAATGTTACATGAAGGAGCTGGGATCATGCGTTCCCCCCATCTCGGCCGAGCATATCATTTCGGATTCCGTCTGCCGCGTATTGATGGGCGACGGTGAGTTCTCGATCTCAGGCGTTCCGTGGCTGGAAGCGGGCGAAACGAAGATCATGCCGCCTCTCCAGACAAAATGCCTCTGTACCAAGCACAACAGCGCGCTTAGCCCGCTCGATGCCTCTGCACATTACTTCTTCGCCTCCCTCAAATCTTATCTCGAACACGATGCCGGGTCGCGACACGCCATTCTATCCGGGCATGACCTCGAACGCTGGATTTTGAAAACCGCCAAAGCAGCTGCCGTGTCCCGGGACCTGGCACGTGGAAGACAACGACTGTCGGGCGCGTTCTCGCGGGATGAGGCAATTCTCGACATGCTTGACGACCCCCGGCATTGGCCCGCAGGGGCGGGGCTGTACTGCACCATGAACAGCGGCAACATCATGGAAAACATGCCGCGCTTTCAGTTCCAGCCGCTGACCGACGAGCAGGATGATATTAAAGCGTTGGCGATTAACATCATGGGCTTTCGCTTCAAGTTGCTGCTCGAAGCGCCTGATCTGAGCAAGTATCCGTCCTTGGCCGGTGCCAGATATCGACCTAGCCGAATCCTGATCTCGTATCCAACATCAACGAATTGGGTGACCCTGAGCTGGGAGGATGGCAAGCAACATCAGGAATTGACCGTCCAATGGCTTCACCGGCGTTGACCCTTCGCAACGGACAAATCGTTCTGCGTCGGGTGCCGCACGGGCCGGGATGGTGCGAGCCGCCCATCAGGGCTGGCTGTCCCAGTAAGGCGCCGCCGCCGCATTGGCGTTTCCAGTTGCAGTCGAGCCATTCGGATGCGTGTGGAGCCGATGCATGAGCTTCCCGATCGAGCCCGGAGCCGGCGAGGTGGACGAGCGAGGGCTCTTTCTCGTCCAGGCCCCAGACATCCGCGCCAGGGTCTTGCCGCTGTTCGGCTTCGATCCTAGGCGATCCGACGACCGCCCGGTCGGCCACGGCACCACCTTTCGTATCGACCCATGGTCCCGCTGTCTCACCGCATTCCACGTCCTGGAGGATATCTTCGAGGTTGACGAAGCCGGTACCGGGGCGGTGCTTCGACCGGGGCTGCGGCTTGCAGCGCTCGAGGTCGAAGGAACAGGGTTCGGCCTGATTGGACTACGCGCGGACGCTTGGCGACCACTGGCTGGATCGTATGCCTTCTGCGGCGTCGAGGCCCCGCCGTTCCAGACGCCGCGTCTTCGGAATCTGACGGAACTGGTCGTGTTGAGAATCCGCCCTGCGACGCAATCCTCCGAGGGCACTCCGTACTGGCCGCTCGATCTGCGGCGGTGGCGGCCTGTGCGCGGCGAGCGCGTGCTCACACTCGGCTTCCCGAACCTCGATGAAGAGGGCCGCGAGGAACGGCCGATCTCCCAATACCTGTATGGGTCCTTCGGTGAGATCACGGACGTGGAGCCGGCGGACGGGGCACGCGGCCGCCCCTGGCCGGTGATCAGAGTCGCAGCCGAATGGCCGGGCGGCATGAGCGGCGGCCCGGTGTTCAACGAGACCGGCAACGTCATAGGCGTGGTCAGCAGCGGTATCGCCGGCGGGACCGGTACGGCAACCTTCTTCTCAGGCTGGAACATGGCCGAGCGGATCTTGGGTTCGATCGATCCCAACAATCCCGGACGCTTCCTGTGTCACGGCGTTTTTGACGATGCAGGCGAGCTCGTCCACGCGACGCAGGATGCCGAGCAAGCGAGGCGCTTCGCCGAGACTCGCGGACTGACAGACCACGCCGTCGTTTCTGTCGACCCACACCGGGAAGGCTGGATGCGCGTGAATGGGCGATAGTGACGCGCATGAGTCGGGAACGGTCCCACCGCGAGACTTCCCCTTCTAACGAGCGCCATCGCCGGGTTGGCCGGCCGCTGGATTACCAAACAAGAACGAGAAATCGCACTGAAGCTTGGCGCTAAGTTCGTGGTCAGGGAAACGCTCCATCGCCGCCGTCCAAACCTTCGCTGCCGTTGCCGCGTCACCGCTGTTCCAGTGAGCGCCACCAAGATCGAACATCGCAACAGCATAGTCTGGATCGAGCGCAAGCGCCTTTTCGTAGGCCTCGATCGCCTCTCTCCATCTATCGAGGCTGGCGTAAGCCGCAGCCAGCTGAAACCAGCTCATGGCGTCCGGTTGAACGATCTGGGCCTGCTCCAGCAGTAGCGGCACGCTCTCATCGAACCGCTCCAGAGCTTTGAGGGCAATCGCCAGGCAATAGCCGTAATCGCCGCCCGCCAATTCATAGGCCTTACGAAAACAGCGCTCCGCCTCCGCCCAGTCCTCCTCATCCTGCGCCCAGCGGCCCAGACGATCCCAAGGCAGCGCGGCGTTCTCGGAGTCGATGTGGACAATGTGGCGATCAAATTCCTCGCGGAACTCGCCGTAGCTCTTTCCGATGTTCTCCCCTCGGCCGCGCAGATAGAACGTTGTCATGAGAAGCTCCCACCTCGCGGCGGGGTCCTCGGGGTTCGCCCTTACATAGCGTTGCCAGAACGGCGCGGCTTGGCGGGCGTTGTCCACACTCGCGCGCCCAGAGCCAGCGACCAGACGGCGACACCAGGGCCAAATCCAACGGTGGCGATCGGCCTGAGCCACCAGGCCATTGATTTCGCGAAACGCTGCACGGCCGTCGCCAAGGTTGAAAAGGACGTTGGCGCGCCAGCCGGTGACCGCAGAGATCCGGCCCTGCTTTTGATCCGAGAAGACGACCTGGTCGAGATGACGCAAGGCGTCCTCGTATTTGCCCAGGCGGACATAGTGGGTGCCCAGCGCGTTGTGGACCTCCGCAAGGTCGGAATTCAACCGTAAAGCTTCGCGGTAGTGATCCACCGCCTGTTCATGGTCACCGAGCAGCGCGTAACTTGAGCCAAGGTTTTTGTGGATCTGAGCCGCCAGTTCGGGTGTACTGCGGAGAGTTGATGATCCTCGTCAGGAATCCGTAGTCCTGATTGATGCCGCCGAAGCCCCGAAACAGGTTCAGCAGCTTGGACCCCTCCTTGCGCTCAATTCCATCCCGGCACCTCTCGAGCCAATCGTCCAAGAGGTCGATTCCTTCTCCGCGTCCGACCACGCCGATCCGCAGTTCGGTTCGACGCAACTCGTCTCGCTTGACCGAGAATGTCACCGAGGTCGATGATGTGCTTCTTGCAGTTGAAGGCGAACTGGTCAGTAAGCAGCCCATTCACCGATGCCTGGCTGTAGGACGACCGCTTCTTCCCGAGCATGAGGATGAACAGTTCGTCGAACGTGTTGTAGTAGGCGCGGTCCATGAACTGCTGAACTGTGAACTTCACCTTTTCCAGCGTGGTCGTCGAAGTGATCTGGAATGCCACCCGATCGTGATCGTCGCCGAGATCGATGCCGGGGAAGTTTTTCTGCTTTCGGTTCAGATTGGTGAGATGTGGGAGGTTATATACTGACTTCAGGATGGGGATGAACGCGTCCTCCAGCGCCAAGTTGATGTCGGTTCGACCCTGGGAGGTCGCCAACTCGACTTGAACGATGATGCGGCTGACTACGTCGCGAAGTTGATTCTCGACTTCAAGCTGCCTCATTCCGTGTCCCCACCTTATGAATGGCGCACTTAGTAGTGGGAACGCAGGGTGAACATTTCAAGGGCCGGGGCCAGCCATCCCGTCCAGAAGTTCGCTTCGCTGCCAGTTTCTGCTGGAAATCCACCACTCGCCGCCTGCGGCAAACGGGGCCATCGCAGATGAACTCACAGAAACCGAGAGGCCGAGCCGCGAACGACGAATCGGAGGAACTACGGCTATCTCAGGCGAAAAAGCACGGCGCATCCCGAAGTCCCTGCGACTCGCCATGGAAGGGCAAAGTTAAATCTACCCCTCGTTCATGCTATGGCGCTTCCAGCGCCCCAGTGAAATCAGGTCGTTTTTATTCTGTTGCGATATCGTCAAACCAGTGTTCTCGGGGATCGTCTATCACGCCAATTATCTGCGCTACATGGAGCGCGGACGGACCAATCATCTGCGGCTGATGGGCGCCGAGCAGCAGGCGCTGTTCGAGCAGGTGGAGACCGACAGCGTCGGCTTCGCCTTCGTCGTGCGCTCGATGCATCTGGACTTCCTCAAGCCCGCGCGGATGGACGACGTGCTCGACGTCGTGACCTGGCCGATCGCGGTGAAGGGTGCCTCCATCATGCTGGCGCAGGAAGTGAAGCGGTGTGAGGACGTGCTGGTGAAAGCCGAGGTGCGTGTCGCCTTCATCAGCGGCGGCCGCGCCCAGCCGATCCCGAAATCGATCCGGACGCTGATGAAGGCCGATCTGATTTCGTGATCGGCCGATAAGGGACGGCCTATCGACTCCGCGGCGTGTGGCGATAGATTGCGCTCCCGCCAACCATGAGGCTCATCATGTCGCGCCCGCCGCTTCCGCCCTTCACCCGTGAGACCGCCGCGCAAAAGGCGCGCATGGCCGAGGACGCCTGGAATTCGCGCGATCCGGTGCGGGTCTCGCTCGCCTATACCGAGGACAGCCGCTGGCGCAATCGTTCGGAAGTGCTCCAGGGCCGTGAGGCCATCGTCGCGTTCCTCACCCGCAAATGGGAGAAGGAGCAGGACTACCGCCTGATCAAGGACCTCTGGGCCTTCGACGAGAACCGCATCGCCGTGCGCTTCCAATACGAATGGCACGACGCCGGCGGCCAGTGGTATCGCTCCTACGGTAACGAGCAGTGGGAGTTCGACGAGCACGGCCTGATGAGGCGCCGCGAGGCCTCGATCAACGACATCGCGATCGCGGAGAAAGATCGGCGGTTTCACTGGGCAGCGCCGGGGCCGCGGCCGGCGGATGTGCCGGGGCTGGGAAGCGATCCGTTCTGATATTCCGCAAGCGACGCATCAACCCTGTGGGAGAGGGTGCCGAGCGAAGCTCGGCGGGTGAGGGGTCTCCATCCTCACGAGCAGTCCAGCGAGTGGATAGAACCCCTCATCCGGCGCTTCGCGCCACCTTCTCCCACAAGGGGAGAAGGGAAGGGGAGCGTGCCGCGTAGCTAGGGCCGCCGCGCCAAAAACCGCGTGATCGCCCCACCGAGCTTCGCGTTGTCCATCGGCTGCACCAGCGTCTCCCGTGCCGTGGCGACGATGTCATCCGGTGCCTTGCCCTCGCGAAGGTCGCAGCACACTTGCGCGAATTCCACGTCGAACTCGGGATGCGGCTGCACCGTCAGCGTGGTGCCGTTGGCGTAGAGCAGGCCGGCATGTGGCGCGAACTCGGACGAGAGGATCGTGAGCGCATCGTTCGGCGGCTCGATCACCTGATCCTGATGTGAGCAGGCAATGGCAACCGCTTCGCCGTCGACCACGCCGTTCTCCGGCAGCACCTGATAGACGTGCCGGCCGATGCCCCAACCGTTGTCCGACTTGCGCACGGTGCCGCCGAGCGCCTGTGCGATCAGCTGATGGCCGAAGCAGACGCCGACCATCGGCGTCTTGTTGGCGTAAGCGGCGCGCACGAAATCTTCCAGCGGCGCGATCCAGTCGAGCCCATCATAGACGCCGGCCGCCGCGCCCGTGATCAGCACCGCCTCGAGCTTGCGGGGATCGGGGAGTGCATCGCCATTCGGGATGCTGATGACATCCACGGTGACCTCCGGATCCTCGGCGCGGACCATGCGCTCGAACATGTCCGGGAACGAGCCGTGACGCTCGCGATATTTTTGCGGGACGAGCCCGGTCTCGATGATGGTGATGCGTGCCATGTGCCACCTGCGGAGACAGGGAGAGTACAGCAGGACCCGCGGGGCGTCCAAGTCAACCGGGCGCAAAATCCCGCGTGGACTCCTGCTCGAGTTCGGCGAGCGCCTTGCGCATGGTCTCCACCAGATCCAGCGCCACCGGTGAAGGACTGCGCTGCGCCGGAAAGACGGCGGAGAATTCGAAGTCGATGCGCGGCAGGAAGCGACGCGCGACCACGCCGCGGGTGGAGAATTCCCTCGCGGTGAAAGGGTCGCAGATCGCGACGCCAAGCCCTGACGACACCATGCCGCACATGATCTCCGACAACGTGGTCTCGACCCTGAGCACGCGGCGGACCTCGTGACGATTAAAGACCTGGTCGACGAGATGCCGGCTCGATGATCCCGCCGACAGCGAGATGAAGGTCTCGCCCTCGAAATCGCGCGGCTCCAAAACTTCCTTTTCAGTGAGGCGATGACCGGTCGGCAGCACCGCGACGCGCGCGGGCGCCGGCAGTCGCAGGCTCGGCAGGCCGGAATGGGCGATCGGCACCTCGGCAAAGCCGATGTCGCACTGGTTGTTCAACACCCAGTCGACCACGATCGGCGAGATCACGCCGAAGAAGGCGAGGTTGAGGTTGGGCCGTTCCTTCAAGAAGTGTCCGGCCAGCCGCGGCAGATAGCCGTTCGCCAGCGCCGGCAGAGCGGCGATGCGCAGCGAGCCGGTGCGGCGGCCGCGGATTTCCTCGGCCGCTGCCGTGATACGTTCGAGGCCGACGAAGGAGCGCTCGACTTCAGTATAGAGCGCCATTGCCGCGGCAGTCGGGACGAGACCCGTGCCGCGTCGCTCGAACAGCTCCATCTTCAGCAGCGCCTGGAAGTCGCGCAGCAAGCGGCTGACGGCGGGCTGCGTCACCACCATCAGTTTCGCCGCCTCGGTGACGCTGCCGGTGAGCATCGTCGCGCGGAAGGCCTCCACCTGCCGTGAATTGATCCGCACCATCTCGAATTCCATTCATAACATTTTGACATGCAGAAGGTGCCATTATTCATTGGACGATGGAAGCTTGGGTTTGCGATCTTTTTCATCAGAGCTGGAGCCAGCCCGCTTTTTCGGCAGATTGGAGGGGTTCAAACCTCCAAATCGCGTCAAAACCCGCCGAACAGGGGCCGGAGCCCTGGTCGGAAAGGATTAACGCGGAAGGAAATGCGGAAGGCGCTCCGGCCGGAGATTTGTCGGCACGTCACCTCATTCCGGTATGGAGATCGGTCCACATGAAGACTTTTCGCCTTCTGACCGCGGTCAGCATCGCAGCGCTCATCGCCGTCCCGTCAGCCGTCTCGGCCCAGCAAAAGACGCTCTACGTCGCCGGCTACGGCGGCTCGTTCGAGAAGACGATCCGCGACGAGGTGATCCCGGCCTTCGAGAAGGAGAACGGCGTCAAGGTCGAGTACGTCGCCGGCAACTCCACCGACACGCTGGCAAAACTCCAGGCGCAGAAGGGCAATCAGCAGATCGACGTCGCCATCGTCGACGACGGTCCGATGTACCAGGCGATCCAGCTCGGCTTCTGCGGCAAGCTCGAGGGACTGCCGGCCGATCTCTATGACACCGCGCGCTTCAAGGACGATCGTGCGGTCGCGATCGGCATCGTCGCGACGGGCCTGATGTACAACACCAAGGTGTTCAAAGAGAAAGGCTGGGCGCCGCCGACCTCGTGGAACGACCTGAAGGACACGAAATACGCCAAGCAGCTCGTGATCCCGCCGATCAACAACACCTACGGCTTGGAGGCGCTGGTGATGCTGTCGAAGATGAACGGCGGCGGCGAGACCAATGTCGATTCCGGCTTCAAGATCTTCAAGGAAGAGGTCAATCCGAACGTGCTCGCCTATGAGCCATCGCCCGGCAAGATGACCGAGCTGTTCCAATCCGGCCAGGCCGTGATCGCAGTGTGGGGCACCGGCCGCGTGCAGAGCTTTGCCAATACCGGCTTCCCCGTCGATTTCGTCTATCCCAAGGAAGGCGCTGCGACGCTGCTGACGACGGCGTGTCCGATCAACAAGCCGAATGCCTCGCCGCTGGCGGCGAGCTTCGTCAAGATGCTGCTCGATCCAAAAATCCAGCTCGTGATGCTGAAGGATTACGGCTACGGCCCGGTGCTGAAATCGCTGGTGATCCCGCCGGAGCTCGGCAAGATGGCCCCGATCGGCGAGCGCGCGGCCAAGCTCTACAATCCGGACTGGACCGTCATCAACGAGAAGCGCGAGGAGTGGACCAAGCGCTGGAATCGCGAGGTCGAGCGCTGATCTGATCGTCGCTAGCGGAGACAGTGCATGGCCTATCTCGAGCTCGATCGGGTCGCAAAGCAGTTCGGCGCGCAGACTGTGGTCGACGACTTCAGTCTGTCGGTGGGGAAGGGGGAGTTCATCTCCTTCCTCGGCCCGTCCGGCTGCGGCAAGACCACGACCTTGCAGATGATCGCGGGCTTCCTCGACCCCACGCGCGGCGCGATCCGCCTGGAGGGCAAGGATCTGACCGCGATCCATCCCGCCAAGCGCGGGCTCGGCATCGTGTTCCAGAGCTACGCGCTGTTTCCGCACATGACCGCGGCGGAGAACGTCGCGTTCGGCCTGGAAATGCGCAACGTGCCGCGCAGCGAGCGGGCCGAACGCGTGCGTGCCGCGCTCGCGATGGTCGGGCTCGCCGGCTACGAAGACCGCCATCCCCGCCGGATGTCCGGCGGGCAACAGCAGCGCGTGGCGCTGGCGCGCGCGCTGGTGATCAAGCCGAGCGTGCTCCTGCTCGACGAGCCGCTGTCCAATCTCGACGCCAAGCTGCGTGAGGAGATGCAGATCGAGCTGCGCCAGATCCAGCGCACCATCGGCACCACTACGATCCTGGTCACCCACGACCAGAACGAGGCGATGTCGCTGTCCGACCGCATCGTAGTGATGAGCCAGGGCCGCATCGAGCAGATCGGTTCGCCGCAGGAGACTTATGAGAAGCCGGCCTCGGCCTTCGTCTCGCAGTTCCTCGGCAAGACCAACGATTTTGCCGGGGCGATCGACCGGAGCGTCGCGCCGGCGCAATTGATGGCGGGCTCCTGGAGCGTGCCCGCGCCCCCTGGCCTCAACGGTCCCGTGACCGTCAGCATCCGCCCCGAGCGCATCGGCTTTGGCGATGCCGGCCTCGGCGCGAAAATCGTCACGCGCATCTTCCAGGGCAATCACTGGCTGTTCCAGTGCGAGAGCGAATGCGGCCCGGCGATCGTGATCCGCCAGAACGACGGCAAGGCGCAGCCGGTCGAGGGCGAGGCGGTTCGTCTCACCTGGCGGTCCGAGGACATGAGCGTACGTGCGAGGGATGTGGCATGAGCGCCGCCGCCGAAGAACGCGACGCACGTGCGCCATGGGCCCTGACGGCGCCCGCCCTGATGCTGTTCGTCGGCGTGCTTCTGATCCCGCTCGCGATGACGGTGATGCTGTCGTTCCACGATTGGGGCCAGTACAAGGGCATCGAACCGGTCTTCATCCTCAAGAACTGGCACGAGATCGCGACCGATCCCTACTACGCAGAAATGTTCTGGCGGACCTTTCGGATCGCGATCCTGACCACGCTGCTCACCGCCCTGCTGGGTGCGCCCGAAGCCTACATCCTCAACCGCATGAGCGGCCGCTGGAAGAGCTTCTTCCTGCTGATCATTCTCGGACCGCTGCTGATCTCCGTGGTGGCGCGGACACTCGGCTGGGCGCTGTTGTTCGGCGGCAACAACGGGCTCGTCAACAAGCTGCTGATGTCGGCCGGTCTGATCCGCTCCCCCATTCCCTTCATGTTCACCGAAACCGGCATGGTCGTTGCGCTCGCGCATGTGATGATGCCGTTCATGGTGCTCTCGGTGTGGGCGGCGCTGCAGCGGCTCGATCCGCAGATCGAGAATGCCGCGATGTCGCTCGGCGCGGGCCCCGCCACCATCATCCGCCGCATTATCATGCCGCAGATCATGCCGGGCGTGCTGTCCGGCGCCATCATCGTGTTCTCGCTCTCGGCCAGCGCCTTTGCGACGCCTGCCATCATCGGCGGCCGCCGGCTCAAGGTCGCGGCGACGCTCGCCTATGACGAATTCCTCAACACGCTGAATTGGCCGCTGGGGGCTGCGGTCGCCACGCTCCTGCTGGTCGCGCTGGTCTTTATCGTCGTCGGCAGCAACGCGCTGATCGAACGCCGCTATGCGGAGGTGTTCCGATGAGACGGAACGGCCCGCTCGCGCTGATCTTCCATGCCATCTTCGTCATCGTCATGGTGGCGCCGATCCTGGTGGTCTGCCTGGTCGCATTCACGCCCGAGGGTTTTCTCTCGTTGCCGACCAACGGCTTCTCGCTGCGCTGGTTCAGGACGATCGCGAACTACCCGGAGTTCATCCACGCTTTCTGGGTCAGCCTCGGGCTCGGCGCGCTGTCGTCCCTGGTGGCGCTGCTGTTCGCGGTGCCCGCCGCGCTCGCGATCGCGCGCTACCGCTTCCGCGGCCGTGACGCGCTGGCGGCGCTGTTCCTGTCGCCGCTGATGATTCCCCATGTCGTGCTCGGCATCGCCTTCCTGCGCTTCTTCACCTCGGCCGGGCTCGGCGGCAGTTTTGCCGCGCTGATCATCGCGCATGTCATCATCGTGTTTCCGTTCGCGCTGCGGCTGACGCTGGCGGCAGCGACCGGCATGGACCGCACCGTCGAGATGGCTGCGGTCTCGCTCGGCGCCAACGGCTGGACGCTGTTTCGCCGCGTGACGTTGCCGCTGATCCTGCCCGGCGTCATCAGCGGTTGGGCGCTCGCCTTCATCCAGTCGTTCGACGATCTCACCATGACCGTCTTCCTCGCGGCACCCGGCACCGAGACGTTGCCGGTACGCATGTTCCTTTATATCCAGGACAACATCGATCCGCTGGTGACGTCGGTCTCGGCCTGCGTGATCGCGATTACCATGACCGCCCTCATTCTGCTCGATCGCTTCTACGGGCTCGACCGCGTGCTCGCCGGCAAGGGCGATACCGGACGATAGGAGAACTCATGTCTGGGGAATACGACGTCGCCGTGGTCGGCGGCGGATTGCTCGGCTCCGCCATCGCGTGGGGCCTTGGCCGGCTCGGCAAGAAAGTGGCCGTGCTCGACGAGGGCGACATCACCAAGCGCGCCTCGCGCGCAAACTTTGCGCTGGTCTGGGTGCAAAGCAAGGGCCTCGGCATGCCCGCCTATACGGTCTGGACCGTGCAGGCGTCGCAGGCGTGGGGCCGGCTTGCCTCCGAGCTGAAGCAGCAGACCGGCCTCGACGTCTCGCTCCAGCAGAACGGCGGCTTCCATCTCACGCTCGGCGAGGACGAATTCGGCCAGCGCACCGAACTCGTCACGCGCATGCACAACCAGACCGGTGCGGCCGACTACAGGATGGAGATGCTCTCCGCATCCGAAGTGAAGAAGTCGCTGCCGCTGATTGGTCCCGAAGTGTCCGGCGGCAGCTATTGCCCGCTCGACGGCCATGTCAATTCGCTGCGCACGTTCCGCGCGTTCCACACCGGCTTCAGGGCGTTCGGCATCGACTATCTTCCGGAGCGCCCGGTCTCGGCGATCAGCAAGAGCAGCGGCGAATTCCGCCTGACCACGCCGAAGGGCGAGTTGCGCGCCGCAAAAATCGTGCTCGCCGCCGGCAATGCCAACCAGACGCTCGCGCCGATGGTCGGCCTCTACGCGCCGATGGGCCCGACCCGCGGTCAGATCGTGGTGACCGAGCGCACCATGCCGTTCCTGCCGCATCCGCTGACCACGATCCGCCAGACCGACGAGGGTACGGTGATGATCGGCGACAGCAAGGAAGACGAACTCGACGATCGCGCGCTGAAGCACTCCATCAGCGCCGTGATGACCGATCGCGCGCAGCGCATGTTCCCGCATCTGTCGCGGCTCAACGTGGTCAGGAGCTGGGCCGGCATCCGCGTGATGCCGCAGGACGGCTTTCCGATCTACGACCAGTCGGAGACGCATCCCGGCGCCTTCGTCGCCTGCTGCCATTCCGGCGTGACGCTCGCCTCCAACCACGCCTTCGAGATCGCGCGCATGGTGGCAGAGGGCGCGCTCGAGCCGGAGCTGGTCGGCGCGTTCTCGGCGAGCCGCTTCGGCGGCGCGGGCGCTGCGAACGACAGCGGCTACTAGAGATATTGAGGAAGCCAGGATGTTCAAACGATCCGAACAGGACAAACGGCCACCAGTGCAAATCTTCGTCGACGGCGTTGCCGTCGCGGCGCGCCAGGGCGACACCGTCTCTGCGGCGCTGCTGGCATCCAGCTGCGACGCGCGTCGTTCCACCGCGGTGAGCGGCGCGCCGCGTCTGCCCTACTGCATGATGGGCGTGTGCTTCGATTGCCTCGTCACCATCGACGGCGTCGGCAACCGCCAGGGCTGCCTTGTGCCCGTCGCCGAGGGGATGCAAATCGAGATCCAGAAGGGCAAGCGGGAGATCGGAAGATGACCATGGCTCCCAAGCGCGAAGCCTATGACGTCGTGGTGATCGGCGCGGGGCCCGCTGGCCTTGCCGCCGCCGCGACCTCCGCCGAAGCCGGCCTGTCGACGCTGCTGCTCGACGAGAATATCGGCCCGGGCGGACAGGTGTTCCGCGCCATCTCGTCCACGCCGGTGACCGAGCGCAATCAGCTCGGCGCGGACTATTGGGCCGGTGCCGAGCTCGTGCAGGCGTTGCGTGCGAGCAGCGCCGAGGTCATTCATCGTGCCACTGTATGGAGCCTCGACCGCAATCTCGACATCGCCGTCTCGATCGGCGGCGCGTCCGCCTTCGTCAAGGCGAAGCGCGTGATCCTTGCGACCGGCGCGCTGGAGCGGCCGTTTCCGATTCCCGGCTGGACGCTGCCGGGCGTGATGACCGCGGGTGCGGCGCAGACGATGCTGAAATCGTCGGCGCTGGTGCCCGACGGACGCACGGTGATCGCAGGGCAGGGGCCGCTGCTCTGGCTGCTTGCCGCGCAAATCCTGCGCCTCGGCGGCCGCATCGACCGCATCCTCGACACCACCGAGCGCGGCAATTACTTCGCAGCGCTCCCGCACGCCTTCGCTTTCCTGACCTCGCCCTATTTCGCCAAGGGCCTTGCAATGATGCGCGAGGTGAAGACCAAGGTGCAGGTCGTCTCCGGCGTCACTGACCTCTCGGCGTCCGGTGACGGCCAGCTCGCGAGCGTGAGCTATGTCGCGGGCGGCAAACGTGAGACCATTCCTGCCGATCTGCTGCTGCTGCATCAGGGCGTCGTGCCCAATGTCAATCTGGCGATGGCGGCAGACGTCGAGCATCGCTGGGACGACCTGCAGCTCTGCTGGTCGCCCGTGCTCGATGCGAGCGGCAATTCGACCGTTCCCGGCATCGCCATCGCAGGCGACGGCGCGGGCATTGGCGGCGCGACGGCCGCCGTGGTCCGCGGTCGGATCGCGGCGCGCGCGGCGGTGGAAGCGCTGGCGCCCGCGACGGCCGCAAAGCTCGCACCGATGGCAACGCTTCGTTCCGATCTCGCCAAGGCTGAACGCGGCCGCGTCTTCCTCGACACGCTGTTCCGCCCGGCGCCGCAGTTCCGCATCCCCTCGGGTGATACCATCGTCTGCCGCTGCGAAGAGGTGACGGCAAAGGACGTGCTCGACTCCGTCGCGATCGGTGCGACCGGGCCGAACCAGCTCAAGGCCTATCGCCGCACCGGCATGGGGCCGTGCCAGGGCCGGCTCTGCGGCCTCACCGTCACCGAGCTGATGGCGCAGGCGCGCGGCAAGACTCCGCAGGAGATCGGCTATTACCGGCTGCGCGCGCCGGTGAAGCCGATCACGCTCGCCGAGCTCGCCGCCGTTCCGAAGACCGAAGCCGACGTCAAGGCGGTGGTGCGCGGATGACCAAAAACGTGGATGCGATCGTCGTCGGCGGCGGCATCCACGGATGCTCGACTGCGCTGCATTTGTGCCTTGCCGGCCTGAAGCCGGTGCTGATCGAGAAGGACTATGCCGGCCGCCACGCCTCGGGCGTCAACGCCGGCGGCGTCCGTCAACTCGCGCGGCACATCCCGGAGATCCCGCTCTCGATCCGCTCGATGGGAATCTGGGAGAAGATTTCAGATCTCCTCGACGACGATTGCAGTTTTGAGAGCTACGGCCAGGTGTTGGTTGCGGAGAACGATGAGGAGCTCGCGGTCTGCCGCGCGCGTGTCGCTGAGCTCAATGCACTCGGCTTCACCCATGAAGAGCTGATCGATGCAGCTGAATTGCGGCGCCTCGTGCCGGCGGTCGCCGAATCCTGCCCCGGCGGCGTGGTCTCGCGCCGCGACGGTGCGGCCAACCCGGCGCAGACAACGACGGCGTTCCGTCGCAAGGCCGGGCAACTCGGCGCCATCGTGCGCGAGGGCGTGGCAGCCACCAACATCCGGCACAGCGACGGCCTCTGGCATATCGACGTCGGCACTGAAACCTTCGCCGCGCCGGTGCTGGTCAACGCCGCCGGCGCCTGGGCCGGCAAGATCGCAGCCGCGCTCGGCGAGCCCGTGCCGGTCGAGACCGTGGCGCCGATGTTGATGATTACCTCGCGCGTACCGCACTTCATCGATCCCGTCGTGATCCTGCGCGGCCGCAAACTCTCCTTCAAGCAATTCTCCAACGGCACCGTGCTGATCGGCGGCGGCCATCTGGCAACGCCGTACCAGGATCGCAACGAGACGGTGCTGGACTGGAAGAGTCTCGCGACCAGCGCATGCACCGTGTTCGAGTTGTTCCCGGTGATGCGCAGCGCCACCATCGTCCGCGCCTGGGCCGGCATCGAGGCGAAGATGAAGGACGATATCCCCGTGTTCGGTCCGAGCAGCCGCCACAAGGGACTCTATCACCAGTTCGGTTTTTCGCTGCACGGCTTCCAGCTCGGCCCCGGCGCCGGCGCTGTCATGGCCGAGCTGATCGTCAACGGCGGCACCCAGACCCGTATCGGTGATCTCGGCATCGACCGCTTCCATCCCACGACGCTCTAGTAACAAGAGGACATCATGAGCATCACCCGCAGCATCCGCACGCCGATCATGCACCGCGCCGTCGAAGCAGGCGGCTTCGTCTTCCTCGGTGGCACCATCGCCGACGACACCTCGGTCTCGATGGGCGACCAGACCCGCAACATCCTCGGTAAGATCGCCGGCTATCTGAAGGAAGCGGGAACCGACAAGTCGCGCGTCGTCAGCGCTTCGATCTTCGTCACTGACCTCTCCAAGAAGAAGGAGATGGACGCGGCCTGGACCGAGTTCTTCGGTGACAATCTGCCGACCCGCGCCACAGTCGGCGTCGCCGATCTCGGCGGCGGCGCGCTGATCGAGGTCGTGGTCACCGCCGTGAAGGGCTGAACGCAGGCTATCGAACGACAGCGCTTTCCTCGCGCTGTCGTTCCCTCGAACCGTGGCTTGATCTTGCGCTTCTGCAGGACTAGTTAGAGGGCTCGCAATCAGGAACTTCGCAGCCATGGATTTTACCCCCACCGCAACGCCCATCCGCCTTGCTCACGGGGAATTCCATGCCTGCTTCAATCATCCTGTCGAACCTGTCGCTGTCCACGCCTGACGGCCGTCCTCTTCTTTCCAGCATCGATCTGACATTCGCTGCCGAGCGCACTGGTCTCGTCGGCCATAACGGCGTCGGAAAGACGACGCTGCTTGCGTCAATTTTGAGGGAGCATGTTCCCCGGTCCGGACGTGTTCAGATCAACGGCACCATCGGCCTGCTGCGCCAGGACGTTCGACCGCCTCCGGACGCGACGGTAGCTGATCTGTTCGATGAGCGGCAGGCATTGGAGCTGATGCGCCGTGCGGAGCGGGGGGAGGTCTCGGCCGACGACATCGCCACAATCGACTGGACACTCGAAGCGCGGCTTCAAACCGCGCTGGCGCGCCTCGGTTTCGATCCCTCTCCTGAGACGCAGCTCTCACGCCTGTCCGGAGGCCAGATCACGCGGGTGCGCCTCGCCGCACTGGTCTTCGCCCAGCCCGACTTCCTGCTGCTGGACGAGCCCACCAACAATCTCGACCGGGAGGGACGCAAGGCGGTGACCGATCTCCTCGCCGCCTGGCGCGGCGGCGCGATCGTCGTCAGCCACGATCGGAACTTGCTCGAAACCATGGATACGATCGTCGAACTGACATCGCTGGGCGCAACACGATACGGCGGCAATTTCAGCCGCTACCGCGAGCAGAAGGCCGTCGAGCTCGCGGCCGTCAGGCACGATCTGGCGCATGCCGAGAGACGCCTGTGCGAGATCGATGGCAAGGCGCAGGCGACCGCCGAGCGGAAAGATCGCAAGGACAGCGGCGGGAAGAAGAAACGGGCGAAAGGCGACATGCCGCGCATCCTGGCCGGCGCGCGCAAGGACCGCAGCGAGGATACTGGCGGCAAGCTTGCGCAAATCGCCGAGCGGCGGCGCGCCGAAGCGCTGGAAGCTGCCGACACGGCACGTCGCCGCATCGAAGTTCTTCAGCCGCTGTCGGTGAAACTGCCCGCGACTGGTCTGCCGGCGGGTAGGGAGGTGGCTTGGCTCGACGGCGTCACCGCCGGCTATCGGCCGGAGCAACCGGTCTTGCGTGATCTGTCGTTCACGATCGTCGGTCCGGAGCGCGTCGCCTTAGTCGGGCCCAACGGCTCGGGCAAGACGACGCTGCTGAAACTCATTGCCGGCGAGTTGCGCCCCTTCTCGGGCACTGTCCGGGTCAGGCCCGACTTCGCGCTGTTCGACCAGAGAATCAGCCTGCTCGATCCCGCGCTCTCGATCCTGGAAAACTTCGGCCGTCTCAATCCAGCGGCGGGCGCAAATGCGTGCCATGCCGCGCTGGCCCGGTTCATGTTTCGCGCCGGTGCTGCCTTGCAGGTCGTCGGCAGTCTGAGCGGCGGGCAAATGTTTCGTGCGGGCCTTGCCTGCGTGCTGGGCGGGACGAGGCCGCCGTCCCTGCTGATCCTGGACGAGCCGACCAATCATCTCGACATCGAGGCCATCGAAGCCGTTGAAGCTGGCTTGAGAGCCTATGACGGCGCGCTGCTCATCGTTAGCCACGACGAAACGTTCTTGCAGGCGATCGGGATTGGGCGGCGGATCGATGTCGCCACCAAGGTGCTGCACGGCGGGATCATCTGATCCCGCCTGGCGGTCCGGATATAGCAGTGATTATCAAAAACCCGACGCCCTGCCCCCAGCGCGTCGGGTGGAAAAAATGAGTATCAATCCGTGATCCCAACGCCATTGTTGTGACTCGTGTCGCATCAATTTGCTACTCCGGGAAACTACCGCATCAGACCGGGCGTGGGGCTATGCACCACCGCCCGGCTCCAGCGCTTCGCCGATCTCCAGCGGATGGGCCATGGTCTCGTGCAGGGCGTCGCGATCGAGCTCGCCTTCGGAAATGCTGATGACGACGCAGGCGACGCCGTTGCCGATCAGATTGGTCAGGGCGCGGCATTCGCTCATGAACTTGTCGATGCCGACCAGGATGGCGATCGACTGGATCGGGATGTCAGGCACGATCGAGAGCGTCGCGGCGAGCGTGATGAAGCCGGCACCGGTGACGCCCGAGGCGCCTTTCGAGGTGATCATCGCGATGCCGAGGATGCCGAGCTCCTGCCAGATCGTCAGATGCGTATTGGTCGCCTGCGCCAAAAACAGCGTCGCCAGCGTCATGTAGATGTTGGTGCCGTCGAGGTTGAAGCTGTAGCCGGTCGGGATCACGAGGCCGACCACCGACCGCGAGGCGCCGAGATGCTCCATCTTCTGGATCATTTGCGGCAGAACAGTCTCGGAGGATGAGGTGCCGAGCACGATCAGCAGCTCGTCCTTGATGTAGGCGATGAAGCGCAGGATCGAGAAGCCGGCGAGCCGGGCGATCGCGCCGAGCACGATCAGCACGAACAGCATGCTGGTCAGGTAGAACGTGCCGATCAGGGCCGCGAGGTTGAGCAGCGAGCCGAGACCGTAGGCGCCGACCGTGAACGCCATCGCGCCGAAAGCGCCGATCGGGGCCACGCGCACGATGATGCGGATGATGCCGAAGAACATCTTCGCCGCCTTGTCGATCGCGTCCGCAATGGGTTCGCCGGCCTTGCCGAGGAAGGCGATGGCGAAGCCCGAGAGGATCGAGATCAACAGTACCTGGAGCAAATCGCCGCGCGCGATGGCGCCCAGATAGCTGTCGGGGATGATCGCCATCAGATGAGCGACGATGCCTTCTTCCTTGGCCTTGGTGACGTAGGTCGCCACTGATTTCGGATCGATCGTGGCGGGATCGATGTTGAAGCCGTGTCCGGGCTGCAGAACCTCGCCGACGAGCAGGCCGACGGCGAGCGCAACGGTCGAGACCGTTTCGAAATAGACCAGCGACTTCAGCCCGACCCGGCCGACGCGCTTGAGATCGCCCATCGAGGAGATGCCGTGCACCACGGTGCAGAAGATCACCGGCGCGATCATCATCTTGATCAGCGCGATGAAGCCGTCGCCGAGCGGCTTCAAGGCCTTGCCGAGATCGGGATAGAGGTAGCCGATCAGCACGCCGAGCGCGATCGCGATCAGGACCTGGACGTAGAGGATCTTGTACCAGGGCTTGTGCCGGCGGAGGACGGCTGGCTGGATCGCGACTTGTGTCATAGAGTGAGCCCCGGAACGCATTGATCTTGCAGGATTTGGATCCTGCTTGACCTGCACCATGTGATGGCCGCCGCAGAAGTGACAATCACATTTTTGTCGGATCGCACGAAGATCGATCGCTGCACCGCAATTGGGGGGAACATGGCGACCGCAACGGACTCCGACCGGCAGACGCAAGGCTATTTTCCGCGCTGGAAGCTCAAGACCTCGGGCGTGATCATGCCCGAGGAGCGGCTGTCATGGGGCCAGACCGCGGTGTCCGGCTTCCAGCATTGCGTCGCGATGTCGGGCTCAACGATCATCGCGCCGCTGCTGATGGGGTTCGATCCCAATGTTGCGGTCCTGTTCTCCGGCATCGGCACGCTGATCTTCTTCGTCATCGTCGCCGGGCGCGTGCCGAGCTATCTCGGCTCGAGCTTCGCGTTCATCGCCGTCGTCATTGCCGCCACCGGCTATGCCGGGCAGGGCCCGAACCCGAATTTGTCGGTTGCGCTCGGCGGCATCGTCGGCGCCGGGGTGCTGTACGGCGTGATCGCGCTGATCGTGATGTGGTCAGGGGTCGGCTGGGTCGAGAGGCTGCTGCCGCCGGCCGTCACCGGCGCTGTGGTCGCCGCGATCGGCCTCAACCTCGCGCCCGTGGCGGTCAAGGCGGTGAGCGCCAGCACCTTCGACACGGGAATCGGGCTCGCGACCGTTCTGATCATCGGCGTGGTTGCCGTGGCCGCTCCGGGCCTGTGGCGCAGGCTGCCGATCATCCTTGGCGCAATCGGCGGATATCTTTTGTATTTGCTGTTCGCGAACGGGCTCGGCTTCGGCAAGCCGATCGACTTCGCGCAACTCTCGGCCGCGCCGTGGTTCGGGCTGCCGAGCTTCACCACGCCGACGTTCCAGGCCGACGCAATCTTCCTGATCGCGCCGGTTGCGGTCATCCTCGTCGCCGAGAACCTCGGGCACATCAAGGCTGTCGGCGCCATGACGGGCCGGAGCCTCGATGCCTATCTCGGTCGCGCCCTGTTCGCCGACAGCCTCGCGACCATCGTGGCGGCCTGCGGCGGCGGCACCGGCGTCACCACCTATGCCGAGAATATCGGCGTCATGGCGGCGACGAAGGTCTATTCCACCTTGTTGTTTGCCTTCGCGGCCACGGTATCGATCCTGCTCGGCTTTTCGCCGAAATTCGGCGCGCTGATCCTGTCGATTCCCGGTCCCGTCATCGGCGGCCTCTCGATCGTTCTGTTCGGATTGATCGCGGCGATGGCGGGCCGGATCTGGGTCGAGAATAAGGTCGACTTTGCAAATCCTGCAAACCTGATCACCGCCGCCGTGGCGTTGACCGCGGGCGCGGGCGACCTGACGCTCAAATTCGGCGCATTCACGATTGGCGGGATCGGCACCGCAACCTTTGGCGCCATCATCTTGTATCAGATCCTGACCTCGCCGCTGGCGAGACGTGCGGAGTGAATCCCAGCGATGCGCTGAGGAGATGGAACAAAAAGCGCCTTCCGCCGATGATGAGGCATTCCGGAGAGAACCCATGCCGCAACCAGATCGCTCGACTTCGTTTCCCTCGCGCCTTGTCGGCCAATACGCACTGGTGACCGGCGCCTCACAAGGCATCGGTCGCGCCGTCGCCGTCCGGCTCGCCCAGGAAGGCGCGGCCGTTGCCATCAATTATTTCGATCATCCTGAAAGGGCCGAGGAGACGCTTGCGCTCGCGCGGACGGCATCGGGCGATCGCGGCCATGGCAGGCTCGATCACATCATCGTCAAGGCCGATGTCGGCAGCGAACAGGACGTCGCGGCGATGTTCGAGACGATCCTTTCGCGCTGGAAGCGCCTCGACTGTCTCGTCAACAATGCCGGCTTCCAGCGGGAGTCCCCCAGCGAAGCGCTCGACATCGAAACCTATCGCCGCATCATCGACGTCAATCTCAACGGTGCTGTGCTCTGCGCGCAGAAGGCGCTCGCCCATTTCGTCGCGCGCGGCGGAGGCGGCAGCATCGTCAACTGCTCCAGCGTCCATCAGATCGTTCCAAAGCCCGGCTATCTCGCTTACTCGATCAGCAAGGGCGGCATGGCCAATTTGACGCGCACGCTGGCGCTGGAGTTCGCCGGCCGTGGCATTCGCGTGAATGCGGTCGGCCCGGGCGCGATCGACACGCCGATCAACGCGGCCTGGACCGGCGATCCCCAGAAACGCGGCGTCGTCACCGGCCACATTCCCATGGGGCGCGTCGGCACGCCGGAAGAGATCGCCGCCGTGTTCGCCTTCCTCGCCTCCGACGATGCGAGCTACATCACCGGGCAGACCCTCTACGCCTGCGGAGGTCTGACGTTATTCCCCGAGTTTCGGGACAACTGGGCGAGCTGACTTCAGTTTGGGGCTGTGGGGGTGGCGGTCGGGCCGTGTAGGGGTCTGCGGCGCCGTGTGCTATCGACCGTGGACGACGCTGCCGCTATTGGCAAGCGCCGACACATGAAGGGCTCGTGACCACAACCATCAACATCAATGCCTACAGTGACGCGCTGGTGGTCCTCGGCACTGCCGGCGTCGTGGTGCCGATTGTCCGCCATTGGGGCATCAATCCCGTGCTGGGCTATCTCGGTGCTGGCGCCATCCTGGGTCCGCTCGGGCTTGGCTCGCTCGTAAAGGACCTCCCGCTCCTGTACTGGTTCACGGTGGCGGACGCAGAGAACGTCGAGGGGATCGCAAATCTCGGTATCGTGTTCCTGCTCTTCCTGATCGGGCTCGAGCTGTCTTTCCGAAGGCTCGTCACGATGCGACGCCTGGTGTTCGGGCTTGGCGGCCTGCAGGTGCTGATGACGTCCGCGATGATTTTCGGTGTGGCGCTCCTCTCCGGGCAGAGCTCCGACACGGCCGTCATCCTTGGCGCCAGCCTTGCGCTGTCCTCGACAGCGATCGTGCTCGAGCTCCTGTCCAGCGAGAGGCGGCTTGCGACCACGACCGGGCGCGCCAGCTTCTCGGTGCTGCTGGCCCAGGACCTTGCAGTGGTTCCCATTCTGGTTTTCGTCTCGGTGCTCGGCGCGGGGAGTGATGGCTCCGTCCTGACGCACATCTCCAGTGCGATGCTTAAAGCCGCGCTGGCGGTCGCTGTCCTCATTCTGCTCGGACGGCTCCTGATGCGTCCGCTCTTCCAGATGGTTGCAGGCACCCATTCGACGGAGTTGTTCGTCGCCGCGACCTTGTTCGTCATTGTCGGCGCGGGCCTGGCCGCGCACCAAGCCGGCCTGTCGATGGCGCTTGGAGCATTCGTTGCAGGACTGATGCTGGCGGAAACGGAGTATGGCAAGGCCATTGAGGCCACCGTCGAGCCGTTCAAGGGCCTGCTGCTCGGCATCTTCTTCTTCACCGTCGGCATGGCCATCGACTTCCGCGTGTTCATGCGCGAGCCTGGTTGGCTGCTCGCCGCCGTTATTGGCATTCTCGCCGTCAAGGCGATCGTGGTCATCGTCCTGGGCCGCATTTTCAGGCTCTCGTGGCCGGCGGCGATCGAGAGCGGCTTCCTGCTGGGCCCTGTCGGCGAATTCGCTTTCGTCAGCATCGGAATGGCGGCGGCCGGCGGCCTGATCGAGCCTCGCGTGTCGAGCTTTGCCATCGCCATCACGGCCGTGACGATGGCGTTGACACCGTTCTTGAACATGCTCGGACGACGGCTGGGCGCCAAGCTTGGCAGCGAGCGCACGCCAGATCCCGAACTGGCGGTTCGCCCGCCTGGCGACCAGGCACAAGCCATCGTGGTCGGCTACGGCCGCGTCGGAAAGGTCGTCTGCTCGCTGCTGACCAGCCACGGCCTGAATTACATCGCGGTCGATCATGAGGCCGTCGCTGTGGCACGCGACCGCCGCGACGGTCACAAGGTCTATTTTGGTGATGCGACAGAACCGGGTTTCCTCGAAGCCTGCGGCCTGATGCAGACGACCGGTGTGATCATCACCATCCAGTCGCGGCCGGCGATTGATGCTGTCGTCGAGCGGATCCGCGCGGTGCGGCCGGATGTGCTGATCGTTTCACGTGCGCGGGACGCCGATCATGCCCGCCACCTCTATGCGATCGGCGCAACCGATGCGGTGCCCGAAACCATCGAGGCAAGTCTGCAGCTTTCCGAAGCCGCATTGGTCGGCCTCGGGGTTGCGGTCGGGCATGCGATCGCCTCGGTGCACGAGAAGCGGGACGAATTCCGGCTGACGCTGCAGCAAGCCGCCCGCATTGCAGGACAAGAGAAAGCTCGTTCGCTCGATCTGACAGGGCGCCGGTCCCCGCGATAGCCGCCTAGCCGGGCCGCTGCGCGCCGCGGACTGCCATGATCTGGCAAAACCCGCCCGCGCGAACTACATCATGCGCCATGACCAATGCTCCGCTGGCAAACCCTCCGCTCCAGGATTTCATCGGCCGCCACGAACGGCTGTTCGTGCTGACCGGCGCCGGCTGCAGCACCAATTCGGGCATTCCCGATTATCGCGACAATCATGGCAACTGGAAGCGGACCCAGCCGGTCAATTTTCAGGCCTTCATGTCGGACGAGCAGACGCGCCGGCGCTATTGGGCGCGCAGCCTGATCGGCTGGCGGCGGTTCGGCCAGGCGAGGCCGAACGATGCGCATCACGCGCTGGCCCGGCTCGAGGCGAGCGGGCGCTGCGGGATGCTGCTGACCCAGAACGTCGACCGGCTGCATCAATCCGCCGGCCATCGGCAGGTGATCGACCTGCATGGCCGGCTCGACCTGGTCCGCTGCATGGGCTGCGGGGCGAAGATGCCGCGCGAGGAATTTCAGCAGGCGCTGGGTCGCGCGAATGCGGCGTGGTTGACGCTCGATGCTGCCGATGCGCCGGATGGCGACGCCGATCTGGAGCACGAGGATTTTTCGTCCTTCCAGGTGCCTCCTTGCGAAGCCTGCGGCGGCATCCTCAAGCCCGACGTCGTGTTCTTCGGCGAGAACGTCCCGCGCGACATCGTCGCTACCGCGCAGGACCATCTGTCGCAGGCCGACGCGATGCTCATCGTCGGCTCCTCGCTGATGGTCTATTCGGGATTCCGCTTCGTGCAGGCTGCCGCGCAGCGCAATATTCCGATTGCGGCGGTCAATCTCGGCCGCACCCGCGCCGACGATCTCCTCACGCTGAAGGTCGAGGAGCGCTGCGAAGCGGCGCTTGCATTCCTGCTCTGATCGCGCCGGCGCCGAACACGCCTTGCCTATTGCATAGGTGCCAAGCAGAATGGCCGGACGCGGCGTTTCCTCGTCGTCCATGGCATGGAAATTGCTGCGTTTTTGGACCAGTCTTGACGATCAGCACGGAGAATTTGGAATGCTTGAGGGAGCCGAGGTGCGGCTTGCCGTCGATATCGGTGGCACGTTCACCGACATCGTGCTGGACGTGGGCGAGGTACGGAAGACGCGCAAGCTGCTGACGACGCCGCAGCGGCCCGAACAGGCGGTGCTGGACGGCATGCGCCTCATTCTCACTGACGCGCGCGCGCATATCAGCGACATCGACGTCTTCATTCACGGCACGACGCTGGCGACCAATGCGATCATCGAGCGCCGCGGTGCCAAGACGGCCCTGATCGCGACCGAAGGCTTTCGCGACGTGCTCGATATCGGCACCGAGAGCCGTTACGACCAGTACGATCTCGGCATCGACAAGCCCAGGCCGCTGGCGCCGCGCAGCCTGCGTTTCACCGTGCCCGAGCGTGTCGACGCCCACGGCGTCGTCCGCCTCCCGCTTGACGAAACTTCGGTGCGCGCACTCGCGCCGAGATTGCGTGGGCTGGGCGTCGAGAGCGTCGCGATCGCCTTCCTGCACTCCTACGCCAATCCCGAGCACGAGCGACGTGCAGCCGCGATTCTCGCCGAGGAGATGCCCGGCATCTCCGTGACCGTGTCCTCCGCCGTATGTCCCGAGATTCGCGAGTATGAGCGCACATCGACGGCGGTTGCGAACGCCTATGTGCAACCCCTGATCGACGGCTATCTCGCCCGCATGGCCGACGCCTTGCAGGTCGAGCAGTTCCGCGGCGCGATCTACCTCGTCACCTCCGGCGGCGGCGTGACGTCAATCGAGACGGCGCGGCGCTTTCCGGTGCGCCTCGTCGAATCCGGCCCCGCCGGCGGCGCCATTTTCGCGGCGCAGATCGCGGCCCGGCTCGGCGAAAGCAAGGTGCTGTCCTTCGACATGGGCGGTACCACCGCAAAGATCTGCCTGATCGAGAAGTACCAGCCCGAGACGTCGCGCGTGTTCGAGGTCGATCGTGCCGCGCGTTTCCTCAAAGGCTCCGGCCTGCCGGTGCGCATTCCCGTGATCGAGATGGTCGAGATCGGCGCCGGCGGCGGCTCGATCGCCCATGTCGATGCGATGAAGCGCGTCACCGTCGGGCCTGAAAGCGCCTCTTCGGAGCCGGGACCGGCCTGCTACGGCCGCGGCGGCCAGCGTCCGGCCGTGACGGATGCGGACGTTGCGCTCGGCATGATCGATCCCGATGCGTTTGCGGCCGGCACGATCAAGCTCGATCCTGAGCTTTCGAAGCAGGCGCTGCTGCGCGACGTCGGCGAGCCGCTCGGCCTGTCCGCGGAAACCGCGGCCTATGCCGTGCACGAAGTCGTCTGCGAGAACATGGCGAGCGCGGCGCGTGTCCATGCGGTCGAGCGCGGGGAGATTGTCGGCCAGCACACGTTGATCGCCTTCGGTGGTGCCGCGCCGCTGCATGCGGCGCGCGTCGCCGAGAAAATCGGCGTGTCCCGGGTGATCGTGCCCTCGAATGCCGGCGTCGGCTCGGCCGTCGGGTTCCTGGCCGCTCCGATCGCCTATGAACTGGTGCGCAGCCGTCATGTCCGGCTCGACGATTTTGATACCGAAGGGGTCTCCGACCTCTTGCAGGAGATGGTGACCGAAGCGCGCGCATTGGTCGAACCTGGCGCGGCCGGTGCGCCGGTGCGCGAGCGCCGCGCCGCCTTCATGCGCTATGTCGGCCAGGGCCATGAGATCTCGGTCGAGCTGCCGAACCGGCGGCTGACGGCGGCCGATCTTGCCGGCCTGCGCCAGAAATTCGAGGCGGACTATTCCGCGATGTTCGAGCGGCCGATCCCGGGCGCTGCGATCGAGGTACTGAGCTGGTCGGTGCTCGCTACGACGGAGGCGCGTAATCCATCCGCCGTTGCGGCCGTCACGCGTAAGCCCGCCGGCAAGGCTGTCGGCAGCCGCAAATTCTTCGACGGCCGCGCCGGCGAAGTGATCGAGATCCCGCTCTATCGCCGCGAGGACATGGCGCCCGGCGCGACCATTGCCGGGCCCGCCGTCATTGCGGAGGACGAGACCTCGACCTTCGTCTCCACCAGTTTTGACGCCCATATCGACGGTGCCGGCAGCATCGTCATGGAACGAAAGGCGGCCTGATCATGAGCAAGGCAAGTGGCGCGAGCCTGATCGACCTTCAAATCATGTGGCACCGGCTGATCGCCGTGGTCGAGGAGCAGGCGCAGGTGCTGCTCCGCACCGCCTTCAGCCCGATCGTGCGCGAATGCGGCGATCTCTCGGCCGGCGTGTTCGACCTCAGGGGACGGATGCTGGCGCAGGCCGTGACCGGCACGCCCGGACACGTCAACTCGATGGCGGAATCGGTCAAGCATTTCATTGCCCATTTTCCGATCGAGACGATGAAGGAGGGCGATGCCTACATCACCAACGATCCCTGGATGGGCACTGGCCATCTCAACGACTTCGTCGTCACCACGCCCTGCTTCAAGGACGGCAAGGTTGTCGCGCTGTTCTCCTGTACCAGCCATCTCATGGACATCGGCGGCATCGGCTTCGGGCCTGATGCCACCGACGTGTTCATGGAAGGGCTCTACATCCCCATGCTGAAGCTGATCGACCAGGGTGTCGTCAACGAGACGCTGATGGCGATGATCCGCACCAACACGCGGCTGCCCATCGACACCGAGGGCGACACCTATTCGCTGGCCGGCTGCAACGACGTCGGCTGCGAGCGCCTGGTCGAGATGATGACCGAGTTCGGCATCGACACGCTCGACGAGCTCGGCGACTACATCTGCGACCGTTCCCGCGAGGCCGTGCTGGCCGAGATCGCAAAGCTGCCGAAGGGCAGTTGGCGCAACACCATGGTGGTCGACGGCTACGATGCCCCGGTGACGCTGGCCGCGACGCTGACGATTTCGGATACGGGCATTCACGTCGATTTCGACGGCACCTCGGCCGCCTCGAAGTTCGGCATCAACGTGCCCTTTTCATATACCACGGCCTATACCGTGTTCGGCCTCGGCTGCGTCGTTGCCTCGCAGATCCCGAATAATGCCGGCTCGCTCTCGCCGCTGACGGTGTCGGCGCCATCAGGCGCGATCCTCAATGCGCCCAAGCCCGCACCGGTCGCCTCGCGCCACATCATCGGCCAGATGCTGCCTGACGTGGTGTTCGGCTGCCTGCGCCGGATCATTCCGGAGCGCGTGCCGGCGGAGGGCACCTCGTGCCTGTGGAATCTCAACGTGCGCGGGCAGACCCGCTCGGGCGTCGGCGGCAATTACGGATTCTCGATGGCGGTGACCTCCAATGGCGGCACCGGCGCGCGCTTCGGCAAGGACGGGCTGTCCGCCACCGCCTATCCCAGCGGCGTGCGTGGCACGCCGGTCGAGATCGCGGAGACGCAGACGCCTTTGATCTTTTGGCGCAAGGAGCTGCGTCCGGATTCCGGCGGGGCAGGGCGCACCCGCGGCGGCCTCGGCCAGATCATCGAGGTCGGCAGCGGCGTCGACGCGCCGTTCGATATTCTGGCGGCGTTCGACCGCATCGATCATCCGCCGCGCGGCCGCGATGGCGGCAAGAACGGCGAGGCCGGCTATGTCGGCCTGAAGTCCGGAAAGAAGCTGCGCGGCAAGGGCTTTCAGGAAGTGCCGCCGGATGACCGTCTCGTGGTGCTGACGCCCGGCGGTGCCGGCATCGGTGCGCCAGTCGAGCGAGATCGGGCTGCCGTCAAAGACGACATCGAAAGCGGCCTCGTGTCTGCCGACAATGCGGCTGCAGTTTATGGATATGCGCGGTGACGTCATCCGGCGTCGGGCATAGCGAACGGAGGGGCTCAATGATCACGCGACGGAACTTCACCGCGGGCGCAGCGACGCTGCTCGCCGCCGGCCACATCTCCACCCGCGCCCAGGCGGCGACGACGAACTGGGACATGTCGACGGTCTGGCCCGACGGCAATTTCCACACCCAGAACGCGATGGCCTTCGCGGACGAGGTGAAGAAGCAAAGCGGCGGCTCGGTCGCCATCACCGTGAAGGCCGGCGGCCAGCTCGGCTTCAAGGGACCTGAACATCTGCGCGCCGTGCGCGATGGCTTGGTGCCGCTCGCCGACGTCCTCAACATCCAGCAGGTCGGTGACGAACCCTTCATGGGCGTCGAGAGCATCCCGTTTCTCTGCGGCTCCGTAGACGAGTTGAAGGTGCTGCACAAATATGTGCGGCCCGAATACGAGAAGATCGCCGCGCGCAACAACCAGAAGATCCTCTACATCGTGCCGTGGCCGACGCAGTATCTGCATCTCAAGGCAAAGGTCGCCGACGTCGAGGGTCTGAAGAACATCAAGATCCGCGTGCCCGACAAGAATGCGGTCGACATGCTGAATGCGATCGGCATGGCGGCCGTGATGATTCCCTGGGGCGAAACCATTCCCGCGCTGGCGTCCGGCGCGGTGGCCGGCGTCTCCACCTCGTCGGTGTCGGGCGTCGACGGCAAGTTCTGGGAATTCCTGAAATATGTCTACCCGACCAACCACGTCTGGTCGTCGCAGATGCTCACCGTCAATCTCGATTCCTGGAAGGCGATCAGCGCCGATCAGCAGAAGCTCGTCGCGGATGTCGCCGCGAAGATGGAGCCGGGTTTCTGGGCGAACTCGCTCAAGGCCGACGTAGATAGCCTCAACCGCCTCAAGGAAGGCGGCATGGAGGTGGTGCCGGTCTCGGGCGCGATGATGACGGACATCCGAGCCAAGACCGGGCCACAGTTAGATGCCTTCCTCAAGCGCGTGCCGGCGGCCGACAAACCGGTGCGGGCTTATCTCGCCGACATGAAGCGTGGTTGAGGGTAAGGCCGTGGTGAGCGTTTCGCCCGAAGCATCGCAAAGCCTCAACGCAGCGGCGCCAGCGCCGCTGCGCATCCTGCTCGACGGCATCGACCGTCTCGGCCGGCTCGACGGCTGGATCGGCGGTGGCTGCCTCCTGGCGCTGACGCTGCTGATGCTGTGCGAGGTCGCAACCCGCTTCCTGTCGAACTTCCTGCCGTTCTTCCCGCCGACCATCTCGATCGCCTGGGAATATTCCTCTTATCTGATGGCGGCGTCCTTCACTTTCGGCGCCGCCATGACGCTGCGAGTCGGCGGGCACATCCGTGTCGTGCTGCTTCTCAAGAACGCGCCGGCGCCGGTGCAGCGCGCGCTCGAGATACTCTCGGCGGCGGCGGGCTTCGCCTTCATGGCGTTCTTAAGCTCGGCGATGGCGAAGTTCGCCTTCGGCGCCTATGTGCGCGGCCAGGTCTCGACCTCGAGCGACACGCCGCTGTGGTTTCCACAAGCCGTCGTCACCTTCGGCATGCTGTTGCTGACATTGCAGTTCCTGGCGCGCGCGATCCAGGCCGTTCTCGGCCTGCCGCTGGAGGATCACCGCATGAAGGCCTCGCCCGTCGAATGACCGCTTCGCTCGCTCCAGGACTCAGGACCGCATGACCATCGAAGTCGTAGCTCTGTTCGCGATCCTGTTTGCGCTGCTGGCCTGCGGCGTGTGGATCGGCCTCACGCTTGCGCTCACCGCGACGCTTCTCCTCGCGATGTTCCGCTCGATCCCACTCGACAAGCTATTGCCGCAATACGCCTGGAATATCCTGACCACGCAGGAGCTGCTGGCGCTTCCGCTATTCATCCTGATGGGTGAGCTGCTGTTCCGCACCCGCCTGTCCCGCTCGCTGTTTCAGGGCCTCGCGCCCTGGGCCGGTCTTCTGCCCGGCCGGCTGCTGCATGTGAACGTGATCGGCTGCACCATCTTCGCGGCGATCTCGGGCTCGTCGGCGGCGACGACGCAGGTGATCGGCCGCATGTCGCTCAACGAGCTCTTGCGTCGCGGCTATTCCCGCGACATCGCGATCGGCTCGCTCGCCGGCGCCGGTACGCTCGGCTTCCTGATCCCGCCCTCCAACATCATGATCATCTACGGCGTGCTCGGCGACGTCTCGATCTTGAAACTGTTCACGGCCGGCGTGCTGCCCGGCCTGCTGCTCGCCGCCACCTTCATGGGATGGGTGATGCTGCACACCACGCTCAAGCCCGCGATGGTGCCCGACATGGAAGCCAAGCTCTCGCAGGTGCCGTGGGGCGAGCGCTTCGCCGCGTTGAAGGATCTCGCGCCGGCGCTGTTCCTGATCGCCTGCGTGCTCGGCTCGATGTATGGCGGGCTCGCCACGCCGTCCGAGGCCGCCGCCGTCGGCGTGCTCGGTGCCGCGCTGGTCGCCTGGGCGCAGGGATCGATGTCGCAGCAGGTGATGCGCGACGTGCTGATCGGCTCGGTGGTGACGTGCTCGATGATCGCGCTGATCGTGCTTGGCGCCTCGATCCTCGGCAACGCCGCCGCCTTCCTCGGCATCCCGCAGGCGGTGGCCGCCTTCGTCAAGGGGCTCGGCCTGTCACCCTTCATGCTGATCGTGGTTCTGATCATCTTCTACCTGATCCTCGGTTGCTTCCTCGACGGCTTCTCGATGATCGTGATGACGCTGCCGATCGTGCTGCCGATCGTGAAGGGGGCCGGCTTCGACGAGATCTGGTTCGGCATCTTCCTGGTGCTCGCCGTCGAGATGGCGCAGATCACCCCGCCGGTCGGCTTCAACCTGTTCGTGATCCAGGGCCTCACCGAAGATGGTCTCGGCTACATCGCGCGCGTCACGTTGCCGTATCTGGTGATCATGATCGGTTTCGTGCTGCTGCTGACGCTGTGGCCGGGCATCGTCACGGTACTGCCGCGGGTGCTGTACGGGTAAATTGCAGGGCAATCGCATTTGAGGTGAGGAGACAGCGCAGCGGTCGTCTCGAAGGGCGAGGCGCGCACACGGGTGCCGCCGAAACGTCATACGCGATGACCCTGCCCGGAGTTGGTCCCTCCCACCTACCATCCCGTGTGTTGCCCGACGGGCAAAACACGCCAGCGCTGGGTCGATAGCCCTAAGCGAAAATATTCGAATTTACAGAAGTTCGGTTTTACCGTACAAGCCTGACATCCCGCCCGCCACAAGGGGCGTTTCGCGATCGTCACGGGACGCGGGCTGGGATGCGGTGGCCGCGACGGCGTCGGCGTGCGATGTGGATTGCAGGGCGGGGAAACCCGTGAGCAGTGACAGGCGCGATACGACACGGTGCTGACAGCGTCTTCGAATGGCCTCGACGGTGAGCGCACGCCAGCCGTGGAGGACCCAGCGGGGATGTGCGCGGACGGAGAAGTCGTGTGGTCCTGACGCCCGGGGTCTGTGCGTCAAGTCCTGCGGTGATGTGGCGGCCAACCGGCGCGCACATCGTAAGCCGCAGGGCGACGGGGGCAATAGTGCATCGCTCCCCGAGGAGAGCACGAAGGACACCGTGAAAACCATCACGCAGGGAAGGCCGGGCGACCGGCATCACCTGTTGTCCACCCCGTGCGCGCTTCTTCAGCACACGCGGGACTTCGGGTGCCAGCCGGCGCCCGGCCTTCCCTGCGCCCTTGCTTCAGTTAGGGGCGGAAGAAGACAGCAAAGCTCGGGCGAAACACGCCGCGAGGATGAGCCGCCATGTCTATCGCCAACAGCGGTCTCGTGCCCGGACGCAGCGCAACGCGCCGCGTCTTCGCGGCGTGGTGCGCTGCAGAGCCGGGGCCCATGCATCAGCCGAATGCGCAGCCTTCTGGGTCCCGGCTCTGCGCAGCAGCGTAAGAACGCTGCAGCGCGTCCGGGACACGAGAGACGCGCGCTATGGCCATCGTCGTCCCCGCCCCGTCGGCAAGGACGACGTGATGATCGAGGACGAGCGATGCGGCGTTCAATCCGAACTATGCCGCCGCCTTCTTCCGTGCCTGCTCGGCCTTGTACAACTCGAACTCTTCTGCAATCGCCTTGGCAAAAGAGGGCCGCTGGCGCATGCGTTCATAATACGCCTTCACGTTCGGCCATTTCGCAAGCTCGATCGGCGGAGTCGCCATGGTCCAGTTGATGACCGTGGCGAGATAGGCGTCGGCCACGCTGAAATGGTCGAGCAGGAAGTCGCGCCCCTTCAGGTAATTGTCGAGATAGTCGAGCCGCGACAGATTCTTCTCCAGTGCATAGGCCTTGGCTTCCTGCGGCGCCTTGCGGTCGAGCAGGGGAATGAACAGGCCCTTGTGCAGCTCGGTGCCGATGAAGCACAGCCATTGATGCAGGCGCGTTCGCTCGATGCCCTGGGTAGCGCCGAGCCCGGATTGCGGGAAACGGTCCGCGATATATTGCAGGATCGCTGCGTTCTCGGTCAGAACCACGCCCTCGTCGGTGCGCAGCGTCGGCACGAGGCCAATTGGATTGACGGCGCGGAAGTCGGAGCCGTCGCTCAGCACTGTCTTGGTCGGCGGGTCGACCTCGAGATAGTTCGCCTCGGCGCCGGCTTCGTACAGCGCGACGCGTGTTGCCATCGAACAGGCGAGGGGCGAGAAAAAGAGATCCATCTGTAGCCTCCTTGGGGCACTTCTTGAGTCTTCGCTCAACCTGGCCAGATTGATTTTTGTACTATCTTGCATAATATAGGGTTGGTCAAGGATTATTTGCGAAATGGTACAAAAATCGAAGGGGCCGCCAGCTATGCCGCCCGAACAGCCCAAGCGCCGCGGCCGCCCGCGCGCCTACGAGCCCGAAGTCGCACTCGGCAAGGCGCTCGACCTGTTCCGCAGGCAGGGCTTTGCCGCGACTTCGCTTGACGATCTCAGCGAGGCCACCGGCATGAATCGCCCGAGCCTCTATGGCGCCTTCGGCGACAAGCGCGAGCTCTACATCAAGAGCTATCAGCGCTACCGCGAGGAAGCGGGGGCCTCCTTGGCTATGATCTTTCGCGAGGAGATGCCGCTGCGCCAGCGGTTGGAACGCATTTTCGCCTCCGCGCTGAATATCTATCTGTCCGGCGAGACCGGCCCGCGTGGCTGCTTCACAGTGGTGACGGCGGCGTCGGAAGCCGTCGGTGATCCCGAGATCCGCGCCATGGTGCTTGACGGGCTCACCGAGCTCGACAAGGCCTTTGCGAACTGCTTCCGCCGCGCCAGGGAGAAGGGCGAGTTGCCGGAGAGCGCCGATCCGGTCGCGCTGGCACAGATCGCATCAGCCACCATCCACACCATCGCCATCCGCTCGCGCGCGCGCGTGGCGCGAAAGGATCTCGAAGCCATCGTGAAGGGTGCGATCGATGTGATGGTGGGGGCCGGCAGCTGAGCTGTCGTTCCGGACAACGGTCGGACAACGGGACTACACCGAATATGAGGCACCAGCCTTCGCGAAAATCCCGAAGCCTAATACCCCCGCGCCCGATCCACCACGTTCTCCAACGCACCGCCGGCCTCGAACCGCGCGATCTGCTCGGCGACATAGGCCGAGATCGCGTCCGCGTCGGTGTCGGCGGCATTGTGCGGCGTCAGCACCACCCTGGGATGGGTCCAGAACCGGCTGTCCGCCGGCTGCGGCTCCTGCACGAAGACGTCTAGCGAGGCGGCGCCCAGCGTGCCGTCGTCGAGGCAGGCCAGGATGTCGGCTTCGTTCTGAAGGCCGCCGCGGCCGGCATTGATCAGCACCGGCGCGCCGAGCGGGCCGTTGCGGTTGAGCTTTGTGAAGACGTCGCGGTTGAGAATGCCATGTGTGTCGGGCGTCAGCGGCAACAGGCTGACGAGGATGTCGGTCTTGCGCAGGAAGGCGTCCATTCCGTCCGTGCCATGGAAGCATTCGACACCATCGATCGCGCGGGGGCTGCGGCTCCAGCCCGCGACCCGGAAGCCGAGCCGCCGCAGCACGTCGGCCGCGTCGGCGCCGAGCGTTCCCAACCCCATGACACCCACCGTGACCGCGCCGGCCGGCCACTGATATTTCGGCTCCCAACGCTTCTCGCGCTGCGACTGCCTGAGATAAAGCTCCTGACGATGATGCATCAGCACATGCAGCACGACATATTCGGTCATGCGGTTGGTCAGGTCGGGCACGGCGACGCGCACCAGCGGCACATCGGGCAGGCTCCTGTCCGCCATCAACGCGTCCACGCCGGCGCCGAGATTGAAGATCGCCCGCAGATTGGGGAAGGCGGCGAGATCGCCCGGCACCGGCTTCCACACCGTGGCATAGTGCACCTCGGCAGGATCGAGCCCGGAATCCGGCAGCAGCACCACGCGGCGGCCGCCGCAGACCGCGTCGAAGCGGGCCTTCCAGCGCTCCGGCAGCCAGTTCTGCTGCGTGCTGTTGATCAGGACGGCCAGTGTGCCCATGGTCATTCGAAGTGCCTCGTCGGGTTCCGCTGAAGAAGCGCCCTCCTTGGCACGATCCAACGGTTTTTTCCTGCAAATTCTTTCCGCAGCCCTGTCGGGGCGAGGCATATTGGCGCGTCTTCAGCACAGACGAGGAAAATGTCGACCATGCTCTATGCCATCCTTTGCTATCACGATGAGGACTTCGTCGGCTCCTGGAGCAAGGAGCAGGACGAGGCCGTGATGAAGAAGCTCGCCGCGGTGCAGGAGAAGCTCACGCAGCAGGGCCGGCTAGGGCCGGTCGCGCGGCTGCTGCCGACCACGGCGGCGGCGACCTTGCGCAAGGAAGACCCGCCGCTGGTGCTGGACGGCCCCTATGCCGAAACCAAAGAGCAGCTGCTCGGCTTCTACATCGTCGACTGCCGGAATCTCGACGAGGCGCTCGACGTCGCTCGCGACCTCGGCGCGGCCAATCCCGGCGGCGCCTATGAAGTGCGTCCCGTCGGCGTGTTCCGGCCCGGAGGAAACCTGACGTGAGCGAGGCCGACACCGCCTGGATCGAAACCGCGCTGACCTCGGCGCGACCCCAGGCGGTCGGCGCGCTGCTGCGTTATTTCCGCGATCTCGACACCGCCGAGGAGGCGTTCCAGAACGCGTCGCTGCGCGCACTCAAGACCTGGCCGCAGAACGGGCCGCCGCGCGATCCTGCGGCCTGGCTGATCATGGTCGGCCGCAATGCCGCCATCGACGAGGTCCGCCGGACCCGCAAGCAGCAGCCGCTGCCGGAGGACGACCAGGCGATCTCCGATCTCGACGACGCCGAGGGCGCGCTGGCCGAGCGGCTGGACGGGTCGCACTACCGCGACGACATCTTGCGGCTCATGTTCATCTGCTGCCATCCGCAATTGCCGGCGACGCAGCAGATCGCGCTGGCGCTGCGCATCGTCTCGGGCCTTACCGTGAAGCAGATCGCGCGCGCCTTCCTGGTCTCGGACGCGGCGATGGAGCAGCGTATCACCCGCGCCAAGGCGAAGGTCGCGGAGGCGGGGACGCCGTTTGAAGCGCCCGGCGCGGTCGAGCGCTCCGAGCGGCTCGCCGGTGTCGCGGCGATGATTTATCTGATCTTCAACGAGGGCTATTCGGCGAGCGGCGACACCGCCGAGATCCGCAAGCCGCTCTGCGAGGAGGCGATCCGGCTGGGGCGTTTGCTGCTCAGGCTGTTTCCGAGCGAGCCGGAGATCATGGGCCTCACGGCGCTCATCTTGCTGCAGCACGCGCGCAGTGCCGCGCGCTTTGCCGCGGATGGCTCGCTGATCCTGCTGGACGACCAGGACCGTTCGCTGTGGAACGGCACCATGATCGCGGAAGGGCTGGCGCTGATCGACAAGGCGATGCGCCACCGCCGCAGCGGGCCCTATCAGATCCAGGCCGCAATCGCCGCGCTGCATGCCCGCGCGTCGACGCCGGAAGAGACCGACTGGGCGCAGATCGACCTGCTCTACGGCGCGCTTGAGCTTGTGCAGCCGTCTCCCGTGGTGACGCTTAACCGCGCGGTCGCGGTCTCCAAGGTGCGGGGGCCGCAAGCCGCGCTCGAATTGATCGAGCCCTTGGCGCCGAAGCTCGCCAACTACTTCCATTTCTACGGCGTGCGCGGCGCCTTCCTGATGCAGCTCGGCCGCAACGACGAGGCGCGCGTCGCGTTCGATCGCGCCATCGCCCTCGCCAACACGTCCGCAGAGGCCGCCCACATCCGCATGCATCTCGATCGCCTGATCCGGGACAGCCAGCCGAAGGGGGACATCCGGCAGGGCGCGAAGGCGACCTAGGCCCATTTGCCTCCACATCGTCATGCCCGGGCTTGTCCCGCCTGCGCGGCCGAAGCCGCTTCGGCGAGGCGAAGGCCCGGATATCCACGTTCTCTCACTTTCTTGGCTAGGACGTGGATGGCCGGGACAAGCCCGGCCATGACGTGGCGTGAGGCTGTGCCAAAAAATCTGTTTCCGACTTTGTCGGCCCCACCGCTCCTCCTTCGTCCTAAGCCCGTATCCACGGAGCCCCTCATGCTGAAAGCCATTGCCATCATCGCCGTCGTGCTCGCCGTCGGCCTAGCCGGTGTTCTCGTCTTTGCCCTGACGAAACCCGACACATTCCGCGTCGAGCGCAGCCTCGCCGTGAGGGCGCCGACTGACGCGATCTATCCCCTGGTCGCCGATTTCCACCGCTGGACCGCCTGGTCGCCCTACGAGAATCGCGATCCCGCCATGAAGCGGACCTTCGGCGGAACCGCGGAAGGCAAGGGCGCGACCTATGCCTGGGACGGCAACAACAACGTCGGCGCCGGCCAGATGGAGATCCTGGAGGCGAGCGGACCCTCGAAGCTTCGGATCAAGCTCGATTTCGAACGGCCGTTCGAGGGCCACAACACCGCCGAGTTCACCTTTGTGCCGCAAGGCGATGCCACACTGGTCACATGGGCAATGTATGGTCCGGCCCCGTTCCTGTCCAAAGTGATGCAGGTGTTCATCAACATGGACAGCATGATCGGCAAGGATTTCGAGGCCGGCCTCGCCAGCCTGAAGAACCTCACCGAGAAGCAATAAGCCTCACGACCAACGAAAAGGAGAGAAACGATGCTCAATCCCTATCTGTTCTATCAGGACAATTGCGAAGCAGCGTTCAACTATTACGCCAAGGTTCTCGGCGGCAAGATCGATGCGATGATGCGCGCCTCGGACGCACCGCCGGAGGTGCCCGCCACGCCAGGGCGCGAAAAGATGATCATGCACGCGCGGATGTCACTGCCCGACGGCAGCGTGCTGATGGCTTCCGATTCCCCGCCTGAGCATTTTCACAAGCCGCAGGGCTTTGCGATCTCGCTCACGGTTAGGGATCCCGCGGATGGCGAGCGCAAGTTCAACGCGCTCGCCGACGGCGGCGCCGTCAACATGCCGTTCAGCAAGACGTTCTGGGCCAAGGGCTTTGGCATGTGCGTCGACAAGTTCGGCATTCCCTGGATGGTGAACTGCCCGGCGGAAGGAATGTGACGGTCGCGACCGCCTGCATGATCTAACGAGTCGCAGTCCCCTCTCTCCATTTTGCGGGAGAGGGGATTCAACGCGTCAAGTCCGGATCAATCGTGAGCTCGCTCAGCGGAGCGATCCGGTCACGTCTTCGCCTTGCTGCGGCGACTGAACGCAGCTGGGGCAGATCACGAGCTTGGTGCCGAGCTGCTTGTCGTTCTCCGCTTCGATCTCGTCATGCACCGCCCACCAGGCCTCGGAGTATGGCCGCAAGGTGCCGAGCACTCTCTCCCGGTCCTGATTGGGATCGCTTGTCGCAGCTGCCTGATTCGTCACGCGCTGCTTTGTGACGTGCGGGCGCTTCGGCGCTATGTTGGGGTCTCGGCCGAGACCGTCCCATGCGATCGGACGACGCTCCTGCGCGACTGCGCATCCCATGAGCGCTGCGCAAAAAGTGAGCAAGACGAAGCCGTGTCGAATCATGCCGGACCCCTGGGCGCGGTACGCCGCGCGCAAAAAGCGCGTGAGAAGGTTTGCGTCGCGTCGGTTGAAATGGAACTCAAGGGAAACGGCGTGGCCCGCACGGCTGAATATGGCAACTTGCTCTCGCATCACTTTGCGAGCGCAGTGAGGCCGCTTCGTGAAATGATGCGGATCGCATCGCACAACAACTGGCGTAATATTAGGCTGTGAACTCCGCGTCAAAATCGCTAGTTCTATTTCACAATAAGTACAAACTGGGATGGACGTCTTGGAAGGGAGCGACCGATGGCGGCGGCGCTACAAATCAACTTTGCTCTTTGGGGAATGCTCATCTGCGCCAGCGTGAAGCTTGCGCCGGTCGTCCAGGTCTTTTTCTAGACGGCAGTTCCCTGGCTGAATTGTGCAGCGGTTCCGATCGATGATCGTCACCGGCGGCTATCGCGCGTGATCGCGAAGTCGTCACCGGCAACGCGGATAGATTGCGGCGAGATCGCGCCCCTTCAACAGTAGTAGCCGGGAGCTCAGGCCGCCGTGGCGGCTGATCCAGTCGCGCACCGCGCCGGGATAGGCGGCAAGCACTGCCTCGGATGCCTGGGGCTCGGCATAGAAGCGCCCGCGCCGGTCCACTGAACGTGCCGCATGGAAGCCGAGCACGGCGCGCTTGGTGACGCAGATGCGCTCGCCCGGCACGATGCTCAGCACCAACGTGCAGGCAGACAGGCAAGGGCCGTCGATCACCACGCGCTCTCCGCTCTCGCGCACCTTCTCGAACAGATCGAGGAACGGCCCGACCTGCCCGCCCGGAGACTGGATGATGCGGATTTCGGCGGCAGCGGGCGTGATGGCCAGCAGTGCGACTGCAAGCATCAGGCCTTTGACGAAAGCGTGTCGCATGGAGCACTCCACAAGCTCGGTTTCGTAGGGTGGGCAAAGCGCAGCGTGCCCACCATCGTCACCGCAAATCCGGAGAAATGGTGGGCACCGCGCTCGCGCGGCTTTGCCCACCCTATAATTCGTGACCCACCCTACATGTTCTACCCGTTGCGGCGTTGACCGCGCAGCGTCGGCAGGCCGATGCCTGCCGCATCGAAACCGCCATCGACGGCCAAAATTTGTCCGGTGATGTAGCTCGCGCTTGCCGAGCACAGGAAGTAGATCGCTTCCGCAAGCTCCTCCTCCAGGCCGTAGCGGTTGAGCGGAATCGCGTCGTGATAATCGGCGCGGATCTCCTTGGTGTGCACCTGCTTCGCCATCGCCGTGTCGACCGGCCCCGGCGCGACCGCATTGACGCGGATGCCGAGCGAGGCGAGCTCGACTGCGAGCTGCTTGGTCAGGTGCGCGAGGCCTGCCTTGCTGGTGCCGTAGGCCGAGCGCAGCGTCGAGGCGCGCACCGCCGAGATCGAGGTGATGTTGACGATAGCGCTGCCATTGGCCTCGCGCATCAAGGGCACGGCCGCCTTGGTGCAGAGGAACGGGCCGGTGAGGTTGACCTCGAGCACACGCCGCCAATCGGCCTCCGACGTCTCCATCAGCGGCGCGAACACCGCAATGCCGGCATTGTTGACCAGCGCATCGAGCCGACCGAATCGGCGCTCGATCGCCGTCATCGCAGCGTTCACTGCGGCTGCGTCGGAAACGTCGCAGGTCAGCGCCAGCGTCGCCTCGCTTTGGTCGATTTCGGCGACCGCCCGGTCGAGCAACTCGCCCTCGATATCGAGCAGCGCCACGCGCCACCCCTCGGCGAAAAACTTCTTCGCGGTCGCAAGCCCGATGCCGCGCGCGGCTCCGGTGACGAGGGCAACTTTTTGCGGGTGAGCGGGCATGGGAAATTTGTCCTCGGCAAGTTTACGGGCGGGAGTGCGGGGTCCTTTTACTGCGGTTTTGTCCGAGGGAGGAAGAGGCAGGCGAGGGATGCGTACAGCTGGCAAAAAAATGGCCAAATCCGTCCCCCTGAAGGCGGCCGCTTCTTCAGCGGCCCTCGAAGGGCGACGGCCCGGCTGCATCGGGGCCGATTCATCCTTCGAGGCTCGCCGTGCTTTGCACGGCAAGCGCCTCAGGATGACGGGGAGGAGAAAGGAGTCTAAGCCAATTCCGCCGACGCGCGTTGCATATTGGCCGACATATCCGATGTCACGATGCTCTGCTCCTCGACTGCGGCGGCCGTGGAGGCGATGAACTCGTTGACGCCGGCAATCGCGGCCTTGATGGCGGTGAGCGAGCTGGCGACGTCGCCCGAGATGACGTTGAGCGCGTCGATCTCGGAGGTGATCGTGTCGGTCGCCTGCTTGGCCTGGTTTGCGAGGCCTTTCACCTCGGAGGCGACCACCGCGAAGCCGCGGCCGGCTTCGCCCGCGCGCGCCGATTCGATCGTGGCGTTGAGCGCGAGCAGGTTGATCTGGCTGGTGATGCCCGAGATCATCTCGACGATGCCGCTCATGGCTTGCGCCGCTGCCGCCAGCTTCTGAGCTTGGCCGTCCGCCGCCTCGACCCTCGTCGTGGCGACCTTGGAGGTCTCGCGCGATTTCGCCATGGTCTCGGAGATCTCGCGGATCGAGGCGCTCATCTGTTCGCTGCCGGCCGCGACCGCCTCGATCAGCCCGCGCGCATTGTCGGCCTTCTTGCGGCCGATGGCCTGTGCGGTGATGTCGGTGGCGTATTTCACCACCTTGTACGGCTTGCCGTTGAGATCGAAGATCGGGTTGTAGGAGGCCTGGATCCAGATCTCGCGGCCGCCCTTGGCGATCCGCTTGTATTCGGCGGCCTGGTATTCGCCGCGGTTGAGGGTCTCCCAGAACTGGCGATAGGCTAGGGAATTTTTCTCATTTGGCTCGACGAACATGGAGTGGTGCTGGCCCTTGATCTCCGCCAGCGAATAGCCCATCGCCTTGAGAAAATTCTCGTTGGCGGTTCGGATCGTGCCGTCCATGTTGAATTCGATCACCGCCTGTGACTTCTGGATGGCGGCAAGCTGTCCGTCATTGTCGGCCACCTTCATCTTTTGCGCTGTGACGTCGGTGGCGAACTTGACGACCTTGAACGGCTTGCCGTTCTCGTCGAGGATCGGATTGTAGGTGGCGATGATCCAGATCTCCTTGCCGCCCTTGCCCAGCCGTTTGTATTCGGCGGCCTCGAACTCGCCGCGGTTCAGCTTGGCCCAGAACGCGGCATAGGCCGCGCTCGCGCGATCCTCAGGCGTCACGAACATGCTGTGATGCTTGCCCTTGATCTCGTCGAGCGAGTAGCCCATCGCGTTCAGGAAATTCTCGTTGGCGGTGACGATGGTGCCGTCCATGTTGAACTCGATCACGGCCTGCGCGCGGTTGATCGCGGCGATCTTGCCGGAATCCTCCATGGTCTTGATCTTGTACGCCGTGATGTCGGTGGCGAACTTGATGAAGCTGACGACCTTGCCGTTCTCGTCGCGCAGCGGTGCGTAGGAGGCGTGGACCCAGACTTCCTTGCCGCCCTTGCCGAAACGCTTGTACTGCGTGGTCTGAAATTCGCCGCGGTTCAGGCTGGCCCAGAAATCGCGGTAGCGGGCGCTCTCGCGCTCGGCCGGGCTGACGAAGATGCTGTGGTGCTTGCCTTTGATCTCGGCCAGCGTATAGCCGCTCATCTTCAGGAGGTTCTCATTGGCGTCGAGAATGGTGCCGTCGAGACCGAATTCGATCACGGCCTGCGACTGATCGAGTGCCTCGACCTCAGCGACGGCGTGCCTGACCTTCTTGCTCTGGAAATTGAACACGTATGCCCCGCAATGTTCTGACGTGAATCGGCAAGACTAACGTACTGTTGCCCTTGGGTGAAAAGTTTCACGGGCTAGTTGAACATTTGTAAATCGCTGCAACCCGCCGGCAGGGTCCGCTGTTGCATGTGCGCCGGCCATGTCTCTCAAGTTGCAAGCGTTCTCCGCTTATAAGCACGGCGCCGTTCATAGGAGGACCGTATTTGTACGGAAGCGCGTGTGGCAATATTTTTCGCATCGTATTGCCGCAGCGGCGCGTTCGCTTCGCCGGCGGCAGGTGCTGCCCGGAGGACGGTCGTTTCCTGCCCCAGCCCCGCCAGCGCCGGCCGCCCAAATAATTTTCGCCTGCGTGTCGGTTACGTAAGGGGTCGTTCGTCTTGAAGGTGAGCGCGGACCTGCGCCTTGCAGCGCATCCCGGAACGACCGCAGACGCCAGGACACGACCCATGCGATTCATGATGCTGATGATCCCGCTCGGTTACGAGAGCGCGCCGCCGGACGTTCAGCTCGATCCCGAGCGTGTCGCGGCGATGATGCGCTACAACGAGGCCCTGAAGGACGCGGGCGTGTTGATCACGCTCGATGGCCTGCATCCGCCATCGATGGGCGCACGGGTTTCGTTTGCGACCGGTGAGCCCATTGTCGCCGACGGCCCATTCGCCGAGGCCAAGGAAGTCCTGGGCGGGTATTGGATGATCGAGGTTGCCTCGCGCGCCGAGGCGATCGCCTGGGCCAAGCAGTGCCCGGCCTCGCCGAACGAAATCATCGAGATCCGGCAGGTGCAGGAGATCAGTGACTTTCCGCCTGACGTGCAGGCCGCAGCCGCCGGCTTCGACGATCTGAAGAAGTAGCCACAGCGGACGCGAAAATTCGCAGGCTGTCGTCAATCGATCAAGAAGGAGAACACCGATGAGCACCGAACACAAATTTCTCGCCGTCTATCTGGGCAGCATGAGCGGGTCGAAAATGGCGGCCTGGCGCGCGCTGCCCGAGGCCGAACGGAAAGCGAGGGAACAGGAGGGCATGGCCGCCTGGCACGGCTGGGTCGAGAAGCACAAGGACGTCATCGTCGAGATCGGTGGCCCGCTCGGCAAGACCCGCAGGATCGACGCGAGCGGCATCACCGAGATCAGCAATGCGCTGACCGGCTTCACGGTGGTGCGCGCCGCCTCGCAAGAGGAAGCTGCAAAACTGTTCGAGAACCATCCGCATTTTGCGATCTTCCCGGGCGAGGCGATCGAGGTCATGCCCGTGCTGCCGATTCCGCAGATGTAGCTGCAGACGAGGCCAATCCCGGGCGCGATGCCGTCGCTCCGGCCCGGCGTCACCCGGTGGAAGTACGGGGTTAATCACGCCGGATTCCCCGCTAGTGACCTTCACGCCCGGCTCATGTAAAGATCGTTCACATGAGCTGGCGCAAGGAGCAACGCCGCGCCGAGCGCGGCTATCACCACGGCAATCTGAAGGAGGCCCTGTTGCAGGCCGCTCTCGGCCTGATCGCCGAGAAGGGCGCGGCCGGCTTCACCTTCGCCGATGCCGCACGCATGGCTGGCGTCAGCGCGGCGGCGCCCTATCGGCATTTCCGCGACCGCGACGAGCTGTTGTCCTCGATCGCCCAGCGCGGTTTCGAGCAGTTCGAGGCGCGCCTCACCGCGGCCTGGGACGATGGGCGGCCCGATACGGTCACTGCGTTCGAGCGGGTCGGCAGGGCCTATCTTGCTTTCGCCCGCGAGGAGCCCGCCTTTTACAACGCGATGTTCGAGTCCGGCCTGCCGGTCGATGCCAATCCGGCACTGCAGGCTGCGAGCGAGCGCGCTTTCAACATTATGCGCGCTGCGGCCGAGCGGCTCGCGGCGCTGGCGCCGCCCGGCACGCCGCGGCCGCCGGCGATGATGATGGCGCTGCACATCTGGTCGATGGCGCACGGCGTGGCCTCGCTATTCTCCCGTGGGGACGCCGCGCGACGAAAATTGCCGATGTCGCCGGATGAGCTGTTAGAGGCCGAAGTGTTGATCTATCTGCGTGGCCTCGGCTTCCCGACCGATCGCCGTCCGCCAGCCAAGAGCGCCGAGCCTCCGCCGGTGCCACCGGAGGCATCCTCCGGTTCGGGCGTGCCGCCCGGCGGTCCCTGGGGCAAGCCGAAATAAAATTACGCGAATAATCACGCGGGCGTGTCAGGCGGCTGGCTTGACAAAATCGCGGGATGGTCTAGCTATGTAAATGTTATTTACATTCACAACGGCGCAGATGCCGTGATGGAGATGGGAAATGGCCTACACCGCTGATGTCAATCGATGGCGCGGCCCTTCGGATCAGAACTACGAGCGCCCCCGCATGCTCGATACGCCCTGGCATCCCGGCTGGATCGCCGTGACCATCCTCGGCTTCATCATCTGGTGGCCGATCGGACTTGCCCTTCTCTTTTTCACACTCGGGAGCAGAAGAATGTCGTGCTGGAGCCACCAGGATCGCTGGCAGAACAAGATGGAGCGGATGCAGTACAAGATGGATCGCATGCGCGGCCGCATGGAGCGCCGTGGCTTCGGCTTTGGCTTCGGCCCGCCGTCCTCCGGCAACCGTGCCTTCGACGAATACCGCTCTGAGACGCTGCAGCGCCTCGAGGAGGAGCAGGTCGAGTTCAGGAACTTCCTCGACCGTCTGCGTCACGCCAAGGACAAGGAAGAGTTCGACCAGTTCATGGCGCAGCACAAGACGCGTCCGACCCCGCCGCCGACCGATCAGCAGCAGGGCTAACCTTCAAGGCTGACATCTCTCAAAGCCTTCAGGCGCATGCCCCCAAAGTCCTGATGGCCCCGAGCCGCCCGTCTGCACAACACGCAGGCGGGCGGTTTGCTTTGGGACATCTGCTTCAATATCGCGCGCGCGGAAGAAGAGACACGGTCGGACTTCGGCCGCCATCCTCAGGCGAGGTCAAGCTCCTACACAACCGAAGGTCTGGTCCGGCCCATTCAGCAACCGAATCTCCTCTTGCAACCAGAGGGTGTTCTGCGTAATCTCGCGACGTTTCACTCGATGATATTTTGGCTGAATATTCGGGAGTATTTTCGTGCGGATCGTAACGATCGTTCGGAAGGTAGCCCCTCGCTGCTATCCCAATTATCTCAAGGCCTTTGAAGACGGCGACGAAATCTTCGAGCGCTTCAAGATCAATACTCCGCTGCGCATCGCGCACTTCCTCGCCCAGGCCCTGTATGAGACGGGCCGCGGCACGGTGCTGTTCGAGAGCCTCAAATACAAAACCTCGGCGCGTCTTCGTGAGATTTTCGGCGTCGGCCATCACAGCGCGGCGATCCGTCCCGACGAGGTCGATCAATATCTCAACAACGATCGCGCGTTGGCCGAGCGCGTCTACGGATTGGGGAATCCAAAGAAGGCGAAGGAGCTCGGCAATAGCAAGCCCGGAGACGGCTACAAATATCGCGGCGGTGGCCTGTTGCAGACGACGGGCGGAGCCAACTACTTGCGCATGGGCAAACTTGCAGGCGTGGACTTCTACAGCAATCCGGATCTGATTGTTGCACCCGAAGCGGCTCTCCTTCCCGCCCTTCACGAATGGAATGAGGGAGGCCTGAACGCTTATGCGGATCGGAACGACATCCGTACGATCACGCGGGTCATCAACGGTGGCTACAACGGCCTGAGCGGTCGTACCGAGCTCTTCGAGATCGTGTGGAGCGTAACAGGCAAGAGCGGCGCGAACCAGGTGGCCTGGAAAACCGCAACCGCGTCTGATGAAACGCGCGAGCTTCAGGAGGCCCTGAACGATCTCGGGGCTGAGCCGGCGCTTGTCGTGGATGGACGATATGGTCCTGCCACCGCGCAGGCGGTCGAGTGGTTTCAAAGCCACGCCAAGATACCGGTCGATGGAAATGCAGGCGTGGTCACGCAGGCGGCGTTGAATCTCCGCTTGAATGCCCGAACGGCTTCGGAGCGCACCTAGAGCGCGCTTGTCGCCTTTTGCGTGCGAGCTTCGCCGGAGTTTCGAAGATGGATGTCTCGATATTGAGGGTCGAATTTTAGCGAGTCTGATTGCGCAAAAGGAAAATAGCATGACCGATGGCGAAAAGATGCTGAAGCTGGCTGAGTCCCGCATTGGCGAGAAATACGTCAACGTCTGCGTGCCGAAGAACAACAAGAACTGGCACGGTCCATGGGACTGTGCGGAGTTCATGTCCTGGCTGGTGTATCAGGTCGGCGGATCCCTGTACGGGTGTGTCGACGACGACGGCAATCCTGCAACGGTCGAGGCCTACACGGGGGCCTGGAAGAGCGATTCACAGAAACTTGGAAAACGCGTTCCGTGGCGGCAGGCAGCTACAACGGTGGGAGGCATTCTCCTTCGCTATCCGCCCGGACCAGGCATGATGGGACACATCGTCGTGTGTGACGGCGAGGGCGGCACCGTGGAGGCGATGGGCACGGCCTATGGCGTTCGTCGCGGCAAGGTGTCGGGCCGGAATTGGGATACGGGCGTCTTTCTACCAAACTTTACGTATGGGGACGCGGGTGAAGAACTCGACCTGGCTGGGCCGAGCCAGCTGTATGCGCTCGGGCAGCAGGACATGAAGGCGTCCGTCGTTCGAGCTATTCAACGCGCCTTGAAAGAGCTGGGGTTCAATCCGGGGCCGATCAACGGTGAATACAACGACCTGACGGTGGCGGCGGTGGCGGCCTTTCAGGCGACCAAAGGACTCATTGTCGACGGACAGGTAGGGCCGCAGACGGCAAGACGGTTGAAGGTCGAACTCTAAAGCATGATCCGGAAAACTGCGCAGCAAATGCGGAGCGCGTTTGCGCGGAGATCATGCTCGAACAACAACCTGAAGCGCGATGACGATTCATCCTGATCGCATCGCGCTCCGGGGACCGGCGCGGCTGTTCTTGGGTCCAGGAGGTCGCTTGATCTGTGGGGTTCAGCGCACTGTCACGAGCTGCGCGCGAACCGAAGCGAGGAAGTGTTCGTAGGCGTGATCCACGATCTCGTTGAGCGATCGCGTTCGCGCGAAGATCGCCTTGGCTTCAGTGAGAAACTCCTCGCGGGTCGGGATCTTCGGCAGATGCAGGTGTGTCAGCGCGTCGACGCCGTCATGCGCGCGATTGAGGATCTCGTGCAGCGTCGGCAGTTGCAGCTGGGCCGGGTCGGCCCGGTGCAGTGCCGATGAGATCGCGTGCGCCAGGGCCTGGGCATCGAACCGTCCGGCAAGCTGGTGGGCTGCCCGGTTGATGACCCGGGCGCCGAGCGGCTGCTCGTTGCGCAGCACCTGCTCGGGCGGCGCCTTCATGCTCCAGACGATTCCGAACCAGGACAGCACTTTCAGGACGTAATAGGTGATGTCGATCTCCCACCAGCGAAAGCCCTGTCGCACGCTGCTCTGGTAGGCGTGGTGATTGTTGTGCCAGCCTTCACCCAGGGTGAGCAGCGCCAGCAGCCAGTTGTTGCGGGAATCATCGCCCGTCACGTAGCGCTTGCGTCCGTGCACATGGGCGAGCGAATTGATGCAGAAGGTCGCATGATAGACCAGCACCGTGCTCCACAGGAAGCCGACGACCAGACCCGACCATCCCGCAACCAGGAAGCAGAGCGCCGCCAGCACAAAGGCCGGTAGAAGCTCGAGCCGATGCAGCCATACCAACTCCGGATAGGCCGCCAGATCGCCGACTTTCACGAGGTCGGTCGCGTCGTGCTGCCGGTCGAAAATCCAGCCGAGATGGCTGTACAGGAAGCCGCGGTGACGCGGTGAATGCACGTCGTTTTCGGTATCGGAATGTAGATGATGGTGCCGGTGCTTGGCCGCCCACCACAACACGCTCTTCTGCGCGGTGCTTTGCGCAAGGCAGGCCAGGATGAACTGAAACACCCGGCCGGTTGCAAACGCCCGATGCGAGAAGTAGCGGTGATAGCCCGCCCCGATCGCAAACATCCGCACGACATACAGCGAGATGCAGATCGCGACGGCCTGCCACGTGACGCCCGACCAGATCGCCGCAAAGCAGCCGAGATGAACCAACAGGAAGGGCACGGCGGAGGGGTACATGATGTCGTCGTGGTGATCGTCGGCGGGCGCGTTAGGCGACATGTTTCAGCGTGACCTTAGGTAACGGGAATCCGGGATTGCAGCGGCAGCATCGAGGGCCGCCGGGTACGAAAAACCCGCGGATGGCGGACCACCGCGGGGGTTTGAACCAGCTGCTTTGCCTGGGATATCCCCGGCCAAAGCCGCGTCGGCCGAAAGCCTCGACTGACTATATGGTCGCGGACGCCCGGCACGCAAGCTCGTAGCCTCACGGGGAACTGCGGCGCGGTGCTCCGGTAGCGCCGTGCTGCTCGCGGCGTGGTGCGCGAGGTGCCCACGGGCTATATTTGAGGCGTGAAGGAAGTCCCAAAACACTGGAGGCGGCGATGACGGCAGCTGAGACCGCGACGAACGATCGCCTCTGGCAGAAGATACGCGATGAGGCGCGGCGTGCGGTCGCATCCGATCCCGTCTTCGGCAAGTCGCTTGCCGAAGCCGTCCTCGCCCATGACGGCTTTGCGGCGGCTTTGGCCGATCTCATCGGGCGCAGGCTTGGCGGCAGCGTCGCCGAGCAAACGCGTTTCACCGCCTTTTCCCGCGACGCCTTTCGCCACTCGCCGGAATTGATCGAGGCGTCCGGGCGCGACTTGCAGGCCATCGTGCGCAGCGATCCCGCCATCGCCGGCCTGTTGGCGCCGCTGCTGCATTTCAAGGGCTATGTCGCGCTGCAAGCCTGGCGCGTCTCGAACTGGCTCTGGCATCACGATCATCGCGATGCAGCGCTGCTGTTTCAGAACGAGGCGTCGAACGTCTTGCAGGTCAGCATTCATCCGGCGGCCAGCATCGGCTCGTCCGTCTATCTCGACCACGCCACGGGCATCGTGATCGGCGCCAATGCCGTGATCGGCGACGAGGTCACGATCCTTCAGAATGTCAGCATCGGCCGCGGCAACGAGCTGCCGACGCGCTCGCCGCGCATCGGCCGCGGCGTCTTCATCGGCGCCGGAGCGACCATTTTGGGCGATATCCGGATCGGCGATTTCGCCAGAATCGGCGCCGACACGCTGGTGACCTCCGACGTTCCCGGTGGCTGCACCGCGGTCGGAAATCCTGCACGATTGACCAACTGCCCCGAGCCCGTTTCGGCGGCCTGACGAGCCGTCACCTCACGAGCAGATGCAGCGGGGCGGCCCGGTCAACACCGAAGTCATGTTCGCCGAGGTCTGCCCCCGGCGACACGTCGTTGCCTCAGGCGGCGCGGCGGTGGCTTTCGCCGCCATGATGGGGCGTGACCGGCTCCGAGCTGGTCTGGCCCGGTGCATCCAGCACCGCGACGTGATGTCGGTAGACCATCTCCCAGCCCTTCCATCCCGTGAACAGGAGGATGCCGACCACGATCAGGGACAGCGCCAGGCCCCACGGCTTGACCGCAGTCTCCGCGCCTTGCGCGTAACGGAGGTAGAAATTGATCAGGGCCAGCACGACCGCCGCGAGATTGCCGACCATGTGGTACCAGGCATCGTTGAGGCGGCGGATGCGGGGCTCGCTCAAGAAGTCCGTAAAGCCGGCCGCGGCCGCAACGAGCGCCATGACGATGCCGGCGCCGATCAGCCACATCGCGGCTCTGGCCCAGAAATTGTCGCCGGTTCCAATGAAGGCCAGATCGACGATGGGTGCGCCGACCAGAAATGCGACGGGGAATGGGATGATCATGGGGTGAAGCGGGTGATCGCCGATGGCGGCGGTCGTCTTGGGGTTGATGGTCATGGCAGGACCTCGCGGGAAGTGATTTTCGGTACAATTTTCCGGAGGAGGGGTGGTTCCTCCCGGGACAGGGCTGAAACTCGTGCCCCGGACGCAACGCAGCGCCATCGGCGATGCGTTGCGGAGCCGGGGCCCATCTCTCCCGCACTGCCCGCGGCTTCTGGGTCCCGGTTCTGCACCGCAACGCCAAGAGGCGTTGCGGTGCAGAACCGGGACACGGGACCGGGCCTAGTCGCCACCCCTCAACCGCCTGCGCCGCCTGCCTTTACTGCAGCCTAATTCACCCCTGGTAACCTCGCATTAACCAACGCCGGGCTCTGGTATGGATGGACAGTCGCGCCCAAAGCCCGAAGTCGGGGCCACGGTCAGGGACTCGGGTCGAGGCCCATAGTTTTGACATCTTGGCAGGGAATGCAGACGGCCGGCTTTGGACGAGCCCCTGCACCCCAGAAAGACAAGGCTTTGAGCGGGCTTGCCGGCTGCGCCGATTCTAGCGCGGCTATTGGGGAACTGGCAGCCATTTGCTGGCCGGGACATCGGGTAACGATCGCCTTGAGAGGATACTGCTTATGAATCCGGCCGACGTGGCTCAGTCAGCCCTTCCGGTTGCCGCTTCCGCGGACGTGTCGCTGATTGCGCTGTTCTGGCAGGCTCACTGGATCGTGAAAGCGGTGATGCTGGGGCTTCTGGCTTGCTCGGTCTGGGTCTGGGCGATCGCCATCGACAAGATCTTCCTGTTTGCCCGCACCCGCCGCTCGATGGACCGTTTCGAGCAGGCGTTCTGGTCCGGCGAATCGATCGAGGAGCTCTATCGCACGCTCTCGGCCAAGCCGACGCACTCCATGGCAGCCTGTTTCGTCGCGGCGATGCGCGAGTGGAAGCGGTCGTTCGAGAGCCATGCCCGCTCGGTCGCGGGTCTCCAGATGCGCATCGATAAGGTCATGAACGTCTCGATCGCGCGCGAGGTCGAGCGGCTGGAACGCCGCCTGCTGGTGCTCGCCACCGTCGGCTCCGCAGGCCCCTTCGTCGGCCTGTTCGGCACGGTCTGGGGCATCATGTCGAGCTTCCAGTCGATTGCGGCGTCGAAAAATACCTCTCTGGCGGTGGTGGCGCCGGGCATCGCGGAGGCGCTGTTTGCGACTGCCGTCGGCCTTATCGCCGCCATTCCTGCCACTATCTTCTACAATAAGTTCACGTCCGAGGTGAACCGACAGGCCCAGCGCCTCGAAGGCTTCGCCGATGAATTTTCCGCCATTCTGTCGCGTCAGATCGACGAGCGGGGCTGACGGGCGGCATGTATAGTGTGAAGGGCAATTTGGGCACTCGATCATGGCGATGAACGTTGCGAGTTCGTCCGGAGGCGGCGGGCGCCGAGGCCGGCGCAAGCCCGTCGTGGCCGAGATCAACGTCACGCCGATGGTCGACGTGATGCTGGTGCTGCTCATCATCTTCATGGTGTCGGCGCCGATGCTGACAGTCGGCGTGCCGCTCGACCTGCCGCAGACCCAGGCCAAGAGCCTCGAAAATAACGACCAGAAGCCGATCCAGATGTCGGTCGACATCAAGGGCAAGGTCTTCATCAACGACGCCGAGATCGCGATCAACGAACTGGTGCCCAAGCTGAAGGCGATCACGGACGCGCGCGGCGGGCTCGAGGAGCGCATCTATCTGCGCGCCGACAAGAAGGCGGATTACGGCACGGTGGCCAAGGTGATGGGCCTGTTGTCCGGCGCCGGATTCAAGAAGCTCGCCCTCGTCACGGAAGCGGATCAGGGGTAAGCCGTGAAGGTGAACGTCGACAAGACACTCGTTGCGTCGATTGCCCTCCATGTCCTCGTGCTGGGGTGGGGGCTCGTCACCTTCAGCAGCAAAGCCTATGTCGCACCGGAAGAGTCGCTCCCGGTCGACATCATCTCCACCGATCAGCTCGCCAAGATGATGGCGGGGCAGAAGACGGGGGAGAAGGACAAGCCGAAGCCGAAGGTCGAGAAGATCGCGGAGCCCAAGCCCGAGGAAGACGCCGTCGGCAAGGTCACCGAGAAGAAAGAGCTGATCAAGACCAACTCGCAGCCGGAGCCGCCGCCGAAACCCGTCGAGAAGCCGGTCGAGAAGAAGCCCGAGCCGCCGAAGCCGGTGGCCGAGGCGAAGCCAAAGGAAGAGCCGAAGCCGCAGGAAAAGAAGCCTGATGCGGCCAAGGAAGATCCGATCGCCGAACTCCAGAAGAAGCTGGACACCAAGAAGCCGCCGCCGAAGCCGGTGGAGCAAAAGGTTGCGGCGGTGCAGCCGCAGCAGCCGCCCAAGCCCAAGGAGCGCTCCTTCGACCCCGCGCAGATTCAGCGCGACCTCGACAAGCGCGCCGCGACCCGGCACGAACTCACAGGCTCCGCTCTGAATGCGTCGGCGGCGCTGGGATTGGCGACGGGAACTGCCGCCAACAACGTCGCGACCTGGCGTGGTGCATTCCAGGGCGCGGTCAAGCGCTGCTTCACGCCCACCTATAACGGCCAGGATGCCGATCAGTACGAGGCCGACATCGACATTCCCATGAAGATCGATGGATCGCTCGCCTCGGAGCCGATCGTCGTCGCGGTGCGAGGACCGTCGCGGTCGATCGCGCAAGCGGTGGCGGAGAGCGCCAAGCGCGCCATCGTGCAGTGTCAGGTGTACTCGTTCATGCCGAAGCAGCAGTACGAGAGCTGGAAGCTCATTCCCATGACTTTCGGCCTGAAAGATATGTTGTGACATCCGAACAAAAGAATTTTGCAATGAATGACGTCCGATCGATGAACCGCCGCCGCTTCATGACCCTGACGGGATCGACGCTCGCGATGCTCGGGGGCGGACAGACCTTCGCGCAGGGCCAGCCGCGAATTCGTATCGATCCGACTGAGTTTCAGCCGATCCCGATCGCGATCACCAACTTCCTGCCAGGCTCGCCGTCCGACGGCGACGTCGGCAACGGTGTCACGCAGGTCATCACCAACAATCTGAAGCGCTCGGGCCTGTTCGCCCCGATCGACCAGGCCGCCTTCATCGAGCGCATCAACAACATCGACGTCGCGCCGCAATTCCAGAACTGGAAGACCATCAACGCGCAGGCGCTCGTCACCGGCCGCATGACGCGCCAGCCTGACGGCAGGCTCAAGGCCGAATTCCGCCTGTGGGACGTGGTCTCCGGCCAGCAGCTCGCCGGCCAGCAATATTTCACCTCGCCGGAATACTGGCGCCGTATCGCCCACATCATCTCCGACCAGATCTACGAGCGTATGACCGGCGAGAAGGGCTATTTCGACAGCCGCGTGGTGTTCGTGGACGAAAGCGGGCCGAAGGAGCGCCGCGTCAAGCGGCTCGCGATGATGGACCAGGACGGCGCCAATGTGCGCTATCTGACCCGCGGCTCCGACCTGGTGCTGACGCCACGCTTCTCGCCGAACTCGCAAGAGATCACCTATATGGAGTTCGGCCAGGGTGACCCGAAGGTCTATCTCTTCAACATCGAGACGGGCCAGCGCGAGATCGTCGGCAACTTCCCGGGCATGACCTTTGCGCCGCGCTTCTCGCCGGATGGCCAGCGCGTCATCATGAGCTTGCAGCAGGGCGGCAATTCCAACCTGTTCGTGATGGATCTGCGCTCGCGCTCGACCACGCGCCTCACCGACACGCCGGCGATCGACACGTCTCCTTCTTATTCTCCAGATGGCGCCCGGATCTGCTTCGAATCCGATCGCGGCGGCCGGTCGCAGATCTACGTGATGGCCGCGGGCGGTGGGCAGGCGCAGCGGATTTCCTTTTCCAAGGACGACACCAACGCCAGCTATTCGACGCCGGTGTGGTCGCCGAAGGGCGATTACATCGCCTTCACCAGACAAGGCGGCGGCCAGTTCTCGATCGGCGTCATGAAGCCCGATGGCAGCGGCGAGCGGCTGCTCACCTCCGGCTTCCACAACGAGGGCCCGACCTTCTCGCCGAACGGCCGCGTGCTGATGTTCTTCCGTGATCCCGGCGGTAACGGCGGGCCCTCGCTGTACAGCGTCGACATTTCGGGACGCAATGAGCTGAAGGTGCCGACACCGGGCTTTGCCTCCGACCCGGCATGGTCGCCACTCTTGTCCTCGACAGCGGGCCAATAAATCACCCGTTCAGACCCGCGATGTTGTCGAAAAAGCGCGCGGATTTTTTCGGGTTTGGTGAGGAAAGCAAGCTTTCCTTCACCTTGAGCCCGGCAAGGCTTGCCTAGTTGCTTGAAATATCAGCAGAAACAGGTTCGCTATTGCCGAAAAACAACTCGACTTTAACGATGTTCCCTCAGAAAGACTTCATCTGGGCTGGGTAAGACTACGCGCCAAACAGGACGCGTAACAAGCCAATGCAACTGGCCGACCAGAAGCAGAGTGATCGAGACGAGCTGGAGCCGATACTCTACGCCGCTCTCATCAACTCCATGGTGCAGAATTTCTGGGCGATCTTCTTCGGCTCGGCCTCCGCGGCCGTGGCCGCGGTGATGACTGCGTTGAAGACGGGCGACGTCTGGCTGTGGCCACTCGCGTTCCTTCTGATTGCGATCGGCACCGCGCGTGCATTCCAGATGCGCGGATACGAGAACCGCACCCGGCCGCTGTCATTCGAAGAGGCCAAGCACCTGGAGCCGCGTTACTGGATCGGCGCGCTGAGCTACGCGGCGGTGCTCGGCGTGTGGGCCTTCGTCGTCATCTACAACAACAACGATCCGGTCGCCGACATGCTCTGTGTCGCCATCGGCATCGGCTACACCGCGGGCGGCGCCGCCCGCAATTACGGACAGCCCCGGGTGATCCAGTGGCACGTTGCGCTGGCCTGCGGTCCGATGTCGCTCGCCCTGCTTCTGCACGGCGGATTCTACCACATCGGTCTTGCCATCCTGCTCGTGTTCTTCTTCATCGGGCTCAAGAACATCAACCTCAGCCTGCACGCGATCTTCGTCAAGGCGTTGACCTCGAGTTTCCGCGAATCCGCGCTGGCGAGCCAGTTCGACACCGCGCTCAACAACATGCCGCACGGCCTGTGCATGGTTCGCGCCGATGGCCGCCTTGCGGTGATGAACCACCGCTTCGGCGAGCTGATGGGCTTGCCCGAGGACCTCGTCAAGCGCGGCGCCACTGCCGCCGATATCGTGTCGGCCTGCGTTACTGCCGGGTCGATCTCGGCGGAGAGCGGCGACCAGATCCTGGCCGAGATCGAGCATGGGCGGGTCCGCGAGATCGTCACTGCCGATCCGGATTCCTCGCGCGGCCGTACGCTGGCCTGGACGTTCCAGCCGATGACCGGCGGCGGCACGGTGCTGCTGCTGGAAGACATCACCGAACGTACCAATGCGGAAGCCCGCATCAGCCATCTGGCCCGTTACGACGAGCTCACGGCACTGCCCAACCGGGTCAGCTTCCACGACGAGATCGAGCGGCTGCTGAAGAATTCGCATCATTCCGAGCGGCTCTCCGCGCTGCTCTTCGTCGACCTCGACCAGTTCAAGCAGGTCAACGACACGCTCGGTCATCCCTGCGGCGACCAGCTGCTGTGTGCCGTCGCCAACCGTCTGCGCGAGATGCTGCGCCCCGAAGATTTCGTCGCCCGCTTCGGCGGCGACGAGTTCGTCGTGTTCCAGCAGAACATCTCTTCGCCCGAGGATGCCGCCGCGCTTGCCCGCCGAATCGTCGAACGGCTGAGCGAGCGCTACCGCATCGACAATCACCTGGTCGAGATCGGCGCCAGCGTCGGCATCGCGCTGACCTCGCCGGAAGGCGCCAGCGCTGACACGCTGCTCAAGAACGCCGACATGGCGCTGTATCGCGCCAAGGCGGACGGCCGCGGCACCTTCTGCTTCTTCCGGGACGAGATGGCGGCGACCGTCGAGGCGCGCCGCATCCTCGAGCTCGATCTGCGCAAGGCGCTCGCCAACGAGGAGTTCGAGCTGTTCTATCAGCCGCTGGTCAATCTGAAGTCCGGCAAGATTACCACCTGCGAGGCGCTGCTGCGCTGGAATCATCCGGTGCGCGGCACGGTCTCGCCGGTCGACATCATTCCGGTCGCCGAGGACATGGGCCTGATCGTCGATCTCGGCCGCTGGATCCTGCGCCGGGCTTGCATGGAATGCATGAAGTGGCCGGATGGCGTCAGCGTCGCGGTCAATTTCTCGCCGCAGCAATTCCACCAGCGCGACGTGCTGAGCGAAATCCGCTACGCGCTCGAAGTGTCGGGCCTGCCGGCGCATCGGCTGGAGATCGAGATCACCGAGTCCTCGCTGCTGCGCAACACCCAGCTCACCCACGACATCCTGTCGCAATTGCACGCGCTTGGCGTGCGCATCTCGCTCGACGATTTCGGCACCGGCTATTCCAGCCTCAGCTATTTGCACAATTTCCCGATGCAGAAGGTGAAGATCGACCGCTCCTTCCTCGAAGGCATCGACACCGACCGCCCGCTAACGCTGCTGCGCGGCGTGGCGCGGCTATCCGCCGATCTCGGCATGGCCGTCGTGGTCGAGGGCATCGAGACCAACGAGCAGCTCGATCTGATCAGCGCCGACGGTACCGTCTCCGAGGCGCAAGGCTATCTGTTCAGCCGGCCGGTGCCCGCCGTGCGGATGCGCCAGCTGCTCAATGCCTCGCATGGACGGCGCGGCGAAGGCCAGCTTCAGGTGGTCGGTTTCGCATAAGTCCATTTCCCGAAACGTCCCATCATTTCAGAATGTTGCAGGGTCACCGTAGTGCTACGGTGATTAACCCTAACCGTTCGATTGCTTTGCATACTTGTTAAGGAGGTGTTAATAAATCATCGCGCCCGCGCAAGTTGTCTTGCTGGAATTGGCTTTGGATGCCGCAGGCGTGAGTGTGGGTAAGGAGTTGGAATGCAGTCCTCAGCCAGATCTGTCATTTCGGCTGTTGGACGGGGAGCGGAGCTTCTGACCGACGTCGATTATCATCTTGCGGAAACCGTCGCGGAGAAGGAGGAGATCTACAATCTCCGCTACCGCGCCTATCTGCGGGAAGGCGCCGTCAAGCCCTCGGGCGATGCACGGGTTACCGACCGCTACGACGAGTTGCCGAACGCGTGGACCTTCGGCGTCTATCTCCATGGCGAACTCTGCAGCTCGGTGCGCATCAGTGTGCTGACGTCGGAATGGCAGGAATCCACCTCGGCCGATGTCTTCCCGGACATCCTGGTGCCGCGGCTCGATCGCGGCGAGGTCATGATCGACCCGACCCGCTTCGTCGCCGATCCCGACCAGGTCAAGCGGGTTCCGGAATTGCCCTATCTGACGACCCGTCTCGCCTACATGGCCTGCGAGCATTTCAATGCCGATCTCGGCCTCGCCATCGTGCGTCCCGAGCATCAGGCCTTCTACCGGCGGGTGTTCCTGCACGAGACCATCGCCGAGCCGCGGCTGGTTCCGGGCCTCACCAAGCCGTTCGGATTGATGGCGGCGGACTTCCCGACCTTCCGCAAGAAGGTGTTCGAGCGCTATCCGATCATGCGGTCGACCGCCTTCGAACGGCGCATGTTGTTCGGGCGTGGTGGCCAGCGTCAGGTGCCGCAGCGGCCGGTGCTCGTGGCGGACGCCGCGCACGCCTGATTCCTAAAGCCGCGTCACGGGCCGCGTCCCTCGCCCGCCTCAGCCTTTTCGGCCTAAAACTCCAGCAAAAACGGCACTTCTGCCGGTTGGCGCGGCTTGCCTTCACCCTTGCGCCACATTTACAACCCATTAACCATGACGGGTGCTTTTCGCTGGTTGGGGGCATTTGATCGGCTGAGGCAAGGTTCCGTCAAGGTTGACGGAACGTTCGCTTAACCAACCCCCTGTAGACCGGACAGCAGTGGACTAACGTGAGCGTGGAGGCTCCGGAATGAAACATCCTATGCGTATCCTCCAGGGATTGAAGCTGGTCGCGGTGCTCGCCGTCGCGCTGTCGATGGGCGCCTGCGCCAACAAGAATGCTGCGACGGATGCGATGGCCAATGCGGCAACGCCTGGCAGTCAGCAGGATTTCGTGGTCAACGTGGGTGACCGCGTGTTCTTCGAAAGCGACCAGACCGATCTGACCCCGCAGGCGATCGTGACCCTGGAGAAGCAGGCGCAGTGGCTGCAGACCTATCCGCGCTACAGCTTTACCGTCGAAGGTCATGCCGACGAGCGCGGCACCCGCGAATACAACATCGCGCTCGGCGCCCGGAGAGCCCAGTCGGTGCGTTCGTTCCTCGCCTCGCGCGGCATCGATCCGAACCGCATGCGCACGATCTCCTACGGCAAGGAGCGGCCGGTCGCCGTCTGTAACGACATCTCCTGCTGGTCGCAGAACCGTCGTGCCGTCACGGTGCTGAACGCGAGCTCCTGACGCCGAGATACTGACACTCAGTCAGGCGCCGTTCATCTTCAGAAACCGAATATGCCGGCGCCCTCTCGGGCGCCGGTTTCGTTTCAGCAATCCGTGACAGAAACCCCGTGGTGCCAGTCACAGTTTTGGCGTACTCCCCTTCAATGTGTGGCGCGTCGAATGTTCCGTCGCAGGCCATTTCGCTTTCGTCGTCAGGGCAAGATGTCATCCAGATTTAAGGTCTTTACCGGCACCGTGGCGATGGCCACGCTGCTCTCTTTCGGCTCGCCCGCACTCGCGCAGACGGACGATGATCCCGAGATGCGGATCGAGCGGCTGGAGAACCAGCTGCGCCAGCTCACCGGCCAGAACGAGGAGCTGCAATACCGCAACCGCCAGCTCGAAGAGCGGCTGCGGGCGCTCGAAGGCGGCGCGCAAGGTGCGCCCGGACAGGCGCCCAATGTCGCGGCGATGCCGCCCGCCCAGCTCGCACCAGGTCAGGTCGCACCGGGCTATCGCCAGCCGCAGCAGCAGGCCGCGCAGCCGAATTACGAGCAGCCGCAGATCGCCGCGCCTGCGCCGATCATTCAGGAGCAACCGGGGCCCGGTGCACCCGGCACGCGCCGCCGCGGCGATGCCTTCGATCCGAACCAGAATCCGAGCGCGCCCGGCGCGCCGCGCGCGCTCGGCGGCGGCCAGCAGCCGATGCAGGCAGGACCTCCCGGTGCGGCGCCCGGCGGCCGCGGCGCGGGCGAGCCGCTCGATCTCGCCAACACCAGCCCCCGTTATCAGCAGCAGGCGGCTCCTCCTGCCGCGCAGCCCGGCTATCCGCCGGCCCAGTCCGGGCCATCAGGCGGCACCGGCCTCGCCACCCTGCCGCCCTCGGCAACGCCGCGCGACGAGTTCGATCTCGGCATCGGCTACATGCAGCGCAAGGACTATGCGCTCGCCGAGCAGACCATGAAGACCTTCACGCAGAAATATCCGAGCGATCCGCTGCTCGGCGACGCGCAATACTGGCTCGGCGAGAGCTATTTCCAGCGCCAGCAATATCGCGACTCCGCTGAAGCCTTCCTCGCCGTCACCACCAAATACGAGAAATCGGCCAAGGCGCCGGATGCGCTGCTGCGGCTCGGCCAGTCGCTCGCCGCCTTGAAGGAGAAGGAAGCCGCCTGCGCCGCCTTCGGCGAGGTCGGCCGCAAATATCCGCGCGCCTCCGCCGGCGTCAAAGCCGCGGTCGACCGCGAGCAGAAGCGGGTGAAGTGCTGACGTCCGGGGTCCTGACAACGCGGATGGTGCTACGCTAGTCGTCGTAACCATCCGCCTGCGACGGTCAGGGCCCGCGTCATGTCAGACGACGACAATTCTCCGATCTCGGCGCGCGAGGCGAAGCGGCTCTTTGCCGGCCTCAAAGCTGCGCCGGCGCTGGTGCTCGCCGTCTCCGGCGGCCCCGACTCGGTCGCGCTGATGTGGCTCGCGGCGCGCTGGCAGCGCAGCCTCGCGCGCGGCCCGCGTCTCACCGTCGTCACGGTCGATCACGGCCTGCGCCGCGAGGCGGCGCGCGAGGCGCGCGAGGTCAAGCGGTTCGCCGTTGAGCTCGGACTAGAGCACCGGACCCTGCGCTGGCGCGACGCAAAGCCGAAGACGGGGCTGCCGGCGGCCGCGCGCGAGGCCCGCTACCGCCTGCTCGCGCAGGCCGCGCGCGCCGTCGGCGCGAGCCATGTGCTGACCGCCCATACCCGCGACGACCAGGCCGAGACCCTGGTGATGCGGCTGTTGCGCGGCAGCGGACTTGCCGGGCTGTCGGCAATGGCGTCCCTCAGCGAGCGTGACGGAATCGTGCTGGCGCGTCCGCTGCTCGACGTCCCCAAGGCGCAGCTGATCGCGACCTTGAGGCGGGCGAAGGTCGGTTTTGCCGACGACCCCACCAACCGCGACACCGCCTTCACCCGGCCGCGGCTGCGCGCGCTGCTGCCGCAACTCGCGGCCGAGGGCGGCGATGCCCGCACGCTCGTGCGACTCGCGACAAGGCTGGCGCGGGCCAATGCGGCGGTCGAGGTGCTGGCGGACGGCGCCGAGCGCTTCCTCCGTTTGCGGGATCGCGACGTTGCGCCGCAGGCGGGCATTCGAAGCTTCGAGGCCTCAAGCTTTGCCGTCCTGCCGGAGGAGGTCCGGCTGCGGCTCCTGCTGCGGGCCGTCAACGCGCTCGGACATGAAGGGCCGGCGGAACTCGGCAAGGTTGAATCCCTCCTGGCCGTGCTCGATCAGGCCATCGCCGCAAATCCTCGCGCAGCCGCAAATGGCCGGCCGGCCTTGCGGCAGACCCTTGCGGGAGCCTTGATCAGCCTTGCCGACGGGCGTATCCACATCGCACCGGCGCCGGCCCGGCGGCGCAGGGGTGCATGAAGGCGCCCCTCCGGGGCCGCACGAGGTCGGATCATGACACCGGCCATTTCGGCCCCGTCCCGTCAGGACACCTTAACCAGGCAGGAAAAACCCCGCTTCGGTCGCCATTATTTCAGCGGGAATCGCTCTAAGATGGGCTAAATAGTCCCATCTCGTTCCCTTGGCAGCGACCGGGGCGGCACCTAAATTGTATGCGTCTAACCGAGAGGATTCCTTGGGGATTTTCTCTAGCTCGCCCAAGTAACTCCTGAAGGACCAGGCCGCGATCCGCGCGACCACGAAGGAAGATCGATGAACGCCAATCTGCGCAATTTCGCCCTCTGGGTCATCATTGTTTTGCTGCTGTTGGCGTTGTTCACGCTCTTCCAGAATCCGGGTCAGCGGGCCTCCTCGCAGGACATCGCCTTCTCGCAGCTCCTGAGCGAGGTTGATCGCGGCAATGTGCGCGACGTCGTGATCCAGGGCCCCGACATCCACGGCACCTTCACCAACGGCTCCAGCTTCCAGACCTATGCGCCGAGCGACCCGACGCTGGTGAAGCGCCTGTACGACAGCAAGGTTCAGATCACCGCGAAGCCGCCCGGCGACAACGTGCCGTGGTTTGTCTCGCTGCTGGTCTCCTGGCTGCCGTTCATCGCGCTGATCGGCGTGTGGATCTTCCTGTCGCGGCAGATGCAGGGCGGCGCCGGCAAGGCGATGGGCTTTGGCAAGTCGCGCGCCAAGATGCTGACTGAAGCGCATGGCCGCGTCACCTTCGAGGACGTTGCCGGCGTCGACGAAGCCAAGCAGGACCTTCAGGAAATCGTCGAATTCCTGCGCGACCCCGGCAAATTCCAGCGCCTCGGCGGCCGCATTCCGCGCGGCGTGCTGCTGGTCGGCCCTCCCGGCACCGGTAAGACCCTGATCGCGCGTGCGGTCGCGGGCGAAGCCAACGTGCCGTTCTTCACCATTTCGGGTTCGGACTTCGTCGAGATGTTCGTCGGCGTCGGCGCCTCCCGTGTGCGCGACATGTTCGAGCAGGCCAAGAAGAACGCGCCGTGCATCATCTTCATCGACGAAATCGATGCCGTCGGACGTCACCGTGGCGCCGGTCTCGGCGGCGGCAATGACGAGCGCGAGCAGACGCTGAACCAGTTGCTGGTCGAGATGGACGGCTTCGAGGCGAACGAGGGCGTGATCCTGATCGCCGCGACCAACCGTCCCGACGTGCTCGATCCCGCGCTGCTGCGTCCGGGCCGCTTCGACCGTCAGGTCGTCGTGCCGAACCCCGACGTCGTCGGCCGCGAGCAGATCCTCAAGGTGCATGTCCGTAAAGTTCCGCTGGCGCCGGATATCAACCTCAAGACCATCGCGCGTGGCACGCCGGGCTTCTCCGGCGCCGACCTGATGAATCTCGTCAACGAAGCAGCGCTCACCGCCGCCCGCCGCAACAAGCGGATGGTGACGCAGGCCGAGTTCGAGGAGGCCAAGGACAAGGTGATGATGGGCGCCGAGCGCAAATCGCTCGTCATGACCGAGGAAGAGAAGCTGCTGACGGCCTATCACGAGGGCGGCCACGCCATCGTCGGCCTCAACGTCGTCGCGACCGATCCGATCCACAAGGCGACCATCATTCCGCGCGGCCGTGCGCTGGGCATGGTCATGCAGCTCCCCGAGCGCGACAAGCTGTCGATGTCGCTGGAGCAGATGACCTCCCGCCTTGCGATCATGATGGGCGGCCGTGTCGCCGAAGAGCTGATCTTCGGCCGCGAGAAGGTGACCTCAGGCGCGTCCTCCGACATCGAGCAGGCCACGCGTCTGGCCCGGATGATGGTGACGCGCTGGGGCCTGTCCGAGGCACTCGGCACCGTGTCCTATGGCGAAAACCAGGACGAGGTTTTCCTCGGCATGTCGGTGTCGCGCACCCAGAACGCATCGGAGGCGACGGTCCAGAAGATCGACACCGAGATCCGGCGTTTCGTGGAAGAGGGCTACAACGAAGCGACGCGTATTCTCACCGAGAAGCGCGCCGATCTTGAAGCTCTTGCCAAGGGCCTGCTCGAGTTCGAGACGCTCAGCGGCGACGAGATCGTCGATCTGCTCAAGGGCAAGAAGCCGAACCGCGAATCCGTGCTCGAGCCGACCACGCCGCGCGCCTCCGCGGTGCCCCCGGCCGGCAAGACGCCGCGGCCGCGGCCCGATGCGGATCCCGGCCTGGAGCCGCAGCCGCAGGCGTAGTCGCGGGGCGACAGATCAGATTGAAAAACGCGGCGGAAACGCCGCGTTTTTTGTTGGCGGCGTTTGCAAGTGCGAGACGGCGTCCTGTACGCGCCGTGATAGCGAGTCTCTCTTCACAGGCCCAAGAGGTTGTCCTAGAAAACGGACAGCCAAAACGTGGGAGGGGCAGGTGCCATGAGTTGGGGAGCGCTCTGCAAGCCGCGCGCTCGCGGCAGGCTTTTCCTGGCTGTCATTCTCGTTTTCGCCGTATCAGCACCGTCAGCAAGCGCACAAGACTCCCGCGGTTCGGCGGACGCGACTGCCGCAAGCGCAGCGGGACCGGTGTTTTCGGACAGCGGCCCCGATGCGGCGGCATATGGCGCGGCTCTGGGCTATCCCGTCGGTACGCGCGGGACCGCCACCGAACGCGACAAACTCGTCGGAGTCTACAGCCATTTCGACGAGCTCTACCGATCACGTCCGATCCGCCGCGCGGCGACACCCTGGCAGTTCAAACGCGCACCAGAGCCGACCATCGCCTACAGTTTCGGCCCGGACCGGCTGACCATTGCCGATTACCTCAAGCGCAATCCGGTGACAGGGCTCCTGATCGCCCGGGACGACACCATCCTGTACGAGCACTATCAATATGCGCGGACCGACCGCGATCGCTTTCTTTCGCAGTCCATGGCCAAGACGATGGTCGCGATGCTGGTCGGCATCGCGATCTCGGAAGGGCGGATCAAGTCGATCGACGACCTGGTCTCGACCTACGTCTCTGGTCTTGCAGGAACGGAATATGGCAACACATCGATCCGGGCCTTGCTGAACATGGCCTCGGGCGTGGAGTTTTCCGAAGTTTATGACGGGCACGATGACATCGCCCGGCTCGGGCGAGCCCTGTTCGTCGGAGAGGCGAAAGATCCCGCCGCCATCATCGCGCAATTCAACACGCGCGGTGCGCCGCCGAATACCAAATGGCACTATGCCAGCGTGGAAACAGAGATCCTTGGCTTGGTCCTGCGGTCCGCCACGGCTACTTCAGTTGCCGACTATCTCCACGACAGGATTTGGAATGCGATCGGCACGGAGGCCGACGCCTCATGGGCGATCGACGGCAGCGGGCAGGAGATTGCTTTTTGCTGCGTCAACGCAACCTTGCGCGACTATGCGCGCTTCGCCCGGTTGCTCGCGCATGACGGCGCCTGGGAAGGCCGCCAGTTGATCCCGCGGCAGTGGCTTTTGGATGCCACGTCCGTCAGGTCAGCTGATGGTCATCTCGCGCCGGGCGTGGCCACATCCTATTTCGGCTACGGCTATCAGGTCTGGCTCCTTCCCGGCGAGCAGCGCAGATTTGCCCTGCTCGGGATTCGCGGCCAGATCATCCTGGTCGATCCGGCGTCGAAGCTCGTCATGGTGCACACGGCCGTCCGCCCAACACCGTCCGAGCCGGGAGCCCTGAGAGAGCCGCTGGCGTTGTGGTTCGCGGTGCTTCAACAGCTTGGGAAATGATGATCTGCGTCTCGCCCCGCTGCAGGCGGGGCGAGATCGTTGCTCCCAGTGCAACTCGCTCAGATCAGGAAGTCGGTCGCGTGCAGATTCGCCGCGTTGACGTCGTCGAGCGTGATGGAATCGTTCGCCGACAGGTGGATCACGGCGTCGCCGGCGGCATTGTCACTGATCAGGCTCGACAGCGCCGCCCAGTCCGCGAACCCGTAATTTTGCACGTTGATCAGGTCGTGCTCGGTCGCGGTGCTGCCGACCGCCTTGTTGCCCTGATCGAAGTCGGTGATCAGGTCATTGCCGGAGCTGGTGTTGAAGACGAAGGCATCGCTGTTTCCTCCGCCCGAAAGCTGATCATCGCCGGTGCCGCCGTTGAGGATATCCCTGCCGCCGGTGATCGAGCCCGGCGTTGCTGGGGCATAGTTCGCGGCATCTCCATAGAGGTGATCGTTGGTCCCCCCGCCGGTGAGAATATCGTTACCGCCTTGGGCATTGCCGGACATGGTCCGCGCATCGCCGAAGAGCTCCGGGTGCGCAAACTGGACGGTGTCGATGCCATCGAACGCGAGTGTGAGAATGTCATCTCCCCCTTGGGCATTGTCGGTCAGCGCGGTCACCGAATCTCCGTAGCCGAATCCGCCCGTCATGACGACGTCAGTGCCGAAGGTGAAGGTGATGTTGTCGTTGCCGCCATGCGCATCGCCGCCGATGGAGCCGATGGCATCGCCACTGGCCGTCGCAAAGCCCTGCAGGGTGTCCACGTCGATGTCGATCGTGTCATTGCCGCCCTGGGCCGTGCCGCTCATGGAACCACCGGCATCACCGGCGTACACGTGGTCGTAGCTTCGCCAGCCCACAGCGCCCGTGATGGTGTCACTGCCGCCGTGCGAATTGCCCGACATGTCGCCGGCGACATCGCCGAAAACGTGCACGTCGGTGTACAACGAGTCGGCCTGGACATTGATCGTGTCGTTGCCGCCCCTGGCGTCGTCGGTCATCGCCTGGGCATCGCCGACCACGAGGAAGGCGTTCCAGCCGAAATTCTGATTGACGGTCAGGGTGTCGTTGCCGCCGCGAGACTGGCCATGCAACGTCGTGTTGGCGTCACCAAAGATCGTGACCTCTGTTTCGGGCTGGGTGACGGTTACCGTTACGGTGTCGTTGCCGCCCCAGGCATCCGTTGTGGTCGGAAAGTCCGGATCTCCGTAGAGGGTTTCGATTTGGCCAAACTGGTCGAGCAGGACGTCGATGGTGTCGTTGGGCAGATATTTCATGGCGTAATTCCCATTTCATTGCTGGAATTCGAGACAGAGTTGGATCGCGGCAACTTCCGCTGCGCCGCGCGGCGACGCTCGTCGTCGCGCGGTCGCAATCGCGATGTCGCCTCGCGTGGCGGGGCGACGTCGCTCTTGCTCTGCTTGCTCAGATGATGAAGTCGGTCGAATGCAGGTTCGCCGCCTGAATCCCGTCCAGCGTGATCGAATCATTGGCGGAGAGATGGATCACGGCATCGCCGGCGGTGTTGTCGCTGATCAGTTTCGACAGCGCCGTCCAGTCTGCAAAGCCGTAATCCTGCACGTCGATCAGATCGTGTTCCACCGCGGTGCTGCCGACGGCCTTGTTGCCCTGATCGAAGTCGACGATCGTGTCGTTGCCGGAGCCGGTGTCGAAGGCGAAGAGGTCGCTGTTTCCGCCGCCCCACATCCGGTCGTCGCCGGCTCCGCCGTTCAGCGTATCGGCGCCACCGGTGATCGAACCTGGTGTCGCCGGTTCATAGATCCGCGCATCGCCATACATGAAATCGCGGCCTGCGCCGCCATTGAGGATGTCGTTGCCGCCATGGGAATTGACCACCATCGTCGGCGCGTCGCCGTACATCTGCGAGCCGGCATCCGTGTACTGGCCGTCGAGCTTGACGGTGAGCACATCGTCGCCGCCTTGAGCGAGATCCATCAGGGATGTCGCCGAATCCCCGAACAAGTCTCCGTCTGAGATGGCGCTGTCGCCGTTCAAGGTTACGGTCAGGTTGTCGTTGCCGCCATGCGCGAGACCCCTCAGGGAACCGATGGCGTCGCCGCTGACAGTCGCCCCGCCGTCCGTCGTGAGCACGCTGACATCGAGCGTGTCGTTGCCGCCGTGCGCGGTGTCCATCATGGAACCGCCGGCATCGCCGGCGAACAGGTTGGCGCCGCCGCGCCACGCGACCGAGCCTGTCATGTCGTCATGGCCGCCCTGCGCATTGCCGGACATGTCGCCCGCGACATCGCCGAAGGCCGAGATCGTCGTGTAGACGGTGCGACCGGCATCCGCGACGATGGTGTCGTTGCCGCCCTTGGCGTCATCGATCATGGACTGAGTATCGCCGATCACGACGGCAGTATCCCAGCCGCCGTCGATCTCGGCGATCAGCGTGTCATTTCCGCCTTGGGAGTGACCAAGCAACATCGTGTGGTCGTCGCCGAAGATCGTGAGTTTTGCATTGAGCGCGGCGACGGTGGCCGTCACGGTGTCGTTGCCGCCCACGACGTCGGTGGATGCCGGAAAGCCGGGATCTCCATATACGGTCGCGATTTGGCCAAACTGGTCAAGCGTGACGTCGAAGGTATCGTTCGGCAGATGCTGCATGGCGTAACTCCCATTTCATTGTCGGAAGCGCGCCTGACGCCTGCAGAATTTTTTTGCAAGTCGCGTTGTTGACCACGCTTCACCGGGAGGAGTCTACCTTTGGTAGATGGCAGAGATTTGTAGGAAATCGGGAGAGAGTTTGATTGCATGCATGGAGCTGCGGCGGCGGCCCTTGCCCGGTTCCAGCTTCGTCGCGCAGCGCGGCGCGATAACTTGACTATGATGACAATCGCTGCAGCGACGTCCCCACTTCGATAGCGTCGCGGCACTTCAAGTGCGGCGCGCGCGCTCTCATTTGCGCACGCGCCAGACTGTCCAACCGGGTTTCGACACGGCCTCGATTTGCTCAAGAAAGTCTGGAGTTCCGCCCCGGCCGAGCTGCGCGGCGAGGCCCTCCGGCGCGATGCGGACCAGGTCCTCCTGATCGGCAGAATGGTTGCAGGTCAGGACGTAGTCGACCCGTCGCTCGCGGAACATTGCGCGTGCAGCCTCCGGTGTTGCCGTCATCGTCTGCACCATGGCGAGGTTGCCGTCATTGTTGCGGTGGTAGGGACCAGCGAACACGGAATGGCCCGTCGCAGCCAGGATCGCGGGACCCGAGTCGATCGGTGCCATCACCCGCCCTGGCGTCAGGGCGGCGAGGGGCGCGGCGCTGGAGATGGTCTGGCAGGAAACGGCAGGATCGGGCGTTGCGATTGTGTAGCCGCCGGTCCCCGCGGCGAGTGCCGGCCAGATCGCAAAGCCGATGCCGCCAAGTGTGGCGGGCGATACGAGCAATGCGGCACGTACCAGCCCCCAATTGGCCACGGCACGGTTACGAAGCGCGACGATTCCGAGGACGCAGAGCGGAGCGGCAACGATGTTGGCGGCGGCGGCGCCGCGCAATTCCCACAGGCTGACACCGTACAGCGCTGCGAGTGTGACGGTCGAGACGATCCAGCGAAAGCGCGTCTGCGGCATGTCGCGGATGTTGGCGGCAAGGCACAGGCCGAGCGTCAGCAACGGAAACGCATAATACCCGAGCAGCTTCTGCGGTTGCATCCGCGCCAGCTCCGTCACCGACATGGTCTCGTTGACCCGGTCGAGCCAGAAGCTGACGAGCAGGGGATCGACCTGCGCATAGGGCGAGGCAACGCAGCTCGGATAAGATTTGAAGAATGCGCCCAGCAGGAGTGCACCCACAATTGCAGCCGCTGCAAGGCGCGTCCACAACGAGCCGTGTAGATAGCTGACGCCGGCCACCGCGAGCAGCGCAATGCCGCCGCCCGCGGACAAGAGCAGGATCGGGCCTCCGAAGGCATCGCAGACCGGCCTGGCAAGATTGCTCATCGGGAGCAGCAGCAGCGCCAGCAATAGCGCCGATCCGGCGAGGCCTGCACCAAAGGCGCTGGCCGAGCGCAGGACCTCGGCGCCTTTCCAGATCAGGAGCCCTACCACGGCCGCACTCGCCACGGCGATGGCCGGCAGCATTTCCAATCCGATCGCCAGCGAAAGCGCCGCGAGACATCCCGCCGAGGCAGCCTTGGCTGCCGAATGTTCGAGATCGATGATGCACAGCATGAAGCCGAGCAGCAACACGATCTGCATATTGTGATGATCGATGGCGCCGGCGCGGAAGTGGATCAGAGCAGGGATCGACAGCGCGGTGACGAGGATCGTGGCAAGCTGTACCCGCGGCCGCTCGGCCAGGGCGCTCGCCTGCCCCGCGATCGTCGCTGTGAGCCAGAGCGCGGCGCCCAGCAACAGCGAGGGCCATGCGACCAGTGTCAGCGCTTCCGCAGCGTGCTGGCCGAGCAGGGGGCGAAACAAGAGGATCAGCAGGGCCAGGGGTGCATCGACGATGCGGGACCAGTGCATCGCAATTCCGGGCGGATCGAGCCGGTACTGGGTCAGGTCGAACCAGCCCTGGCCCGCCAGGAGATCGCGCACCTCGACCAGTCGCATCGCGTCGTCGGTCGACAACGTGTCGAACACGCCGGCCTTGATCGCGGGAAATCCGAGCGCCACCACGATCGCCGCCCAGGCGATCGTGAGCACGATCGCGGGATTCGGCGTCGCGCTGGATCCTCGCTCGTTCGGCAGGAGTAGGGACGGCATCGTCCCGCGCCTCAATTTGAGACCGCGGGCGTGGACCTGCTATCCGCGCTCTGCCCGTCCTCGCGCACATGGATCACTGCGATGTCGTCCGCATAGATCCGCTTCCAGCCCTTGAGCTGGTCGAGGATCTGCGGGCCCGGCGCATCGGCAACCAGGAGCGTCGCGTCGATCTTGTACTCGTCGAGCAGGCGCGGCAGCAACTCGGGCTTCCTGCCCTCCGTCGCCTTGAAGAAGTCCATGACGAATTTCTCGCCGTAGAGTTCGGCGCGGCCGTCGACGAAGACCGGAATGTCGCGCGAGATCAGGTAGCCGCCGAACTGGTAGGCGTTGAAGAGGCGCTGCACCTTGCGTTGCTCGAGCAGGTCGACCGCCGCAACCGGCGTCTGCGTCATCGTGAAGGTGAAGCGGTGATGCCCCATGTAGATCGACGTCGAGGTCCAGCTTGCCGCCACGATCATCAGCGCGCCGAGCGCTGTGACATAGCGCGCCGGCCAGCGGTCGGCCCCAGTGGCGTCGGGCGCCTGGCGCGGGAACATCTGGCCGAGCGGCTTTGCCAGCACCAACGGCACTATGAACGCAAATGCTTCGATGCTCCTGACATGGGTCAGTGCGCTCCAGGTCAGGAACAGGATCAGGAAGATCCGGGGCGCCGACAGCACCAGGCCACGATAATAGCCGAATGCGATCAGGCCGAGCAGGGCGCCTTCGAAGGAGGTGAACGTGGCGAAGTTCGCCGGCGCCCATTCGAAGATCAGCGACAGCAGCTCGCCAAGGCCGAGGATGTTGGTCGCGCCCTGCAGCGTCCGCCAGCCATAGGGCGTGCAGCAGCTCGCGATCAGCGCGCCGATTCCGAACAGCACCCAGCGCATGAACAGTCGAAGGCGTTGTCCCTTCTCGGCATGCTCGACCGCCTCCAGCGAGATCGGGCCGATCAGCGCCAGGCCCAGCACGAAGCCGCCATGCAAATTGGCCCAGAGCGCCATCAGCGGCAGCCAAGTCCAGGACGGCGCGCTCCTGCGGTCGGCAGATGCCATCAGCAGGCCCACCCACGCCACCATGACGGGCAGCGCCAGGATATGCGGACGCGCCAGCACGTGATGGATCGATAGCAGCAGCGCCAGCATCGCGAACAGCACGGCGCGCGGTGCCTCGATCTGCATGTCGAGCAGATAGACGAAGATTGCGAGCGTGAGCGCAACCGCGACCGCGGCGAGGATGACGGGACCTGCCCAGCCCCATTGCGCATGGGAGAAGGCGAACAACACCTGCGACAGCCATGACGTCGAAATCCACGGCGCGCCGGTTCGCGTGAAGGAATAGAAGTCGGTGGTGGGCATGGCGCCGTGATCGAGGATCCATTGCCCGATCTTGATCTGCCAGAACGAGTCGGAATCCTGAAGCAGCGTGTCGCCGAGATAGAGGTAGAACAGATAGGCGCCGGCACCGACGCACAGCGGCACCAGGGCCCTCGCGCGGCTCTGCACCGCGATGCTGTTGGCAAAGGAAAGGGACATGCCGCCTCGTCGTCCTGTTGTTCTTGTCGTCGAGCATGATCCGGACCCGGAGGGCCGCGTTAGCGCAAAGCAGGTAGCGGTTTTCCGAAAGGATCGTGCTCAAACATTAGCCCGAAGCGCGATGAACCATTCGTCTCGTCGCGCTTCAGTCCGAGCGGTCGGCATTGGACCACGGCCGTCATAACTTCGGGTAAACCGGCCGCACCATGCCGGTTTCATGTCCCGACAATTTAACGGATTGTTTTTGAATTCAATTTACCATTGGCGAATACACGCAACCCGCTTGCTGTTTACGCAGTCGAATTAACTGCGGCGCAATTCTTTGCCTCTACGTTCGGTTTCATGGTCGGGCGGCGCTGGGAAGCCGAAAAGACCGGATCAGTTGTAAGCCTCGTGTACTCATTTGGAGCACTCTATGAAGAACATCGTTGCGCGTTTCGTGAAGGATGAATCCGGCGCCACCGCCATTGAATACGGCCTGATCGCTGCCGGCATCGCGCTGGCGATCATCACCGTCGTCAACAATCTCGGCACCACGCTGAACACCAAGTTCACCTCGATCTCGACCAGCCTCAAGTAAGGCCGGACGAACCAGAGATTTCCGAGAGCCCCGTCCTTGACGGGGCTCTTTTCTTATGGGCCAAAGCCCGTCAGTTCAGCTCGTCAGTTCAGCCTGTCAGTTCTCTTGGACGAGGCTTGCCAGTCCCGTCGACGAAGCCGGCGCGGAGGACCCGCGCGGCGCGCGGCTCCGGGCGAAATAGAATTTCGCGGCCCAGATCGAGGCTGCGGCGAGCGCTATGCCGGCCGCGACGTCGATGATGTAATGCGCGCCGATCACCGGCGTCGCCGCGATCATCAGCAGGTTGAGCGCGGCCACGATGCCGCCGAGGCCGCGCACCGGCCACAGCGCCCACATGTAGAGCACGGCCGAGGCCGCGTGAAAGCTCGGAAACGAGACGATGCCGGAGAGAGAGAACAGCCGGAGCTGATGCAGGCTGCCGTCCCGAAGCGCGAGAATGTCGCGCAGCTGTCCGGCATAGACCGCGGTGTTGATCTCGGGGAAATGCGCGGCCGGCAAATTCAGTGCGTAAAAGGTGCCGATCGCGGGCACCACCGCGGAGATCGTGATGGTGACCGCGAGCGCGAGGCTCATCGCGAGCATGAACAATTGCAGCCGCACATAGCGCGCCGTCAGTGCCAGCACGACGGGAACGCCGAGCAGCGGAATCTTGATCAGTACGTAGGCGCGCGCGAGGCAGGTCGCGAGCCAGGGATGATCGTTGACGTAGCGCGCGATCGGTTCGGGATCGAGGCCCAGCGCCCGGTCGATCGCGAGCAGCGCTTGGTCCTGGAGCGGCCAGTTCAGCTTGCCCGCGACGTAACTCAGCGGTCCGACAATGGCGCAGGTGAGAATGACCTGTCCGATGGTGCCGAGCGAAAACACCAGCTTCGGATCCGCAAGCTCGCCTTTGACGATCCGATGGCCATAGGCGACCGCGAGCAGCGCCACGGCGATCGCCACGGTCACGCCGTAGGCGACCGGCTCGAGACTCAGTCCGGTGGAGGGAAGGCCGAGCGCCAGCAGGGTCCCCATCCCGAGAATCGGAAACCAGTTGAGGTGGAAAAGCTGCCAGGCGGTCCGGGAGTCCGTGTCGTGCATGGTGTACCGGGATGGAATTGCATTGCCTCCTTACCGTTACGGACCGGCTTTAAGTTGGCGATAAGAAGTGTGGTTATCGGACTTACAACCTCTGCGCCGTATTTTTAGATGTTTGGTGCGCGGCCTCTCTGAGCTGTCGCTCCGGTCCAATCGCCGTGGCGCGTCATGCATTTCACATCTTGTCATTCACCCTGAATAGTTGTTCAGTCCTTGCGGGGCGATTTGCATCTTTTGCGTGACGAAGCGTTCGGCCGCAGGGCGTGCGGCAGGCGTGTGGGACAGGAAGCGCGCCATGGTTTATCGGCGGACGCATCAAGTGGTTAAGCGCCTCGCGGCGCGGCGCAGCGCGATTCTAACGGCGGCGCGGGAGACGGCGGCGGAAGGCGGGATGGCGGCGGTGCAGATCGCGCCGGTCGCAGTCCGGGCCAATGTCGCGGCCGGCACGGTCTACCGCTACTTCCCGTCCAAGGCCGAGCTGATCTCCGAACTCATCGCCGAGGTCTCCCGCGACGAGCTCGCGGCGATCCGCCGGGCGGCCGATGCCGCGCCGGGGCCGTCCTCGGCGTTGGCCGCTGCCGTGACAACCGTGGCGGTCCATACCCTGTCGCAGCGCCGGTTGGCCTGGGGCATCCTGGCCGAGCCCGTCGATGTCGATGTCAGTGCCTCGCGTGTTGCCAGCCGGCGTGAGATCGCGGGCGAGATTGCTGCCCGAATCGACGCTGCCGTGCGCGCCGGTCACCTGCCGGCGCAAGACACCGCGCTCGCCGCCACCGCGTTGCTCGGCGCGCTGCATGAGGCCCTGGTCGGGCCGCTCGCGCCCGACAATCTCGACGATCCCGCCAAGATGCGCGACGCGGTGCAAACCGTGACGCTGCTGGCGCTGCGCGCGGTCGGCGTCATGGACGCGCGCGCCCGTGGTCTGGTGGTGCAGCAGACGCTGCTGCCGACGACGAAGGCGCTGGTTGGCGCGTAAAATCGGCTGCGCGACCGGGGCGGCGGCCTGACCCTGCTCAGGTCGTTGACTGAGCAAGCCTTTTTGCAAAACCGCAGCAAGCTCGCCGGAGGCTCCGGTTACTTTGCATGGGGTTGTTTTTCGAGTTTTGTTTGGCGCGCCCTGGCCGACCTACAAGTTCGCGTCGCCTTCGGGCCCGATCGAGGCGATGCGCACCATGTTGGTGGTGCCGGGGATGCCGAGCGGCACGCCGGCGACGATGATCACGCGCTGGCCGGCGCGGACGAAGCCGTCCCGGAACGCGATCTGGCCGGCGCGGCCCACCATGTCGTCCTGGTCGCGCGCGTCCTCCGCCACCACGCAATGCACGCCCCAGACCACCGCGAGCCGGCGGCCGGCGGCGATGTTCGGGGTGATCGCCACGATCGGCGGCTTCGGCCGTTCGCGCGCGACACGCACGGCGGTCGAGCCCGAGCTGGTCCAGCAGATCAAGGCGGGCAAATCGAGCGTCTCGGCGATCTGCCGTGCGGCATCCGCGATGGCATCGCCGGCGGTCGATTCCGGCGTGGGGCGCTGCGCCATGATCACCGAGCGGTAGGTCGGGTCGCGCTCGACCTCCTCGCCGATGCGGTTCATGGTCGAGACCGCCTCGACCGGGAACTTGCCGGCCGCCGATTCCGCCGAGAGCATGATGGCGTCGGCGCCCTCATAGACGGCGGTGGCGACGTCCGAGACTTCGGCGCGGGTCGGCACCGGCGACTGGATCATCGATTCCAGCATCTGGGTCGCGACCACCACCGGCTTGCCGGCGCGACGCGCCATCCGCGTCATCTGCTTCTGCAGGCTCGGCACGCGCTCGAGCGGCAGCTCGACGCCGAGGTCGCCGCGCGCCACCATCAGCGCATCGGAGGCCTCGATGATGTCGGCGAGGCGGTCGATCGCCTGCGGCTTCTCGATCTTGGCCATCACAGCGGCGCGGCCGCGGATCATCTTCTTGGCTTCGACCACGTCGTCGGCGCGCTGCACGAAGGACAGCGCGATCCAGTCGACGCCGGTGACGAGGGCCGCCTCGAGGTCGGCGCGATCCTTCGGCGTCATCGCGGAGACCGGCAGGTCGGTGTCGGGCAGGCTGACGCCCTTGCGGTCGCTCATCTTGCCGCCGACCACGACACGCGTCACCGCGTGCTCCTTGGAGGTTTCCTCCGCGATCAGGCGCACCTTGCCGTCGTCGAGCAGCAGCGCGTGGCCGGGCCGCAGCGCCGCCAGGATCTCCGGATGCGGCAGGTGGACGCGCGTGGTATCGCCGGGCGCCTTGTCGGAATCGAGCGTGAAGGTCTGGCCGTTCTGGAGCTGGACCGAGCCTTCGGCGAAGGCCCCTAACCTGAGCTTCGGGCCCTGGAGATCGACCAGGATGCCGATCGGCCGGCCGTAGCTGCTCTCGACGTTGCGGATCGTCGCCACCAGTTCCCGCATCTTGTCATGCGGGGTGTGGCTCATGTTGATGCGAAACAGGTCGGCGCCGGCCTCGAACAGGCGGCGGATCATCGCGAGATCTGAAGAGGCCGGTCCCAGGGTCGCGAGAATCTTGATACGGCGAAGACGCCTCATGGCTTACTTCCAGACGGTGGCGAGGGAGCTGGCGGGAGGCCAGGCGCGGCGGGGGGCGTACCACCGGGCGGGCTATTGGGCAAACCCGGAACCCCGCCCGGGCCGACCGGACCGGGCAGGCCGGGTACGCGTTGCTGCGCCGGCTGTTCGTTGGCGTCGGTTAGCTGCACTGTCCACGCTCGCTGCTCGCCGGTGTCGACCTCGAAATAGCCGGTCCGGTCATAGCCGCGCGCGAGGCAATCCTCCGTGCCGCGGATGGTGAACTCCTTGTCGCGCGAGCACATGAAGGCCTGCCCCGACCACTCGCCGCCGCGGTCATAGTCGATCGCGTAGATGTAATAGTAACGGGCGACCAGCGTTCCCCGCAGCAGGGTCTCGCAGGAGCGGGACGAGATGTTCCACCAGCCTTCGGTGGTCCAGCCCTCGGCGTCCTTGTAGCCGAGCGCAATGCCGACCCGGCTCGAGGTGTTGTTGCAGAGGCGGAAATCGGCAGAGGCCGGACTGGCGCAAAGGCACAGCAAGGCGATCACCAGCACCGGGACCAACCGGGCGAGCAGGCGAAGCGGGGAGCGGGGAGATTCGGCAATCATTGTCGCGGTAGCTATACCAGATCATTGACGATTTGGCGTAGGGCCGGGAACGGCCCCAAGCGAGCGGCAATTCCGTCGTCGGGCCGGTTTGCGCCGGGATATGGCAAAATCTGTGACAGGGCCCACCTGATCCCGTAAGGGTGACCGCATCGGGTCAGGCCCAAGGGGATACCAAGGGATACAGCCATGGCAATCGACGACAAAACCAGAACGGAGCTCGAGGCGGCCGCTTTCCGGCGGCTGGTCGATCATCTGAAGACGCGGACGGATGTCCAGAACATCGACCTGATGAATCTGGCGGGCTTCTGCCGCAACTGCCTGTCCAACTGGCTCAAGGAAGCCGCGGACGCCCAAGGCGTCGCCTTGAGCAAGGACGAGAGCCGGGAGGCCGTCTACGGCATGCCCTATGAGACCTGGAAGTCGAAATACCAGGGCACGGCCACGTCCGAGCAGCTCGAGACGATGAAGAAGGTCCATCCCCACGGGCATTGAGCAGCCTCGGCCCGCCGTCGCCGCGCGCTGAGTCGCACCACACAACAGGTTTCTTCAAGCTGCCGCAGGAAGATGTGGGCGCGCTGTGGACGAGCGCGATGCTTGCTTGAACGCGGGGGACGCCAACCCTAAGGGTTCTACCCAGCACGCGCGGTGAGGATGCCGGCGTCACCTCGTTTTGCCAGTTCCATTGGGAGTACCTAGATGGCCACCTCCGCCGCCGTCCGCGACGACGAGCCCGCGACGAAATTTGCCAAGGACCAGCTCAAATCCATCATCGAGCGCATCGAGCGGCTGGAGGAAGAGAAGAAGGCGATCTCCGACGACATTCGCGACGTCTATGCCGAGAGCAAAGGCAATGGCTACGACGTCAAGGCGCTGCGCACCATCGTGCGCATGCGCAAGCAGGACCCGAACGAGCGCGCCGAGGCCGAGACCATTCTCGAAACCTACATGCAGGCGCTGGGAATGCTCTGAGGCGTTGGCGCCTCAAGCACTGCTGACGTAGCCCGGATTACGCTTTCGCTCCATTCGGGCTACAAATTGCGCGTGTTCGTTTGGGAACGGAGACGCGAATGATTGCGCCATCGCTGCCGCGTGAGGTGAACCGGGCCTTCGGCGCTCTTCCGGCGCCGATCGGCAAGCGGCTGCTGCAGGTGCGCGACCTGATCTTCGCGGCCGCTGCGGCGCATGACGATGTCGGCAAGCTCACCGAAACCTTGAAATGGGGCGAGCCGGCCTATCTGACGGAGGAGACCGGCAGCGGCTCCACGATCCGGCTCGGACGTCTCAAAGAGTCCGACCACGCCGCCGTCCTGTTCAACTGCAGGACGACGCTGGTCGACACCTTTCGCGAGCGCTTTCCCGATCAGTTCGAATACCGGCAGACGCGGGCATTGCTGGTGCCGACATCAGGTGCGCTGCCGAAGCGGGAGCTATCGGTCTGCCTGTCCCTGGCTCTGACGTATCATCTGGGTCGGCCGGGGAAGAGAGCGCGTTAGCGGATTCGCAGCCCTGATGTGCGAAGCGAGCTGGAATGCTCTGAGGCGTCTCGCCTCAAACGCCGCTGTCGTAGCCCGGACGGAGCGAAGCGAAATCCGGGGTCTTGCAAGCGTGGTCGGAATTCCCGGACGACGCTTTCGCTCGATCCGGCACAAGCGCGGCGCGTTGCACTTCGTCCGTGGACGGAGATCGCCGTCTCAATGGCTGCGTCCACGTTTGGAGTCGCGTCGCGCCTGCGATTGCTTGTTGGCCTGCGAGACTCTTCCGATTTTTTCCCCTGGAAGTTTGTAAATTCGGCGACGGCTTGGGATGGACCGCATGCCGTCATGTGAAGTCGGGGGCGTCTGCGGCCGGGAAAACTGACGTGCCCGACGGAGCGCCAACGCCCGTCGTGCCGCTTCTCCGAGCTCCCGTCGTGCTTCAAACTTTCGGATGCGCCTTAGCTCGTTCTTGATGCGCTTGATGGCAGCAGCGAAAACCGATTGCCGCCGGTTGGCGTGCTCTGCCGTTCCGGAGAAGCTCTTGCCGCGCGGGTCGGCTGTGCCCTTTGTTTCGCGGCGTCGATGCCGCGACAAGGTACGCTCCCTGTCGCGCAGATCCCGCAGGCGGGCACGAAGGCGCTCGAGTCCATCGCGCTCCATCTCTCCGACCATGGGATGGTGCGTCTTCATGATGACCTCGCGCTCGTCGTGGTTCAGGAGGCTGAGCTCAGACTTGCACGGAACTGACATCGCGCGCTCCTACATCGCTGTGGCGACATTTCCTCGGGGCCTTCAGGGCTTTCCGTGGAATGCCACAATGCGCGTCTGGAATGTGCAGCGATACCGGGTGATTACCCGTCGGAAGTGGTGGAATTTCCCTTGGTGCAGATGCGCACCATGCCTAGCCAATCCGAATCCGTCGTCGCGGACCAGCGGGCGCAGGAAGCGCTAGTCCGGGCGGAAAGGCCTGGAAGCCTCAGCGCAGCGCGGCGGTGCGCACGACGAACGAGGTGGTCTCGAGCTTCGTGGTCGCGCTGCCCGAAAAGCTGTCGCAGGACAGGCCGTGCATCGGATCGTCGACAAAACCCATCGCGATCACGGCCCGTGGCTTGACGAAATAGGCGCGCAGTGCGGCCGTGTCGAGCTCGCCCATCAGCGTGACCGACATCGCACGGCTGGCGCTCGGGGACAGCATCACGATCTTGAGCCAGATGCTCTCGCCCTTGGCGGCGGAGAGGCGGGTTGCAGTCGCGACCGCGCCGTCGACGCTCTTGCCGACCACCGTGTTGATCTCCGTCGCCTGAGCCATGCTGCGCGAGGAGGCGGGACGGGTGGAACGCGGGATCGGTGCGGAGGCCGCGACCACGTTGGCGCGATCGACCGGCGAGGCGGCCGGCGCGTAGGCCAGCGCCTGAAGCGCCGTATTAGAGACACTCGCGGTTGGTTGCGGATCGGTGGCGGCGGCAAGGGCCTGCCGCGCCTTCAATGCGGCGACCTGGGCCGGCGTCGCCTGCTGCGGCGCGGCCGGGACATCATCCCAGAAGCCGCGGGCATTGATGATGTCGGCCGGCGTCTCCGGCTTGCCGTCAACAGATTTGCCGGCCGCCGGCTTGTCAGCCACCGGCGCGGGCTTCGGCTTGGGCGGCGCGACGAGCTGTGCATCGGCCGAGGCGAGCTGGATCGTGGCGGCCATCTGCGGCTTGGCGCGCGGCGTCGGCACCGGATCGGCGGGCTTGGCTGCGGCTGCGACGACGGTCGGTGCCGCCGGCTTCGCGGCCGGGGCGGGCGCGCCCTCGTCATCCTCGTCGCTGCTGCTGGCCGGAGCTGCCGACTTGCCCTTGAACAGGGCGGCAAAGAAATTCGGCTTGCTGCCGGAATCGTCGCCGCTGCCGCGTCGCTCGATCTCGGCCTTGGCGAGCTCATAGTTCTTCAGCGGCACGCCGTCGGTCGGCAGGTGCACCGTTTTTCCATCCGGGAAGACGCGGGCGAGCTGGTCATGCGTCATGCGCGGCCAGTGCCGGACGCTGCCGGTGTCGAGATGCACGAAGGGCGAGCCGGAGGTTGGGTAGAAGCCGACGCCGCCGCGCTGAAGGCGCAGGCCGGCGAAGCGGATCTGCTCCAGCGGCACGCCGGGAATGTAAAAGTCCATCGCATGGCCCAGCATGTGCTGGCTGGCGCGCGCCACACCGGAGGAGCGGCGGCGAAGCATGGCGTTGGTGGCGGGGGAGCGGTAGGAGGAGATGATCTGGATCGGCTGTTTGGCGTCGACGTCGCGGTAGACTTCCCAGAGGATGTCGAAGAGGCGACGATCCATGACCGTCTCGTCCTGGGTGCGCCAGTCGCGCAGGAAGTGGTTGAGCTGCTTCAGCGCCGCCTCGTCGTAGCGGCCGTCGCGCTTGAAGGTGACGGTGAGGTCTTCGCCGGAATGGGTGTGGTGGAAGGAGAGCGTCTTGGTCTCGTTCAGCGCGGCGGCGTTATGAACCGAACCTGCGGCAGCAAGCAGCAATGCGGCAGCGAGGCCGATCCTGGATCCGGCCTTCACTCCCGCATGGGACAACGACAGCACAGCGAAGCGTGCAAGACCAGTCAGCACGTATGAGCCCACCCAGTCGACGAGCGTTCAAAATGGACTCTCCCGCCAACCCCGTTAGCGCGCGAAAGAGGATGAACGCTTTATTAAAGCGAGAAGGTTAATTCGAGGTTGACCTTCCCGCCCCCAAACCAAGTCAGAATACAAACCTAACCGGTTGACTGTGGCAAAAAAACGCCCACGGCCCGGGCCCAGGTGGACAATGGTTAACGTTAAGCGGCCCCGTCCATGGGACGGGGCCGCTGATTTCGTTGCAGAATTCGTCGATTCGGGTTTAGCGGGTGAACACCCGCTGCTGCTGAGGCCGGCGGCCGACCGGGGCCGGCGGCGGGGTCGGGGCTCCGCCTCCGAACAGCCGCTCGAAGAAGTTCGGGCCAGACGAGCCGAAGCCGCCACCATTGTTGGCCACCGCCACGCCTGAGGGCAGGGTCGTCGCCGGGCGCGAGTAGCTCGGCTGCGAGTGTGCCACGACGGCCTCGAGGTCCTTGCCGCGGTTGTTCTTCAGGATGTTGATCATGGTCGCGTCGCGGCCATAGACGTCCTTGCGGAATTGCAGCTTGCCGGCGTCATCCACGAACGCGGTCTGATAGGTGATGTTGACCGGGACCGGGGTCGGGAATTTCAGGTCGATCTCGCTCTTGCCGTACATGCTGCGCACGCGCTCGGGCGTGTATTTCTCGTTCGGCATGACGATGTTGAGCAGCACCGAGGCGTACTGATCGGGGTTCTGTACGCGCATGCAGCCATGGCTGAAGGCGCGATCGTCCCTGGCGAACAGGTTCTTGTCCGGCGTGTCGTGCTGATAGACCAGGAACTTGTTCGGGAAGTTGAAGCGGATGCGGCCGAGGGCGTTGGCTTCGCCGGGAGGCTGGGAGATGTGTACCGAGCCGTCGCGGTTCTGCTCGAGCTTGAGGCCCATGCGCTGGAGCACGGTCGGGTCCTGCTGCAGCGCCGGCAGGTACTCGTTGTAGACGATCGACGGCGGCACGTTCCAGGTCGGATTGACCGTGATGTACTTCATCGTCTCGGTGAGCAGCGGGGTCGCATGCGTGCCGGGCTTGCCGGTGACGACGCGGGTGGTCCAGACCTGCTGGCCGCGCTGCATCACCTTCAGCGTGTAGTCGGGAATGTTGAGGATCACATAGGCATCGCCCAGCGCGGGCGCGCCGAGGTCGCGCGGCAGCCAGCGCCAGCGCTCCATGTTGACCAGCACCACGTCGATCTGCTTGTCGCGCTTCGGGGTGTTGAGCGCCTTGACCGTCTTGTCGTCGAGGATGCCGGTCGCCTTCATCTCGGCGCTGCTCTGGAATTTGCGCACGGCGTCGGCGACCGCCGCGTCATAGCGGGTGTCGTTCGCGCTCTCGGCGAGGCCGAGCTTGGCGCGCAGCTGCGGCACGCGCGGATCTTCCACGACGATCTCAGCCTGCTTCTTGCCGGCCGGGGTGTATTTCAGCGCCGGACCGTCGGCGATCTCGATCACCGGGCCGTTGCCCTGGCCGCGAAGCTCCGCGAGCTTCGCCTTCAGCTCCTTGTAGAGCTTGTGCGGCGGATTGTAGCTGTCGAGCGCTGCGGATGCGTCCGTCGCGGTCGTGACCTTGGCGAGCACATCGTTCGGGTCAACCGGATGCTCGGGATAGAGGATGTCGCCGCTGACCTGTGACCAATGCATGCGGCCGCTCTGGGCCTGGCGCGCATAGTCGAACATGCTGGCGGTGAGCTTCAGCTCGGCATCGGCGAGCGCATCGGGCGTGGTGGCGCTGGCGAAATCCGGCACCGCATAGTCGGCAGGGTTGAGACCGTCGGAGGCCGCGTCCTTCAGCCGCGCGATGACGCCCTTGGCCGCAGCGGTCAGGCTGCCGCCTTGCGTCCAGACCGGCGCGAAGTCGCGTGCGCCATAAAACTTCTCGATCGTCGCGCGCTCATTCTTGCGGTCGAAATAGCGCGACGTCTTGGCGCCGATGATGTCCTTGAGCTTGTCCGCGACCGGCTGGTCGGCGGCCGGAACGTTGCTTGCGGCCTTGACCGGCTCGGCGGCCGGCGCCGCAGCGGGGGCCGCAGGAGCGACCGGCGGGGCGGTTGCGGTGTCAGCCTTGGCAGGTTCAGATTTGGCGGGCTCGGTTTTTGCGGGCTCGCTCTTCGGCGCCTCGGTGGCAGGCGAGGTGGCGATGTCGGAAGGCTTGGTCTCCACCTTGTCGGGTGCCGGTGCGGCTGCGGCCTTCACGGGCTCCTTGGCGGAGTCCTGAAGCGTCGCGGTGGTGTCGAGCTTGATGTCGGACGCGGTCGGCGGCGGGACGTTGGCCGGCTCGGGACGCGGGATCGCGGCTTCGATCGCGAGTTCGGCAGCGCTGCTGCGCGCCTGATCCTGCGCCAGGGCTGAACTGGCCGACACCGTGAGGAAGGTCGCCGCGACCGTCATCAAGACACGGTCAAAGCCCGCACGGTGGTTCAAACAGTCACGCATTGTGTCGCACCCCTTGGGTGAACTGTCCCTCGTGGAACAGCTTCGTTATCGCCTATGAGCTTCGGCAAAATCGCGCCGGCCTCTCGAAAGTTGCACGCCTGCACGCAACGATTCATACGCAGACGATATACAGGCCCCGGATTTGCAGCCAGCGCGAACCGGGACAACTCACGCCAAACTGACTTCAAGGCAGCCTCTTGGCAACGGATTGTGCGGTTGCGCTACGCGCTTTTCCCTGTGTCTGTCACTTCCAAGTCACGGTTCAAGAAGCAGTCGAATTCTGTCGCCTTGCGAACGGCTTACAGCCCGTCGCGCATCGTCCCGCGAACCTCCGTTCGCATGAGGCTCAGTGCGTCTCTTCGCCGCTTTTCCCGCCATGTCCGGGAACCCCGGCCTCATCGAGTTTGCGGTAGAGGGTGGAGCGGCCGATTTTGAGGCGGCGGGCCACCTCTGACATCTGGCCGCGATAGTGCGAGATCGCGAAGCGGATGATCTCGTTCTCCATATCCTCGAGGGCGCGGACATCGCCGGTCGGGGTCAGCATGGCGAGAGTTCCCGCGGCCGGGAGCGGCACGATGGGTATTTCATTACCTGATACCATAGAAGGGGTCGCCGCCGGCTCGAGCATCAGCGGGGCAGTCGGAATCTCCGTTAGGGGATACGGCTGCGAGGCGAGCAGAGGGAAATCGCCGAGGCCGAGCTGGTCGCCCTCGCTCATCACCACCGCACGATAGACCGCGTTTTCAAGCTGGCGGATGTTGCCGGGCCAGTCGAGCTGGGCGAGATGCGCCATGGCCTCGCCACTGATGCCGGTGATCTGGCGGTTCTCCTCGGCGGCAAAGCGCGCCAGGAAATGCCGGAGCAGATGCGGGATGTCCTCGCGCCGGGCCCGGAGCGAGGGGATCGTCAGCGGCAGCACGTGCAGGCGATAGAACAAGTCTTCCCGGAAGTGTCCCTGTTTCACCCGCTCCAGCAGCCGGCGATTGGTCGCCGAGACGATGCGGACGTCGACCTTGACGGGCTTGCGGCCGCCGACTGCCTCGACCGCGCCTTCCTGGAGCGCCCGTAGCAGCTTGACCTGCGCGGTCAGCGGCAGCTCGCTGACCTCGTCCAGAAACAGCGTGCCGCCATGGGCTTCGACGAACTTGCCCATGTGCCGCTCGGTGGCGCCGGTGAAAGCACCCTTTTCGTGACCGAACAGAATGGACTCGACGAGGTTGTCTGGGATCGCGCCGCAATTGACGGCGACGAAGGGCTTTGCCTTGCGCTCGCCGCTGCCATGGATGGCGCGCGCGAACAGCTCCTTGCCGACGCCGGACTCGCCTTCGATCAGAACGGGAATCGCGGAGTTCGCCGCCTTCTGCGCGGCGCGCATCACGCCTGCCATCGCTTCGGAGCGGGTGATGATGTCGGAGAAGGTCAGCCGGCCCTCGCGGCTGTGCCGGATGCGCTGCAATTCGCCCTTGAGCGCGGAGGCGTTGAGAGCATTGCGCAAGGACACCTGGAGCCGCTCCACACCGACTGGCTTGACCACGAAATCGGCCGCACCGGCGCGCATCGCCGAGATCACGTTGTCGATGCCGCCATGGGCGGTCTGCACGATGACGGGGACGCTGAGGCCGGCTTCGCGAATCTTCGCCAGCACGCCCATGCCGTCGAGGCCGGGCATCACGAGATCGAGGATGACGGCGTCGATCGCCGCTGCGTCGGGGGCGGTGAGGGCGGTGATGGCGGCGTCGCCGGAATCCACGACGACCGTCTCATAGCCGCATTTCTGCACCATGTTCTCGACCAGCCGGCGAGCTACGGCGTCGTCGTCGGCGATCAAAATACTGGCAGCCATGGTGTTCCCCGCACGCTACTACTATCTGTCTCGAATCGGGGCACTCTGGCCGAAGCCGATTAACGCACTCTTAAACCTTGATGCCCCAGCCCGCCGTCGCGATTGTTGAACACAGGTTTCCCACACAATGAATTCGCGTTCCAAGTCTGCTCTCGAGAAGTCTGCTCCCCGCAAGCCAGCCGTCAAGAAATCCGTCGCCAAGAAATCCGCCAAGGCAAAACCCTCCGCAAAGCCTGCGAGCAAAACCGGCAGGCTTCCGGAGTGGAACCTGGCCGATCTCTATTCCGGGATCGATGCGCCGGAAGTGGCGCGCGATCTTGACAAGATGGATGCCGATTGCGTCGCGTTCGAGACCGACTACAAGGGCAAGCTCGCGACAGGGACAGCAAACGAAGATGGCGGAAAATGGCTCGCGGGAGCCGTGCGACGCTACGAGGCGATCGACGATCTTGCCGGCCGTCTCGGCTCCTATGCCGGTCTTGTCCATGCCGCCGACAGCGTGGACCCCAAGATTTCAAAGTTTTACGGCGATGTCTCCGAGCGGCTGACGGCCGCGTCCACCCATCTGTTGTTTTTCGCGCTCGAGCTCAATCGTGTCGATGACGATATTTTGAACCGGGCGATGCAAGCTCCCGAGCTCGCGCATTACCGTCCCTGGATCGAGGATCTGCGCAAGGAGAAGCCGTATCAGCTCGACGACAAGCTCGAGCAGCTTTTTCTGGAGAAGGCGCAGACCGGCTATTCCGCCTTCAACCGGCTGTTCGACCAGACCATCTCCAGCCTGCGCTTCAAGGTCGGGTCCAAGGAGCTGGCGATCGAGCCGACGCTCAATCTGTTGCAGGACCGTGACGGCTCAAAGCGCAAGGCCGCGGCGGAGGCGCTGGCGAAGACCTTCAAGGCCAATGAGCGCACCTTTGCGTTGATTACCAATACGCTCGCCAAGGACAAGGACATCTCCGACCGCTGGCGCGGCTTCAAGGACGTCGCGGATTCCCGCCATCTGAACAACCGCGTCGAGCGCGAGGTGGTGGATGCGCTGGTCGCTTCCGTGCGCGCCGCCTACCCAAAGCTGTCGCATCGCTATTACGCGCTGAAGGCGAAGTGGTTCGGCAAGAAGCGGTTGGCCTATTGGGACCGCAACGCGCCGCTGCCGTTTGCTGCGACCGACGTCATTGGCTGGCCCGATGCACGCAACATGGTGCTGACCGCCTATCGCGGCTTCTCGCCTGAAATGGCCGACATCGCCGAGCGTTTCTTCACGGATCGCTGGATCGACGCGCCAGTGCGGCCGGGCAAGGCGCCGGGCGCGTTCTCGCATCCGACCACGCCGTCGGCGCATCCTTATGTGCTGATGAACTACCAGGGCAAGCCGCGCGACGTGATGACGCTCGCGCATGAGCTCGGCCATGGCGTGCACCAGGTGCTGGCGGCGAAGAACGGCGCGCTGATGGCGCCGACGCCGCTGACGCTGGCCGAGACCGCGAGCGTGTTCGGCGAGATGCTGACCTTCCGGCGGCTGCTGGCGCAGACCAAGAGCGCCAAGCAGCGTCAGGCGCTGCTGGCCGGCAAGGTCGAGGACATGATCAACACCGTGGTGCGGCAGATCGCGTTCTATTCGTTCGAGCGCGCGGTCCACACCGAGCGCAAGAACGGCGAGCTCACCGCGACGCGGCTCGGCGAGATCTGGCTGTCGGTGCAGGGCGAGAGCCTAGGGGCGGCGATCGAGATCAAGGCCGGCTACGAGAATTACTGGATGTACATCCCGCACTTCATCCACTCGCCGTTCTACGTCTACGCCTACGCCTTCGGCGATTGTCTCGTGAACTCGCTCTATGCGGTCTACGAGAACGCGGCCGAGGGTTTTGCCGAGCGCTATCTCGACATGCTCGCGGCCGGTGGCACCAAGCACTATTCCGAGCTGCTGCGGCCGTTCGGGCTCGATGCCAAGGACCCGAAGTTCTGGGACGGCGGGCTCAGCGTCATCGCCGGGATGATCGACGAGCTGGAGGCGATGGGCTGAGGGTAGAAGTCGTAAAACATTTGTTGAACGATTGGTAGTGTCATGTTATACAAGTGTATAACGAGGTGCAGCCATGAACGAGAATGCGGACCCCAAAGATCTGAAGGGCGACTCCACAGTGCTTCAGGTCCGAAAGATCGGTAATTCCATTGGCGTTATTCTGCCGAAGGAGCTTGCTGCGCGTCTGAACCTCAAAGAGGGTGACAAGCTGTTTCCGGTGGAGCAATCGGACGGTGGCGTCTTGCTGACGCCGCATGATCCTGACTTCGAAAAAGCGATGGAAGTCGCGCGACGAGGCATGAAGCGTTATCACAACGCTCTCGCCGAACTCGCCAAATGAGCGAGCCGTTCTGGCTGACGCGTCGAATGATCATTTCGATCCACGACGAACAGCTGGTTATCCACGGTGGCGCGAGCGGCCTGCGGGACGAAGGCATGCTCGACTCCGCGCTCGATCGGCCGAGAAACAAATGGGCGTACGAAAACGCCGACCTCCCTGACTTTGCGGCAGCTTATGCCTTTGGCATAGCTCGCAACCACCCCTTCGTCGACGGCAACAAGCGCACATCGCTCCTTGCGCTCTACACATTTCTCGGTGTGAACGGCATCGACTTCATCGTGCCGGAAGCGGAAGCGGCGGCCATCATCCTCTCCCTTGCCGCGGGGGAGGTCAGCGAGCAGAGCCTTGCGCGCTGGATCCGCGATAATTGGGATTCCAAATGACCTGATTTGCGGGAAAACCGCGCCTCGGTGCCGTTGCCCTGCCCGAAGCTTTGCGGTATCCCAGCCCAAGAATTCGACTTTCGACTGGGGACAATCCATGGCTGACCATAGCGAAGTGGCGTACAGCACCGCCGACGGCAACGACTACGTTGCCCACGAGCAGACCTATGAGGGCTTCATCACGCTGGTGAAGTACGGCACGGCGTCGGTCGCGCTCATCGTCATTCTGATGGCGATCTTCCTGACCTGACCTGTCGGCAGGCTGCACACGCCAGCGGCAGCCGCTGCCCAGAATATTTGCATCCAAGCCGGTCCCAAAACCGGTATCGAACGCTGCGGGAGTAACGCTTAGTTTTGCGCGCGCGCTGTCCCGCGCCGCCGGAGGGCCTATGAAGATCGCCGTTGCCAAGGAAATCGATCCGTCGGAGCCGCGGGTCGCCGCTTCGCCTGATACGGTGAAGAAGTTTAAGGCGTTGGGCGCCGAGATCGCCGTCGAGCCGGGCGCTGGCCTCAAGTCGGGCCTGCCGGATTCCGAATTCACCGCCGTGGGCGCCATCGTCAGCGCAGACGCGCTGAAGGATGCCGACATCATCATCAAGGTGAAGCGTCCCGAGGCGTCGGAGCTTTCGCAGTACAAGCGCGGCGCGCTCGTCATCGCCATCATGGATCCCTATGGCAACGAGGCCGCGCTGAAGACGATCGCCGATGCCGGCGTCTCCGCCTTCGCGATGGAGCTGATGCCGCGCATCACGCGCGCACAGGTGATGGACGTGCTGTCCTCGCAGGCGAACCTTGCCGGTTACCGCGCCGTGATCGAGGGCGCCGAGGCCTTCGGGCGCGCCTTTCCGATGATGATGACGGCGGCCGGCACCGTGCCTGCCGCGAAGGTGTTCGTGATGGGCGTTGGCGTCGCCGGCCTCCAGGCGATCGCGACCGCGCGCCGTCTCGGCGCCATCGTGACCGCGACCGACGTGCGGCCCGCGACGAAAGAGCAGGTGGAATCGCTCGGCGCAAAGTTCCTCGCCGTCGAGGACGAGGAATTCAAGAACGCGCAGACCGCCGGCGGCTACGCCAAGGAGATGTCTCGGGAGTATCAGGCCAAGCAGGCCGCGCTCACCGCCGAGCACATCAAGAAGCAGGACATCGTGATCACGACCGCGCTGATTCCGGGCCGGCCCGCGCCGAAGCTCGTCTCTGGCGAGATGGTCAGGTCGATGAAGCCGGGCTCGGTGCTGGTCGATCTCGCCGTCGAGCGCGGCGGCAATGTCGAGGGCGCCAGGGCCGGCGAGGTCGTCGACCTCGATGGCATCAAGATCGTCGGCTACACCAACGTCGCCGGTCGCGTTGCGGCCTCGGCATCCAGCCTCTACGCGCGCAACCTGTTCTCCTTCATCGAGACCATGGTCGACAAGAAAGAGCAGAAGCTCGCCGTGAACTGGGACGACGAGCTCGTCAAGGCCACCGCCCTGACCAAGGACGGCGCCGTGATTCACCCGAACTTCCAGCCCAAGTCGGCTTAACTGGGTTTAAGGAGAGCTGCCATGGAGCATGCTGCACAGGTCGTCGACCCCTTCATCTTCCGGCTGTCGATTTTCGTCCTCGCCGTCTTCGTCGGCTATTTCGTGGTGTGGTCGGTGACGCCGGCCCTGCACACGCCGCTGATGAGCGTGACCAACGCGATTTCCTCGGTGATCGTGGTCGGTGCGCTGCTCGCGGTTGGCGTCGGTATGGTTTCGAGCGGCTCGGGCTGGGCGCGCGGCTTCGGCTTCGTCGCGCTCATCTTCGCCTGCGTGAACATCTTTGGCGGCTTCCTTGTCACCCAGCGCATGCTGGCGATGTACAAGAAGAAGTCGAAGTAAGCGGCCACCTCGGGCTGATGGGATAATGGGGACCTGAGATGAGCGCCAACCTCTCTGCATTTTTGTATCTCGTGGCGGGAGTGCTGTTCATCCTGTCGCTGCGCGGGCTGTCGAGCCCGGCTTCGTCGCGCCAGGGCAATCTGTTCGGCATGATCGGCATGGCGATCGCGGTCGTCACCACGCTGGCGAGCCGTCCGCCGGCCGACGGCGTGGCCTGGTTGCTGGTCATCCTCGCGGTCGCCATCGGCGGCGGCATCGGCGCGGTAATCGCCCGCCGCGTGCCGATGACCTCGATGCCGGAACTGGTCGCCGCCTTCCACTCGCTGGTCGGCATGGCCGCGGTGCTGGTCGCCGCCGGCGCGTTCTACGCGCCCGAGGCCTTCGACATCGGCACCCCCGGCAACATCCATCCGCAGAGCCTGATCGAGATGTCGCTCGGCGTCGCCATCGGCGCGCTGACCTTCACCGGTTCGGTGATCGCGTTCCTGAAGCTGTCCGCGCGGATGAGCGGTGCGCCGATCATTCTGCCTGCCCGCCACATCATCAACATCGCGCTCGCCGTGGCGCTGGTGTTCTTCGTCGTTCGCCTCGTCCTTACCGGCGGCGCGTTCGACTTCTGGATGATCGTCATCCTGGCGCTGGCGCTCGGCGTGCTCATGATCATCCCGATCGGCGGCGCCGACATGCCGGTCGTGATCTCGATGCTGAACTCCTATTCCGGCTGGGCCGCCGCCGGCATCGGCTTCACACTCGGCAATTCCGCGCTGATCATCACCGGCGCGCTGGTCGGCTCCTCGGGCGCGATCCTGTCCTACATCATGTGCCACGCGATGAACCGGTCCTTCATCTCGGTCATCCTCGGCGGCTTCGGCGGTGAGACTGCCGCGGCCGGCGGTGGTGGCGGCGAGCAGAAGCCGGCCAAGCTCGGCTCGGCTGATGACGCGGCCTTCATCATGAAGAACGCGCAGAAGGTCATCATCGTGCCCGGCTACGGCATGGCTGTGGCGCAGGCCCAGCATGCGCTACGCGAGATGGGCGACATTCTGAAGAAGGAAGGCGTCGAGGTGAAATACGCCATTCACCCGGTTGCAGGCCGCATGCCCGGCCACATGAACGTGCTGCTGGCTGAAGCCAACGTGCCCTATGACGAGGTGTTCGAGCTCGAGGACATCAACTCCGAATTCGCGCAGGCCGACATCGCCTTCGTAATCGGCGCCAACGACGTCACCAATCCGGCGGCCGAAGAGGACAAGACCTCGCCGATCTACGGCATGCCCGTGCTTCAGGTCTGGAAGGCCGGCACCGTGATGTTCATCAAGCGCTCGCTCGCCTCCGGTTATGCCGGCATCGACAATCCGCTGTTCTATCGCGACAACACCATGATGCTGCTCGGCGACGCCAAGAAGGTCACCGAGAACATCGTCAAGGCGATGTAGCGCGCGAAGGCAACGGACCGTGGCCATCAATAGGGAATGGCACCGGTCCCATCGCATGCCACTGAAGGCGACGCGCGAGCAGCGTGTTGCATGGCACGCCGCCCACAAGGTGGCGTGCGGCTGCCGCGACGTTCCGGCGAGCCTTCGGCCCGAGGTCATGAAATTGCTGCGGAGCCGTCGCAAGCCCTGAGCCGAAAGGCTTGCTGCGTATCATGACCATCTTCAAGTGGATCGCCGTCCTGCTGGTGACCGTCTATTGCGCCGGTCTGCTCATGCTGTATGTCCGGCAGCGCGGGATGCTGTTTCCGATCCCGCCCGTTGGTCGCACCGCTCCCGATGTCGCGGGCCTCCCGGAAGCGGAAGAGCACATCCTGACCACGTCGGACGGCGAGAAGATCATCGGCTGGCACGTGCCGGCAAAGCCCGGCCGTCCCGTGATCCTGTACTTTCCGGGCAATGGTGATTTTCTCGCCGGCCGTGTCAGCCGCTTCAAGGCGATGACGGCGGATGGTACCGGCCTCGTCGCGCTGTCCTATCGCGGCTATGCCGGCTCGAGCGGTGCGCCGAGCGAACAGGGCCTGCTGCGCGATGCCGCAGCCGCCTACGCCTTCACCACTGCGCGCTACGGAGCGGAACGAATCGTCGCCTGGGGCTTTTCGCTCGGCACAGGCGTGGCAGTTGCCATCGCCTCGGAGCATCGCGTTGGAAAGCTCATCCTGGAGGCGCCCTATACGTCGACGGCCGACATCGCGGCGTCATCGTTCTGGTTCGTTCCAGTCCGGCTTCTGATGCGCGATCCGTTTCACTCGGACGAGCGCGTCGCGCGCGTCACTGTGCCGCTCCTCGTGATGCATGGCACCAATGATCTTGCCATTCCGATCGCGTTCGGAGAGCGTCTGTTCGCACTCGCCCATGAGCCCAAGCGGTTCGTTCGCATGGTGGGCGGCGGGCACGACAATCTCGATCAACATGGCGCAATCGAAACGGCGAGAGATTTTATTGGCAGTTGACGGTTTGTTTGCACGTGGCGGTACCGCGCTCGCCGTCTTCTGCTTGATGCTTCTGCCGCAGCATGCGTTTGCGGCAACCGGGCTCGATGGCGCGGCGATGCGCTGGCCTCATGCGCTGCCCTTTGCCGGCCTGTTGCTGTCGATCGCGCTGGGGCCGCTGCTGGTTCCAAAGATCTGGCATCATCACTACGGCAAGATCAGTGCGGCGTGGGCGCTGCTGGCACTCACCGCGCTCGTCGTCTTCGCCGGAAGCGCGGTGACGCTGGCGGCCCTCGTCCATGCCATGCTCGCCGAATATCTCGGCTTCATCGTGCTGCTGTTCGCGCTCTATGTCGTGGCCGGCGGCATCCTGATCACCGGCGACATCAAGGCGACGCCGGCGACCAATTTGGGTATCCTCGCGCTCGGCACATTGGGGGCGAGCATCGTCGGGACCACGGGGGCCGCGATGATCCTGATCCGTCCCTTGATCCGCGCCAACCGGCCGCGGCGCCACAACGCCCATGTCGTCATCTTCTTCATCATCCTGGTCGCCAATGTCGGCGGCGCGCTGAGTCCGCTTGGCGATCCCCCGCTGTTCGTCGGCTTCCTGCACGGCATCGACTTCTTCTGGACCACGCGGACGATCTGGTTGCAGACCGCGATCGTGGCCGGACTGCTGCTCGCCATCTTCCTCGCCATTGACGTCTGGCGCTTCCGCAGCGAGCCGCCGCCCGGCGACGCCGGCTCCGCGCAGCCGGTCCGCATCCGCGGCCTCGTCAATCTGGTGCTGATCGCGGCCCTCGTCGCGAGCCTTCTCGCATCGGCGATGTGGAAGCCCGGCATTGCGTTCGACATTCTCGGTACCAAGCTGGAACTCGAGGATGTCGTGCGCAATCTGGCGCTGCTGGCGATCGCGGCGTTGTCGGTGTGGCTGACGCCCGACGAGCACAGGCAGGCCAACGGCTTCACCTGGGAGCCGATCCGCGAGGTCGCAAAGCTGTTCGCGGGTATTTTCGTCGCCATCATCCCGGTCATTGCCATGCTCAATGCCGGCCATCATGGTGCATTCGCCTGGCTGTTGTCGGCGGTGACGGGGCCGGACGGTGCGCCGCGCGAGGTCGCATATTTCTGGTTCACCGGACTGATGTCCGCGTTCCTCGACAATGCGCCGACCTATCTGTTGTTCTTCGAGCTCGCCGGCGGCGACCCGCAAGTGCTGATGCATCAGCTCTCGGGCACGCTCGCCTCGATCTCCATGGGGGCCGTCTACATGGGGGCGCTGACCTATATCGGCAACGCACCGAACTTCATGGTGAGCAGCATTGCCGGCGAGAACGGCATCAAAATGCCGAGCTTCTTCGGCTATCTCCTGCGCGCCGGCGCCGTGCTGATTCCCCTGTTCCTGCTGCTGACGCTGCTGCCGGTGGCGCCCATCCTGCACTGGCATTGAATCTGGCGCCTGATTTGGTACTGCTCATTGAAGCAAATGGAAGCGGTGGATGAGCGCGCATAGTCCGATGCCCCGGTCGGCCTGGATTTTTCCGGCGTTCGCCGTGCTGTTGTTCGCGGTTGTCAGCGCGACGGGCTACGTGTTCACGCTCTCGCCGAGCGGGCTCGTCTTCGCCATCGTCCTGCTGGTCGTCCTGTTCGGCGCGGTGTTCGCCGCGGTTCATCATGCCGAGGTGATCGCTGAGCGGGTCGGCGAACCCTATGGCACGCTGGTGCTGACGCTCTCGGTGACCATCATCGAGGTGGCTCTGATCACCACGATCATGCTGGGCGACAAGCCCGCGCCGGCATTGGCGCGCGACACCGTGTTCGCCGTGGTCATGATCGTCTGCAACGGCCTCGTCGGGCTCTGCATCTTCATCGGCGGCCTGCGCTATCGCGAGCAGGGTTTTCAGCTGTCCGGCGCCAACGTCTATCTCAGCGTCCTGTTCGCGCTCGCGACCATCACGCTGATCATGCCGAACTACACCACCACCACGCCCGGGCCGGTCTATTCGACAATTCAACTCGGTTTCGTCGATGTGGTCACGCTCGCGCTGTACGGGGTGTTCCTCTACACCCAGACCGTCCTGCACAAGGATTACTTCGTTCACGAGCGGCCGGACGGCGGCAGCGGCGAGGCGCATCAGTCGGGCAGGATGCTGCTGCTCAGTGTCGTGCTGCTGCTGGTTGCGCTGCTGGCGGTCGTGCTGCTCGCCAAGAAATTCTCGCTGGTCGTCGACGCCGTCGCGGCCAAGATCGGCGCGCCGCCGGCCTTTACCGGACTTCTGGTCGCGCTCCTGATCCTGATGCCGGAAGGCCTCGCGGCCGTCTCGGCGGCCCGCAAGAACGACCTCCAGAAGAGCATCAACCTCGCGCTGGGCTCGTCGCTGGCGACCATAGGGCTGACCATCCCGGCGGTCGGCGTAGCCACTTACGCGCTCGACAAGGAGCTCGAGCTCGGCCTCAACGCTCAGGGCAGCGTGCTTTTGCTCCTGACCTTCTTCCTGAGCATGCTGACCTTCGGCACGGGCAGGACCAATGTCCTGTTCGGACTGGTCCATATGGTGGTATTTGTAGTCTACGTGTTCATGGTCTTCGTGCCCTGAAGCGCGATAGGGGAGTTCCGATGCTTGCCGCCAAGTCCGAGGTTCAGGTCGAAAATGAGGAGGTCCGGGTGACGGAATGGCGCCTTCCGCCCGGCGGCGCCACCGGGCACCACACCCACGGCATGGACTACGTCATTGTTCCCGTCGTCGCGGGGGAGATGACCATCGTGGCGCCCGGCGGCGAGCGTTCCAAGGCGCAGCTTGCGGCCGGGAAATCCTATTTCCGCAAGGCCGGCGTCCAGCATGACGTAGTTAACGAAACCTCAACCGAGATCGTGTTCCTTGAGATCGAGCTAAAGCCGTAAGTCCGGCGCTACCCACTTGCCATCGATCCGTCGCAGTTGATCCCTTACAATGCCCCAAAGTTCCCGCATCAGATCGCGCGGGGAGTGGCCGGAATGCTGAAATACCTCGCTAAAATCTCGATGGATATTTTCCCCTCGGTGCTCGCCACGATCATCGGGGCTTACATCGTTAACCACTACATCAACGCCAAGCCGGCGGCTGATGCCCCTGCGGCCGTCGTGGCACCGGCCGACGCCGGCAAGAACGGCAAGCCCGCCGATGTCGCCAATCTCCCGGCGCCCGGCGTCAAGGCCAAAGGCATTCCCGAGAAGAGTGTGACGGACAAGCCGGCGGCTGAGAAGGCTGCCGATCAGCCGGTCGTCGAGCGTAAGGCTGCGGATGTGACACCGGCCGAGGCCAGTCCGCGCGGCAAGCCGTCGGCGCGCGAGAAGGCGGCCGCCAAGTCTACGCCGACGTCGAGCCCGGCCGTCACTGCAGCCGCTCCCGCTGCCCCGGTGACGGAGGCCAATTCGGCGCCGGCTGCGACCCCCGACGCCAACGATCTCGTGCGTGCCGCAATCGAGCGCCTGCGCAAGACGCCTGAAGGCAAGTCGTCCGAAGGCAAGTCCGCTGAGGCCAGATCTTCCGAAACCAAGCCCGCCGAGGTTCGGCCGTCCGAGGCCAAATCAGCCGAGAGGCCGCCAGAGCCTGCGGTGCGGGAAGCCGCCCGCACGCCGGAGGCCCCGCGGGTCATCAGTACGGAGCCGTCTACGGTCCGTCCGCTGCCGCCGCCGATCACGGTATCGACGCCCTCATCCGAGGCCTATGGCAGTGATGGCTCCTCGTCGGCCAATCCGCCCTACACGGCCTCGGTCAGCAACGACGATCCGAATCGGATGACGCCGCCGGCTGACATTCCCGTGCCGATGATCGCGCCGCCGCTCGATCTGCGCGCCGACGCCGGCGCCTCCTTGCCGCGGCCGAAGAAGACCAATGTCGCCGACGAGATGCTCTCGGGCATGAAGTCGATGTTCCACTCCGTTCTGCCGAAGAGCGCCACCCCCGATTAAGACAGCGCCTGCGCTGCGCCCAAATCGTCAGCCGCCGACGCGGGCGAGGCCGCTGCGCGCGGCGTCGTCGCGTGGGCGAAGCGAGACAGCCCTGGTGTAGGACGCCGCTGCCTTGGCCTTGTCGCCCAGCCGCTCATAGGCCTGTCCGCGCGTGGTCCAGACCTGCGCGTTGTGCGGATCGGCCTCAGAGGCCTCATCCAGATCGGCTGCGGCCTCCTTGACCTTGCCGAGCGCGAGATAGCTGGTGGCGCGACCGAGCAGCGGCTCGACCTTCTGCGGGTTGAGCCCGCTCGCAGCGGTGAAATCGGCGATCGCGAAATCGTGCTGGTTATTGCCCTGATAGATCAGGGCGCGGCCATAGAGCGCCTGCGCATTGTAGGGATCGAGTCCGACGGCGCGATTGAACTCGTCGAGCGCTGCCGCGGTCTCGCCTGACTTCGCCAGGGATTGCGCTTTTGCGGTGTGGGCCTGAGCTTCGGTGACATTGCCGGCGCTCACCGCGCTCTCAGCGGGCGCGGCCGCCTTGGGTGCTTCCTGAGGCTTGTCCTTCTCCGGCATCAGCGATCCCAGATCGAAGGAGCAGCCGCACAGCGCAATCCCCATCAAAGCCAGCGCGAACGGCCGCTGCCAGATCTGGCGTAGCCGTGCCAAGCCGCGCTCGGGGAAAGGGGAAGCCATCTACGGTTCGCTCGCGCTAGAGCATGATCCGGACCCGAAGGGCCGCGTTAGCGAAAAGTGTGAAGCGGTTTTCCCTCGCGACAAACGCGGAACGCGTTTGCGCGGAGATCATGCTCAAGCAACAAACTAAAGCGCGATGATCATTCGTCCTAGTCTCATCGCGCTTCAGCGCCGTATCGGTGGTGTCCCGTCCCAGAAAGGCACCGCTCACAAACAATAACGCGGGCCAGGGGCCCGCGTCATCGGAAACTGAAATCTTGCTAAATGCGGTAGGTAGGTCAGCGCGGTCCGCGCGGACCTGCACCCGGGCCGCTACGACCACCGCGATCACCGCCGGGACCGGCGCCGAACACCGGCTTCGGCTTCATCGGCAGCAGGCCTTCGCGCTGCAGCTTCTTGCGGGCCAGCTTGCGCGCGCGGCGCACGGCTTCGGCCTTTTCGCGGGCCTTCTTCTCGGAGGGCTTTTCGTAGTGACCGCGGAGCTTCATCTCGCGGAAAATACCCTCGCGCTGCATCTTCTTCTTCAGCGCCTTGAGGGCTTGATCGACATTGTTATCGCGAACGAGAACCTGCACGCGGCATCCTCTTCAGTGGATCGGATTTGAATTCTGGTAAGACGAAGGGGATGGCGAAACGCACAAGCCCTTAACCTTGAGGGCGCGGATGTATCAGACAAAAGCGGGGATGTCCACCGGCCAGGCGGGGATTCGGGCCAAGTTCAGCCATTAAATAAGGCAGAATACCTCCGTGCGGCCCTGATTTGGGAGATTTGACGCCAAGGGTGGGGCCGTTTTCGGAGCCTTGTTCCGGAAACTTTGAAAGTAGGGGACGACACATGGATATCAAGAAATACGCCGCTGAAGCCATCGGCACTTTTTGGCTCACATTCGCAGGTTGCGGGAGCGCGGTGATCGCCGCCGGCTTTCCCCAGGTCGGAATCGGCCTGGTCGGTGTTTCCCTCGCGTTCGGCCTGAGCGTCGTCACCATGGCCTATGCCATCGGCCACATCTCGGGTTGCCATCTCAACCCGGCGGTCACGGTCGGTCTTGCCGCCGGCGGCCGTTTCCCCGCCGGGCAGATCCTGCCCTATGTGATCGCCCAGGTAGCCGGTGCGATCGTGGCGGCGGGGCTGCTCTACGTCATCGCCAGCGGTGCGCCCGGATTCGACGTCAGCAAGGGCTTCGCATCCAACGGCTATGATGCGCATTCGCCCGGCCAGTACAGCATGATCGTGTGCTTCCTCACCGAGGTGGTGATGACCATGATGTTCCTGTTCATCATCATGGGCTCCACTCATGGCCGCGCGCCCGCAGGCTTCGCACCGCTCGCGATCGGGCTCGCGCTGGTGATGATCCATCTCGTCAGCATCCCCGTTACCAACACGTCGGTGAACCCGGCGCGCAGCACCGGCCCGGCGCTGTTCGTCGGCGGCTGGGCAACGGCTCAGCTGTGGCTGTTCTGGGTCGCGCCGCTGATCGGCGGCGCGCTGGGTGGGGTGATCTATCGCTGGCTCAGCGAGGAGCCGGCTGGCGTCGTCGCGGGCGCGAAGACGGCGTAGGAGCGTTTTCGAGCGAAGTGGATACCGGTTCGCGTCAAGAAAACGCGTCAAACGAAAATCGCGAAGCGGGATCGCAGCGAATGCTGCGGTCCCGCTACTTGCTCTTCGTCGGCCTGACTTCGGTGACGTGGCCCATCTTGCGGCCGGGGCGCGGCATGCCCTTGCCGTAGATGTGCACCGTGGCGCCGGGGACGGTCAGCCATTTTTCGTGATCGTTGATCTCATCGCCGATCAGATTGGTCATGGTGACGATGTCGCCGTGGCGCACCGGCTTGCCGAGCGGCCAGCCGGCGATGGCGCGGATATGCTGCTCGAATTGCGAGACGGATGCGCCGTCCAGCGTCCAGTGCCCGGAATTGTGCACGCGCGGGGCGATCTCGTTGACCAGCACCTTCGGTCCGGTGCCATTGGCGAGCACGAACATCTCGACGGCGAGCACGCCGACATAGTCGAGCGCGCTCGCGATCTTGCCGGCGATGCTGCGCGCGTCTTCGGCGAGCGCATCCGGGATCGGCGCGGGCGCGCGCGATACCTTCAGGATGTGGTCGCGGTGCTCGTTCTCGGTGACGTCGAAGCATTCGACCTGGCCCGTGACCGAGCGTGCGGCGATCACGGAGATCTCGCGCTCGAACGGTACGAAGGCTTCCAAGATCGCCGATTTCGTGGCGAGGCTGGTCCAAACCTTGGCGATGTCATCGCCCTGGCGGATGATGGCCTGGCCCTTGCCGTCATAACCGAAGCGGCGGGTCTTGAGCACGGCCGGCAGACCGATCCTGACGATCGCCTCGCGCAATGAAGCCACTGAGGTGACATCGGCGTAGGCTGCGGTGCCAATGCCGAGCCGCGTCACGAAATCCTTCTCGGCGAGCCGGTCCTGGGTGGTCTCGAGAATCTTGCGGTTGGGCAGCACGGGTCGGCGCGCATCGAGCACCATCGCGGCCGCGGCGGGCACGTTCTCGAATTCGTAGGTGATGACGTCGACGTCGTTGGCGAACAGTTCGAGCGCTTCAACATCGGCATATTCGGCGCAGGTCGCGTTCAAGACGACGTCAAAGGCCGGCGAGTCCGGATCGGGCGAGAACACCTGGCAGCGTAGGCCAAGCCGTGCCGCAGCCATGGCCAGCATCCGGCCCAATTGTCCGCCGCCGAGGATTCCGATGGTGTCACCGGGCTTCAGCTTCACGTGCCTGGTGTCGGTCAAGCCTTGTCCTCCGGGCGCTCGGCGACTGCCTCGGTCTGAGCCTTGCGCCAGGCGGCGAGGCGATTGGACAAGGCTGGGTCAGACAAAGCCAGTACGGACGCTGCCAGCAGCGCGGCATTGATCGCGCCGGCCTTGCCGATGGCGAGGGTGCCGACCGGGATGCCGGCGGGCATCTGGACGATCGAATAGAGCGAATCGAGGCCCTTGAGCGTCTTGGATTCGACGGGAACGCCGAACACCGGGAGTTCGGTCAGCGCCGCCGCCATGCCGGGCAGATGTGCAGCGCCTCCAGCGCCGGCGATGATGACCTTGTAACCCGCGGCCTTGGCCCCCTTGGCGAAAGCAAACAGCCGGTCGGGGGTGCGGTGGGCCGAAACGATGCGGGTGTCGGCGGCAACGCCGAGCGCGGCAAGCGTGTCGGCGGCATGCCGCATCGTGTCCCAGTCCGACTGGCTTCCCATGATGATGGCGATCGGCGCGGTCATGACGATAATTGTGCCCGAAAAACAGAAGGATAGGCCAGATTAACGGTTCCGGCCGGCGGCTCGCAAGGCGGTGGCAAGGAGAAGGGAATCCACTATCCTGTCTTGGTGAATCCCCGCAAGCCTTCATTGAGCAGGATGCCCATGAAGAAACCAAAAAGGGCGAGCGCTGCGAAGGCCAAAAAGGGCCGGAAGACCAGCGCCGGCCGATCCAAAGCCGCACCAAAGCGGCTGACCAAGCGTCCGGCGAAGCCGCCGCGGCGCCGCCCGCCGGGCAATGATGGAGCCCAGGAAACTCTCAGGACGACGATCCGGGGCTTGCGGACCAAGCTCAAGGAGACGCAGCGCCGGGTCGCGGAACTGGAAGCTGCGGCCGACACCGATTTCCTGCTCGAGATCCCCAACCGGCGCGGCTTCGAGCGCGAGCTCGCGCGCGCCATCGCCTACATGAAGCGCTACCGCGCCAGTGGGGCGCTGATCGTGCTCGACGTCGATCGGTTGAAGCCGATCAACGATTCGTTCGGTCATGGCGCCGGCGACGAGGTGCTCAAGGCGATTGTCGCCACGCTGACACGGCAGGTCCGTGCTTCCGATGTGGTCGGCCGGCTCGGGGGCGACGAGTTCGCGCTGCTGCTCTGGAATCTCAGCGAGACCGACGCCAAGGCGAAGGCGGCCGCCTTTGAGCAGGCGGTCGACGAATTGTCCTTTGTCTTTCGCGGCCAGCACGTGACGGCGGGCGCCTCCGCAGGGGTCGCGCTGCTGGGGGCGCAGTCCGACGCAGGCCGCGCCCTGGAGGAGGCGGACGCCGCCATGTATGTGCGCAAGGCGCACCGGCGGCACGAGCCGCAGATCAGGCTGGTCAGCAGTTAGAGCATGATCCGGAAAGGTGTGAAGCGGTTTTCCGAAGAGATCATGCTCAAACACTAAACCTTACAGCGTGGCGAGATCTTCGGGCACGTTGCCGAATTTGCGCAGCAGCGTGGCGTCGCCGAATTCGCCGGTCATGGGATCACCGCTACGGCTGAAGGCGACCGCGCCGATATGGCCTGCACCCCGCGATAAGAGCTCGGCGCGCCGCAATGCGGCCGTCGAGCTCTGGCATTCTTCCGCTGCGCCTGCGACAGGCGAGCCGTCGGCATCGATCAAAAAGGGCATTGCAACGTAATAGGTCACGTCCGACATGGCGTTGCTCCAATGTTGAAACTCAGGCGGCGCTGCTCTTGCTCCGCATCTTGCTGCGCGAGGTGTCCGGAATGCAGCCGGCGGAAATCGCCGCCTGCAATTCCTCCAGCTCGGCTTCCAGATATTCGTTGGCCATGATCAGCGCCTTGATGGTGCTCCGCAGATTGCCGTCGCACATCGCGATCGCCTGATCGCAGGCCTGTTCATAGTGGCTGTTGTCGAGAAGGGCGGTTGGCGACATCTGCGTTGTCCTGTTGTCCTTGGGCGTTTCCTGGGGGCGGCGGGGCGCTCAAATGTTCCTATTTTGTTCTTTTCGAGTCAAGCGGATTCATGGCGAGCCACTGCGCGAAGCGGCTCACGGATCAGGCGATGATGTCCGGGGTAATCTGGTCTTCGATGAACGCGATGCGGTCCCGCAACAACAGCTTGCGCTTCTTCAACCGCTGCAACCGCAACAGGTCCGGGGCGGGCGATTGATGCAGTGCATCGATCGCCGCATCGAGATCTCGGTGTTCCTGCTGCAACCGGGTGAGCTCGGCTTCGAGCTCACGCTCGTCTTCATTGGTCATGTCTGCGGTGGCCGAAAACCGATAGGCGTGAGACTAAGGCTGTGGATGCCCTGTGGAAATTATCGTCCTTGCGCGGCGTGATCGCAAGCGATCTGCAACCCTCGCTCGCCGATCTCCCGCAACATATTTCTGTGGGGCGCTGAGGTATCGCGCAAGCGCATTGATATCATGGATTTTTCCCGCGCGGTTCCTTTACTCACGCTTCGTTACATATGAATTTTCAAAAATGAAGCTGCGACGACGGATATCCATCGACAGAACGAATCGGTGATGTAGACTTGCTTGTCCGGATCGAATCCTGAGGTTCAACCCTACCGAGGAGGTTTCGAATGACAATTCAGGCACATCTCGTTGAATTGGAGCGGAAGCACAAACTTCTCGAAAACGAATTGCACGAAGCTCTCGTGCACCTTTCAACAGACGACCTGCAAATTGTTGAGTTGAAGCGCCGGAAGTTGATGGTCAAGGACCAGATCGAGCGTCTCAGGCACGGCGACACGCTCCACTAGTAACCCCCGTAACAGCGTAGAGTTGATCTTACCCTTGTCCGCAGGGATGAGAGCCTTTGCGCTCATCCCTGCAGCAGCGTGCGCACCGTGCAAAGATGTTTGCGCGGTTTAAGTGCTTGCGAGCTCGGCGACGTGATCGGCGATCGCGAGCGACGACGTCAGCCCCGGCGATTCGATGCCGAACAGGTTGACCAGGCCTGCGACGCCGTGATCGCGTGGGCCCTGCATCAGGAAGTCCTGCGTCGCGACCGCAGGCGGTACGATCTTCGGCCGGATGCCCGAATAGCTTGGCATCAACGCGCCGTCAGGCAGTGTCGGCCAGTATTTGCGGATCGCCGGATAGAAGCGCTCGGCGCGTGACGGGTCGACCTCGTAATTGATCGTCTCGATCCACTCGACGTCGGGGCCGAAGCGCGCTTGTCCCGCCATGTCCAGCGTCAGATGCACTCCTAACCCGCCGGGTTCGGGCACCGGGTAGATCAGGCGCGAGAACGGCGCCTTGGCATTGCAGCTGAAGTAATTTCCCTTGGCGAGATAGGCCGGCGGAATCCGCTCCAGCGGCATGCCGTCGATGTTGCGTGCCACATTCGTCGCCGAGAGCCCCGCGGCGTTGACGAGGAGGCTGCATTGCAGCGTCATTGGCGCCTCGCCGCCGGCTTCGATTTCGATGAGGCCGTTCGCCGCCTTGGCGCGGATCAGCGGGGTGTGAAACGCGAAGGCCGCGCCTGATGCCTCGGCTTCGCCGCGCAGCGAGAGCATGTAGGCGTGGCTGTCGATGATGCCCGTTGACGGCGACAGCAGTGCGGCGTCGCAGGCGAGCGCCGGCTCCAGCGCGCGTGCCGCCTCGCCCGTGAGCAGCTGCATGTCGAGCACGCCATTGGCCTCGGCATGTGCCTTGATCGATTGCAGCTTCTCGGTCTCTTGCGGGCTGGTCGCGACGATCAGCTTGCCGCAATTCCTGTGCGGGATGCCGTGCTCGGCACAGTAGCGGTAGAGCGCGTGCTTGCCGTCGACGCACATGCGCGCCATCCAGCTCCCGGCGCGGTAATAGATGCCGGCATGGATCACCTCACTGTTGCGCGAGGAGGTGATGGTGCCGATCGCCTCGGCCTCCTCGAGCACGATGACCTCGCGCCCGGCCTGCGCCAGCTTTCGGGCCACCGCGAGCCCGACCACGCCGGCTCCGATGACGACGCAATCGACCCTATCCATGGTTGTGCAGGATGTTCGCTGGAAGCGCCGGTGGCATCAGGCCTGGGAGGAATGGCGCGGGGTCATTTTCCGTTAAGGAAGAATTTATCATGTCAGGGCAATTGCCGTATTTCACGTCACATTTTTCTGTTGCGCGTACAGGCGTTTACCCGATCCAAACCCGTGAAGCCAGACAATCCGACGTTGAAATCGCGGGTGGCTGATGGCTGAGAAGAACTGGCACGAGGGCAGCACGCTTCTGATTGCTGTGCAGGCCGTCGTGTGCCTGGCCGGCACGGTTGCGCCCGCGCGCGCCTTTGCGCTGTCGGACAGCTTTGCCGCGCCGAGCTATCTCGGCCAGTTGGATCCCAACGTGGTCTGGGAAGTCCTGATCGCGGGCATCGTCGTCTGCGCCTTCCTCGCCGCGATCGTGCTGTGGATCCATTCCTCGCTGCGCCGGACCAGGCGTTTGCAATTGCGGCGCAACGCCTTCGTCTCCTCCGCCATGAACAATCTCAACCAGGGCGTGGTGATGACGGATGCGCAGCGACGCATCATCTTCTGCAACGACCGCTATCTCGAGCTTTACGGCCTGACGCGGTTGGATCTCTGGGCCGACATGAACGGCTACGAGCTCCTCGAGCTGCGACGCAAGCGCGGCGTGCTGGGGGGCGTCTCCGACGGCGAGTTCTACGAAAAGGCGGCGAGCCCCAACGGTTTGATCACCGAACTGCCTGATGGCCGCGCCGTCCTGGTGAAATATTTCGTGCTGCCGAACGGCGGCTCGGTGGCGACGCATCTGGACGTCAGCGACCAGCGCAAGCTGTCGCGACAGCTCGCCTCGACCAAGCAGTTCCTCGAAACGGTGCTGGACAACGTGCCGGCCTGCGTGGCGGCGAAGAACATCGAGGACGGCCGCTATATCTTCGCCAACAGCGCCTATGAGCGGTTCTGGGGGTTCTCGCGCGATTATGTCGTCGGCAAGAATGCGCGCGAGCTGTTCGCGTCCGGCTCGGCGGCCACCATCGAGACGACTGACCGGGCGGCGCTCAATTCGCCCGACGGGCAATTCCGCAACGAATTCGAGGTCGATCGTGGCGGCGAGCGGCGCATGGTCGCCTCGATCCGGATCGTGGTCCGCAACGAGAACGACAAGCCCGAATTCCTGATGCTGGTGTTCGAGGACATCACTGACCGCCGCTCCCTGTCGAAGGAGCTGGAGAGCGCCAAGAAGTTCCTCGATCTGGTGGTCGACAACATCCCGGTGGCGCTGATCGTCGAGCAGGTCAAGGACGGCCGCTATCTGCTCGCCAATCGCAGCGCGGAGACGATCCTCAACCGCCGGCGCGAGGAGGCCACGGGCCTGACCGCGTCCGACATCTTCAATCACAAAGAAGCCAAGCTGATCATCGCGCGCGACGAGGCCGCGATCAAGAAACGCGGGATGATCAGCGAGGAGCATCCGATCTCCACCAAGGATGGCCTGCGGCTGTTCCTGACCCGCCGCGCCACCGTGCTCAATGATGCCGGCGAGCCGCAATATCTGATCAAGACCCACGAGGACGTCACCGACCGCCGGCAGACCGAGTCGCGCATGGCGCACATGGCCTATCACGACGGCCTCACCGATTTGCCGAACCGCGCCGCCTTCCTTCAGGCACTGACCCAGATGATCGAAGCCTGCGAAGGCACCGGCGAGGAGTTCGCCGTCCTCTGTGTCGACCTCGACGGCCTCAAGGAGGTCAACGACGTCTTCGGCCATGCGCTCGGCGACAAGCTTCTGATCCAGGTGGCCCAGCGGCTTCAGGATTCCGCCCGTGGCGGCGTGGTGGCGCGCCTGTCCGGCGACGAATTCGGCCTCATCATCGACGGCAAGCAGCCGGACGCGGGCCTTGCGCTGGCCCAGCAGCTCGGCGAGGCCGTCGCGAAGGAATTCCAGATCGACGGCCGGGCGGTCCGCGCCGGCGCCACCACGGGCATGGCGGTCTTCCCGCACAATGGCAGCGATGGCGCCTCGCTGCTCGCCAATGCGGGTGCGGCGCTGTTCCGCGCCAAGCAGAAGTCCCGCGGCACGATCAGCCTCTACCAGCCGGAGATGGACCAGCAGATCCGCGATCGCCGCGTGCTGCACCAGGATCTGTCGATGGCGATCAAGAACGGCGAGCTCTCGCTCGCCTTCCAGCCGCAGGGGGCAGCGGGCCACAGCGTCGCCGAGAGCGACATCATCGGCTTCGAGGCGCTGGCGCGCTGGCAGCATCCGGTGCGCGGCCAGGTCTCGCCGGCCGAATTCATCCCGATCGCCGAAGAGAGCGGCCTGATCGTCGAGATGGGCGAGTGGATCCTGCGCGAGGCCTGCCGCGAGGCTGCGTCCTGGCCGAAGCCGCTCCAGGTCGCGGTCAATCTGTCGCCGGCGCAGTTCATGCACGGCGACGTGGTTGGCCTCGTCCATTCGATCCTGATCGAAACCGGCCTTGCACCCGGACGGCTCGAGCTTGAGATCACCGAGGGTGTTTTGATCGAAGATTTCGATCGCGGCCTTGCGCTACTGCGCCGCCTGAAGGCGCTCGGCGTGCGGATCTCCATGGACGATTTCGGCAGCGGCTACTCCTCGCTGAGCTATCTCCAGGCGTTCCCGTTCGACAAGATCAAGATCGACCGCGCCTTCATCATCAATCTCGGCCGCAACCCGCAGTCGGCTGCGATCGTCCGCGCGGTGATCGATCTCGGCCACGGCCTCGACATGTCGATCATCGCCGAGGGCGTCGAGACGGTCGAGCAACTCGCCTTCCTGGCCAAGGAGGGCTGTGACGGCGTGCAGGGCTATCTGCTCGGCAAGCCCTTGCCGATCGGGAAATATGCCGGGCTCGTCGGTCGCGCTGAAGTCATGGAGCTCGCGCTCAAGACCGGCTAGAGCGTTGTCGAGCGAAGTGGATACCGGTTCGCGTCAAGAAAACGCGTCAAAACAAGAATCTAGAGCCCCGTTCCGATTTCATCGGAACGGAAATGGCTCTAGTGATGATGGGGCGCTTCGCTCCTTCTCGACGGCTTCATGGCGGATTACGACCTTGCGATCATCGGCGGCGGCCTGAACGGTGTCAGCCTCGCGCGCGATGCGGCCGGGCGCGGCCTGCGGGTGATCCTGTTCGAGCAGAGCGATCTCGGCGGCGCGGCGTCGTCGGCGACACCGCGTCTGATCCACGGCGATCTGTCGGTGCTGGAGCGGCGCGGGTTCCGGCGCGTGCACCGGGCGCTGGCCGAGCGCCGTGTCTGGCTCCGGATCGCGCCGCATCTGGTCCGGCCGATGCGCTTCGTGATCCCCGCGCATGCCGAGGAGCGTCCGCCATGGCTGCTGCGTGCCGGCCTGTTCCTCTATGACAGCCTCACCAGCCGCAGCGGACTGCCTGCAACGGCGACCCTCGACATCACCCATCATCCGGTCGGCAACGCGCTGAAGCGCCCGTTCGGCACGGCGTTCGAATATTCGGACTGCGTCGTCGACGATTCCCGCCTGGTGGTGCTCACGGCGCTCGATGCCGCCGAACGCGGCGCTGCGATCCGGACCGGGGCGCGCTGCGTGCGTGCCGATCGAACCGACACCTGGCGTCTCGCGGTGATCGATCGTGGCCATCGCCGCACGATCACGGCCCGGGCGCTCGCCAACACCACCGGGGGCTGGACGTCGATGGTCGCGGAGACGGTACTGCGCCAGCCGCAGCCCGCAATGGCGGCGATGCAGATGAGCCAGATCATCGTGCCCAAGCTGTTCGATTCAGACAACGTCTACGTCTTCCAGAACAGCGATGGACGATTGATCTTCGCATCCCCCTTCGAGCGGGAGTTCACGCTGATCGGCACGGTCACGCATGATTTCACCGGCGATCCCGCAATCGTCGCGATGCGAGGGGCTGATGTGACCTATCTCTGCGAGGCGGCCAGCCGCTATTTCCGCGAGCGCGTCACCCCGACCGACGTGGTCCGGACGGTCTCCGGCGTCAACTTGACGCCGGCGTCCGCACGGCGAGGTGACGGCACGACCCTATTCCACGCCCGCCGGCGCAAGGCGCCGTTGATCACCATGTTCGGCGGCGACGTCACCACCTCGCGCCTGCGCGCGGAGCGGGCGGTGACGAAGCTGACGCCGTTCTATCCGATGTCGCCGCGCTGGACCGCCGGCGCAGCGCTGCCAGGCGGAGATTTTGTCTGGGACCATTTCGACACCCAAGTCGACCTCGCCCGCGACCGCTGGCGCTTTCTTGGGGAGACGCAGGCCCAGCGCCTGGTCGCAGCCTACGGCTCGCGATTGCCCGCGGTGCTCGGCGAGGCGAAGACGCGTGTCGAGCTCGGCCCCGCCTTCGGCCCCGAGCTGACCGGCGCCGAAGTGCGTTATCTCATGACCCGCGAATGGGCGCGCTTTCCGGATGACGTTCTATGGCGCCGTTCCAAGCTCGGCCTGACCATGCCGGCCACGGACCGTGATGCTCTGGCAACGTTCATGGCAGGTGTGAACTAGATCGAGCCGTGCATCCCGCCGGGATCGCGGGCGCCATGACGGATGGCGTGGATGATAATCTCCTCGCTCCCTATCTCGTAGAAGACGAGAGATGGGTAGGGCGTCGTGGTTAGCCTTCGAATGTCCGGATCATCGGTCCGTAGACCGATCTCGGGATGCGCCAGCAATAGATCGATCACGTGCTGAATGCGCTTTTGGACGCGCGCCGCTCCCTGAGGCGACGCTTCGGCAATGTAGGTCAGGATAGAATCGAGGTCGGCGAGCGCCGGAAGCGTTTACCGAATATTCACAGGCCGTGTTTGGCCCAAGTCGCGCGGACCTGAGCCTCGGTTGCGAATTCCCCTCGCGCAGCGGCCTCCTTGGATGCAGCAATTGCCGATCTCTCATCATCCGAGAGGATGACGGGCGAGGCTGCTTCTGCGCCGGCGAGCTGGAGCACGATCCGGGCAATATCGTCCTGCGCGTCGGCAGGCAGACTGCGTGCGATCTCCAGGGCCTGATCCAGCAACTTGGTCATGTCTGTATCATACGCTTTTTGGCGTCCGGCATGAAGGCCAATTTGGGACGATCGGCCTCGAACCGGTTGAGCTAGGGACGATCGGCCGCTAGCGTGCGGCGGATTCGGGGTTGGCAGGAAACATGACGGACGAGTTGCCCAGAACAGACGTCACGGCCAATGCAGCCGCCGGAGATACGCCTCCCGCCGCCGGTCAGCCGCTGCTGCGCATCGAGGGCGTTGCCAAGACCTTTGGAACATTCCGCGCCGTGGACAGCGTCTCGCTCGACATCAAGGCCGGCGAGTTCTTCGCGCTGCTTGGTCCCAGCGGCTGCGGCAAGACCACGCTCTTGCGCATGCTTGCCGGCTTCGAGGCGCCGGACGAGGGGCGTATCCTGCTCGGCGGCAAGGACATCGCGCAGGCGCTGCCGCACCAGCGTCCGGTCAACATGATGTTCCAGAATTACGCGCTGTTTCCGCATCTGTCGGTGCGCGACAACATCGCCTTCGGCCTGAAGCGCGCAGGTCTGGTGCGCGCCGATATCGCCACGCGCGTGGCCGAGATGGTTGCGCTGGTGAAGCTCGAAGGACTGGAGAAGCGCAAGCCCGACCATCTCTCCGGCGGCCAGCGCCAGCGTGTCGCGCTGGCGCGCGCGCTGGCACGGCGGCCGCAGCTCCTGCTCCTCGACGAGCCGCTGGCTGCGCTCGACAAGAAGCTGCGCGAAAGCACGCAAGCCGAGCTGATGGAGCTGCAGCGCCGGCTCGGCACGACCTTCATCATCGTCACCCACGACCAGGAGGAGGCGATGACGATGGCGAGCCGGATCGGCGTGATGAAATCAGGCAAGCTGGCCCAGGTCGCTGCGCCGCGCGAACTTTATGAGGCGCCGCGCTCGCGCTGGATCGCCGAGTTCGTCGGCGACGTCAATGTGTTCGACGGCGAGTTCAAGCTGCGTGACGGTCATCGCCTGGTGATTGCCACGCGCGATGCCGGCACGCTGGTAACGGCCGAGCCGCGCGAGCCCGTTGGCGAGACGAAATTGTCGGTCGCGATCCGGCCCGAGAAGGTCAAGCTCTCGCGCCGCGGGCCGGTGTCCGAGGCCGGTCGTGAAATGGCGATCAACAGTCTGGATGGCGTGATCGCCGACATCTGCTATCTCGGCGGCACCACCACCTACAAGGTGAAGCTCGACGCCGGCGGAACGATGCAAGCTTCAGTCGTCAACAGCGCGCGCCTCGACGTCGATGCCTACAGCGTGAACCAGAACGTCGTTGCCTGGTTCACACCGGACGACTGCGTGGTGCTGCAATCATGAGCTCCCGTCGTATCTTCGCGCGGCCGGCGCGCTTTGCCGCGATCGCGCCCTACCTCTGGATGATGCTGTTCTTCCTGGTGCCGTTCGCCTTCGTGCTGAAGATCAGCCTATCGCAGACGGCGATTGCGCAGCCGCCCTACGATCCGGTGTTCGACCTGACGGCGGGATGGGACGCGCTGAAGACGGCCCTTGCCGCGTTGTCGATCGACAATTTCAGGCTGTTGATCTCAGACGACATCTACGTGTTCGCTTACGTGCGCAGCCTCACCGTCGCCGTCACGGCGACTGCGCTGTTGCTGTTGATCGGCTATCCCATCGCCTATGGCATGGCGCGGCTGCCGAAGAGTTGGCAGGCGGTGGCGATGGTGCTGGTGATCGTGCCGTTCTGGACCTCGTTCCTGATCCGCATCTATGCCTGGATCAACATCCTCCAGCACGACGGCCTGCTCAACCAGATCCTGCTGGCGCTGCATCTGGTCAGCCAGCCTGTGGTGTGGCTCTCAACCGACAGCGCGATGTATATCGGCATCGTCTATTCCTATTTGCCGTTCATGATCCTGCCGCTCTACGCCACGCTCGCCAAGATGGAGCCGGCGTTGGAAGAAGCTGCCGGTGACCTCGGCGCGCCGCCCTGGCAGGTGTTCTGGCTCGTCACCTTCCCGCTGTCGCTGCCCGGCGTCGGCGCCGGTGTGCTGCTGTGCTTTATTCCCATCGTCGGCGAATTCGTCATTCCGGACCTTCTTGCCGGCTCCAACGCGCTGATGATCGGCCAGACCCTCTGGCTCGAGTTTTTCACCAACAAGGACTGGCCGGTCGCGTCCGCGGCGGCCATCGTGCTGCTGGTGGTGCTGCTGGTGCCGCTATTGCTGTATGAGCGGCTGCAGAAGCGGCAGCTGGAACAGGGGCGCTGAGACAATGCGCAAGGTCTCCCGCCTCTCCCGCTTCAACATCGCCTCGCTCACGCTGGGGCTGGCGTTCCTTTACCTGCCGATCCTCATCCTCGTCATCTATTCCTTCAACGCCTCGCGGCTGGTGACGGTGTGGGGCGGCTGGTCGCTGCGCTGGTACCACGAGTTCTTCAATGACCGCGCCATGATCGAGGCGGCCTGGATGAGCCTGCGGGTTGCGGTCTCCTCCGCCACCATCGCCACGCTGCTCGGCACGCTCGCGGCGGTCGCGCTATCCCGCGGCGAGCGGTTTCGCGGCCGGACGCTGTTTTCCGGCACGCTCTATGCGCCGCTGGTGATGCCGGAGGTGATCACGGGATTGTCGCTGCTGCTGCTGTTCGTCGCGCTGAACGCCGAGCGTGGCTTCTGGACCGTGACGATCGCCCACACTACGCTGACGATGTGCTTCGTCGCGGTGGTCGTGCAGTCCCGGCTCGGCTCGCTCGATCGTTCGCTGGAGGAGGCCGCGATGGACCTTGGCTGTGACCCGGTCCGCGCGTTCGTCGCCGTCACTCTGCCGCTGATCGCGCCGGCCATCGTCGCGGGCTGGATGCTGGCGTTCACGCTGTCGCTGGACGATCTCGTTATCGCGAGCTTTACCACCGGCCCTGGCTCCGCCACGCTGCCGATCCGGATCTATTCGGAGGTGCGGCTGGGCGTGAAGCCCGAGATCAACGCGATCTGCACGCTGGTGATCGCACTGATCGCGATTGTCATCGTGATCGCTTCGCTCGCCTCGAAGCTGTCGAGCTCGCGGGGCGAGAGCGCAGCGCCGCTGTAGCCGTTCGTCCGGCGAACCGCGCGCGGGTTGCATCCTGGACCACGGCGCCGAGCTGGCGCAGCGCGAGGCTGTTGAGCGGAAACTCGAGCAGGATGTGGATCAAGCTCAGCGCGAGCAGGAAGGTGAAGCCGAACGCGTAGTCGTAGAAATAGAGCGCGGTGGACGCCGCGCTGGCGGCTGCCATGGCCGCCAGCCGCGCCTTCGGCACTGCGGTCCAGCGGATCACGTCGGCTTTGATGAACCAGTTGAGGTAGTGGTAGGTGTAGACGAAGGCGAGAAGGCTGGTCAGCCTTGTGTCGAGCACGAGGCCTGGCACGCCGAACAGCCGGCCCAGGGCGGGGCCGACATTGCCAAAATAGTCCTGCCCGACGCGGGCAAAGCTCGCGATCCGGATTTCGGCGGCCGGCGGCAGCAACAGGATCGTGGCGATCGCGACGAGGTAGAGCACCACCAGCGCGGCCTGTGCGCGGCTGCCGGACCTGTAAGCGCCGAGCACCATGAAGATCAGCGTGAACAGCGAGACGTGGATGAGCGTTGGAATCAGGATGCCGATGACGGCGAGCGACGATCCGCTTGAATACATGATTGCGGACAGGGCCATCGCCACCATGAACAGCAGCATGCTCTCGATCGCAGAGGTGGTAGCCGCCAGCATGGCGCAGACGACCAGCGCGCCCCACATCGCAAAGCCGAACCACGAGGCGTTGTCGATCAGCGCCGCGACCACCGCGATGATCGCGAGGGCGGCCGCAATCCCGCGATGAGGCAGATAGTAGCTGCGGTCGTGCAGCCACGAGATCTCGGTGAAATAGTGCGCCGGGCCGAGCACGACATAGGCCAGCAGCAACAGCTCGAACGGCACCAGGTAGGCCGTCGCGAGCGCCAGCAGCATCAGGCCGAGATGGATCGCGTCGTTGCTGCGCATGATGCCGTGCCCCATCATTTGGGGCACGGAGCTTAGGGCAGGCGTGGACAATCCTCAATTGTCCACGTTGTCGCTTGAGCGCTGTGCTTGTGGCGACCCTTTGCGTCCTGTCGCGTCAGGATTTCACCGCACCCGCCGTGAGCCCGCCCACCATGTAGCGGCGGAAGGCGTAGTAGACCGCGGCCGGCGGCAGCGCGTAGATGAAGCCGGTGGTCATCAGTAGCTCCCAGGGCGAATCGTCGGCGGCGAGGAAATTGCCGAGCGCGACGGGGAGGGTGATCTCGCGGTCGTTGGAGAGCAGCAGGAACGCGTAGAGATATTCGTTCCAGGCCAGCAGCACCGCATAGGTGCCGATCGCGACCAGCGAGGGCATCATCAGCGGCAGGTAGACCAGACGGAAGATCTGGAGCGTCGTCGCGCCGTCCATGACGGCGGCCTCGTCCAGCTCGACCGGCAGCTTGTCGGAGGCCTGCTTGAGCACCCAGATCGCGTAGGGGCTGGCGATCGTCACCATGGCCAGGATCAGCGACCAGTGATTGTTGAGCAGGCCGTAATTGCCCATGGTCCGGTACATCGGCACGGCGAGGAACGCCGCCGGGATGAAATAGGTGAATAGCGCGAGGTTGAGCACCACGCGTCCGCCCGGCACCTTCAGCCGCGAGATCGAAAATGCCGCCGCCGTGGCGATGAACAGCGTCAACGCGCCGACGGCCGCCGCGATCACCACCGAATTCCAGAACTGCACGTAGAAATCGCGCAGGAAGTAGTGCTGCTGCTTGAACACGATCTCGAAATTATGCAGCGTCGGGTGATCCGGCCACAGCTTGCCCGAGAACGCGTCCTCCTTCGGAGAGATCGCGAACAGGAACATGTGATAGATCGGGATCATCGTCCACAGGAAGACGGGAATGCCGATCAGCAGGAGCCGCGCTTCGGTCCCGACTTCGCGCAAGGAGGGGAGCTTCATCGGGACAACCGTTTCATCATGAAGTACACCAGCGGCAGGACGAATGGCATCGCGCAGACGATGGATGCCATCGCCAACGAGAGCTGGTCGAGCCGGAGATAGCGGATGCCGAGCGTCGCCAGCACGTGCGTGAGGTCGGCAGGTCCCCCGCCGGTGAGCAGATAGACGCTGTTGAAGTCGCCCAGCGTCCAGATCATCGAGAGCAGCGTGCAGGTGACGTAGAGCGTCTGCATCGACGGCCAGGTGATGTAGCGGAACTTCTGCCACCAGCTCGCGCCGTCCACCTCGGCGGCCTCGAACAGATCGTGCGAGATCGCAAGGCGGCCGGTGATCAGGATCAGCGTCCAGAACGGCAGCGACTTCCAGATGTGCACGCCGATCGCCATGCTGAGCGCCACGGTCGGATCGTTCAGCCAGTTCGGGCCGTCATCGCCGGTGAAGGAGAAGATGAGGTGGTTGATCACGCCCCATTCGGGATTGAGCATGAAGCGCACCGACAGGATGGTCGGGATCGATGGCACCGCCCAGGGCAGGATGAAGATCACCGAGAGCCATTTGATCCAGGGGCGCTGCACGGCGAAGAAGCCGGACAGGAACAGCGCGATCAGCATCTTGATGTTGATGCCGATGACCAGGAAGATCAGCGTGTTGATCGCGGCGCGTGCGAAGATCGGGTCGTTGTAGAGGGCGACATAGTTTGCCGGAGCGCGCGCCAGCCACAGCCCGTAGCAGACGGGATAGACCACGAAGGCAAGGAAAACGAGCAAATAGGGCGCGAGCAGCACGATGCCCCAGACCTGCGCCGGGGTCAGCCGCGACGACAGGGGCGGGCCGGGGATTGCCTGATCGCCAGAGAGCGTGATCGCCATTCTTTTCGGACTCTTCAAAGAGAAGCCGGCCGCAAAACGCGGCCGGTATTGTTCTTACACCTCTCCCCGCAGAGCGGGGAGAGGGGCAGATGATTTAACCCGCGACCTGCTTGATGCGGGCGATCAGTTCGTCGACGGCCTTGTCGACCGGAACCTTCTCGCTGACGACGCGGTTCATCGCCTTCGCCCACACGTTTTCGTTGTTGAGGATCGTGAACTTCCAGTTCTTGGTGAAGTCGAACGCCGCGGTGCCGCCCTTGAACTGCGTGTAGACGGCCTTGCGGTGCTTGTCAGCCTGCCAGAACGGGCTTTCCTGGCTTTCCTTCGTCACCGGGAACCAGCGGCCGAGCGCACCCTCGATGTAGGGACGGACGTTCTCTTCCTGGAGCAGGAAGCTGATGAACTGCTTGGCCTCGGCCTTGTTCTTGGCCGCGGTGAAGACCAGCCCGGTCTTGACGTCGGAGCGGTAGCGGATGGTCGAACCATCAGGCCCCTTGGGGAAGGACGCCGTGATGATATCCTGCTCATAGGCCTTCTTGCCGGCCTCGCGCTGCTCTGGCGTCAGTGCCTGGTTCGAGGAATCCTCAAACCACTTCGCCGCGATGGAGATCGTGAAGTTGTGGGTCATCACGATGGTCTTGTTGTGGAAGGCGACGTTGTTGTCCGGATCCTTCCAGGTCGTCGAGGACGGCGGCGTGCAGCCCTTGATGTAGGTGTCGGTGTAATCCTTCATCGCCTTGATCAGGTTCTCGCGAACCGTGGGATCGTCCACCGTGAGCTTGCCGTCATCGTCGACCAGCTTGACGTGATAGGCGTCCATGAAGGTGTAGAACGACTGGAAAGCGTCGGTCGATTCCACGCCCATCGGCTGGCCGACGGCATAGATGCGCTGGCCGGTGGCCTTGCGGATCGCCGGCTGCACCTTGTCGCACCAGAACGTCCAGTAGCCCGTCCAGTCGTTCGGGATATCGGCCTGCTTGAAGCCCGCCTTCTCCAGCATGTCGTTCCAGATCTGGACGTGCATGCTCTGCTGCTTCAGCGGAAAGCCGTAATAGGCCTTCTTCTTGGCGACGTCGTTATAGAGGATCGACGCATCGAGCGTGTTCTGCACGAACCGGCCCTTGATCGGCTCCATGACGTCGGAGAGATCCTCGAGCTTGCCCTCATAGGCCCACTTGCCCTGCGCCTGGACGTCATAGGAATCGGAATAGGCGACATCGGGCACGGTGCCGGCATCGAGCGCGGCGACCGTCTTCGGAATCATGTCCTGGATCGCGTATTGCGACAGTTCGACCTTGATGCCGGTCTTGGCTTCGAACTTCTTGATCGTCTCGATCAGTGCGTCGTCTTCGGAGCGGTAGAAGCCCTTGCCCCACCAGACCGTGATCGTCTTCTGCTGCGCAAATGCGGGTGCAGCGGCTGCAAACAGCCCGGCCGCAGCGACCGCCAGTGATACTGCGCCAATAACCTTGGATTTCACGTTTTTCTCCCTCAAACGGCCGGTGTTTTTAACCGGTCGTATAAAACACTAGCGCATGGCGATAGTCCGATCTAGCGGCATGTTGTCAGACCTAGGTCGTGGGTGTCGGCCTGTGGAGATGCCTAACGCGTGCATCGATCCAATCGCCGCATCAATTCGCCCTGATCAATTCGCGATCGTGGAGCAGCGGCAGAGGAACGCGATCCTCAGTTGGACTTCGCATTCTCCTTGGCATTCTCCGCCGTCGGCGATCCATCCTGCGCGGGGCGCTTTCCGCCCCCGGTAATGCGCTGCTTCAGGAGATCGAGGAAGGGAGACGCCGCAGGCGATTGTCGGATCAGGCTTTCAGGGTCGGGAAAAACCAGCGGATCGTCCCAGGGGCCCTGTACCATGAAGGGCAATTGAAAGCCGGACGTCGTATTGAGGCTCGCCACGCCCTTCATGTCGTATTCGCGCGTCGGCACCGAGGCGGTGCCGGTCAGCGTGATCTTGGCCGCGGGCCCTTCGATGCGGATGTCCTCGGCGGTGGCGATCCCGTCGGAGAATTTCACCGCGATGGTGAGATTGTTGTATGGCGTCGAACCGCTGCGGAAATTGCCGCCGCCCGACAGCGGCCGCCGCTCGAGGCGCTTCAGGAGCTGTTCGGCGTTGAAGCCCGAGATCGCGCCGTCATGCCCGGTGACGGTGGCGCTGCCGTCGAGCGACTGCACGAGGCCGAACGGGCTTGAGCCCGAGGCGAACAGCGACACGTTGATGTTGCCGCGGCCGGACAGCTTGTTGAGGCCGAACAGTTCGGTGGCGCAGGCCTGGAGATCGACATCGGTGAACTGGAATTGCGCCTTGATGTCGGCGACGGTGTCGGAGCGCGCGATGCCGAACGAGCCCTTGGCGATCCCGCCATAGATCTGCGCCTCGCCGACCGAGAGCGCCAGCGTGCCGTTGCGCAAATTGGCGCCGATCGCGGTGCGGCCGAGCTTGGTCGACCCGACCGTCAGCTTTGCTGCCGACAGGCGCATGTCGAGGTCGGTGGTCGACAATCCGTTGAGATCGAACAGCTGCCTGTTCCAGTCGCGTGCGCCGCTCGCGAGCAGGCGGAAGGTGGAGATATAAGGCGTGAAGTCGAGCGCGTCGGCGGCAAGCGTCGCCTGCAGCGTCTGCCGGCCGTTATTGGCGTAGGTCATGACGCCCTCGGCGGCGTTGCCGTCGAGCTCGACATTGACATTGGTGAGCGCGATCGAGGCCCCGACGACGTTGGCGCGCGCCTTCAGCACGAAGCGGCCGAAGCCGCCGCTGGCGGGCTGCGGCTGCCCGGTCCAGCGCAGCGCGTTGCGCAACGAGGGACTGTCGACCGTGAGCGTGCCTTCCATCATCGGGCTGGTGCGGTTGGCGACGCTGCCGTCGAAGGCGAGCTTGAGGGGTGCGCTGGCGATCCGCGCCTTCAAACCCGAGCGCTCGCCGGAGAGGGCGGCGGCGAAATCGGAGAAACTGATCGTGCCGTCGACGCGCTCGCCGCGCCAGTCGAACTGTCCGGTCGCGGCGAAGGAACGCGAGATCGAGGGCCAGGCCAGCGACAGGTCGATGTCGTCGAACCGCTCGGTGGCGTGCGTGGCGGCGTCCTCGTAATCGAGCACGCCGTCCTGGAGTCGGATTTCGGAGAACGAGATCTGGTTCTCGGCCCCGGGCTTCATGGTGCGCGCGATGGTCTGGATGAAGGGCGTCCAGTTGCTCTCGCCGTCCGGCTTCAGGCTGACATGGATGCGCGGCCGCAGCAGCGTCAGGTCGGCGATCTCGAACCGTTGCAGCAGCAAGGGCAGCAGCCGCAGATTGGCGGTGAGCACGTCGACACGGAGCGCGGGATCGCTGGTGCCGCCGCCCTTGAGGCCGACGTCGCGGAAAGAGATGTAGCTTGCCGGCAGCAGCGAGATGTCGATGCTGCCTGCGACAGAGAGCTCGAGCCCGGTGACGTCACGGATCTGCGCTTCGACCGCCTTGCGCAGCGCGTCGCGGTTGATGAGCCAGGAGGTCGCGATCAGGGCGATCAGCGCCACGCCGAGCAGCGCCGCGATCGGCGTCCCGAGGCGCTTCATTCCTTGGGCCATGGTCAATGGCATGTCCTGATCGGGTTGGTCGCTGGAGCCAGAAGGGCGGGCCGGGAAACCTGCGTGCCCACGCCCAAGCCCTATTTTGTTAAGTCCCGCAACTTGATGGGTTTTCTTGTCGCTTTCAAGGCCGCGGACGGTTCTGCCCACGGCGTGGGCAGCTTCTATCACCCGGGCGCGGTGCGGAGAACCCCGTATCATTGACGGCTTTGGAGGATTTCGCCTAATAATCGCCGCCAATAGGGCGCGACGCCTCCAAGCCGAAGGTTCAGTCGAAGGTTTTTTGCATGAACAAGGTCTATCCCGACGCCAAGTCGGCTCTCGCCGGCATTCTGAAAGACAACATGATGCTCATGTCCGGGGGCTTCGGCCTCTGCGGCATCGCCGAAGAGCTGTCGGATGCGATCCGCGAGTCCGGCGTCAAGGGCCTGACGGTGGTCTCCAACAATGCCGGCGTCGACGGCATCGGGCTCAGCCGCCTCCTGGAAACCCGGCAGATCAAGAAGATGATCTCGTCCTATGTCGGCGAGAACAAGCTGTTCGCCCAGCAATTCCTCGCCGGCGAGCTGGAACTCGAATTCAATCCGCAGGGCACGCTGGCCGAGCGCATCCGCGCGGGCGGCGCCGGCATCCCGGCCTTCTACACCAAGACCGGCGTCGGCACGCTGATCGCCGAAGGCAAGGAAGTGAAGGAGTTCGACGGCGAGAAGTACCTGATGGAGCGCGGCTTGTTCGCCGACCTCGCCATCGTGCATGCCTGGAAGGGCGACACCGCCGGCAACCTCATCTACCGCAAGACCGCGCGTAACTTTAATCCGATGATGGCGACCGCTGCCAAGATCACGGTGGCCGAGGTCGAGCATCTGGTTCCGGCCGGTGAACTCAATCCCGACCACATCCACACGCCCGGCATTTTCGTGAAGCGCATCGTCGAGGTCGGCACGGCCAAGAAGCGCATCGAATTCCGCAACACCCGCCCGCGCACGGCAGCTTGAGCGCATGATCCGGAAAAGCGGACACCGGTTTTCCAACAAGATCATGCGCAACTAAGGATTACAGGAGACCAAGATGGCCTGGACCCGTGAACAAATGGCCGCGCGCGCCGCGAAGGAATTGCGCGACGGCTACTACGTCAATCTCGGCATCGGCATCCCGACGCTGGTCTCGAACTACATTCCGGATGGCGTCGACGTCAGCCTCCAGAGCGAGAACGGCATGCTCGGCATGGGACCGTTCCCCTATGAGGACGAGGTGGATGCCGATCTCATCAATGCCGGCAAGCAGACCGTGAGCGAACTGCCCTCGACCTCGTATTTCTCGAGCGCAGATTCCTTCGGCATGATCCGTGGCGGCCACATGGATCTGTCGATCCTCGGTGCCATGCAGGTGGCCCAGAACGGCGATCTCGCCAACTGGATGATCCCCGGCAAGATGGTCAAGGGCATGGGCGGCGCGATGGACCTCGTCGCCGGCGTCAAGCGCGTCGTCGTGGTGATGGAGCATTCGGCCAAGGACGGCGCCAAGCTCCTGAAGAAGTGCAACCTGCCGCTGACTGGCGAGCGCGTGGTCGACATGGTCGTCACCGATCTGGCCGTCTTCACCATCGACAAGCACGGAGACGGCGGCATGGCCTTGATCGAGCTCGCGGACGGCGTCTCGCTCGACGAGGTCAAGGCCAAGACCGAAGCCGAGTTCCGCGTCGCGCTGAAGAACACCTAGGGTCTTCGTAGAACGGGGCGCGCATGACGATACGGTCTGCGTGTCCCGAAGACGCCGATTTCATCGCACAAACCATCCTGTCGTCGCAGCGCGGCTACCGGCCGCGCGGATGGTTCGACGTCGCCCTCGGCTGGCCCGAACAGCAATGCCTCGGTTTCATCGCGCGCATCGCGGTCACGCATGCCGTGTCGATGTGGCATGTCTCGCAATTCCTGGTCGCCGAGGTCGACGGCAAGCCGGCCGCGGCGCTGTGCGCGTTGCCCGCAGCCGGTACGGGACCTGCGGCGTGGCGCGCGATCGAGGAAGTCGCAGCTGCGGCCGGGCTCGCCGCGCCAGAGCTCGAGGCGGTCCGGCGACGCGGCGCCTACACCCGAGTCTGCTGGGTTCAGGGCGGAGAGGGCGACTGGATGATCGAGCATGTCGCGACGGATCCCGCGCATCGCGGTCGCGGCCTGGTGCAGGCGCTGATCGCGCACGCGCTGGATAAGGGGCAAGCGGCGGGATTCGGACGGGCGACGATATCGTTCCTGATCGGCAACGACCCTGCCGAGCGTGCCTATGCCAAGGCCGGATTTGTTCTTGCGGAGGAGAAGCGCGATCCCGCCTTCGAGGCGTTGATCGGTGCGCCCGGCTTTCGCATGTTCGCGCGGGAGATTTGAGGTTTGGTAGCCCGGATGGAACGCAGCGCAATCCGGGGATCTCGCGAGCAGATGGTCTGATCCCGGATTGCGCTTCGCTCCATCCGGGCTACGCAAAGGCGGCTACGACCTCGCCCACACCTTGCCCCACCTTGCCGACACGCTCGCGACCCACGACGTCTCCTCGCGCACCAGGCGGAAGCCGAGATTGGCGGGCGGCACGCCCTGGGCGCAGCCGCCGGCGCGGGCATCGCGGATGAAATCGGTGACATAGGCGCGGTGCGTGCCCTCGGCGACACGCACGCCGCAGTTCACGGTCGGGCGGCCGGCATTGCCGGCCTCGTCGACACGCGAGCGCACGAAGCAGGTCGAGGTCCACTCCCAGACGTTGCCGGCGAGATCTTCGATGCCGTGCTCGTTCGGGCCGAACCTGCCGAACGGATAGGCCGTGGTGTCGGAGAGGTCGCGTTCGGATTCGCGCTCATAGCGGCTGATCCAGCGCTTTGAAGGATCGTCCGCATCGACGGCTACACCATCATCCCTGAATCTGGAGCCGGCCGCAAAGGCCCATTCCGCATCGCTCGGCAGGCGGTAATGGTGGCCCGTCTTGCGCGACAGCCAGCCCGCATAAGCCTCGGCGTCGTGCCAGTTCACCTGCACTGCGGGGCGATCGGGGGCGACCGCCACGTCGCGATCGAGCGCGCGGCAGGCGCCATCCTGCACGCAAAGCCGATAGTCGGATGACGAGACCTGATTTCGCATGATGTGCAGCGCCCGGTCGATGCGCATCGCGCGCAGCGGCGCTTCCGCCTGCTGCCCGCCGCGCGTGAAATCGCCGGCCTCGCGATAGGACAGGCTGCCCGGCGCGACCCTGACGATCGCGGGCTCAGCCGCCGTGCCGTGGACCGCTACGTTCGAGACCAGCGGCGCCAGCGCGATCGGCCCTGCGAGCCCGGCGGCGCAGGCGAGTGCCAGTTTGAGCTTGAATGCGATCAGCATGGTCATTCCCCGAAGGAAGAAGGGGCCGGTGATGACCGGCCCCTCGTCGCGTCTAGTTGGTTTTGGCAGCCGGTATTTCGGCAGGCGCCTTCACCTGGGTCATCAGATCGTCGTTCCACTTGCCTTCGACCTTGAAGTGCGCGGTGCCACCGAGGTCTGCGGCCTCGATCAGATTATGCGTGACATAGGCGTAGATGCCGGGCTGCATGAACTTGTACAGCGCAGCTCCCGCCGAGCCGCCGCGGATGAACCAGGTTTCGAGTCCGACCTCGGGTGCATTGCCGAACTTGCCGGTCTCCCAGACATAGTCGCCATGGCCGCCGATCAGATGCGGACGGCTGTCGCGATTGGCCTGCGAATGCACGATCAGCACGTTCTCGCCGACCTTGGCAGTCAGCGCGTTCTTGCCGGTGAGCGCGCCGACCTTGCCGTTGAACACGACGTGCGTGGGAATCAGCTTCTTCATCACCTCTTCGGTCTCGGTGTAGGCCTCGCCTGGCGAATCGTAGGACTTGAAGTTGCCCTTCTCGTCGCGCGGCACATACATGTCCTGCTCGCCGACATAGTAGACCTTGTCATATTTCAGCGCGTGGCCCTTGCCGTCGTTGAGGCCATCGCGGGGCAGCACCATCACCGCGCCGTTCATGCCGGAAACGACGTGCCACGGGATCATCGGGCCGCCCGGGGCGCAGTGATAGACGAACACGCCGGTCTTGGTCGCCTTCCAGCGCAGCACCACCTCCTCGCCGGGATTGATCAGCGTGAGCTCGCCGCCGCCGAGGGCGCCGGTCGCGGAATGGAAGTCGATGTTGTGCGGCATGGTGTTGGTCGCGGGATTGACCAGCGTCAGCTCGACATAGTCACCCTCGTGCACGACCATCAGCGGTCCCGGCATCGAGCCGTTGAACGTCATCGCCTGGAACGTAGTGCCCTTGTCGTCGATGACGACCTTCTTCTCCTCGACCGTCATCCTGAACTCGACGATCTTGGGGCCCTGCGTCGTGGCCTGCTCGTGCGCATGCACGAAGGGGGGCGCGACCAGCTCTACCTTCTGCCGGGGCAGCTTGAGATCGCTGGCGGCGAAAGCCGGGGCCGCCAACATCAGGGCGGTCGCTGCGGCGCTGATCAATGCGGCTCTGCGGGTGAACATCGGAAGCATCCTTCATGTGAAAAGGTTTTGATGACGGATGCAGTGTGCGCCGATCGCGGCAAGAGTGTTTGCGCTGCGACAAGCTTTTGCCGGATTCGCCTCCGCTACAGTACTTAGGTGCCTCAACGGAGCAGGATAGGTGACACCACCTTAACCGCGTCCGAGGGCGTGATGCGGATGTCGAGGCCGAGCGACCAGCGGCCGGACAGTGGGGCGGACATTCTGACTCGCCATTGATCGTTGCCGACGCGTTCTGCGCTTGCAGTGATCGGTGCCACGCCATGTTCGGGATTGCCGAGCGTGACCGCAACCGCATCGGCACTCAGGGGCAGTTCGTTCGCATCTTCGAGCTGGATTGCGATCTCGACCGGACCGGCGCGCCCCGGCGAGATCGTGACGTTGGCCATGGCCTTTTCAGCATGCAGGTGAGTGAAGAAGCTCTCGTCCGCTTCGGATGTCGCCGCGGGTGGGGTCGGCGTCGTCTGCTCCGCGCGATGCGCCGGCTCCACCGTCGCCGTGCTCTCCGTCCCTTCGGGAGCCTGTGCGCCGATGGCCTGCACGTCCAGCGTCACGTTCACCTCGCCGGCGCGCTCGAACGACAGCGTCACCGGCATCTGGTCGCCGGCATGGAGCGGCACATCGAGGCCGATGAACATCAGATGTCCGCCGCCGGGTGCGAGCGCAACGACTTGTCCGGGTGCGATGACGAGCCCCTTGTCGAGCGGGCGCATGGTCATGACACCGTCGTTGACGGTCATCTCGTGGATCTCGGTTCGAAGCGCGTGGGCGGCCGATGCGGCCTGCAACCGCTCCGGCGTGTGGCCCCTGTTCTCGATCGTCAGATAGCCGCCAGCGACCTTGGCACCGCCGGGCGTCGCCCGGCTCCAGGCCCTGGTGATGACGAGATCGCCGCTGGACGTGTCGGCTGCGAAGGCGGGCGACCCGACAAGGCATGTCAGGATGACCGCGGCGGCGAATGCGCGCTTGGATGAGATCATGATCGGGGCCCTGGAAAAGATGCGGCTAGAAGAGATGTGTGGCGAGCTGGACGGCGGCCCAGATCGCCAGCGACAGCACGGCGAAGGCAGCGATCGCGGCGGCGCGCGCGGTGCCGGTCGGGGCCGGTGCGACCGGGGCCGGCCGGAAGTCGTCGAAACGCGGGATATGGCCGCGGATGTCGAGCAAGGAGAAAATCAGTTCGAGTGCGAGAAGCCTCATGGGCAAACGCTCCGGATGCCGTGCGAATTGTCACAATCTTCGCCCGGAATCGGTCGCTGCGCTTTGCGCGAGCGCAATGTCTGCGGCACCCCGGCCGACTTTGCGCGAGCGCAAGGTCGCCTTCGCGGATCCGGGTTATTGGAATGCATTCCGTGATTAGCCGTGATGACTGCACACGGCGGAAATTTACGAATGGGTAAGACATGAGAGCTGATCTTGCGGCGAGCTACGGCGAAGAACGATTGCCACGCTACACGAGCTATCCGACCGCACCGCATTTTTCGTCGGAGATCGGAGAAGGCGCCTACGCCCGGTGGCTGGCGGAGCTGCCGGCGGGCACCAGCGCGTCGCTCTATCTCCACGTGCCGTTCTGCCGCGAGATGTGCTGGTATTGCGGTTGTCATACCCAGATCGTCCGCCGCGACGAGCTCATCGCCGGCTATCAGCGGACGCTGCGCAACGAGATCGCCCTGACCGCCGAAACCATCGGCCGCCGTATCACGGTGGAGCACATCCATTTCGGAGGCGGTACGCCGACGATCATGGCGCCGGAGGCTTTCGCCGAGTTGATGGCGACGATGCGCCAAAAATTCTTCGTGCTGCCCTCGGCCGAGATCGCGGTCGAGATCGATCCCCGCACATTGACCGCCGACATGGTCGAGGCGATGCGGCTCTCCGGCGTCAACCGCGCGAGCCTTGGCGTGCAGAGCTTCGATCCTGTGGTACAGCGGGCGATCAACCGCGTGCAGAGCTACGAGCAGACGGCTTCCGTGGTCGACATGCTCCGGCGCGCCGGCATCGGGGGGCTCAATTTCGACCTGATCTACGGGTTGCCGCACCAGACCGTCGCGTCGTGTCTGGATACGGTCCGGCGTAGCCTCGCGCTCGCGCCCGACCGCTTCTCCGTGTTCGGCTATGCGCATGTGCCGAGCTTCAAGAAGCATCAGCAGATGATCAACGAGGCTGTGTTGCCGGACGGCCTTGCGCGCCACGACCAGGCCTGCGCGATCGCCAACGCGCTGAAGGAGGCCGGTTACGTGCAGATCGGGCTCGATCATTTCGCGCGGCCCGGCGATTCCATGGCCGTGGCCTTCGAGGACCGGACGCTGCGGCGCAATTTTCAGGGCTACACCACCGACAAGGGTGAAGTCTTGCTCGGTTTCGGTGCGAGCGCGATTGGGCATCTGCCGCAGGGTTACGTCCAGAACGAGGTGCAGATCGGCGCCTATGCTCAGAACATCGCCGCCGGCCGTCTCGCCACCGCGAAGGGCTATGGGCTCACCGACGACGACCGGCTGCGCGCCGACATCATCGAACGGATCATGTGCGAGTTCAGCGCCGACCTCGGCGACATCTGCGCACGCCATGGTGCTGAGGCCGGGGCGATGTTGAACTCGGCGGCGCGTCTGAAACCGTTGATCTCCGACGGCGTCGTCAGGCTGGAGGGCAATCGCCTCGCAGTTGCAAAAGATTCGCGCTTCCTGGTTCGCAGCGTCGCCGCGGCGTTCGATGCGCATCTGAATCCGGCAAAGCAGCTGCACAGCCGCGCTGTGTAACCCTCTCCGTCATTCCGGGGCGCGCCTCTTGGCGCGAGCCCGGAATGACGGCGGAGAGAAGCAGCACCAGCTTGCGCTTCCACAAAGAAACTCCGCTCCCCTCCGCTATCGTCGCTTCGGAACGGAGTTGTCCATGTCTTTTGGGTCTCACGATCTGGTCGATGACATCATGCGCACGGCGCCGCACACGATCCGCGTGTTTCTGGCCTTCAGGATGGCTTGTGTCGGTTGCCCGATCGCAACCTTCCACACGGTGGATGATGCCTGCCGCGAGCATGGCATTGACCGCGAAAAATTCCTCGCCGCGTTGTGCGATTGCGTGCCGGCGTGAAGCGGTCTGGAATTCGCGCGGGCGCGCGCGGATTCCCGGGTGAGGGAGGGCTTTCGCCGTAAGCGGAAGCGCCCCTCACCCCTAATTTCCGTGTTCACCTCTCCCCGCTTGCGGGGAGAGGTCGGATTGCATCGCTAGATGCAATCCGGGTGAGGGGGTACAGGTCTCTCGACAATCTCATCGTGGAGAGAGGCCCCTCACCCCGACCCTCTCCCCGTAAGAACGGGGAGAGGGAGAGTCACGCTGGCCCGCTGTCGGGGCTCCGCTCCGCCAAAACGACGATCCCGTGCGGATCGCGTAGGATGATGCGCTGACGGCCGCTCTCGACGAGGCCTTGGCTTTCCCAACCGCTCAGGATGCGGCTGACGGTGTGCAGCGTGGTGCCGGTCATCTGCGCGATGTCCTGGCGGCTGATCGGGAAGTCGATCTCGATGCCGTGCTCGAGCTTCTTGCCGGACTGCTTGGCGAGGCGCAGCAGCGCATGCGCGACGCGCTGCTCGACCTGCTGGGTCGACATTTCCAGGATGCGGGTGTGGCTCTCCTGGAGGCGCGTGCCGACGGTCTGGAGCGTGTTGGCGGCAAGCGAGGGAAAACGCTCGATCAGCCGCGGCCAGGCCGAGGTCGGCCAGATCAGTACCACGCTGTCGTCGACCGCGATCGCGGTCGCCGGATATCGCGTGGCACCGATCGCCATGGCGAGCCCGAAGGTTTCGCCGGGCGCGACATAGCGCACCACGATCTGCTCGCCGGTCGGCGTGGTCTTGGCGGCGCGGACATGGCCGTGCAGCAGCAGGAAGAAGGATTGTGCGTCCGCGCCCTGCTCGAAGATGGCGCTGTTCTTGGGATAACGCGCCGAACGGGCCTCACGCAGGATCTCGTCCAGAGCTTCCGGCGTGACCCCGGCAAACAGCGGCAAATGCGCAACCAGCGATGTGTCGACCTTGGCCATTCTGCCTCCTTGGCACTCGGGAGTGATGGCACCTGTAATCGTCCGATAGTTTGCGATAGCGCAAAACGGGACGACCGGGTGGCAGTATTTTTCCAGGCAACGATCTGAATTTTATTGGAGTTGACCCCATGGCTGGTGCCCGATCCCGCAACTTTCAGGGCTGGCCGCTGTTTGCGAACAGTTTTCGGCCCTTTTTCCTGCTCGCCGCGATCCAGGCGGGGCTGTCGATCATGGCCTGGCTGCCGATGTTCTACGGCGAATTGTCGGTGAGTTCCGCATTCGCGGCGCGCGACTGGCACGTCCACGAGATGCTCTATGGCTTCCTGCCGGCGGTGATCACCGGGTTCCTGTTCACGGCGATTCCGAACTGGACCGGGCGGTTGCCGATCCAGGGCACCTCGCTGGGGGCGCTGCTGATGGTCTGGCTTGCCGGGCGTGTCGCGGTGACGTTGTCGGCCGATATCGGCTGGGCGTTTGCACTGGTCGTCGATGCCGCTTTCCTGACGCTGGTCGTCGCCGCCGCGGCGCGCGAGATCATCGCAGGCGGCAACTGGCGCAACCTGCCCGTCGTGGTGCTGGTGTCCGTTCTGCTCGCCGGCAATGTCGCTTTTCATCTCGAGGCGCATGACCAGGGCGCGGCCGATGTCAGCATCCGCGTCGGCATCGGTGTGGTCGTGCTTCTGATCGCGCTGATCGGCGGCCGCATCATTCCGAGCTTCACCCGCAACTGGCTGGTCAAGTTCAATCCCGGCCGTCTGCCGGTGCCGTTCGGACGCTTCGACGGCGCAGTGATCGGATTGAGCGCGCTCGCGCTCATCTCGTGGGTCGTGGCACCGTTGAACGCCGTCACCGGTGTTCTGATGGCGCTGGTCGGCGGGCTGCATCTGGTGCGGCTTGCACGCTGGGCCGGCGATCGCACCTTCCGTGAGCGGCTGCTCGTGATCCTGCATGTCGGTTACGTCTTCGTGCCGCTCGGCTTCATCCTGCACGCCCTGGCGGTGCTCGGAACGCTGCCGCCAAGCGCCGGCATCCACGCCTGGATGACGGGTGCGGCGGGAACCATGACGCTCGCAGTGATGACCCGCGCGAGTCTCGGCCATACCGGCCAGGCGTTGACGGCTTCGCCGGCGATCCAGGGAATCTATGCTGCGATCGTCATCGCGGCTCTGGCTCGGGTCGCCGCCGTGGTGTTGCCCGCGCATAGCGATCCGTTGTTACACATCGCCGCCTGCGGCTGGCTGGTCGCGTTCCTCGGATTTGCCATCGCGTTCGGCCCGCTGCTTGCAGGCAGCCGGCGGCGTGCCCTCGCCACGATGGGCGTGCCCGCGCCGGCGCGCTGAACTCAAGCTGCGGTCGCCGAGGGCGCATCGGGCGGCGCTGCCTGTGGCCGCACGCCCTTGCGCCAGTCGGTGATGGTGCAGCCGAACCGGCCGCGGAACCAGCGCGCCATGGCGCTCTGCGCAGAGAAGCCAAGCTGCACTGCGATGTCGGCCAGCGGCCGGCCGGGGTCGTCGATCAACTGGGTCACGAGACCCGCGCGTTGCGCATCCAGGATGGCCGAGAAGCTGGTGCCTGATGCGGCGAGGTGGCGGTGGATGGTGCGGCGGGTGCATGCGAGATGCTCGGCGACGCGCTCGACCGTGCAGTCGCCGCTGGCGAGCAGGGTCCGCACGACCTCGTCGACCTTCCCCTCCCAACTCGCGGGCCGCGTCTCGATCGCCTCGATCCGCTTGCGCAGATAAGTCGCGATCAGGGGATGCGCGCTCGGGATCCGGCGCTCCATGTCGTGCGCCGACAGCAGGATCGCATCCTCCTCCGCGTTGAAGGTGACGCGGCAACCGAAGAAGTCGCGATAGCGCTTGCGATCATGCGGCGGCGGATAATGCAGGTGGACCTCCTGCGGCCGCCAGTCATGCCCGTACAGCGACTGGATGATACGGTGGACGCTGCCGAGCGCCATGTCGATCGACTGACGCGGCGCGATCGGCTGACGGCCGCGCAGGTGCAGCGTGATGGTCACGGTCTGCTTGTCGCGCGCAACGTCCAGCCGCATGCCGTCATGATGGATATGGATGAAGCGCGAGAACGCCTCGATCGCCTCGCCGACGGTCGCCTGTTCGCGCACGATCAGGCCGACCGCGCCGAAATTGGTCAGGCCGCCGCGCTCGGCGAGACGCAAGCCGAAATCTTCGGCGCCGGACGCCTCTGCCGACAATTCGAGCAGACGGCGCAGGCCGGTGACGGCAATGGGGGTGTCTGGCTTGTCGAGGCAGGCCAGCGGCAGCCTGGCCTTGCGCATCATCTGTTTGGGATCGAGCCCGACCGACCGGGCGATCTCCGGGTAATAGCTCAAGCCTGCGCTGCGAACGAGGTCGGTCATGCGAACCGTTCCTGCCAGCCATTCCCGCAGATGTCCCGAAATGTAAAGTTTCTGTCTCCATCCGTCAAATCCAGGAACCGGGCGAAACATACATAGGAGAAACCGAAGCACTGGCGCGAATGCCGTGCTCACGACGGCGCGGCTGGGCGATGGGGCCCGCTGCCGTCTCGGGCCATTTGACCAAGACATTGCTGGATCGGGATTATGCCGGGAAACATGCTTTCCAAGCGTGAGGTATTCGTCATCGACACCGACGCTGCCTCCCGCGAACAACTTTCGACTGCGCTCCAACAGAGCGCCTATGACGTGATCTGCTTCGCTGACGGTGCGTCTCTGTTGTCCGAGGCAAAGGCGCGGATGCCGGCCTGCGTGCTGATGGAGCTGCCGCCCGATCGCTCAGGCTTCGACATGCTCAGGCGGCTGCGCGAGGAAAACTGCATGGCGCCGGTGCTGGTGACCTCCGCGAATGGCAGCATCGCCATGGCGGTCGACGCCATCAAGAGCGGCGCGGCCGACTTCATCGAAAAGCCGTTCCGCACCCACGACATCGTCGGCCGGATCGATGCCGCCATCGATGAATTCGCGCAGCCCGGCACGAGCCGGCAACGCTGGCTGCCCGGTTGCGAGCCGCTGACAGCGCGCGAAGTTGACGTGCTCGAGCACCTTGCCGCCGGCCTGACCAACAAGGAGATCGCCCGCCGCATGCATTTGAGCGCGCGGACGGTCGAAGGCTACCGTGCGGGCATCCTGAAGAAAGCCGGCGCGAAGAACGTGACCGATCTGCTCCGGCGCATCTTCGGCCAGGGCTCGCCGACCCAGGCGTGAGGATTGCCGCGGCACTGTCATACGTTCCGCGGCCATGGTGCCGCCGCAGCGGCGCCCCACGGAAACCCCAATCGAACCAGTTCCTTCCCTGCCGCGTCCAACCATGTTGGCGAGGCATCTGATCGCGTGCGTCCGGCTGGCGGCGCAGCGATACCGGCAGGAGGGACTTTATGCGCATCACCGCAAGATGTTTGGCGACAACGAGCCTGGTTCTGGTGACCCTGGCGACGGCATCGCCGTCATGGGCCGCCGAATTGGACACCAATTCGGCGATCGACACCGTCACCGTCTATCCCGATGGCGCCACCGTCACCCGCATCATCACGGTCGACCTGCCATCCGGGGACTCGACACTGGTCGCGAAGGACTTTCCTCTGGCCCTCGATACGTCCTCCATCCGGGTCGAGGGTGAAGGCGGAGCCAAACTCACCATCGGCACGATCGATGCGCGGCCGCCCCGCGCGGCACCGGTCAACCTGCCCGAGCTGGAAAAACGGCTCGAAACCCTGAACGACCAGCGCGCCGACCTGCAAGGCGCGATCGACTCGGCCAATGCGCGGCGCAAATTTGCGGAGCACTTTGCGGAAGCCGCCCCCGTCGGCATCGGCGAGAAGGGCGAGGCGCGGCCGATTGCCGAATGGCGCACGGCCTTTGCCGCGGTCGGCGAGGAAATTGCGAGCGCCGATACGGCCATCCGTGACGCGACGCGCAAATTGCGCGAGATCGACCGGCAGATCGCCCAGCTCGAAGCCGAGCGCAAGGCCAAGCCTGCGAGCAAGCTCGAGGTTCGCATGGACATTGCCGCGCCGGCCGCGACCAAGGCGACGTTGCGGGTCACCTACAATGTGCGCAATGCGCGCTGGATGCCGCTCTACGACGCCCGGCTCGACACCGGCGCCAAGGACCGCAAGCCGCAGCTGGAGCTGGTCCGCCGCGCCGAGATCACGCAATCGACCGGCGAGGACTGGTCCAACGTCACGCTCGGCGTCTCCACGGTTCGCATCAGCCGCGGCGGCAGCGCGCCGGAGTTGGGCTCGCTCGTGGCGCAATATCCGCAACCGCAGAGGCCAATGGCACTCGGCGCGGCCTCCGATCTGGCGCGGCCCGCGCCGATGACGCGTCAGGCACAATCGCCCGCGATGGCCAAGGTTGCGGAGTCGGCCGAGCCGCGTGAACGCGCCGACGAACAGCAGGCTGTCGCCGAGATCGGCGACTTCCAGGCCACCTTCAGAATTCCGGGTCGCGTCAGCCTTGGCGCCGCCGAGGGCGCCAAGAGCCTGCGCATCGCGGCAATGACGGTGCCGGCCGATCTCGCTGTCCGCACCGCGCCGGTGTTGGATCCGACGGCTTTCCTCGAAGCCAGCTTCAAGCAGACGGATGACACGACGCTGTTGCCGGGCAAGGTCGCGATCTATCGCGACGGCGTATTTGTCGGTCGCGGCAAGATCTCGGCCTCTGCCAAGGACGACATCGTGCGGCTCGGCTTCGGCGCCGACGACAAGGTCCGAATCGAGCGCGCCGTGCTCAAGCGCAACGAAGGCTCGGCCGGGCTGCTGGTCACGACGTCGAAGACGGACGAGCGTTCGTTCAAGACCACCATCCGCAACGGTCATGATTTCCCGATCAAGGTCGCGATCGAGGATCAATTGCCGGTCAGCGAGAGCGAGGACATCGTCGTCGAGATGCTGCCCGCGACCACGCCGCCCACAGCAAAGGATATCCGTGACAAGCGCGGCGTGCTGGAATGGTCGTTCGACGCCAAGCCCGGCGAGGTCAAGGATATCAACTTCGCCTGGCGCATCCGCTGGCCGAAGGACAAGGGCATGGTGATTGCCCCGGCGGGCTAGGTTGCTAGCCACAAATGAGGTGCGCTCCCTCTCCCGCGTGCGGGAGAGGGTTGGGGGTGAGGGCTCTCTCCTCTTGGGGAGTCTTCGTTGTCGAGACACCCTCTCCCCAGCCCTCCCCCGCAAGCGGGGGAGGGAGCGCACCACCTTCGCGGATTGGACTGCGGGCTAAATTCCAGTCGCCACTGCCCGCATCGACTGTGGCAGCACGTACGGCACGCCGTCGTCGTCCCGATGCACCACGGCGTCGATCTCGAAAATGTCGCGGATGGTCTCGCGCGTGACAACATCCGCGCGCGAGCCGTCGGCGGCGAGCTTGCCGCCAGCCAGCACGACCAGCCGGTCGGCGAAGCGGATTGCGAGATTGAGGTCGTGCAGGATCGCGATCACGGCCGTGCCGCTGCCGGCGCGGCGGCGGGCGGCTTCGACAAGGTCGATCTGGTGACGCAGATCGAGGCTCGAGGTCGGCTCGTCCAGCAGCAGAAGTCCCGGGCCATGCTCGGCTTCGCCGCAGGCGAGCTGCACCAGCACGCGGGCGAAATGGGCGCGCTGCTGCTCGCCGCCTGATAGCGTCGGCAACTGCCGTTCGCGGAAATGTGCAAGCCCGACCTCGTCCAGGGCGGCATCGACGAGCGGTCCAGCCTCGCGCGCGCTGCGCTCGCCTGCGCCCATCAGCACGATCTCCTCGACGGTGAAGGGGAAGGTGACGCTGATGTGCTGGGACAGCATCGCGCGGCGCGCGGCGAGTTCGCGCGGTGTGTAGCTGCCGATGTCGCGCTGCTTCAGGCGCACCTCGCCGGCATTCGGCCGGAGATCGCCGGAGAGCAGCCGCAGCAGCGTCGATTTGCCGGCGCCGTTCGGGCCGATGATGGCGACCATCTCGCCGGCCGCAACAGTCAGGCCGACGCCATCGAGCAGCTTCGCCCGGCCGGCGCGCTTGTTCAGGGATCGCGCCTCGATCACGGCACTCATAGCGAGGCGAGCCCGCGCTGCCGCAGCAGGATGAAGAGGAAGATCGGCGCGCCGACCGCTGCGGTCAGAATGCCGATCGGCATCTCCGCCGGCGCCACGATCGTGCGCGCCAGCGTGTCGGCGCCAACCATCAGGATCGCGCCGAGCAGCACCGAGGCCGGCAATAGCAACCGATGTGCGGGTCCAATGACGAGGCGGAGCAGATGCGGCACCACAATGCCGACGAAGCCGATCACGCCGCTGATCGACACCGCGACGCCGGTCATGGCGGAGACCATGACGATCGAGATCCGCTTGAGACGCTCGACATCGACCCCGCCGTGAAAGGCGTCAGCCTCGCCGAGCACCAGGAGATCGAGACCGCGTGCGATGAAGGCGCAGGCGGCAAGCCCGATGATGAGGATCGGCGCCAGCACGGCGGCCTTGGTCCAGGTCACGCCGCTCATCGAGCCCAGCAGCCAGAACGTGATGTCGCGGAGCTGGCGATCGTCGGCGACGAATACCAGAAGCCCGATGCCGGCGTTGGCGATGGCGGTGATGGCGACGCCGGCGAGCAGGAAGATCGCGATCGAGGTCCGACCCGATCGGCTCGAGATGCCGTAGAGGATTACGGTCGTGGCGAGGGATCCAGCGAACGCCGCGAGCGGCAGGAGCTCGGTCTGGAGAAAGCGCAGCGTCTCGCCGAAGCGCGAATCGGTGAAGACGATGGCGCTTGCGGCTGCGAGTGCGCCGCCGCTGGAGACGCCGACCAGCGCGGGGTCGGCGAGCGGGTTACGAAACAGCCCCTGCATGATCGCGCCCGCCGCAGCGAGCAGGCCGCCGACCATCGCGGCCGCCGCGATCCGGGGGACGCGGATCGACCACAGCACGAGCTGGTCGCGGGTCGTCATGGCCGTGCTCTCGCCTGATAGCCCGAGCGCGGCAGGCAGGCGGGAGAGGGGAATGCCGGCGGCGCCGAGGGTCAGCGCGACGATGGCGGTGACCGCGAGCACCGTGATCAGGAGTGGGATCGCGAGCGATGCGGACCGTCGTCTCGCGCTGGCGCGTCGTTCCGGGCTGCGCGCCTCAGTTCCGATCGCCACGCTCATTGCCGGCAATTCGCCGCCGACAGCGCCGACGTGAACGCATCGCCCGGTGCGGCCAAGGCCGGATAGAGTCTTGCGGAGAGATCGCGCGCCGCTGCCGCCGTCCGGGGTCCGAAGCCAAGCAGATAGAGCCCATCCATGGTGATGAAGCTCTTGTTGGCCGCGACCGGCGTCAGCGCAAAGCCGGGATGGGCATAGATCGCGTCGGCCTGGAGCGAGTCCTTGCCGCGTTCGATGGACAGCGCGACGTCAGGTCTTGCCGCCGCGATCGCCTCGTCGCCGATGATCTTGTAGCCGTCGAAATCGTCGACCGCGTTGGCGGCGCCGGCGAGCTGGATGATTTCGTCGGCCGCCGTCTTGTGGCCGGCCACCATCGCCCGCCCGTTCTGGAGCGACATCACGAACATCACGCGCACCGGCTTGGTCACCTTGGCGCGCAGCGATCGGAGTTGCGCAAGATCGGCGCCGACCGCGGCGCTCAGACATTCGGCGCGTGCGTCGACGCCCATGGCATGGCCGACGAGTCTTATCTTCTCGATCAGGCCTTCCTCGGAGAAAGTCTCGGGCACCAGCACCAACGGCACTTTCGCCGTTTCCAGGATGTCCATGGTCTCGCGCGGACCCGAGCCCTGGATCGCCAGGATCAGGGTGGGATTGAGACCCAGCACGCCTTCGGCAGAGATCTGGCGCATGTAGCCGACATTGGGTTTGTCGTGCAGCGCCGCCGCTGGATAAAGGCTCGTCGTGTCGACGCCGACCAGCCGGTTCTCGAGCCCGAGCGCATAGAGGATTTCGGTGATGGCGCCGCCGATCGAGACCGTGCGTGCGAAATCGGTCACGGCGACGTCGCGATTGCGCGCGTCATGCACGGTGATGCCGGCGGCGTGCGCGGCAGACCCGAGCGCGATTCCGCTGGAGAGCAGGAGGTTGGCGAGGGTGCGACAAAATGTCATTGCGGATTACTTCGTCAGGATCAGCTTGTTCTGCGAGGTCAGGCGAAGCCGGTAAAGGTCCTCGCCATGCGCGATGATGATCTCGCGCTCGGCCGCAAACAGCTCGCGGCTGTCGATCCGGCTCCCACGCATGGTGAGGGTTCTCGTTGTCGGAGAAGGGCTTCCTGCCGACTCCGCCGCGCCGCCGTTGCCATCTCCGGACATTGCTGACATGTGAGGTGTGATGCGCTTTCGAAATCCTGGAGTGCTGCTTGTTTGTATAAGCGGCACGAAGCGCATTCCAACGGCTGCAATTTACAATCGATATAAACTGCAACCTGATGTCATTGACCGTCAGAGTGTCGCCACGTAACCAATTATGGTGGCGGGGAACATGCCCGCGACCTAGGAAATTAGCCAGCCAGCCGTTCGCGTTGCGAACGCACGCCAGCCAGAAGACTCCAAATATAAAGTAAAGTGCAGGCTGGGGCTGATATGGCTGACGGGGCTAGGTATTCGCGCGCCCTGATTTTGGGCGCGTCGGTGGTTTCAATCGTGGCAATGATGACGGAGAGCGGTCTTGCGCAGACCGCCGAGCCGCAGGCCGGAGGTGCGTCCTCGGAGCGGCCGAAGCAGTCGAAGCGCAAGCCGGCGAAACTGCTGGCCGCGCAGCAGCCTGCGCCTGAGGTGATGAATGCCCGAGCCCAGGCTGGCGGCGCGTCGCCCGTGCAAACGCTCGACACCATCACGGTCGCTGCGACCAAGACCCCGGAGCGTGCGATCGATTCGCTCGCGCCGGTCAGCTCGATTTCGCTCGACCAGATCCAGGGGCTTCAGCCTAACCGGTTGTCGGGTATCTTCTATGCCGTGCCCGGCGTGTCGTTCCAGGAGCGCGGCGACGATCCTGCGACGGTCATCAACATCCGCGGCTTGCAGGATTTCGGTCGCGTCGCGGTCATCGTCGATGGTGCGCGGCAGAATTACCAGCGCACCGGTCACAACGCCAACGGCTCGTTCTTCCTCGATCCTGAATTGATCGGCGGCGTCGATGTCGTGCGCGGTCCGACCGCCAACATCTACGGTTCGGGCGCGATCGGCGGTCTCGTCTCGTTCCGGACCAAGGACATCAATGACGTGCTGCGCCCCGGCGAGCGCTGGGGTGTCGATCTCTCCGGCTCCTACGGCTCGAACAACAATCGCGGTCTCGGCTCGGTGTTCGGCGGCGTACGCGCCACGCCCGACGTGGATATCTTCGGCGGCGCGGTCTACCGCACGCAAGGCAACTACAAGGACGGCAACGGCACCGAGATCGGCAACACCGGCAATCAGGTCGAGGCCGGGCTGATGAAGCTCACGGTGCGGCCGGCCCTCGGTCACGAGGTCAAGCTCGGCGCCGTCTTCCAGGACTATCAATACGACATCGGTCAGTTCAACCGCGGCCCGGTGGCAACAGCGGCACAGCGCGCGCTCTATCAGGGCTCGTCGGTCTATGCCTCCGACGCCAAGAACTACACCGGCACCCTCACTTGGAACTACTCGCTGCCGAGCGACAATCTGTTCGACTGGCACATGTCGGTCTACGGCAATCGTGTCGACAACGACCAGACCAAGACCTATCACTACTCGACGAGCGGTGCGGGCTATTGCGGCGCCGGCAATGTCGGCAACAACATCTCCGGCTGCGTCGGGGACAAGCGCGGCTATGTGCTGGACACCGTCGGCATCGATGCCAACAACACCACCCGATTCAATGTCGGCGACTGGCGTAACGCTCTGACCTGGGGTGTCGACGCATTCCAGGACAACGTGAAGACCACTGACAGCCGCGGCAACTCCAACATCACCACGCCGAGCGGCATCCGCAACGTGTGGGGCGGCTTTCTCCAGTTGAAGCAGAATTACAGCACCTGGTTCGAGGCGGTGAGCGCGATCCGCTATGATCGCTACGATCTCGACTCCGGCAATACGCACGCCGGCGGCGACCGCTTCTCGCCAAAGATCACCCTCGGCGTGACGCCGGTCCCGGGCTTCCAGCCCTATGTCAGCTACGCCGAAGGCTATCGCGCCCCGTCGATCACCGAGACGGTGATCTCGGGCGCGCATGCGACCGGTGGCGGACCGGCCTTCTTCCCCTGTCCCGACGGAACGGTCGGCCTGTTCTGCTTCCTGCCCAACCCGAACCTGCGTCCCGAGGTCGGCAAGAACAAGGAAGTCGGCTTCAACTTGAAGTACGACAACATCTTCAGCGCCAACGACTCGTTCCGCGGCAAGATCAATCTCTTCCGCAACGATGTCAGTGATTACATCGACCTCGTCGCTTCGGCGCCGGTGCCGGTGCCGCCATTCGGCTCGTTCAGCCAGTTCTACCAGTACCAGAACATCGCGCAGGCCCGCATCCAGGGCTTCGAAGCGGAGACCATGTACGACGCCGGCGACTGGTTCATCGGTGTCGCCGGCCACTACATCCAGGGCAAGAACGCCGTCACCAATGTCGGGCTCGCGACGATCACCCCGCGCAAGGTCGTCACGACCGGCGGCGTCCGCCTGCTCGATCGCACCCTGATCCTGACGGCGCAGTGGGCCTCGTTCGGCCCCAACAACGATGTACCCGCCAACTATCTCCCTGCGACCGGCTACGAGCTGGTCAATCTGTACATGACCTACAACGCGACCAGGGACATCGTGTTCTCGGCCTCGATCGACAATCTCTTGAACCAGTACTACCGGCCTTATGCCATTCCCGGCAGCTCGACGGACGGCACGTCGCAGAACGACGTGCTGTGGTCAGCCCCGGGGCCGGGCAGGGTCTACAAGGCCGGCATGAAGATCCACTTTGGAGGTGCGTAAGCCGACAGGGGCCTTAACACCATCATCTCCGCCGCGCCGCGCTGATGCTCCAGCGCGGCTTCGGCGCGTTCGTTTTGATCAGAAGGAGAGACTTTCATGTTCATCGCTATGAATCGTTTTCAGGTGAAGCTCGGCTCGGAAGCTGCGTTCGAGACCGTCTGGCGCACCCGCGAATCCTATCTCGGCAGCATGGCCGGCTTCGTCGAGTTCCACCTACTCAAGGGGCCGGTGCTCGAGGACCACACGCTGTATTCCTCTCACACCGTGTGGGTCGACAAGGCGGCCTTCGAGGCCTGGACGCGCTCGGACGAATTCCGCCGTGCTCATGCGCGCGCCGACAACAAGACCGGGGAGAGCCTCTATCTCGGCCATCCCAAGTTCGAAGGGTTCGAGGTCATCATGACCGAGCGCAAGGCGAACGCGGCCGCGTGAGGCGGCCAGCTTGATGAGGAGCCGGACATGTTGAGCACCGATCTCGCCGATCTCAAGGCGTATATGGCCGACAATCCTGGCGCGGTGATCGAGGACGTCGCGCGTGAGCGCACCATCACCCCGCGCGCGGTGGTCGAGGCGCTACCATCCTCCATGGTGCGCATCGGTGGCGGCGAGCACTTCGCCGCGGCCATGCAGGACATCGCGAAATGGGGCGAGGTCACGCTGATCGTACACACGGATGATGCGATCTTCGAGTTCACCGGCGCCATTCCCTCGGGCGAGATCGGCCGCGGCTATTTCAACCTGATGCAGCCGAAGGGTCTGCACGGCCATCTCCGCCACGAGCGTTGTGCGGCCGTCGCCTTTGTCGAGCGGCCCTTCATGGGCAAGTCGTCGGCCTTCGTCGCGTTCGTGAACGCCGACGGCGGCATCATGTTCAAGGTCTTCGTCGGCCGCGACGAGACCCGGGCGCTGCGGGCGGATCAGCTGGTGCGGTTCCGGCAGCTTGCGGACCGGATCGCGGCCGCGCCCGCGGCATAGTTCGCTTCAATCTGTCGGGAGATCAGGATGCAGAGCAATTTTAGGCTTCGGCATGTGATCCTAACAATCGCGCTGGCGCTCGCGCCGACACCGGCCCTTGCGATTGACGAGGCCCTGCTGCCGCGCAATCTGTCGCCCTGGGGCATGTTCATCAGCGCCGACATCATCGTGAAAACGGTGATGATCGGGCTTGCTCTCGCCTCCCTGGCGACCTGGACGGTGTGGCTCGCCAAGACCATCGAGCTGCGCCGCAAGGGCGCGCTGGCCTTGCAGCGGACGCGCGCGCTCGAAGGCAATATCAAGCTGACAGAGGCGGCCGAACGGGCTGGCGATGCGCATGATGCGGTCGCTCAGCTCATCCAGTCCTGCGCGAAGGAGGCGGAGCTGTCCGGCGGCGTGCTCGACGACGGCCTCCAGGAGCGGGTAGCGCTGCGGCTGGAGCGGGTCGAGGCGGCGATGTCACGGCAGATCGCGCGCGGCACCGGCGTGCTCGCGACCATCGGCGCCATTGCGCCCTTCGTCGGCCTGTTCGGCACGGTCTGGGGCATCATGAACGCCTTCATCGGCATCTCCGAGAGCCACACCACCAGCCTCGCGGTGGTCGCGCCTGGCATCGCGGAGGCGCTGCTCGCCACCGCTCTCGGTCTCGTCGCGGCGATCCCGGCGGTCGTGATCTACAATCACCTCGTCCGCGGCATCGCCAATTACCGCGCACTGCTCGGCGACGCCTCGGCGCAGCTCATGCTGCTGGTGAGCCGCCAGCGCGACCACAGGGAGTTCCGCCTGGCACGGGCGGCGGAGTAGGTCATGGCCGCAAAGCTCGGCGCGGGTTCGGGATCGCCGCGCAGGCGCGGCGACCCGGATGATCTCGACGTCACCCACGAGATCAACGTCACGCCGTTCATCGACGTGATGCTGGTGCTGCTGATCATCTTCATGGTGGCCGCTCCGCTCGCCACTGTCGACATCGGTGTCGAGCTGCCGGCGACCGCGGCCGAGCCGGCGCCGCGGCTGGACAAGCCGGTCTTCGTCACCGTCAAGCCGGACCTGTCGATCGCAGTCGGCGAAGACGTCGTCGCCCGCGACGCGCTCGGCACCTCGCTCGCTGCCGCCACCAAGGGCCGCAAGGACGAGCGCATTTACCTGCGCGCGGACAAGGCCGTGAGCTACGGCGATCTGATGGAGGTGATGAACTCCTTGCGCAACGCCGGCTATCTCAAGGTCGCGCTCGTCGGCCTCGACGGACGCAGCTGATGGCCGCCGCGAACGCGTTTGCCCTGCACGAGCCGCTCGGCGAGCGTGAGGGCGCGCGCTGGAGCCTGTCGGCGGCGGTGATCGTGGCGTTGCACATTGCCGCCGCACTGCTGGCGATGAACTGGCTGAAGCACGTGCCGGACGAGGGCGTCAACATCCCGGCCATCCTCATCGACATGACGCCGGAGACGTCGGCGCCGCAATCGACGCCGCTCGACATCGCGCCGGGACCGGTGATGCAGCAGGCGGATGCCTCGCCGCCTGAGCCGGTGCAAGAGCAGGCTGTCGAAGAAATGATTCCGCCGACGCCGCCGCAGGAAAAGCCGGACGTGATTGCGCCGCCGGAGCAGAAGCTCGAGCCAGTTCCGCCGAAGCCCGAGCCCGCGAAAGCTGTGCCCATTGAGAAACCGGCGCCGGCCAAGCCCAAGGTGGTGCGCCCCGATGCCCGGAAGCCGGCGGATGCGCCCCCCGCGCCCCGCACCAGCGCGCCGCCGCGTGCGGAGCGCGAAGCTCCGCTCGCATCCGCAGTGAATGCCGGCTCGGTGGCGTCGACGATGGCGACCTACAATCAGCGCGTCCGCGCGCATCTCATGCGCTTCCACCAGTACCCGGCGGGCGCCAATGGTCAGAGGGGGCTGGTCACGCTGAATCTCACCCTCGGTCGCGGCGGCCAAGTTTTGTCTAGCCGCGTCGGCGGCTCTTCGGGCGTCGCAGCCCTCGATGCTCAGGCCATGGCAATGGTGCGCCAGGCCCAGCCATTCCCACCCGTCCCGTCCGAGATCACCTATGCGACAATTCTCATCAAGGTCGGGGTGAACTTCGGGGACCGTTGATTGGTGACGACTCCTCTCCCGCGCGATGCAGGAGAGGAGGGAGCAAAGCCGAAGGGCGCCTTACTTTGCCTTCAGGAAGTCCGCGACTTCGAGCAGCATGAACTCGTCGTCGTCGGCCTTGTTGGGATCGCGGCTGGAGGAGAACGGCAGATTGTTGTCGTTGCCGACGATGATGTGGGTGTCGTCGACGCGATCGACGTTCTCGATGGTGAAGAAGGGGAAGGTGTAGACGCCGTCATTGAGCGGCTTCTTCGCCTTCTTGTCGGGATCCCTAATCTTCATCAGGTCGATATAGCCGATCTTGCGCACGGGCTTGCCGACATTGGCCTCGGTGAGCTCGATCTTGTAGATGCGCTTGAACTTGGCGAGGTCCGGGAAGCAGTTCTCGCCGCGGGTACCCTGCGGGCAGGCCTTGTCGGCCGTGCCTTCGCCGTTGTCGCGCTCGATGATGAGGCCGGAGGCCTGATCGATCATGTTGAAGTCGCCGATGGCGTTGCCGTTCTGCTCGAACACATACTGCCAGTAACGGCCGGTGAATTTTTCCGCAGCGACGTCGAACTCGAGGATGCGGGAAGCTTCCTTGCCGTCGACCTTCTCCCAGTCCTTCTTCTCGGCGTCCCACAGCGGGCCCTCGAGCAGGCCATAGAGGAATTTGCCGTCCTTGGAGGATGCAAAGCCTTCATAGCCCTTGGAGCGGCGAAGGTTGACGTTGGTGTAGGTCGCGCCGGGCGCGGCCGGCGTCGCCACGGCCCAATTGTCGGGCGAGCGCACCGGCTTGCCGTCTGCAACCGTATCGAACACGCCCAGGATCTTGCCTGATTTGTCGGCCTTCAGGATGTAGGGGCCGAACTCGTCGCCGATCCAGAAGGTGTCGCCGATGATCTGGAAACCTTCGGTATCGAAGTCGGAGCCGGTGAGATAGCGCTTCTGCGTGTCCTCGTGCACGATGCGGAACGGGACCTTTTTGTCGGGATCGTGCAGGAAGATGGTCTCCAGCCGCTCGATCTTGCCGCCCGCCCAGTCCATCTTGTAGCGGTTCAGATACAGCATCGAATCCGGCGAGTTGGCGCGCGCGCCCATGCCGTTGTCGGTGACGACCCAGAAGCTGCCGTCGGGCATGGTCTTGATGCCGGAATGGCCCTGCAGCGGCTGGCCCTTGAACGGCAGCGACACGCCGGTCGGACGTTCATAGGATTTGCCCATCACCGTGCCGAGCGCGTCGACGCGCTTGCCGGTGGTGTATTTTCCGGATGTCTTGAGATCGGCGGGGGCATCGGCGGGCGCGTCGATGAAGGTGGCGGCCGGCATCACCACGTGGCCGGCGAGCTTGGCCGGGAATTCGCCTTCGCTCTGCGCGAGCGCGGGGCTCGCGGTGAGAATGATCGTTGCGACGGTGGCAAGAAAAGTCGCGCGCATGTGCGTCTCCTGTTGGCGGACGCACGCGTTATGCGGATCGCGTGTTGCAGTTTTGTGAAACCGGGCCAAACGCCGCAGCTGCGGTCTACTCCTTTACCGCGCCGGTCAGCGAGGACACGTAGTAATCGACGAACAGCGAGTAGAAGATCGCAACCGGCAGCGATCCCAGCAGCGAGCCCGCCATCAGCGCGCCCCACTGGTAGACGTCGCCGGTGACGAGCTCGGTCAGGATCGCGACCGGCACCGTCTTGTTGGCGCCGCTCTGGATGAAGGCGAGCGCATAGATGAACTCGTTCCAGGACAGTGTGAAGGAAAAGATGCCGGCCGAGATCAGTCCGGGCACCGCGAGCGGTAGCGTGATCCGCCGCAGGATCTGCAGGCGCGTTGCGCCATCGACCAGCGCGCATTCCTCGAGCTCGTAGGGGATCGACTTGAAATAGCCGATCAGGAGCCAGGTGCAGAACGGCACCAGGAAGGTCGGATAGACCAGGATCAGGGCGAGCGGCGAGTCGAACAGGCCGAACTGCACCACGACGGTTGCGAGCGGAATGAACAGGATCGACGGCGGCACGAGATAGGCGAGATAAATGCCGAGGCCCACATAAGGACTGCCGCGGAAGCGCAGGCGCTCGATCGCATAGGCGGCGAGCGTCGACGCGATCAAGGACAACGTGGTGGAGCCGATCGCCACCGTCATCGTCGTCCACAGCCAGCGCGGATAGGCGGTATTGAAGAGAAGATGCTTGATGTGGGCGAGCGTCGGCGAGGAGATCCAGAACGGGTTGTGATCCCGGTAGTTCATCAGCTCCGCGTTCGGCTTGAACGAGGTGATCGTCATCCAGTAGAACGGAAACAGCAGGATCAGCACGAAGCAGCCGAGCGGCAGGTAGATCATCATCAGCCGCCGCAGCCCGGAATCCCAGGCCATGGTGTCGGGTGCGGCCTTGGCGTCCGCGGTCGGTTGCGCGATGGTGTCAGTCATTGGCCTCTCCCTGCTGCCATTTGCGGCGCGCCAGGCCGAAATAGGAGAACAGCGTCGCGAACACCAGGAACGGGATCATCGACACCGCGATTGCCGCACCTTCGCCGAGCTCGCCGCCAGCGATGCCGCGCTGAAACGCCAGCGTCGCCAGCAGATGGGTCGAGTTGACTGGCCCGCCGCGGGTGATGGCGTAGACCAGCTGGAAGTCGGTGAAGGTGAAGATGATCGAGAAGGTCATGACGATGGCGAGGATCGGCATCATCATCGGAAAGGTGATGTAGCGGAAGCGCTGCCAGGCGCTGGCCCCGTCCAGCATCGCGGCCTCGTAAAGCGAGGGCGAGATGGTCTGCAGGCCCGCCAGCAGCGAGATCGCGACGAAGGGAATGCCGCGCCAGATGTTGGCGGCGATCAGCGAGAAGCGCGCCGGCCATGGCGAGCCGAGGAAGTCGATATTGCTGGATCGCCAATGCAGCACGTCGACGAGGAGATAGGAGATGATCGAGAACTGCGGATCGTAGATCCACCAGAACGCCAGCGCCGAGAGCACGGTCGGCACGATCCAGGGCAGCAGGATGATCGCACGCAGGATGCTCTTGAACGGAAAATGGTTGTTGAGCAGCAGCGCGAGCCAGAAGCCGAGCGCGAACTTCCCGAAGGTCGCTATTCCCGTATAGACCACGCTGTAGAACACCGCGTTCCACCACAACGGATCGGTGAGCAGATACTGGAAATTCTCGATACCAACGAAGATGCCGCGCCGGCCGATCGTGGTGTCGGTGAAGGCGAGCCAGATGCCGAGGCCGAGCGGATAGGTGAGGAACACCGAGAGCAGCCCGATCGCGGGCGCCAGGCACATCACGATCAGGAACGGCTTGTAGTCGAACAGCCGCACCAGCCAGGACGGCTGCCGGTGCGCGAGGCCGGTGGAAGAGAGGGTGGTCACGGACATCAGTTTGTTGTCCTGTTCTAGGAAGTCACTCCACCGTCATTGCGAGGAGCTCTTGCGACGAAGCAATCCAGACTGCATCCGCGGAGGGGTTCTGGACTGCTTCGCTCGCAATGACGGCTGCGCTGTCAGTCCTTACGCTGCCGCCGGAAGTACCGCTTGCAGCGCTGCTCGGCTTCCGCCGCGGCGGCCTCCGGCGTGGCCGCGCCGGTCGCAACGGACGCGAACATCTGAACCGTGACATAGTCCGCCCGCACCGCACCGGTGGCCGTCGATATCGGACCTTTGTAACCGGCGTAGTAGCCGTTGTTCATGGTGTTCTTGAAGATTGCGACCTTCGGATCACCTGACCACACTGCTGCATCGGCATAGGCTGCGAGCGGCTGCGACCAGTAGCCGCTATTGGCGTTGAGCCAGGGCTCGTACTGTTCCTTCTCGAGCATGAATTGCAGAAATGCCTTTGCTGCGTTCGGACATGGGCTGTGCTTGAACACCATTGCGTTTAGCGTCAGGCCAGACATCGGCGGGGCCGGCGCAAAGAACTTCGGCAACAACTGATGTTCCGAATCTTCGGCGAGGGCGGCGGTCGCCGGATCATTCTTCAACGAGAAGTACAAGGACACCCCGTTTGCCGTCAGCGCGATTTCCTGGGAAGAATAGGCGCGATTGTTGCTGACGTCGTTCCAGGACGGCGTGCCGGCGATGAAGGTCGGGTAGAGCTGCTTCACAAAGTTCAGTGCCGCGATCGTCTCCTTACTGTTGATTGTGACATTGCCCTCCTCGTCAAGCAACGCCGCGTTGTGCGCCCACATCATCCAGTCCGCAAAGCCGTTTCCGTCGCCCACCGCGTTGCCCAGTGCGAAGCCGGCTGGCTTGCCCGCCTGCTGAAGCTTCTTGCAGAGATCGAGGAAGCCGGCTGCATCTTCCGGAGCCTTGTCGAACCCGACTGATTTAAGAATGGACTTGCGATAGATCAGGGGGCCAGCTGTGGCGCCGAACGGCAGCCCGATCCACGTGTCGCTCTTAGCCTTCTTTCCATAGGTCTTCGCAAGAGTCTGCCAGCCGCCGTACTTCTTGCCGAGATAGTCGGCGACGTCGGTCAGCTCGATCAGCTTGTCGACATAGATGTGGGGGGCGTCGGAGAAGCCGATGATGATGTCGGGGCCCGCGCCGGAGTTCGAGGTGACCGCGGTCTGCTGGTTGATGTCCTCCCAGCCGACGAAGTCGACCTTGACCTCGACCCCGGTCTCCTTGGTGAACTTTGCTGCATTTGCGCGGAACACATCCTCGTCGGCCTGGACGAAACGCACCGGGCGCAGCATCCGCAAGGATGCGCCCTTCTCGATCTCGCGCTTGGGCGCCGCAACATCGGCCGCCTTGATATTGGATGTTTGCGCTGCAGCACCGGTGGCAGCGAACGTTGCAGCGGACAGGCCCAGCGCCAAAGCATCACGACGTGTGATGTCGTTCCTCATCAGTACCTCCCTATATATGTTCCCTTCCCGGCGTTGATCGCCGGTGAAGGGTCGTTTCGGTCGTTGGCGCCTTTGCGCCGGCCGCCTAGCTGTTCGGCCCGCGATCCATGCTGACGGGTTGCCAGCGACGGAGCGAGGTCGTCTGCAGTACCGACGGATTGACGCAGCTTACCGGCCACATGCCCTGCAGCACCAGTGACAATTCGTAGCCCACCCGGCGCTTGCGCGCTTCGTCAAACCGTGCCGAGGCCGACGCGACATGGGCGGTCAGAGTCACGTTCTCCATGCTGAGCAGGGGATTGTTGTGCGAGGGCGGTTCCTTCTCCAGCACGTCGAGCGCGGCGTGTGCGATCCAGCCTTCCTGCAGCGCCTTGATCAGGCTCTCTTCGTCCACGGTGGCGCCGCGCCCGGTGTTGACGAAGATCGAGCCCTTCTTCATCTGCCGAAAATGCTTCTCGGTCAGCATGTGATGGACCTCGGGCCTCGCCGGGGCATGCATCGAGACGAAGTCGGATTGCGACAGCACCTCGTTCAGCGTCGCCGGGATCACGCCGTGGTCGTACATCAGCGTTTCCTGGATGAAGGGATCGTAGGCCATCATGCGCAGGCCGAACGGCGCCGCGCGCTTCGCAACTGCACGCGCCACGCGGCCGAATGAGATGAAGCCGAGCGTCTGGCCCATTAGCCTCGGAACCTTGAGCAGCGCCGGCCGGCCCTCGGCCCAGCGGCCGTCGCGCACCATGCGGTCCTGCTCAACCAGGCGGCGGAAGCCGGCGAGCAGCAGCATCATGGCGTGGTCGGCGACCTCCTCGATGAAGGTGTCGGGGATGTTGGTGACGGGAATGCCGCGCGCCGTGGCGGCCTTGACGTCGACGCTGTCGACGCCGACCGAGCCGAGCGTGATGACCTTGCAGGTCTCCAAGCTGTCGATGATGGTCTTGGTGATGGGGATGCCCTTGGCATAGATCGCGTCGGCGGTCTTCGCGGCGGCAATGAACCCGGCTTCGTCAGCGGGCGCCTCGACGATTTCGGCGTCGATCGGATCGAGCGCCTCGCGCTCAAAGGAATAGTCGCTGCCGGCGACCGTGAAGCTCGCGCCCTTCGGCGTCACCACCCTGTATTTCGGCATTTTCTCGCTCCCGATTTGGTTTGTCGGTTCTTGTTGTGACCCGCCTCCGCGGGCGGGCCTTTGCGTCTTTTACGCGAAATCAAGGTGATGGCGTACAATTCCCGGTTGTCGGCTCAAAGATAAATTGCCGGTTTTTCGCGGCTGCGTCCGGGCTTCTACGGAGGCATGTAAGTAACTTGCTAAGGGCTCGCCCGCTAAGAGTTGATTCGATTTTGATCGATCTGGTCGCGTGCCCCTATCCCATTATTGCCGGAGCCATCCCGTGAAGTTGAGCAATCTGAAGATCGCCCCCAAGCTCGGCATTCTTGTCGTCGTCACCTTGTTTGGCCTCTGCATCTCCGGCGTTCTTGCCGGCTATCTGATGAAGCAGGAGATGGTGAATGCACGCATCGACCAGGCCAAGGCGATCGTCGAACTGGCGCGCAACTATGCGGCCGCGCTGAAGAAGCGCGTCGACGCCGGCGAGCTGACGAAGGACGCTGCGATGGCCGAGCTTCGCCGCTACGGCAATGCGATGACCTACGACAACGGCGCGGGCTATCTGTTCGGAACGTCCTATGACGGCATCACGCAGCTCGCGCCCGATCCCAAGCAAATCGGCACCAACCGCATGGATGTCGTCACCAACGGCCGAAAACTGTCCCTTGAGCTGATGGACGGCGTCAAGGCGCACGGGTCGATCCTGCTGCACTATGAATATGTGAAGCCCGGTCAGCCGACGCCGATCCGCAAGATCGGCTACGCCGTGGCGGTGCCCGGCTTCGATATGTATCTCGGCACCGGCGCCTATCTCGACGACATCAACACCAAAATGGGCCCGGTCTACTGGATGCTTGGCTTTGCCATGCTCGGCATCTTCATTGTCGCCGGCGGTGTCGCCTGGCTGATCAGCCGCGGCATCAGCCGCCCGCTGGCGCTGCTTGGCGCCCGCATGAAGGACCTCGCCGACGGCAAGCTCGAGGGCGACATCCCGGGCATCGGCCGCGGCGACGAGGTCGGTGCAATGGCCGCCACCGTGCAGATCTTCAAGGACAACGCGGTCCGCATCCGTGGCCTCGAGAAGACCGAAGCCGATGCCAAGGAACGCGTCGCGGCGGAACGTCGCAGCGCGATGGAGGGCATCGCCAACGACTTCGAACGTAGCGTCAACGGCATCGTCCGCTCGGTCTCCTCGGCCGCGGCCGGCATGCAGACGACGGCGCAGTCGATGACCGCGACCGCCAGTGACGCCTCGTCGCGCGCGGCGACGGTCGGCGCAGCCTCGCAAAAGGCCTCAGGCAATGTCGGCACGGTCGCGGCGGCCGCCGAAGAGCTGTCGAGCTCGGTTGCCGAAATCTCCCGCCAGGTCACCCGTTCGACCGAAGTGGCGAGCCGCGCCGTCAGCGACGCCGAGCGTACCAACGCCACCGTGCAGGTGCTCTCGACTGGCGCCGAGAAGATCGGCGAGGTGGTCAAGCTGATCCATTCGATCGCCGCGCAGACCAACCTGCTCGCGCTCAATGCCACCATCGAAGCGGCCCGCGCCGGTGAATCCGGCCGCGGTTTCGCGGTCGTCGCCTCCGAGGTCAAGGCGCTCGCCAACCAGACCGCGAAGGCGACCGAGGAGATCTCCGCGCAGGTCGCGGCGATGCAGACCTCGACCAGCGACGCGGTCACGGCCATCTCCGGCATCACCCAGACGATCGCCGAGATGAGCGAGATCACCGCGGGCATTTCCGCATCGATCGAGCAGCAGGGTGAGGCGACCCGCGAGATCGCCCGCAACATTCAGTCGGTCGCGGCCGGCTCGAGCGAGATCAACGCCAATATCGGCAGCGTCACCTCGGCCGCGGAAGCGACCGGCAACGCCGCCACCGACGTGCTCACCAACGCCCGCGAGCTGGACAGCCAGTCCGGCGCGCTGCGCAGCGCGGTGGACGGCTTCCTCGCCAAGGTGCGTGCGGCGTAAAAGCCGAACGTAAAGCGCCGCCATCAATCACGACGTCATGCCCGGGCTTGTCCCGGGCATCCACGTTCTTGGCAGTTGCAATCGCGGATATTCGTGGATGGCCGGGACAAGCCCGGCCATGACGGAGAATGCGGACGCAGATCGCGTGCCCCGGACGCAGCGCAGCGCTTCTTCAGCGGTGCGCTGCAGAGCCGGGGCCCATGCCGCGGCAGTCTGGGTCCCGGCTCTGCGTCGCACCGCTTCGCGCGGCGCCGCGTCCGGGACACAGGCTTCACTGCTTCTCGATCTTCGCGTTGGTGATCAGCTTCTCCCACAGCACCAGCTGCTCGTTGACGAACGTGCCGAGCTGCTCCGGCGTGCCCGAAAACGCGTCCATGCCGAGGGTGGCGAGCTGGGCCTTGATCTCGGGCTTCTCGACGATCTTCCTGATTTCGGCGTTGAGCCGCGTCACGATCTCCTTGGGCAGGCCGGCCGGGCCGAAATAGCCCTGCCACGACGAGATGTCGAAATCAGGCACGCCGGACTCCTGCATCGAGGGCAGGTTCGGCACCAGCGGCGAGCGCTCCTTGGTGGTGACGGCGAGCGCGCGCAGCGCGTTGCCTTGGACATGCGGCAGGCCGGTCAGGATGTCCACGAACATCATCGAGACGCGGCCGCCCATGACGTCGTTGAGCGCCGGCGGCGAGCTCTTGTAGGGCACGTGCAGCAGGTCGAGCCCGGCATTGTGCGCAAAGGTCGCACCCGAGACGATCGCGGAAGACGATCCCGAGGCGTAGCTCAGCTTGCCCGGATTGGCCTTGCCATAGGCGACGAGCTCGCCGACGGACTTGGCCGGCACCTCGGGATTGATCACCAGCATGAAGGGTAGATCGCCCGTGCGCGCGATCGGGGTGAAATCCTTGACCGGATCGTAAGTGAGGCTCTTGAGCAGATAGGGATTGGCCGAATGCGTGGTGTTGGTCGTCACCAGCAGCGTGTAGCCGTCGGGCGCGGCCTTCGCGACATAGCTTGCGGCGAGCATGCCGTTGGCACCCGCCTTGTTCTCGATCACGATGCCGACGCCGAGCGCCTGCGACAGATGCTGCGAAATCAGCCGCGTCGTGGTGTCGGTGCCGCTGCCGGCCGCGAATGGCAAGACCAGCGTGATGTTGCGGCTGGGGTAATTGTCGGCCTGAGCCGTGGATGCGGCGGCAAGACACAGCGCGGCCGTGCCGATGGCACGTAGGTTTCGAATCAGCCCTGAAATCATCTGAAGACGTTCCCTCTTTTTAGTTGGCGCGGAACGTAGCGTCTCTACGATGAAATCGGAAGACGGGAGTTTGTCTCGTGCCCCGGACGCTGCGCAGCACGAAGTGATGCGCTGCAGAGCCGGGGCCCACACTTGGGCGAACTGGGTCCCGGCTCTGCGTCGCATCGCTTCGCGCTGCGCCGCGTCCGGGACACGAGGTCGTCGTCGTCCGCCGCGCGGAATTACGTCACGCCGAACCCTGGCGCGAGGCGATCACGACGCCGGCGAGCACCAGCGCGTAGCCGATCAGGTGGAACGGCTGGAGCATTTCGCCGAGCAGCAGGATCGCCATCGCCGAGCCGAACACCGGCACCAGATGGAAGAACGGCGCCGCCCGGTTCGGCCCGATCAGTGCCACGCCGCGGTTGAAGAAGAGATAGGCCAGGGTCGAGGGAAAGATCAGGATGTAGCCCAGCGTCGCCAGCGTCATCGTATCGAATTGCAGGACGCGACCGCTTGCCGCTTCCCAGATCGCCGCGGGCAGCAGCATCGTCGCGCCGCAGCAGGTGGTGAAGGACAGGAAGGACAGTTGATGGATCTTGGGCCGGCGCGGGATGAAGGCGGAGTAGATCCCGAACGCCACCAGCGAGGAGGCGAACATGATGTCGCCCCTGTTGAAGCTGATGCTCGCCAGCGCGGCGAGATCGCCGCGCAGGATGATGATCAGCACGCCGAGAAGCGAGATCGCGATGCCGGCGAGCTGCGCGCCCGTCAGCCGCACGCCGAACAGCACCAGCGACCACAGCGCCACGAACAGGGGACCTGCCGACTGGATCAGCAGCGCGTTGAGCGCCTCCGTGTACTGCATCGCCCAGTACGAGATTGCGTTGTTGAAGGCGAAGCCCACCAGCGACAGGAACAGCATCAGCGGCAGGCTCCTGCGCAACGCAGGCCAGTCGCGCTTCAGATGTGACCACGCGAACGGCAGCAGGATCAGGAACACGCCGAACCAGCGGATCGTGGTCACCGTCAGCGGCGGCACATGCGCGCCGACATGGCGCGCGAGCACAATGTTGCCGGCCCAGAACAGCGAGCTCAGGCTAAGCAGCAGATAAGGCTGATTGTTGAGCCAACTGGCCGGATTGGAGGCCGGTGGCGCGGGCGAAGCGATCGTCATTGGCGTTGCATGCGAGCTTGCGCCGGACCGGCGTCGTGGCACAAGTCACAGCGCCGCAATGCTACAATGCAGCCAAGCCCTGAGGAGGTGCCATTGGCGGTTAATATGTTGAACATCGAGGGCCTCGAAGGGCTCGAGCAGAACGCACCGGTGGTGATGCTGAACCTGATGCGTTTCCACGCGCGCTCGCGTGACGGCGACGGATCCGGATGGGACGCCTATCTGCGCTACAGCGCGATCACGGTGCCGATGATCAAGGCGCGCGGCGGCACCTTGCTCTGGACCGGCGAGGCGAAGGCCATCGCGCTCGGGCCGCGCGCCGGCAACGACTGGGACTTTGTGGCGCTGGTCTATTATCCGAGCGTAGCGGCATTCCTCGACATGATGACCTCGGAAGCCTACGAGCGCGAGGCCGATCCGCATCGCCTCAACGGCTGCGCCGAGCATGTGATCATCGCGACCAGCGAGGCGTACAGCAAGCTCAAGTCCAGATAGCGCTGCGTTGTGGGTACGAGAGATTTGTAGGGTGGGCAAAGGCGCGCTCTTCGCGCGCAGTGCCCACCATCTCTCTCTCCCGACTGGCATGGTGGGCACGCTTCGCTTTGCCCACCCTACGAGAGGAGTTAACTCGCCTGCTTCCTCGACGCCACGAACACACCCGACAGCACCAGCGCGAAGCCGATGAAGTGGAACGCCTGCGGGTGTTCGCCCAGAAAGGCCATCGCCATGATCGAGCCGAACACGGGCACGACGTGGAAGAACGGCGCGGCGCGGTTGGCGCCGATCAGGCGCACGCCGCGATTGAAGCAGAGATAGGCGAGCGTCGAGGGGAACACCGCGACGTAGAACAGCGTCAGCAGGTTCGGCCCGTCGAGCTTCATGACCGGGCGTGCGGACAATTCCCAGATCTCCAGCGGAATGAGGCAGGCGGCACCGACCCCAAAAGTGAAGGCGAGGAACGACAGGCCGTGCATCGGCGGCCGCTTCAAGGTCAGCACCGAATACAGCGCGAAGATGATCAGCGCGACGATGAAGATGAGGTCGCCCTTGTTGAACTCGATGTTCGACAGCGTGGTGAAATCACCGTGCAGCAGGATCGTGAGCACGCCGCACATCGAGAGCAGCACGCCGCACGCCTGCGCCGCTGTGAGGCGGATGCCGAGGATGGCCAGCGACCACAGCGCCACGACCAGCGGCGCGGCCGACTGCAGCAGCAGCGTGTTGAGCGCCTGGGTATGCTCCAGCGCCCAATATTGCAGCGTGTTGAAGGCACCGATGCCAGTGATCGAGAGTGTGACCATCAGGCCGAGCTTGCCGCGGATCGCGGGCCAGTCCTGGGCAAGATGCTTCCAGGCGAACGGCAGCACCAGCAGGAAGGCGAAGAACCAGCGCAGGAAGGAGAGGGTGACCGGCGGGATGTGACCGGCGGCGAGGCGCCCGACGATGGCGTTGCCGGCCCAGCACAGCGCGGTGATGCTGAGCAGCAGATAAGGCTGGTTGGCGATCCAGCTGTGACCGGATGTTTCCGCGCTCGTGGTCTGACCGGTGGCGGACATTGGGATTGGTGTGGCCCCGCGTGCACCGAGGCTTCCGGCCCGGCGGGATCCGGGCCGGCTGATCGCCCGGCGCTGTCCAAAGACACGGAAATCGAGGTTGCATCAACGGGGGGCGGACGCATCGCGACCATGCAGCGGCGGACAGAGCCTCTCACGCTTTGGTCGAAGCCGTTGCGCCGGCCGCGAAGGTTTCTGGATTTTCCGGGGATATCAAAGGCTTGGAGTAGCCTCGAAGCCCTGAAAAAGTCCCGTTCTTGCTTGCCTAGAGAGGCTGCTTCCTTTATCCGGTTGGGCTGCCTCGCGTGCGAACGGCCTTGGGCCGGGAATTGGGCTGGGCGCAGGCATGATCCCGGAAAAGTGGGTCCCGGTTTTCTGTTCGGATCATGCCCTTACAGAGAAATCTTCGAAGGATTACCCGCGAATGGCCAATGTTGTCGTCGTCGGCGCCCAATGGGGCGACGAAGGGAAGGGCAAGATCGTCGACTGGTTGTCGGAGCAGGCGGACATCGTCGTCCGCTTCCAGGGCGGCCATAATGCCGGCCACACGCTGGTGATCAACGGCAAGACCTACAAGCTCGCGCTGCTGCCTTCCGGCGTGCTGCGCGAGGGCAAGCTGTCGGTGATCGGCAATGGCGTGGTGTTCGATCCCGCCGCCTTCCTCGACGAGGTCAGCAAGCTCAGGGCCCTGGGCGTCGCGGTCTCTCCGGAGAACCTGCGTATCGCCGAGAACGTCACGCTGATCCTGCCGCTGCACCGCGAGCTCGACGCGCACCGCGAATCCGCGAGCGCAGCCACCGCGATCGGCACCACCCGCCGCGGCATTGGCCCGGCCTATGAGGACAAGGTCGGCCGCCGCGCCATCCGCCTGATGGACCTCGCCGACCTCGACACGCTGCCGCACAAGATCGACCGGCTGCTGGCGCACCACAACGCGCTGCGCCGTGGCCTCAACCTGCCGGAGTTCGACGGCAAGGTGATCCTGAAGGAATTGAGCGCGCTGGCACCTGAGCTGCTGCCCTACGCCGAGACGGTGTGGCGGCTGCTCGACATCAAGCGTCGCGAAGGCAAGCGCATGCTGTTCGAGGGCGCGCAAGGTGCGCTGCTCGACGTCGACCACGGCACCTATCCTTACGTCACCTCGTCCAACACGGTGGCGGCGCAGGCCGCGACCGGCGCCGGCCTCGGACCGGCTGCGGTCGGCTATGTGCTCGGGCTGTGCAAGGCCTATACGACCCGCGTCGGCCAGGGCCCGTTCCCGACCGAGCAGGACAACGAGACCGGCCGCCGGATCGGCGAGCGCGGCCGCGAGTTCGGCACCAATACCGGCCGTCCGCGCCGCTGCGGCTGGTTCGACGCCGTGCTGGTCCGCCAGGCGGTCCGCACCTGCGGCATCAACGGCCTGGCGCTGACCAAGCTCGATATCCTCGACGGCTTCGACACGATCGAGGTCTGCACCGGCTACAAGCTGGACGGCAAGGAGATCGACCATTTCCCGGCCGGCGAGGGCGCGCAGGCCCGGGTCGAGCCGATCTACGAGACCATCGAGGGCTGGAAGGAGCCGACCGCGAGTGCGCGGTCCTGGGCCGATCTGCCGGCCCAGGCCATCAAATATGTCCGCCGGATCGAGGAATTGGTGGGGTGCCCGGTCGCACTGCTTTCCACCAGCCCCGAACGCGAAGATACTATCCTGGTGCAAAATCCGTTTGAGGCTTAACGATATCTTACCGGGACGCGCGTATAGTTGAGTTGAAATGGCTGATTACTATCCGCTGATCGCCCGCGCTATTGCCGCCCTGGACCCGAACGCTCCCGGCGAGAGCCGTCGCGCGCTCTATGAGCGGGCGCGCACGGCGTTGATCGCGCAGCTGCGCAGCGTGCAGCCGCCGCTCTCTGAATCCGAGATCACCCGCGAAAGGTTGTCGCTGGAGGAGGCCGTCCGCAAGGTCGAATCGGAGGCTGCCCAGCGTGCCCGCGAGGCCTCGCGCCCCAGTGGGGGCGGGCGCAGCGGCGGCAGCGGCGATGCCTTTCGCCGCGCCAGCACAAGAGCCGCCGAAGGCAACGCGGCTTCGGCCTCGCCGGCCCCGCCGCGTACGCGTCCGGCTCCGCCACCGCCGCGGGCCGACCGTCCGTCCTTCAACGTCGATGACCAGGGCGATGCGCAGCGTCCGCCGCGCGCTCCCCGTTTCGACGCCCCGCGCCAACCGGGACCGTCTGCCCCACCGCCGATGCCGGAGCCGCCGCCGGCCGGACGCGATCGCGCTGGTGCGCGCCGTCCGCCTGATGTCGGACCGCCGCTGCCGCCGGCACCGGGCGTGCGCGGCTTCCGCGACATCACGGCCGATGCCAATGATCTCGGCGGCGCTGCTGCGCAGGCCAGCCGCGCCGCGCGCCGCACCTACGCCAACGTGCCCTCGCCCACGCCGGAATTCGACCGGCTCGAGCCGAGCCTGGAAAACCGCGCCGGCGAGGCCGAGGCGCCCTATTCCTACGACGAGTCGATCGAGGAGGCGGAGCGCTACACGCCGCAGCCGCCTTCGCCGCGTCCGCGCATCGCGCCCGAGCGCGCCGCCAAGAAGCGCGTCCGCACCGGCTCCGCCTTCCCGTTCAAGAGCGCGATCGCCGTCGGCATCGTGCTCATCCTGGTCGGCGCGGGCATCCTCTGGGGCAAGCAGCTGGTCCTGATCGCCAACGGCTTTCTCAAGCCCTCGGCGACGCAAGTGGCGGACACGCCGACCCCGGCGCAGCCGCAGAGCAAGCCGAAGATCCCCGATCGCGTCGGGCAGCCTTCGGCCAGCGACCAGCCGGTCGCGCCGGTGGCGCAGAAGGTCGTGCTCTATGACGAGGATCCGTCCGATCCGAAGGGCAAGCAATATGTCGGCTCGGTGGTGTGGCGGCTGGAGCCGATCAAGGCCTCGGGCGCCCAGAAGGCCGACGTCGCCGTGCGCGCCGACATCGAGATCCCCGACCGCAAGTTCAAGATGACGATGTCGTTCCGCCGCAACACCGACTCCTCACTGCCGGCGAGCCACACCGCGGAGCTGACCTTCATCCTGCCGCCGGACTTTCCGGGCGGCAGCGTCTCCAACGTGCCGGGCATCCTGATGAAGTCGAACGAGCAGGCGCGCGGCACGCCGCTCGCAGGGCTCGCGGTCAAGGTCACCGACGGCTTCTTCCTGGTCGGCCTGTCCAATGTTGACGCCGACCGCTCCCGCAACGTTCAGCTGCTGAAGGAGCGCTCGTGGTTCGACGTGCCGCTGGTCTATGCCAACCAGCGCCGCGCCATCATCGCCATCGAGAAGGGCGCCCCCGGCGAGCGCGCCTTCAACGACGCCTTCGCCCAGTGGGGCGATTAAGCCGCTGCTCCTGACAGAGAGATCGTCATGCCCGGGCTTGTCCCGGGCATCCACGTTCTTTGTAGCTCGGGGCGAGGCGTGGATGGCCGGGACAAGCCGGCCATGACGCTGCAAGCGGTCGTGTTACTGCGCCGCCGCTTCCCGCTTGCGCGATGCGACCGCCTCGCGGTCCATCACGGCGCGGCAGCCGGGGCTGACCTGCGCCTTGTTCCGCACCATGCAGGCTCTGACCCGCTGGATATCGGGAATTTCACTGGAGCACAGCCGCATCGCATCGCCCGTGCACATCTGCTGCGCTTCGGACGAGAAGGCGAGGCCGGGTGAGGTCTGGAGAGCGATGGCGGTGGTTGCGATGGCGAAGAGCGAAGCGATTGTCTGAGTGCGTGTCATGCGGAATGGGTCCCCGATTCCCTGGGCTTGAGCCACTTGGTTTTTGGGGCGCCGCACGCGACTTGATCTGTCGCATGTCACAGCCTTCACGCCGGGAACTTTGGTCCCGCATGTGGTCGCTCGATTTCTTGATGCTCGAATCGAAAAGTGCTGCGCCGCCCGAGCGAAGTATGCGCCATTGCCGCGCGGCTGCAATGGTCAGCGCAAACGAATTTGCAGCTGTTGCGTGGACGTCACGCACAACGCGTGCGCGCGAGATCAGATCAACCGATCGGAGGATGCGCTCGCTGGTTCCGCATCGCTCGCGCCGAGCGCGGCGGCGTGTTCCTCGACGGCGGTGACGCCCTTGGCGGTGAGCTCGAACAGGTCGCCGTCTTTCATCACGTAACCGTCCGCGATCAGTTGCCCGATCTTGCCTTGCCGGTCGTCGGCGAAGGCAACGGATTGGCTGATGTCCCGCAGGATCGAGAGCTGTTCGTCGCGCAACATGGCTTCACTCTCCGTTCGCTGGGGGATGGTTGTGGCCCTCACATGCCGTGGCTCTGAAAGACCTTGCTGCAAGAGCGCGACAGCTTGGCCCGGTTGGCTTGCAGGCAGCTCTGCACCGCGCCGTCATTGCCGAGATCCTTGCGACAGAAGCGCGATGCGTCCCGCGAGCAGGCTTGCTGTTCCTGCGGCGAGCCCATATGGCCCTGCGCAACAGCGGGCGCGTTCGACAGGCCGGTCAGGGCCGCCAGCGTGATTGTCGCCAGAAGAAATTTGCGGACCATCGGCGGCTCCAATATGACAGGGACAATTCAGGTCCTGTCTGAACTCGTCGCCGTGTCACTTGTTCCCCAAAAGCAGAGTCCGCCCCCGCTGTTCAAGGTTCCCGAGGCGCTGCTATAACACTGGAGAAGGGTGAGGGTGTTTGATGAAACGCTATCTGGTGTATGCGCTGGTTGGCCCGTTCCTCGGCGGGTTCCTGCTGCTGCTGACGACGACCTATCAGTCCGGCTATTGGGCCCAGACCAGTCTCGGCGAGGTCGGCAAGCTGTTCGCAGTGTTCTTCAAGACCCTGCAATACAGCTATCTGTTCGGCGTCCTGCCCTCGCTGATGATCGGCGCGGTCGACGACATCCTGCACCATATCAGGCGGATCGGCCCGGGCTTGCGGATGCTGCTGGTCGGCCTGTTCGCCTTCGTGCTGGCCTCGCTCACCTACAGCTCGCGCGGGCCGGATTCGGGCACAGTGCAGTTCATTCTGTACGGCCTCGTCGGGTTCGTGCCGGCGGCGATTTCGTCCTGGCTCGTGCATAGATATGTCAAGGAGCCGCAAGCAGTGGCGGCGCCGACCTGAGCGCGCGACTTTAAAGCGCGGCGCAGCAACCTCCGCCGCGGCGGCGCGTTCTTGAAAGCATGACCATGTCCGACGACGATATCCTTGCTCCGCGCCGCTCCCGTTCGGGCAGCGGCTCGCGTGCGAGTTCAGGCAAGGCGGCGCGCGGCCCGATCATCGATCAGGAGGGCCATGAGATCCGTCCCGAAACGCTGGAGCAGGGATTTCGCGAGTTTCGCTTCGATTTCGGGCAAGGCAATCCGTTCGCCAATCTGACGCGCGAGCAGCGGATCGCGCGGCTCGAGGCGATCGCAAAGCTGCTTGACGTCGCCTTCATCCTGCCCGGCACCAACATCCGCTACGGCATCGATGGGCTGATCGGCCTGATCCCTGTCGTCGGGGACATCATCACGACCGCGATCTCGCTGTGGCTGGTGCGCGAAGCCCGCGCGCTGGGCGCGCCCTGGTACATTACCGCGCGCATGCTGGGCAATGTCGCGCTTGACGGCGTGGTCGGCATCGTCCCGTTCGCCGGCGACGCTTTCGACGTCATGTTCCGTGCCAACATGCGCAACGTGCGTCTGCTCCGCCGCTGGTTGGAGAAGCAGCCGCGGATGTAGGTGCGCTCCCTCTCCGCAATTGCCTGAGCGGTCGTCATGCCCGGCTTGTCCCGCCTGCGCGGCCGAAGCCGCTTCGGCCGCGAAAGCCCGGGCATCCACGTTCTTCGTGCCGCTGCGCAAGGCACGGATGGCCGGGAGACGCCCGGCCATGACGCTGTGGAAGCACAAAGGCCCCCAAACGCAAAAAGCGCGACAGCCTTTTGACCATCGCGCTTTCCGCGCACATCGGATGCTTGCAAAAAAAACTTACGCCGCGTCGGCGTCGGCCTCGGCCGTCTGCGCCGGCTTGGGGCGCCGGGGCAGCGGGAAAGCTTCGCTCTCATAGAGCGAGCGGATGCCGTTCTGGTCGAAACGCGCTTCCTCGACCTGGAGATAGGCGCCGTTCAGCGAATCCGTCGGCAACTGCTCCATCGCGAACTGCACGGCCTCGGCCGCGGTGCCGAACCGGCGATAGGTGAAGCCCGCACGCTTCTTCTTGCGGATCGCGGCGGGAAAGAGTTCGGCGGAGGTGTTGAAGTTGAACGGACGCAGTGGACGCATGGTCAAAGACCTCGTGATCTTGTCTGGGGCTTTAAGCGCGTGGGGTTTGGGAGGGCAGGGGCCGCAATCGAGCGGGCCCGCCGCACATGCCATTTTCGACCTCTAATATAGGCCGTTTTGACAAAAATGCGACCCCTGCGATCGGAGATGATGAATCCGCGCATGGCAGCCCCGCGACCGCGATAAGGCTAGCGTTTTCAAAATGTTAAATGGTTTACAGTTTGCCAAGAAGCAGCAGGACGACCAGCACCACGAGCACAACGCCGCCGATCCCCATGCCGGAATGGCCCAGGCCATAGCCATAACCGCCCACGCGGCCGGACAGGCCCCCGAGCAGATAAACGATCACCAGGATGATCAGGATGGTCCCGAGCGACATGGCTTCCTCCCTGGTGGCCGCCAAAATGCGATGATCGGCCGCCCGCCAGGGAAGAAAAGCACATCCCGCGGTCGGGTTCCATGAAGGAACCCAACCCCGCGCGCCGATTATTTCGGCTCCAGCTTTAGCGCCGCCGAGTTGATGCAGTAGCGCAGGCCGGTCGGCCCGGGGCCGTCGGGGAAGACGTGGCCGAGATGACCGCTGCATTTGGAGCACAGCACCTCGGTACGGATCATGCCGTGGCTGATGTCCCGCTCCTCGTCGATATGGCTCTCGGCGGCGGGCTGGGTGAAGCTCGGCCAGCCGCAGCCGGAATCGAACTTGGCATCGGACTCGAACAGCTGATTGCCGCAGCCGGCGCAGACATAGGTGCCGGCGCGCTCGTCGTGCTCATATTCGCCCGAGAAGGGACGCTCGGTCGCCTTCTCGCGCAGCACCGCGTACTGCATTGGCGACAATTCGCGCCGCCACTGCTCTTCGCTCTTGATGACCTTGTCGTCCGTGGTTTTCGTTTTGGTGTCGGGCATGGGTCTCCCGTTCTGAAGATGATCTGGCGATCAGTTGGTGGCCTTGCTGGCACTCACCAGCGTCGGCTTTTCAATGTAGTTATCCGCGAACAGCTTTTTCAGGTTCTCGACCTTCGGCAGGTCGTTATAGGCGATGTAAGGCTGGTTCGGGTGCAGCGTCAGATAGTCCTGGTGGTAGGCCTCCGCCGGGTAGAACGCCTCGAGTGCGCCGACCTTGGTCACGATCGGCTTGTTGAAGACCTTGGCGCTGTTGAGCTGGGCGATATAGGCCTCCGCCACCTTCTTCTGCTCGTCGGAGGTGGTGAAGAGGGCCGAGCGATATTGCGTGCCGACGTCGGGGCCCTGTCGGTTGAGCTGGGTCGGGTCGTGCGCCACCGAGAAGTAGATCTGGAGGATCTTGCCGTAGGAGATCTTCTTCGGATCGTACTTGATCTCGACGGCCTCGGCGTGGCCGGTCCGGCCGCTCGAGACCGTCTGGTAGTCGGCGGTCGCCTTGGTGCCGCCGGCATAGCCGGAGACCGCGTTGACGACGCCCGCGGTGTGCTGGAAGACGCCTTGCACGCCCCAGAAGCAGCCGCCGGCGACCACGGCGGTCTGGATCCCGCTCGCTTGTGCCGCGTCCATGGCGGGGGCTGGGATCACGACCGCATCTTCCGCAGCCCGGGACGGCGTGGCAAAGGCCAGCGCAAAGGTGAGCGAGAGGGCGGTGGTTGCGGCCAGCAGGGAGGCGAGGGCAGGTCTGCGCATGGCGGATCCTCTTTCGGAAGGTCTGACAGTCTAGGGCGATCGGGGCTGGACGAACAGTTGTCCGGCCGCCTTTTCGCATCATCGGAGGTACGGACGCAGCCGCCGATTGTTACGGCGGGACGGACACGAGTCTGTGAAATGAGCCGCGCGGGATAGTCCGGCGACAGCCGCTTGGCGAGACCGGGAACTCCGCGCTAGATGAACCGGTGCGATCGATGATCGACTCAAGAAGAAATTTGGCTGGAGCAGGCCTGACAACATGCTGGGCGTCGTTTCACTGATCCTCGTCATCCTGGCCGCCGGCGTGTCGAGCGCGGCGGCCGACCCGCAAGCCGACGACCTCGCCACCTGCCGCGACCGCCAGGCGGAGGCGCAGGCCCGCGCGAGCGCCTGCGACAATCTGCTGAAGGCCGACAAGCTCGGCGGCAAGGACAAGGCGATCGCGCTCTCCGTGCGCGGCAACACCCTGATCAACAAGCGCGATTACGACCACGCGATCGAGACCCTGTCCATCGCGGTCGATCTCGATCCGGACTACGTCATCGCCCTCAACCTGCGCGGCCTTGCCTATGAGCGCAAGGGGCAGGATGACCTCGCCATGGCGGACTACAATCTCGCCCTCCAGAAGCGTCCTGCCTACGGCGTCCCCTACAACAATCGCGGCGTCATCCACGCGCGCAGAGGCGCGTTGCAAAGTGCGCTCGACGATTTCAGCCTGTCGATCAAGTACACGCCGAAATTCCTGCTCGCCTGGACCAATCGTGCCCGCGCGCGCACGCTGATGAAGGATTTCGACGGCGCGATCGCCGATTTTGCGGAGGCCGAGAAGATCGACCCGGCCGCACCGCAGATCGCCGGCAACCGCTGCATCACTTACGGCATGATGGGCAAGTTCGATCAGGCCTTTGCCGACTGCAACCGCCTGATCGAGAAACAGCCGAAGAACGTGTTCGCGGTCAACAATCGCGCCGACGTCAGCATGATGAAGGGCGACCTCGACGCCGCCCTGAAAGACTACAACACGGCCATCCAGATCAATCCGAACAATGTCCGCGCCCATTCCGGCCGCGGCCAGATCTATGAGATGAGACGCGATCTCGCCCAGGCGCGCGCCGACTATCGCGCGGCGGCCTATTCGCTGACGAAGTTCGACGAGCCCGACGTCGCGCGCGCACGCGCCAAGGCGCAGGAGCGGCTCGCCGCGCTGATGCCGCAGACGCCGGCGGGCGCGCCCACCGGCCGCCGCGTCGCGCTGGTGATCGGCAATGGCGCCTACAAGAACGCCCATGCGCTGCCGAATCCGCCGCGCGATTCGAAGCTGATCGCAAGCGTGCTGCGCGATCTCGGCTTCCAGAGCGTGGTGGACACGAAAGACCTCACCCGCGACAAGTTCTTCCAGACGCTGAAAGCCTTCGCCGAGGAAGCGGAAAAGGCCGATTGGGCGGTGGTCTATTATGCCGGCCACGGCTTCGAGATCGGCGGGGTGAACTATCTCGTTCCGGTCGACGCCAAGCTCACCGCCGACAAGGACGCCGAGACCGAGGCCGTCGCGCTGGAGCAGGTGATCGCCGCCGTCGGGGCTGCGCGAAAGGTGCGTCTCGTGGTGCTGGATGCCTGCCGCGACAATCCGTTCGCACCGGCCATGCAACGCACGCTGTCGCTGAAGCTGGTCGACAAGGGCTTTTCCAACATCGAGCCCGGCGCCGGCTTCATGGTGGTTTACGCCGCCAAGCATGGCGAGACCGCGATGGACGGCGACGGCAGCGCCAACAGTCCGTTCGCCACCGCGCTGGCGCGCGAGATCAAGCAGCCTCGCATCGAGATCCGAAAACTGTTCGACATCATCCGCGACGACGTCTGGGCCGCGACCAGGCACGGGCAGCAGCCGTTCACCTACGGCTCGCCGCCGGGACGCGAGGATTTTTATTTCGTCGCGGGGAAGTGAGGCGCGTTCGTGGTGCCGTAGTCGTAGGGTGGGCAAAGGCGCAACGCGCCGTGCCCACGATCTCTCTCTATAAGGAATAAAGCGCGTGGGCACGCTTCGCTTTGCCCACCCTACGGCAGCGAATTCTAAACGACGATGCTCAACCTTTTCGCCGCCCGCGTGATGCCCGTGTACAGCCACCGCGCCCTGGACTCCTGAAACGCAAAGCTCTCGTCGAACAGCACGACGTCGTCCCATTGCGAGCCCTGCGACTTGTGCACGGTGAGCACGTAGCCGTAGTCGAACTCGTCATAGGGCTTGCGCTGCTCCCAGGCGATCTGCTCGACGCCGCCCTCGAAGCAATCGGCGCGCACCGAGACCTTCGTCACCTTGTGGCCGAAATCCTCGTCGGCGGACAGCCGCATCGAGAGGATGCGCGACTTCGAGCGTGACGTATTGCGCGACTTGACGCGCCACAGGCCGCCATTGAACAGGCCCTTCTTGCGGTTGTTGCGCAGGCACACCAGCTTGTCGCCGGCGACCGGAAAGACGTCCTCGATGTTCTGGCGCTGGCGCACGCGCATATTGTAGGCGCGCCTTGTGTTGTTGCGGCCGACCAGGACCTGGTCGGCGCCCATGACGCGATCGGGGTCGAGCTCCTTGCGGGACACCACCTCGCTCTCGCCATAGCGGCCGATGTCGAGTTCGCGTCCCTCGCGGACGTCCATCGACATCCGCACGATCGGATCGTCCTGGGCCTGGCGATGCACCTCGGTCAGCATCGCGTCGGGCTCGGTGTTGGTGAAGAAGCCGCCGCCTTGGATCGGCGGCAGCTGCGCGGGATCTCCCAGCACCAGCAGCGGGCACTCGAACGACATCAGGTCGCGCCCGAGTTCAGCGTCGACCATCGAGCATTCGTCGATCACGATCAGCTTCGCCTTCGAGGCCGGCGCGTCGTCCCACAATTCGAAGCTCGGCTGCTCCTCGCCGGATTCGCGGGCGCGGTAGATCAGTGAGTGGATGGTGGAGGCCTCGTCGCAACCCTTGTTGCGCATGACGAGGGCGGCCTTGCCGGTGAAGGCGGCGAATTTCACCTCGCCGTCGACGCCCTCGGCGATGTGCCGCGCCAGCGTGGTCTTGCCGGTCCCGGCGAAGCCGAACAGGCGGAACACCGGCGGCGTGCCGTTACGGCCGGGTTTTGCTTTCAGCCAGTCGCCGACGGCCTTGAGCGCGGCATCCTGATGCGGGGTGAAGGTGGCCATGTCTGTCTTGAGGGAGGGCGAAAGGCGGCGATTCGCCATCCCTCAAAAATAACCATTCACGCCACGGGTTCAAGCGCGGTCGCCCCGCAATTGCTGGTGGGCACCCGCATGTGAACCTTGCAAGAGGTCGTCATGCCCGGGCTTGTCCCGGGCATCCACGCTCTTTGTGCGCGTGGTTAGGCGTGGATGGCCGGGACGAGCCCGGCCATGACGCGGTGAGAACTGTGGCTACTGCCAGCCGGGAACGCCGCGCATGTCGGGCAGCTGGTGGGCGATGCCCTTGTGGCAGTCGATGCAGGTCTTTTCCTTGGTGAACAGGAAGCGCTGGTGAGCCACTGATGCACGCGGCGACTGCTTGGTGATGTCCATGGAATCGGCGCTGTGGCAGTTGCGGCACTCCAGCGAATCGTTGGCCTTGAAGCGCGCCCATTCATGGGCCGCCAGCTCGAGCCGTTGATCCCTAAATTTCTCGCGGGTGTCGATGGTGCCGAAGATCTTGCCCCAGACCTCCTTGGAGGCCTGCATCTTGCGCGCGATCTTGTCGGTCCAGTTGTGCGGGACGTGGCAGTCCGGGCAGGTCGCGCGCACGCCGGATCGGTTGCTGAAGTGGATGGTCGACTTCAGCTCGGCGTAGACGTTGTCCTTCATCTCGTGGCAGCTGGTGCAGAACTTCTCGGTGTTGGTGATTTCCAGCGCGGTGTTGAAGCCGCCCCAGAAGATCACGCCGGCAACGAAACCGGCCAGCACCAGTGTGCCGAGGGCGAACACCGAGCTCGGCCGGGTCAGCACCCGCCAGAGCTCCAACGCAAAGTCCCAGCTTCGCGTCAGGAAGCCGCGCTTGGTCTTCAGCTCGGCATGGGGCTCGTCAGCGGTCGTCATCGGCGGCCACCGGGGCTGGCGCGCGACAGCAGCGTGTCGATATCGGTGAAGTCGTTGCTGACCGGCGGATTGGCGGTGTTCTGCGGCACGTGGCATTCCGTGCAGAAGAAGCGGCGCGGCGAGATCGAGGCCAGGAACTGGCCGTCACGGTCCATGAAGTGCGTGATCGAGACCATCGGCGCCTGCGACTCCGCCGTGCGCGCCCGCGCGTGGCAGGACAGGCACTTGTTGCCGTTGAGGTCGATCTGGTAGCCGTCGATATTGTGCGGGATCACCGGCGGCTGCTCCGGATAGTTGCGCACCTCCTTTTCGGAGGTATTGCGGTTCGGCAGCATCGGCGGCGCCGGGCCCTCGTCATTGAGCGGGGTCGGGCCGCGCAGGCCTGACGTCACCGTCTGCGCGGTCAGTGAGCTCGTACCCGCGGCGATTGCGACCGCGAGCAGGGCCATTGCAAATCGTTTCATCATGACAGGTTCACCCGCTCGATGCGCACGGCGCATTTCTTGAAGTCGGTCTGCAGCGAGATCGGGTCGGTGGCGTCCAGCGTCACCTTGTTGATCAGCTTGGATTCGTCGAACCAGGGCACGAAGACGAGGCTGCGCGGCGGCCGGTCGCGGCCGCGCGTTTCGACCCGGGCGCGGATGAAGCCGCGGCGGGAGACGACCTTCACCTCGTCGCCGCGCCGGAGCTTCATGTCCTGCGCGTCGTCGGGATGCATGAAGCAGACAGCTTCGGGGAAGGCCTTGAAGAGCTCGGGCACGCGGCGCGTCATGGTGCCGGAGTGCCAGTGCTCCAGCACGCGGCCGGTCGAGAGCCAGTACGGATAGTCGTTGTCGGGCGATTCCGCCGCCGGCTCGAACGGCAGCGCAAAGATACGCGCCTTGCCGTCGGGAAAGCCGTAGAACTGCACGTCGGTGCCCTGCTTGACGTAGGGGTCGCTGCCCTCGCGGAAGCGCCACTTCGTCTCCTGGCCGTTGACGACCGGCCAGCGCAGGCCGCGCTCGCGGTGATAAGTGTCGAACGGCGCGAGGTCGTGGCCATGGCCGCGGCCGAACTGGGCATATTCCTCGAACAGGCCCTTGTGGACGTAGAAGCCGAAGGCGTTGGATTCGTCGTTGGCGTAACCCGGCTCGATATCGGTAACAGGGAATTTGTCGACTTGGCCGTTCTTGTAGAGCACGTCGAACAGCGTCTTGCCGCCAACGTCCGGCTTCTTGGCGATCAGCTCCGCGGGCCAGACCTCCTCGATCTTGAAGCGCTTGGAGAACTCCATGAGCTGCCAGAGATCGGACTTCGACTCGCCCGGCGCGGAGACGAGCTGATGCCAGAACTGGGTGCGCCGCTCGGCGTTGCCGTAGGCGCCTTCCTTCTCCACCCACATCGCGGTCGGCAGGATCAGGTCGGCGGCAAGCGCGGTCACCGAGGGGTAGGCGTCCGAGACCACGATGAAATTGTCGGGGTTGCGGAAGCCGGGATAGGTCTCTTCGTTGATGTTGGGGCCGGCCTGCAGGTTGTTGTTGACCTGCACCCAATAGGCGTTGATCAGACCGTCCTTCAGCATCCGGCTTTGCAGCACGGCGTGGGCGCCGTTTTTGTCCGGAATGGTGCCTTCGGGCAGTTGCCAGATGTGCTCGGCGTGATCGCGATGCGCCTTGTTGGTCACGATCATGTCGGCGGGCAGGCGGTGCGAGAAGGTGCCGACCTCGCGCGCGGTGCCGCAGGCCGAGGGCTGGCCGGTCAGCGAGAACGGGCTGTTGCCGGGCGAGGAGATCTTTCCGGTCAGAAGATGGATGTTGTAAACGAGGTTGTTGCACCAGACGCCGCGGGTGTGCTGGTTGAAGCCCATGGTCCAGAACGAGACCACCTTGGTCTTGGGATCGGCATAGAGCTCGGCGAGCGCCTCCAGCCGGTTGAGCGGCACGCCCGACATCTCGGCGGCCTTCTCCAGCGTGTATTCCGAGACGAACTTGACGAACTCGTCGTAGCTCATGTCAGTGGAGTCGTTGGGCTTCGCCGCACCGGTCGCCTTCTTCTGCAGCGGATGCTCGGGCCGCAGGCCGTAACCAATGTCGGTCTGGCCGCGCTTGAACACGGTATGCTTGGCGATGAAGTCCTTGTTGACCCGGGCGGTCCTAATGATGTGGTTGGCGATGGCGTTGAGGATGTAGAGGTCGGTCTGCGGCTTGAACACCATGCCGATGTCGGCGAGGTCGAACGAGCGGTGCTCGAAGGTCGAGAGCACGGCGACGCGGACATGCGGCGCCGAGAGACGGCGGTCGGCCAGACGGGTCCACAGGATCGGGTGCATCTCCGCCATGTTGGAGCCCCACAGCACGAAGGCATCGGTGGCCTCGATGTCGTCATAGCAGCCGGCCGGCTCGTCGATGCCGAAGGTGCGCATCATGCCGGCGACAGCGGACGCCATGCAGTGGCGTGCATTGGGGTCGATGTTGTTGGTGCGGAAGCCGGCCTTGAACAGTTTCGAGGCGGCATAGCCTTCCCAGATCGTCCACTGGCCGGAGCCGAACATGGCGACGCCGTTGGGCCCGCGCTTCTTGATCGTCTCCTTCCACTTCAGCTCCATGATGTCGAAGGCTTCGGTCCAGGACACCGGCGTGAACTCGCCGTTCTTGTCGTATTTGCCGCCCGTCTTGCGCAGCATCGGCTGGGTCAGGCGGTCATGGCCGTACATGATCTTGGAGAGGAAGTAGCCCTTGACGCAGTTGAGGCCGCGATTGACCTCGGCCTTGATGTCACCGTGGGTCGCGACGATGCGATTGTCCTTGGTCCCGACCATCACCGAGCAGCCGGTGCCGCAGAAACGGCAAGCGGCCTTATCCCATTTCATTTCGCTGTTGTTGCGCTCGGTGACGAGATTGGCGGCGAGCGCCGGAGCCGGCATGCCAGCGGCGGCGGCCGCGATTGCGGCGGCCTCGAGCTTCAGCAACTGGCGGCGGTCGAGCTTGGGCGATGTCATGATGGCTCTTCCTGACTCAGGCGGTTTCAATGGCGTGGAAGACCAGTGCCGCGGAATAGACGTGTTGCAGCGACTGGATGGTGTTGAGCATGGTGCCGAGGCTGCCGGCATCGGGCGCTTCGGTCACGACGACGAGCTTGCCGCGCGGATCGCGGCCGTGGATCTCGCAGCCCGGCAGCGCGGTGATCTCGGCTTCGAGCTCGGCGAGACGCTCGGGACGCGCCTGCACGATGATGCTGGCGATCTCGGCGCCCGGCGGCGCGATGACGCGGTCGGCACTGAGCACCCGGCCGGTGATCAAGGCGCGGCGATTGAGTGGGGCGTGAGCCATGATGATGCCTGTCTTTCGCTCGTTGAAGATCAATGCGGGGAGGGCGGCGGGCCGGGAGGGCCGGCGAACATCTGGTAGATCCAGACCCCGAGCCCGTAAGTGCCGACTGTTCCGACCGCGAGGACGGGCATGACGACCGCGGTCAGGAACAGGAACGCAAAAATCTCCATGCGCTTGCGGCGCACGCGCGAAGTTGTGTCGTCAGGGGCCGACATATTCGGTCTCTCTGAATGGTATGGGAATCGGGACGGCATCCGGGCCGTTGCCTTGCCGGCACCTTAGGAGGACGAGGTTCTGGTGCCTTGATTTAGATCAACGGGCTCCGAGCGAACGCTGCGTTGCACACCGCGCCATCAGCGTCGTGTTGATCGTGCGCGACGCCCGAGCGTTGTCCGCGGGGCGGAATTGGGGCGTCGTAGACAGCGCTGCCTCGCGCATTAAGATGACGTTAACAACAATAATGCGGAGAGCGACGTCATGAAGTTCGGCATCTTCTACGAGCTGCAATTGCCGCGGCCCTGGGTGGCCGGCGACGAGTTCCGGCTCTACCAGAACGCTCTCTCGCAGATGGAGCTCGCCGACAAGCTCGGTTATGACCATGCCTGGGTGGTCGAGCATCATTTCCTCGAGGAATATTCGCACTCGCCGTCGCCTGAATCCTTTCTCGCCGCGGCAAGTCAGCGCACCAAGAACATCCGGCTCGGCCACGGTATCCTGCAGCTCACCACCAACCATCCGGCGCGGGTCGCCGAGCGTGTCGCGGTGCTGGATCTGCTCAGCAACGGCCGTTGCGAGTTCGGCATGGGCGAGAGCGCGTCCATCACCGAGCTCACCCCGTTCGGCCGCGACATGGAGACCAAGAAGGAAGTGTTCGAGGAGGCCGTGGCCGCGATCTTCCCGATGTTCAAGGACGCAGGCAGCGAGCATCACGGCAAGTATTTCGACATCCCCCTGCGTAACGTCGTGCCGAAGCCGGTGCAGAAGCCGCATCCGCCGCTGTGGATGGCCTGCTCGCAGCTGCCGACCATCGAGCGCGCCGGCCGCCATGGTTTTGGCGCGCTCGGCTTCCAGTTCGTCAGCGCCGATGCCGCGCACGCCTGGGTGCACGCCTATTACAACGCGATGACCAAGCGGCTGCACAAGCTCGCGGACTACGAAATCAACCCGAATATGGCGCTGGTGTCGTTCTTCATGTGCGCCAAGACCGACGAGGAGGCGCGTGCCCGCGCCGACGGCGCCACCTTCTTCCAGTTCGCGCTGCGCTTCTACGGCGCCTCGCAGAACCGCCAGCGGCCCGCGCCCTACACGGTCAACATGTGGGACGAGTACAACAAGTGGAAGCGCGACAATCCGGAGGCGCAGGAAGCGGCCTTGCGCGGCGGCCTGATCGGCTCGCCCGAGACGATCCGCAAGAAGCTGAAGCGGTTCCAGTCGTCGCACATCGACCAGGTCATCCTGCTCAACCAGGCCGGCAAGAACAGCCACGAGCACATCTGTGAATCGCTGGAGCTGTTCGGCCGCGAGGTGATGCCGGAGTTCCAGAGCGACCCGGCGCAGGAGGCGTGGAAGAGGAGCGTGATGAGCGGCGAGATCAAGCTGGAGGAGATCGACACCGAGGCTTTCACGGATCGCTATGGCAAGCTGGCCATCAAAGTCGCGCAGGCCCAGGCGACGGCGGAGTAGGGCGTGCACACCTCAGCGCAAGACGCCGGCTTGAGCAGCTGAAGCCGCCACACGGTGATCAGCGCATCGATGCGGCGTTTTGACCCGGAGCGGACGAGCGCTTTCGGCTTCACACCATTGGTCTGACGACCATTGCAACGTTTTCCCACTTCGCTCGTTCCGGCAGTGATGGTGCCCTCTGCGTCGCCTGACGCAATCGGCGCGTGAGACGGCCGCGATCAAGTGACAGGCGGCACAGTCGTGGCGGCGATGGATGTCCCGTGGCCGTGATGATCGAGCGGGACACACGCGCCGCGCATGACAGCTCAATGCGCATATCCAGCTGCCACCCTCGCTCTCCATCGCGCTCCACCAGCTCGCTCTCGTCATCACCAGCAGCCGCAAAGCTGTGCGAGGAACGATTCACCAAAGCGTGAGTTCGTCTTCAAAATTCAAGAAGCACAGCAAGAGGGTAACGCGATGACACGATCTGTGGAGGAGTTGAGACGCGAGTCCGAGCGCAGCCGCGCGGAGCTGGCGGCAACGGTAAGCCGATTGAAGGATCAGATATCGGATACCGCCGACGACATTCGCCACAAGGTGTCGCCGCAGCACATCAAATCCGAAGTCAGCGAATATGTCAGCCACAAGACCCAGAGTTGGGTTGAAGGACTGAAGCAACAGATCATGGACAATCCGATGGGCGCAGTGGCTGCGGGCGCCGCGGTGGGAGTCCCGTTGCTGCGGATGGCGCGAGGTGTGCCGTTGCCACTTCTCATGATCGGCGCCGGGCTTGCCTTGACGTCCAAGACGGTACGCGATCGCGCTGCAGAGGCCACCGGTCCAGTCATGGACCAAGCGGGCCGAAGGTTCGAGGATGTAACCGAGGGCGCCCGAGGTCTGCAGGGCGACGCCAGGGAGACGCTATCCTCCGCACAAAGCCGAGCCGCCGGGATGGCTGGTGAGGCGCAGGAGAAGGCCGCCGGTCTCGCCGCTGATCTGCGGGAGAGCGCGGCGCGGGCCGCCAGCTTCGCGGGTGAAAAGCTCAAGAGCGGCATGGATGCAACCAAGGATGCCGCTGCGAGCGCGCCCGATCAGGCGCGCCAGACCATCGGCGACAATGCCGCGCTCATCGGAGGGCTGGGCATCGCGATCGGCGCCATCATTGCCGCGGCTCTTCCGGAGACAAAGGCCGAAGCGAAGGTGATGGGCCGGGCGAGCGACAGCATGAAGCAGGCTGCGGCCGCTGCGGCGCAATCCGGATTCGAGGCGGCGAAGGATGCGACCAATTCGGCAGCCGATGCTGCGTCGCAAAAGTTCGCCGATGCCGATCTCGGCAACCATGCCAGCCGCATGACGCGGAACATGGCGGACACATTGAAAGAGGCTGCCGACGACGTGGTCAAAGCTGCCCTTAGTCCCTCTCCCACCAACACTTAAGGATAAACACCATGAGCGATTTAGACCCGCACAACGTGAAGCAGTTTGCAAAGAACCAGGACAAAGGCACCGCGAAGGACATGAAGGAACAGATTGGAGATGCCGGAGCGGAGATGAAGCAGCGCGCCGGTGACGCTTTCCGCGCATCGGCCGATCTTGCGCGAGACAAGTTCGGTGAGGCCGCAGATGCAGCAAAGGGCGTCGCGGACGGCACCGTCGACCAGATCCAGAGCCAGGCCCGCGAGCAGCAGCGTTCGGGCGCCGATTTCGTCGCGCGGTTCGCGGATAACATTCGCGAGGCCGGCCGGGCTTTCGAGACCGACGTGCCATTCGCGGCACGCGGCATCGATTCCGCCGCGGACTATGTCGAGGATGCCGCGCAGAAGATCCGGGAGGGGAGCTTCCGAGATCTCGTCGAAGGCGCAACCGATTTTGCCAAACGTCAGCCAGCGGCGTTTCTCGGCATATCGGTGCTGGCTGGCTTCGCGGCCGTACGCTTTCTGAAGGCGTCGGGTGGTGGGCAGTCGTCGTCCCAAGGGCAGCGCGACACCACCGGCAGATGGTCATCGGGAAGCGGTCAGAAGGCAGGCGGGACCTCGTTTTCGGCGGGAGAACAACCCTGGGCTCAGGAGCCCGGGAGCCGTAACCCGCAGACGCAACAAGCCTCAACCTCTCAGGGCAGCACCGTACCATGAGCATCGAGCGCGATATCAAGACCAGCAAAAGTGAGTTCAGGGAGATCTCGACGCTGCTCGGCGATGCCATGTCGCAGTTCGCCAAGCTCTTCCAGAACGAGATGGACCTGGCAAAGGCGGAGTTTGGCGACAAGCTTCAGAAGATCGGCGGCGCGCTCGGCTTGATCGTAGGTGGCGCCGTTATGGTGATCCCGGCGATCGTCATGGTCCTGCTCGCCCTGTCCGCCGCATTGATCTCCGCGGGATGGTCGCAGCCGCTGTCATATCTGACGTCGGCAGTCATTGCTGCGGCCATTGCCGCGGCGCTGGTCGCTGTCGGCATCAACCGGCTTGATATGCGTCAGCTGACCCCCCGCGAAACGATCGGCCAGCTCGAAAAAGACAAGGACACCGTGAAGGGAATGGTGCGATGAGCAGCACAAAAACCGGCTTTATCGACAATCTGGTGACGGCAGCCCGGGACAACCCGCTTGCCGCTGCCTTGATCGGAGGCGGAGCGCTCTGGCTGTTGGCCGGCGATCAGAGGCTGAAGACCGTGGCGCGTTCGGCTGCGGAGACCGTCGCACCCGTTGCCGACATCGGGACGAGTGGTTTCAGGTCCGCAGCATCTGCCGTCAAGCAGACCGTGGCGCCTCCGACCGCGCCCGAAATGGACGAGGACGGCTCGCTGGGCGTCGGAGAGACCCTGCGGGACGCGAGCGCCGCCGCTTCCGATGCGGTCTCGCAAGCTGCCGACAGCGTCAGAGATCGGTTCGACGAGGGCGTCGCCTTCGCGCAGGAGCAATTCAGCAAGCTTGGTAACCCGATTCCGGACAAGGACGCCATGAACAGCGCGAAATCGTCACTCGCAGACATGCTGGAACGGCAACCGCTCGTGCTTGGGGTCGTGGGCATCGCGATTGGTGCAGCCGTCGCAGGCGCATTTCGCACCTCCGAGATCGAGAACCAATATGTCGGCGAAGTCAGCGACGACGTGAAGGCTGACCTGAGCCGGCGCGCCGGTGCAGTTTCGCAGGCCCTGCGCGAAGCCTCGGACACGGTCGTCGCAGAAATGAGCGACACCGGCGCCGAAGTCATGGACCGGGTCAAACAAGCCGGCATGGACGCCGCGGCAGCTGCTCGGGCCGAGGTGAAGTCTCCCCAATGAGACGATAAAAAAGCGGGCGCGTTGGCCACGCGCCCCCTTTGCTTGAACGTGATCAGGCAGGATCGCTTCCAAGGAAGTCGCTGCGGAGAAAGCCAGGCTTTCCGCTCTTCAGATCGCGCGCCGTTGTCGTCCGGCGAAGAAGCCATACACAAAGAGCACGACGATGGCGCCGACGACGGCACCAATGAGCCCCGCGCCTTCCCCGGGACGGTACCATCCAAGAGCTTGGCCAAGGTAAGTCGCAACAAAGGCGCCGACGATTCCGAGGATGGTCGTCAGGATGAACCCTGAAGGTTCGTTGTCACCAGGCATGATGAACTTGGCGATCACCCCCGCGATAAAGCCGATAATGATGGTCCAGATAATACCCATTTTCCGCTCCTCCTGAATAAAACGACGGCGACGGCTCAAGGCTATGAGGTCGGTATACGCCCCTCAGGCGTGTACTGGTCGACGGCCTGGGGAAGCTCGCGCGACAGCCTTGCGAGGATTTCCTCCTGCGAAAGCCCGGTTTCCTTCTCGAGCTTGTCCAGCACGTCGGGGCCGATGGCTTCCCGCAACTGCGGGGGCGAGATATCCTTGTTCGGCCCTGAGCTGACCCAGGACTGAGCCGCGTCCCCGTGACCGGTTTGGTTGAATTTCTCCAGCAGCTCGCCGATTCCTCCCTGCAGGAGTCCTCCGACACCTGCCCCGCTCAGCATGCCCGTGAGATTGCCGAGCAGGCCGCCCAGCGGCTGTTGGGCATTCGTGGGCTCGAGAGATCCGGATCCCGGGCCTCTGAGCAACTCCGCCAGCTTGTCTCGATTCTGATAGCCGGCGATGGCGAGCAGTCCGAGAAGGGCGGTCATGGATGGCATTCCGCGGCTCATCTTGTCACTCCGTCTTAAGATCAGACGGTTGGAACTCGGCTGATGCGGTTCTGTTCCTGGGCGGCCTTCCCAGCTCGCCGGATCTGGCGCAGGGCCAAATCGAAACGGAAGACGCACGAACCTAGTCCCAGTAGGGAATGGCCGGGCGGGCGATCATCAGCCAGAAGATGACCATCACCGCTGCGAACGCCGGAAAGCCGAAGGCGAACCACCATCGGAAGAGATGGTGATACCGGGCAGGCAGCTTGGTGTTGGTCGCAACCGCCGCGACGGCAAGATCGCGCATCTGCATCTGCATCCACACCACCGGCAGCCAGAAGGCACCGGTCACCAGATAGAACGCGATGGAGACCGCAACCCAGCCGTCGCCGAGGGAATACCCGCTCGACCACGCCAGCCATGTGCCGGTGATCGGCTGCAGGATCACGGCGCTCGCTGTGAACAGGAAGTCGGCCAGCACCACGGTCCGCGCGACTCCCGCGATCTCGCGTGGATCGCCGCGCAGATGGGCCACCAGCATGAAGAAGGCGATGCCGGCACCGGTGCCGAGCAGGACGGCCGCACCGATGATGTGCGCCATCTTCACGAGGAAGTAGAGCATCAGCGATCCTCCCGGATCGCCATGGCGACCAGGTTGAGCATGATCACCGGCCATATCTTCAGCATGGGTCCAAGCGGATCGGCCCATAGCCGCGGCACCAGCGCCGTCCCGATCACGGCATAGGTGAGCGAGATGATCAGTGCTGCCCACAACCCGTATCGGCTCAGAGGGCGCCAAAGGATGGAAAGGCCGATGACGAGGTCGGCGAGGGCGCCGGCGGTGACGGTGAGCGCCGCGAATTTTTCCTGCAGCCCGCCTTCCCGCAGCAACGACATGCCGATATCCCAGCCCGGGCCGAGCGAGATGATTCCTGTGCCGATCCAGAACAGGCCGAAGACGCCGAAGATCAGCGGCTTGAGCGCATACAGCCGTGCAAACCAGCGTTCCTGAACCGAAGCGGGCTCGCGTGCGTGCGCGTCTGCAAGTTCGCGGGGGTTCACGCCAGTCATTTGACGCCAAGGCTCGGGATCTCCGGTCGCGCCGCGCTGCATTTCCGCCTGCGCGGTCGAGTTGATGGGTGCTCCCCAACCCAGCATCTGCGCAACGTCACCGGCGCGGTAAGCGGCCGAAGCCGCCCAGGACGGCAGGTGCAGGCGGTAGGCTGGCCTCCAGCGCAACCAGGCGCGAAGGAGCGCGACCGCGTCGCTGAAGGCAATCCGCTTTGGACCGGCCAGATCAAGCGCGACGCGCGAGGGAGCGCCCGGTTGCAGAAAGAACACCACCGTCTCAACCACGTCGTCGAGATGCACCGGTTGAATGGCTGCCGTGTCGGGCATGACCGGCAAAATCGGCAGTGCTGCCAGTCCGCGCAACAGCGCGCTGCCACCATAGGCGGGCCGGCCAACGACAACCGAAGGTCGCAATACGATCCAATCGAGGTCCCGCGCCATCAAGGCGGCTTCGCCCTCTCGCTTGCTGCGCGAGAAATCGCTACGGGCATCGCGGTCGACGCCGATCGCCGAGAACAGGATGACACGGCGGACGCCCATGCTTTCACAGGCCGCATAAAGCGCCGCGCTGCCGGCGACATGGACGCCTTGCATGTCCTGTCCCTGCAGGGCACCCGCTGCATTGATGACGGCATCGACGCCTGCAAGAACGCCCTTCCATTCCGAAGCGTCGGTGGTGCGAGCGAGATCGAGGGTGATGTGGTGCCTGCCCGTTGCTGTCACCGGATGCCGGGACACCAATACGCATTCATGTCCTTCGGCGGACAGCCTGGCGTAGATTGCCGATCCAACAAGTCCTGTACCCCCGACGAGAAGGACGCGCATTCACTGAGCCTTCGATAGGCGGTCCGGGTGTTGCAACCCACTGATCAAACCTGGAGATCCGGAGATACAAAGCGGGGCTGACGCGATCGTTCCTCGCGGTGGAACCGGGGTGCTCGCTGCCAGCAGCGTTGTTCGTTGGAGAGCATCTCACGTTTCAAGGGGACGACGCTTGGCATGGATTTGCAGGGCCATCGAGGTGGGCCGCTAGGCCTTGCGCTTGTGAGCTCAAGCGGGCTCGGATTGGGGCGGAAGGGTTGAATTCGCAGGTCGCTCCGGCTTCCGGCAAAATGCACTTGCTGTTATCCTCTCGCAAAAGAACGTCTTGCGGAGGAAACGATGCGGCCTCAGGTGGTGCCTGCAAGTCCAGCCCCTGGTGATGTCGCGCCGGCGGTGCTCGCCATCGGCCGACCTGACTTCCCGAACATCCTGATCGACACGCTGCGCCGGCAGGCCGCTGTCGGCCATTGCATGGTGTTCGCGCTGAACCGCGCGGGTGCCGCGACCTGCCTGCTCGATGCCGGCAACATCCCGATCGGCGGCGATCTCGGCGCCGCCTATGCCGGCCAGTTCCACGAATCCGACCCCAACCGCGATGTGCTGTTCGAAGCCGAGGGCGGCGCGCCGATCATGCTGCCGTCCTTCGCGCCGCGCATGTACGGCGCGCGCTACCGCAAGATCTTCTTCCACGATTCCGGCATCGTCGACAAATGCGCGACCGCGATCTGGACCGGCGACACCTGAACTTCTATCGCATCACGGCCCAGGGCCGCTTCAGCGATGCCGAGCGTGTGCGGCTTCAAACAATCGCGCCCGCGATCGGCGCCAGCGTCGCGCGTCATTTCCAGCAGGCTTCGACCGCGACGCCCGACCAGAACCTCGCCGCATTGTTCGCGACGCGCGTGCCGCTCTCCGCGCTGACGCCGCGCGAGCAGGAGGTCTGCCGCCGCATTTTGCTCGGCTTCAGCTCCGAGGCGATTTCGCAATCGCTCGGCATCAGCCTGCATTCGACCCTGACCTATCGCAAGCGCGCCTATCAGCGGCTCGGCATTTCCTCGCAGAACGAATTGTTCTCGATCGTGCTGGGTCTGCTCGCAGGTCCCCGCGGCCTGAACTGAGGGAGATATCTGCTTCCGAGAGCGAAGCGGACATGCCGTTTACCGACAGGATCGCCGCCTTTTGACCCGGGCGGACGTCGGCCTGAGCCAAACCAGAGCTGAACCGGAAACAGCCAGCGACAAAGTGGCACATTTGATTTGGCGGGTTGTGCGGTCCGGTTAATGCACGCTTAGTCCCATTTGAGTTACGGTAGCCGGTCCATTCGTTGCAACTCGCCAGAATGAGGCTCTATGAGTCTGTGGTACTTCTTGAGCGACTGGTTCGCGGGTGTCCCAACCTATGGAGCGCTTTTCAAACGAAGCATGATCAACGCTGTATGCGTAATCGTCCTAATCTTCGTCATGATGCTTCTTGGGCTTCCCGGTGAATACGCTGCCGTCGTTATCTGCGGTCTTTTTGCTGTGAACGGCGTGATGTCCTTTGTTTTTCTACGCCAGCGCGAGCAAATGCGTGAATGAGAGTATGCCCCTGCTGCCCATCGCTCGAAGCCAAGTTGGCAAAGACCTTTAAGAGTCACAGATGAAGCTTAAGCTTGCTATCGCAGCGTTCCTGGTCCTCAGTGTCGCTGCTCTCGGTTATGCTTACGTCCGTGGCTTCACCTCTCAATTCGTGCAGACCTGCGAAAAGGCAATCCAAGAGCGGCTGATGGTTCCCTCCACCTATCAACGGATTGGCCTGGACGACGCCAGAAGAACAATCACGTGGGACGAATTTTTCGCCGAGCCGGAGCGGACCGGATCGGAAGCGGTCCGAAAAGGCATGATCCAAGCCGCACGGAGGCCGCCGGTTCAGTATATCGCGCTCATCGACTACCAAGCTCAGGACGCTGTCGGCGCCATCATTCGAGAAAGGGCGTCATGCACTTTCAACTCACTTGATGGGAGCGATGCGCCTACCCGTACCTATTGGGTGAAGATCGATGGCGAACATAACAGGGAGTGGGTCGCCAGGCAGCCCAATGCCGCAATTCTCCACCAGCGTTTGCTGAAAAATCTGTAATGCGGCGACGGGGCGTCTATTAGCCCATAGCCGACATTCGGTGGGGGAGACTCTGTGTCCGCTCCGTAGCGTTGATCTGACTCGGTCCAGCAAGCTGGCGAGATGAGCTTTGACCGAAGCCGCCGTTCATGAAAGAGCGGAGCATGACCGCTCCGCCGGGCGACCTCGAAGCGAGTCGTCCAGGTCGCTGCCCCAAATATCAAGCAGATAACTCCCAATTCTCAACCGGCCTGACAAGAGGTCGGCGTTAACCATCGCTGACGGTTCCAGTCTGAGCGACATCGCTTCGAAGTTTCTTAAATTTTGCTCGATACCTCTCTTGGGCATGGTGACCTGGAGAAGGGTATGAGCAAGCGAGCCAAACGCGGCAAGAAGGCAGAGACGCTCGCAATACCAATGGTCGCGAGGGTTGCCATTGGTGCCGTGGCCGTCGCCGCATTGGGGTACGGTTTGCTGTCTGGCTCGGCGAGCGTGCAACCGGCACGGAAGCCGTCCGCGCAACAAGCCCAGGCGTCGTCAACGCCGGTTTACGTGGCACCTCCGGTTCGTGCATCAGCGCCGGCCCCGGCTCCGATTCCCGCTCCGATTCCGGCCCCGGCGGCAGCTCTGGTCGAACCGCCAAAAGCCGCTGACGGTCCCGGCGCACTTGTCCGGCAGGTGGTCGACTATGCCAGTCACCAGACGCCGGGCACCGTGATCATCGATACCGGAAACACGTTCCTCTATTTCGTCCTGAACGACAGGCAGGCGTTGCGCTATGGCATCGGTGTCGGCCGCGAAGGCTTCACATGGTCCGGTGAGCAGACCGTGGCCCGCAAGGCAGAATGGCCGGATTGGCATCCGCCGGCAGAGATGATTGGGCGTCAGCCCTATCTGCCGCGGTTCATGGCAGGCGGTCCCGGCAACCCGCTCGGCGCCCGCGCGATGTATCTCGGCGAGACCGAATATCGCATTCACGGCACCAACAACCCCGATACGATCGGGAAGCGGGTTTCGTCCGGCTGTATCCGGCTGACCAATGACGACGTGACGGACCTCTATGAGCGGGTGAAAGTCGGAGCAAAAGTGATCGTGCTTCCGGCGACCGCTGCCCGTCGGCCATCGCAGGGAATGCCGGCTGACGCCGCTTTCCGATTGCCGGACCCGACGTCGGCGTCGAAGCGGCCCTTGGCGGCCAACGCGCAGATGCTGCCGTCTGGACCGAAGATCGCCGAGGCCCGGTAACTCAATCCTTCGACCTCGGTCCGCGACCCAACTCCGTCCGTCCCCATCGCTAGGGACAGACGCCGGCGCCGCATTTCGCTAGTCTGGCTTGGAGGAAACGCGAACCCAGGAGAGACCGCCTTGAGCACGGCGCCGCGCATCGACATCGACCCGGCCGCATTCTGGGCCGACCCCTGTCCTATGCTCGCGAAAATGCGCAAGGAGGCGCCGATCACCTTCGTGCCGCAGCTAATTTACCGACCGATCTTCTTGATGCAAGTGGGTTCGCTGTTGGGGTGAGGTGTGCAATCCCAGTCGGGTCCAAAGCCCGCATTGGCGTTCCGCTGTGGCAGGAAAGGGTAGTAAATCACAACCGCCGCAAAGACGGTGACAGCGACGATTGCTGACACCAGCATCCATGCCATGCCCGCGCGATCCGGACTCCAGTGGAGTCGCCGGATGGTTCGGTGCTTCCTTGGTTTGGGGTGCTTCATCGTCGTACCATCGATGTGATCTTGCCGATACTTTGCGTATTCAAGCGGTTTTGCCATCCCTATCGACCTGGGATTGTGCCCCGCCAATCCCAAGCTCGAGAGCAGCGGCGATCCTCTCCATCGCAGCACTCGTCCGATATGTTTCTGCGATGTGCTGCTCCCGCAACTCGATCATCGATGCCCCGGAAGTTGCGCGTTCCCGGCGCAATCGCCTAACACGATCCACCCCGCGGGTATCAAGATGACTGGCCACGCGTAGTACAGGACAACAGCCCAATCGGATGGTTGCATGCGATTTGCACCGAAGCTTTCGGCCACGTCAATTGCAACTTAAGCGATAATCGATCAAACCGCACGTGTGAGGTGAGCGCTCACGATTAATAGATCGTTGCTGGGCTATTGGCGGCGAACGTATGGAATATTGGCACTTGATGAACGTTCGCTCGGGCGTTTGTCGATGTCCGCTGTGGAGGTGATAGGGACCTTGCAATCCTGTCCCCGCGCACCCGACTTCCGAACACACGCCTCAATGCCGCCTGTCCCTATCGCTGGGGACAGACGCAGGCCGCGTGGCTTGCTAGTCTGGCCTGAAGGACGCAAGAATCCGGGGAGAGACCGCCTTGAGCACGGCGCCGCGCATCGACATCGACCCGGCCGCATTCTGGGCCGACCCCTATCCGATGCTCGCCAAGATGCGCAAGCAGGCACCGATCGCCTTCGTGCCGCAGCTCGGCTCGACGCTGCTGACCAGCCGCGACGACATCTCGATCTCCGAGAAGCAGATCGACGTGTTCTCCTCGCACCAGCCGGCCGGCCTGATGAACCGGCTGATGGGCCACAACATGATGCGCAAGGACGGCGAGGCGCACCAGGTCGAGCGCCGCGCCATGTTCCCGACGGTGTCGCCGAGGACGGTGAAGGCGCACTGGACCGCGCTGTTCCAGGCCCATGCCGACCGCATCCTTGACGCGATCAAGCCGGGGCGGATCGATTTCATGCGCGACTTCGCGCTGCCGTTCTCCGGCGAATGCCTGAAGTCGATCACTGGTCTCACCAATATCGGTTTCGAGGATATGGACGCGTGGTCGCAAGGCATGATCGAGGGCATCGCCAATTATGCCGGCGATCCCGCCGTCGAGGCGCGCTGCCATGCCGCGACCTCGGGCATCGATGCCGCGATCGACGATATCCTCCCGGTGATGCGCAAGAACCCCGACCAGAGCATCCTCGGTGTGCTCCTCGCCTCTGGCATGCCCATGGAGAGCGTCCGCGCAAATGTAAAACTCGCGATCTCGGGCGGGCAGAACGAGCCGCGCAAGGCGATCGCCGGCACGGTGTGGGCGCTGCTGACCCATCCCGAGCAGCTCGATCTCGTACGCAAGGGTGAGGTGACCTGGCTGCAGGCGTTCGAGGAATACGCCCGCTGGATCTCGCCGATCGGCATGTCGCCGCGGCGGATTGCAAAGCCTTGGACGATCCGCGACGTGTCGTTCGAGCTTGATGAGCGCGTGTTCCTGATGTTCGGATCCGCCAATCGCGACGAGAAGCATTTTGACCGCGCCGATCAGTTCGACCTGCGGCGCGATACGACGAAGAGCGTCGCCTTCGGCGCCGGTCCGCATTTCTGCGCTGGCGCGTGGGCCTCCCGCGCCATGATCGCAGACGTCGCACTGCCGACCGTGTTCGCCCGCGCCAGGCAGCTTGCGTTGACCGATGACGAGGAGGTGCGGATCGGCGGCTGGGCGTTCCGCGGGCTGCAGAATTTGCCGCTGCGGTGGCCGCATTAGCCGGCATCTGAGCAAGCGCCTCGTCCTTCAAGACGACCGCTTGAAAGCGCGTGTGCAGCCACGATGACATATTGCCACTGTTTTGCCCGACGGGTCAAACCTATTTCGTAAAAAAAGAAATGCGTTCTGAACCAAGCCCTTGGCTACTGTGCATGGGGTTGTTTTCCCATTTTTTGGCTCGCGTCCTGACTGTCACATTCCCGTGCAGAAAAAATTCGCGCTGTATCCGCTCCGTCGGTTGAAAGATTAATCATGCGTGCGGCCACACGCGCAGTGCGCGCATCGCTATTTTTCCGCACGTCTCGACAGCTCCGATAGGCCACATCATCATTCGAGAAGCGCGAATGAATGACGGCCGCATGCGGCCGGGAGTGTGGAATGCAGCGTCGTGACTTCTTGAGACTTTCTGTTGGAACTGCAGCCGCGGCTGCATTCGCTTCGCGCGCCAATGCGCAGAGTGCGGTGAAGGAAATTCGTATCGGTTACCAGAAGACCGGCGTGCTGGTGATCGCGCGTCAGCAAGCTTCACTGGAAAAACATTTCACTGCCTTGGGCATCGACGTGAAATGGATCGAGTTCTCCTCGGGGCCGCCGATGATGGAGGCGATGAATGTCGGCAGCGTCGATTTCGGCGCCGTCGGCGATTCTCCGCCGGTGTTCGCCCAGGCCGCGGGTGCCGCGATCGTCTACGCCGCGGGCCAGCCCATCACCAACGGCCAGGGCATTCTGGTGCCGAAGGAGTCCCCGATCCGCACCATCGCCGATTTGAAGGGCAAGCGCATCGGCTTCACCAAGGGCTCCAGCGCCCACAATATCGTGGTGCAGACCCTGGAGAAGGCGGGTCTCACCTATGCCGACATCTCGCCGGTCTATCTGACGCCGCCGGACGCAGGTCCCGCTTTTGCCAACGGCAGCATCGAGGCCTGGGCGATTTGGGATCCCTATTTCGCGATCGGCGAGGCCAAGCAGGGCGGCCGCATCCTGATCAATTCGCGCGAGATCACCAAGACCAATTCCTTCTACATCGCCAATCGCGAGTTCGCGAAGAGCCACGGCGCGATCCTGCAACAGATCGTCGACGTCACGACCGCGGCGGGCAGATGGGCCGAACAGCACCGCGACGAGGTCGCCAAATCGCTCGCCGCGATCACCGGCGTGCCGCTTGACATCCAGACCGTCGCCGCCAAACGCGCGAACTTCGTGGTCGGCCCCGTCACCGACGACATCGTCGCGACCCAGCAGGGCGTCGCCGACCGCTTCTACAAGCTCGGCCTGATCCCGAAGCCGATCGTCATCCGCGACATCGTCTGGCGCAACCCGGCAGCCTGATCGTGCCCACCACTCTTCCCACGCATAAGGGTTTGAACATGAGGCGTATCATTCAGCGTCTGATCGCAGCCGTCGTGCTGTCGATCGGTATCGTCGCCGCCGCGGTCGGCACCTCCTACGGCCAGGACAAGGTGGTCCGCATCGGCTACCAGAAATACGGCAAGCTGGTGCTGCTCAAGAGCAAGGGCACGCTGGAGCCGAAGCTCGCCGCCGACGGCTACAAGGTGGTGTGGACCGAATTCCCGTCAGGTCCGCCGTTGCTCGAGGCGCTCAATGTCGGCGCCATCGATTTCGGCAATACCGGCGAAGCCCCGCCGATCTTCGCGCAGGCCGCGGGCGCGCCGATCCAGTATGTCGCCTATGAACCGCCGGCGCCGAAGGGCGAGGCGATCCTGGTGCCAAAGGACGGCCCGCTGAAATCGGTCGCGGACCTCAGGGGTAAGAAGGTCGCGCTGAACAAGGGCTCCAACGTCCACTACCTCCTGGTCAAGGCGCTGGAGAAGGCCGGCGTGAAATATTCGGAAGTCGAGCCGGTGTTCCTCGCGCCCGCCGATGCCCGTGCCGCGTTCGAGCGCGGAGCGGTCGATGCATGGGTGATCTGGGATCCGTTCCAGGCCGCGGCGGAAGCCGCCACCGGCGCCCGCACGCTCACTGATGGCACCGGCATCGTCGCAAACTACCAGTTCTATTTCTCCTCGAAGAAATTTCTCGACGCCAACCCGAAGATTGTCGACGCAGTGCTGGCCGAGCTCAGCGCGGTCGACGATTGGGCCAAGGGCGACATCCATGCGGTTGCCGAACAGCTGGCGCCGTCGATCGGATTGCCGATCCCGGTGGTCGAGGTGGCCTTGAGGCGGCAGGCCTACGGCATCAAGCCGATCACGGATGGCGTCATCGCCGACCAGCAGCAGGTTGCCGACGCGTTCTTCGCGCTGGGCCTCATCCCCAAATCCATCAAGATCTCCGACGTGGCTCGGAAGTCAGGATCGTGAGCAAGACCATGAGCAAGCAACTCAACGCCAACATCCTCTGGTTCCTGCCGACCCACGGCGACGGCCGCTATCTCGGCACCGGCATCGGCGGCCGCGAGGTCAACTTCAACTATCTGCGGCAGATCGCGCAGGCCGCCGATCAGCTCGGCTATTTCGGCGTGCTGCTGCCGACTGGACGATCTTGCGAAGATTCCTGGATCGTCGCTTCTTCAGTGGCGCCGTTCACCGAGCGACTGCGCTATCTCGTGGCTGTCCGCCCCGGCCTGCAATCGCCGAGCGTTGCCGCGCGCATGACCGCGACGCTCGACCGCATCACTAACGGTCGGCTCCTCGTCAACGTCGTCACCGGCGGCGATCCCGTCGAGAACAAGGGCGACGGCATCTTCCTGTCCCATGACGAGCGCTATGACGTCACCCGCGAGTTCCTGGGCGTCTATAGCGACCTGCTCGCCGGCAAGACCGTCAATGTCGAGGGCAAGCACATCCATGTCGAGGGCGGCAAGCTGCTGTTTCCGCCGGTGCAGGCGCCGCGGCCGCCGCTGTATTTCGGCGGCTCGTCCGATGCCGGCATCGACGTCGCGGTCGACACCGTCGACAAATATCTCACCTGGGGCGAGCCGCCGGCGCTGGTCGCCGAGAAGATCGCGAAGGTGAGGGAGGTGGCCGCTGCGCGCGGCAGAAAACTCTCCTTCGGCATTCGGCTTCACGTGATCGTCCGCGAGACCAACGAAGCGGCCTGGCGCGCCGCGAACGATCTGATCCGGCATGTCAGCGACGAGACCATTGCGCTGGCGCAGAAGAACTTCGCCCGCATGGATTCCGTCGGCCAGCAGCGCATGGCGCAGCTCCACGGCGGCAAGCGCGACAAGCTCGAGATCGCCCCGAACCTGTGGGCCGGTGTCGGTCTCGTGCGCGGCGGCGCCGGCACGGCGCTGGTCGGCGATGCCGAGACTGTCGCGGCCCGCATCAGGGAGTATCAGGAGATCGGCATCGATACTTTCATCATGTCGGGCTACCCGCATCTGGAGGAAGCCTATCGCTTCGCCGAGCTGGTGTTCCCGCTGCTCGCGCTGGAGCAGCCGAGCAACGTGACCAAGCTGCATTTCAACGGCGGTCCTTTCGGGGAGACGGTCGGCAGCGACTTCCGTCCGCAGCATCGTGTGTCGCAGTCATGAGCCTGATCGACAGCGTTTCACTCCCGCGCAGCTTTCGTCTGCCGCGGGTCGACGGCCTGATCCAGTGGATCGTGCCGCTCGCCATCATCGCGATCTGGCAGGTCGCGAGCGTCACCGGTTTCGTGCCGACCCGTGTGCTGCCGGCGCCGAGCGACGTCCTGCTCGCAGGCTGGAAGCTGCTGCTCTCCGGTGAGCTCGTTCGCAACATCTGGGTCTCGTTCTGGCGCGCCTCGATCGGCTTTCTGATCGGCGGCAGCATCGGCTTCGCGTTCGGCCTCGCAAACGGCCTGTCGCAGCTCTCGGCAAAACTCACCGACACCACCTTGCAGATGGTGCGCAACGTGCCGCATCTGGCGCTGATCCCGCTGGTCATTCTCTGGTTCGGTATCGATGAGAGCGCAAAACTGTTCCTGGTGGCGCTGGGCGTGTTCTTCCCGATCTATCTCAACACGCTGCACGGTATCCGTACCGTCGATCCGCAGCTGATCGAGATGGGCCGCATCTACGGCATGAGCGATGGCGAACTGTTCCGCCGGGTGATCTTCCCGGGCGCGCTGCCTTCGATCTTCGTCGGCATCCGCTTCGCGCTCGGCATCATGTGGCTGACTTTGATCGTCGCCGAGACCATCGCGGCCTCCTCAGGCCTCGGCTACATGGCGATGCAGGCGCGCGAGTTCATGCTGATCGACGTCGTCGTGCTCTCGATCCTGATCTACGCCCTGCTCGGCAAGCTCGCCGACAGTGCCTCCCGCGTGCTGGAGCGTCTCACGCTCTCCTGGCACCCCGCCTATTGGAAACGTTGAGCAGAAATACTGGGAATCACATGCAGACAGCCGTTCGTAGCTCCCTTCCGGAAACCGAGTTCACCAGCCGCGCCAATTTCGCGCCGCACGCCCGTGTGGTGCGCGAGGAGCGCCAAGGAGAACGTCAAGCGCAGACGACCGGCCTGCCGCTCAGCATCCGCGGCTTGCGCAAATCCTTCGGCGACAACGAGGTGCTGCGCGGCATCGACCTGCACATTCCCGCCGGCCAATTCGTCGCCATCGTGGGAAGAAGCGGTTGCGGCAAGAGCACGCTGCTGCGCCTCATCGCCGGCCTGGACAAGATCGACGCCGGCAGCATCAGCTTCGGCCAGGATGTCCAGCCCGAGGACATCCGCGTGATGTTCCAGGAGCCGCGGCTGTTGCCCTGGGCACGCGTGCTGGCCAATGTCGAAGTAGGTCTTGGCCGCGATCGCGCCTTGGGCGATGCGCATGCGCGCGCCGAGAAGGCGCTGACCGAGGTCGGGCTTGCCGACAAGCGCGACCAGTGGCCATCGGTGTTGTCCGGCGGCCAGAAGCAGCGCGTCGCGCTTGGCCGTGCGCTGGTCTCGCGTCCGCGCGTGCTCGCCTTCGACGAGCCGCTCGGTGCGCTGGACGCTCTGACCCGGATCTCGATGCAGCGTCTCCTGGAGCGCGTCTGGCGCGACCAGGGCTTTACCGCGATCCTCGTGACCCACGACGTCGCCGAAGCCGTTGCGCTGGCAGATCGCGTGCTCGTGATCGATGAGGGCCGCATCGCCCACGACGTCACGGTTAACGCAGGCAGGCCGCGTCAGCGCGGTTCGGCCGAGCTTGCCGGCCTCGAAGGCTCGATCCTGAGCCACCTGTTGTCGGCGGACGATCGTACCTAAATACAGGGAACCCCGTTTCGGGGGAGCAATGCCATGAATGTAGTGCCCCGCGATCTCATGACTGAAATTCCTGTCTCGTCCGCCGATTTCCGCGGCGCCATGCGCCATCTCACCGGCGGCGTCAGCGTCATCACCGCCGGGCGGGGCAAGGACATCACCGGCATGACGGTGACATCGGTGACCTCATTGTCTGTCGAGCCGCCGACGCTGCTGGTCAGCATCAACCGCGATGCCTCGTCCTTCCCCTTGATCCGCCGCCACGGTGCTTTCGGCGTGAACATCCTCAATGCCGACCAGCTCGATGTTGCCGAGCGCTTTGCTGGCAAGGGCGGGCTGAAGGGCGCTGATCGTTTCGCCGGGGCCAAATGGGTGACCGCGGTCTCGGGCGTTCCGCTCCTGGTCGGCGCGCTGTCGGCCTTCGATTGCGAGGTCGAGGAGATCGTCGAACGCCACTCGCATGGCATCGTCATCGGCCGTGTCAGAGACATCAAAAGCTCGACCCGCACCGCTGCACTGGCGTATTGGCACGGCCAGTATGTGGCGGTCGACCAGGACGAGGACGCGGCTAGGCTCGCCGAAGTCAGCCTTCCCGCGCGCGGCCGGCGCGGCGTTTGATCGCCGCCCGACGGGGCCGCGCAGGCTGGCCTTTTCCCCGTCATCGCTCTAGAAGCGCCTTGAGCCCTCCCGTTTCGGGAGGCCATGGAGCGGATCGATGAAGCGTATCGCGACCTTCGCCTTCTACGCCGTCGGCGCGCTCGCGATCGCCTATCTCGCGCTCTACGCCTACGCGATGTTCTCAGGCCAGCCTGTGATCATCCCCGGCGATCCCATCCACATCTTCCGCAAGCCCGACGCGCCGAGTTATTCGTAGAACTCGGCAGGTCTCGTAGGGTGGGCAAAGCGACTTGTCCGCCGTAGCTCGAAGAGCGAAGGCGGAAGCGTGCCCACCACTTCGATCCAACGAAAATGGTGGGCACGGCGCAAGTGCGCCTTTGCCCACCCTACGGCACCGGTACTCCTACGGTCCCCACTCACCCCCTCAAAATCGCCAGCGCCAGGGTCTGCGCGCGCGGCACGATGCTGTCGAGCTCGAGATATTCCTCCGGCGTGTGCGCGAGGCCACCGACGGGGCCAAGGCCGCAGATGGTCGGCGTGCCCACGGCGGCGGTGAAGCCGGAATCGGCGCAGCCGCCGGAGAACTCGCCCTGGAGCGTGGTGAGGCCGGCCTGCCTTGCGGCCGCCTGGTAGTTTTCGAACAGCGCTTTCGACTCCGCGCTCTGCACCACCGGCACGAACTCGCCCTTGATGGTCAGCGTTGCGCTAGTGCCCGGCACGTAAGATGTCGCGACGATCGTCTCGATCGCTTCCATCACCCTGGCACGATCGGCCGGATCGACATAACGCAGGTCGATCTGGCCTTCGGCGTAGGGCGCCGTGGTGTTGACGGACTGCCCGCCCGAGACGAGGCCGACATTCAGCGTGATGCCCTTGTCGAGATCGGTGAGCGCGTGGATCTTGACGATCTTCTGCGCGAGCTCGCCGATCGCGCTGACGCCCGCGGCGAAATTGGCGCCGGAATGCGCGGCTTTGCCGGTGATGGCCAGATGCATGAAGATGCCGCCCTTGCGCCCGGTGACGACGTTGCCGGTGGGGCGGCCCGGCTCGGAATTGAATACGGCGCGGGCGGCGCGGCCCTCGCGCTCGATCACGGGCCGGGAGGAGGGCGAGCCGATCTCCTCGTCCGAGGTGATCAGCAGCTTGATCGGATGCGGGTTGCCACCGAATTTGTGGAAGGCGGTTGCAACGAACACGTTCATGACGAGGCCGGATTTCATGTCGGCGACACCAGGACCGTAGGCGCGGCCATCCTTGATGGTGAAGGGACGGCGCCCGGCCTCGCCCTTGCCGAACACGGTGTCGCGATGTCCCATCAACAGCACCGGCCTTTCGTTGCTGCCGGGCTTTGCCACCTCGGCATGGATCGCATCGCCGAAGGCGTCGTGGCTCTCGCGCCGGCACGGAATGCCGTGCTCGGCAAAATGCCGCTCGAACCGCGCCCCGACCGCATCGACGCCTTCCTTGTCATAGGAGCCGGAATCGATGTTCACGACATCGCGGAGCAGATCGATCATCGCCTGCCGCTGTGCCGCCAGCCAGTCCGTGATTTGAGCTTCAGACATGTGGTCCCTCGCGTGGTTGTCCCGCGAGGTTATAGGGTGTTGTGCCGGCGAGACCTAGTCGCCGGATGCGATGCCGCCATGTGTTCAGTCCCGTAGCCCGGATGAACGCAGCGATATCCGGGGAGCCACAACGCGCCGTCGCCCGCATGTCGCTTCGCTCATGCGGGCGACGGCGCTCAAACGGCCGCCGGCTTAGCGGCTCGGCTCGGCCTTCGCCTCGGCACCGCGAAGCTGCGTCGCGACGGTCAAGGCACCGATCTTACGGCCCATGTCCTTGCCGACTTCGGTCGAGAACCGGTAGTGAAAGCCGGCCCAGATGCGTGCATTGGCGACTTCGTCGCTGTAGTCCTGCAGCCGCGACCATTTGCGTGTGACCCCCGGAGCCGTCGGGCTGGTCAGGGAGAACTCGCCAAAATCTCCAACGACAGTTTGGAGCACGGTCGAGATGGCAGCCGAGGAGATGCAGTGCGCGCAGGGATATTCCGGATGCATCGGCGTGTCCCCGAGCGGCAGCCAGGAGGGATCGCGTGGCGTCGCGGCATTCGACGTCAGATCGCCGTTGCGTATCGCGGTGATCGGACGCCAGAAATTGTAGTGGTACTTGGCGTCAAAGACCGCAACGAGGGCATCGTTGCCCGCCATCGACGTCAACGCGAACAGCCGCGCGCAGTCGACGATATCCATTCCCTTGGCCAATGCGGCCTGCTTCACGATGGGATTGTAAGTGCGGGCACCGACGAAGAACCAAAAGCGGCCGATCGTCGTTTGCTCAGGTGTCCGGACTGGGCTGCCTCTGCCGCCGACCTCGCGGATCTCGTTGACGTCCTTGGTCCAGACCTCTGAATCGAGCGAGGGTGGCGGTCCGGGGCGGAACTGCGATCCCGACTCCAGGACCCACGGTGTTGTCGCGCCCGTGGTCGAGAAGAGCGGGACGGCGGTCGGCACATAGGCCCCCGGTGTGGTCAGGGGCCGGTAAGTTTCGACAACGTTACTGCCATCCTTGGCACGAAGCTGGATGATCTGCACCGCGGCCTCTTTCCCGAGCGCGATGCCTGCTGTCTTGGACTCGCCGTCGGCAATCGGCGCCAGAGAGTTCGACAGCGCTACCTGCAAATCCGACTTGAGGTCCGGATAGATCGACAGCAGCATATCGTGAGCCGCAACTGCCGCTGCGGCTTCCCGCGAGGTCGAACGCTCCGCGGACAATGCGATCTTGTACGGTGCGTACCGGCGATCGATCGCATTCACGGCCTCGTACATCGCAACATGCATCATGGACAAGGCGCGGCTGTGCGGCGCCGGCGGGATTTGCTTCTCGGCGGCAATCGCGTCGGCTTTGGCGTTCCAGTCCATGATCACGTCCGCGCGCGCAAGCGGCGCTGCGGCCGCAATCAGCGCTGCAATCAGCGATAAGCGGGAGATCGTCCACGAAGCATATTTCATGGCGTGCCCTTTCGGTTGAAGAACGTTCGCGAAAACGCGGATGCGGCACCTCGCCGGCATCCTGCCAAGCGGCACCGGGACTCTAACGATGTTACGGCGTGTCGTTTGTGAACTGCTTCACGCCCCGTTCCTCCCGGCGCTGTCCCGGCCCAAGCGCAATGCGCAGCGGGCAGGGACGACTCCAGCATAGCACTACCCCGCAAAGAAAAATGCCCGGGACTGGCCCGGGCATTCGCCTCCTCGATAATGTCAGAAGCCTTTACGCTCCCATCATCGGCATCCGCGGATATTCGCCGGGCGTGCCCGCCGGCGGGATCGGGATGCCGCCGTCGGAATATTCGTTGAGCTTGTTGCGCAGCGTGCGGATCGAAATCCCCAGGATGTTGGCGGCATGGGTGCGATTGCCGAGGCAGTGCTTCAGCGTCTCCAGGATCAGGTCGCGCTCGACATCGGCCACGGTGCGTCCCACCAATGCGCGCGTCACCTGCTCGGCGGCCATGGTGGCGTGCGCCACCGCCGGCGCCGTCTTGGCGAGGTCGAGGCGGTCGCCGTCGGGGGTGATGATCGCGTCGGGACCGATCTCGTCGCCCTGCGCCATCAGCACCGCGCGGTGCATGGTGTTTTCGAGCTCGCGAACGTTGCCCTGCCAGCGGTTGGCCGAGAGCACGCGGCGCGCTTCCGCCGAAACGGGGCGCATCGGCACGCCGTTGGCCTCGGCATATTTCTTCACGAAATGCTGGGCGAGCTCCAGAATGTCGGCGGGGCGCTCGCGCAGCGGCGGGATCTTCAGGTTGACGACGTTGAGACGGAACAGCAGGTCCTCGCGGAACGTGCCTTCGCGCACGGCCTCGGCGAGATTGCGGTTCGAGGTCGCGATGATGCGGATGTCGACCGGCACCGGCTTGGTGCCGCCGACGCGGTCGATCACCCGCTCCTGGATCGCGCGCAGCAATTTCGATTGCAGGCGGACGTCCATCTCCGAGATTTCGTCGAGCAGCAGCGTGCCGCCGGTTGCCTCCTCGAACTTGCCGATGCGGCGCGCGACCGCGCCGGTGAAGGCACCCTTCTCGTGGCCGAACAGCTCGGACTCCAGGAGATGCTCGGGGATGGCGGCGCAGTTGATCGAGATGAAGGGACGCTTGGCGCGCGCCGAGCGGGTGTGGACGTAGCGGGCCAGCACCTCCTTGCCGGTGCCGGACTCGCCGGTGATCATCACCGAGGCGTCGGAGCCCGCGATCTGCTGCGCCAGCTTGATCACCTTCGCCATCGCCTCGTCGCGATAGACCAGCTCGCGGGAATCGTTGGCGACGGCCGCGAGCACCGCGGCGATCAGCTCGGGGTCGGGCGGCAGCGGGATGTATTCCTTGGCGCCGGCGTGGATCGCCGCGACCGCGGCGCGGGCGTCGTTGGTGATGCCGCAGGCGACGATCGGGGCGTGGATGTGCTCGGCTTCGAGCCGCATCACGAGGTCGCGGATGTCGAGCGCGACGTCGACCAGCAGGAGGTCGGCGCCCTTGCCGCCGCGCAGCACGCGCATCGCCTGCTCGTGATCCTCGGCGTGGGTCACGGTGGCGCCGTTGTCCATCGCGATCTTGGTGGCGGTGGTGAGCTGGCCCTTCAATGTGCCAACGATGAGAAGCCGCATGTCAGTCTCCTGTCCGTCTGGTCGCGCTGCCGCGCGTCGTTCCTTGTGTCCGCGTCAGCATGATCCGAAAGCGTTTTTCCGATAGATCATGCTCAAGATAGTTACGTGCGTTCGGTCTTGATGATTTCGGTCATGGTCACGCCGAGCTTGTCCTCGACCAGGACGACTTCGCCGCGGGCGACCAGCTTGTTGTTGACATAGATGTCGATGGCCTCGCCGACGCGGCGGTCGAGCTCGAGCACGGTGCCGGGCCCGAGCTTCAGGAGCTCGCTGACGTCCATCTTGGAGCGGCCGAGCACCGCCGAGACCTGGACCGGCACGTCGAACACGGCCTCGAGGTCGGCGGCGGCGCGCGCCGCATATTCGTCCTCGTTGTAGCCGACGTCCGTGCCGGCAGGCGGCATCGGGCCGTTGAGATCGGGCAGCGGGACCTGTCCGTCGGTGTCGCTCATGGGTTAACTCCCCCTGCGGGACGCGACATAGCGTCCGACCATTTCGTCGATCTTGGCCGCGATCGCGCCGCGCTCCAGCACGACGCCGCCATCGGCCCATTCGATCCGGCAGTCGCCGGTGGCAATCTCCGGCTCGGCCAGGATCACCAGCCGGCCCTCGAAGCCGCTCTGCTTGGCGAGCCGCTCGATCTTGTCGCGGGCGGCGTCGTAGAGCGCATCGTTGATGCGGACGACGAGATGCGGCGTCGCGACCAGATGCGAGAAGCAGTCCTTGACCAGCGCGACGATCTCTCCGAGCGGCTCCGCGGCGACGAGGTCGGCGCACAGTTTGCGCGCGACCGCCACCGCGACGTCGACCGCCTCGGTTTCCATCTTCGATTCGATGTTGCCGATACCGGCCGAGATGCCGCGGATGCCGATGTTGATCTCTTCCATGGCGAGCGCGACGCGGCGGTCGCTCTCGGCCTTGGCTTCACGCTGGCCGGCGGCAAAGCCTTCCTGATAGGCGCGCGCTTCGGCTTCCGCGACCTTCTGGGCGATCTCGGCGGCGGTCGCGGCCTTCTCGCGCGTCGCCCGCTCGGGCGCCGCGAAGTCGGTATCGAACAGGAATTTCGCCGGAGCGGCCATCAATACACCAGTTCGTCGTCGGCGCGGTTCTTGGTCAGCATGATCTCGCCCTTAGCGGCGAGGTCCTTGGCGAGGTTGACCAGAAGCGCCTGGGCCTCATCGACGTCGCGCAGGCGGACCGGGCCCATCGCCGCCATGTCGTCCTGGAGCATCTTGGCCGCGCGCGAGGACATGTTGCCGAAGAAGAAGTTGCGGACGTCCTCGTTGGCGCTCTTGAGCGCGACGCCGAGCTTGTCCTTGTCGACGTTGCGCATCAAGGTCTGAGCCGATCCGGAATCGAGCTTCACGAGGTCGTCGAAGGTGAACATCAGCGCCTTGATGCGCTCGGCCGATTCGCGGTTGTCTTCTTCCAGCGAGGTGATGAAGCGGGTTTCGGTCTGGCGGTCGAAATTGTTGAAGATTTCAGCCATCACCTCGTGGGCGTCGCGGCGGCGGGTCTGGGACAGGTTGGACATGAATTCGGTGCGCAGCGTCTTCTCCACGCTCTCGATCACCTCCTTCTGCACCGCTTCCATCTTCAGCATGCGGTTGACGACGTCGAGCGCGAGCTCCTCCGGGAAGATGCCGAGCACGCGCGCGGCGTGCTCCGGCTTCAGCTTCGACAACACGACCGCGATGGTTTGCGGATATTCGTTCTTGAGGTAGTTGGCGAGAACCTCTTCCTGCACGTTGGAGAGTTTTTCCCACATGTTGCGCCCGGCAGGGCCGCGGATCTCGTCCATGATGCCGTTGACGCGCTCCGGCGGCAGATATTGCTGGAGCAGCCGCTCGGTGGCGTCGAAATTACCCATCAGCGCGCCGGAGGCCGACATGCGCGAGACGAATTCGAGCAGCATGTCTTCGACGGTGTCGACCTCGACGGTGCCGAGCGTCGACATTTCCAGCGAGAGCTGGCGCACCTCGTCGTCGTCGAGCAGGCCCCAGATCTTGCCGCCATATTGCTCGCCGAGCGCGAGCATCAGGATCGCGGCGCGCTTCGGTCCGGCCAATTGTTCGGCCGGCTTGCCGTCCTTTGACCTTGTGTTGGCACGTTGACCGAGCGTGGAGATCACGCTGGTGATGTCGTTGCTGTTGGCGTTTTGCAATGCGGCGGCCATGTCAGATCACTTCTCGTGCTATTTTGCGGATTCGCTCAGCCATTGGCGGACGATGGCGACGGTTTCGTTGGGGTTGCGCTCGGCGAGCTCGCCGACGCGATGAACGGACTGGGCGTGGACCTGGCCCTGGATGGTGGCGACGTCGATCGCGCTGGCGGCGCCGCTCGGCAGGAGCGGCTGGGCGGCCGGCGCGGCCTCTTCGGAAGCCGCTGGGCCGGTGAGCACGCCGGAGATGGCGGCGGCGACCTCGTCGGAGGCGAGGATGCGCTTGACCAGCGGGCGGATCACCAGGAACAGCACGATCAGGCCGAGCAGCATCATCACGCCGAGCTCGACGAAGTACATGACGTCGTCCTTGGTGAACTGGAGCATGCCGAGGAAGCCTGAGGGCTCGCCGATCGGGGCGGTGGAGGGCGCATCGGCAAAGCGCAGATTGACGACCTCGACCTGGTCGCCGCGCTTCTGGTCGAAGCCGATGGCCGAGCGCACCAGCGCGGCGATGCGGTCGAGCTGCTCCTTGGTGCGGTCCTGATAGGCCAGCTCGCCCTTCTCGTTCTTGGAATAGATGCCGTCGACCAGCACCGCGACCGAGATGCGGTTGACCCGGCCGGCCTCGGTCACCTCGGTCTTGGTGGTGCGGGAGATCTCGTAATTGTTGGTCTCTTCGCTCTTCTTGCTCTGGTCCTTGGCCGCGACGCCGTTGTTCTGCTGGTTGCCGGGCAGCTCGTTGTTGACGGTGACCTGGCCGTTGTTGTCGGCGGTCATGCTCTGCTCTTCGCGGGTCTGGCTCGAGCGCAGCACCCGGCCTTCGGGATCGAACTTGTCCGAGGTCTGGGTAACCTTGTTGAAGTCGAAATCGGCGGCGAGCTGCACGCGGGCGCGGCCCGAGCCGACTACGGAGGAGACGATGTCCTCGACCTGCTTGCGCATCCGCTTCTCGAAGGAGATGCGGCGCTCGTCGCCGACCGCCTGCTCCGGATCGGCCGCCGCGCCGTCGGCCAGCAGCTGGCCGGCTTCGTCGACGATCGAGACCCGCTGCGGCTTCAGGCCGTTGACGGCGGAGGCGACGAGGTGGCGGATGGCGCGGATCTGCTGGGCTTCCAGCGCGCCGCGGACGCGCACCACGATCGAGGCCGACGGCTCCGGCGCCTCGCGCGCAAACAGCGGGCGCTCGGGCAGCACCAGATGGACGCGGGCAGCCTGGATGCGGTCGATGGCGCGGATGGTGCGGGCGAGCTCGCCTTCCAGGGCGCGAAGGTGATTGATGTTCTGGACGAAAGAGGTGGTGCCGAGCGCGTCCGACTTGTCGAACACCTCGTAGCCGACGCCGCCGCCCTTGGGCAGGCCGCCCTCGGCGAGCTTCATCCGCAGCCGCGTGACCTTGTCCTTGGGCACCATGATGATGGAGCCCTCGTTGCGGATCTCGAACTGGATGCCCTGGCGTTCCAGGTCCTTGATAATGCCGGAGGAATCCTCGACGCTGAGGTCGGTGAACAGCGTCGTCATCTGCGGCGTGGTGACGCGCATGATGACGAACGCGAAAAAGCCGACGAGCGCGGCGGTGACCGCGATCATCGCCCCGAACCGGGCGGCGCCGATACTCTTCAAAAAGTCAGCAAGACCTTGCAAGCAACCGCCCCAACAGATTCGGCCGCTTTCAACGGAAAGGCCGACTGGGCAATTATTGCCTAGGGGATGGTTTCGATATGGTTAACGAAGGTTAAGAGGTCGGACAAAAGTAGCGCCAAAGAGCGATATGAAAAAAATCGGCCTCGCAGGGCGAGGCCGATTTTCGTCAAAAGCCGCAGTTTTCCGGATCGCCTTACTGGCGATATTGCTGGATACGGGTGGTGCGAAGACCCGCCAGACCATGCTGGTCGATGGAAAACTGCCAGGAGAGGAATTCGTCGACCGTCAGGGTGTAACGGCTGCAGGCCTCCTCGAGCGAAAGAAGTCCACCACGGACAGCGGCGACGACTTCGGCCTTGCGGCGGATGACCCAGCGTTTGGTGCCGGGTGCTGGTAGATCCGCGATCGTCAACGGACTACCGTCCGGCCCGATGACGTATTTTACCCTCGGGCGATGGGGTTCTGTCATGGCGTACTCACAAACTCTCAACCACTGAACTCACGCCGTAACCCTACGCCCGGCGGCTTAAAAATCCGCTAAGCCTAAGGCTTCAATACAATTCTCGTTGAAAATGGCTGGAACGCGCTCGTCTCGGCCGGCATCCGGGCCGGTCGAGGGGCAGTTTGTAAATACTTTACTAACGAATGGAGCCTGTAACGGCTCTCTCAGCTGTCGTCCCGGCCTAGTGCGCAATTGCGCACGGGGCGCCGGGACCATACCGCGAGATTTATCGAGGAGACGCGGGTAGCAGTACCAGGAATGACTTCCTAACCACGAATCTTCGCCAAATGTCTTCCCGTGGTTATGGATCTCGGCCCCCGTGCGCAATTGCGCACTAGGCCGGGATGACACCGAATGTTTGGCGCGCGGACGTTCCTCAATTGCTGGCGGTGGCGATGATGCTCTTCACCTGGCTCAGGGTGTAGCTGGCGCCGTCGATGGTGAGCAGCGGCGGCGACTGGGTCAGGTCGACCGACGACACCACGCCCTGCACCTGGGCGGCGATGCCGACATTGTTGTTCGCGACATCCTTGCCCGTGGCCGAGATCGTGTACTTGCCGTCGGGCCATTGCGTGCCGTCATTGCCCATGCCGTTCCAGGTGAAGGGAATGTCGGTGCCGGCGGCGGCGGTATATTTGCCGGTGAACACGGTCTGGCCGCTGGCATTGGCGACGGTGATGTCGACGGTGGAGTCGCTGGGCACGTTGAGATGCCAGGTCGCCGACGACTTCGTCATGGTCGCGGTCGAGCCGTCGACCAGGGCGGTCTTGCCGACGAAGCCCAGCGCCTGGGTCGCCTGCGTGGTCTGCTGCAGGGTGACGAGCTGGGCCAGCGAATCGTTGGTCTTGAGCTGCTGCTCGACGCCGGCGAACTGCACCAGCTGCTGGGTGAACTGGTTGGTGTCGAGCGGATCCAGCGGGTTCTGGTTCTGCAGCTGCGTCGTCAGCAGCGTCAGGAAGGTCTGGAAGTTGCCGGCGAGCGTCGATCCCGTGGTCGAGCCCAGCGAGTTCGACGAGGAGGATTTCGGGAGGTCGGTCGTCCCGGAGACGACGGAAGGGGCGGTGGCGCCAGTCGTGGTCATTTCCAATACTCCTTACACTCTGATGTCGACGCCGCTGCTCGGCCCATACATGCGGCCGTAGCCGCGCCCGACGGGTGCGGCAGCAACGGTGTCGTCCTCGCTGATGATCAGCCGGCGGGCATTGCCGCCATTGTCGTTGTTCTGGCCGGAGTTCTGGCCCGATGAATTCTGGTCGCGCAGGCTGAAGGACAGCCCGTTGCTGCCGGTCTTGAGGCCGGCATCGTCGAGCGCGCGCTGCAATTGCGGCGCGTCCTGGCGCAGCATCTGCAGCGTCTCCGGCTTCTCCACGGTGAGATGCGAGGTGACGTTGCCGGCGCGGTCGACGTTGATGCGAACGTCGATGCGGCCGAGCTCGGCCGGATCGAGGCTGATGTCGAAGCGGGACCTGCCGGAGCGGATGGCGGCCGCGATCTCGACCGGAACGCCGTTGATCGGCACCGCCGTCGCGGTGGCCGCGGTCGCGGTCAGCGTCGCGGTCGATGCGGAGGCGGTCGAGGTCGTATTGGTCAGCGGCGCCTGCACGGCGGAGGCGGCCTGCGCGCTGGTGTCGGTCGGGGCGATCGGGCCTTGCGTGCCCGCATGAGCAGGCGTGGTCGGCGCGCCCTGGGTCGCATCGGCGGTGCGGTCGGCGGTACCGGCCTTGGCCTCGGTCGCGGCGCCATCTGCCTGCGGTTTGGAGGTTTGCGGATGCGCGGCGGCGTTGGCGGTCGCAGCGCCCGGCGCTGGCGCCGTGGCCGCGTTCGCCTTGCCGGTGTCCTGGCCGATATCGGAGACGTCGGACTGTCCTTGCGCGGCGGCGACGGCCTGGAACGAGGTCTTCGGCGTGCCGGGATTGGCGGGGATCAGTCCGCCGTTCGGCTTGGCGTCGGTCGCGTCGGTTGCACCGGTCGCGGCATCGGCCAGTGTCGCCGAGGTGTCGGCGTCGACCTTGGCGACGGCGGTCTTGGCGCTCTTGTCTCCCGGCGTGGCGGTGTCGGTCTTGGGGCCTGCGATCTGGGCCGCGGTCGAGGCGCTGGCGGCGATGCCGGCGGCGGCGATCGTCAGCGGCGAGGAAGTGACGGCCTGGTTCGCAGTCGCGTTCGGATCGGCCGGGACGACGGGCGCGGCAACCACGATCGCGTTGGGATCCGGCAAGGCGGCCTGCGCTGCGTCAGTCGGCGCAGCCGCCGCGGCATCGACGGAGACGGCGAGCCCATCGGTGGCCTCGGTCTTGTCGCCCTTGGTCTCCTCGGACGTATCAGATGATTTGGCGTCGGATGTCTCGGACTTGTCCTTGACCTTGTCCTTGCCGGCGTCCTTGGCCGGATCGGTGGTGGTATCGCTCGTCTTGTCGTTCCTGGGCGCGGATGTGTCGGTGTCGTCGCTCGCCCTGCTCTGCGAGGACGGATCCGTGGACGAGGTGTCGCGCGGGCCCTTGTCCGCGGAGGACGAGGACGAATCGCTGCGCCACGGCGCGCTATCCTGGGCCTGCGAGGCCGCATTGGTGCTGATCGCCTGGGTGTTGCTGTCGACCAGCGAGCCGAAGCTATCGTCCGCGGACGGCTCTTTGGAGCTCTGCGACCGGGCAGGCTTTTGCTGCGCGCTCGAAACCTGCACGCTTGCCACGACATCTGACGTACGACCGACCACAGGCGACCCCTTGGAAACATCTTCGGTAATCAGGGAGCAAGGAGCGGGCCAGCGTCGTCTCGGGGGTATTTGTATAGCAAAATCAACTGCTTGATGTTTCGAAGGCACCGTCGCGGGGCCTGCTGCGACCCCGCCATTTCTGCCTCCCCGGCAAGAATTGCCCTAAGCTGGCCGCCCCTGTGATTGCTTCACTGGAATGCCGCCTATATTAAAGAGGTTACTCTCAGCCGCTTTCGACCGGGCGATCGTGCCTTTTGGGAACTAAAGTTCCCGGGGATCGCCGATGTCCCGCGAGAAGCATGAAATCGCGGATCGCCGCACGTCGCCGCCACAACCCTTAAGGCCCATGCTCAACAGTCTGGATCTCGAAGGCCGTCCTGAGGACACCAGGGTCGTTGTCGCCATGTCGGGCGGCGTCGACTCCTCGACGACGGCTGCGCTCTTGAAGGCGGAAGGCTACGACGTCGTCGGCATCACGCTGCAGCTCTACGACCATGGCGCGGCGACCCATCGCAAGGGCGCCTGCTGCGCCGGCCAGGACATCCACGACGCGCGTGACGTCGCGGCAAAACTCGGCATTCCCCATTACGTGCTCGACTACGAGGATCGCTTTCGCGAATCCGTCATCGACAATTTCGCCGACTCTTACGCCCTTGGTGAAACGCCGGTGCCGTGCATCGAGTGCAACCGCAGCGTAAAATTCCGCGACCTCCTGAAGACCGCGCGCGAGCTCGGCGCCCACGCGCTCGCCACCGGCCATTACGTCGCCTCGCGCCGTCTCGACAACGGCTCGCGCGCGCTGGTCTGCGCGGCCGACGCCGATCGCGACCAGAGCTATTTCCTGTTCGCGACCACGCGCGAGCAGCTCGACTTCCTGCGCTTCCCGCTCGGCGACATGACCAAGCCGGAGACGCGCGAGCTCGCGCGGCGCTATGGCCTCAGCGTCGCCGACAAGCACGACAGCCAGGACATCTGCTTCGTGCCGACGGGCCGCTACACCGACATCATCACCCGCCTGCGGCCGAACGCGATGGATCCCGGCGACATCGTCGATCTCGACGGGCGTGTGCTCGGCCGGCACAACGGCATTGCCAATTTCACCGTCGGCCAGCGCCGCGGCCTCGGCATCGCAGCTCACGCGCCGCTGTTCGTGGTGCGGCTGGAGGCAGCTAACCGCCGCGTCGTCGTCGGCCCGCGCGATGCCCTCAAGATGCACCGCATCTCCTTGCGCGACGTCAACTGGATCGGCGACGGTGACATCGATCCCGCCATCGGCGGCGGCCTCGAGCTGTTCGTGCGCGTGCGCTCGACCCGCAGTCCGCAGCCGGCATGGCTGCGCGGCCGAGATGGCCATTACGAGGTCGAGCTCGTCGCCGGCGAGGAAGGCGTCTCGCCGGGACAAGCCTGCGTGTTCTACGACGCGCCTTCGGGGCAGGCGCGCGTGCTCGGCGGCGGTTTCATCCAGAGCGCCGCCGCGAAGGTCGCGAGCAACACAGCGAGGCCGCTCGCCGAAGCGGTGCGCGGCTGAACATCATGAGATCGGACGGCACTCTCGCGACGCCGGAAGTGCGCTCCCTCTCCCGCCTGCCGGAGAGGGTTGGGGAGAGGGCTCTTTCCTCAGGCGATATCTCGCAAGGGGATAAAGCCCTCACCCGCCACGCTCTTGCGAGCGTGTCGACCTCTCCCGCAAGCGGGAGACGCTCAGATCGCGCGCGGGGCTGGATTTGATCTCAGCAACGGCTATTACTCTCCAGGGTTTTTGTTAGGGCAGGGGGCATGGCAGCAGACATCTCGCGGGCCGGGGTCGAGAAGGCCTATGGCCGCTGGGCGCCGGTGTATGATCTCGTGTTCGGCAAGGTGTTCGACGCCGGCCGGCAGTCGACCATCGCCGAGGCCGACCGTATCGGCGGCCGCATCCTCGATGTCGGCGTCGGCACCGGGCTTTCGCTCTCCGATTATTCGCGCACCACGAAGATCTGCGGCGTCGACATATCCGAGCCGATGCTGCGCAAGGCGCAGGCGCGCGTGCGGAGCTTGCGCCTCTCCAACGTCGAAGTGCTCTCGGTGATGGACGCGAAAAACCTCGCCTTCCCCGAAAACTTCTTCGACGCGGTGGTCGCGCAATATGTCATCACCGCCGTGCCCGATCCCGAAGGCACGCTCGACGAGTTCGTGCGCGTGCTCAAGCCCGGCGGCGAGCTGATCCTCGTCAACCACATCGGCGCCGAGACCGGCCCGCGAAAATTGTTCGAGCTGGCCTTCGCGCCCGTCGCCCGCCGCCTCGGCTGGCGCCCGGAATTCCCGTGGGCCCGCCTCGAGGGCTGGGCGGCCCGACACGGCGGCATCACGCTGGCCGAGCGCCGCCCGATGCCGCCGATGGGGCACTTTTCGCTGATCCGCTACCGCAAATCGTGATCATGCGGGCAGGGAACGGGGCGCGCGAGCTGCGCGTTTCCCTCCCATGCGCACGACATCAAACATCATTCTGGCTGGCCTCCTGATCGCCGCTTCAGGCAGCGCGATCGCGCAGGCCCCGCCCGCCCCGGCGACGCCGCCGCAAGCGACCGCGCCGCCATCCCCGCAACATGCCGCGAACTGCACGCCGCAGGATCGGCCCAACCGCCAGGCCGACGGCACCACCACCGGCCAGTCCCGGGAACCGCTCGGCGACAAATTGGCAAAGTCCGACGGCGTGCTCTGCCCGCCCTCCGGCGTCGATCCCGACATGCACGCCGATCC
>NZ_JADPKR010000072.1 GCF_023074055.1 Bradyrhizobium sp. 141
CGGCGCAATCATCCATGCGGTCCTGCACTGGCAAGGCGGCGATCATACCCAACTGCAAGTCAAACAGCGACTGAATGCGGCCGGCCGGCACAATCCACGCATCCCCGACGACACGATCGCACTCGTGCGTGAGCTGGCGCGGCTGATGCCCGATCGGCAGATCGCGCGCCTGCTCAATCGCGCTGGCGTGGAGACCGGGCACGGCAATGCCTGGACGCAAGAGCGCGTGTGCGGCTTCCGCAATCACCACGACATCGCCGTCTTCCGCGACGGCGAGTGGGCGGAGCGCGGCGAAATTACGCTCGAAGCGGCAGCAAAACTCATCGGCGTCTGCAACATGACGGCCTTGCGTATGCTCCGCCGCGGCGACATCAAAGGCCGACAAGCTTGCGCGGGCGCGCCTTGGGTGATCAGGGCCGAGGACTTGGCAGGTTTCGCCAAGGGAAAGCGTCGGAAGCCTCCGCTAACACAAAATACCACGCAGCGGGTCCTTGACTTTCAATGAGTTAGCCGAGGTGCATTATGAATCGTGACTACTCGGTCATCGCAGCCTCGCCACCACGGCCAAGTACTTGCGCATCGCGACCAACAAGGTCTGCGCGACGTCCAGCCCTCTGGACCTCTTGCCGCATCCAGTTC
>NZ_JADPKR010000076.1 GCF_023074055.1 Bradyrhizobium sp. 141
AAGGCCTCGACGAAATCCTGACCGTCGTCCGGTTGAAGCTGCCGAAGGAGCTTCGTCGATCGCTCGCCTGTACCAACATCGCCGAGAACATGATGGGCATCATTCGCCGCGTCACACGCAACGTCAAACGCTGGCGGGATGCCGGTATGGCCCTGCGATGGGTCGCGGCCGGCATGATCGAGGCGAACAAGGGCTTCGGACGATTGAAGGCGCATAAGCAATTGTCGGTTCTGCGTGCGGCCCCTCAAGCTCACCACGATCGCATGACGATCAACCCCGTGCCCATCACGAGGGCCGCGTAACATTCATTCCGGCGACGTCGGCCCGACCTAGGTGTCTGGTCCCGGAGTGTGGGGGAATCAGCCAAGCTGATCCCTCATTCCGGGAGGGGTTATGGGACAGATACTTCACGGCAGCGCCACGACCACGCACGCCATCCGAGCAGCGATACAGCGATCGAAGGCTCCGCTCAAAGATCTAGCCGCGCAGCACGGTCTTAATCAGAAGATGGTCTCCAAGTGGCGCAAGCGGACCTTTGTTCACGATGCGCTGATGGGTCCGAAGATCGTGCGTTCGACGGTTCTAACGGCAGAGGAGGAGGCGACGGTCGTTGCGTTCCGCAAGCACACGCTGCTGCCTCTCGATGACTGCCTCTACGCTCTGCAGGCGACTATCCCCCATCTGACGCGGTCATCCTTGCACCGTTGCCTGCAACGCCACGGGATTAGCCGCCTGCCCGAGGTCGTCGGTGACAAGCCGGCCAAGCAGCCTTTCAAGGCCTATCCGATCGGCTACTTCCACATCGACACCGCCGAGGTCCGCACCGAGGAGGGCAAGCTCTACCTCTTTGTGGCTGTGGACCGCACCTCGAAGTACGCCTTCGCTCGGCTGATGCAGAAGGCGACGGTTGCCACCGCCAGGGCTTTCCTCAACGACCTGGTCATGGCTGTCCCCTACAAAATCCACACCGTGCTCACCGACAACGGCATCCAATTCGCCGACCTGACCAAGAACCGATCAGGTCCAACCGCCACGTGGCGCGGCCATCCTTTCGACCGGACATGCAGGGGGCATGGCATCGAGCATCGTCTCACCAAGCCCAACCATCCCTGGACCAACGGTCAGGTCGAGAGGATGAACCGAACACTGAAGGAGGCAACCGTCCGGCGATACCACTATGAGACCAAGCGCCAACTCGAAGATCACCTCGGCGCCTTCCTGGGTGGCTACAACTTCGTCAAGCGGCTGAAGACGCTACGCGGCCTCACACCCTACGAAGCCATATGTACAGCTTGGGCAAACGAGCCAGACCGCTTCAGGCTCGATCCCATCCACTTGACCTCGGGACTGAACACCTAGTTCAACAACGATCGGGACATCCCCGGGGGGGCGAGACCATCTCGGAACAAGGGGGCGACATGCCTCGGAATTTGCACTCTGCCCAAAGCCGGACTGTCTAATGCGAGACAATAATCCCTCGTGCCGCCAGCAAGTCCTCGACCATTCGCAAACTGAGAGGAAACCGGAAATACAGCCAGACAGCATGGGCGATGATCTCGGGAAGCGATGGCGCGGCGGTAGAGTGGGTCACGCTCTGTCATAGCCCGTCATCGCACAGTATCCACGCTTCATTAAGTTGACGATGCCGTTTAGACTCGGAGCTGATCCTTCCCGGTCTATCACCAGGATTTGGCTCGCGACCGGCACCGGCGGTTCGTCTGTGTGCGGCGAATCCTCCTGCGTCATCCAGGCCGGATCAACTCGGCCATCAGGCTTCTCACGACTTTATGCATGCGATTCCGACTTTTATTAGCATTCGGCGCGAACCCGCACCCTGCACCAAACCTGCGAAAGAACCCTTGATTGTTGCCGCCTAACAGTCTGCTGAAAAACCTTGAAATGGAGGGTTTTCTTGTTCTGGCCGGTCGTTGTTGGGGCGAGGCGGCGGAGTTGGATGTAATTTTTGGCCTGTTGTT
>NZ_JADPKR010000001.1 GCF_023074055.1 Bradyrhizobium sp. 141
CAGCGCCTGGTTGGCGATCGACTTGGCGCTGTCGATCAGCTTCTGCAGCGAGGTGATGCCGGTGTTGGCGGCCTGCAGCACCTGCACGCCGTTGGCGATGCCGTCGAGCAAATTGTTGATGTCGCTGGCGCGGTTGTCGAGCGACTGTGCGGTGAAGAAGTTGGTGGGATTGTCCAGAGCCGAATTGACGCTCTTGCCGGTCGACAGACGGCTCTGTGTGGTGGCGAGGAGGTCAGCGGTGGACTGGAGGGAGAGCAGGTTCTGACGAACCGACGAAGAGAGGACGATACCGGACATTGAGTGTTACCCTTCTGGTACGCAACGCAACAAACAAACTTCGATTAGGATTAATCGATGCCGGGACGGTGAACGCAGACGGCTAACAAAGCATGAAGCGTGTCGCGGCAGTCCTTGCCCGGATTCACCATACGCGCGTTTGGAGCCGGATCTTGCTTGGCCATATCGTCATGAAAGGATGATGTTTTTTGGTGCAACGACGAGGCGTTTGCGACTTGTCAACCATAACTCAGAGTGAGCAATTGGCTGCATCCGCACGCATCCCTTCCACCTTGTCGAGCGGCACTTTGATGCAGGTACAAAAAGAAAGCGGCGGGGCCGAAGCCCCGCCGCAATAATCGTCTTGCGATGTCGTCCGCTTTGTTAGCGGAGCAGCTGCAGCACGCTCTGCTGCGACTGGTTGGCCAGCGAGAGCGCGGAGACCGCGATCGACTGGCGGGTCGACAGCGCCTGGCTGTTGGCCGCTTCGGTGTTGGTGTCGGCCAGGGTCAGGTTGGACGAACCGGTCTGCAGCACGTTGATCAGGCTCTTGTTGAAGTCCTGACGAACCTGCACCACCGAGAGGTTCGAGCCGAGGCTCGAAGCTTCCGAGCGCAGCGTGCTCGACGCGGCGTTCAGGTTGGACAGCACCTTGTTGGTCGCGGAGTTGTCGATGAAGTCGACACCGCTGGTCAACGCAGCAAGGCCCAGACCCTTGGAGTTGTAGGTCACGCCCGTGATGCTGAGGTTCGACTTGCCGGTTTCGTCGAACACCAGCTTGAGCTGGTCGCCGTTCAAGAGGTTGACACCGTTGAACGAGGAGTCCTGCGAGGTCGTGTCGATCTGGTTCAGGATGTTGTTGTACTGAGACACCAGGTTCGCGCGCGACGTTTGGGCAACCGTATCCTGGACGGGGGTGGAAGCCGTCGAGAACGTCAGCGACGAGGTCAGCGTGCCGCCGATCGAACCACCTGCGGCGCTCGAACCGATGGTCGAGGACGCGTAGTCGTTGGTGGTCGAGACCGTCAACAGGCCGTTGGCGTCGATCGTCGCCGTCAGGTTGTTGGCCTGAAGCTTGGTGTTGAGCTGATCGAGCGTCTTGACCGTGCCGTTGGTGCCGTCGCCGAAGGTGACGTTGACCGCCGTGCCGCCGTTGAAGGAGGAGAAGGTCAAGGTCTTGCCGCTGATGCCGCCGACGCCCGAGGTGCGCGCCGCGGTGAAGGCGGTCGCCGTCCCGGTGTTGCCGGCGAGGCCGAGCGCATTCAGCGCGTTGCCGGTACCGGTGATCGACAGATCGGCGTTGACGCCGGTCGAGAGCTTGAGCTGGCCCGAGGCGTTGATCGACGAGTTGGTCTGGCCGGTGGCCGTCGTAAGCCCCGCGGTGCCGTTGGCGTTGATCGTCGCGGTCTGCACGCCGGTGGCAAGGTCGATCGCCTTCAGCACGTCGTTGACCGTGCCGCCCTGCAGGTAGACCGTCGAGTTGCCGGCGCCGTCAGTGAGGACGTTGCCGCTCGTACCATACCCGCTCGGAACGCTCGGAGCACCGGTCGA